>OZ244044.1:0-1990023 GCA_965215275.1 Thermodesulfobacteriota bacterium
CCATCTTAGACCGTGGCTGAATAGTAAAGCAATTAAAGAATCTACAACAGTAGAAATTGTTAGGCCATCTTAGACCAAAAAACAGTATTATAAAGATAATATAATCTACAACAGTAGAAATTGTTAGGCCATCTTAGACATGAAACTTCGTTAGGTTTAGATAAGTTAATCTACAACAGTAGAAATTGTTAGGCCATCTTAGACGGTAAATATAATGGCTAAATCAGTAAAAATCTACAACAGTAGAAATTGTTAGGCCATCTTAGACTCACAAAAATGGCTGGGGTATTATGCTACGATCTACAACAGTAGAAATTGTTAGGCCATCTTAGACTTGCAGAGCTACTGGACAGACATACAGGGGATCTACAACAGTAGAAATTGTTAGGCCATCTTAGACATTACCAGTTTTGGTATCCTAAAAGATTTGATCTACAACAGTAGAAATTGTTAGGCCATCTTAGACACAAATTTTATAGTGTAAATTCCTGTCTATCTACAACAGTAGAAATTGTTAGGCCATCTTAGACTTCCATTTAATTTGAAAGAACAGCTGGGAATCTACAACAGTAGAAATTGTTAGGCCATCTTAGACAAAACAGTTGGGGTTTTCGCTGTTTAAGTATCTACAACAGTAGAAATTGTTAGGCCATCTTAGACAGGAGATCGTACAATCTGGATGATCACGTATCTACAACAGTAGAAATTGTTAGGCCATCTTAGACAGCCAAAAATATAGGTAATTATAATGAGATCTACAACAGTAGAAATTGTTAGGCCATCTTAGACCCGTCAATGACGCTGCTCGCTTGAAAATCTACAACAGTAGAAATTGTTAGGCCATCTTAGACAAGGTTGAGTGACTCTACATTAAGTCCAAATCTACAACAGTAGAAATTGTTAGGCCATCTTAGACCTCTTGATGTTATAGCTGTCCGGATAAATATCTACAACAGTAGAAATTGTTAGGCCATCTTAGACTGTCGACAATATAACAAAGTCCTTTTATATCTACAACAGTAGAAATTGTTAGGCCATCTTAGACCCGAACTTACAAACTGTGATTATCGTGATAATCTACAACAGTAGAAATTGTTAGGCCATCTTAGACATGAGTTAGGTATTGCTTGCAACAGCAAATCTACAACAGTAGAAATTGTTAGGCCATCTTAGACGGTATTCGTACTTGGGGAACGACGATAAATCTACAACAGTAGAAATTGTTAGGCCATCTTAGACGCGAGCTGTATATGATACGCAGGGAAATTATCTACAACAGTAGAAATTGTTAGGCCATCTTAGACCGATTATAAGCGTTTTCATGCGAGTTGCTATCTACAACAGTAGAAATTGTTAGGCCATCTTAGACTCCACAATTTATCCCAGCTGTAAGTCCCTATCTACAACAGTAGAAATTGTTAGGCCATCTTAGACCTGAAGGTGAAACACGAGGGGAGTTACTATCTACAACAGTAGAAATTGTTAGGCCATCTTAGACTCAAGATGAGTAGTATTAACTGAATCAGCAATCTACAACAGTAGAAATTGTTAGGCCATCTTAGACTCGCCATTCATCCAGAACCTATTGAGCATATCTACAACAGTAGAAATTGTTAGGCCATCTTAGACATTTGAAAAGGCTTGCGAAAAGTTAGGCAATCTACAACAGTAGAAATTGTTAGGCCATCTTAGACGTAAATATGATATTGATAAAAAAGAATTAATATCTACAACAGTAGAAATTGTTAGGCCATCTTAGACACCCTGACAGTATGGCCAGTACTCACGAATCTACAACAGTAGAAATTGTTAGGCCATCTTAGACACATTAGACAATCCCAGAGAGCTTTGTAATCTACAACAGTAGAAATTGTTAGGCCATCTTAGACTTTACTTCTGTAACAGAAACTTTATTTAAATCTACAACAGTAGAAATTGTTAGGCCATCTTAGACTAAAAAACAGCTGGGGTTTCAGGTGCTTATCAATCTACAACAGTAGAAATTGTTAGGCCATCTTAGACATAACAAAGTCAAGTAAACTATTTTCCCCGATCTACAACAGTAGAAATTGTTAGGCCATCTTAGACAAAACACAATGGCTAAACAGTCAAAAAATATCTACAACAGTAGAAATTGTTAGGCCATCTTAGACGCTGGGGCATAATGTTGCGTAAAGGCAGATCTACAACAGTAGAAATTGTTAGGCCATCTTAGACATAAAAAAACAGGTAAACTGTATATCAGATCTACAACAGTAGAAATTGTTAGGCCATCTTAGACCCGGAAGGCGATAAAAGAGCAGATCGTTAATCTACAACAGTAGAAATTGTTAGGCCATCTTAGACTCTACGATCCTGTGGACCTCTTCTTTCAGCTATCTACAACAGTAGAAATTGTTAGGCCATCTTAGACGTTCTATCGAGGAACTAAGAAAGTTCTGTAATCTACAACAGTAGAAATTGTTAGGCCATCTTAGACGATAAAACAGGTAAATTGTATGTAAGCGATATCTACAACAGTAGAAATTGTTAGGCCATCTTAGACGATAAAACAGGTAAATTGTATGTAAGCGATATCTACAACAGTAGAAATTGTTAGGCCATCTTAGACATAAAAAGGAGGTAGTAAGTAATGGACTATATCTACAACAGTAGAAATTGTTAGGCCATCTTAGACTGAATATCGATGGAAGTGACGATTATAATAATCTACAACAGTAGAAATTGTTAGGCCATCTTAGACGGCGCTTGTACGGGTCCACACGATATTATTTAATCTACAACAGTAGAAATTGTTAGGCCATCTTAGACAATAAAATTGAGTATGTATATTTCACGAATCTACAACAGTAGAAATTGTTAGGCCATCTTAGACATGCCCAGCCAAATAAGTAAACCAGCTCATATCTACAACAGTAGAAATTGTTAGGCCATCTTAGACCTAACCCTGCCAGTATGAATGATACTCATACATCTACAACAGTAGAAATTGTTAGGCCATCTTAGACTGAATATAAACAACAAGCTAAAGCTGAACTATCTACAACAGTAGAAATTGTTAGGCCATCTTAGACTTTAGTAAAAATATGCGTGAATTGTTTGCATCTACAACAGTAGAAATTGTTAGGCCATCTTAGACTCAAAATGATGCTATAGCCGAATATAAGCATATCTACAACAGTAGAAATTGTTAGGCCATCTTAGACGCTGTATTACTGATAGCGGCAACTTGGAAATCTACAACAGTAGAAATTGTTAGGCCATCTTAGACATGAGTGGAGCAGATAAAACAGCTCACTTAATCTACAACAGTAGAAATTGTTAGGCCATCTTAGACGGTGCTTATCATAGTAAGCAATATCACATCTACAACAGTAGAAATTGTTAGGCCATCTTAGACAAGCGTATCAAAATGAGGCGATTAGTGAAATCTACAACAGTAGAAATTGTTAGGCCATCTTAGACTGAGCAGGCCTGAAGCATTTAGGCTTTTTATCTACAACAGTAGAAATTGTTAGGCCATCTTAGACAGGGAAGGATCTCCACTAAAGGAAGTCGCAGATCTACAACAGTAGAAATTGTTAGGCCATCTTAGACTAAAACTACCGCGGCGCCGATTATCATATCTACAACAGTAGAAATTGTTAGGCCATCTTAGACTCATAAAAATGGCTGGGGTATCATACTTAATCTACAACAGTAGAAATTGTTAGGCCATCTTAGACATATTATGTAATAATAATAACGATTATTGTATCTACAACAGTAGAAATTGTTAGGCCATCTTAGACCATCATGAAGTATGTTATTAGATTAAAGTAATCTACAACAGTAGAAATTGTTAGGCCATCTTAGACGGGACAGCATCATGTACATTGTAAAGCTTATCTACAACAGTAGAAATTGTTAGGCCATCTTAGACACAGGGACGAGGCTTTGGATTTTTATACAGATCTACAACAGTAGAAATTGTTAGGCCATCTTAGACATGGATGTATACATGGACGAGGGGCTTAATCTACAACAGTAGAAATTGTTAGGCCATCTTAGACTGATTATAAGGTACTCAGTGATTTACACACTATCTACAACAGTAGAAATTGTTAGGCCATCTTAGACTGAGCAGGCCTGAAGCTTTTAAACTGTTTATCTACAACAGTAGAAATTGTTAGGCCATCTTAGACCGATAACTTTGCCAAACGACCTGAATATGCCTCTTTTTTGTGCAAGATGACCTGAAATACTTGAATTAAACACTTTATTTTACAGGAATTATGACACCTAACGATATTAAGACCAAGATTTACAGTTTGTCAAAGAACTTATGTATTGCGAGTAATTATAGAGATTCAATCAATAAATATCAAGTTTTCGTCATTGTTCTTTGCATATCCAAACTTCAACTGCTTACAGTTTTTACTGAGAATAAAGATAACAACACTGTCCTTTTGAGAAAAATGACGGCTAAATTTACCTTCTATCTCAGATATGATGTTATTCAACATTCTGTCACTATTTCTAATTTGAAAGACGGAATATTGTAAACGATAGCCAAACTTGCTTAAAAATCTGGATAGTTTCCCTCGTATCTTATCATCGCTTATATCATATGAAACAATCAGCATTTTATTGATCTGAAAGAAGAAAAACCGGGTATTCCTCTATTGATTTTTCGCGAACAAAACATCTGTAATACTGCTGTATGAAAAGGAACATGGGTTTTCTGTAACTCAATATTTCTTTTAACAACCATTCTATGTATGGTTTGCCGGGTTTACCGAAAATGCGGTATTGTTTGTTTACAATGGTAAAATCCTCTTCTTTTATCTGACCGAGGGAGTATGCCTTTTTTATACGGGCGTCAATAATCGGTCGGAAAGGTTCTACAATATCGCACACCAAAGATTTTCTCTGGTAAAAACACTGATGGTAAACGCCTTTGTAGATGTCAAAACCGTAAAGGTTTAAAAGACTTTCAATTAAATTAAACAAAAATGTGTAACCGGTATCCTGAAGTGAATTGATCGGATCGTGTTTAACTCTTGGTCTACGAACTGTCCAATTACAGTTTTTGAAAAGTATCTTGAAGTATTCTCTGGAAGCAATTCCCTCGAAACCTAAAATTTCTTTCAGTTCCAATTTGTCTTCGGCAATGCGTGAGATATATTCCTCCAATCTTGCTATAGTTTCCTTTGCTTGATTGTTTTTATTACGGGACTTTTTGAGTAAAAACTTTTGGTTGTTTATTTTGTTCCTTATCAGGTGCTTGGCAATGTAAAGCGACGAGTAACTGTACTGTTTTTCTCTCAGGAGAAAATTTCCCTCCGTTTTTGCTTCCCATATTCCGTATACACGCAGTCCATTGGTCATAAAAATGAGCGTGAAACCGAATTTTTCAGCACGCTGAAGCAAACCTGATGTAATGGTTGCATTACCTACTATGAAAACAGCAAACAGACTGTAGCAAGTTGATTGATGAACGATCTTATCTTCTTTATTTTTTACAACGAGATTATCGTTTGCGAAATTTAATCTTTCTCCCTTGCTTGTAAAAATAAACACTACCTGTTTTTCCATAAAATCCGGTAAACTCATCATATCTCGGGTTTTTTATCGCAAAAATTCGCGTATATACACTTGGCACATTTATTGGGATTTGGTTGAAACGGGTCTGTCAGATTGTAAAGATTGATATCTTGGATCAGTTCTGCGAATTTTTCCTGCATGGGTTTATCGTCTCTTGGTAAATGAACTGGATAACTTTTATTTGTATCCATGCTGTATAAACGTAATTTCCTGACTTGGTAACCCATCTCTGTCAGACAGTGATACTGTGCGTAAAGCTGAAATATGTAACCATCGTAAATGTTTTTGATAAGTTTTTTGCGTTCCGTAAGCAAACCTTCTTCCTCATCAAAGATGTCAATCTTTCCATGCAGCTTGTAAAGTTCCGAATAAACCGAAATACCCTGTAAAATGTTTTTCCTTGTACTATATGTTTTGGTATCAATAGTTTCATGGGCTTGTCTACCTTCAATTTGAGGTCTGTCTTGATAGATCAGTTGTTCCCGTTTGCCGTAAAGTTGGTGAAAGTAGATAGAACGGGGGCAAAAGATAAAATCGTTTAGGAAAGATATAGGAATGTAATTTTCCAATACTGTTTTTTTATTCGAACTTTTGTTTTTATCTTATTATTGTGACGGTTGTTCCAAGGGATTTTTCATTTTTCCAATTTCCCTGGATGTTTTGATTTTCTTGGCAACGTTGTATGCTGCTACCTTGTCGGGGTCATCTATCTTTTGGAATAGATTAAACTCGCTTTTATAGGAAGCAGTATCTACCTCCGGTTTATGATCTGGTACCTTGTCTTGTTCGCCTTTGAAATGATAGGTATCAAAACCGCAAGGACACCCGTCACCGCAGATAAATCGATGCTGTTGAAATTTTTCGTCCACTCCTTCTTTTCGGTTTTGTTTTTCCTCGCAGTAAGGGCAGTTCTTGCTGGTATTAGTTTCATCCGTAAAGATGATGGTTCCAATTTGTGAAGACCGGATAGAACCTTCTTGTCCTTGCTGTTGTTTTTTATTGTTGTTTTGTTTTTTTCTAATATCTTCTCTCAAGCGGATAATGTCCTTGACGTGTGGAGGAACTAATCCAAGGGTTTGGAACTTGTTATAGAGGGCATTTTCTAACCTGCGACTGATATTCTCGTTGTGTTCGGCAAAATGTGTTTCAACAGTTTTTGAACTTAAATCCTCTAATATAACGAAACCCGGATAGGTTTTTTGCAGGTGGCAGATTACCCCAACCATATTAGCGGTGATAGCATCTCTCAAGTTATTAATCTGCAGGATCGTGGGTGTGTGTCTGTGGTCTGCATTCAGTAGTTCATTGAGGTAACGGTTAAAATCCGTTTCTATTCTCTCTTTTGAGAGAATTTTACTGTATTTTTTCTGATACCAGTAAATGGTTTTTTCACCGCCGTGGGTTTTTATATTCAATACACCCTCGGGTATTTTTTGTTTATCTTTTCCATCTTCCTTGATACTCCACTCAAGTTTTGAATCTTTTTCTATTTCATGTTTAAATTCATACAGTTTCCGTTTTCCTGCCGTTTTTTTGAGTTTGAGATAGGTCATTACATCGCCGTTTGTTACGATCTTTCCCTTAATTACCTTAGCGGTGGTAAGATCTAGACAGGAAACGGTTTCCATACTAAAAAGTTTCTCATCGTCAATGAAGTAAGATAGGTTATTAATTGCCTTGCGCAATCTGGTTTCACCTTGTTTTGTCGTGTACCGTTCTGAGCGGTCATAGTCCTTCAAAGTGTAGCATTTTATGTCTTTCTCACCGCGGGGGAAGAATGGCTTTACAATTTTTTTACCTTTCTCCTCATAGACTTCATTATCGGGATTAAACCTGACAAGACATAGAGTTGCAAGTTCAATATTACCACGGTCAATTCCATATTTCCAAGCTGTCTTGAAATTCATCTCGTTGTTCAATCTGTTGTTGAAGTCATTGATTTTATCTACAATCTCTTCCGGTTTACTAAAGGCAAGTTCCTCATATTTTTTGCCAGCGTTCAGTGCCAGGGTAAAACCTGCAGTGAATTGCTCTTCTAATCTTCGATGCTTGAATGAATTGTCAAAATGCCTTTTCTTAAAATATTCTTTTAGTTCGTTGTCGGTTTTGCGATAACGGATTTTTACTTCAGGGTTTAAGCGAACCTTTCCCAGCTTAAAGCCCTTTATTTCCGTTTGTTCTGGATTGTCAAGACCGTCCCAGAATGCTTGCCATAACTCGGTATGATATCTCTTATCACTGAATTTATTTCTTCCCTCCAAGTCGTAGGAACTGATCCCCAGGACCGTTACATCAAAATCCTTTAGAAAGCGAAGTTCATCATCTTTGTTAAGGTTTATTCTCTTGATTTTATAACAGGCATCTTCCAGAGATTTTTCAAATTCTTCTAAATTTTTTGCCTTAAGAATATTTGTTAAATCAAAATCTCCAAGTTCCAGGGCGTCTTCAGCATAACCGTCTTGCAATAGTTCCTTGTATAGCTTAAGTTGTTTTTGATGTTTGGCTTTAAGTTTTCTCTCATTACCATCTGTTTTGAATGTTTTGGCAGATTTTTGTAACTCTTTTAGCTTGTTTGGCATTCCTTTTACAAAGGAACTCTGTTCGGCAAAGCAGAGTTTGTGTAGTGCACGCGTTGTCAGAGATACAAAACAGCACAAATATTGCGTGTTTTCTGTTTTGTAATTTTTGCCTTGTTTGTTACAGAGGCTGTCATAGAAATCTCTTGCTCTCTGCATCTTATCTTTTGGTATAAGCCACAGCTGTTTACTGTCATTGTTTACATAGAACAAACTCCAATAGCTTGTTTGTTCTGCATCCTGCTTTTCTTTTTCAATGCCCTTGATTTGAGCGATCAACCTTCCTCGTTCTTGAGCGACCTTTCTGTAATTCTGGCAGAAATCGCGGTACTTCTTAAAGTAACAATCTTTACCAAAAAAGAATAATTTTCCTCGTTGCTTCTTATTGTCTCGTTGTTGAATGTTTTTAGTTAACTCCATAAATTCATCATACATTCTTTTATCTTTTGGTTTAAGTTCGAATAGTGAAAACATTTTGTTGATACTTTCCTGATTAAAAGTGCGATAGCTGAAGTCGTATCCTTTTAGTAAATGATCATCATTGCGAGATTTATAGCTGCTGCCCCGTTTACTGGCAATATGGGTCATAATTTCGTTAAAAATACTCTTTTGTTCTGCTTTGAAGGCTTTCATCGCAGAGTAAGTTTGATCTAATGAAAGAGTAATGTCAGCGTCGAGATTATTCTGTAGGTTTTTTTCTATGTATCTTTTTATCCACTCTTTCTCTTGGTCACTTCTGAAGGTAAATATTCTCTTGTCCTTGTCAGTTTTTATTTTTTCCCAAACGTAATTGCCTGCCTTTATGGTTGTAAATCCATCTTTATCTTTCTTCTTTTTCGCCATGTTAAGTTGTGTATCGTAATCCTTGGGTTTTTTATTTACGGTGTAGTAATTGAAACTGGTTCTGGCTATTTCAATGCCGGAAGATTGAGATGGAAGATAATGTTCTTCCGCTTCCTTCAGTTTTTCCCTGACCTCTTGCAGGGTCGTTCTTAATGTCTCTATTTTTTTGTCCAGACCTACATATTTTGAGTGAACCTCTCTTAAAAGATCACTGATATAGTCCAGTTTTGTTCTGTTCAATAGCACAGATATAATGCTGGCAACGTCACTGCGGCGCACCCGAGAGTGCGAGGGGTTTTCAGAAGCCTCTTTGAGTCGTTTAATGTATTTTTTCCACTCATCAAGCCATTCTTTAAACTTTGGATGCAGTTCTTTCAGTTCCCAAAGGAAATACCTGTTCTGTTTTTTGTTTGCCAGCCTAATCGACGCATAGAAAACATCTTTATGCCAGTTTTTCAACCATACCTTATTGACGGACAGTTTTTTATTGAAAACTGATTGACCATCTTTTGTTCTTACGTAAAACAGGGATGTCAGTTTTGTATGTGATTCTAATAATAACTCAGTCAATTCTGGCAGATTATTTTTGGATACGTCCCTGTTGGTCCTGTCTTTAAAGCACTTGCTTTGCCTTTGAGGTTTGGTTCTAAAACGAATGGCACGGGTGTATTGATATGGGTTATCTTTTAAAGTGAGCGTTGTATGATTATCTCTGTTCATTTTATTTAGGTAACATGTCTTGTTTAAAATTAAACCAATCCTTGTTGTTCAAATATGGTCTTTTGTCTTTGCGAAGTTGTTCAAGCATCATTAACCCTTTGAGTCCGATGTGATATGCTCCATTGGCATCTGCGTTTTTTGGCATAGAATCATCTGCATTACGAGAATCAAAAAAACCACCATCCTTGTTTTTTACAGGTGAGATTATCCAGTCCTCATCTGTTTTTATTCTACTGTTACGCATCTGTAGAGTCAGTTTAAGAAATCGAATCAAGGATTTGAAAAAATTACTGTCATTTTCTTGAATGATCTGATCGATTAAACATTTTTCACTTTTTAAATTAACAGAGTACTCCCTGAACAGTTTTTTTATGCATTTAGTCAAATCGATTTCTTGGGTTTTCCATTGACCATTTTTCTCTTTAACATTTTCCAAACGTTTCCCATTACTGTACACTACCCAATCCTGTTTGCTTCCTTCGGCTTTCTTTGTAAATCCATTGTAATTAAAATGAAACTCAAAGTATTCTTCATTTTTGTTGAAGCATATTTTTTTGAATTTTTTGAAAAAGCCCTGAGATTCCTTAATTGTTTTATACTTTGGACGGAGCAGGTCGACAAAACCCGTTACAGGACAAACGTTGGAAGTGTAGCCGGGGGACACATAAAAAATTAAACCTGTTTGTTTTCCCAATTCCCTAAAACTTTTAAACGGAGCAGTCAATTGCAAAGCATTCATCAATCCTCCAACCTCGTTTGGACATCTGTCCTTAAACACAAGGTAGTTAAGTTTATCTATAAGCTTTTTTTCTAATTTTTGGTAAACCTGCTTTTCTATTTTAAAACGACCTTTCTTAAAACCATAATTCAAATCCTCAAATACTACTATAGCATTATGATTGATTATAAGATTAGCTGTTTTGTGTATGACTTGAGATAAATAACCTTCTTTTAAGTCTTTGATTTTTTCAATCGTTTTCCATGACTTTCTTGCTTTATCTCTATCTTTTTCTCGCTGGTCTAAAAGCTTGTGATAGTCCTTACTGTTAAAAGGATTGTTGAAACTTCCTTGCTCTAATATCTTTCCTTCTTTACTAATAACCGTGTAATAGGCTAAATGCCTCTCTCCTCTGTCAATACCGATAATATTTACATCCTTATTTGCTTTAAGGAATTCATTGACTTTGTCATTGAATTTAAATACTTTTCCATTCTTAAAATTACACGTTACGGACACATGGAAAAAGTAAGAGTTTTTAGCGTAGCGTCTGTCTTTGATAATTGGGTATTGTTGTTTCTTTTTGGGGTCATTTGCATGGTGTCCCTCTCGCCATGTTTTATCGGAATACTGAATAGAGGCTTTGCGATAAAACATATTAGCATTACCATTAAGTTTATATACTACGTTCTTTAAATTATCATCGTCGAACAGGGCCTTCCAATAATACGTGTGCAAATTAGGTTTTCCATTCGAATTGGGCGAAAAGTCCTTACTGTAAATTTCGAAGAGATAAAGTTTTCCATCTTCTACCAACTTATGAATGTAATCACCGGAGATATATTCAAAAGTGATTTTGTAAGCTTGTTCTTTTATATGATCAGTAAAATCCTTAAAGGTTTCATAATCTTTAGTGGGATAGAAATAAAATTTACACCAATCCCAGTAATGTTTTGCAGCTTCTTTATAGTAATCAATAAAAATATTAAGGTCTTCTTTTTTGAAATTGGGGCCTTTAGTAGAATAGGATTCTGATTTTTTAATCCTGTAGATTTCAGGGATATTTTCCTTTTTAAGTTCGTCAAGTTTTTTTGTCTTTCTTACAAAATTACCATTAATCTCAATGAGGTTCTGAATATCCTTACTAGGATCTGCTACCTGCTTATAAATCATCTTTTTATAACACTTGTCTATTGTTTTTTGGTTTTTTCTTTTATATTTATTAATCCTATCTTCATCAAACAAAGTTCTATCATGTTTGTCCATTATCCCTAAATAATACCGATTATCTTTAATGAATATTATACAGGCGTTATCTTTTTCCTTACTCTTGTCCCAACCATCTCCAAGTTGTTGGTTTTCAAAATTTAATTTGTATTTTTCTGCACTGAAAGGTTTTTTAGTAAAGTAGTTACGTGTTTTGTTGTATATGGGAATAATGTCACAAATTTTTTTGTATAATTCGTCAAACTTACTGTAAAACCCTCCATCTTTCTCGTATATTTCGGCTTGTTTTTTATCTTTCTTTTTGAGTTGAAAATGCAGAGGTTTTAAAAAATCTAGCAACTCCATCAAAGAATCAAGATAGTGTTTTATCTTTTCTACTTCGTTCTGTTTGCTTTTGAGTTTTTCTTTATTGATTCCTTTGTATTTTTTTAATACAGGCA
The DNA here is from genome assembly GCA_965215275.1 of Thermodesulfobacteriota bacterium. Taxonomy (GTDB): domain Bacteria; phylum Desulfobacterota_D; class UBA1144; order Nemesobacterales; family JAJCZQ01; genus CAZUNK01. Next base: position 12,111 of record OZ244044.1, read on the forward strand.
AAACGTTTTTATGCGTATTTTGTATTTCCTCAAATATTTTTATTGTTCTTTCGTTTTTCTTAACAGAGAGGTTTGCAAAGTAATCAAAAAGAGGTTTACTCATAGCAATTTCTTGCTCTTTTTTTATAGTTCCATCTTTCAAATCTTCATCATATTGCTGGCAGTACTTTTCTAAAGCACTGTGAATATCGTCGAAAGAAAAGTAAGATTGTTTGGTAATCCAGTCTTCTCTCTTTTTTGAAAGTGTTTTTGTTGCTTGCTTGCCTTCTGGAGTAGGGAACTTCTCTTTCTCGGCATAGTGCTCAAGACAGTTTTTGATAACATCCCACTTGCCAAAAAGGTGTTTGGAAATATCATTTATGGATTTATTATAAATGTAGATTCTATCGTTATCGACTTTTTTAAGAGTATTTAAGATTTCTTCAACTTCCTCCCTCTTTATGTCCTGCAAATCAGCAGAATTAATTAATTCGCATAGCTCACTATCATTTTGAATGGTTTCAAGACGAAAAGAATCTGTGTTGTGGTCACTGAGGATTTGTTTGTAGAGTTGTTCTAGTTGGCATTTGCGAATTTTTTTACTTTCGTCGGGATGTTCTTGTGCATAAAGATTAACATTTTCATTAATACCCTGATCTCTTGTATTGTTTTCATAACTTCTCCCACCTATAATCAAATTGTATTTTTCAATCCCAGTTTGAGTTATACACTGATTAAATCCCTCAAGAGTAAAAATTTTGTCCAAATTGACGTTTAAATTGTTTTCTACTTGAGAAAAATCTACACCTGAATAGATAGCTTTCTTGTATCGGTCTATATTGTCCAAGAATCTTGGTAGATTTTCGTGAACTAAACGATATCCAATAGAACCACTATTATCTTTATCTGTAAAGATATTTTTTCTGTTTTCATGAAACCCTGTAAAGTAGGTCTTCCACCTTTCAAAATCTTTTATAATCCCTTTAGGGTCTTTAATACCTTTTATATTATTTGTTTTTGGATTATTTTCTAACCATTTAAAAACATCTTTAATCAGGTCTCCTGTTTTATTTTTCTTTTCTTTATCAAATACGGATGACACTTCTTTACGCAACTTATTCTGTATAGTTGCTAATTTTTTACTGAGTTCATTATTATATTCTCTATTGTTTTTAAGGTTGTGGTATATATTACAAAACTTTTCTATACTATATCTGTTGAAAGAAAAACTTTCTAGTTTGGAATCAACAAGTTGTTTATAGTACTCATCAATAATATTCTTGGCTTGTTTATACTTCTCTGCTAACTTTTCATCCTCTTGAAGTAAATCCTTCCTTTGTATATGAGCATCAGTTTTTCCAACTGGTTTGAGCCTAAACCTTAATGTTTTATCTACAGAATATATTTTAGTAAATTCCTTAAACATGTTGTTCATATATTGCTCTTTAATACGACTTTATCTAAAAAATCACTCCTGCCCGCTTAAAAATCTCTCCGCGTCAATTGCTGCCATGCATCCGGTACCGGCAGCGGTAATTGCCTGTCTGTAAACATGGTCCTGTACGTCACCTGCCGCGAAAACCCCAGGGACGTTTGTCTGGGTGGAACCTTCCTTTGTTATAAGGTAACCGTTCTCGTCCATATTCAGCTTGCCTTCAAATATCTTTGTATTGGGGATGTGTCCGATTGCAACAAAGAACCCCTGACAGGAAAGTTCGCTTATTTCCCCTGATTTTACGTTCTTTACCCTTATTCTGCTGACCCCGGATCGCTTATTACCGATTATCTCTTTCACTACCGTGTTCCACGCAAAATCAATTTTCTTGTTTGCAAAGGCCCTGTCCTGCATTATTCTTGACGCCCTTAATTCATTTCTTCGGTGAATTAAAGTGACCTTTGTTCCGAACTTGGTAAGGAACAGGGCCTCTTCGATTGCTGAATCCCCTCCGCCTACTACCACTATTTCCTTATCCTTGAAAAAAAATCCGTCGCACGTTGCACAAGTGGACACGCCGTGCCCTAAAAGTTCCTTTTCGGATTCAAGTCCGAGCATCCTTGCCGAGGCGCCGGATGAGATTATAAGAGTTTCAGCAGCAAGTTCTTTCTGATCGGTTTTAACTTTGAAGGGTCTGCTGGAAATATCTACGTCCGTGATCTCGCCGAACACGCATTGAGCACCAAATCGTTCGGCCTGTTTCTTCATTGATATCATAAGTTCAGGACCAAGGACACCGTCTGGAAATCCGGGATAGTTTTCAACGTCCGTGGTCAGGGTAAGCTGTCCGCCTGCCTCCATACCTTCAAAGACAATGGGCTTGAGACTTGCACGAGCGGTATAAAGGGCGGCGGTCAGACCTGCGGGGCCGGAACCCATAATAACAACTTTGTATCTATCCTTTATATCTTTATTAATCTGCATTTTTACCTCTGATCAATTGGATTTTCACAGGTATATGATCTGCTGATACCGATGGCTGCTTTAACGACTGTTTATCACGGAATTGTTCAGGAACGTAAAAGAACGGATCAAACAAGGTCTTCTCCTCCATCCACCCCGATCACATTGCCGGTTATCCATTGTGCGTCGTCACTGGATAACAGCACGACCGCCTTTGCAACGTCTTGAGGTGTTGTAAGTCTTCCGCCTGGATTTGCCTTTAATGCGTGTTCTATCAGTGCATCATTACCAGGTATCTTTCTGAGCGCAGGTGTGTCTGTAACCCCGGCCCTGATGGAATTTGCAGTGATGTCATACGGTGCAAGTTCAACGGCAAGCTGTCTTATATGAGCTTCAATGGCAGCTTTTGAGGCAGATACTGCGCCGTACGTTGGCCATACCCTGTGGCTCCCGGAACTTGTCATTGCGAATACCCTTCCTCCCTGTCCCATGAGCTTTTCTGTGACGAGGTCCTGCGTCCAGTAAACGATCGTGTTTGCCATAACGTCGAGCGTCATATCGATGTTCTTTCTGTTCAACATCTGACCGTCGTTTTCTGCGATGTAGTTCTTTAAAGTTCCAAATGCAACCGAGTGCACCATCACCTTTACGGAGTTTTCTTTCTGAGCTGTTTTCTTTATTGTTTCAATGGTTTCCTTACGCTGGGTTTCATCTGATACGTTCGTGTTGAAAAAGACCGCCTGACCCCCTTGGGCCTTGATATTTTTCTTTACCTCGTCCACTTTCGGGAGAGTGCTCCTTCTGTCCAGATGGACACCAAAAATATTCATACCGGCTTTTGCCAGTGCAATGCTTATCGCCTCCCCAAAGCCGCTTGACGCTCCCAGTACCAATGCCCATTTATCTTTTAATGAGTTCTTGTTCACCGATCTGCTCCCGTTGCTTTTGAATTTAACGACATAAGCCGGACCATGAAAAGAGCTGGTTGAGTTGAAACCGTTTGCCTCAACCGCCACCAATACAAACAACTTGGATAATATACTTTATATTAATGGGTTTTGTCAATTAAACGTCGTGGCGATTATTGTAAAGCTGACGTGACAAGGATATGATAATGGATTTCAGATGTTTCAGTAAGGGCGTTGTCCGTTTTATTGACGAAATTCTGATTTTAGTAATGTTTTGAGCAAAATCACAGGTATAGCTGAAGGTATGATGACAGACGTCCAGTTTACAGATATGAGCACCAGGTCAGAGGAGTTTAAATGAGCGCAGCCGTTATTGCCATAGCCGTTCTTGTTTTGTATTTCCTAGGGTACAGGTTCTATTCATCGTTTCTTTCCAGGAGGATCTTTAATCTGTCTGATGATGAACTGACGCCGGCAAACAGCTTCAATGATGGTATGGATTTCGTACCATCTGAAAAACACGTTCTCTTCGGTCATCATTTTGCTTCCATAGCAGGTGCCGCTCCCATTATAGGTCCTGCAATTGCAGTGTTCTGGGGCTGGCTGCCGGCCATACTGTGGGTTGTCTTCGGGACCATTTTCATGGGTGCGGTACATGATTTTGTGTCACTTGTGGTTTCAGCAAGGAACAAAGGAAGATCTATAAGCGATCTTGCGGGAGTTATCGTTAATCCCAGGGTAAGGACGCTTTTTATGCTTATTGTTTATTTCCTGATATTTTTTGTGATGGCGGTATTTGCTTATGCGATCGCGGCATTGTTCGTGAAATTCCCTGCAAGCGTGGTTCCAGTTAATTTTGAGATCATTGTTGCAGTGCTGATAGGTTTTCTGCTTTATAAAAAAGGCGTGCCGCTCCTGTGGCCCTCAATAATAGCTCTGCTGCTCCTTTATTTCATGATATGGGTGGGAACGAGGTTTCCCGTGCAGGTGCCTGAGGTCTTTGGTTCACAGGTAGCAACGTGGATAATCTTTCTTTTTATCTATTCTTTTATAGCTTCGGTTCTTCCCGTCTGGATACTGCTTCAGCCCAGAGATTACATAAACAGTCATCAGTTGTTTGTTGGCCTGGGGATCGTGTTCGTCGGGCTTTTTATTGCCAATCCCCAGATGCAGGCCCCCGCCATCAATGTTGCCGCGGGTTTGGACGGAGTTCCTTTGCTCCCTTTTCTCTTTGTAACGATAGCGTGTGGTGCTATAAGCGGGTTCCATGGCCTTGTTTCAAGTGGAACAACCTCAAAGCAGCTTAATAAAATGACCGATGCGAGGTTCATAGGCTACGGTGGAATGATAGGTGAGGGTACCCTTGCGATGCTTGCCACCCTGGCGGTGGCGGCGGGTATAGAGCACAGCGTGTGGCTGACCCATTATGCAAGCTGGCATCTTGCCGCAAGCAGCGGGATCGGAAATTTCATTATCGGTGCTTCTTCGTTCCTGGATTCCCTTATGATCCCCAGTGCCATAGGGACCACACTGATAAGCGTTATGGTTATAAGTTTTGCCGCGACTTCCCTTGATACCGCTACGCGAATTCAGAGATTTATAATAGGTGAACTCGGGTCGGTGTATGAGATCGACTTGCTTAGGAACAGGTACGTGGCATCGTTCCTGGCGGTCGTTCCCGCCGTTATGCTGGCATTTCTTGCAGAGGTTCCCGGGAAAGGTCCTGGTTCGGGAGGATTTCTGCTCTGGCCGTTGTTTGGAGCCACTAACCAGTTGGTGGCATCACTTACGCTTCTGATCGCCTCGATATACATGTGGAAAACGGGAAAGCCGTTTATTTATACTTTAATACCGATGATCTTTCTGATGCTTATTACAGTAGGGTCCATGATCTTGAATTTTAAGACTTTTGCAGATAATTTTCTGCTGTTGGTGCTTTCGACCGTTGTTCTTGCTCTTGCCATCTGGATAGTGCTTGAGGCACTTTTATTCTACAAAAGGGAAAGGAGCAAAAGAGGGGATTAAATATGACGCATCTTTTACGCAGTTTGCTATTGAATATATCATAATATAAGGGAATTATATAGGAAAGTTGACAAAATCCCATAACTCCCTTTAATTATTAACTTCTTTTATAAAAAAATTGCCTTTAGAATCTACTACTGATTTAAACCTTTTATTCAGTTCTTCTTTAGTTGGTTTTTTTAGGTCGTTTATGCGGGACCGGTCCCATTTTTAAGAACATCTATTGCTTGTTGTTTTTCTTTTTTTGCTTTTAATTTTTTCATTATAAAACGAATAACTATTAAATATGATCAAGACTTCTCCATACTATATTATCATTACTTAATTCTTCAAAGGTAATAGTTTTTCTTACCATACTTGCTAAAAAGAGCATCCGACCGGTCTTGTGTGTCTGTTTTAACAATCATCATGAAAACCTATCTATATACTTCTCAAATTGCTATTTTGTCAACTTTCCTATATAGTTCCCCTTTATTTGAACGTCTGCAAAGATACAGTTGAAGTCCTAAGGTATGAATGATGAAAAACATATTCTTGACAACAGAGCCCGCATCAGTTAGAGTCTACGTTGAAGTCCTAAGGTATGAATGATGAAAAACATATTTGAGGTCGACAGTATTTACAAGACATTTTCAAACAAGAACAATAAGGTAGAAGTTTTAAAGGGAGTAACCCTTGATATACGCAACGGCGAGACGTTCGGTATACAGGGAGCAGGAGGGTCCGGCAAAAGCACCTTGCTGTATATACTGGGAACTTTAGAGAAACCAACTGAGGGCAGGGTCCTGTTCGACGGGGTCGACGTCTTTAAGCATGATGACAAGGACCTGTCACGTATCAGGAACGAGAAGATAGGGTTCGTATTTCCGTTCCCCTATATTCTTCCGTACCTAAATGCCCTGGAAAACGTTATGGTGCACTGTTTGGCGAACGGAATGGAAAATAAAACAGCAAAGGAAACGGCCTTGGCCGCGTTGGAAAGGGTCGGTTTAGCAAACAAATCAAGCCAGAAGCCAGGTGAACTGTCAGGTGGAGAGCAGCAAAGGGTTGTAATTGCAAGGTCTGTCGTTTCAGGTCCGAAGGCAGTGCTTGCAGACGAGCCGGCGAGTAACCTGGACCTGAAAACAGGGATGGGCATAACCGATCTCTTTTTAGGATTGAACGAGGAAAAAGGCATTACGTTCGTGATAATTACCCATAACTCCGAGATAGCTGACAGACTGAGCAGAAGGGCAATACTGTCGGATGGGAAAGTAGTCGATGTTAACTAAAATTTATAGTGTTATTAAGTTCTTTCTCGCTTTTGTCACCAAAGCATATAATTCCCTTAGGATCAGGAGAACGACTGAGAGAATTAGAACAATATATTGCTAAAGCAAAAGAACAATACAAGGAAGCGACCGAGGATTTTTACAAAGCAATGGAGAAAAATCCACGATTAACAGAAGCATACCATGACAGAGGGCGTACCAACTATAAACTTGGTCAATACAGAGAAGCAACCCATGACTTTTACCGTTATATGAGGAAGCGACTGCAGAATTTGATAAAGCAGTAGAGACCGACCCGCAAGATATAAACTACTGTTACAGAGGGGATAGCAAATTCGGACAAGGGAAATAACTGATAGAGATGGAACAAGATAAAGCCGCTGCAGGTTTAGAGCGTGCCGGCAGATTGCAGAAAAAAGAGATTTCGAAGAAGTTTGCTTGGTGTATACAGAAAATACCTTATGAACTCCTTAGCAGAGGTAACTGGCTGATCGGAGTATTAAATCCCGATCTTTTAGTTGTGGTAAAAGAGTTCAATTTTTTCAGACGATATAAACCTTCTGCAATCTTTACTGTATAATAGTCAGTAAAGGATACAGTTTTCAGATAATAAACATGGACAGATCAAATACCTTGCCAGAACCAGAGGATGCAAAAGGATACTTTGAACGCGGAAAAGACTTTTTGAACAAAGGAGAGATCCTAAAAGCCATTGATGATCTGGATGAGGCGGTCCACCTTGATCCCCGATTTGCAAGAGCTTACTATCACAGAGGGCTTGCCAAAAATGAACTTAGGCAATATAAGAAAGCGGTCGAGGACTTTGATAAAGCAATAGGGAGCAATACCCCCCCCCTTCGAGATACAGAAATCTACTACCGCAGAGGGCTTGCCAAAAATAAACTTGGTCAATACAAGGAAGCACTTAAAGATTTTGACAAAGCAATAAAGGTCACACGATTTGCAAGAGTTTACTATCAAAGAGGGCGCGCCAACTATAAACTTGGTCAATACAAGGAAGCACTTAAAGATCTTGACAAAGCAATAGAGAAATATCCACGATTAACAGAAGCATACCATGACAGAGGGCATGCCAACTATAAACTTGGTCAATACAAGGAAGCGATCAAAGACTTCGGCAAGGCCATAGAGATTAATCCGAAATTCGCAAGAGACTACTATCATATAGGGCTTGCCAAATATGAACTTGGTCAATACAAGGAAGCACTTAAAGATTTTGACAAAGCAATAAAGGTCACACGATTTGCAAGAGTTTACCATCAAAGAGGGCGCGCCAACTATAAACTTGGTCAATACAAGGAAGCGATCAAGGATTTTGATAAAGCAATGGAGAAAAATCCACGATTAACAAAAGTTTACAATAACAGAGGACTTGCCAACTATAAACTTGGTCAATACAGAGAAGCAACCCATGACTTTTACCGTTATATGAGGAAGCGATTGCAGAATTTGATAAAGCAGTAGAGACCGACCCGCAAGATATAAACTACTGTTACAGAGGGGATAGCAAATTCGGACAAGGGAAATAACTGATAGAGATGGAACAAGATAAAGCCGCTGCAGGTTTAGAGCGTGCCGGCAGATTGCAGAAAAAAGAGATTTCGAAGAAGTTTGCTTGGTGTATACAGAAAATACCTTATGAACTCCTTAGCAGAGGTAACTGGCTGATCGGAGTATTAAATCCCGATCTTTTAGTTATGGTAAAAGAGTTCAATTTTTTCAGACGATATAAACCTTCTGCAATCTTTACTGTATAATAGTCAGTAAAGGATACAGTTTTCAGATAATAAACATGGACAGAGCAAATACCTTATCAGAACCAAAGGATGCAAAAGGATACTTTGAACGCGGAAACGATTTTTTGAACAAAGGTGAGACCGTAAAAGCCATTGATGATCTGGATGAGGCGGTCCATCTTGATCCCCGATTTGCAAGAGCTTACTATCACAGAGGGCTTGCCAAAAGTGAACTTGGGAAACACAGGGAAGCGATCAGGGACTTTGACAAGGCAATAGGGAGCAAATCCCCCCCCCCTCAAGATACAGAAATCTACTACCGCAGAGGGCTTGCCAAAAACGAACTTGGTCAATACAGGGAAGCGGCCGAGGATTTTGACAAAGCAATAGGGATTAGGCCGCAAGATGCAGCACTCTACTACCGCAGAGGAATCTTCAAAAACAGGTTTGGTCAACACAAGGAAGCAATTAAGGATTTTGACAAAGTAATAAAAGTTTATCCGCAACTAATAAGATGTTACTATGACAGAGGGCTTGCCAAAAACAGATTTGGTCAACACAAGGAATCAATTAAAGATTTTGGCAAGGCCATAGAGATAAATCCGAAATTCGCAAGAGACTACCGTTATAGAGGGTGTGCCAAATATGAACTTGGTCAATACAAGGAAGCACTTAAAGACCTTGGCAAGGCAATAGAGAAAAATCCACGATTAAGCGGAGCATACCATTACAGAGGGTGTGCCAAATATGAACTTGGTCAATACAAGGAAGCAATCAAAGACTTTGACAAGGCAATAGAGAAAAATCTATCACAATTAGCACAAGCATACCATTACAGAGGGTGTGCCAAATATAAACTTGGTCAATACAAGGAAGCACTTAAAGACCTTGACAAGGCAATAGAGAAAAATCCACGATTAGCAAAAGCATACCATTACAGAGGGCTTGCCAAACATAAACTTGGTCAACACAGAGAAGCGACCCATGACTTTTACCGTTATATGAGGAAGCGATTTCGCCGCAAGATACAAGATCTTGCTATTACAGGGATAATAGCAAATTTGGGGAACTATATAGGAAAGTTGACAAAATCCCATAACTCACTTTAATAATTGACTTCTTTTATAAAAGGATTTACTTTAGAGTCTGCTACTGATTTAAACCTTTTATTCAGTTCTTCTTTAGTGGTTTTTTAGGTCGTTTATACGGGATTGATCCCATTTTAAAAACATCCTTGATGCTTTATCTATTGCTTGTTGTTTTTCTTTTTTTTTGTTTTTAATTTTTTCATTATAAACAAATAACTATTAAATATGATCAAGACTCCTACATACTATATTATCATTACTTAATTCTTCAAAGGTAATAATTTTTCTTAAAATACTGCTAAAAAGAGCATCCAATCGGTCTTGTGTGTCTATTTTAAAGTTACAATCATTTAACCTTCTGAAAACTCATCTATATACTTCTCAAATTGCTATTTTGCCAACTTTTCTATATAATTCCCTAATATAATATTTATCCTCATCATAATAGAAATGAATTATCAGGTGTATGGAAGATGTCTTCTAACTGGAATTTTAGAAAAGTTTCTCCAGCAGAGATGAATTATGATCCCGTTCAGGGAGAGTTCTTTACAGGTAAGGATATTGTTGATCGCCTAGTCAGGGAAACTCTGCAGAATTCTCTTGATGCAGGAAATGGAAATGGTCATCCCGTGAGAGTTCGCTTTGCCGTACACTCTGATGAACCGGTTTTTTCTTCCGACAAACAGGATTTCTACTTTAGTGGACTTATTCGGCATCTGCATGAATCAGGGTGTGATTTTATACTCTCTAAACAATCTTTGTCTTATCTTGTTATTGAAGATTTTGAAACCACAGGACTTACTGGAGACCCTGAACAAACAAATGATGAAAAGGGTAACGATTTTTACTATTTTTTCAGAAATGTAGGACGTTCTGGGAAAGGGGAAGATAAAGGTGGCAGTTGGGGACTGGGGAAATGGGTTTTTCCGGATGCTTCGAAGCTAAATGCATTTTTTGCTCTGACAAAAAGGGATGATGGCGATGTTTTATTTATGGGGCAAGCAGTTCTTAAACAGCATACGATTGATAATGAGAAATATGACCCTTACGGTTTTTTCTCAAAACTTGAAGATAATGAAAGTGGGTTACAAATACCCTTTAACGCCCAAGAAGATCAGAACATAATTAAAACCTTTCAGCATGATTTTAATCTGCAACGCGATGACGAGACAGGTCTTTCAATAGTAGTTCCTTTCCTATCTGAAGATGAGGGTTTTCAATCTTTTTTTCCTGAAGATATAGTTCGTTCCGTAATTAAATACTATTTTTATCCAATTGTGTCAGGCGATTTGGTGGTTGAGGTTTGTGGTTCTGGAAAGGAGTGGTCTTCTGAAAAAAAAGTTTTGGATCACGATAGTATTGAAGATATTGTCACACAGCTGCGTTGGCCTGATCATCGAGAGATCGGTCAGGAGGACCTTAAGCGCCTGATTGAAATGGCTATGGACAGATCAACAATTGAAGAAAGTAAATGGCATAATCTGGAATACAAAGGACTTAACAAAGGTATGAAAGAGTCTATTGGTTCTAAAAGAGAAGAACTTGCTGAACTTTATAACTCTGGTGAAAGGCTGTATTTAAAAATTCCCATAGAAGTTAAAGAAAAGAAAAGTAAAAAAAACTTTTCTTCTTATTTCACTGCAATTATTCAAAAGGATAAAGATGTTGAGCAAGGTAAAGACTACTATGTGAGGGGTAATCTTGCCATTCAGGATATTGATACCGTCAGACAGTATCCAGTGCGGGTTTTAGTCCATATAGAGGAAAAAGAAGCTTTGGCTCATCTTCTAAGAGATACCGAAGAACCATCACATTCCGATTGGCGACCTAATGCTCCACGAGCAAAAGAAAAATACGTCAACGTTCGACAGACGGTAAATATGGTGAAGAATGCGGTCAAGGATATCCTTTCTGTACTTTCCGAAGACAACGATGAATCAGTACAGGAAGATGCTTTTATTGATTTCTTTTACGTGAAAAAACGGGAAACAGGTTCTAATAATGGTGAAATATCAACTTCTCCAACTCCTGATGTAAATCCGGATGGAAAAATGAATTTATTTAAAATTGAACGCAAAAGCAACGGTTTTGCAGTTTCTATGTCGGATGGATATGACCTTCCTTGTTCTATTCACATTGACCTGGCTTATAACATCACAAAAAACCCGCTTTCCCAGTACAGTCCACTTGATTTTGAGCTGGATAAATCGCCAATCAGTATTAAATGTGAAGGATGCAGTTGTAAAGGCGAGGACAACCATCTTGTAGTGGAAAACATAGAAGAGAATTTTAAAGTGACCGTTAAGGGTTTTGATATACATCGTGACCTCTATATAAAAGCCGAAGCTGATTAAATGGAGAGGATGAAGATGATCAGGAAACTCAATTACACGGCCAGAAGACGCATTTCAAAATCGGATGCGATAATTACTTTTGATAAAAGCACAAGTCCACTTTCTTTTGAAGCCCAACTTAATTTTGAAAAATACAATTTTGAACCGGAATCCCGTGTATTCGTGGAAGCATATCGTGGTAACTCCTTTATGCGTTTTGATTATGGTACCGTGGAAAATCCTGAGATACCCTCAGACCGCAGATTATCCGAAATTGAAGGTGCCGCTCATACTCGTTTTCGTGTAAAGGTCGTTGACGATCAAAGTGGAAAATTATTTGCAATAACGTCTGTGTTGAATCCGAAACAGGGTTCTCAGGATCAACATGAGCCCTTGCTTCCTTTGTATATAACGGATACAGGCAATCAGGTCTGGAATCTAAAATTTGATAATGAAGGTGTCAGGTTGCAAGCGAATCGGCACATTAAAAGCGTTAAAGAGATGACAAAAACTCCGGCATTTCGAGCCTTGGTTTTTCCTGCTGTAATCCGTGAAGTCCTTTTTTATATTATCTTTGTGGAGAAGTGTGAATACTATGAAGACAATGACATGGATGAAGAGTCTCCATGGGATAAATGGCTGAGGTTTATCGCAGGTTTCTATCCAGAGGAATATCCAGGTCCATCTGGAGATGGATACTCTGATGAACAGGAATTTTCAGGGTGGATTGACGGGGCAGTTGAAGCTTTCAGTTCCAAGTATAAATTGAAAGATGTTTTTCAAAGCAGCGTTCGCCGGGGGACCTGGTTTGGCTGATATAGTTCGTCAACTTACAAAAGAAGGTATGAATGCCTTCCGTGACTATATTGAAGCAAGACGGCGTGGTGAAGACCGTGGTCCGGTACCCTCCTATCTGCTTTACAGCAGTCCCTACTCAGAGTCTCTGCAGCAGCAAATAGAGATAGAAAAAGAGCGGTTTTATACAAAATATGAAGAGGCGGTCTACTTCAGCGACGTTTTTAAAGGTTTTGATCACGAAGAAATATCATACAATGGTGGTTTGTGGTCGTGGCTTAGTCTTTACTATCTTGATGAGTTGTTACAATCACAATCCGGGCGAAGAGGAACATTGAACGCTCCAAACAACTATATCCTTGAAGTGGAAGAAGGGGAACTTAACTGGAGAGACTATGTAAAACACCTTCTTGCAACTCCTTTTTATATTTACAGATACCACGGAGAAAAATCCAGGATGTTACTGACGGGACCTGTTGGGTCCAGAAAGCAATTGACATTTCAAATTGCAGGACGACAACAATTTGCCAGATCAGATGAATTCATCAAATTGGTCAACCGACTTTATGAGGATGACAGTGGCAATACTAAATCCGGGGTGACTTCTGGTATATCAAGTAAATTTAAAGCAAATCCCGGTGATCTAAGTAGATTGTTCTTATTATTTAAGCAACTAGAATTAACATACGATATTTTCAATATGTCTTGTGAAAAGATGATAGAACTGCTTCCTTCTGAATTTGATGAGTGGCTTGCTTAAAATAAACGCCCAACCACAACTTACATCTCTTTTCTATCTTTCAAGGCTTTTGCTATGGTCAGTTCATCTATGTACTCAAGGTCTCCTCCCATGGGTATACCGTGGGCGAGCCTGGTTACCTTGATGCCAAGGTTCTTTACGATCTTTGCAACGTATAATGAGGTTGCTTCTCCTTCCACGCTTGGATTGGTTGCTATAAGGACCTCTTTCGTTTGATTGTTGTCAAGGCGTTCTGTAAGTTCACGGACAGTAAGATCTTCCGGACCAACTCCATCAAGTGGGGATATAACGCCGTTCAGCACGTGATAGACCCCATCGAACCCTCTGCTTTTTTCTATTGCTATCAGATCAAGAGGGTCTTCGACCACGCAGATCAGCGACCTGTCTCGTGATCTGTCGGTACATATGCTGCAAGGGTCAACGGAAGATAAATGAAAGCAGGTACTGCAGGCAAAAACCGAGGATTTTGTCTCCAGTATGGACTTGGCAAGCCTTTGGGTGTAGTCGTTCCTGGACCTCAGGATATAAAAGGCAAGCCTTGTGGCATTTGTTTCTCCGATGCCGGGCAGCTTGGTAAGTTCGTCAATAAGTATGGATATGGGTTTTGGAAGTCCTTTGTGGCTCATATATCAGATCAGACCGGGAGGAAGTCCGAGTCCTCCTGTAAGCTTTACAACTTCGTCTTTCATCATTTTTTGTCCCTGGCTCAATGCTTCGTTTACCGCAGCGATAATAAGGTCCTGAAGCATATCGATATCTTTGTCTTCTATAATGTCCGGTTCTATCTTTATTGAAGTTATCTCACCTTTGGCCTTTGCCGTAACGGTTACCATGCCCCCGCCTGACGTGACCTCCAGTTCTTTGTTTCCAACTTCCGATTGCATTTTGTCCATCTGCTCTTTCATTTTTGCCGCCTGCTTCATTAAGTTCTTCATATTTCCGCCAAATTTCATGTCTTTGCTCCTTTATTGTTATTTGATTATCTTTCCCTCGAAAATCTCTATTGCCATTTGAACGGCAGTTTTATGCTGCGTTTTGTCTTCACTTTTTGCAGCAGGGGGTTTGTCCGTATCCCTTTTTTTAGCTTCCGGTCCATCTCCCTTTTTAAGTTCCACCCTGATCCTCATTTCAGGTTTATTATAATACTGACAGGCAAGTGACTTCAGTTTTTCCAGGTCGTTTTTTGCAGACTCGAAGCTCATTGAGCTTTCGCTGTAGACGATCTTAACGTTCCCTTCCTCTTCGTCTATCGAATCTGCTTTTTCCAGATGCATCCCCAGGATGTGACTTTTTTCTTTAACAAAAGATACAAAGGTATCAGGGCCTGGGTCATCTTTTGCTGTCTTGCTGCTCTGTTGCCTGGTGTATGGGTTTGCTGGTTCATCTGCGGATCTGGTATTACGTGCTGTGCTGTAACGTTTTGTGGAGTAGTCTGGCGTGCTGGCTGCTGTGTGGGTTGTAACTTCAGGTGTGTTCTTCAACTTGGCAGAAAGACCTTCTATCTGTTCTATGATCTTATTAATGGGTATTGTGGTATCAGTTATAGTGGCAAGCCTTATTATCATTGCTTCCAGATAAAGTTCAGGAAAGGACGATCTGTGAACTTTCTCGGCATTTTCGATAGCAAGACTGAATATAAGTTCAAGGTACTCCGGGCTTTTGCCACTGATCAGCTTTTTTATATGCTCGGCATCGTCATCGGTCAGGTCCACGTCCAGTTTATCTCCATATATCCTGATGAAAAGGGCATCCCTCAGGATGCTTGTAAGACTGCCTGCGACCTTTCTGGGCGGTATTCCCCAGCTAGTTATATGTTTAAGCGTCTCGATCGATCTTTTAGGGTCTTTATCTATTATGCCTTGTAATAGTTCGTGCAGGCAGGTCTTGTCCAGGATCTCCAGAGCCTCCACCGTGTCGTTATAGCTTATTTTATTGCCAAACGCTGCGATCAGCTGGTCCATGAGGCTCAGTGCATCCCTTATACTGCCGTCGGATTCTTTGGATATTGAGGTGGTGGTTTCCTTGTCTACCGTTATTCCCTCGGTCTCTGCGATCCGTTCGAGCTGTACTCTGATCTCTTTGATCGAGAGTTTTTTAAAATCGTAATTCTGGCATCTTGAGCGGATGGTTGCCGGGATTCCGTGAGCTTCAGTGGTTGCGAGTATAAAAAGCACGTGACCTGGGGGTTCTTCAAGGGTCTTTAAAAGTGCGTTAAACGCCGCTTTTGACAACATGTGTGCCTCGTCGATTATATAAACCTTGTTCTTTGCCGAACTCGGGAGGTACTTTACGTTTTCCGTTACTTCTCTTATTTTATCCACTCCCGTGTGAGATGCTGCATCTATTTCCAGCACGTCAACTGATCTGCTTTCTGATATTTCAGTACAGGAAGAGCAGGCATTATCCAGATCCTTACATACCAGGTTCTCGTTGTCCGGCCTAGTGCAGTTAAGTGCTTTAGCGACTATTCTGGCAGTGGTGGTCTTACCAACGCCCCTTGGCCCTGAAAATATAAGTGCATGGGCGAGTTTTTCCGAGGTGATCGCGTTTTTCAGTGCAAGCGTTATGTACTGCTGACCTATTACTTCGTCAAACGTTTTAGGTCTCCATTTTCTTGCCAGAACTATATATGACATGGTGATTAGCCGGTTTGCTAGGTTACCGTAACGCTCAGGAGCTTTTGCTACCGTTGCTACCTTCCGGTTCTGGCGGGGTTCACAAATTCCTGCCGTACGGGCCCAGCTCACCGGAATTTTATGTTAGCTTTCAGAGAAATACTTTACACAAAATTTCGTTATTGGGAATTATACACTATTTGCCCTCAAAACCAACAAAATTCTTTAGCTTTGTTTTTTAGTTCAGCAGTTTTGACATATCGCTTTGCTCAGCTATATATCCATTCGAAGTTCTGTCCATTGCCCAAAACGTCTACGACACAATGCTCCTGATCGGACGGCACTCGGCAATTGATCATAAACCAGCCCGGCAAAAACCGCCTGCTCGACGTCTAGGATCTCGGCGAGTTCCCTTGTCTTGCGAAGGCAAGGCTGTGCGGGATTACTTTGTCAATGGTCCTTACAAGTTCTACCAGTAATCCGGAAGGGCATGAAAACAGTCATCATTGGGGGGGGGGCTGGGTCTGCCTTTGGACCAGAAGTTCCCTTGTAGTCTATGATGGCATTATATCGACCAATGGCCTCCAGACGACTGATCTTTTTGTACATACTGTATACATCAAGCTGATTTACCTGATTATAGACCCGTCCGAAGTTAGCCCAGGAATCGAACAGAGAACCTACGTCAATTGCTATCCCACCCCTTTGTTTGATCCATTCACAGTATATCTTACCGAAAATGCCTGCACCGACGAGGAACAGTGCTCCGGGATACGGAACTTTGAGAGTTTTGTAGATCTCATTGAAACGATCAGGATAGTGGGGTATCAATACATCATTAGGAAAAGATGGTTCACTTCGCACCTTGTACTGTTTGACCTCTCTTATGCCAAAAGTCCGTTTCATCTTTTCTTCCATGTCGCGAGAAGAAATGATCCCCACAAAATCCAGTTTTTCCAGCATCGGCCTGTACAGTAAGGCGTGGTTCAGATGTGTGTTAATTGATGCATGGGTCAGCAGCGTTGATTCTGTTAACAGATTGAAACCGGTCAGCGATTTCTCAATCATTGCACGCAAATAAGCAGGGGCCTTTGTTATGTCGTCATCTAATAAGCCTACGATATCGGCATTTGTTACCGAATGCCTCAGAGCTTTTGATAACGTAAGGACATCTTTTTCATCCCAGGTCGCTATGGGTTTTAAGATGCTCCTTGGCGTGAATCCGACACGTATCCGTGGCGGGTCTACAGGAATTAATTTCCTTCTGTTTGGACACACTAAATGACGCACCGACCTATATAGCTGTTGTCTTCGCCAGGAAGGGGGGGGGTATTGTCTTGCTATGTCACGTAACGCCTTGAACACGCTCGTTATTTGCCACTTCCAGGTGGGTTTATCGAACCACGCCCACATAGAATTGGTTACATTTCCTCTTGTTGTGAATTGGGGATACCCCAGAATAGAGGCTTCACCGTCGCCAAGCCTGATTAGTGAAAATGGCGTTCCCGCCTCCTTGCTCTTCTGGATGTGCAGAAATACCTGGAACGCGTTAAGACGCTCCGGTTTAAGGCTTTTCATAGTTTAAGGGAATTATATATTTAATTACTCAAGAAATCAAAATTACCTGACGGAAGAGTTATGTTATGGCAGTCAAGGGATTTAGAGGTAACGCAGAATACGGCCTGGTTTTCAGCGCACAGGATAAGAAAAGCGTTTGAAGGGCGGTCGGATAATGCTTTGCTCTCTCCAACAGAGATGGATGAGACCCGTGCGGGCGAATCGTTAAAGAACAAACGTGCAAGCAAGAAGACAGAAGGGACACAGGGCAGAAGGACCAGGTCAGCAGTAGCAGGAATCAAGTCAGGGGCAGACAGGAAGATCAAGACAAGGGTAACTGAAACCATTAAGAAGGAAGAACTGCAGAATATGATAAAAGAGACGGTTACGGACGGGTCAACGGTTTACAAGGATGATAATCCAGGATATAATGGATTGAGTAAAAAGGGATATGCTCACGAGAGAGTAAATCACAGCGTGGGAGAGTATATAAAAGGTCGAGCACGTACCAACCGCCGGATAGAAAGTTTCCGGTCTGCGTTCAAGAGGGGATATACCGGAACTTACCACACTATATGAGCAGGAAACACCTGCAACGCTACGTTGACGAGTACGCGGGCAGACACAATAACGGACCATTAACTACTGTGGATCAGATCGCAAAGGTCATAAAAGGATCGTCAGGCAAGCGTCTCAGATACGAGGAATTGATCAGATGAACGGATATATTAAGTGAGAGAGAGGATAAATGGGAAGAAAACCAAAATTAATACGGCCTGTTAAAGTTTCCATGGAAGAGGTAGTGGATGCTCTGTATTTGCCAAACAAAAGGCTGTTGTAAAGGCAGGAAAACCTAAAAATAAACTAAAAGACAATCAAAAATTAAAAGCTAATGATAACAAGTAGTTAGATCTTTTTGGGTAATTAAGTATATAGTCCCCTTATCTTATTCTAGTTTTTTCAGTCTTTCTCCAATGCCAAATTTGCTATCACCCCTGTAATAGCAGGATTTTGCATCTTGCGAAACCGCTTCCTCATATAACGGTAAAAGTCCCTGATCGCTTCCCTGTATTGACCAAGTTTATATTTGGCAAGTCCCCTGTTATTGTAAACATTTGCCGGTCGCGGATTTTTCTCCATTGCTTTGTCAAAATCCCTGATCGCTTCCCTGTATTGACCAAGTTTATATTTGGCAAGTCCCCTGTTATTGTAAACATTTGCCGGTCGCGGATTTTTCTCCATTGCTTTGTCAAAGTCCCTGATCGCTTCCCTGTATTGACCAAGTTTATATTTGGCAAGTCCCCTGTTATTGTAAACATTTGCCGGTCGCGGATTTTTCTCCATTGCTTTGTCAAAATCCCTGATCGCTTCCCTGTATTGTCCAAGTATGACTTTGGCAGAACCTCTGTTATTGTATGCTTTTGCTAATCGCGGATTTTTCTCCATTGCTTTGTCAAAATCCCTGATCGCTTCCCTGTATTGTCCAAGTATGATTTTGGCAGAACCTCTGCTATTGTAAGCTAGTGCTAATTTTTGCCGTGGATTTTTCTCTATTGCTTTGTCAAAATCCTTGATCGCTTCCCTGTATTGTCCAAGATTATATTTGGAAAGTGCTTTGTCATAGTAGTCCGCTACGAATTTCGGATTAATCTCTATGGCCTTGCCAAAATCTTTAATTGCTTCCTTGTGTTGACCAAATCTGTTTTTGGCAAGCCCTCTGTCATAGTAACATCTTATTAATTGCGGATAGACTTCTATTACTTTGTCAAACTCCTTAATTGCTTCCTTGTGTTGACCAAATCTGTTTTTGAATATCCCTCTGCGGTAGTCGAGTGCTGCATCTTGCGGCATAACCCCTATGGCCTTGTCAAAGTCCTCGGCCGCTTCCCCGTGTTGCCCAAGTTCGTTTTTGGCAAGCCCTCTGCGGTAGTAGATTTCTGTATCTTGAGGGGGGGGGGATTTGCTCCCTATGGCTTTGTCAAAGTCCTTGATCGCTTCCCTGTGTTTCCCAAGTTCACTTTTGGCAAGCCCTCTGTGATAGTAAGCTCTTGCAAATCGGGGATCAAGATGGACCGCCTCATCCAGATCATCAATGGCTTTTACGACCTCTCCTTTGTTCAAAAAATCGTTTCCGCGTTCAAGGTATCCTTTTGCATCCTTTGGTTCTGGTAAGGTATTTGATCTGTCCATGTTTATCATCCAACCTGCCTTTACAACAGCCTTTTGTTTGGCAAATACAGAGCATCCACTACCTCTTCCATGGAAACTTTAACAGGCCGTATTAATTTTGGTTTTCTTCCCATTTATCCTCTCTCTCACTTAATATATCCGTTCATCTGATCAATTCCTCGTATCTGAGACGCTTGCCTGACGATCCTTTTATGACCTTTGCGATCTGATCCACAGTAGTTAATGGTCCGTTATTGTGTCTGCCCGCGTACTCGTCAACGTAGCGTTGCAGGTGTTTCCTGCTCATATAGTGTGGTAAGTTCCGGTATATCCCCTCTTGAACGCAGACCGGAAACTTTCTATCCGGCGGTTGGTACGTGCTCGACCTTTTATATACTCTCCCACGCTGTGATTTACTCTCTCGTGAGCATATCCCTTTTTACTCAATCCATTATATCCTGGATTATCATCCTTGTAAACCGTTGACCCGTCCGTAACCGTCTCTTTTATCATATTCTGCAGTTCTTCCTTCTTAATGGTTTCAGTTACCCTTGTCTTGATCTTCCTGTCTGCCCCTGACTTGATTCCTGCTACTGCTGACCTGGTCCTTCTGCCCTGTGTCCCTTCTGTCTTCTTGCTTGCACGTTTGTTCTTTAACGATTCGCCCGCACGGGTCTCATCCATCTCTGTTGGAGAGAGCAAAGCATTATCCGACCGCCCTTCAAACGCTTTTCTTATCCTGTGCGCTGAAAACCAGGCCGTATTCTGCGTTACCTCTAAATCCCTTGATAGTTTCAAACCTGAAACTCCTTTCAGATCGGTCGTTAACAAGTAAACGGACGCAAACCAAATCTGGAACGGTAATTTGCCTTGCTCCAATATCGTCCCCTGTCCTACGCTAAATCTCTTTCTGCAATCCTTACATCTGTACGGCGTTGCACGTTCAGCCCTTACCGTCCTCATGCTTCCACAGTGAGGACAGAACCTGTCCTTCTCATCTTTACCCCATAATCTTTCTGAAAGGTAATTCCTTGCTGATCCCTCATCCGGAAACTTCTTAAAAAAACTTGTAAAAACTTACCTTGTTTTTTTCCTCTCATCTATGGTTAATATACTTCCATAATATCACTCCTCTATCAAGTTGTCTTTATGTTAAACAAACAAGAACACATAGCCGGAGTGAAAACTGGTCGCAGAAAGGCTTATCTGTGCAGTTCAACTCACAAGAAGTCAGATGAGTGTCTAGATATTCATACTTGTTGTATTCAATAGTGCTTTGCAAGAAAGAATAGTTGATCACAGGGAGATGAAAAGGCCGTATAGAGAAGTAACTCCCGTTAGCTGGAAGTATAAAACAAATTACTATGATCAGCAGAACAGGTTATATCGTTCATTCCCTTATGTTCTCCCCGGCCTTTTCAATCAAGTACAGGTATCCGGACATAGTCTTTATGTTCAGTTCTGTTAATTCCCCTTCAACCCTTCTATCTCCCAAGACCTTAAAGACGGAGATTGCAGGTTCCTGCGTCTCATCGCCGTCTGGAAGAACCTGCTCGGCAGGGACATTAGTTAACGTCGACTATTTTCCCATCCGACAGCGTTATCCTCTTGCTCAATCTGTCAATTGTCCTGAAGTTCTGGACGATCACAAGTGTAATGCCTTTTTCCTCGTTCAATCCTAAAAGGAGGTCGATTATGCCCATCCCCGTTTTAATGTCCAGGTTACCCGCCGGTTCATCTGCAAGCACTGCCTTCGGACCTAGAACGACAGACCTTGCAATTGCGACTCTCTGCTGCTCACCACCGGACAGTTCACCTGGCTTATGGCCTAATCTGTTTGCCAGACCAACCCTTTCCAGCGCGGCGGCGGACGTTTCCTCTGCCGTTCTGTTTTCCATTCCGTTCACCAGACAGTGTACCATAACGTTTTCCAAGGCATTTAGGTCCGGAAGAAGATAGGGGAACTGAAATATGAACCCTATCTTCTCGTTCCTGATCCGTGACAGGTTCTTGTCATCATGCTTAAAGACGTCAATCCCATCAAACAATACCCTGCCCTCCGTTGGCCTCTTTAAAGTTCCCAGGATGCACAACAAGGTGCTTTTGCCAGACCCTGAATACCCCCGTATACCAACAGTTTCACCATCGCGTATATTAAAGGTTACTCCCCTTAAAACTTCAACTGTATTGTTTTTATTTGACAAGGTCTTATAAACGCACTCAACCTCAAATATGTTTTTCATCATTCATTAATATATTAGGACTTTAACCGGATCTTTGCAGACGTTCAAAAAAAAGAATTATAGTGAATAGTTGTCAAACCTCAAGCTACTTCTCTTTTTCCCTTCTATCTTTATCTTCATCAACTTCTTCGTCATAAAATCTTGGTTCAAAATCGGTTTTGCCCATTAATATCTTAACAATGTCGTCAAATACTATCTCGTTCATTTCAGGATTTTTTCCCTGCTTTTTATACCATTCAAATTTACTCTTCTTTGTCATTATAAGTTCCTGTTTCTTTCATATTCATATTTATCAAAATACCTCTTGTATTCTAAATATTCACTTGTTTCCTCGTAGTTATTTTCTTGGTCGTAATTTGGAATAATCAAATAATTTTCCAGATCAAACTCTTTGACGTCAGACCCTGAACGGTTGACAGGCTGTATTTTACCTTTATTATTATCAGTGGGAACTGAATACCGTCAATTACAGTGAACGGGAAAAAAAAGGGAATGATCCGTGCGTCCTGAATATCATTGTCATTGCAGGAAAGGAAAGAAAAGGAAATTACACTTGACATTCGTTCATAATACGAAGTAAAATATCAGTGTTATGAAAAATTTCATGAAAAGATCAAACATAAAAACAAAAACACGTAGTTCCATTACCCCCCCCCGTGTATACCTGACCTTTCAGCCTGGTATAAGTATTCTGTAAGAACAATGTTTAAGATAATCCCCCCCCCCATCCAGGTCATTACTGACTTTAGTCTTTATTCTACTGAGTATAATGGTCATAGCTGCAAAAGGGCAGAGCAGCCTGGAAGGACCATTATCTGAATGCAGAGGTAACAGTGCAGACGTGGAAGATCCGTTATACGGATGTCAGTGGCATCTGAAGAACACTGGACAGTTTATTTATTCAGGAAAGGAAATAACTGCAGGAGAAGATATAAATATAGAGGGAGTGTGGAACGATGACGTATACGGTTCCGGAATTAATATAGCAATAGTAAGTGACGGTATGGACCTTTCACATGAGGACCTTTCTGCAAACGTCCGTTCCGGACTGAACTATGATCATTCTGGAAAAAACAATTCTGAAGAAAACAGTTCAGAAAGCGTTGATCTGTCTGACGGTTCATCCTTTAGTGGAACACGAGCGGCAGGTGTAATTGCAGCAACTGGATATAACGGACTGGGAGTAAGAGGAACAGCACCTGGTGCGAGTATATACAGTTACAGGTTATCCGGTGATCTCAGTGAAGCGGACGCAGGGGACGCAAAGGAAATAACCGCTGTATCGGTTAACGACTGGGGACCGGAAGATAAATACTTACTTGTTCAGGCATCAACTGTGTGGGAAGAAGGATTGGAACTTGGAATAAGTAAAGGGTTTTACGGTAAAGGAGTGTTTTACGTCCGGGGAGCAGGGGACGGGCATGAGAATAACGATCAGGCTAATTTTTCTGAATATTCTAATTACTACGGCGTAACTGCCGTGTGTTCAACAGACGGCTTTGGAAAAAAGAGTATATTTTCAGAAGAGGGAGTAAATCTATGGGTATGTGCACCTGGTTCTGATATTGTAACTACTGATAACAATAACGATTACGTTGTAACATCCGGAACTGTCCTATCAGCTTCACAGGCTGGAGGAGTGGCAGCACTGCTGAGAGAGGTGAATGGAAATCTGAGCTGGAGGGATATAAAGCTTATACTTGCGGGTTCAGCACGGCAGAACGACGTTTCTGACCTTATCTGGGAGACTGGAGCATTTAAATACGGCTCTGACGTGGAAAGATATAAATATAATCCTAAGTATGGTTTTGGAGTGGTAGACGCGGAAGCAGCGGCAGAGCTTGCAGAAAGCTGGAAAGGCGTTGGTGAGATGAGGACCGTTACAGCCTTTTCAGATAATGAGATAACAATTCCTTATGGAGAAGGGAATGGAGAAGGAGAGGCAGACGGGGTCGCTGTCTCAGGACTTATTATCCCTGACCTTGAAGAAACAACGTTTACGGAGTTCGTTGAAGTTGAACTTGTTCTCTCGTGTGACTGCTTACAGGACCTCAATATAAATATAACCTCTCCTTCCGGGACAGTATCTGAACTTGTGCGGGAGGTTGTAAGTGGACCTTCGGATGAAAAAGAAAAGAACTGCGTCAGTTACCTGAGAAGAACACATCGTTTCGGGTCGGCAAGACACCTCGGAGAAGACCCTTCCGGAGAATGGATCCTTCATATAACTGATACTGCTTATGGAGATGAAGAAAATGAAGAAAACACCGTTACCCTGCACTCATGGAGCGTTAAGGTGTATGGACATTTTTATCAGGGATCTGGCAGTGAGATCACTCCTAAAGCTTTAACCTTCGGCGGTGCGACGATCCCAACCCAGAATTATTTTGTAGGAGAAGCAATAACACCAGTAATGCTGCCTGAGGCAACCGGGGCAAGCGACATAACATACAGTTTTAATCCTGCTTTAGCAAGAGGATTGGAATTTGATCAGGATACCCGAACTATAAGCGGAACACCAGCTATTACTCATGTGTCAGGTCGTTTGTATTCATATGTTGCAAGAGGTGGCGGACGGGTTGTAACTATAGCTTTTACTATTAGAATTAGCCCTCGACGAGTGCCGATCTTCGGCAATCAGACGGTAGAAGATCAGGTGTGGGGTAACGGCAGAGCAGTAACGTTAACTCTGCCTCAGGCTACCGGAGGTAACGGAACTTTAAATTACAGTTTAACTCCTGCTTTATCTTCTATTGGATTGAGTTTTAACAGTTCCACTCGGCAGATAACCGGAACGACCAACGTCAGTGGACAACTACCCGTAACTACTACTTATACTTATAAGGTAACTGATGATGACGGAGACACGGATACTCGCACCTTCTCTATTACTATAGAAGCGAACTCAGAGCCGAGCTTTGGAGGTCAGACTATCCCGAATCAGATATATATTCAAGGGACAACGGCAGGTCTTCCGGTAACGCTTCCTGCTGCCACTGGTGGTAATTCTCCACTTGTTTATAGTATCTCTCCTGCTTTACCTAATGTATTGAGTTTTAATCCTGATACCCGAGTGATAAGTGGAACTCCAATTCAACATATACCTATACCAGTAACTTATACATATAAGGTAACGGACAATGACGGAGATACAGACGAGTTAACATTCAGTATCACAGTAAGAGCAGAACCCAACACAATGCCGACCTTCGGCAGTGAGACCATAGAAAATAAAGTGTATATAAACGGAGAAGCAGTAATGGAAACACTGCCAGAGGCAACGTCAGGGAATGCACCATTAACTTACAGTTTAAATAGGGGTAATAGTGCTTTATTTAAGGAATTGATATTTACTGCATCTACCAGAGAGTTAAGTGGGACACCCAACCTTGATGCACGAATACTTCCTATAACTAAGGCTTTTACATATAAAGTAACAGACAATGATGGAGATACAGCAGAGATAACGTTCAGTATAACGATAGAAGAAGACAGCGAACCGGACTTCAGCGTGACGACGATAGAAGATCAGGTGTACATGGGGAGATCAATAAGGTTGCCGGTAGCAACGGGAGGGAATGCACCGTTAGTATACAGTATAACGCCTCCCTTACCTCCTGGGTTGAGATTGGACAGAAACACAGGGGAAATAAGCGGGACGCCCGCGAGTGCGTCGTCTGAGAGGACCTACACGTACACGGTAACGGACAGGAATGGAGACATTAAAGAGTTGACCTTCAGGTTCAGTGCAGCGGCTCCGCCACCGACAGGTAGTGATCCAGGCGGAGGTGGAGGAGGATGTGCTGTATCAGATCAGAGCAGTGTTGCTTATGATATTCTCGGAGTAATGGCATGTCTGATGCTTATACCCGTGTCGGTATTGATCAGAAGGAAGGGAAGAGCTCGGATAAGGACCTGGCAATGAGGTCCTTTCAGGGACGTTCATGATAGAGGACCGCGTAATGGTCCTCCCCTGTACCCGTCCGCTTAAGGTAAAGGCAGCGTTACCGCGCACTGGACCGTCCCTGTATTCTGATGAGACGACGGGAGAAGCAGAGGAAGGCATCAGCACGGGTGATCTTCCGAACGTTCCGTTTACTGAGGTATGTTATTCTCTAAATTGAATAGTAATAAGTTCACATTGTCAGGACTTATAAAAGAAAACAAAAAAACTCAGCTATTATTATAAGGGTTAAACATAATATAGTAGCTGCTAAATTATCTAATCTCTAATTCTGGGGCAAATGGTATATGATTCCTATATTTAATTGGGTAGAATAGCAATTTTTATAACTTATATAAATTTTTACCGTTTGTATGAAGAAATCTTGAAAAAATGTTTTGACAAATACAAAAGAAGTGATAAAAATAAACAGTTTACATTTCAGATCAAAGATAAAGGTCGTCAGGAAAAAGGAGCAGGTAAACTCAGGGTAAGTTATAAGCAGGAGGAGGGAGTAATTAATGTCAAAGGAGAAATTTGAGCGAGGAAAGCCTCATCTGAACGTTGGGACGATAGGGCACGTGGATCATGGGAAGACGACGTTAACGGCGGCAATAACAAAGGTATTGAGCAAGCAGGGGCAGGCGGAGTACGTGGAGTTCGGGGACATAGACAAGGCGCCGGAGGAAAGGGAGAGAGGGATAACGATAAGCATAGCGCACGTGGAATACGAGACGGACGGCAGGCATTACGCACACGTGGACTGTCCGGGACATGCGGACTACGTGAAGAACATGATAACGGGAGCGGCCCAGATGGACGGAGCAATACTTGTGGTAAGTGCACCTGATGGACCGATGCCGCAGACAAGGGAGCATATACTGCTTGCTAAGCAGGTAGGAGTGCCGTATATAGTGGTGGCACTGAACAAGGTGGACATGCTGGACGATGAGGAGCTACAGGACCTGGTGGAGCTTGAGGTAAGGGAACTGCTGAGCCAGTACGAGTTCCCCGGGGACGATGTACCCGTGGTAAAGGTGAGCGCGTTAAAGGCACTGGAAGGGGACGAGGGTTGTGAAGGACAGATAAAGGAACTTATGGGGGAGGTAGACAGATACATACCTGAGCCTGAGAGGGACCTTGACAGGCCGTTCCTGATGGCGATAGAGGACGTGTTCACGATATCAGGGAGGGGGACAGTGGTAACGGGAAGAGTAGAGCGAGGGAATATAGTGGCAGGGGACGAGATAGAGATAGTAGGATTTAAAGATACGCGCAAGACGGTGGCAACTAGCCTTGAGATGTTCAGGAAGATACTGGACGATGCCCAGGCGGGAGATAACGTGGGAGTGCTGCTCAGGGGGATAGGTAAGGAAGAAGTGGAGAGAGGGCAGGTACTTGCAGCGCCTGGTGCTATAACGCCGCACAGGCGTTTCAATGCAGAGGTATACGTACTGAAGAAGGAGGAAGGAGGAAGGCACACTCCGTTCTTTCCTGGATACAGGCCGCAGTTTTACTTTAGAACGACGGACGTGACGGGGAGCATAAAGCTGCCGGAAGGAGTGGAGATGGTGATGCCGGGGGATAATATAAACATGGAAGTGGAACTTATAAGTCCCGTTGCAATGGACGAGCAGTTGAGATTTGCGATAAGGGAAGGCGGCAGGACCGTCGGTGCAGGAGTGGTTACTTCCATTACAGAGTAGCTTTCAGGTATTTACATGAGCGCAACCGCTAAAATAAGAATAAAGCTGAAGTCCTTTGATCATAAACTGCTGGACAAGTCCACCGTTGAGATCGTTGATACGGCAAAAAGAACTGGTACAAGAATATCAGGACCCGTTCCGATCCCGACCAAGGTAAGCAGGTACTGCATACTGCGTTCTCCTCACGTTAACAAGAACTCAAGGGAGCATTTTGAAATAAGAACGCACAAAAGACTGGTTGAGATACTTGAACCGACCCAGCAGACGATCGATGAACTGATGAAACTGGAACTGGCTTCAGGGGTTGAAGTAGAGATCAAACTGACGGGAGTATAACTTTCATGATACAGGGTCTGATCGGAAAAAAAATCGGCATGACGCAGCTCTTTGACCAGGAGTCGCTCATGGTGGTCGTGACCCTGGTAGAGGCCGGTCCCTGTTACGTTGTATCCAGAAAGACGGTTCAGAGCGACGGTTATGAAGCTCTTCAGCTGGGCTTTGGTAAGGGAAAACCCCAGAGGTTCAGCAAACCCATGTCGGGGCATTTCAAGAAGTCGAAAGTCCCACCGCTGAAAGTCCTCAAAGAGTTCAAAGCTGAAAACGTCGAGGACTACCAGCCTGGTCAGGAAATTAAAGCGGATATTTTCAGTTCAGGGGATATCCTGGATATTACGGGCGTGAGCAAAGGCAAGGGTTTTTCCGGCACGATGAAGAGGTACGGCTTCAGAGGGGGACCCAGTTCTCATGGAGGTATGGCTCACAGAAGACCCGGTTCCATAGGTCAGGCCTCTTATCCCGGAAGGGTCTTTAAAGGAATAAAAATGGCAGGAAGGATGGGTGGAAGGAACACAACGGTCCGGGGCGTCAGAGTGGTCAGCGTGGACCCTGATAAGAACCTGATCGCCGTCAGGGGCTCACTTCCAGGTCCTGATGGCGGGACTTTATTATTAAAACTGGTCTCAAGGAACGGAGATAAGTAATTGCCGCAGATCGATGTTTATGACCTGAAGAAGAACAAGACGGGAGAGGCCACTCTCAGTCCGGAAATATTTGAATTTCCGGTAAAGGAACCTTTATTACACCTGGTTACGAGATGGCAGCTTGCTTCCAGACGTGCAGGTTCTGCTTCCACGAAGACCAAAGGGGAAGTAAGGGGAGGGGGCAGGAAGCCATGGAGACAGAAAGGTTCAGGAAGGGCAAGGAGCGGTTCCAGCAGGTCGCCCCTGTGGAGGGGAGGCGGGGTTACTTTTGGTCCAAAGCCAAAGGACTGGTCTTTCTCTCTGCCCAAGAAGGTCAGAAAGCAGGCGATCAGATCGGCACTGTCGCATAAGTATAAAGAGAACATGATCTACGTTCTGGAGGATTTTAAGCTTCCGAAGATCAAAACCAGGCAGGTAGTGGACTTTATGAAAAAATTCGATATTACCGAATGTCTTATACTGGATAATGACGGGAATGAAAACCTGATAAGGTCGGCAAACAATCTGAAGAACGTAAAAGTCTCGAAAGGTAACGCGCTGAACGTCTACGACATGTTAAGGTTCAGGTATCTTGTTATGACGAAAGATCTGCTGGACAGAGTCCAGAAGGTGTTTAAAAATTGAAAGATCACAGAAATGTAATAAAATCACCTCTGATTACCGAGAAGACGACCGATCTTAAAGAGAAGGACTGGTACGTTTTTTCCGTTGACAGAACGACCACGAAGAACGAGATCAGGGACTCCGTGGAGAAGATCTTCAAGGTGAAGGTGGAAAAGGTCAGGACCCTTACCGTGGCGGGCAAGGTCGTAAAGAAGTTCGGGAGAACTATCGGCCGGCGCTCAGCGGTGAAAAAGGCCTACGTTAAACTGAAGGAAGGGAGCATAGAGCTGTTTGAAGGTGTTTAAACGATGGGAATAAGGAAGTACAAGCCGAAAAGTGCCGGGACCAGGTTCAGATCAGGTCAGGATTTTGCAGAACTGACAAGGGACCGTTCAGAGAAGTCGCTTACCATCTCGCTTAACAGGAGGTCCGGAAGAAATAATAATGGACGGATCACGAGTCGTGGCAGGGGAGGTGGTCATAAAAGGCTGTACAGGATAATTGATTTTAAAAGGGATAAGCACGGCGTGCCCGCAAAGGTGTTTTCGGTGGAGTACGACCCTTACAGGTCCGCCCGGATAGCACTGCTTCATTATGATGACGGCGAGAAAAGATACATACTGGCCTCGGAAGGCATGAAGGTCGGAGATATGGTCTCTTCGGGGGTGGATTCTGAAATCCAGGCGGGGAATTCGCTTCCGATAGAAAAGATCCCCGTTGGTACCGTGGTTCACTGTATTGAACTGAGACCGGGTGGTGGTGCAAAGCTTGAAAGGTCCGCAGGTGCCTCGGCACAGATAAACGCGAAGGAAGGAAGCTATGCCAACGTCAGGTTAAGTTCTGGCGAGATCAGATTGATACACGTTAAATGCAGTGCTACCATAGGACGGGTGGGAAACTCGGAACATCAGCTCGTAACGCTGGGTAAGGCTGGAAGGAGCAGACACAGCGGCAGAAGACCGCACGTCAGAGGAGTGGCCATGAACCCCGTGGACCATCCCCATGGCGGTGGCGAAGGCAAGGCGACGAAAGGCAATCCACACCCCGTGTCTCCCTGGGGCTGGATAACCATAGGTTACAAGACGAGAAAGAACAAAAAAACGGATAAATACGTGGTCAGGCGGAAAAGAGTAGGCTACGGAATGGATTAAGGAGTAGATGAATAATGCCCAGATCGAGTAAAAAAGGTATTTACGTTGCTTCCAAGCTGATGAAAAAGGTTCAGATGCAGAAGGATTCCGGCAGCTTGCAGATCATAAAGACCTGGTCAAGGGGTTCTATGATCGTTCCTGAGATGATCGATCTTACGTTCGGGGTCTATAACGGAAGAAAGTTCATCCCGGTTTACGTAACCGAGCATATGATAGGGCACAAACTGGGAGAGTTCTCTCCCACCAGGACCTACCACGGGCATACCGCCGGGGATAAGAAGGCCAAGAGGTTAAAGGGCAGTAAATAGATCCGGAGTGATATTAACTATGGTTTCAAGGGCAGTTTTAAAATATATAAAGGTATCTCCGAAAAAGATGGGTATAGTACTTGACGTTATAAGGAACAGGAACGTTGAGGATGCGTTCAGTCTGCTTTCCGGATTGAAGAAAAAATCTTCTCCCATCGTTGTGAAAGCATTGCAGTCGGCCGTGGCAAATGCTTCCGAGAAGGGTTATTCGGAGACGGAATACCTGTACGTCAAGACCGCCGTCGCGTCCGCGGGTCCGACGTTAAAAAGGTATAAGTCCAGGGCAATGGGCAGGGCAACGCCGAGAAAAAGAAGAACGAGTCACATAGTGATCGAACTAGAAGGAAGAGGGCTGTAAAATTGGGTCAGAAAATTAATCCGGTTGGTTTCAGATTAGGTATTACCACGAGCTGGAACTCAAAGTGGTACGCGGAGAAGAACAAATACACATATCTGCTGCAGGAAGATATGCAGATCAGGTCCCTGATCAAGAAGAAGTTCTATCAGGCGGGGATCTCAAGGATCGAGATCGAGAGAGTTGCCACTGAACGCGTGAGGATAGTTATATATTCTGTACGTCCGGGCATACTTATCGGACGGAAGGGACAGGAGATAGAGGCGCTCAGAAAGCAGCTGAACGGCGTTACAAACAAAGAGGTTTACCTTGATATCAGAGAGGTAAGAAGACCTGAAGTAGACGCTCAGCTGGTAGCTGAGAACTGTGCGCTTCAGCTTGAACGTCGCGTGGCTTACAGAAGGGCCATGAAGCGCTGTATCTCTTCGGCGCTCCGCATAGGTGCCATCGGGATCAAGATCATGGTTTCCGGAAGGCTCGGCGGTGCTGAGATAGCCAGAAAGGAGTGGTACAGAGAGGGGAGAGTGCCCCTTGCGACGCTGAGGGCCGATATTGACTATGGTTTTGCTGAAGCCAGTACGACCTATGGGATAATCGGAGTTAAAGCGTGGATATTCAAGGGTGAGGTACTGGAGAAAAAATCAAAATAAGGTAGTTAATAAAAAGAGCAATGCTGCAGCCAAAGAAGACAAAGTACAGGAAAGTACAGAAGGGGAGGATAAGGGGCAAACCCTCCAAGGGTATGAAAATATCCTTCGGGGAACTTGCCCTTCAGACACTTGAGAACGGGAGAATAACCTCTCAGCAGATCGAAGCAGCACGTATTGCTATTACCAGAAAGGTCAAAAGAGGTGCAAGGTTATGGATCAGGATATTCCCGGACAAGCCGGTTACCAAGAAGCCCGCGGAAACCAGAATGGGTAAAGGTAAAGGGGACGTTGATGCCTGGGTAGCTCCGGTAAGAAAAGGTCAGCTGTTATACGAGATCAGTGGAATTTCCGAGCAGCTCGCACGTGAGGCGTTCAGACTTGCATCGCATAAGCTGCCCGTGAAGACAAGGGTCGTGTCCAGAGATTACAGTGGAGGTCTGTTCTGATGGTGACGGCCAGTGAGTTAAGGAGTTTAACAGGTGACGAGTTCGCCAAGAAGGAAAAAGATATAAGAGAGCAGCTGTTCAGCATCAGGATCCAGGTCTCTACAAAACAGGTGAACAGTTACTCGGAGATAAAGAAATTGAAAAAAGACATAGCTCGTATCGAAACGGTTAAAAGAGAAAAGAGCACCGGTTCAGGAGACGTTTAATGTCCAGAGGAAGACTGAAAACATTGACCGGGCTGGTAGTGGGGAACAGTATGGATAAAACGGTGGTGGTTTCTATAAACAGGATCAGAAACCATCCTCACTACAAGAAGCCCATAAGGTGGCAGTCCAGGCTCAAGGCCCACGATGGCCTTAATAAGTGTCAGATAGGGGATAAAGTGGTTATTGCGGAATCAAGACCTATAAGTAAAACGAAGAGATGGCGAGTGAAAGAGATAATCAAGTGAGATACGCAGCGGTTTACCTGAGGCTGTCAGGCAGGAGTTACAGATGATCCAGTCAAGTACTTATCTGGAGTCTGCGGATAATACGGGTGCAAAGAGGCTTTTCTGTATAAAGGTCCTGGGTGGTTCCGGGCGTAAATACGCGCGTCTGGGGGATATCATAACCGTCTCGGTAAAGGAGTCCATACCGAACGCCAGGGTCGAGAAAGGTGGAGTACACAGAGCGGTGATCGTAAGGACGAAAAAAGAACAGAGGAGACCGGACGGCACGTACGTGAGCTTTGATGACAATGCGGCGGTGATAATAAGTAAAGATAATGAACCGGTCGGCACGAGGGTCTTTGGACCCATAGCAAGGGAGTTAAGGGTGAAGGGTTTTATGAAGATAATCTCACTGGCTCCGGAGGTCGTATGATCCGTATCTGGAGGAACAGTTGAAGAAGATCAGTATCAGGTCAGGTGACGTGGTGTACGTTACGACCGGTAAGGATAAGGGCAAGACGGGCAAGGTGCTCAGGGTCCTGTCCGATAAAGGCAAGGTGGTGGTGGAGAAGGTGAACGTCGTTAAAAGGCACAGCAAACCCACGCAGAAGAATCCCACCGGGGGGATACACGACAAGGAACTGCCGGTAGATATATCGAACGTGATGCTGTACGATACCAGTACCAGTTCTCCGACCAGGGTGAGATTCGAGGCCGGAAAAGACGGTAAGAAGGTCAGGGTCAGTCAGAAAAGCGGAGAGACGATATAATGGAGCCAAGACTTAAAACGGTTTACAGAGAGGAGGTACTGCCTGAACTGATAAAGAGGTTCTCGTATAAGAACGTTATGCAGGTGCCCAGGATCTCCAGCGTGGTCCTCAACATGGGCCTTGGTCGTCTGTCCGAAGCGGGAAGGAACACAAAGATAGTGGAGGAAGCAGCTGATGAACTGATGCAGATAGCGGGACAGAAGACGGTCACGACAAAGGCAAAAAAATCGATAGCGGGATTTAAGCTCAGAGAGAATGTGAAAATAGGGTGCAAGGTGACGTTACGAGGTAACAGGATGTATGAGTTCCTTGACAGGTTTATCAACCTTTCCCTTCCGAGGGTAAGGGACTTCAGGGGAGTTAACCCCGTGTCCTTCGATGGGAACGGGAACTATACCCTTGGCGTCAGGGAGCATATAATATTCCCTGAGATCGATTACAGCAGGGTGCAGACCGTTAAAGGGCTGAACGTAAGTATAGTAACCACTTCTGAAACGGACGCCGAGGCACTTGAGCTGCTGAGATTACTGGGAATGCCGTTCTCAAAAAATTAAGAGGAAGATCATGACAAGAAAAGCATTACTGGAAAAAGCAAAGAAAGAACCGAAGTTCGCGGTCAGGAAGGTCAGCCGGTGCGGTGCGTGCGGAAGAACGAGGGGTTTTATGAGAAAATTCGGAATATGCAGATTATGTTTTAGAAAAATGGCCAGTGCGGGGCTGATCCCCGGCGTACGAAAGGCAAGTTTGTAGGAGGTATCCATGACCGATCCAATTGCAGATATGTTGTCCAGGATAAGGAACGCGATCATTGCAGGGCACGACAGGGTGAAGATCCCTCATTCCGTGGTCAAGTCCCATATAGTCAGAGTGTTGAAAGAGGAAGGTTATATCGATAAGGTGGAAGTCTCCAAAGAAGACAGCGTAAAGAAGTTCCTGATACTTAAACTGAAATATACGGAGAAAGGGGAATCTGCAATAAATGAAATAAAAAGGGTAAGTAAGCTCAGCAGAAGGGTATACGCTGGCAGACATGATATACCCAGGGTCAAGGCCGGGATGGGAATATCCATTCTTTCCACTTCAAAGGGGATCGTTACGGGAGTGGCCGCAAGAAAACAGGGAATTGGTGGAGAGGTTATCTGTACCGTCAGTTAAAAAAAGGTAGATCAAATGTCCCGGATCGGAAGAAGAGCCGTTAAATTATCAGATAAGGTGAGCGTAGAGACAAAAGGCAGGGTCGTTTATGTAAAGGGTCCCAGGGGAGAACTGGAAGTAAGCCTGCCAGGCGGGATAGAGGTTAACGTTGAGCAAGGCAGCGTAAAAGTGACCAGACGCGGTGACGATAAGCAGAGCCGTACCGATCATGGACTGGCCAGGTCGCTGCTTCAGAACTCGGTTACGGGTGTATCCGAAGGTTTTTCCAAGACCCTGGAGATAGTGGGTACCGGTTACAAGGCGGAAACGGCCGGCAGCGGGGGTTTGAAGCTCAGCCTTGGTTACTCGCACGTGATAGATTTTACCCTGCCGGAGGGAATTAAGGCAAAGGCAGAAGAAAGGGGTACAGTTTTAACTCTGGAAGGAATAGACAAGCAACTGGTCGGTGAGACCGCTGCAAAGATCAGGCAGCTGCGAAAGCCCGATGCCTACAAGGGAAAAGGGGTAAGGTACAGAGGGGAATACATGAAACTGAAGGTCGGTAAGGCTGGAGCTACAAAATGAGCAATAAGCTTTCAAGAAAGGCAAGAAAGGACGTCCGGCATAAAAGGATAAGAAAAAAACTCTCCGGTACCGCCGATGTACCGAGGATCTCCGTGTACAGATCAAAAAAGAACATCTCCGCGCAGGTCGTGGACGACGTCAGTCAGAGTACGCTCCTTCATGTCTCCTCTCTATCACCTTATTTTTCTGATAAGGTAAAAGAGGCGGACGGGAACGTGTCAAGGAAAGTGGCAATATCAAAACTGGTCGGTAAGCATCTGGCGCAGCTTGCAAAGGGCAAAGGTATTGAGCAGGCCCGTTTTGACAGAGGGGGCTATTCTTATCACGGCAGGGTGAAGGCACTTGCCGATGGACTTAGAGAAGGCGGGATCAAGATCTAAAACTTTAGGAGGAGAGCGTTGCAGAGAAAATACGTGGAACCGGAAGGTCTGGAACTGGAAGAAAAGGTGGTGCACATAAGAAGGGTCGCAAAGGTCACAAAGGGTGGCAAGAGGTTCCATTTCACCGCACTGGCCGTTGTTGGTAACAGGGACGGCGTGGTTGGTTCCGGTCTGGGTAAATCCAACGAGGTACCTGATGCTATAAGAAAGGCCGTTGAGAAGGCAAAGAAAACCCTCATAGAGATACCCAGAGATGGGTCGACCATACCACATGAAATAATCGCCAAACATATTTCGACCACGGTGAAATTAATGCCGGCTGCACCTGGTACGGGAGTAATTGCCGGTGGTGCCGTCAGGGCAGTGGTATCACTTGCGGGAATGTACGATATTTTATCAAAGGTACTCGGGTCAAGAAATCCTATGAACGTGGTCCTGGCGGTTATGAAGGGACTGTCCGAGCTGCAGGTTCCTTCACAGATCGCTTCGGTCAGGAACAAGGAATTAAGTGAACTTGATATGATCAAAGGTTATTCAGCAGGTTAACAGAGGTTTTTTATGCTTGAAAGATTATCTCCGTCAAAAGGTTCAAAGAAGTCTTCTAAAAGGGTCGGAAGGGGTTTTGGCTCAAAGGGAAGGCAGAGCGGTAAAGGGCACAAGGGTCAGTCGTCAAGGTCCGGAAGGAGCGTCTCACGCTGGTTCGAGGGTGGACAGACCCCGTTAAAGCTCAGGGTTCCGAAAAGGGGATTTAAGAACAGGTTCAAAAGATCCTTTGATGTTGTGAACGTGATGGACCTGTCGGTTTTTGAAGAAGATCAGAAAGTATCGATCGAATCCCTGGTTAACAAGGGTCTGGTAAGCGGTAAGAAGGAAGTGAAACTGCTGGGAGATGGTCAGCTGGATAAAAAACTTACCGTGCAGGTAAACGCGGCAAGTAAACCGGCAAAAGAGAAAATAGAAAAGTGCGGTGGTAGTATAGAGATCATATGAGTAGTAACGTTTCCTCCCTTCCAAGAATACCGGAGCTGAACAAGCGTCTGCTGTTTACGGCCTTTATGCTCATTATATACAGACTGGGCGTTTTTATCCCGATACCGGGGATAGACCCTGATCAGATAGCCCGTCTGTTCGAGCAGACCCAGGGAACTATATTTGATATACTGAACATGTTTTCCGGCGGCGCCCTGGAGCAGGCTTCGATATTTGCACTTGGAGTTATGCCTTATATTACCTCGTCCATTATCATGTCCTTACTCGTTAAAGCGTTCCCGTCCCTGGAGGCGATGCAGAAGGAAGGAGAGGCCGGCAGGAGAAAGATAAATCAGTATTCAAGGTACGGGACTATCCTTATCTGTATAGTTCAGGGATTTATGCTCGCTCTGACCCTGGAGGGGGGCAGCTTCGGTGCCGTGGGGATCGGTTCCTCTGCGGCAACGGACCCAGGATGGGGGTTCAAGATAGTGACCGTGTTAACGCTCACTGCCGGATCGATGTTCGTGATGTGGCTGGGTGAGCAGATATCCGAGCACGGGATAGGTAACGGTATATCCCTGATAATAGCCGTTTCGATACTTGCGGGGCTCCCGGGTGCGTTCTGGAACATGGTCAGGCTTGTAACGACCGAGGAACTGACCGTGTTGGGAGTACTGCTGATCTTGCTTTTCCTCGGCGTTCTGGTAGCAATGATAGTTTTTGTCGAAAGATCTTACAGGAAGATCCCCGTACAGTACCCGAGGAGGGTCGTGGGAAGAAAGGTTTATGGAGGACAGACGTCTCACCTGCCCCTCAAGACCAACCCCGCGGGGGTAATACCTCCGATCTTTGCCTCGTCACTTCTGATATTCCCGGCTACCGTACTGACCTTTATTGACGTTCCGTTCCTGAGGAGCGCGTCCGAGGTCATGTTTCAGAACGCCTTGTTCTATAACGCTATATTTGCAGGTCTTATAATATTCTTCTGCTATTTTTATACTGCAATAATTTACGACCCGGACGACCTGGCGGATAACCTGAGAAAAAATGGCGGGAATATTCCCGGTATAAGACCGGGTAAGAGAACTTCTGAATACATCGGGAACGTGCTTAATCAGATAACCTTCATAGGTGCGATCTACCTTGCTGCCGTGTGCGTTCTGCCTGCGTTCCTGGAAAGAGAGCCCTTTAATCTGCCGTTTTATTTTGGAGGCGTGTCCCTTTTGATAGTGATAGGTGTTACGCTGGACTTTCTGCAGCAGATAGAGTCCTTTCTCATTACTCACAGTTATGAAGGTTTTGTAAAAAAGAAAGGGATGAAAGGTCCAAGGAGATTCGGGAGCTAGGAGAGTTATGCGGATAATAATATTCGGACCACCTGGAGCAGGTAAGGGAACACAGGCAGCCCATATAAACGAGAGGTTTAAAGTTCCTCACATATCCACCGGGGACCTGCTGAGGGAAGCCGTGAAAAATGAAACAAAGACGGGTCTGCTTGCCAGCTCCTATATGAACAGCGGAGCCCTTGTGCCTGACACCGTGATGATCGAGATGATCAGGGAGAGACTGACCAGGTCGGAGAACGACGTCTTTATGCTCGACGGGTTCCCAAGAACGGTCGCACAGGCCGAGGCACTTGATGAAACGCTTGAAGAGGCAGATCTGAAGTTGGATATGGTTATATTCCTTGACGTGAATGATGACGAGGTCGTTTCAAGGATACTGAACAGACAGGAGATCGAGGGAAGACAGGACGATTCCAGGGACGTGGTAAGAGAAAGACTGAACGTGTACAGAGAAAAGACGTCACCTCTTGTAAACTACTATGGATCAAAGGGTATTTTAAGGAAAGTAGACGGGATCGGCAGCGTTGATGAAATATCACGGAGAATAGACCGGTTATTATTATCACTTGAACAATGATCCATTTAAAGACGAAAGAAGAGCTGAAAAAAATGAGGCTGGCCGCCAGTGCCGTAAAAGAGGTACTGCTGAGCCTGAAGGAGAACGTAAAAGAGGGCGTGTCAACCTGGCAGCTTAACAGGATAGCCGAGGATATTGTGGACAGAAGGTCTTATAAGGCAGCGTTCAAAGGTTATTCCAACTATCCGGCCTCTGTGTGTTTTGCTTTAAATGAAGAGGTGGTGCATGGAATACCGTCAAAGGACAAGGTCTTGAAGGAAGGTGACGTTCTGGGAATAGATTTTGGTGCCTGCGTGGACGGGTATTACGGGGATTCCGCCATAACCGTTCCCGTGGGAAGGGTCTCGGAACTGACAAGGAAATTGCTGGAGGTTACTGAAACTTCATTGTTATTAGGTATTGACAATGCAAAACCAGAGAACATAATGAAAAGTATTTCCAAGTCGATACAGGACCACGTGGAAAGTCAGGGGTTTTCAGTTGTAAAATCGTTTGTGGGTCACGGGATCGGGAAAAGCCTGCACGAAGAACCGCAGGTACCCAATTACGTTGAAAGTTCCCAGAGCGGGATCAGGCTTAAGAACGGTATGGTCCTGGCGATCGAACCTATGGTCAACGCCGGGACGGACGAGATAAAGATCTTAAATGACGGCTGGACTGCTGTTACGGCAGATGGTAAACTTTCAGCTCACTTTGAGCATACCGTGGCAATAACTGATAACGGTGCAGAGGTATTGACCAAATTAAATTAATGTATGGGACCTGAATGGCAAAGGAACAGAGATTAGAATTCGAGGGAACGATCGTAGAGTCGTTACCAAATGCTATGTTCAGGGTTGAGATAGAGGGTAAACATCAGATCCTGGCTTACGTATCGGGAAAGATGAGAACGAGGTTCATAAGGATACTTCCAGGGGACAGGGTTAAACTTGAACTGTCGCCGTACGATCTGACAAAGGGCAGGATCACCTACAGGCTGAAAAAATAGTGCAGGTGCGGGAATAAATCGTGAAAGTAAGAGCGTCGGTAAAGAAGATCTGTGATAAATGCAAGATAATCAGAAGGAACGGTATCGTCAGGGTTATCTGCATTAATAAAAGACACAAGCAGAGGCAAGGTTAGCTCAGGAGGAAAGCAGTTTATGCCAAGGATCGCAGGAATAGATATTCCTTTAAATAAAAGAGTGGAAGTGGGATTGACCTATATATATGGTATTGGCAGACAGACTTCAAGGGATATCCTGAAGCTGGCAGATATCGATCTGGATAAAGCGTCCAAGGACCTGGACGGCAATGAAGTTGCCAGGTTAAGGGAAATAATCGAGACTGATTACACGGTTGAAGGTGACTTAAGGAAAGAGATCCAGAACAACATCAGAAGACTGATCGAAATAGGTTGCTACAGGGGGATAAGGCACAGGCAGGGTTTACCCGTAAGGGGACAGAAAACAAAATCAAATGCAAGGACCAGAAAAGGTCCAAAGGGTTCGGCAATCGCTAAAAAGAAAAAAGTAGGGAAGTGATCATAAGTTCGGAGCTTTATAATGGCTAAAAAGAAGGTAACAAAGAGAAAAGTTAAAAAGTTCGTTGAAGAAGGCGTGGTAAATATAAAGGCGACCTTTAACAATACCATTGTCAGCATCAGCGATCCGAAGGGCAACGTCCTTTCGTGGTCAAGCGGTGGAGCGAGAGGCTTTAAAGGAACGAGAAAGGGTACGCCGTTTGCAGCTCAGGTGGCAGCGGAGGATGCCGCAAATAAAGCGGCCTCCATGGGCATGAAATCAGTTCAGGTCTTTGTGAAAGGACCGGGACCGGGCAGGGAACCTGCGATCAGATCACTGCAGGCGTCGGGACTGCGGGTCTCGTTCATAAGGGATATTACCCCTCTTCCCCATAACGGCTGCAGGCCTCCGGGAAAAAGAAGGGTATAGAAAGTTATAAGTTCAGTATTATTCGTTTTTGAGGAGGTTAGATAATTTCATATGGGAAGATACACGGGACCAACTGACAGGCTTTCAAGAAGAGAAGGGATCAACCTGTTTCTCAAGGGTGAGCGGAGCTACAGTGGAAAATCTTCAGTAGAGTCCAGGCATCCGCCTGGAGAACATGGTCAGAGACGAACCAAGTTCTCTGAATACTGCGTGCGTCTCAGGGAAAAACAGAAGGTAAAGAGAATGTACGGACTGAGGGAAAAGCAGTTCAGAAGGTATTTTAAAAAAGCCGCCAAGCTGGAGGGTATAACGGGTTCGATCCTGATATCCATGCTTGAACGAAGGCTTGATAACGTTATTTATCATCTGAGCTTTGCCAGTACAAGGAGCGACGCACGTCAGCTGGTCGGACATAAACACGTGCTGGTCAATGATAGAACAGTGAACATCCCTTCCTTTCAGGTCGGTGAAGGGGACGTGGTTGCAGTGAGGGACAAGAGCAAGAGACTTTCCAGGATCAATCAGTCTCTGGAGCTGCTTACGAGAAAGCCTGTACCTCAATGGCTGGAACATGACAAGGATAATTACAGGGGCGTGGTGAAAAGATTACCGGAAAGAGAGGACGTGACGTTCCCGATCGATGAACAGTTGATCGTGGAGTTTTATTCAAGATAATAAATCAGGAAAAAGGGTTATAAATTATGGAAAATCTCCCAGAAAAAAGTTCACAGGAAGTAGATTCAAAGCAGTTCCAGAAAAACTGGAAGGACCTTATCCATCCCAGAAGGATCGAAAAGGACGAGAAGGTCTCCACTGAAACGTACGGCAAGTTCGTCTGCGAACCTCTTGAAAGGGGCTACGGGGTGACCCTTGGTAATTCATTGAGAAGGGTCTTGCTTTCTTCCATACAGGGTCCTGCGATCACGGGCGTGAAGATCGACGGTGTGCTCCATGAATTCTCGACCGTGCCGGGAGTTAAGGAAGATGTTACGGAGATCGTTATTAACCTTAAAAGCCTGAATCTGGAAATGCACACGGACCAGCCACAGGTATTGAGGTTAAAGTTCGAAGGTCCCGGTAATGCCACGGCTTCGGACATAGAGGAAAATCACATGGTATCCGTGATCAACAGTGATCAGCATATAGCAACGGTATCGGAAGACAGCCTGCTTGAAATGGAGATCACGGTTGAGATGGGCAGAGGCTACGAACCCGTTGAGAGGAGGAACAAGGTTCAGAAGAACATAGGGACCGTACATATCGATGGTCTGTTCTCACCTGTAAGGAAAGTTAACTTCATAGTTACTAATGCAAGGGTGGGAAGAAGGACGGATTATGAAAAACTGACCCTTGAAATATGGACAAATGGTACGATACTTCCCGAAGATGCCCTTGCTTACGCTGCAAAGATCATCAAACAGCAGCTGAACATATTTATTAATTTCGATGAAACGCTTTTTGAAGAGGAAGAAGAGGAGAAGGATATAAAGGGGACCAGGGGCAATGAGGAGATCCTTTTCGACCTCATTAAAGATATAGACCTGTCCGCCAGATCGTTCAACTGCTTAAAAAAGGCGAACGTTGTGTTTCTGGGCGAGTTAATTCAGAAGACAGAGGACGACCTTTTGAACCTGGAGAATTTCGGGAAAAGGTCTCTTGATGAAATTAACAATAAACTTAAGGATATGTCACTGAAGCTGAATTCAGATATTGACGTTGAGTTGTTCGAGCAGGAAAGGGCAAGAAAAATAGCTTCGGATGAACTCCTCAGAAAGCGCGTCAGTGAACTGTCTGAGCAGGAAAGGGCAGGCGGGCTGGATGCAGGTGAGGACGGCTGATAAAGATATTGTGACCGGGAGAGATCGGAGAATCATATGAGGCACAGAAGAACTGGCAGGAAATTAGGAGTTGTAACAAAACACAGAAGGGCTATGCTGAGGAATTTAGCTACGACCTTCTTCAAGTATGGCAGCATAAAGACCACGGACGCACGTGCAAAGGAAGTGAGAAGGGTTGCCGAGAAGCTGGTCACTATGGCTAAAAAAGGCACCTTACAGCACAGAAGACAGGCAGCCTCGTACTTAAAGGACAAAGACGTTTTGAAAAAGCTGTTTTCCGAGATCGCTGAGAAGCACAGGGAACGCCCGGGTGGTTACACGAGGATAGTTAAACTCGGCTTCAGAAAAGGGGATGGTGCCCCTGTATCTTTGATCGAACTGGTTCAGGATGAATATAAGTCCAGGCCTTCCAGGTCTAAAAAGAAAGGGTCTTCAGCGAAAGCCAGGGACAAGGTAAAGAAAGAAGGTACCCTTTCAGAAAAAAGCAATAAGAAAGAATCTGCCGAAGAACTCGGCCTGGTCGAAGATAAAGCATCTGAAGTTAAGGCAAGAGAAGAAGCAGTGGATGAAAGTCCGGAAAGCTTAAAAGATGACGCCGCCGGTAATAAAACCGGTCCCGAACTGCAGAAGCAGAATGACGATTAAGTATCGTTAGCTTTTCAGGCACTGAAGTATACGACTTCCTGAAAACCCCTTAAACCCCTTAAACCCCTTGAAACGAAAAACTATAACGACAGGTCCATCTTCTTAAAACATTTCTTAAAATGTTTTTCGGGAAACGTCAGAAGGTCTCCATAACCATCGAAGCTTACCGTTTCCCGGTTCGATCTTTTTCCATTTCTGTACGCTGAGGTCGATCCGTGCCATAGTTGCGGTCTTGAATATAATGTTGCCGCCGCCTGTCATCAGATTTGCAAGGGTCGAACATTTGGGTTCATGTCCAACTAAAATGGCACTGCTGTACTTATCTGAAATAGATCTGATGCTTTCAATGATCTCTTTGACCGACCCGTAATAAAGTTTTTCATTTTCTATAACCGTGCATCTCCATCTGCCTGCAAGCATTGAGATCTCAAGGGTCTTCCTGGCCCTGATGGCAGTGGACGTAATTGCAAGTTCCGGTATCTGATCATATTTTTTCAGTAGTTTTCCCATTATTTCTGCACTTTTAATGCCTCTTTGGGCAAGAGGTCTGTCGTGATCAGAACCGTAAGCAGCTGTCCAGTCGGATTTTCCGTGACGATAAAGTATGATCCTTTTTGTCATAGAATTAACATTTGAACCTGTTTGTGGTAAGTTGCTGCCGGTATTTTATTTGTTTCTTCGTTTTTTCAAAAGCACCTTATATAAAGAGAGTAACAGCTGTTCAGATTTTCACTTGCAGAAAAGTAAAATAATAACTGTTTTTTTGTTCTGACTTTTGTATAATTGTAGATTTTATTTTTCTGCTGAGGAGAGTACATCATGAGCTTGCACATTAGAAATGA
The DNA here is from genome assembly GCA_965215275.1 of Thermodesulfobacteriota bacterium. Classification (GTDB taxonomy): domain Bacteria; phylum Desulfobacterota_D; class UBA1144; order Nemesobacterales; family JAJCZQ01; genus CAZUNK01. Next base: position 55,600 of record OZ244044.1, read on the forward strand.
TCTGGAAAGTAAGTATCCGGACGTTTATACCGGCGAATCACTGGAAGCGTTAAAGCTGCTTTCTAAGTTCAACAGAGATCAGAAGGACCTTATGGAGAAAAGATATCAGAGAAGGGAAGACAGATACAGGAATAAAAAGAGGATCTCCTTTCTCGACCCTGATGACCTGATACCGGGAACGGATATAAAGGTTCAGGACGCAAGGGACGGTAAATTTGAAGGAGGGAACGTTCCTCATGACCTTCAAAGGCAGTGGATCCAGGGAACGGGTCCGGCAGCAAAACCCAGCTCTCCCGTGGAGGTCAGCATAAGGAACGTGGCTTATGCCCTTTTATCAGGTGCCGATGGATGGATGTTCGATGGTGAGGATGCACTTGGGCAGATAGACAGCATGTCCCTTGATAACATCAGAAACCTGAAACTTGCAGTTCATAAGGACCCGCTGTTCCTGAGTGTCGCTGAAAAACTCGCAGGTACTATGAACAGGTGGGGTAATGAATTTTTCGGACGCGATATAATTGAGGACTGGAAAGAACAGCTTGATTTTACCACTGTGATCTTTCGTGCACGCGGACTGCACCTTGACGACAGGCACGTAAGGGATGAAGACGGCGTGGCAGTGTCCGCCTCCATAGTGGACGTGGTCCTGTACGTTACGAACGTCTACAGAGAACTGATCAGGAACGACAGGTCCATTGTACTTTATCTGCCAAAGATCCAGACCGCGGAAGAGGCAGCCTTCTGGAATAAGGTCCTGTCTGCACTTGAGGAGCATCTGGACCTGCCGGCGGGAACCATTAAAGTTTACGTTCTGATCGAGCAGCTTGAGGAAACGTATCAGTTAATGGAAATTCGTGCGGCACTTGGAAAGCACTTTGTGGGGTTCAATACCGGCAGATGGGATTATATCAACAGCGTGGCGGATGCAATGGGATGGGATGAGGGTTTTGTAAATCCTAATATTGAATCCATCACGATGACGTACGCGTACATGAGAAATTACGAGGACCGCGTTCGCCGGGCGGTAAACACGCCGGATATTAATAACAACTGTGCCTTATGGCAGGGAGGTATGGAGCCTAATATCCCGGTTGGCAGTGAAGAGGGGGTAGCCAGCAGCATGACGAAAGCGGTGGCTGGAGCAGAACGTGAGCAGCGTGAGGGTGCAAGTGGCAAATGGGTGGCACACTGGAAGATGGTCCACATTGTAAGACCCGTCTGGGAAAAAGCAGGAGAGGCCAATCAACTTGGCAGAAAGTTCTCTCCTCTTACCTATACGCGGGAGGACGATATGGGATTGACCCGGCTTGAACCGGCTCCAAGAACGATCAGAGGGGCAAGGAACCTGCTGAGCGTTGGTATTCAGTACGGTAACGCTTTCGGACAGGGGTTTCAGGCGGCCGCGCTCAAACCTGCGGATTTTTTTGAAGACGACGATATTCTTTATCTTATGGAAGATGCCGCTACTGGTGAGATAAGGTTGAGCATACTTTGGGAATGGATACATAAGGGGGCCAGGATGACGGAAGACGATCCCGGGACGGGGATAAAAGCGGGTGACGTGTTTACCGCTGAACTGTTTGAAAGACTTCTGGAGGAAGAGTATCAGAAGCTGCGTAACGCCAGGGATAAGGACGTACATGACGTGTCCAAGGACACCACTCTTCCCATTGCCAGAGAGATCGTAAGGACCTATGTAATGGAAGAGATAAAAACCCCCTGGTACATTGATCTGCTCAATATCAATCTGAACAATCATGATTTGAAGACGGCTCAGAAAAGAATTAAACTGTACGTGCGCAGGTTTAAGGAAAAAAGAGAACGGATCACGGAAAATCTTGATTTTAAGTTGTAGGACAGCTGGTGCACCAGCTGCAGCTGATTTAGTATGTTCAGGGAACTGAACAGCTTATTTTTAACAAACATCATTTAAGGAGAGTAAAAGCAGATGGCTTTATTTGAAAAGGAAATAAAACAGACCCAGGAGTATTTTAACTCACCCCGTTTTAAGGGAATTACCCGTCTTTACTCCGCAAGACAGGTCGTTGAGCAGAGAGGGACCATTAACAGGGATTATACCATCGCTAAACGGATGGCCGTGGAGTTTTACGACCTTTTAAGGGATCTGTTTAAAAAAGGTCAGCAGATAACGACCTTTGGTCCTTATTCGCCCGGACAGGCCATAATGATGAAAAAGAAAGGTATACAGGGCATATATCTTGGCGGGTGGGCCACTTCGGCCAAAGGTTCCATAAACGAGGATCAGGGAGCGGACCTTGCAAGTTATCCGCTGAGTCAGGTACCGGACGAGGCGGCACCGATAGTACGAGCGCTTCTGTCTGCGGACAAAAACCAGAGATTTACGAGATCAAGGATGACGGCAGAGGAGAGAGCGGAAGTGCCGGAGGTGGATTACAGACCGTTCATTATTGCGGACGCGGATACGGGACACGGGGGCGATGCACACGTCAGGAACCTGATTCGCAGGTTCGTTGAGGTCGGAGTAACGGGCTATCACATTGAAGATCAGAGACCTGGAACTAAAAAGTGTGGTCACCAGGGTGGAAAGGTCCTGGTCTCGATTGATGAGCAGATCAAAAGGCTTAACGCCGCAAGGCTTCAGCTGGACATTATGAAGGTGCCTGGGATTATCGTGGCCAGAACGGACGCCGAAGCTGCTAACCTGCTCGATAGCAAAAACGACGACAGGGACCATCCGTTCATACTTGGAGCTACCAATCTGAACGTGCCGAGCTATAAGAGCTGCTACGTTTCGATATTAAGAAGGATAAACAGGCAGGGGGTTAAGGAAATTAACGGACATCTGCTTTACAGGCTTTCCGATATTGCCGGAAGAAGAGCGGATGAATGGCTTGAGGAACATGGGATCTTTGATCTTATTACTGCTGATTTAAAGGCTTTGAAAACAGGGGATACGTACGAGTTCGAGAGCGTCTTTGACAAGATCGTGACGCAGTTTGTGAAAATATGGGAGTCGGAGTCCGGATTGACCACGATCGGGGAAGCAGTTGCCGATATTATGGAGTTCAACGTTCAGCAGGGTTCGAAGTTCAGTATGACCGTTGCGGAGTGGAAAGAGTTTACCAGAACGGCGTCTATCGAGGATGCAAGGCTGAAGGCCGAGGAACTTGGAGTTAACTTTACGTGGGACTGTGAGCTTTCAAGTACGCCAGAGGGTTATTATCAGGTCAGGGGAGGTATTGAGTACTCAATAGCAAGGTCTCTTGCCGTTACACCATTTTGCGATCTGCTGTGGATGGAAACAAAAACTGCCGATATTAAAGATGCAGAACAGTTTGCCGATGCGATCCATAACGTGTATCCCGATAAGATGCTCGCGTATAATCTGTCACCTTCGTTCAACTGGGATACAACGGGTATGACGGACGAGCAGATGAAGAACTTTCCTAAGGAGATCGGAAAGCTGGGTTTTGTATTTGATTTCATTACGTACGGCGGTCACCAGATAGACGGTCTTGCCGCCGAGGAGTTCTCGCAGGCGCTTCAGGAGGATGGCATGCTCGCTCTTGCACGTGTACAGAGAAGGCTGAGACTGATCGACTCTCCATATAAGACCCCGCAGACACACGTTGGAGGACCGAGACTTGATGGAGCATTAGTGGCAAGTTCGGGCAGGACCGCAACTACAAAGGCAATGGGTAAAGGTTCCACTCAGTTCCAGCACCTTGTACAGACGGAAGTCCCGCCCAAGCTGCTTGAAGAATGGATAGTTTTCTGGGCAAAGCATTACAATATCAGAAAAAAACTGCGCGTGGAACTGAAGCCTCACACGGTTGGTATGAACGTGCTTGAACTGAACATTCTTGATAAATCCAATACCAAGATGGCAGACGTTATCTTTGAAACGCTGCAGGACAGGGAAAGAAGGATAATCCTTTCCGTAAGGGATCAGAACACGTTCAACCTTGATTTCAGACAGAAGAGGTTAATGACCCTGATCAGCCTGTTCCTGTTCCATCGTTACAAGGCCTTTTCCGTTCATTACGTCAGTCCGACCAATGATAATATGAAGCAGACGCAGGGTATGAAAAAGATCAGGATCTTCAGTAACGTTAATACTGAGATCGGTCATATAATCGTCTGCAGTATTAATCAGACAAGGATCAGGGAACTTCTTGAAGCTGATCAGACGGCTTTAAAGGATATGATAGCTAAAAAAGAACCAACTTCTTCTGCAAGGAAGCCGTCCTCTAAAAAAGATCGTGGTTCAAAAAAACGTTCCAGGTAAGTTCAGAGGATATCTTCACATTCCTGCGGGGGCCTGCGTTTAGGTTTCTTTGCTGAGTTCCTTTTGGGTCTTTTTTCAGAAAGCCATATTTCAAGGGCTTTCCCGCAGCCCGTTCCTTCCGGGATACGGGGTCCGGATCTGCATTTAATACTGTTATCAGGGCATTTAAGCCTTAGATGAAAATGACCGTCGTGTTTGTACCAGGGCCTGATCTTTCTAAGCCATGCCTGATCGTCGTATATGGAGCAGAGCTCTTTTTTGATCAGCGGATTTACAAATATACGATCAACGTTCATATGTGACGCGGCCAGTTTCAGTACCCTGCCGTTTATCCAGCTCCATTTACCGTGGTCGATCGCAGTTCTGGATCCGTTAAGGACCGACTCGGGGGACATTTTTTCTCTCTCGTTTACAGAGTACGGCCTTTTGTCTTTTTCAGCGTACCCGTGTATATAAAGAATATCTGCATCCAGACCGGTCTGATGGCTGCTGTGGTACTCTGGCATAGGACCACCGTTCTTACTGGACAGGTCTCCTATGAGCAGGGTTACACCGTAAGTTGATCTGATCTCAGATGCGATGTTTTCAATTAAACCTGTCAGGCTCTTGTGTCCGTAGTTGCTGTTCCTGCTGGTCCTGATCACCTGGTATCCAAAGCCATCGACTGGAAGCATATGAGAGTTCTTTATACACCCTGCCGTGTAGTAACCTACTGCAATGGATTCTTCAGCACGCAGTTTCTCAAAAGGGGTGACAGAGACGGCGGCAAGTAGAAGAAAAACGTATAACATTATATAATAGTTATAAGTATCGAGGGTAAAACAGTACTATCAAAGCTATTTACTTGTCTTGGCGAACAAAGTATATAGTTCCCTTTATCAATATACCAGAATTAAAACCATGGAGATATGAGATTGAACAGATTTTTCTTTTATTCTTTTGTAGCGATAGCAGCAGCTGGGCTGCTTTTAACCGGCAAGATAGGCGAGTATTATAAACCTGAAAATACTGAAAAGGAGAAAGAGGTCATGGCGGACAGGAAAAAATTACAGGTCGCTACTTTGGCAGGAGGATGCTTCTGGTGTATGGAACCTCCGTTTGAAAGGTTAGACGGGGTTGATCAGGTGATCTCCGGTTACTCCGGAGGCGTAGAAGTCGACCCTGCTTATGCAGAGGTATCCTCAGGACGCACGGGTCACACCGAATCAGTTCAGATATCGTACGACCCCGATAAAGTGTCCTATGAAGACCTTCTGGACGTGTTCTGGATGAACATTGATCCCACTCAGGCAGACGGTCAGTTTGCCGATAAAGGCAGACATTACAGAACGGTGATATTTTATCATGATGACGAACAGCGAAGGAAAGCTGAAGGATCAAAAAAGAAGTTAGCGGGTTCCGGGAAATTTCAAAAACCCATAGTTACGGTAATTGAACCTTTCAGATCTTTTTACAGAGCCGAGGATTATCATCAGGACTATTACAGGAAAAACCCCGTTCGTTATAATATGTATAAGAAAGGGTCCGGGAGAGAGGGTTTTATCAAACGGACCTGGGGTGATAGGTAATGGTCACGTTTTCAGAAAGACGGGTTTTTAAGAGGTCTTAACGGATAAAAGTGCCTGTATTGATCACTGATCCGTTCTTATCGAATGGATCTTCTTACGTAGTTGGACTTTAGATAACTGATTATTTCGTCAGTTGCTCTGCCGCTTGCACCTAAAAGTACGCTTCCGCTTATCAACCCGAACTTTGAAGTACCTTCAAAGCTGGACTCTGCGATCAGGGTTCCGCTCTCTTTATCTGTAAACCTTATTTTAATAACTATACTTGTGGTCCTGACCAGCTGTTTGTACCACTCTGGAGGCTGTATATCAATGATCGTTCCATCAATTATCATAACACCGCTGGAAGCAGCGACCGGTGATCTGACCACCCCTGTGAAGGTAAGTTCTTTTCTGAGCTTTTTAGCAAGCTGATTCGGTATCTGCAATTGAAGATCAGGAGGTGAGTTGGGAATATCGGACCCGAAGTCAGGGATCTCAACTATTTCATACCTTCCGAACTGGTGCACAGGGGCCTGTGTTTCGAACGTTCTTCTTGATCCACAGGATATCAGAACTGTGGTTAAGATCACAAAAACTGCAACATGGAAAAAGAACTTATGGTCCGCTTTTTTCATGGTACTGAATTATCTAATAAAAAATCCGTATTGTAAAGAAGGCACTCTGTGCGTTAAAACCTGCTTAAAAGTGTCTGATCACCTCATAGTAGGTGTTACGCTGGGCCGGCCGGAACCCCGCTGATCTTATCATGTGAACCAGTTCATCGACCGTTGACCTTCTTCTGTTGTCCGCACAGGCCAGGACGTTTTCATCAAACAAGGTCCCCCCAAGGTCGCTTGCACCGTAATGCATCGTGATCGATCCCATCTTCTTGCCTTGAGTGAACCATGATCCCTGTATGTGTCTGAAGTTATCAAGATATATCCTTGAGAGGGATAAGACCCTCAGATACCTGTCTCCTCCGATCTCGTTCGGGAGTTTTTTTTCCAGGAACGTGTTCTTAGGCTTGAATATCCACGGTATAAAGGCAAGGAACCCTCCGGTCCGGTCCTGCAGCTCCCTTATGCGCGTCAGGTGCTCAATAATATCTTCGTCATCTTCAAAGTGTCCGAACATCATGGTCGCGGTGGTCTTAAATCCGATCTCATGTGCTTCTGACGTTATCTCCATCCATCTGTCCGCGTCTATTTTGAGCGGACTGATCTTTTTTCTTGTCTTGTTCGTCAGAACTTCCGCTCCGCCGCCTGGTATGGTTCGCAGACCTGCGTTCCATAAGCTTTGCAGCACTTCACGGGAGGTCATGTTCTCGTATTTTGCTATTGCTCCGATCTCTGGAGCGGAAAATGCGTGCAGATGGAGACCGGGGATCTCCTCTGTGGCCCTTCTGACTATTTCAATGTAGTAATCCAGTTTGATATCGGGGTTATGTCCACCCTGCAGCAGTACCGTGGTAGCACCATTGTGATAGGAAGTTTTCATAATGCTTATTAACTTGTCGACGCTGAGCGTGTAGGCGTCCTGTGCCTCCTGCGGTCTCCAGAAGGCACAGAATAAACATTCTGTATCGCAGACATTGGTATAGTTGGGATTGGTATCGGTTACAAAGGTCACAACGTCATCAGGATTAAATCTCTTTCTCACAAGGTTCGCTATAGCACCGAGCTGGAGCAGGTCTCCCTCTCTGAGCAGATGAAGAGCTTCCTCCGCGGTTATTCTTTTTTCTTCGATTGTTTTTTTATATATTGCCTGAATATCCATAATACAGATCAGCTTTCAACTCCTTCACCAAAGCCGTGTTCGATAAGTTTATCGATCTCATTATATGCCTGTTCCGAATCCTCGCCACTTGCCACGACTTCAATGACCGTTCCTTTAACGGCGGCAAGGGACAGCACGCCCAGTATACTCTTTCCATCAACGGCGTAGCCGTCTTTTTTTATCGTTATGTCAGAGCTGAACTTGCTTAAAACCCTGACAAGATGGGCGGCAGCTCGGGCGTGTAACCCAAGCTTGTTCTTTATTTCAAAAATCTTTGAAGAATGACTGCTCAAATTATTGCGGTTCCCGGAAGCACGCTTGTGCTCTATCTAAACGGTAATCTTATATCCGTCTCTTTATTTAAAATCAAATCTTTTTCATAGTTTATCTGAAGTTCGTTTGATAAGTAGCTTAATTTGATCTTCTTTGGAAAAAGCAGACCGTTTATGCTCTTGTAGTTCGAGTATTCGACGTGTAACAGGTTGTTATCACCGGTTTCTATATCGGCAGACATTATCTGACCGTTATAAGGGTTTATATAGAGCATGGTCTTAGAGTCCCTGGAGTTTGTATAAGTGACGGTCAGGAGGTTATTTTCTTTTCCTGTGACCGGGTTCTGGTCCGGGTCCCAGAGTCCGAACGGGACTTTTCCAAAAAGAACGTCTATAAGTTCTCTGATCTTGACCACAGGCGGAAGGTCGGGATAAAAATACGACAGATCAAAACTGTCGGTATCTTCAAATACGGCCTGGTCATCTGGCGTCAGTAATACGACCCGTTTACCATCGGAAGTCAGCGTCGCAAGGCTGTGACCGAAGATGGCAAGTGCTTCAAGATGGAACGTGGAACTTTGTCCCAGGACCGTCACCTGCCTTATGGAAATGTTCTCAAAGCTGTTCCTGACCCTTACTCTGGCTATACCTTGCAGTGTTACGCGTTTGTCGTTATCCGTTCGTACCTTATGGAGTATTTTATCCGTGTCAACGCTTTTGTAGCTTACCTGCTCAAGACTTAAGGCGCATGAACCGGCCAGTACCACTACAAGTATTACGTAATAAAACCGCACGATGGAAAACCTGGGCCTCTCAGGTATCATCTCTGTTAATACCCGTTATTTTGTTTTTCAGTCTCCGTTCAGCGTCTTCGCCGTCGATGTTTTCCCTGTTAGTTCTGATCAGCTCAAGAGCACGTTCATAGGTTCTGATCGCTTTTATCTTATAGCCTTCCTTAAGGTAGGCGTCACCTAAATGCTCTCTGATCGTTGGGTTATCCGGGGAAAGCTCTGACGCCAGTTCGAGATGTTTAATTGCCTCTGATAATCTTCCCTGTTTATAATAAACCCAGCCAAGGCTGTCGATTATGTATCCGGTGTTTGGAGAAAGCTTTATGGCTCTTTTTATATATTCTTCAGCTTGCTTAAGATTAACGCCGTCATCAGCGTACGTGTAACCCAGGAAATTAAGTGCGTCAACGTGATCCGGGTTCAGGGATATTATACTTTTCATTATTTCGATGGATTTCTTTTTCTGGTCGTCGGAGAAGTACACAAAGGCCAGTAAATAAAGAATGTTTTCGTTACTGGGTTCCGTTTTTAAGTATTTTGAGTATATATCCGTTGCCTTTTCATATCTTTTCTCTTTTTCATAAAGGCCACCCAGATAACTTATAATCAACTCGTTGTCTGGCAGTGCTGAATAAGCCGTTTCGAGAATTTTCAGGGCCTCTGGCATATTGTCCGTCTGCTGTTCTATGAACGCCTGCTGAACCACTGAATCGTCATAGAACTCTGATGTAGCGGGAATATTCTTTAATATCTTCTGGGCGGTTTTATAATCTTTCTGTCCTAGGTGGCTCAGTGCTTTGTAGTATATGGACGTTTCATGTTCAGGTCTGAACTGCAGTATATAGTCCAGCTTCTCAATTGCCTGTGCAAACCTTTTGATCTTGAGATTCACCGCGGCGACCTTGAGTTTTATATCCAGGCTGTTCGGGTACAGCACCTCGGCGTTCTGTAACTGTTTCAGTGCTTCACTGTATTTCTTCATTTTGTATAGATAATTTCCATATTGTTCGTATACGTTGAGATTGTTCGGGTAATGCCTCAGCAGGGCTAAATAATGCTTTTCTGCTTTTTTAAAGTTACCCTGGGTTTCCTCTATGGACGCGAGAGCAAGTATTGCCACGAAGTTCTTTGGATTTACCTTCAGCAGTTTTAAGTACAGGGATTTGGCTTCCTGGATGTTCTTTTCCTTTATAAGTATCTCTGCCAGAAAAAGAAGGGCGTTCTCATCATCAGGATCAATGCTTATGGTTTTTTTAAGAAAGGTCGCAGCTTTAGGATTATTTCCCTCTCTTATGTAATGCAGCGCCAGGAACAGGTACGAGTTTGCATCACTGGGGTCGATATCGATCGCCTTTCTGAAGTACCTTTCTGCCATTTTTTTGTCTTTTGTGTATGGAGAGGTCGAAACGATCTTTCCAAGGAGTTTGTACGACTCCAGGTGCCTGGGATTAAGTTTAATTGCCTGCTCCAGCTTCTTTTTTGCATCTGAAACACGATTTACCGCGGTATAAAGCTGTGCAAGAGCGTATTTTATATGAGGTGATCCTGGATCTGACCTTTCGGCGACCTTCATGTGTTTTATTGCCAGCCGCAGGTCATTATTGTGATAAGCAAGCATTGAGAGGGAAAAATTATAATAAGACCTGTAGGATCTTCCCTTGTATTGAGAGGTACCCCATTTTTTTATGACCGTGGTATCGTCGGTCCTGACAGGTGCACATGACACGAGCAGTACCATGGCGACAAAACCGCATAGGATGTAAGATAAATAGTTAGGCATGTTACTGTTCCTGCTGATCCCAGGTTTAGAATATCAATATAGTGAGGAAATAACAACGGCGTTATCAATACTTGCGGACGTTACAAAGAGTTTAGATGGCAGGAATGGCAGTTCCCTGATGTTAAGGTAGTCAGTATATTCCTTTCTGCTTCACTGTAGTACGGCTTTTGTCTGATTGAAAATAGTTACGGCCGTTAAAACTTTGAAAAATCATATATACGGGAAAAAAGATCCTTTATTTCGTTAAGTAAGGCTAATCGGTTGTTCCTTAACTCCTTATCTTTATCCATTACCAGGACCGAATTAAAAAAGTTATCCACCGGTTTTCTTAAGGTTTTTATTCGGTTGAGTGCCTTTACGTGGTCTTCCATCGGTTTTCTTATTTTCTCGAGTGTTTTTATATGGTCCTTTACCGGATTTCTTATAGTTTTTATCTGACTGCGTACCTTTGTATATTCATCGTAAAGGATTTTTTCTGATCTGTCTTTAAAAAGGTCCATGTCTAACTTGGTCCTTGTTTTGTTTTTTGTAATATTCGCAATACGTTTGAAAACGGCTGTAAGTTCGTCAAAGCTTTTTTGTTTTTTAAATCTTTCCATAGCTCTTATTCTGTCGTGGCTGTCAAGAACGTTGTCAAAACCGGTTGAAAGCACTGAATCTATAACGTCGTTCGAATAGCCTTTTTCCAGTGACAGGTTCTTAAATCTTTCGGAAACAAAGTTCATGATCTCAGGAAGGACCTTGTCCGTACTGGTCGTGGTGGTTATTTCTTTCAGCACGGTACTGAACATGGTCTTCAGGTTAAAGTTCAGTTTCATCTTTAGAACGATCTGTATGATACCGATCGCCTGTCTTCTGAGTGCGTGAGGGTCGGCGGAACCAGTTGGTTTTAATCCGGTTGCAAAACAGCAGGATATGTTATCGACCTTATCTGCTATACTGAGCAGTGCACCTGTCTCCGTTCCGGGCAGGTTCCCGTCTCGTTCCCTGGGCATGTAGTGTTCTTCTATTGCCGTGGCGACCCCGGTCCTGACCCCTGATCTTTTAGCGTAGTGTTTACCCATGGTTCCCTGAAGTTCAGGGAGTTCAAACACCATTTTTGACACCAGGTCTGCCTTTGACAGATTTGCCGCTTCGATCAGACGGCTGACCAGATCAGGACCATGATCTTTTGAATATACTGCGAGTTTTTCTGCAACCTTCTTTAATCTTTCCGTTTTTTTATAGTAACTTCCGACACCGGAGAGAAATACCATATCTTTAAGCTGGACCAGATTGTTCTCCAGTGGTTTTTTTATATCCTCGTTCCAGAAAAACTCCGCGTCCCTGAACCTTGCTCTTAAAACCCTTTCATTGCCTTTCACTACGTGTTCGTTATTTACAACGCGGGTACCGCAGACAAAGATAAAACAGGGCAGGAGCTTTCCGGATCTTGAGGACACGGGAAAATATTTCTGGTGTTTCTGCATCACGCTTATAAGGACTTCCTTGGGTATTTTGAGAAAGCTCTTTTCAAACGTTCCGTAAAGCACGACCGGACGTTCGACCAGGTTTGTGACCGTGTTGACGAGTTCTTCATTTTTTTCAGCCGTTCCGCCCAGTTCCGATGCCAGCCTTTGTACCTCATCTTCTATGAATTTTTTTCTTTCAGATTGATCCAGAAGTACGTCCCTTTTTTTCAGTTGGTCCATATAGTCGTTCCAGCTTTTGGGTGAGAAGGGTCCTGGTGAAAGGAACCTGTGACCGTAGCTTTTCAAGCCGCTTTTTATATCCTCCAGTTCGAATACGAGTCTTTTAGTATTGTAGACGCACATTATCCACCTTATGGGCCTTGCAAAAGTCATTTTTCCGCAGCCCCACCTCATTGATCTTTTAAAGCGGACCGAACTGATTACCTTCGGAAGAACGGTCTTTAGGACCTCACTGGTCTTTCTTCCTCTGATCTTCTTTTTAAACGTGAGGAACTCCCCGTTATCTCGCCTGACCACGTCAAGCTGATCAACGCCTATCCCGTGGGACCTTGCAAACCCGAGAGCTGCTTTAGTGGGTCTTCCGTCACTGTCGAAGGCTGTTTTTTTCGGTGGACCGAAGTTTTCAACTGTTTTTTCCTTCTGGTCCGGCAAAAGGCCGGAGACCCTTACCGCTAACCTCCTGGGAGTATAAAGGACTTCTGTGCTTTTGAACGTAAGTAAGTTCTTTTCAAGCTCCTTACCTATTAATGCATCTATGTCTTTTGCGTACTCTTCTAGGAACAGGGCAGGGATCTCCTCACTTCCTATTTCAAGCATCAGTTCATTTTTCATCTTTGTCCCTTAGCAGAGGAAAGCTTAGCTTCTGTCTGTTTTGCAGGTAGGATTCGGCACACATGTTAGCAATACTTCTCACTCGGGCAATATAACTGGCCCGCTCCGAGACGCCGATCGCTCCCCTTGCATCTAACAGATTGAAAGTATGGGAGGATTTCAGACAGTACTCATAAGCCGGTATAGGCAGTTCTTCTTCGATCAGCCTCTTACACTCTGATTCGAACTTTGTGAACATATCTGCTAACATATCAGGGTCGGACAGTTCAAAGTTGTATTTTGAGGACTGCAGTTCGTTCTGATGAAAGATCTCTCCATACGTTATCTCGTCGGTCCATTTAAGATTAAAAACGTTATCAACCCCTTGCAGGTACATGGCGATCCTTTCCGTTCCATAAGTTATCTCGGCAGAAACGGGGTCTAGGTCAATACCCCCGGCCTGCTGAAAGTAGGTGAACTGGGTTATTTCCATCCCGTCAAGCCAGACTTCCCAGCCCAGCCCCCATGCACCAAGGGTCGGGGACTCCCAGTCATCTTCCACGAACCTTATATCGTGCTCAAGCGGGTCTATTCCCAGGAACTTAAGACTGTCCAGATAAAGCTGCTGAATATTCGCTGGTGATGGTTTTATCAGGACCTGAAATTGGTAGTAATGCTGAAGACGGTTCGGGTTATCTCCATATCTTCCGTCAGCCGGTCGTCTTGATGGTTCAACGTAAGCCACGCTCCAGGGCTCTGGTCCCAGACATCTTAAGAAAGTGGCAGGATTAAAGGTTCCTGCACCCTTTTCAGTGTCATAGGGCTGAACTATTATACAACCCTTTTTTACCCAAAAATTTTGCAGATTAATTATCAGTTCTTGAAAGTTCATTGTGCAGGTTAGTTAAAGGGAATTATATACAAACTGCTCTGAAAATATAACTGACCGTTTAAAATACTATAATTATTTCCTACGGCTTGCTGAAATGATCTGTCTGCTTGATCTGCTGAAAAGTTATTGGTCCTGATCAGAAATCCCATCAGACGGGCAAGAGGTAAACAAAGATTCAAACAGAAGATGAAGGTATTAAGAGCGGTCGGCAGATCTGATTTATGCGTGTTGCTTGATAAATATGGATTATAGGGAAAACAGTATATGATCCATGAACTTTGTAATAGACACCGGATATATCTGCTTGACAGATCTTTATAATGTTTTTTTCCATCCTGTATTTTCATTCATAGTTCATTATATTATTGACATATTTACAAAGTTGTAAGAAAATAGCTGCTTGTTTTTCTCAGAGTGCGTAGCTCAGAGGGAGAGCGCTTGCTTGACATGCAAGAGGTCGCAGGTTCAAATCCTGCCGTGCTCACCATATTTGGGAACTGTCAACTTATGAAGATCAGTATTAAAGATGGTGAAGAAAGGGATTTTCCACCTGGCTTGAGCATTGGGGATATTCTGGATGCCTTCGGGTTAAAAGATGACTGCATCGGGGCCAAAGTAGATGGAGTTATTGTGGACCTCTGGCACAACGTTGAGGGAGATTCTGAAATCGAACTGGTAAGAAGCAGGTCCGAGGATGGTCTGCACCTTATAAGGCATACAGCTGCACATGTTATGGCCGAGGCGGTACAGTCCCTTTATCCAGAAGCTAAGGTAACCATAGGTCCTGTAATTGAGAATGGATTTTATTATGATTTTGATCTTTCAAGGGGTTTTACTCCTCAGGACCTGGAAAAGATAGAAGAACGTATGGAGGAAATAATTGCGGAGAACAGGCCAGTTACCAGAAGGACGGTCTCAAGGGAAGAGGCAGTTGATATATTTACCAGGAATGGCGAGAGCTATAAAGTTGAAATAATCAAGGACCTGCCTGCAGGTGAGAGTATTACGATCTACGATCAGCAGACCTGGTATGATCTGTGCAGGGGTCCCCATGCTCCGTCAACGGGACTTGTGAGCTCTTTCAGGCTTACCGGTTCTGCCGGTGCTTACTGGAGGGGTAATGAGAACAACCCCATGCTTCAGAGGATCTACGGCACTGCGTTCTGGGACAGAAAGGGGCTCAGGAAACACCTTGATCAGCTTGAGGAGGCAAAAAAAAGGGACCATCGCAAACTTGGTAAGGACCTTGATCTGTTCAGTATACAGGATGAGGTCGGTTCAGGACTTGTGCTTTGGCATCCCAGGGGCGCCAGAGTAAGAAAGGTGATTGAGGATTTCTGGCGACGGCAGCATGACAGAGCTGGTTATGAAATACTTTTTACCCCTCACGTTGCCAGGCTTGATTTGTGGGATACGAGCGGTCACACGGACTTTTACAGTGAGAATATGTTCTCTCCGATGGAGATGGGGAATTTAAAATATCAGATAAAGCCAATGAACTGCCCATTTCATATAATGATCTACAAAAGTAAAGTAAGAAGCTATCGTGACCTGCCTTTAAGATGGGCGGAGATCGGAACCGTTTACAGATATGAGAAGTCCGGAGTTCTTCACGGGCTGCTTCGTATACGTGGTTTTTCTCAGGATGATGCACACATATTCTGCATGCCCGATCAGCTTAAGGATGAAGTTATCGGTGTTATGAACCTGACGATAAGTTTTCTGAAGACCTTTGGGTTCAGCGACTATGAGATCTATTTATCTACAAGTCCGAAGAAGTTCATAGGGGTTGAGGAGGACTGGAGAGAGGCAACGGATGCGATCAGAGAAGCTTTGGAAACCCTTGAACTGGATTATGAGGTTGATGAAGGTGGAGGGGCGTTTTACGGACCAAAGATAGACCTTAAAATTAAAGATGTACTTGGAAGGTCCTGGCAATGTTCGACGGTCCAGGTGGATTTCAATCTTCCAAAGAGATTTGACATGAACTTTGTAGGTGATGATAATACTCGCCATACTCCTATAATGATCCACAGGGCAGTTTTTGGGTCTATAGAGAGGTTCTTTGGAATACTGATAGAGCATTACGGTGGAGCGTTCCCATTCTGGTTGAACCCTGAGCAGGTCAGGGTTGTAACTGTGGCGGAAGTTCATAATGTTTATGCCGAAAGTGTCTGTAACGAATTAAAGGCTTTAAACTTCAGGGTAGAAAAGGACCTTAGAAATGAAAAGCTTGGATATAAGATCAGAGAAGCAGAGAACATGAAGGTTCCTTATACACTGATAATAGGATCTGAAGAAGTCAAGTCTCAGACCGTGTCTCCAAGAATGCATGGAGGAGAGAAGTTAAGTTCAATGAGCCTTAGTGACTTTATTGAAATAATACGGAAAGAGAACCAGATAACTTTATCTTGAGATAAATAACGGTTATATAGATGTTATTGGTGTTTTTGTGTAATATAGTTAATATAGTATTGACAAGAAATAGTAAATGTGATAAATACTGATATAAGAATAAGTTGGAGGAGAAATTATGAAAAAGATTTTCGTTCTGTTGTTGATGCTTACTTTGTTTTTTACCGTTTCATGTGATGATGACGACGGAGGTGTGCAAGGTGAAGCAATACCAAGAAACAGTGTGTTAATTTTCCATCCTAATCCTGACGGTGACGAAGATGTTGAAAGGGATGTAACAGGGTTGGAGGAATACGGAAAAGAAGATGTACGTGTCTTTGACAAATTCAGGGATGTCCTGTCTACAGGCAATTCAGGTTGGGCTGCTTATAGATGGAGTTCTGATCATGCTGCTAGTGCTGCTGGTGATGATACTGCCGATACTGCGGATTGTAATGGTGCCTATAAGGTTTCTTACTTGGAAAGAGCGGCAGAAAATGCTTATCGTTTTGTAGGGGCAGGGATCTGTCTTGATGGCCGCACTATTGATAACATTTATACCGATGGTACCTATGACGGTAAAGATGAGGACCCCCCTGGTGATCCAACCGGTATCCCTCATACCGACGCCAGAATTGCAAATCTGCAAAAACTGGTTGATGATACTACACTACTTGTAGATAATATTTCTCATCCTTCTAGCGATACCATTATTAATGATAAAATTACTGAGACTTGTGGTACACATTCTACTCCAACGGCTATAGGCAGCATAACTGATATAAACAATGAAAATGGAGAACTTTACCTGTTTATAGCAGAGGTAGAAGTAGATGGTACATTAGTATCTTCAGTAGTGTCTTCAGTAGAAGTCTTATGTCATCCTGATTCAGACATAGAAAGCACAGATATATACGAAGCTACGGATGATTCTGGAAGGGCGTATATAAAAGAAGTAGTAGATGAGCTATTTAGCTTAGAAATTATTCATGACCCAGAAACATTAAAGGACCAGTTCAATGACCATGTAGATGAAGGTGTCTGGAGTGTACACACGGCTCCAAAACTTAACGAAGCAGGAAACGCCCTGGAGTCTGATACTTTGAATGATCCACCTAAGCTCAGTTATTTCAGGATATCTGGTAACATTATTAATGACGACTATGATCCTGAAGCTGCAACTATAGATCCAGCGAACTTAAGACGATTTATAGTAGGTGCAGGGATATATCTGGACGAAAATAACGAGAATGCTGCCGATGGTGTAGAACTTGAAGGAATTAGAAGCAGGGTCAAAGAGCATGCTGGAGTCTTGTTAGAGGCGGAGGCAGAAGCGGAAGCAGCAGAGGAAGAATTTAACAGTGACGGTACGTTCTTTGATAATGATGACGGAAACGTAGACGACACTGATTTTTATTCGACAGCTATGTTAGAGGAAGAGGAATACATTTTTGTCTGGGAAAATCGGTAATTCCCGTTAGTTTTTCATTCTCGAGCGATCAGCAAGAGATGATGTGACGGATGTATTAGAAGAATGCAAGCAGGGTTAATTGAGTGTCATCCTGACGGTCAGTTAACCCTGTTTTTTGTTGTGTGTGTGAATATATTTAATATCTATAAACTTATGGATGGTTTTGGCAAAGGAGCACACACAAGGTTGGTATTAGATATCAGAGGCAGTAGAGGAACTGAAAAGCATTACTGATACTTGATGAAATGCATAAAAAGTTGAAAGTGCATTTGAGTAATCAGAACTAATAAGGTAGTATATCACTGTAATGGTTCGGTATGTAACCGGGGGATGGTATTCTTATTAAACTCTTATATAATGGATAAACTGGAATATAGGGTATGAACTGGTGTTTGAGAACAGGTAATACATACCGCGATGTAAACTTATTTAAGTGATAAAACGGGTGACTAAAACGGATATTATTGGAGGTAAAGCGGTATAGCAAGGTATAGGGGTAATTATCAATCTAACAGGACCCCTGAGACCAGAGTTAATTCAAGGATCAGGGTACCAGAAGTAAGGCTTATTGACGTTGATGGAGCACAGTTAGGGGTTGTGAACACTCAGGATGCCTTGGGAAGAGCTAAAGAGCAAGGGGTTGATCTGGTGGAGGTGGCTTCCAGTGCAAGCCCGCCGGTTTGCAGGTTGATGGATTATGGTAAGTATAAATACGAACAAAAGAAGAATCAGGCTTTAAAGAAGCAAAAGAGCCAAACTACCAAAGAGATAAAAATGCGACCGAATATCGGGGTAGGGGATTTAAATGTAAAGCTGAACCGTATCAGAGAGTTCCTTAACAATGGACATAAAACAAAGATCAGGATATTTTTCAGAGGAAGAGAGATCATTCACACTGACATAGGACGTCGGCTGGCGGAAAGGGTGTATGAGGAACTCAAGGAGATCTCAACCATAGAACTGGAGACAAAACTGGAAGGGAAGAACTTAATAATGGTTTTATCACCGATGAGGAAGAATTGAGAAAAAATGGCAAAGATAAAAATGAAGACCAACAGGAGTGCGGCCAAGAGATTTACATTCAATGCCGGTGGAAAGATAAAGAGGAACAGAGGCGGGGGCAGTCATTTAAACGCTAAGAAGAGTGCAAAAAGAAAGAGGAGATTGAACGGGAAGGTCTACCTGGAAGGCAGCAGTGCAATAAGGATAAAAAGTTACGTTCTTAATGTGTAGGTTTTTACAGGAGCTGGTATATGCGAGTTAGAAAAAGCGTAGCATCAAGAAAGAGAAGAAAAAGGGTTCTGAAACTTGCCAAGGGATACTGGGGGCGAAGAAAGAACAATTTACGAAGAGCAAAGGAAACTTTAAGAAGGGCATTTGCCTATGCTTACAGGGACAGAAGACGAAGAAAGCGGGATTTCAGAAGACTCTGGATAATAAGGATCAATGCTGCTGTCAGACCTTTTGGTATATCTTACAGCAGGTTCATTAATGCTTTAAAGCGATCAAATGTAGACCTGGACAGGAAATCCTTATCTGAAATGGCTATAAGGGACCCAGAGGCATTTAAATGCGTGGTCGAGGTTGCAAAAGGAACATCAGCTAAATGATCTCATCACTGAAGTCGTGCGGGTCTTTATTCAGCGGGCATTTATCACAGTTTGCTCTCCTGCCACAGTGATCCTTCCCGACCTTTATGATAAGTGCGTGGTATTCATTAAAGGCAGCATGGTCTTCTTCAAGGTTTTGCATAAAGATCTCCTGCATCTCATCGTAAGAGCAGTTCATGGGTATCATACCGTGCCTGTAAAGTATCCTGTAGGTGTATTTATCAACTACAAAAACAGGTTTGTTTAGTGCGTACAACAGGATGGTGTCGACCGTTTCGGGACCTATACCGTTTATTGACAGCAGTCTGTTCCTGAGTTCGTTTTTGTCTGCATGCATCATGTTTTCCGTCTTACCGTCAAATTCCCTGTTTATAAAGTTCAGGATACTTTTCAGTCTGAACGTCTTTTGATTGTAGTATCCCGAGGGTTTAATTAGTTGAGTCAGCTTTTCAGCTGGCAGATCAGAAAGATTTCTTTCATTTAAGACCATGTGGGACTTTATATTCCTGATCGCCAGTTCAGCGTTCTTCCATGCGGTGTTCTGGGTCAGTACCGCTCCGACCACGCATTCAAAGGGACTGTCCGCAGGCCACCAGTTTTGCGGTCCGTAGTGTGCAAAAAGGTATTCGAATATATCGTTTATTCTTTTATTCAGCACTGACCTATACCGTTATTTATCTGTGAACTTTAAGTGATCAAAGTAAGTCTGAGCATTTTTAATAAAAAGGTATCTGAACATTAACGGGTTACAGAAGCGTCAGAAGTCAAAGTGGTAGAATATATCCACTCCTGTATTACTGCCTCCGATCACACTGTTGATCAGAAAGGAATCGGTAAGATCATATTCTATATTTACTTTGTTTTGAAGATTGGGTGATGAAGTGGTAATTACTGACAGTTCCCGTTTGTAGGACACGTATAATCTGTCATTAATAAATGAACCCACTTTAACCTGTGGTTGAGAAAAATTCCCCTGCTTGCTGTTCTGTATACTGACGACGTGGATAATACTATCCAGTCCCAGTTTTGGCAGAATAGACGCTGTAAGTTCCTCCATAGCTATGCTGGAGGCAAGTTCCTGAGAGAGATGTCTCTGGTCGGAACCTAATTTCGCATTTGGAATTCCGAAGATCAGATACGATATTATGTCTTCTTTGCTCATAGGAGGCGTGCTGGACAGATTGATCGTCGGGTCTTGAGCTTCTCCGACTATATTGATCAGGATATTCCTGTCCTGGATCTCATAATCAGCGGTCAGGTCGACCTGTGGGTTGAACTCTTCAATGGACGGGAAATTCAGAAAGCCTTTTTTTATCTTGAACAGTTTGCCAAAAACCGTATAGTTGCCTTTTTTAGTGCTGATGGTTCCGGATATAACATGAAATGCTCCAAAATCCTTGCTGATATTCAGGTCCCCTGCGACCGCCACCTTGGCATTTTGTTGAGAAATCCACGTATTGTCCGGTATATTAAGTTCGAGGTCGGCTGCAACGTTGTTCTTGTAGTAAGTCCCGTCTTGTTCAGCAGTTTCGTGTTTTGTTTCAGGAACGTCCACAAAAGTTATATCACTGGAGATTTGCTCTTCGCGTTGACTTTTGATCTCGATCTCAAGGTCGTTCGGTTCTAATTTTCCCGTCAGTCTGATCTTCCAATTTTTGCCTTTTAGAGCAAGGATGCCGTTTAACTTCGTGTCGAACAGCGTATACTTGATATAGAAATCATCCAGGTTTATATCCGCCTGGTATGTGAAGTTATCTAAGTTGGCGTCTCCGGATACTTTAGCTTTTCCCTCACTTGAGGTAACTATGGTTTCCAGGAGAGTTGCACGGTTGTTTTTAAAATCTATTACTGCATTGTTCGCACTGATGGAGTTTTCCAGAAGTGGGGTCAGTATGCTGGTATTTTCAAGTTTTGAAGTGCCGTTCAGCTCAGGAGCGAGAAGGGAACCGGTTACAAGAAGATCGGTCGTCAGATTTCCGTAAAGCTCCTTTATATAAGGTTCGAATAAAAGCAGGGGAGATATGTCCATACCATTGAGTTTCATTTTAAGATCCAGTTCTGCCTCCATGAGTTTGCTCAGATCATAAAAATCGATCGGGGATCGAACAGTTCCACTTACTACCGAATAGGTACCGTCCTTGTTCTTGTCTCTCAGATTGATCCTGGTCTTGTTTTCCAGTCCCGTGATCTTTATACTTGGTGAAAAACGATACTGGTCATTGATCATGATACTGTCAGAACTGCTGATCAGTGATACCCTGGGTTTACTGAGATGACCGCTCAGGCTGAACTCCAGGTCGGCATATCCCTGTATATTAACGTCGTTTGGCAAAAGGCTGGAGACAGAAGCGAGGTTTATGCTCTTTACTTTGATCATAAGATCGGACTGTTTGTCGTTGTAGCTTAGGTAACCATCTGCATATATCTCGCTTTTTCCATTTTTCAGTAACAGGGAATGAATATCGGTCCTGTTCGGACCAAGAGAGATCGTTAATGTTTCCGTATTGGATAAAGACTGCCCGCCCAGATCCAGATCAAGAGTATGTATATCTATTTTTTTATTACTGTTTTCAAAATTATAAACGATGAGATCGGAAACCATTCTTTCGGTATCGCTGAACTGACCGTTTAAATGGACCTTGACGTCCTGACTGAACGTCTTTGCCATGAACTTTAATGTCTTCAGGTATGTATTGCCGTATTCGATCTCGTGAAGATCTGAATTTATATCAAAGTCCAGTACTTCGTTCTTCCGAAATTCAGTGGAAAGATCTATCTTACCCTCTTTAACGTAAAACTTGTTCCCGTATTTCAGTCCTGAAATATCCGCGTTTACGTTCATCTTCGGGTTTTTCATGCTGCCCGTCAGGGTACCGTTCAGCTTTACCGCTCCTCCGGGTTTTACTTCTTTGTTATAAAGATTGTTTAAGAAGGCGATGTCTTCTGATGAGGCGTTAAAAAGCACGTTAATGCTGTTTTCCTCATCATTTTCACCTTGCATCTCCAGGGAAAAGAAATTTGAAGAGACGTTCAGGAACAGTCTTTTAAGGTTCTGTCCGTCGTATATTGAGTCTATACTGCCTCTGATCAGCGAGATCCCGTACATGGTTGAGTTATCAAAGCTTCCCTTAACGGTAAGTGCAAGATCGTTTTTGGTCTCTTTGTAAGGAATATCACCGGAGACTTTCAGATCTGAGTTCAGCAGGACCGAGCTGTCGGACAAGGCGAGCAGAGAGGAAACGGGGAATTTATATGATCTGGTTTTCAGATCGAAGGTGAAACGGTCGGCAGAGACCTGCACCCGGCCGTCGGCTTTCAGAGGGTTTTGTTCATCGACCCTTAAGTTCAGATCAGAAACGTCAAAACTGGCCGTAAAGTTGCTTTTATCAGACCAGGAACCCTTTACCGCGAAAGTGGTATCGGCTTTGAGATCGTTATGGACCTTCAAAAGTCCGGACCTGATACCTATAGTTTTGAACAGGTCCTTTATTAACAGGTCGTCAAGGTCTGTATTGAGGTAATATTCATTGATCTTTTCTCCGGTAAGGAGCTGCTTAACGTCAACGTACCCATCAACGCCTGACCTGCCCAGTTCATAATTAATGTCCCCTTTTATATCTATCCTTGTACCGTTCATCCTGATATCCTTAAATGACGCCTGTAACCGGTTATCTCTTATTGTGGAATTAGTGATATCTACGTCTGCTTCCGCGGCGATATTGCTCAGACTGTATATCTTCGCTTTGGTTTTGATATTTGCATTGAACGTCCCAATGCCGTCATAGCTGTATTCATCAAGAAGAACATCTGCCGTGATCTCGGGAAAACTAAAATCGTTCACAGTCCCGCTGCTTCTTATGTCCATCCCGTTTACAGACCCTTTGAGATCTTCAAAAGTCGCCCCGTGCGTTGTTATAATGGCGTTTGTTTTAATGTCTCTGAATTTTAAGTTGCCAAGTTTATTAAAATCGACGTTCAGGTCATAGGCATCTACAACGAACTTCTTATTTAATTCGATCAGATCGATCGATAATCTGGAATCATAAAATAAAAACGTCAGATATCTGTCTTTAAGACCGTCATCGATTATCACCTTTGATCTGCTGATCGAGGCGTTGCTCAGATATACGTTTATCGGTTTTTCCCCGTCCTGCTTTTTTTTCCTTGTCTTTATTTTTCTGAAATTCCATATACCGCTTTCATCTCTCGTTATATTGATCTCTGCACCACTTACCCTGGCTTTTCTGAGGGGTATATCTCCATTTATGAAAAAAGACAGTAAGGAAGGCAGGTAATATTGAGCGGTTATCTCTTCTATTTTTACAAGAGCTGTTTCTTCGGTTATCAGCTCAACGTCCCTGAGGGTTATATCGTATATTATGCTTCCCTCTATACTTCCGATATGGAACCTCTGATCGATAGAGGAACTTACCTTGCTGTTTACAGTGGTCCTCAGAAATTCCTTAAAGTGATGAGTCTGAACGTATGTTGCCGCTGCGATGATCAGAGAAGCTACAGAGAATATTATTATCAGCAGTGTAGATGAAATAGGCCGCATAATCCTAAAAAATATCTTATTAGATTACAACTTACAATCCAGTAGCATGAACTTGTTTTATTTAAAAGGTATATTTCTGCTTTTTTAGTGGTACAATACTTACAACTGCAGGAATTCCTTTAAGTGAGTTTAAGGGTTGTTCAGTTAAATTATTGCAATCATATACTCCTCTGCGGTTTTTAACTTGACTTTAATATTTACGAGCACAGTACACTATGATCAGATTGCTGAAAATACCGCTCATACTTATCGTTGCTGGATTTATTGTTGGATATGTGATTTTACCGGTCCTGCCGAAGTTCGAATGGGACCCGCCCGAGGTGAAGTTTACCAGCAATACGGGATATATTGGACTGAACCCGTTTGAAATATCTTTGGTGGACAGTGGCGCGGGACTGAAAAGCGCCATGGTTTACCTGAGTGATGAGAACACTGAGACCTTAATAGCGAATAAAAACTATGGTCCCGGGGTCAGTAAAGACAGCATCATTATAAAAATAGATAAAAAAACAGGGATTGAAGAGGGTAAGGTCGGGTTAAAAGTGGTTGTTGAGGATCACTCGCTTATAAGATTTTTCAAAGGTAATGTAACCAGCCTGGAAGTGACCTTTAACCTTGATCTTCAGCGTCCAAGGATAAAAGAGTTATCAGGCGCCCAGTATATAACGCACGGCGGGTCGGGTTTTATAATTTACAGATCTTCCAAAGACACAAAAAAAAGCGGGATAAGGGTCGGAGATTATTTTTTTCCTGGTTACAGTGGTTATTTTAATGATTCAACCCTGTACGTCTGCTTTTTTGCCTATCCTTATGACCTGGGTAACGATGGAGAGGATATGTACCTGTACGCGGTCGATGTAGCTGGAAATGAGATGTCAACTCCCATATTCTATAAACTTTTAAAAGCCAGCTACAAGCAAAGCACCCTGGTTATAAGCGAAAAGTTCATTTTGAAAAAAATGCTTCCTTTTATTGAAGAGCAGGTGGATGATCCCGAAGACAGGGTTCAGGAGATATTTCTTACGGTTAATAACAAGATGCGCAGGGAGAGTAATAAAAAGATCGAGGAAATAACAAAACAATCAAAAAACCAGAGATATTGGTCTGGAAAATTCCAGCAGCTGTCGAATTCAAAGGTCATAGCGACTTTTGGGGACAAGCGAACTTACATTGTAAAAGGCGAGAACATCGATCAGCAGTACCATCTTGGCTACGACCTTTCCGTTACAAGGAAATATCCGGTTGAAGCTGCTAATGACGGGGTCGTAACGTTTGTAGGAGAGGTTGATATTTACGGCGACTCGGTGATCGTGGACCATGGACTGGGAGTTATGTCCCTTTACTCTCATCTGAGCTTGATCGTGGTGAATGAAGGAGATGAAGTAAAGAAGGGTTCCATAATAGGCAGGACCGGCACCACGGGTTTTGCAATTGGCGATCATCTGCATTTTGGTATGTACGTTCACGGTGTACCCGTAAGACCGCTCGAATGGTGGGATGCTAAATGGATCGATGAAAAAATATACAGCCGGATCGAGTTTATACAGATGAGAGATGAGGCAAATAACTGATACGTCGTCCGGAGCACTGAAGCTTGATCGTTTATGGCAGAAATCCGGTATTGGAGATCTTAAATTATGATCCCGCCTCAATTAAGGAAATATTCTTATCCCGCACCAGTTCCTCTGAAAAATTTACCGAAATAGTTCGAACCGCAAGAAAGAAAGGAATAAAACTGTCTTTTGTGGAAAGGGACAGATTAAATATCCTGTCCGATACCTCAAAACATCAAGGTATGGCCGCGGATATAAAAGAGTTCCGATACGCTTGCTTTAACGATCTGTTAAAAAGAAAGGAGAATGTATTTTATCTTATACTTGACCATTTGGAGGACCCTAATAATCTGGGAGCGATTATAAGGACTTCCGCTTTCTTCAGCGTTGATGGTGTTTTACTTCCAAAGAACAGGGCAGTGGGGGTTACACCTGCCGTGATCAAGACCTCCTCGGGTACGACTGCAGCAACCCCGATCTGCAGAGTAGGCAGTTTAAAAAACGCCATAGATGAGTTAAAAAGGAACGGTTTCTGGATAGTTGGTGCTGATGCTTCTGCGGAAAAAGCGGTTTATGACCTTGATACTGATGGTTTAAAGCTCGCACTGGTAATAGGGAACGAAGGCAGGGGTATTGGTAAAGGAATTAAGGACGGGTGCGATTTCCTGGTATCTGTTCCTAAGACCGGAGATACTGACTCTTTGAACGTCTCTGTTGCAACGGGAATTATGATATATGAACTGACAAGGTCAAAAAGGACTTGAAAAAAACAACAATGGTCCGTTGATTTTTACGTGCTTGAGAACTGCTTGTTTATAATACTGTTGTAGTAAAAATCGATCGTATGCTCAAGTGACTTTAAAAACAGATCAATGATTTCCTGCTGACCTTTCTCCGATCTTATAAATACTGAAGCGTCTGCTTTTTTATCTAATATGAGCTTTAAGTTTTCGGAGACCGACTCGGCAAAGTTTTCCCTGTCGTTGTTTAAAGCTATTTCTATTAAAGCCTGGTCCTGAGCGTCATATTTTCTGTTTGTAATTGCGGCCGACAGGCTGCCGATGAGTTCTTTAGTTACAGACCCTTTATAATTCTCCTTCAAAGAGGTTTCAAAGATCTTTATGAGCTCTTCAGTATAAATAGCCATGGATGTTCGGTCGTTCAGTAAAGATCAGGGAATTATATCTGATGTTGCCCGAGATTAAAAAACAAGCGTCAATTCTTTTGGGATTTATATACTTAAGTACCAAACAAAGGATTTAACATATAAATGGGATTGTAATATAATTACAGAGGAATGGATAGTGAAAAGAGGATAATTAAGCAGACGAGGACTGACCGCAGAGTGATTGGATTGAATCACCCTTCAACTCATAAGGGTTTGGAAAGGACTTTGGACCAGCTTACTTATCTGTATAACTGTGCTCTGGAAGAAAAGAAAGAAGCGTACAAAAAATACAAGAAGCTGAAGAAGTGGGGTTTGTCAGAAGAGAGATTACAGATGTATTTCTACCCACAATGGGAGTTTGGTACTTCATACAACAAGAAGAACAGAGTTAAATATCTGGAAACAGTTTATGAAGCAGTTAACAGGTTTGTAAGTAATATCAGACCTTGTGATGATCCAGTTAACTGGAGAGAGTTAACTGAACAGGAGATGAAGAAGAAGTCAGTAAGTTATGAAGATCAGGCGAAGTCGCTGACGGAGATAAGGAATGATGTTTTATTGAAAGAATTCAGCAAGGCAGGAGTTCAGGCACAGCAAAGGACGTTAAAGAGAGTGGATAAGGCTTACAGTGATTATATTAAAGGATTGAGAGGCAGTCCTAGATATAAGAACAGCAGCAGGAAGGTAAGAAGTTTTGAAACATATACATGGGGAAATGTAAAGAAAGGAGAGAGAAGGACATATTTAACGGTAAAGGGAGCAGGCAGGATCTCATTCAGGGGAAGCATACCGGAAGGAACAAAATACATAAGAATATTAAGAACAGCTTTAAGAGTGGAGGTTCAGTTTGTTTACGAGAAGATAGCTGGAGAGGACAGAGGACTGGACAGACCTGTAGGAATGGACCTTGGAGTAAGGAACAGGATTGCTTTATCAGATGGGTCGTTTTACAAGGGAACTGAAGTAAGCAGAAAGAAAGACAAAAGAAAGCAAAGAGCAGTTTCAAGAGCTGAGAAAAGTTCGAACGGCAGAAAGAAGAAGATAAAGCTGCTTACGAAGGAACGAGCAAGAACAGCAATGAAGGAACATAACAAAGTTCACAGGTTAACTACAGAACTGTCAAGAGCGTATAATTTTGTTATATCAGAAGATCTGAGATTAAGGGATATGAGCAGATCGGCAAAGGGGAACGTGGGAGATCCGGGTAAGAAAGTAAAGCAGAAATCTGGATTAAACAGGTCCTTACGGGAACAGCAATTGGGCAAGGTATTAGATCAGCTTGAATACAAGGTTAAAAGCACTGGTGGCAAGCTGATCAGGAACCCGGCTCAATATACGTCACAGACCTGTTCTGAGTGCGGATACAGAGATAAAAGGAACAGAAGAGGAGAAGTATTTAAGTGCGTGTATTGCGGTCATAAAGACCATGCAGACACGAATGCAGCTATAAACATTTGCAATAGTGAAAACACGCTATGTCGGGTGGGACAGCCAGACTTGAGCTCCCGATGCAGGCTGTAAATGTTTTATCAAAAGAGAACAGGGAATCAAGAGGGACTCTGCTTGCAGAACAGTATGTTTAGTACTTGTGTGCTAAAGTATATAACTCCCTAACCAGATAAGCATTAAGGAGAGAGAAATGGGAGACAAATTTAGAAGGGATATTCAGGATATTATGGACAGGTTTTCTAAAGAGCAAGATGCCAAATTTGCTGAACAGAGTGCCAAGATTGCTGAACAAACTATTAACCTGACAGCAGAAATCAAACGATTACTGGAAATTAATAAAAACCAGCAGAAAAACCAGTAATTCTCCTGTTACCTTCTTTGATCAGCATTAAATAACCTGTATCTGCCAATGTATAAACTCTGAATCTGTTAGATTTGATTCATCCAGGTCCACTTTTTAAGAAAAATATACTTACTGCTCCGTTAAAAAGCAGTGCGAAAAAAATATAAAATTCCCTTCTTTTAAATAACGTTCCTTTAACCTGACCGTTTTTCACTGAAATTATTAATATTCTCCAGAATAGAACTGATAAGTCTGATAGTGCTTTCTATATCGTCTTTATATGCGATGGAACTCGGACTGTGCATATATCTGGTGGGAACCGATATTGCTGCTGCACGGCATCCCTTGCCTGTAACCTGCATTGCCGTGGCGTTGGTACCGCCTACTTTTTTAACTGTGATCTGACAGGGTATTTCCTTCTTTTTTGCGGTCTCGTTTATAAAGAAAGAGAATTCTCTGTCTGCTATCAGGTATCTGTCAGATAGCCTTATTTCCGGTCCTTTGTTTACGTTTGCCATTGATTTATTTGCCGGTATTCCTGGAACGTCCATTGCAACGGTGCCTTCCAGGGCAATAATAAAATCAGGTTCTACGACTGGGGTTATAAGCCTTGCACCTCTTAATCCTATTTCCTCCTGCACTGTTGCGGTGACAAAAAGGTCGCAATTGATATCAGGACCTCTTTTCAATGCCTCGATTATGATAAAAAGTCCCATTCTGTCGTCCAGTGCTTTTGAAATAACCGAATCTTCCGTTTCCACAAGTTCAGTACTGAAGGACACGTAATCCCCTATACTGACCAGGCTCTTGACCTTATCGGCAGATAGTCCGACGTCAACCACACAGTCCTCGATCTCCGGAACTTCCTTATTATTGCCGCTTTTGCTTACATGAGGAGGGGTAGCCGCTACCATACCGGCAAGTGGTCTTTTACCCCATATCGTCAGTCTCTGGGCATAGTAGACCCGCGGGTCCATACCTCCCATGGGGGTAAGGTTTATAAATCCCTTATCGTCTATATAATGGACCATAAAGCCAACCTCGTCCATGTGTGCGTCAAGGACCAGTTTACGACCTTTTCCCCTTACGTGTGCAATGACGTTCCCCATTGCGTCTGTGGAGATGTCCTTTGTGAAACCTTTAAGTTCTTTAATTACAAGGTCGCGTATAAGACCTTCTCCTCCGGGCATACCCGGAGTATCGCATAATTCCTTCAGCAGTTTTATGTTCATTTGGCCCTTTATTATAACTTACAAACTATGTATTTCCAGAAAGTTAATTGATTTGAGGGGGTAAAACCTCTACTATTTTAACGATATGGGTAAAAAGATCAGTTCCAATACCAGTTCTTCTCTGTTCCTGCAGCCTGAGTCGACCAAACCTCTTGCTGAAAGACTGAGACCTGAAAAGCTGGAAGAGGTCGTTGGTCAGGATCATTTGATCGGAAAAGACGGAGTGATTAAAAAGATGATCGATGCAGGTGCGATCCAGCCCATGATCTTCTGGGGTGCCCCGGGTACGGGCAAAACTACCCTTGCCCGTATTATAGCGGACCAGGTTAATGCCGATATATACCATATAAATGCAATATCCTCGGGAGTTAAAGATCTGCGGGAGGTAATTGAAAAGGCCAGTGAATCGATCCTGACGGGTAAAAAGACCGTTCTGTTCGTAGACGAGATACACAGGTTTAACAAATCGCAGCAGTCAGCTCTTCTGAAGAGCGTGGAGGATGGGACCGTGGTGCTCATTGGTGCCACTACCGAAAACCCGTCCTTTGAAGTCATTTCTCCGCTTCTGTCAAGGTCTCAGGTCTACACTTTAAACCCGCTTAATGAAGTTGATCTGAAAGAGATATTAGTTCGTGCTTTAAAAAGTATATTTAAACAGGGAGATAAGAGCGGCAGCAGGCACGTTGAGATAAAAATAGATAAGAAGGCGGAAGATGAACTGATCAGGCTGGCGGGTGGAGATGCGAGGGTAATGCTCAATGCCCTGGAAGTCGCGGTTTGTACGGTCCCTGCTGATAAAGATGATGTAACAGCAATAGATCTGGGTATGGTAAAGCAGGCTTATCAGACCAGCAGATACAGGTATGATCAATCCGGTGAAGATCATTACAACACCATTTCAGCTTTTATAAAAAGCGTAAGGGGCAGCGACCCCGATGCTTCGGTCTATTATCTGGCAAGAATGCTGGAAGCAGGTGAAGACGTTAAGTTCATCGCAAGAAGGCTTATAATCCTTGCCTCGGAGGACATAGGGAATGCAGAACCATATGCCCTCACTCTGGCAACCAGCTGCTTTACCGCGGTAAACTACGTTGGGTTACCTGAAGCGTCTTTGATACTGGCTCAGACTTCCACATATCTTGCAAGTTGTCCAAAAAGCAACGCTTCCTGTCTGGCAATTGGAAAAGCCGTTAGTGAGGTCAGATCAAAACCTAACCTGGAGGTGCCGATGCATTTAAGGAACGCTCCTACTAAACTTATGAAGGATCTGGGATATGGTAAGGACTACAGGTATTCACACAACTACAAGGGACATTTTGCGGACCAGGATTTCCTTCCTGATGAACTGGCGGACAGAATATATTACGAGCCGACTGAAATAGGACGTGAAGCCTCGCTCAAAAAATACCTTGAAGCCAAATGGAAGAAGAGACGAAAGATAAAGTAGCTTTGATTGGGAACCGTAATGATACTGATGGTATTTAATGATAAGACCGTAACGGACCCCGATTGATGAAAATACCAGAGCGGTTAACATATTCAGCGAGTTTTCCAGACGGCGTAAAGGATCATGAAAGTAGGAGTTACCGGAGCAACGGGGTTTATTGGTGGAAGGTTATTAAGAAGATTGCTGAGCGAAGGTCACAAGGTCAAATGCCTCGTAAGGAACCAGGATAAGGCCAGGCTCGTTGAAAGGATCGGGGCTGAGGCATATACAGGAGATCTTTCCGACCCGGCGAGTCTGGAAGGTTTTCCTCAGGACTGCAGGTACATCTATCACGTTGCTGCACTTGTATCTGAATGGGGTAAAAAATATGACTTCTATAGGAACAATGTGCAAGCTACAACGACCTTGCTGGAAAGTTCACAAAAACATGGTGTAAAAAGGTTTATCTTTGTCAGTTCTTCCACGGTCGTCTGGACGGTGAGCTTCTGGAAAATGCACGACCTCAGGGATATAGAGGAGAGCTATCCTTATCCTGAAAAATACACCGACCTGTATAACGAATCCAAAAGCATGGCAGAAAAGCTGGTGCTGCGTTTTCATAGGGACAACGGTCTGGAAACGGTCGTGATAAGACCATCGAACGTCTGGGGTGCAGGTGATAAGGTTATCCTTCCCAGGATTATCCAGGCGGCAAGGAAAGGATTTCTTATACGGATGGGTTCCGGAAAGAACGTTATAACTCCGTGTCACGTTGATAATCTTGTTGAGAGCCTTGTTCTGGTAACAGAGAAGGATAGCGCAGCGGGAAAGGTCTATTTTATCAATGATGGAAATAAGGTGGAATACTGTGATTTTCTAAAGGACCAGCTTCGCGCCGCTGGAATAGACTGGGAACCAAACTACCTTATTCCTTATAAACTTGGCTATCTTATTGCTCTGTCCATGGAAATGCTTTATAAACTCATAAGGTCACAGTCTCCACCGGTCTTAACGAGGTTTGCCGTTGCCGCGCTTTCCGGCACAAGGAGCTACAGTACCGCACGGGCGGAAAAGGACCTTGGGTATAGGAGCGTAGTGGACTATAAAGAGGGAATGGAAAAGCTCAGGCAGTGGATAGGCAGCGATACGGGACCGGGGGCAGGGGGCTCGTTCTTAGATGGTTAAAAATGATGATACTGCCGTACGGGTCCGTGGATTGAGTAAATCCTACGGTTCTTCAAGGATCTTAAGCGATATGGACCTGGAACTTCGAAAGGGGGAGTCTGCAGTTCTTTTTGGTCCTAATGGTGCAGGTAAGACCACGCTCGTAAAAATACTTGCAGCACTTATAAAGCCGGACGCCGGAGAAGTGTATATAAATGGCCGTAGTTTGAAAAAAGAACCGCAGGAAATAAGAAGGACGGTAGGCGTTGTTTCTCATGAGCATTTTTTATATTACGACCTTACAGTGGCGGAAAATATGAGGTTCTTCGGCAGGCTTTACGGAGTTGAGGAACTGTCTGAAAAAGTAGACCTCAGCCTTCAGGGTCTGGGTATCCATTTCAAAAAGAACGAACTTGTAAGGGACCTCTCAAACGGAATGAAACAGAGAGCGTCAATAGCCAGGGCCATGTTGCATGAACCTGATATACTGATGTTCGATGAGCCTTTTGCAGGACTGGATAGTGAAGGTGTTTCTTTTCTGATCAACGTTATTGAAAGATCCAGAAAAAACAATAAAACCGTTATTGTTACCACACATAATTCAGATTTAGGATTAAAGATCTGTGATGTGGTTCTCATGCTGGACCAAGGCAGGGTGAGGTATAAAAGACCGGCTGGTGAAGTCAGTTCGGACCAGTTAAGAACGGGAGCAGGCCTTTAACGTTCTGGCGTTGTGTTTTTCAAAACAAAAGCTAAAATTAAACGGCACTGGACCGGACTGAAAACCTTTATTGATCACACCCGGTTGTGTCGGATAAAATATGAACAGTATTACGACCATACTCTGGAAGGACATTGTAAGAGAAATGCGTACCAGGGAGATGCTCTTCTCAATGGTGGCTTTTTCGGTCGTGGTGGTTGTGCTGTTCAGTTTCAGTATAGACGTTACCAGTAAAAATGCCGCTTTTCTTGTTCCCTCACTTTTATGGGTATCAACGGTATTTGTCGGAACTTTGGGTCTGAGCAGGTCGTTTGCAGTGGAAAAGGAAAACGGTGCCATTACGGGCGTTCTTTTAAGCCCTGTTGACAGGAGCTTTTTATATTTTGCAAAAGTTCTGAGCAACTTTCTTTATATTTTAATAATACAGCTGTTACTTACGGCACTTTTTATCCTGCTGTTCAATATAAACGTCAAAGGCGGTTTTTCAGACCTGCTGCTGGTACTTGTGCTGGGAGGTATAGGTTTTTCCTCTCTTGGAACGCTTTTTTCCACAATGGCCATAAATACCAGGCTGCGAGAGATGATCCTTCCAGTTATACTCTTTCCCTTACTTTTGCCCGTTCTGGTAAATGCAATAAAGGCAACGTCAGTAATTTTAGCTGGCGGGGCTTTTAGTGAGGTTTTTGTTTTTTTAAAGATAATGATCAGTTTTGATATAATTTTTCTTGCAGCGAGTTCGCTTGTTTACGAGTACGTGGTTGAGGGGTCATAGTTACCAGATGAGGATCATACTGTATATATCAGCTTTTATATTGATGCTCTTATCCACCTGGGCAGCGTTCATTTATGCTCCGACCGAGTTGAAAATGGGGGATATACAGAGGATATTTTATTTTCACATGGGATCGGTCTGGGTGGCAACTATTGCGTTCACAATGGTCTTTATATCAAGTATTGCCTATCTGATAAACAGGAAAAGAGAGTGGGATATAAGAGCTTATGCATCCGCCGAGATAGGGGTCGTGTTTATCACGATAACGATAGTAACGGGAAGTATCTGGGCAAAGCCCGTGTGGGGTACCTGGTGGACCTGGGACCCGCAGCTTACCACGACGTTCATATTGTGGATACTTTACTGTGTCTATTTATTGATACGTGCAAATTCAGGTTACGATGAAAAAAAAGCCAGATACTCTGCCGTTTTTGCCATTATTGCATATATAGACCTTCCCCTGGTCTATATATCAGCAAGGGTCATGCGAGGTATTTCTCCGGTTGTATTTGGGCCCGGGGGCGGAGGGATCGAACCTGAGATGATGCACACCCTTTTACTTGCATTACTGGCGTTTACCCTTTTATTTATAGTGTTAATAGCAGAGCGGATAAGAATAGAAAAGGCCAGGTACAAGATCGATCTGCTGGCAAATTAAGGAGGTTTTATAGTGGGATATCTTTTCTGGGGTCATGCGGCAACCTGGATAATTATAGTCCTTTACACGGTCTACCTGATAAGAGAGACGAAAAAACTTGAGCAAAAGCTGGAAGATATTGAAAAGTAACAGAACTAACATGTTAAAGAACAAACTGAAATTTATCGTTGCGATCGTAATAATAATAAGCACTTTAAGCTATCTTGTGTTTGCAGGCGTGAAGGACACGATGGTCTATTACCTTACCGTAAGCGAACTTAAAGCCAGGGTCCCTTCCGTCTATGGAACCAGGGTGAGGGTTTCCGGTGCCGTGGTTCCCGGTACCATTGAAAAAAACGCCGACAGGGACCTTAAGTTTCAAATAGCCGATGACCGTGGCAGCATTGACGTTGTTTACAGCGGGATCGTGCCCGATATATTCAGGGACGGAGTTGAAGCGGTCGTGGAGGGGGAGTATTTCAGCAATAACCAGTTTGAGGCTGATGTGCTTCTGGCAAAATGTCCAACGAAATATGAGTCGGACGAGCAGCTTTATGATCTGAGTGGAAAAATGGTTGATGTGGCAGATAGGTAACGTCTCCATTTATTTTGCTTTTTTTCTTTCACTTTACACTGTAGTGGCTTCACTTGCAGGAGTGAGGTTAGGTAGCACGGACCTGCTGAAAAGCAGCAGGAACTCTGCCTTGTCGATCTTTGTTCTACTGCTTATAGCCTGTTTTTCGCTTGTCTATGAACTTACCCATCTGAATTTCTCACTGAGATACGTTGCACTTAACACAAGCACGGACCTTCCCGTGATATACAGATTTACGGCACTCTGGGCCGGACAGTCAGGTTCATTACTGCTCTGGTGTTTTATTCTGTCGATCTATTCAGCAATAGCCGTTTTCAGACCTGGTAATAAATATCTGTCCTTTGATCCTTACGTTACAGTGGTGCTCTTTTCCATACTTACCTTTTTTCTGTACCTGATCACTTTTACTGAAAATCCCTTTCAAAAAGCCCCTTTTGTTCCAGAAGAGGGAAGGGGGCTGAACCCGATATTACAAAACGCCTATATGGCGATCCATCCCGTAACTCTTTATCTGGGATATGTTGGATTGACGGTTCCTTATGCCTACGGAATGGCCGCACTGCTGAGCGGAAGACTTGACGATACATGGATCAGGAATTCCAGGAAGTGGACACTGTTTGCCTGGACGTTCCTTAGTATTGGATTGATACTCGGTGCAAGGTGGGCGTACCTTGAGCTTGGATGGGGAGGTTACTGGGCATGGGACCCGGTTGAAAATGCGGCTTTTATGCCCTGGTTATCTGCAACGGCTTTTCTGCATTCGGTTATGATCCAGGAAAGGAAAGGAATGCTGAAAAAGTGGAATATAATACTGCTTATAATTACTTTTTTTCTAACGCTTTTCGGCACTTTTATTACAAGGAGCGGTATAATATCCTCGGTCCATTCCTTTGCCCAGTCGGATATAGGTCTCCCGTTCCTCTCTTTTATAGCCTTTGTACTTATTTTTTCATTTGCAGCTTTTGTCTACAGACTGAAAAGCCTTGAGGAGGAGGATAGTTTTGATTCCATTCTTTCAAGGGAAAGTGCCTTTATATTCAACAATCTGCTGTTCTTAGGGGCAGCTTTCACGGTGTTTATCGGAACACTGTTCCCCATTATCTCCGAAGCGCTGGCTGGGGAAAAGATCCTTGTCGGACCGCCGTACTTCAATAAAGTAAACGTACCAATAGGGCTTGTTCTTATTTTCTTAATGGGAGTTGGTCCTCTTATTTCATGGAGAAAGTCTTCCGTGGACAGCTTACGGAAAAATTTTCTTGCCCCGGTCCTGGTCGGTATTTCAGTAACGGTGGTTTTATTTGTTTTAAATATCAGGGACGCGGTCGCTTTGATAACGTTCGGTATATGCGGTTTTGTCGTCACTACGGTCTTTGCTGAGTTCTGTAAAGGGATTTCAGTAAGGATGAGCAGAAATGAAAATATGCTCACGGCGTTTGCGATGCTGATCTCCAAAAACAAAAGAAGGTACGGAGGGTATATAGTTCATCTCGGCGTCGTATTGATCGTAATAGGTATAACTTCTTCATCAACGTTCAATGTAGAGAGGAAGGTGAGCGTTAGAACGGGAGAGAAAGTAGAGGTCGGAAAATATGAATTGAGATTCAGGGGTCTTGAAACTTACGATAACGATGC
Organism: Thermodesulfobacteriota bacterium; assembly: GCA_965215275.1. Classification (GTDB taxonomy): domain Bacteria; phylum Desulfobacterota_D; class UBA1144; order Nemesobacterales; family JAJCZQ01; genus CAZUNK01. The sequence goes on from OZ244044.1 coordinate 91,935, forward strand.
GAAAAGCGGCACCAAGGCCATTCTTTCCTTAACCCATGGTAACAGGAAGGTCGGGGAGCTTTATCCTGAAAAGAACGTTTATAAATACGAAGGGAACAGAGAGATCAACCAGGAAACCGAAGTGGCTTTGCGGTCCACTCTGACCGACGACCTGTACGTTATACTTTCTGACGTAATAGATCAGAACAATGTTGTTTTAAGGATTTTTATAAATCCGCTGGTGAGCTGGATATGGGCTGGCGGCATAGTGGTGGCTTTTGGTGCCGCCGTAGCCATGATGCCTGCGTTCAAAGGCAGAAAGGTGCGCGGGGTGGTAGCCGAATGATCAACTTGGTCATATTGATAATATCTCTTGTGATCTCCCTTTTTGTGATCATGCCACTCGTGAGAGGACTGATCACAGAGGATAGCGTCGAACGTGATAAAAAGACGTCTTCAGACGGTTCATACAAAGAAGACCTTTACGACCTGGAGAGGAAGAAAGATCTGATAATCAGTGAGATCGTGGACATTGATTTTGACTACGGGCTTGGCAAGTTGAATCATCAGGACTACAATGAAATTAAGGAAAAGTACAAGCTCAAGGCGGCGGAGATATTAAATCAGATCGATAAGGTAAAAAAAGTCGGATCTCGTAACGGCAGGTCGGATAAAGGCAACAAAGGGATGTAGGAGGCTGGTTCAGATAAATATCTGTCCGCACTCTTGTAAGTCATAAGATATAAAAAACCTTGAGAAAATACTGCCGGTAATGATGAAGAAAGGTCTTATATGTAAAGTTCTGCTTTTGCTTGTTCTGCATGTATATACGGATCATTCCTTTTCAGATGAACTAAGAGGCAAATGGCTGTTTGAAGACAGGAACTGTACCAGATGTCATACAATAGGCAGGGGAATATTTGTAGGTCCGGACCTTTACGAAATAGGCAAAAGGTACGATAAGGATGATATTACAAGCTGGATTACCGACCCCGGGGTAATTTATCAGAAGGCTGGTAAAATGCCTGTGAATGAAGGTTATCCTCCGATGCCCAGGCTAAATGTCCCTGCTTTGGAAGCCGAGGAAATAACCAGGTTTCTGCTTAACAATCAGATTAAAAAGACCGACAGGACGGGCGGCACTATAACCGGGAAGGTTAATAACAGAACGAAAGGTGATATCATCGTTGAGGGTGCTGACGTATATCTCAGGTCTTTTATGGGTGATAAAAAGATGGATGAGAAGCTGTCCATTTCAAATGAGGAAGGGGAATTTAGCTTTCGTAATTTGAGATGGGACAGGAGCTACAGCTTGAGAATAAATTCAAACGGCGTGGAGTATGAAACCGCGAGAATGGTTTTTCCTCCTGATAGAGGTGTAATTGATCTGGACCTGCCAGTTTATGACTTGAGCAGTAATGATTCAGGCATAGTAGTAAATGTTAACCATCACGTTATAGAAGTGGAGGATAAGGCTGTTTCCGTTGTGGATATATACCAGTTTGAGAACACGGGAAACACCATCTTCATGGGTAAAAAGGAACCAGAGGACGATTTTAACAAGACCATCAGGCTGAACGTTCCTGCAAAAGCCGAGAATATCAATTTTATGCAAGGGATCGAAAAGGAAAACGCCGTGAGAGAAGACGATGTGGTATATGATACTGCTGGTTTTCCGCCAGGAACAAAAAGAGTGGTAGTTGCTTATAAATTACCCTTGGGTTTTGGAAGAAGTAAACTGAAGAAGTCTTTTCACTATGATACCAGATCCGCTGTTGTGATAGCCACGGAGTCAAGCAACGTTAAAGTGGATGGATTAGGTGATATGAAAAACGTTTCCTTGGATGATCAAAACTACCGGCGGTGGATCGGTAATGATATAAAAAAGGGGAAGGATATAAAGATAAGCTATTACAGTATGCGATTGGAACTCAATAAAATAGAAATTTATCCTATAATCATCTTTATATTGCTACTTCTGTTTGCATTTTTATTCAGAATTAAAAAGAAAATAAAATAGTTTTATCGTGAGGTAATAACAACTGACAGATTGTATTAGTTTTGTTGATGTAATATAGTTTTGACAAGATATAACTCATGTGATACAACTACCTTGTAAATGTTCTGAGATTTTAAATTTATAGACAATTACGGAGGGGGGGGGGTAATTATGAAGAAGATTTGCGTCTTGTTGTTGATGCTTACCTTGTTTTTTGCCGTTTCGTGTGATGATGACGACGGTGGCGTACAAGTCGTACAAGGTGGAACAGTAGAAGTAGAAGAACCAAGAAACAGTTGGCTGATTTTCCATCCTAATCCTCAATCTGACGGTAGTGAAGGTGATTTAACTGAGGAAAGAGATGTAACAGAGTTGGAAGAATACGGCAAAGAAGGTGTACGTGTCTATGGCAAATTTATGGATGCTCTATCCACGGACAATTCAGGCTGGGCTGCTTACAGATGGAGTTCTCGTCATGATTTTACTGATGATGGGAATAATACTCCTGATGCTACGGACTGTGATGGTGCATATAAGGTTTCTTACGTAGAAAGAGCGGTAGATAACTATTTTGTAGGGGCAGGAGTGTGTCTTGGTACCTTTAATAATCCTTCCGTTAATAATTATCACGACGACGCTAGAGTTGCAAATCTGCGATTTTTGATCAATCAAGCTTTAGGTAGTGGTTCAGGTATAGACGATTTTGAGCGTGCTAATCCTGACACTAACGATGCTGCTGTTAATACTGCTATTGAAACTGTATGTGACACATTTTCCACTCCAACATCCATAGATAGTTATGTGAGCAATACAGATATAGAAAATGAAAATGGGGAACTTTACCTGTTTATAGCAGAGGTAGTAGGAGATACTACAGTAGTACCTTCAGTAGTATCTTCAGTAAACGTCTTATGTCATCCTGATTCAGAAATAGAAGGCACAGATATCTACGGAGTTACGGATGATTCTGGAAGGGCATATATAAAAGAAGCAGTAGATGAGCTATATGAATTAGAAGGTGATACTATTAGAGATTACACAGTAATAGAAGGTGTCTGGAGTGTATACACGGTTCCAAAACTTAACGACGCAGGAGGAGGAAACTACAATTTGGAACCTGATACTTTGAATGACCCACCTAAACTCAGTTATTTCAGGATATCTGGTAATATTGGTGAGAATAACAGACGATTTATAGTAGGGGCAGGGATCTATCTTGATGCAAATAACGCAAATGAGGCCACCGGTAACGAGCTTAAAGTTATTAGACAAAGGGTAAGAACGGCCGTTGGACTCTTGAGAGGAGAAGAGATCGCTGAAGAGGAGGAATTAAGCAGTCTGTTCGCTGATGGAAATGCTTTTATTGCTGATGGAAGTGAGTTCATTTTAAATGCTGATCCTGTCGACCAAAATGATATGATCATTGATCCAGAGGCATACATTTTTGTCTGGGAAAACCGGTAGTTCCTGGTAGTTTTCATTCTCGAGCGGTCAGCGAGAGATTGTGTGATCAATGTATTAGACGTAAACAGGGTTAACCGAGTGTCATCCTGACGTTCAGTTAACCCTGTTTTTTAGTTTTGTGTGTGAATATGTTTAATATTTATGAAATTAGGGACGGTTTTAGGTAGACCTGGACAAAATCATTATCTGAAATGGTCTGTAAGATAATACCCTGAAGTATTCAAATGCGTGGTTGAGGTTGTAAAAACGAACATCCGCTAAGTAATTTCATCACTGAAGTCGTGTGGGTCTTTATTTAGGGGACGTTATCAGAGTGATCTTCCCGACCTTTATGATAAGTGCACTATATTCATTAAAAGCAGCGTGGTCTTCTTCAAATGGGTATCATACCGTGCCTGTAAAGTATCCTATAGTGTATTTCTATGTATATAATTCCTATTTTTAAATATCTCCAAAGTGAAACTGGACAATCGATACAGAAGCTATTGCGGCAGTTTCAGACTTTAATATTCTTGGACCCAAGCATACTGTTTTTATTTTCCGAAGTTCAGATCTTTGAATTTCTTTTTCTGAAAAGCCCCCTTCGGGTCCAATTATCAGATTTACAGTGGAAACTCCTTTATCAAAGGCTTCCAGATCTCTGTTTAGTTTAATATTATCGTTCTTTTCATAAAAAAGCAGATTCACTGCTCCCTCAGGCAGGGTTCTGATTATATCATTGTAATTTTGAGGTTCTTTAATCTCAACTGGCTGACTTCTTCCTGATTGTTTGCATGATTCCAGGGCGATCTTCGACCATCTTTTTACCTTATCTGTATGCTGAACGACCGTCCGCTCCGTATATATGGGAGTGAGGGTCTTTACACCCAGTTCGCTGCATTTCTGAACTATGAGGTCCATCTTGTTTCCCTTGAGAATAGACTGGAACAAGCAGATATTTAATCTGGATTCGTTGTCTAATATTGATGATGTTTGAATTTCAGCAGTTAATTCTTTACCTGAGATAGATTTTATAACTGCCTGATATATAATGGAGTTTTCATCAAACAGTTCTATTTTTTCTCCCTTCTTACATCTCAATACCTTTACAATATGCTTATAATTATCCCCGGATATACTTATCTGGTTTTCTTTTATTTGTAAGCTTGATACAGGGAACCTTGGCATTTTAATACTCGATCATTTGAACTGCTTGGAAGTCTTGGAACAGTATTCGAGCAACTTGGCAACCAATCCCTCGATTGTGTGCTCTTTAGCGGTAATTACCGGTTTAAATCCACTGGACAGTAAAGTGTCAGACGTTATTGGACCTATTGACGCACAGTCCGCGTTGTGTAGATATATAGAGTCCTTACCCAGTATTTTCAGAAAGTTGTTTACACTGGAAGAACTTAGAAAGGTAACAAGGTTTACCTTATTTGATCTGAGCATCTCTATAAACTCTTTCTTTACCGAGGGTTTAATCCTGGGCATTACAGTTTCATAACAGTTCACAACGGTAACCCTGCCGTTTAGCTTTTTTAGTGTTGCTGGTAGAGCATCTCGACCGATCCTTGATCTTGGTATTAAAAAGTTCCTGCCTTCAATATCAGATGGTTTCAGGCTGGATATTATTCCTTCCGCCGTGTATTCTGATGGAACGATATCGGACGATAGTCCGTAGTTTTTCAGTTCATAATCTGTTTCTTTACCAATTGCTATGATCGTTTTGCCGAAAAATATCCTTGCATCAAGTCTGTTGTGCAAAACCCTTGAAAGAAAGTATTTAACGCCGTTAACGCTGGTAAAGATCACATAGTCGAATTTACCCATGTTCTTGATCGCTCCGTCGGTCCCTTTCTGAGAGTTCATTGGGACCGTTTCAATGGTCGGGAACTCAATTACGTTGGCACCGTATGAACTTAACATGTCGTGGAATTTTGATGCCTGATCTTCTGCTCTTGTAATCACTATGTTCTTTCCAAAGAGAGGTTTTTTCTCGTACCAGTTTATCTGCTCTTTCAGGTTCACTATTTTCCCCACCAATATAATTGCTGGAGATTTTATGGATGGGTCTGAAGAAACCATCTTCGTTATACTTCCGACAGTTGCCGTAATTGATCTTTGCTTCGGGATGGTACCCCATGAAATCACCATGGCTGGTGTGTCTTCTGGCACCTTTTCTTTCATCAGTTTTTTCATAATAAGTGAGATGTTTTTCAGTGCCATAACAAAAACCATAGTGTCTTGCTTCGATATTGCTTTCCAGTTCAGCCTGGAATCTGGCTTAGATGGGCTTTCATGTCCGGTAATAACGGTAAAGGAGGAGTTGTAACTCCTGTGAGTAAGCGGTACGCCTGAGTAAGCTGGGACAGAACTGATAGAACTAACGCCAGGCACGACTTCTATCGTAATTCCGGCATTGACCATGGCTTCTGCCTCTTCTCCTCCGCGGCCGAATATGAACGGGTCGCCTCCCTTTAATCTCGCCACGGTTTTGTTTCTTCCAGCGTAGTATATGAGCTTTTTATTTATCTGGGTCTGGGTGCTCTCTTTCTTACCGGGAGTTTTACCAACGTAGATCAGTTTTGCGGATTCTTTGCAGAAATTCAGCAGTTTCCTGTTTATTAATGCGTCATATACGACAACGTCTGCGGTCTTTAGTATATTCTTACCCTTAAGGGTTAATAATTCAGGGTCGCCGGGACCGGCACCTATAAGATAGACTACTGCTTCCATTATATCTGAAAAAGAAACCGCAGACGTACCATATTGTCAAGTATTATAGCTGCTGGTACTGAATGACTGACGGCAATTTTACTCCCAAAGCAGATGTAGAGGGACGGCATAAAGTCCATCTCCGAAAGTGCCGCTGGTATTGCCGTTGTAAACTACCACGCCTCCTGCAAATTTTTTTCCTGCAGCCGTTTTAAACCTGCGCAACCCACGAAAATCAGATTTCCTTATCGTTGCAGACGCCTTGACGTCCACGCCTGCGAATTCGGTTCCTCTTTGTATCACGATATCCACTTCTGCACCTTTTTTTTCACGATAGTGAAAAAATTCATGCAGGTCTTCATGTCCGCTCGCCTGGCGTCTCAGTTCCTGCAGAACAAACGTTTCAAGAACATGGCCAAATAACGAACGGTCTTCGACCAGTGCTGCTGGATTCATGTTCATCAGGGCACAGGCAATACCCGTGTCACCAAGATGGAGTTTTGCGGTTTTTACCATCTTTTTCGTAGGATTTTTGTACCAGGGTGGTATTTTCTCCCACAGAAACATATTCCTAAGTAGTGACATATAGTCCTGAATTGTAGTTCTGCTGAGCTGGAAGGACGATGCCAGCGAGTTTACATTCAGCAGTTGAGCGGTTTGAGTTGCCATCAAAACAAGCAGGTCGGACAGGATTTCTGGTGACCGGATGAGTGGGGCAATGTCTGATACATCTCGCTGAAGGATCGTTTCAATGTAGTTTTTATACCAAGTAGCTTGTTTCCTTGCACTGGATAGTTTCAGTGCCACTGGGTATCCGCCTGCTGTAATTCTGCTTGCAGTGTTTTCCTGCGAGGTTTCCTTATGCTTATTATGTCTAAAGTCAGCGGAAAACAGTGCATCGAGAAATTTAGGATGGTTTTGTGATAGTTCGCTTTGGGATAGAGGCCGCAGTTTAATAATAATCATACGTCCAGCCAAAGAATCTGTTAATTGACGCACTTGTAGAACATTTACCGAACCGGTCAGTATAAAACGTCCTGCCTTGCGGTTGCGGTCAACGGACAACTTGATCGTGGAAAAAAGTCCAGGAACTTTCTGTATTTCATCCAGTATTACCTTGTCAGGCAAGTTTTGCACAAAACCAATGGGGTCGTTTTTGGCAAAACTGCGTGTATCTTCATCATCAAAGCTTCTGTAGTCATATCCAGCGACTTTGCCCACCATACATGCGAGTGTTGTCTTACCGCACTGGCGAGGTCCCTGTACTAACACGACGGGTGAGTCTTGCAAGGATTCTTTCAAGCGTGTTTCGATGTGACGTTTATAGATAACTTTTTTCATATTTAATCAAGTATAACTTTAAAAGGGTACTGATTGTTAGTTTAGAGGGGGTACTGATTGTCAGTTTGAAGGGGGTGCTGATTGTCAGTTTGAAGGGGGTGCTGATTGTCAGTTTGAAGGGGGTACTGATTGTCAGTTTGAAGGGGGTACTGATTGTCAGTTTGAAGGGGGTACTGATTGTCAGTTTGAAGAGGGTACTGATTGTTAGTTTGAAGAGGGTACTGATTGTTAGTTTAATGAGAGAGTAAGGGTAGGTAGAGGGAAAGCGGGTGGAAGTTTCCAGAACTTAAATACCTTCCGTGAAAGCTATTTTAAATGGCATAATTAGAAGACTATTTATGGAAATAGTGTACTGTAGTAATCAAGAGAAAAGCTAACGGAAAAAATGCCCAAGGCCATCAAGGTTTCAGCCTTTTTGGTAAGAATTTCCCAAAAGAAAAGCTATCTTTAAAATAAAGAGTTTTTGAATGTAGTAATTAACATTTTTAACAAAGGCAATATTGTGTTGGGTGGAATATTTGTATGAATCCTGCGAATCCTGATGGATGCTGATAAGTTATCAATTTTAAGAAAAAAAAACAGTTCCTGTTACCAAAATATTAAAGGTTGTGTCAAGCAATCTTTATCAGTCGCTGGTTTTGCGTTTGTCTTTCATTTCAACAGTTATATAACAATAACTGTTGTAACAGCAAAAAAGATAAACCTAATAAACAAGAGACACTGACCTCCCTGTTCTCAATGATCGTTTGTTTACTATTCCAACTGAAAAGTATGCTGGTTAGAATATTAAAGGAATATAAGCAGAAACGGTGGTGCTTTTCTCGTTGTATCCCTAAATTCATTGCAAGTGGTTGAAGGTAAGCATTCAAATCTGTATCCTTAAAGCGGAACAAAATAACTGACACAAGTGCATAGAAAGTTCAATCTTGATAGCGATTTCAAACCCAAAGGGGATCAGCCTGCGGCAATTGATAAACTCGTGCAAGGCATCGATCAAGGTATAACCGATCAGGTGCTTCTTGGGGTTACAGGCAGTGGAAAGACCTTCACCATTGCAAATGTAATCAGTGAAGTACAAAAGCCCACGCTTGTTTTAGCCCACAACAAAACCCTTGCCGCTCAACTTTTTTCCGAAATAAAAGGGTATTTTCCTGATAACGAAGTGCATTATTTTGTAAGTTACTACGACTACTATCAGCCTGAGGCATATGTACCTGAAACGGATACTTACATAGAAAAGGACGTATCGATAAATGAGGTTATAGACAGGCTTCGCCACGCGGCAACGACTTCGCTTTTCGAAAAGAGAGACGTGATCATCGTGGCAAGCGTATCTTCGATCTATGGTATTGGTTCGCCTTCAGACTACTACGGGATGCTCACGATCCTTAAAAAGGGCAGTGAATTCTCAAGAGACGAACTGCTGAAAAAACTTACCGAGGTTCAGTACACGAGAAAGAGCACGTACCTTGAACGGGGGACTTTCAGATCCAGGGGGGACATTGTGGACGTTTTTCCGTCTGATAAGGATGATTCCGCGTACAGAATTGAGTTTTTTGGAAATGAAGTGGAAAAGATCAAGGAAATAGACCCGGTAAGCGGCAGGACAAAACGAGAGCTTTTAAAAGTCACTATTTTCCCCGGGTCCCATTACGTTGCTCCCAAGGAGAAATTAAAACAGGCGATAAGAACAATAAAGAAAGAACTTCAGGAAAGGCTTGCTTACTTTCAGAAAAACAATATGGAACTTGAGAGAAACAGATTAAAGGAACGAACGAACTACGATCTTGAACTGTTTGAAACTATGGGATTCTGTCCCGGTATTGAAAATTATTCAAGGCATATATCGGGAAGAAAGGAGGGAGAGGCCCCTTATACTCTGATGGACTACTTTCCAAATGATTTTCTCTGTATCGTTGATGAAAGCCACCAGATGTTGCCCCAGATAAGAGCTATGTACCACGGGGACAGAAGCCGAAAGCGGTCGCTCGTGGACAACGGGTTCAGACTGCCTTCAGCTCTGGACAACAGGCCTCTTAACTTTGATGAGTTCGTGGAAAAATTGGGGCAGGTTATATATGTTTCAGCCACCCCGGCACAATACGAATTAAGCAGAAGCTGTGGGAGCGTGGTTGAGCAGATAATAAGACCCACAGGACTGCAGGACCCGGAAATAACTATTAAACCTGCTACCGATCAAGTTGATGACCTTCTTGCTGAGATCCGGCTTGTGGTGAAAAACAAGGAACGGGTGCTGGTAACGACGTTAACAAAAAGAATGGCGGAAGACCTTACTGCGTACTACCGGGAGATAGGCGTGAGGATAAGATATCTTCATTCTGACGTTGAAACGCTTGAAAGGATGAAAGTGATAAGAGACCTGAGGATGGGAGAATATGACGTTTTGGTCGGTATAAATATGCTCCGTGAAGGGCTTGATATTCCGGAAGTTTCGCTCGTGGCGATACTTGATGCGGACAGTGAAGGTTTTCTAAGGTCTGAGACATCATTGATCCAGACGTTCGGAAGAGCGGCAAGGAACGTGAACGGCAGGGTTATATTATACGCCGACAGGGTTACGGACTCGATAAAAAGAGCGATGAGGGAATCTGACAGAAGAAAGAGCATTCAGATGAAGTACAATAAGGAGAACAACATTACACCAGTGAGCATTACAAAGAACATAACCAATATACTGAGTTCGATATACGAGTCTGATTACGTGACCGTTCCAAAGGATATGGACGACGACTATACGGATATACCGCCGGATAAGATACCGAAAGAGATCAAAAGGCTTTTCAAGGAGATGAAACTTGCAGCCAAGGACCTTGAATATGAAAAGGCGGCTGAAAACAAGAAAAAGATCGACAAGTTGAAAGAAATGGAAACTGCATACCTGAAGGAGCAGAAAAACTAGAAAACATCCGTCAGTGTTTACCCATTATACCTGCCATACTTTGATAAGTTCTCAGGTTGTGCAATACCCTCTTGACCTCCCATAAGCCAGGGAGAATAAGTCCGTCTTGTTGAAACTGGTGAATTTTTGCCTCTTCAGGGAAAAAGAGGCAGATGATTCCTTGCTCTAAATACAACCATTATGTATTATTTACTCTGAAAAAGCGGTTTAACCGCTTTTTTTTATTGTTTGAGTAATAAAAATGTTGGAATATGGCGAAAACAGCGTTGTTAAAAGCGTGGAGGAGCTATCTGATCCGCTCCTTAACAGTTGTGATATGGAACTTGTTGATATTGAATACAGAAAAGAGGGTAAGGGTAAGGTGTTAAGGGTCTATATTGACAAGGCAGCAGGGGGAGTAACCGTTGATGACTGTGCTAATATAAGCAGGGAACTGGGACTGATACTGGACGTTAATGACGTTGTGCCCGGTGGGTATACACTCGAGGTATCTTCTCCCGGTTTAAAAAGGGTACTTAAAAAGATAGAGGATTTTAAAAGGTTCAAGGGAAGTTTTGTATCGGTTAAGACAGAGGAACTGATAAACGACAGAAAGACGTTTAAGGGAACCCTGGATGATTGCCTGTTGGATCATATAGTGGTTGAAATGGACGGTACATTGCATGAAATCCCTTTTGGGTTAATAAAAAAAGCAAACTTGGAAATTAATTTTTAATGAGGTGAGGTGTTTATGATCACTGAACTCAGTAGGGTTATAGATTCTATAGTTAAAGATAAGAACGTAAATAAGGACGAGATCATTCAGGCAGTGGAAAATGCGGTTTTGTCCGCTGCTGAAAAGTTGTTCAGAATGAACGGTAAGGATAACGAACTGGAAGCTCGTTATAACGAGGAAACTGGAGAAGTTGAGTTGTTTGAGTTTAAGGAAGTGGTCGATGACTTGAACTACCCTGATGTGGAGATCTCTCTCCAGGATGCTGGAGAACTGGATTCGGATGCAGAAGTCGGAGATATGATCGGCGTCAGGATAAGTCCGGATTTTTCAAGGATGGCTATACAGAACGCCAAGCAAAAGGTACTTCAGAGCGTCAAGGAAGCTGAAGGCAAGGTCATATACGGTGAGTTCGTAGATAGAAAAAGCGATCTGATAAGCGGTATAGTGAGAAGGATCGAAAGAAGGAACGTAATAGTCGATCTTGGCAGAACGGAGGCAGTTCTGCCGAGAGAAGAGCAGGTGCCGCACGAGTATTACAATCCGAAGGAAAGAATAAGAGCGATCCTTTTGGATATACTGGAAACAAAAAGAGGCCCACAGTTGATCCTGTCAAGGGCAAATACTGAATTTGTCAGAAAGTTGTTTGAAACGGAAATACCCGAGATCCCCGAGCAGATCGTAAACATTAAATCGATCTCAAGGGACCCGGGAAGCAGAACCAAAATATCAGTTCACTCCAACGACCCGGACGTTGATCCCGTTGGGGCATGCGTGGGTATGAGAGGGGCAAGGGTGCAGAATATCATACAGGAACTAAAGGGTGAGAAGATCGATATAGTTCTGTGGTCGGACGATGCCGCAAGATATATGTGCAATGCTTTATCTCCAGCTAAGGTCAATAAAGTCATCATTGACGAGAGAGAAAAGGCTATGGAGGTCATAGTTGAAGATGATCAGCTCTCACTTGCAATAGGACGAAGGGGACAGAATGTCAGGCTTGCGTCTCAGCTGACGGGTTGGAAGGTCGATATCAAAACCGAGACAGAGGTCAACAAGGAACAGGGGGAAGTCGTTTCATTGTTCATTGCCTTGCCCAACCTTGGAGAATTTACTGCAAATATTCTGTATACGGAAGGTTACAGAAGTCTGGAAGATATAGCTTTTGCGGACCCAGAGGTGCTGTCACGGATCTGTGGGGTCGAAGACCTGAACGAAATAGAAAAGATACAGACTGCGGCGAGGGTTGCACTGAAGGACAAACTGGAAAAAATAACATCGGAGGAAGCCGCTGCAGATAATAATCAGGAAGAGGAGACCGAGGACCAGAAAACCAATGAAGGAGTTAATAACGATATAACGGTTTAAAACAAGCACTGTTAAAATGAGAGTATACGAACTGTCCAAAGAGATCGGAGTAGACAACAAGGAAGTGATAAAGATCGCCAATAAGAAATATGGCTTGAAATTAAAGAGCCATACAAGTGCAATTGAAGACAAGGTCGCGTCCAAGATAAAAGAAAGTATGCTGAAGAACAATGAATCAGCTCATGCCGTTGAGACCGAAGAAAAAGAACAGGTAAAGACGTTTAAGAATGAAGCCGGGCAGGAGGTCGTTGAAAGAAGAAAAGGCAGTAAGGTAATACTAAGAAGGAAGAAAAAAGTCGCTGATGTTCCGGAACCGGAACCTGTTCCAGAGGACGTTAAAACTGAAGCGGATCAAGTTGCTGCCACAAGTACCGGAGATGAGAAATTAAAAGAGGAAACTCCGGAAATTGCTGACTTGGGATCTGCACCCGACGACCCCGCAAGTCAGCTGCAGGATACAGCGGACACGGAGGTGCAAGGGCCGGAAACATCGAAGGAAACCGGTCCTTACGAAGAAGGTAAGAAAGTTGAGGCTCGTACGGACAAGACCGCTGAAGATGACAAGGTCGTAAAGAACAAAAAGTCCAGACGAGCAAAGATAAGCAAAGAAGATGTAATTGATGAAGAGACTTTTGAGGAACTTAGAAAAGCCTTCAAAACCAAACTCCCATCTCGCAAGAAAGAATATGTGATCAGGGACAGGGCCAGGCATTTTGATCGTGGAAGAAGGGACAGAGGTCCACAAAAGGTCTTAGATACCCAGATCAGTGCAGATGCTCAGGATGACCAGAGCTTGTTAAATAAAACAGGTGGTCAGTTAAGCAAAGAAGTTGAGAAAAAACCTATAACGATCGGTGAAACGGTCCCTGTAAACGAACTTGCCAAAAAAATGAGCATAAAAGGTGTTGAACTCGTTAAAAAACTGTTCCATCTTGGAACCCCTGCAACTATAAATCAAACGATTGACGGTGATACAGCTGCGATCGTTGCCGAAGAGTTTGGTCATAAAATAATAGTTAAGAAATTTGAAGAGGACGATTTTCTGATAGACCATTCTGAAGAGGGGAAAGATAAGCTGGAAGCACGTCCGCCGGTGGTAACGCTTATGGGACACGTGGACCACGGAAAAACCACGCTGCTGGACTCCATACGTCAGACGAAAGTCGTTGACGTTGAGGCTGGCGGTATTACTCAGCACATAGGTGCTTATAAAGTTACCTTGGACGGCAGAACGATCGTTTTTATCGACACCCCGGGCCATGAAGCCTTTACGTCAATGCGGTCTCGCGGTGCGAACATAACCGATATAGTTATTTTAGTAGTGGCAGCAGATGATGGAGTTATGCCTCAAACGGTTGAGGCTATCAGTCATGCCAGGGTCGCAGAAGTACCATTGATAGTGGCGATAAATAAGGTCGATAAAGAGAACGCGGATATCGAAAAGATAAAAAGACAGTTATCCGAAAACGATATAGTGTCTGAAGAGTGGGGAGGTAATACGCTGTTTGCAGAAGTTTCAGCAAAAACAAAAAAAGGTATAGACGGTCTGCTTGAACTCATTTTGCTTCAGGCTGATGTTATGGAACTGAAAGCAGTTGCGGATAAACGTGCCAACGGGGTCGTTATAGAGACTAAGCTGGACAAGGGGAGAGGTCCGGTATCCACGGCACTTGTAACCGAGGGTACGTTGAGGGTGGGAGATATTGTTACCTGTGGAGTGTTCTCGGGTAAGGTCCGTGCTCTCCGGGATGAAAACGGCAAAAACCTCAAAGAGGCAAAACCGTCGATACCCGTAGAGATAATGGGTGTTTCAGGTGTGCCTTCGGCGGGTGAAAGGTTTTACGTTGTAAAAGATGAAAAAGTTGCCAAAGACGTAATTGCCCATAGAGAAGAAAGATCAAGGGTAAGAACGCAGCTGCCTTCTGATAACATTTCTCTGGAAGACCTGTTCTCCAATATGGAAGAGAACGAGGTAAAAGAACTGTTCTTGATAGTTAAGGCTGATACCCACGGTTCGATCGAAGCATTAAAAGAATCAATAAATAAATTAAGTAATGAGAAATGTAAGGTTAATTTTGTGCATTCAGGCGTGGGAGGTATTAATGAATCCGATATCGTTCTTGCGCGGGCATCAAATGCGGTCGTGGTTGGATTTAACGTCAGACCGGATACAAAGGCACTCAGGACCGCGGAATATGAAGGAATCTGCCTGGAACTCCACAGTATCATATACGACGTTTTAGACAGGATTAAAAATGCCATGGAAGGGTTATTGAAGCCCATTATACAGGAGAGAATCGATGGAAGGGCAGAGGCCAGGGAAATCTTTCATATTTCAAGAATTGGAACGATCGCTGGTTGCATGGTCTCTGATGGCACTGTTAACAGGGACAACAAGGTAAGGATCTTGAGAGAGTCAGTTGTTATATATGACGGGGAATTAAGATCTTTAAAAAGATTTAAAGATGATGTCAGGGAAGTTCAGTCTGGATATGAGTGTGGTATCAGTATTGAGAATTTTAACGATATTAAAGTTGGTGACGTATTTGAGTTTTATCACCTTGAGGAGATCAAGCAGCAGCTTTAAGTTCCTGTATGATCGCTGGTTTAATACAGTACAAAGGATAAAAGAAGAGCAGTAAAAAGCCCTGCAGAAAAAGTCAGGTGTGAGTTCCGAAACTTACAAACTTATCAGTTTCCGAGCTGTGTTCAAACGGCCTGTGGAAAAAACAGGTATTTTTACTGTGCTGAACGCTGTTCAGCCTGTTAGTTCTGACTTGGACCGCGCGTTCTGATCTGCTTAAAAAATACAGGTTCCTGTGATATAGTTTCCGGTCACGTTGAACTGTCAGTTCTTTAGGTGTCTGAAATGGGATACGGCTATAAAAGATCCAGGCAAGTTGGTGAGCAGCTAATGCGCGAAATTTCCAATATGATAACGATCGGTGAGATCAGGGACCCTAGGGTAAGGTCGGTCGTTATAACGAATTTCCATCTGTCGGACGACCTGGGATATTTAAAACTTTACTTTATGACCATTTCAGACGGTTTTGATATAAGCAGCGTTAAACAGGGACTGGACAGTGCTGCTAAATTCATCAGACAAAGGCTGGGAAGCAGAGTAAGGTTAAAAAAACTGCCAAAAATAGAATTTGAATACGATAAGGTATTAGAAAGTGGTTATAAAATTGATGGTCTTATAAAAGAGGTGATATGTGACTGACCATCTGGAACAGGTTACCAGGGCCGTTTTAAAGTGTAAAAGCCTTTTGCTGGCATCCCATGAAAGCCCTGATTGTGACGCTCTTGGTTCAATGCTTGCGTTAGGACATGGTTTGTCAGGTATAGGCAAGAGAGTTGAAATGTACAGTTCAGACGGTATTCCTGATCACCTGAAGTTCTTACCGGGCTGGAAAAAGATCGTAACTGACCTGTCCATATTAAAGGAAGAAAAATACGACCTGATAGTGCTTCTGGACTGTACGGACGTATACAGGCCGGGAAAGGCCTTTGGAAAGCTCGTTAGCGGTTTTGATAAAACGCTGGTCATAATTGATCATCACTTCACTAATAAAAGTGACTGTGATATATCTCTTGTGGATCATAACGTTGCCTGTACGGGCATTTTAGTCCATAAACTGCTCAAGCGATGCAGTATAGAGATCAGCAAGGACATAGCTGATTGTATATTGTCGGCGATAATAGGTGATACCGGGTCTTTTCGTTATTCAAATACGAACTCCGAAGCTCTGCGAACATCAGGGGAGTTACTGGAAGCCGGTGCTGACCTGACGATGGTGACGCGGTCGATATACGAGAACGAACCACTGAAAAAAATAAAATTGATCTCGGAGGTAATAAATACCCTTGAGGTGGACGATACGAAAAAAATAGCATCATTATACGTTGATGAGTCAATGTATAAGAGGACCGGCACGACAAAAGAGGATACGGAAGGTATCATTAATATAGCAAGAAGTATAAACGGTGTTTCTGTCAGCGTTTTTTTTAAGCAGGACCGTGTGAACGGCAGTGACCGCATGCCGAGCTGGAGAGTGAGCCTAAGATCAAAATATGATGTGGACGTTTCTAAAATTGCACAGAGATTTGGAGGTGGTGGACACGTTAAAGCCGCCGGACTATCGATCGAGGGCAGTATAAAAAGCGTTAAAGACAGAGTTCTGCAATCTGTTAAAGAAGCTGTCAGATGAATGGAGCATTGATACTGAACAAGCCGGAAGGTATTACTTCGAACGGGGCTCTGAGCAAGGTTAAGAAACTACTGAACTGTAAGAAAGCAGGTCATACCGGAACGCTGGACCCTTTTGCCACTGGTGTGCTTCCAATACTTTTTAATGAAGCCACAAAGGTTATTCCATATCTTATGGACAGCGTTAAAGAGTACATTGGAACCATGGAACTGGGCGTTTCAACCGACACGCTTGACAAGACGGGTAATGTAATAAATAAAAATAAAATTGGAAAAATCAGTGAAAGTGATATAATAAAATGTTTTTGTAAATATAAGGGAGACATTAAACAGACGCCTCCCATGTTTTCCGCAGTTAAAAAAAAAGGCGTCAGGTTATACAGTTTGGCAAGAAAGGGTATAAGCGTTGAGAGGGAGTTAAAGGACGTCAGAATAGAGAAATTGGAACTGCTGGATTACAGACCACCTCATGTGCAGTTTTATGTAAAGTGTTCACGGGGGACTTATATAAGGTCTTTAAGTGGGGATATTGGTAATGACCTGGGATGCGGCGGATATCTTAAAGTACTGAAAAGGATCTCCAGTGGGCAATTTTCGATCGATGATTCGTTTACCATTGAAGATATAAAGAGTTCAGATTTCAAGATAATAAAACTGAACGATTTACTGGGTCACCTGGGATCGATCGAGGTAAGTGATGAGATTGCCAGTATAATACGCGATGGAAAAAAGCTGTTGAAAAGTTACTTTACCGGGGTTTTATTTCCGAATTTTGAAGGATCAGAGATATTGGCCGTTAAGAACAGCGGCGACCTTATGGCAATAACAAGAGCGCAGGTTCCATCTGACAGAATAAGCAGCCTGGACGATAAGGATATAATTTTAAAGGTTTTACGAGTTATTAACGTCAATTGATCATTTTAGGAGGGATGAGAAGATGCCACTTGATCGGGAAGAGAAATTAGAGGTTATAAAAGAGTATTCAGGTTCTGAAAAGAACGTTGGTTCTACCGAAGTTCAGATAGCGTTGCTATCAAAAATGATAGACAGGTTGTCAGTTCACATGAAGCAAACCCCCAAAGACAATCATTCGCAAAGGGGATTAGTACAGCACGTAGCGAAAAGAAGAAAGTTATTAAATTATCTTAAGCAAAAAAATTCACAAAAATATAGTGATTTAATCCAAAAATTAGGGTTAAGAAAGTAAAACTATTAGGAGGTTTTCCTTGCCGATTCCACATAAAACAACAGAGAAGCAGCTTTTTGAAAAAAACTATAGGTTCGAGATAGGAAAAGTAGCAAAACAAGCGAGCGGTTCCGTTCTGGCGACGTATGAAGGTACGACGATACTTGCTACCGTTGTAGCGGAAAAAGAAGGGCTGGAGGGTGAGGATTTTCTTCCTCTTACAATTAACTATCAGGAGAAATCCTATGCAGCCGGTAAAATACCAGGTGGTTACTTTAAAAGGGAAGGAAGACCCTCAGAACAGGAAGTTTTGATATCCAGGCTTATAGACAGACCGCTCAGACCGTTAATACCCAAGGAGTTTAATTACCCGACGCAGGTTATGGTAACCGTTCTGTCGGCCGATGGTAAGAACCCTCCGGACGTCCTGTCACTCAATGCTGCGTCCGCGGCCATAATGTTATCCGATATACCGTTCGAAGGTCCGATAGCGGGGGTTAGAGTAACAAGAATAGATAATGAGTTTATCTGCAATCCCACTAAAGACCAGATCGAACTGGGTGATATGGATATCGTTGTTGCTGGTTCTCAGGAGGCTTTGGTTATGGTCGAAGGTGGAGCAAAGGAAGCAGCTGAATCCGATGTTATTGATGGATTGTTGTTTGCCCATGACTGTATAAGGGAGTTTATCAAGATGCAGGAAGAAATGGTAGACGGTCTGGATATTGAAAAAAGGGTCGTAAGATCATCTGATATTGATCCGGAATTAAAGAAAGCGGTTTATGAACTTGCCGGACCAAAGCTCCATGAGTCCCTCATCGCGGACTCTAAGTCCTCAAGGAAAAACAACATACAGAGCATTTATCAGGAGACAACGGAAAAATTAACGGTGGATCTTGAAGATGATGCGGACGGTATTGCGAAATCCTATGAAAGTTTATTGAAAGAAGTTATGAGAGAAATAGTGGTCAAAAAAAAGATCAGGCTCGATTCAAGGGATTATGAGACCGTAAGGGATATTGATATAGACGTATCTTTCCTGCCGCGAACTCACGGGTCCGCACTTTTTACAAGAGGAGAGACGCAGGCGGCGGTGGTCGCTACGCTGGGTACACCTTACGACCAGCAAAGGATTGACTCGCTGGATGGTGATATAACCAAAAAATTCATGCTTCATTATAATTTTCCTCCTTATTCCGTTGGAGAGACTTCAAACAGACTTAACCCCGGGCGTCGTGAGATCGGACACGGTGCACTGGCCGAGAGGGCTATCATACCGGTACTGCCGGATAACGAAGATTTTCCTTATACAGTACGCGTTGTATCTGAGATCCTCGAGTCGAACGGCTCATCATCGATGGCTACCGTTTGCGGAACTTCCTTATCGTTAATGGACGCAGGTGTGCCTATCAGCAAGCCCGTGGCAGGAATAGCCATGGGTCTGATCAAAGAAGGTGATGAATTTGTCATCTTATCGGATATTTTAGGTGATGAAGACCACTTAGGGGACATGGATTTTAAAGTTGCCGGAACGCAGGATGGAATAACCGCTGTTCAGATGGACATCAAGGTCAGGGGCGTTACAAAGGAGATACTGGAAAAAGCACTGAACCAGGCAAAGGATGCCAGGCTTTTTGTGTTAGATAAAATGAACGCAGTGTTATCAGAGCCCAGAGAGGATACGTCTGAATATGCTCCAAAGATAGACATCATGACCGTGCCTCAGGATAAGATCAAGGACGTTATAGGTCCCGGAGGTAAGAACATTAAAAAGATCATTGAGGTCACAGGCGCCCAGATAGACATAAACGATGCTGGCGTAGTGACGATCGCTTCTCCGGATTCAGCTTCCTGTCAGAATGCCATTAAGTATGTAAACACCTTAATTGAAGAGGTGGAGATAGGTAAGGTATATATAGGTAAAGTGAAGAGAATACTGGATTTTGGGGCAGTTGTGGAACTTGTGAACGGGAAGGATGGACTGGTCCATATATCGGAACTCTCAACAAGCAGGGTCAAAAGCGTCTCGGATATCCTGAGCGAAGGTGATGAGATATTAGTTAAGTGTATTACAAAAGAAAGGGACGGACGAATAAGATTGAGCAGAAAAGGGGCATTGGATGAAAATATAGAAGATTATAAAACCGTTTAATAATTAACTGTAACATTGCTGAACAACTCAACAATTCCTAAAATAATAGCTGTTTTAGGTCCTACGGCAGTCGGAAAGTCAAAGTTTGCCATTGAATTAGCACAAAAGA
Source organism: Thermodesulfobacteriota bacterium (assembly GCA_965215275.1). Lineage (GTDB taxonomy): Bacteria > Desulfobacterota_D > UBA1144 > Nemesobacterales > JAJCZQ01 > CAZUNK01. Next base: position 112,072 of record OZ244044.1, read on the forward strand.
TCGATGCCGAGATAATAAGTGCTGATTCCATACAGATTTACAGATATTTTGATATAGGTACTTCAAAACCTTCTCATGCTGAAAGAAGGTCTGTCCCTCATCATTTAATTGACATCAGATATCCAGATCAGGATTTTAGCGCCGGATCATACAGAGAGGCGGCGACCAGGATAATAAACGAGCTGAGTAGGAAAAACAGGAGAATAATTATCGTTGGTGGAAGTTTTCTGTACATCAGGGTTCTGTTGTCGGGATTGATAGAGAATGTGCCCGCAAATGCAGACGTCAGGAAGGAAATTGAAAAAGTTAAGAGTGAAAAGGGAACGGAATACCTTTATAACGAGTTGAGGCAGATAGATGCTGACTATACCGATAAAATAAACAGGAACGATTTTATAAGGATACAAAGAGCACTGGAGGTATATTACTTAACGGGTACTAAGATATCTGAGCTGCACAAAACCCATGGGTTTAGCGGGAATGAATATAATGCGTTAAGACTGGCATTATATTCTGACCCTGAACGTCTCAACGGGATTATCAATAATCGAGTTGATACCATAATGCAAAAAGGATTAGTGGAAGAAGTAAGGTATATTCGCTCGCTTGGTTACTCAAAAGACGCAAAACCGATGGGATCTATCGGGTACAAGGAAATAAATCAATATCTGGATTCAGAGATCGACTTTGAAGAAGCGGTCGAACTGATCAAGAGAAATACACGCAGATTTGCAAAAAGACAGATGACCTGGATCAGAGGAGAGGATGACCTGCGGTGGTATGAGATAGAAAGGGAAAAGGAAAAGCTGATGCAGGACTGTCTGGATTTTTATGGTCTATAGACCTGGATCGTTTATCTCTTCTTCTATTTTTTTCAGATAGCCTTCTTTATCCTTTTCAACGGTATTTTTCATAGCCGTCCTGTTCCTGGAGTATATGAACCTTATCATAATAAAAAAGCCCAGTATAATGACCAGCAGCGGAGCAAGCCATACTATCAGCCTTATACCTCTGGTGGGAGGCGAGGCCAGTACCGATTCTCCATATCTTTCAGTGAAATAGCTAAAGATCTCCTGTCTGGACTCTCCAGCTTCCAGCTTTCTTTTTATTATCTCTCTGAAATCATTTGCCAGTGCCGAGTTTGATTCCGCTACCGTCTGTCCCCTGCAGACCGGACACATCAGTTCATCCGATATATCAGATACTTTTTTTTCTATGGATCCATATACCTCGGGAGCAGGTAACAACATTAAGGACAGAAGCAGTATCTTAACTATGGAAAGAGATAGATGTACCGTTTTATACATACAGGTATTATAACACTTATTCAGCAAGTAGCTTTCCAAGGAAGTGATCTGTAACGTTGTCAGTAAGTTGTCCCTGAAATCTGTTAACTACTATCCCTTCTTTACTGATGAAGTACGTTTCGGGTACGCCCGCTATTCCGTAATTAACGTGTATTTCGTTATCCGGATCAAAACCGTTAGAGTAATCTGGCCGGTGTTTATTTATAAAACTGACGGCATTTTCGTACTTGTCCCAAATATTAACCCCAATGAAAACAGTGTCTTTATCCCGGTATTTTCTATATGATCTGTTTATGACCTCCAGTTCCTCAACGCAGGGTATACACCATGAAGACCAGAAATTGAGAACGATCGCCTTACCGTCGAGAGAACCAGAGTTCAGGTTCTTACCGTCAAATGTTGTCAGGTTAAATGGCGGGTATTGTTTTCCGGTCAGAGAAGAACTGTTCAGGTTAGTGTTATTTTGAAACAATGCCAGATACATTATAAGTATAAATAAGACTATTATGGTAAAGACCAGAGTTAACGAGATATTCTTCATGCTTTTTAGTTTAAACTGCTGATGAACAGACTGATCATTGTATCGAACAGATTACCTATCACTGCAAATATTGATAGTGAAAAAATAAGAATAAATCCAAGTGTCGGGGGATTGACCACGGGTATGAGTTCTTTAAAGACCTGGCGGGAAAGCCTGTGGATCGGGTGGCCTGGGATCGATATAACAAAAAGTTCAAAGAAAAACGAAGGCAAATTAAAAAGACTTTTAAAAAAAGATAACTTATATCCGGTATTTCTTACGGACCAGGAGATCGATGATTATTACCATGGGTTTTCAAATGAAACTATCTGGCCCCTTTTTCACTACTTTCCTCAATACGCCGTCTATGATAAGAAGTTCTGGAGTTCATACAGGGAAGTAAACGGGAAGTTCAGCAAAATAGTTTTAGAGACAGCAAGACCGGATGACATTATATGGATACATGATTATCATTTAATGTTATTACCTAAGCTCATAAGAGAGAAGCTCCCTAAAGTTCAGATCGGTTTCTTTCTGCACATCCCGTTCCCTTCTTCCGAGATATTCAGGCTTTTACCTTGGAGAAATGAAATAATTGAAGGTTTGCTTGGTTCCGATCTGATAGGCTTTCATACTTTTGACTATGTAAGGCATTTTGCAGAAAGTGTAAGAAGGATAATAGGTATTGAGCACCATCTGGGCAAGTTTACCGCCGATCAAAGACCTATAAAAACCGATGCGTTCCCAATGGGTATCGATTTTGAGAAGTATTCCAGGGCTCCGCAAAAAGATATAGTGAAAGAAAAGGTCAGACGTATAAAGAGAATAATAGGCGGTGGTCATACTTTGATCCTGTCCATAGACAGGCTGGACTACACAAAAGGTATCCCCCAGAGGCTGGAGGCATATAAGCTTTTCTTGGAGAACAATCCTGAATACAGAGAGAAGGTGATCTTTTATCTTATAATCGTTCCGTCAAGAACGGAGGTGCCTCACTATAAGCAGCTTAAAGAGCAGATAGATAATCTGATCGGCAATATAAACGGACAGTTCGGCACTCTGAGCTGGAACCCTATCAGGTATCTGTACAGATCTTTTGATTTCGACAACCTTATCGCTCTTTACTCTCTCGCGGATATTTTATTCATAACGCCTTTAAGGGACGGAATGAACCTTGTTGCCAAGGAGTTCGTTGCAGCAAAGATGGACAGTGCCAAAGGTGTGTTGATATTAGGGGAGATGGCAGGTACGGCGAAAGAGCTCGGTGAGGCAATAGTTATAAATCCCAACGATGTTGAACAGACCTCCAGTGCTTTAAAAATGGCGATTGAAATGCCTCATAGCGATCAGAGAACAAGAATGATGGCAATGCAGAAGAGATTAAAGAGATACGATATTACACGGTGGGCCGGGGATTTTATGGAAAGCCTTGGTAATATAAAAATTGTAAGGGATAAGATGCATTCGGTTGAGATCTCGATTGATGCGATGAATAAACTGACCAGCAGGTATAAGAAAAGAAAAAACTGCCTGTTCTTGCTTGATTATGATGGTTCTCTGGTGGAATTTGATAAAGACCCTTTAAAAACGTCACCTGATGCTGAGCTGTCGAAGGTACTGAAGCGTCTCTCAAATGATAAAAGGAACGAAGTCGTCGTTATAAGCGGACGAGATAAGGGGATACTGGAAAAATGGCTTGTAAGTCTGACCAATGGTTTAGCGGCCGAGCACGGGATATGGATCAAGGAAGCAAGGGAAAGATGGAAAACTATCGAGCAGTTATCTACGGATTGGAAAAAAGAGATAAGGCCCATACTGGAACTTTTCGTTGACAGAACCCCTAATTCTTTTGTAGAGGAGAAAAAATATTCTCTTGCTTGGCATTACAGAAAAGTAGACCCTGCACTTGCCATAGTAAGGGTGGGAGAACTTAAAGACACTTTGTCACATAAAATGGTCAACATGGAAGTTGGCGTGCTTGAGGGTAATAAGGTGGTTGAAATTAAGTTCTCAGGAATTAACAAAGGCAGGGCGGTACTTTTCTGGCTTACAAAGAAAAAATGGGATTTGATAATAGCGATAGGGGACGACTGGACCGATGAGGATATGTTCGACGTGCTTCCAAGCGATACGTTCTCTATCAAAGTGGGACATGGTGCTTCAAAGGCAAAGTACAGGCTGCCTAATGTGCAGTATGCACGGGATTTTCTAAATCAGCTTTCGAAGATCAGCTGAGGAGCGTGACCGGACGGTAAGATCATGTATTGAAACCTGTATACGGGGTCGGGAACTTTTCAGACCTTTACCACTGCTGAAAAATGAAATGGTCCGGAAATTATCGGTCGTTCAGTAACAGCGGAACGATATCTTTAAGGACGTCCGAGTCTTTCTCACTGATATTTACAAGGATACTTTTAATATCGTCCCACAAGACGTCGGGTTTTTTTGTCTCGTTCTTTAACTTTAAAAGCAGTACCTTTAGCTCCTGGTCGGTCAGTCTGTTTATATACTCGCTAAGAAAACCATTTTTATTTTTTTTATCTTCAGACATATTAGTATAAAATAAAAATAACCGTTAAATGGCAATTAATCAAAGATATAAAAAGAGTGGTTACAAGGTCCTGAAAATAGCAGGGTGGTTTTCTCTGGTCTGTCTTATAGCGTTGACAACTGCTTCGTACTTTGTTTATAAGCACTATTCAAGGGATCTGCCTGACTTAAAGGACGTAACCAATTACAGACCAACGCTGGTCAATGAAATATATTCCTCGGATGGTCAGCTCGTGGGCAAGTTCGGTCACACGAAGAGAAAGTTGGTTGATATTGATCATATTCCAAGATATCTGGTCAATGCGTTCATTGCCGTTGAGGATAGAAGGTTCTTGGAACATAAGGGACTGGACACAAGGGCGGTATTGAGGGCGATCGTTCAGAATTTCAGGCGAGGCAACATCGTGGAAGGCGGCAGCACGATAACTCAGCAGGTCGCTAAAAACCTTATACTGACCTCTGAAAGGACCTTCACAAGGAAGATCAAAGAAGCAATACTTTCTTACAGAATTGAAAAAAACCTTTCCAAGGACGAGATCCTGTATCTCTATCTCAATCATATCTATCTTGCCGGTGGAATATATGGGGTGGAAGCGGCAAGCAACAGCTACTTTGGAAAATCAAGTAAGGATATAAACGTTTCCGAAGCCGCTTTACTTGCCGGAATACCCAGGAGACCTGAGAAATATTCACCGAGAAAAAATTTGGCGGCATCTTTGGAGCGACAGAAACTGGTCCTGAAGATCATGAAACAGGAAGGAGTAATTAACGCCCGTCAGTACGAACAGGGTGTGAATTACCCGATCAGAATTGTTGCAAGTCCTTACAAGAGTTACCAGACGGCACCTTATTTTGTTGAATATGCAAGAAAGTACCTTGAGAATAAAGTAGGAGAAGAAAAATACACACTCGGGGGATACAAGGTAATTACCACCCTTAATGTGGATTTAAATTTAGCTGCTGAATGGGCTGTAAAAAGAGGTCTGTATAATTACGAATCCAGGTGGGATAATAACTTTATAATAGACCACCTCGATTCAGCAGAATCCATAGAGGAGTATCTAACTGGTCAGCAGGAAGCGGATTATAAAGATGAAACGGTAGTGGACGCCGTGGTGACCAAAGTAAGCAAGTGGAATGGTCCGATCAACGTTGCAAATGTTTCATTTGCTGATTACACGGGTGAGATCAAGTACGTTGTTTACAACAGGAGAAATAACCCGTCTCCTGAAAGTATAGGATTTAATCTTTCAGACAAACACTTACCAGCAAGTTCATATAAAGGTATTTACATTATTCCGGAAAAGCTCTCAGTCGGGGATGTGATCAGCGTACAGATCAGCAGTTTTAATAATGAAGAATATACCGTAAGCATAGAGCCCAGGTTCCAGAACGAAGCACAGGCTGCTCTCATATCGATTGATAAAAGCGGCAGCATAGTTGCAATGGTCGGAGGAGTTGATTTCAGATATTCCAAACTTAACAGAGCAACACAGGCACTAAGACAGCCGGGTTCAGCTTTCAAGCCTTTGGTCTATTCTGCCGCTCTTGATAAAGGTTATACACAAACTTCCATGTTACTGGACATGCCCGTCACGATAGGCGAATGGGAACCGAAAAATTACGACGATGAATACAGAGGTGAACTGCTGCTGAAAGAAGCATTACTGAATTCAAGGAACCTGGCGTCTGTAAGGTTAATTATGGACATAGACCCGACTTACGCTGCAGATTACAGCAGACAGTTTAAATTTGAATCCAGTCTGAACCCGTACCCGTCGCTGGCACTGGGTGGGTCGGAGGTAACGCTTCTGGAAATGACCCGTGCTTACTCTGTTTTTGCAAATGGAGGGCAATGGATAGAACCAAGGTTCATTTTGAGAATATATGACAGGAACAATCAGATAATAGAAAATAACACGGGTAAGTATTTCGTCGATAAGAAGGAAATATTAAAACGAAACAGGCTAAAGCAGCGAAACAGGCTGTTAAAGGAGTTATATGAAAAAAAGGGCAAGTACCTGCCGGAGAGCCTTGTTTCGGACGAGTTGATACAGGAGGAGGAATTTACCAGTTTGGATTATGAAAATATTGATTCAAAGAGTGGTTTTTTAGCGGCCAATGAATTTATTGAGCTATTGAGAAAAAGCAGTCTGACGTTCGACGCAGTCAATGATACTGAAAAGATAATATCAGAGGACACAGCTTATATAGTTACCAATTTGCTTCAGGCCGTTGTTAAAGAAGGAACGGCTGTCAGAGCTAACTTCTTGAATTCCAAATCGCCCATTGCGGGTAAAACTGGCACATCCAATGATTTCACGGACGCATGGTTTGTTGGTTACAGTCCGGAACTGGTAACTGGTGTTTGGGTGGGGAACGATAATCACAGTACTTTGGGAGAAGAGGAGTCCGGAGCAAGGGCTGCGTTGCCAATATGGATAAGTTATATGAATTCTGCACTTGATAAGTACAAAGCGGAGAGTTTTAAAGTTCCCGAGGGTATAAAGTTCTTTGAAACACAGTATGGTAAGATACCTTACAGTATCGAATCATTAATAGAGGAAACCCCGGATAAGATCAATTCCCAAATAACCGTTCCGCCGAATCTATTGCGATTTATTCCCTCGGAGTCGTAGCTTTGATCGTTGAAAGCCTGTAAACCTGAAAGGTACGATCAGCCACTGCGGGATCGGAAAGCAGCCAAAAGGTTACAGTTTATCTTTTATTTTTTCTTCCAGCTGATCTCTGTACTCATCTATGTCTATATTGATCCTTGCAGCACCAGTGTCTATTGCAGCCTGTGCAACTGCAACTGATTCCCATACCAGTACCCTGGGATCAAATGGTTTTGGCACTATGTAATCAGGACCGTATTCAAAGGTCTCTTTACCATAGGCCTTTGTCACACTTGAAGGAACTGGTTCTTTAGCCAGAGATGCAAGGGACCTTGCGGCAGCAACTTTCATTTCTTCATTTATTTCCTTTGCCCTGACATCAAGTGCACCTCTGAAAATGAACGGAAATCCCAGAACATTATTTACCTGATTAGGATAATCGGACCTTCCCGTTGCCATAATGATGTCCTTTCTGGCATCTTTAGCGTCTGGGTAGGTGATCTCAGGATCGGGGTTTGCCATAGCAAAGATTATTGGATTATCGGCCATGGTCCTTACCATGTCTTTGCTTATTGCTCCACCGTTTGAAAGTCCCACGAACACGTCTGTACCTTTCAAGGCGTCCTCAATGGTCCTGCACGACGTTTCAGATATAAATCTTTCCTTCTGAGGGTTCAGTCCTTCCTTTCTGCCTTTGTATATAACCCCTCTGCTGTCGCACATGATCATTTTGTCCCTGTTTGCTCCAAGCAGGATGAAGAACTCGGCACAGGCGATTGCGGATGCACCTGCGCCGTTAAAGGCGAACCTTATATCACCGATGTCCTTGCCCACGAGTTCACATGCGTTCAGCAGACCTGCACCGGATATTATTGCAGTTCCGTGCTGATCATCGTGGAATACGGGAATATCCATCTCTTCTTTTAACTTTTCCTCTATGTAAAAGCATTCGGGTGCTTTTATATCTTCCAGGTTTATACCACCGAAAGTAGGTTCAAGGTACTTAACGGTCTTTATCAGTTCATCAGGATCAGTGGTGTTTATTTCAATGTCATAGGCGTCCACGTCGGCAAATTTCTTGAACAGGATGCTTTTTCCTTCCATAACGGGTTTTCCCGCGATCGCGCCTATATTGCCCAGTCCTAATACGGCCGTACCATTTGAAACGACTGCAACTAAATTACCCTTATTTGTATATTCAAATGCTGAATTCTCGTCCTTGCTTATCTCAATGCACGGTTCTGCCACGCCAGGAGAGTAAGCCAGTGATAAATCCCATGCTGTGTCACAAGGTTTGGTGGGTACGACTTCAAGCTTACCCTTCCTTTCCCTTCTGTGGTATTCAAGAGCAGCTTGTTTTAGTTCGTTTTGACTATCGCTCATAAAAAGGACCTCCGTTAAGATTTGTTACAAGCATTATCTGTAAGTTTGTTTATATACTCCACTAATTTTAACTGCAATAATTGTTTTTTCACATTCACGACCGATATTAAAATAAAGGCGTCAGTTTTCCCATTTACGAATTTTAAAGAAATTAGTATAAAAACTCTTTGATTAGTAGTCAAATAAGCTGTTTAAAATAAACGTTAATATCAATTCCTTAACTTCAGAATCTCTGCCAGAAATTTATTCCAAATATATCAAGTACTTTCTGCCCGTAAATGTTTAAATAGAAAACTTTATTTGAAAGCATCAGCAGTCCAACCGATACAAGAGTAATTCCTACTACGTATTTGTAATATATATAGTGCTTTTTGATGAACTTAAATGTAGTCAGGGCTTTGCTGAAGGCGACCCCGGTTATAATGAAGGGAGTTCCGAGACCGAGGGAGTAGATCAACAGGAGCTGACCTCCTTTTAGTGCACTGGCTTCCGTGCTGGCATAGATCAGTATCGTGGCGAGTATGGGACCGATACAGGGCGTCCATGCAAAGCCGAATAATGCCCCGAATAAAAAAATACCCAGAAGGCCAAGGGGATCATTTTGAACGTTAATTCTTTTTTCTCCAAGGAGTTGAGGGATCTTTATGATCCCCGTGGTGAATAATCCAAGCAGTATTATGGTAATACCTGAAATGCTCAGCAGCACTTCCTTGTGCGTTCTCAGGACCTGTCCGATCAGTGAAGCTGAAACTCCAAGAGAGACAAAAACAGTGGTGAAACCCAGTCCAAAGAGGACCGTTGGGAACAGTATACCGGTTATTTTGTTCGTTTTTTTGCGGTCTGATGACAGTTCATCGTACGACAGCTTTGTAACTAAAGAGAGGTAGCCGGGGATCAGAGGCAGTACACAGGGGGACAGAAAAGATATTAACCCTGCTAAAAATGCAGCTATTATACTTACTTCGGCAACGGGTGTGTTCATTACAGGATCCCTTCCAGTTTGTTCTTAAATACCTTCTCGTCCGATCTGCCGCGAAAAGGCCCGTACCTTATATAGTGTATTTCTCCCTTTCTGTTTATAAAATAAGTTACAGGTAAGGCAAAAATACCGTAAGACGTTGAGACCTCACCACCGGTGTCAGATAAGTTAATGTAGCTTATATTGAGCTTTTGTAACGTGTCCAGAGCCTCTTGCTTTTTATCCAGAACGTTTATCCCTACCAGGACCAGTTCACGATCTTTATATTTTTTCCATGATGATTCAAAAAACGGCATTTCTTCTTTACACGGCGTACACCATGAAGCCCAGAAGTTCAAGATCAGCGGTTTGCCTTTAAAGTTTTCGAGTTCGTAAGATCTGTCGTTAGTCAGGCTTTTCAATCTGAAGTCCTTCAGGGTATTAGCAGTGGGTCTGCCATCACGGCCGCATGCCACCGTTAGCGAGAGAATTAATATACAGAGTATTGATCTTGTTACTTTCATTTTTGCTGAGCTTTTAATCTTGCAGTGGGTATTTTTTAAGCAGTTTCATTACGTTATTATCTATATCACTGACGTCGTCAACGTCGTTTAACTTCTTGAGAACTGCACACCTTATGTTCAGAGAATTGATCTTTTTTATCGTTTCGTCAAATACTGAATCAGAGCTCCACGGGATATCCTCAAATATATATGGAAAGTTCTTATATCTCAGCCCGATCAGATAATAACCACCATCGTACGTGGGACCGATAACGCAGTCTGAACCTTTATCAAGATGAGCAAAAGCCGTTCTTATGATCTTATGGTCCAGTTCAATGCAATCCGAACCTATAACGATGGTATTCTGAAATCCGTTTGAAAAGGAACGGTCAAAGGAATTAGATATCCTTTCTCCAAGCGTTTTGCCACTTTGTGGAAAATGATCGATCCCGTCTTTGCTGATCCATTTTTTTATAAGGTTTTCTTTGTTGCGTGGGGTAAAAGCGATCGAGATCTTGAAATTATCCGAGGTAGCTATTTTGTTTATGATGTGATACACGAGCGAAGAGTACAGGTTTGCCGCTTTTTCATCGCCGATTACCCTGGCAATCCTGGTTTTTACCTTTCCGGGATCGGGGTATTTAACAAAAACTATCAGATTGTTGTCCATCTGATACTTCAGGTGATAGAACCACCACAGCTGCTTCCCGGTCCTGCGGTACAGCCAAAGCAGTGTGAGGCGAATTTGATCTTTCTCTTTAAGAACTTGTTCAGGTCTAAGTTATATATAGTTAGGGGCTGATCTCCTGCGTGAGTCTGCATATTGAGCATCTGGTTAAAATCACAGTCGTATACTTTCCCGTCATAACCTACGCTTATCATGTTCCTGCACATGATGCCTTCGGCGGCAACGGGATTGAACGCATCCATCAGTTTATTCATATAATCTTCATAGGCTCCGAGCGTCTGGAGTTGATCTTTGAACCTGTTTATCGGCATATTGACGATCGTAAACAGATTATTGAACTTTATACCGTATTTACTTTCAAGCTCTCTTCTGAAATCTTTTTCAAGATCGTTTTGATCGGCTGGTAAAAATGCTCCTACCGGGTTATAAACAAAATTCAGGACCAGACCCGTCTTCTCGACCCCATAACCCAGTTTGTTGAGCATGGAGATGGATTCTATGCTTTTTTCAAATACCCCTTTACCTCTCTGTTTATCTGTAAAATACTCCTGATAGTAAGGAAGCGAGGCAATTACCTCAACTCTGTTCTCAGCGAAGAATTCAGGGATGTAGGCCTTGTTCTCCCCTGTCACGGGATTACCATCTATGGTTACTGTAAGGTTGTGGCGCACCATAACGTGCTTGTTCAGCTTTCTGGCTTCAGTAACAAAATAGTCAAAGTGCGGGTTCAGTTCCGGTGCTCCCCCCGTGAGGTCAAGGTTTTTTATACATTCGTTGTTCTTCAGAACCTGCAGACATTTATTGACTGATCCAATGCTGATCTGTTCCGTTCTCTTAGGTGATGAGTCAACGTGGCAGTGAACACAGGCCTGATTACACAGCTTTGTAACGTTAACCTGAAGAGTGGTTACAGAGAGAGGTGAGAGGTCGAGGGAACCGTTCTTAATAAATCTGTGGAAATCATACTTGCTGTCTCTAAGATGTTCTGACATAGGTCTGGTCTGTTTTATTTATAAAGCCCCGTGCTTTTTCATAGTGTTGTGCATCTGGACGGCATGTATCAGTTTGATGCCGGCTTCAAGTGACGCTGCCACGTGAACCGCCTCGGTCATCTGCTCGGGATTTGCTCCTGATTCCAGGCACTGGGTCGTATATGCATCAATGCAGTAGGGGCACTGGCGAGAATGTGATATTGCCAGGGCGATCAAGGCCTTTTCCCTCCTGGTCAATGCTCCATCCGTGTTGATTGACGCGTTGTAATACTCAAAGAACTTATCCATGAGCTCTTTACTGAATCCGCCTATTTCTGAAAATCTTTTAAGGTCGTCCGAATCGTAATAGTTCATTGTTTTTTCCCTGCTGCTGAGATCCTCCAGATCCTGTTATGAAAAGGAGGTATTACCTCAATGACATTTTCTGAATATAATATCTTTATTCGTTTATCAATTCAATTGAAAAGGAGTCGATCAAGGCAGGTCATGCTGAAGGCAATTATATTTGATTTTGACGGCGTTATAGCTGATACGGAACCGGTACATCTTGAAGCGTTTAAGAGTATACTCAAAGATATTGATATATCCCTGTCTGATGAAGATTATTATAACAAGTACCTGGCTTATGATGACAGAACGTTGTTCACGGAAGTTTTAAAGCTCTCTGACAGGGGTTCTGACGATGTTTTAATACAGGACCTAATTCACAGGAAAAAAGACCTTGTAACCCGCGTGTTCAATGAACGGGTCGTCCTTTTTCCAGGTTTTTTAAGCTATTTAGAGAAAATAAAGGGCAGATACCTTCTTGCTGTTGGTTCAGGGGCGTTGAAGTCCGAGATCACACTGGTTCTGGAAAAGTTTGGTATAGAAGGGGACTTTCACGTTATAACTGCTGCCGATAACGTTGTTAACTGCAAGCCGGACCCTGAAGTATTTCTGACCTGTTTAAGATCCCTGAATAAAATAAGCCAGGGCGGTATTTTACCGGAGGAATGCCTGGTATTTGAAGATTCAATATCCGGAATAAAGGCCGCAAGATCGGCAGATATGAAATGTGTTGCAATCAGCAACAGTTATGATGAAAGACTTCTATGTGAAGCGGACGTTGTCGTAAGCGGCTTTGAAGAGTTGAACATGAGAGATATAGAGGTTCTTTTTGATCGATAGTCAGTTAAGATGAAAAGTTCTCGTTTTACAAGTAGGTTATGTAAAATATTTTTAAAACCAAACCACAAGGCAGATACTCGGTCGTTATGAAAAAAGGTAACTTGTTCGTATTTTCCGGTCCTTCGGGAAGTGGTAAGACCACTCTGGCTAAAAAGATAGCCAGCCAGTCTGATGATATAGTCTTTGTAATATCCTACACGACCCGTGTCAAAAGGGATGGAGAGGTGGACGGTAAGGATTATCACTTTGTAACGATGCAGGAATTTAGGAAAATGTTGAGAAACAAAGAGTTTGCAGAGTGGGCAGAGGTATTTGGAAACCACTACGGAACACCTCTGAACGAGGTAAACGACCATCTGAACGGCGGAAAGGACGTTCTGCTTGAAATTGACGTCGAGGGTGCAAGGCAGATCAAAGAGAAGTTTGACCATTCAGTACATATTTTTATCCTTGCTCCTGATATGAAGGAATTAGAGAAAAGGCTTGTAGATAGAAATACCGATAAAAGTTCAGAGATAAAGAACAGATTGAGCTTAGCAGATAAAGAGATGATCAAAGGAAAGGGTTATGACCATACCGTTATAAACGACGAGCTTGACCGGTCACTGGCTGAAATAAAAAAGATCATAGAGATAGAGAAAAATAAATAATAATTATAGATAAATACAGTATATATCTATAAATTACTTTAGGTTTGCTGGAACTATGATAAGACTAAACGATATAATAGACAAGGTTTCATCGTACAGTACCTTATCAGAAGGCGACATAGATCTGATCAACCGGGCATACGTATATTCTGCTAAAGTACATGCGGGTCAGAAGAGAGCTTCGGGTGAACCTTATTTGAGCCATCCTTTGGAAGTTTCATCTATATTAGCTGATATAAAACTCGATGTTCCGACGATCGCCACAGGGCTGCTTCACGACACGGTGGAAGATACCCTTGCCACTCTTGATGAGATTGAAAAGCTTTTCGGCAGCGACGTTGCGTTCCTTGTTGACAGTACGACCAAGATCAGCAGGTTAAATTACGTTTCCCGTCTTAACGATCAGGCGGAAAATATCAGAAAGCTCTTTCTCGCAATGGCAAAGGATATAAGGGTTATTCTGATAAAACTTGCCGACCGTCTGCATAATATGAGAACCATTAAGTATCTGGATAAAAACAGGATAATGAAGGTTTCAGAGGAAACCATAACCATATATGCCCCACTTGCACATCGGCTCGGTATTAACTGGATGTACACGGAACTTGAAGACCTGTCGTTCAAATGCCTTAATCCTTATGATTACAGAAAGGTACACAGATATGTTTCGAGCAAGAAGAAAGAGTGGGAGAACTACCTGAACGAAGTTAAATCAAAGTTGACCGATAAGTTGAGCGAGGGGCAGATAAAGGCGGAAGTTACGGGAAGGTTCAAACATAATTACGGGATTTATGCAAAGATGAAAATACAGAGCCTTGAGATAGATAAAGTGCACGACATACTTGCTTTCAGGGTTATTACGAACGATGAGTACGACTGTTACAAGACCCTGGGATTAATACACGGCATCTGGAAGCCGGTGCCCGGAAGGTTCAAGGATTATGTGGCCCTGCCAAAGCCCAACGGGTACCAGGCTCTGCACACCACGGTACTGGGACCATTGAACGAGCAGGTGGAAATTCAGATAAAGACAAAAAGCATGCACGAGTATGCAGAGTATGGATTTGCATCGCACTGGAGATACAAGGAAAAGGTGAACGGGAATGCAGATCAGGATATGTACGCGTCTCTTAAAAAGATCATGGAGCATAAGGATATAGAGGACCCTATTGAATTTATGGAAGCTATCAGAGGTGAACTTATATCTGAGGTAATTTACGTTTTTACTCCCAAGAGTAAACTTATTGAACTGCCAAAAGGTGCAACGCCCGTGGATTTTGCATACGCTATTCATTCTGAAGTTGGCGATTTTTGCAGCCGGGCCTTCGTGAACCGAAAACCTGCTGAACTGAACCACGAGTTAAAAACGGGTGACACGGTGAGGATCATAACTAATAAAGACCAGCATCCGGACCCTGAATGGAACTCGTTCGTGGTAAGTTCCAAGGCCAAGACAAAGATAAGGTCCTGGTTGAGAAAAGAGGAGAACAGAAAGTCCGAAGAAAGTGGAAAAACCATAATTGAAAGAAAGCTGAAGAAGTACGGTATACAGCTCAGTGAAATGATAAAGGATCAAAGCTGCCTGGACAGGTCGTTGAAAACCCTGGGACTGAAAGATATGAAAGAAGTGTACAGAGCCGTGGGGTTTGGGAATATTTCAGCTGATAGGGTAATTGAGGTCATATATCCGGATATTAACCTTGATTCACGGGAAAGAAAATCCAGGATTCATGATATTTTTCAGAATATAAGTAAGATCCAGTTCAGGAACGCCGTGACCATAAAGGGTTTTGACAAGGTGATGGTCAGGTTTGCCAAGTGTTGTTCTCCGCTCCCTGAAGAACTGGTCTCTGGTTTTATAACAAGAGGAAAGGGCGTGGCAGTACACAGGCACGATTGCTCTTACCTGCTTGACGTGGATCCTCAGAGACGAATAGACGTGCAGTGGAACGAAGAGTTTACCGGACAAATGCCCGTGAGGGTTTCGGTGGTGTATGCGGATGTACCGCAAAAACTGGCAAGAATAAAGCGGGTACTGCTGAGATCAGGTGCAAAGGTCATGAACGTGGAAAGTCACAAATTTGAAGTAGAAAAGATCAAAAGCGTTATGGAGATATTGGTGGAGAACGTGGATCATTTCAATTCCATAGTGGATTCTTTAAAAAAACTGAAAGACATAATAGTCGTGGAGAGGGTTTTAAAGAGGGTTTGACGACCTTGACCTCTACTTGACCTCTATTGAAACAAAATTAATTCGGTATATAATCAACATTCCGATATGCTGAGTTCTTTTTATAACAGGCGTAAAGTAAAAAAAAGCCGGGAACTGTTAAGATCAGCCAAGTTAATGATCACTGAAAACGGTGCGGAACTGGATTCAGGCACTCTGACCTCATTAAAGGATAAAACGTCTGTTCTTGAGAGGTCCATTAAAGAAGGAGATCTGAACAGTATCGGATCTGCCTGTGATTCACTTATAAACTCCCATCCGGACACCCTCAGTAAAGTTAAAAAAACCCAGTTGAGGAGGAACGTTGAGTCAGTTCTGATCGCCTTGCTTCTTGCTTTGCTTATAAGGACGTTCATCGTACAGCCTTTCAAAATTCCTTCTGCTTCCATGGTACCTACGCTGCTGGTCGGCGATCATCTGCTCGTAAGTAAATTTATTTACGGAACCAGAATACCTTTCACCGATATTAAGGTATTTCCCCTTAATGAGATCGAAAGGGGGGACGTGGTGGTTTTCAGGTTTGCAGATAAGGAGTTTTCCAGTGACCAGAAGTACCTGCGTGACGTTCACTACATAAAAAGGGTTATAGGCGTTCCTGGTGATAAGATAGATATGAAGGGCAGGGAGGTCTATATAAACGATAAAAGGATAGAACAGGAGTTTAATGACAACTATTTTTATTATGAAAAAGGAATTGAGGTTAAAACGGATAAATACGTAACTGCTTTAGGGGACCATGAATTTGACGTTATATATAAAAGCGGTTCGTTCGATACAAAAAGAGGCAAACTTGATTTTCCGATAACGGTTCCCGAAGGAAAGGTATTTGTTATGGGAGACAACAGGGACAACAGCTATGACAGCAGATTCTGGAGTTTTTTGCCATCGGGTTACGTGCTGGGCAAGGCGTTCGTTATACACTGGTCATGGGACTTTGACCAGGGTGGTATTTTAAATAAAGTAAGATGGGGCAGAATATTTTCAACAATAGACTGATATGTCGCGGTCGCGGTTTGTATGATAAGGCAATTACGGGGATTTTATTATCATTGTTATGAAAGAAAAAATTATGAAAGAAAAGGTCTTACTTAGCTCAAGGGAAATAGACAGAAAGATATTGAGGATCGTTCACGAGATAATTGAGAAGAATCGTGGGGTGAGCAACGTTGCAATAATAGGAATAAAAACACGAGGGGAATTTATAGGCAGAAGGATAAGTGAGAGTTTAAAAAAAGCAGAAAAGAAAAAGATCTTATTTGGCACCCTGGATATAACTCTGTACAGGGATGACCTGAGAAATAAACTGAAGTTACCTGAGCTCAAAAGGACCGATATAAGTTTTGATATAGATAAACTGAAGATCATACTTGTGGACGACGTGCTTTATACGGGACGTACGATAAGAGCTGCAATAGATGCAGTAATGGACCTTGGCCGTCCATCTAACATACAGCTTGCAGTATTGATCGACCGTGGATTAAGGGAGTTACCTATCCATCCTGATTTTGTGGGATTGGAAATAGAGACTTCGGATAAAGAAAAGATCAATGTATTTTTAAAAGAGCACGATAAAAAAGATGAAGTAGTGCTTATAGAAAATGGGTGAGTTTAACAGAAAACATATAATTTCTCTTTCCGAATTATCCGCTGATGAAATAGATCATATTCTGGATACCGCCGTATCCATGAAACAGATAACGACCAGGGATCTGAAAAAAGTGCCCACTTTGCAAGGTGTTACCGTGGTCAATCTTTTTTTTGAACCCAGTACCAGGACCAGGTCTTCGTTCGAGATCGCAGAAAAAAGATTAAGTGCAGACGTGCTTAATTTCACTTCATCGCAAAGCAGCGTCGTAAAAGGGGAATCGCTCGTTGATACGGCCAAGAACCTGCAGTCCATGGGAGCAACTATAATCGTAATAAGGCATCCTATGTCGGGAGCACCCTGGGTACTGGCAAGAGAATCCACCGCGTCAATTATCAATGCGGGGGATGGCTGTCATGAGCATCCCAGTCAGGCGCTACTTGATCTGTTCACTATAAGACAGATAAAAGGGAAGATCGACGGTCTGAACGTTTTGATAGTTGGAGATATCCTGAACAGCAGGGTTGCAAGGTCCAATATATACGGACTTTTGAAACTCGGGGCGAATATCAAGCTTGTGGGACCGGGTTCTCTGATACCGAGTTATTTTAAAGAAATGGGACTTGACGTCTTTTACAGACTTGAAGACGCCCTTGTGGATACGGACGTAATTATTATGTTGCGGATTCAGAAGGAAAGGAAGAGCCTTGAGTACTTCCCGTCGATCAGAGAATATTCCAGGTTCTTTGGATTGACCGGTGAAAAGCTCAAATTGGCAAAAGATGACGTTATGATAATGCACCCGGGTCCAATTAACAGAGGTGCGGAGATGACCTCTGAAGTTGCAGATGATGGGAGGTCGGTGATCTTGGATCAGGTTACGAACGGAATAGCCATAAGAATGGCGCTTATATACCTTGTTGCCAGATGGAGGTCTGATGAAAATGATACTGATTAAAAGCGGCAGAGTGATAGACCCTGCCAATAACGTTGATAGTATTAAGAACGTTCTTATCAGTAAGGACCGTATAGAAGGCTATCCGGAAGATATAAAGGCTTTTGGATCAAATCGTCGCAAGGTAAAGGTTATTGATGCCGCAGGCATGGTCGTGGTCCCCGGGCTGATAGACGTACATGTTCATCTGAGAGAACCTGGGTACGAGCATAAGGAAACGATAAGAACGGGAACCTTATCCGCGGCGGCAGGAGGTTTCACTTCCATAGCCTGCATGCCAAATACAGACCCTGTTAACGACAATGCATCAGTGACTGATTATATTTTACTTAAAGCTCTTACAGAAGGTGTCGTTAATGTTTTTCCGATCGGGGCAATAACCAAAGGTGAAGAAGGAAAAGAGCTTGCCGAGATCGGTGAAATGTGCCAGGCAGGCTGTGTAGGGATATCGGACGACGGTATGCCCGTTGTAAATTCAAATCTGATGAGAAGGGCTATGGAGTACGTGAGGTCCTTTGATATTCCTGTAATTACTCATGCAGAAGACAGATATCTTTCAGACGGAGGCGTTGTTAATGAAGGAAAGTATTCAACTCTTCTTGGATTAAAAGGTATTCCCAGTGCATCTGAAGAGGTGATGATCGCCAGAGACGTCAGACTGTCTGAACTGACCGGTACTCACCTTCATGTGTGTCACGTGTCAACTGAAGGTTCCGTAAGGATAATTAAAGATGCTAAAAAGCGAGGTGTAAAAGTAACTGCAGAGGCAACCCCTCACCATTTTATCCTATCTGATGAGGAGGTGCTGGACTTCAACACTAATGCCAAAATGAACCCACCTTTGAGATCTGAAAAGGACGTTAAAGCTATAAGAAAAGGGCTTAAAGATGGTACGATCGATGTGATCGCAACTGATCACGCTCCGCATAGTGAAGATGAAAAGAACGTGGAGTTTGATAAAGCTCCTTTTGGCATTGTTGGATTAGAAACGGCATTGCCATTATCCCTGACCCTCATAGACAAAAAGATACTTACCTTAAACCAGGTCATAGAAAAGTTGACTGTGCTGCCTGCCAAGATTATAAACATTGACAGAGGAACTCTCGGTCAAAATGAAATAGCGGACGTGACCATCTTTGATCCAAACGAAAGTTTCACAGTTGATAAAAGCAAGTTCAGCTCAATGAGCAATAACACTCCTTTTGATAAATGGAAATTGAGAGGCAAGGTCAAATACACTATCGTCTCCGGCCGAATTGTTTATACAGATAAGGTTTAGTTACTTACTAAAGAACTTATTTTTCAAACATGGTCCTCCATGTTCCTTAGGTAAAAGTCCCATATTACTATTGGATGTAGAATGATACATTAATTAAGGACATTCACTTTAAATAATATAGAAGTTTATATTGTTTAGATTTATTCCAAAAAGTTAAATAGAAAACTCCATGAATTTACCAAAGAGGGTTAATTATGGAGACAAAAACAGTTCAAAAAATGTTTAAGTTCAAAGTAGAAAATTTAGGTTGCATAAAAAAAGGGGAATTCACGCAAAAACCACTGACTATCTTCTGTGGTCCCAATAACAGTGGAAAAACTTGGACTATGTATTCTCTTTATCATTTTCTTTGTAAGATCACATCAGCAAAAAAAGATATAACTTTGAGAAAATTTAATACATCTTTATCAAATGATCTGCCAGATGTGTTTAACACCACGTCAGAAAATATAAAAAACGCTAATTTCAGCTTTAATGTTACAACAGAGCATTTTGATCATATATTAAAAACAGAAATAAATAGTGATAGTAATACTTTCCTTATACCAGCAGAACGAAGCGGTTTGCATTTGTTCTTTAGAGAGTTAAGAACCAGGCGTACTGCTTTATTACATTATGCGTCTAAAGAAAATATTAATATTCATCAATTATTAGAGGATGTTATACACTCCCGTTACTCCATTCCTGTTGCAAAATATATTAACTGGTTGAATCAGATGGATGAAATAACAAAGCAAAGAGCGGACTTTCACGATTTCGCACAACAAATACAGAAAAAATTAGTAGGTGGTATTTACAAGGTGTCTGCTAAAACCAGTGATATAGAATTTAAACCCTATCAAAAAAAGCGCGATGGAAATAGCACTCAGTATATGAGTTTGCACCTTACCTCCAGTATTGTGAAAAGCTTGTTCGGGCTTTGGTTCTATTTACAGAATCAAGCAAAGAAAGGAGATGTTTTAATGATAGATGAACCAGAATTAAATATACACCCGGAGAATCAAAGACAAATCGCACGATTATTGGCTAGATTGGTCAATGCAGGGCTAAAAGTGGTTATTAGCACACACAGCGATTATATTGTAAGAGAACTCAACTCACTTATTATGCTAAATCAGGATAAAGATAAAAACTTACAAACTAAACATAAATATTTGCCAGATGAGATATTAAAAACAGAACAAGTTGCTGCCTATCTATTTGATGATCAAACTATAAAGCCCTTTGAAATATCAGACGATGATGGTATTTATGCAACCACTTTTGATAGAGTGATAAAAGATATAAATCAGGTTAACGACGATATCTATTATAGCTTACAGGATAAAGAGTGCGACTGAGAAATACTATAACAATGCCGAGTTTTCCACCATATCAGTTCTATAGGTCTTTCGGTCTTTGAAGCGTGAAATTTTAAAGAACCACCTGATCCAGACACGCTCTGTGTTTAATACTTCTGAAGATTTTGTGGAACGTACCACTCAAGCAGATCAGGCCCCAAAGGGTAAATAATTACATTTTTAAATCTGTTGTTTACTGCCACCGTTGACATACCGCAGAAAAGAAAAGTATATGGCTGTTCTTTATGAACTATTTCGGCAAATTCCTTGTAAAGAACAATTCTTTTTTTTCTATCAAATTCCCGTCTTGCCCTGCTGATTAGCTCGTCGGCTCTTTTGTTTTTAAATCCAACGAAATTGGACCCTCTCTCAGCTTGAGTCGAACTCCATATCTGGTACGGGTCAGATTCAACTCCCATGCTCCATCCGAGTGTGACGGCATCGAACTTTCTCTCGTTCAATCTTGTGGTAAACACTGCCCATTCCGTTTTTCGTATTTTCATAATAATACCCGTCTTATCAAGTTCCTCTTTTAATATCGTTGCTATTTTCTCTCCGGTTTCTGATCCGCTGGGCAAAAGGAACTCGAACTCGAACTTGATTCCGTTCTTGTCCCTTATTCCATCACCGTTATGATCCGTCCATCCTGCTTCCTCTAATAGTTTTCGTGCTTTTTCAGGATTGAATTCAAAAGGGTCAATGGATCTGTTGTACTCGGGACTGTTTATATAAAAAGGGTTGGTGATGATAACGCCCAGATCAAGGAGCACTTTTTTTAAGATAAGTTCTCTGTTCAGAAGATGGGTCATTGCGGTCCTGACCCTTCTGTCGTTGAAGTAGGGCTTATTTGTGTTCCAGCCTATGAAGCTGTAGTTGGGTCTGTAGTATTTATGTTTATTGAATTTTTTTTTGAAGGATTGGGTCTTGCTTTGCTTATCCCACTGAATTGGAGTAAGTCCGGAATAATCAAGTTCACCTCTCTTTAAGACCTGAAAAGCCACAGTTCTGTCGTTTATTATCTTAAAAACGATCTTTTGCAGTTTGGGCTTCTCTCCCCAGTAGTTTTCATTTTTTTCAAGCAGTATCTCACTTCCTGTGGTCCATTTAACGAATTTATACGGACCCGTGCCTATGGGCTTTCTTGAGTGAGGGTTTTTATTAAAATCTTTTCCGCTGAAAAGATGAGCGGGAACGATCGGCATTCCACCGCAGAATTCCAGAGCCAGGAAATAAGGTCTGGAGTAAATGAACTCGACCGTGTGGTCGTCAATGGCTTTTACGTCAAGTATATCCTTATAGTAGTTCCTTAAGTGTGGAGTATCAACCTCCGGGTCCATTATAGATCTGTATGAAAAAACAACGTCCTTAGAGGTAAAAGGTACTCCGTCCTGCCATTTGACTTTTTGCTTTAATCTGAACTTGTACCTTAGCTTATCATCGGAAATTTCCCACGACCTTGCAAGAAGAGGTTTGATCTCCAGCGTCTTGTTATCTCTTTTTGTAAGGGTCTCGTAGATATTACCGTTTATTACTGACTCATAAACATCAGTAGCGGTTATAGGATTTAAAGTTGAAGGTTCGGACGACAGATGGTAGATAAGCCATCCACCGGAAGCTTTTTTCCCGTTATTGTTCTTTAGTTCGTTCTGATTACAGGAAGATAGATAAAGACTTCCAAAGATATATATAAATACCAAAAAGATCTTAGCAGGATTGCTTAACTTCATCCGTTTCTTTTTCAGCCGATTTGCTCTTTATCGTTCTTATGACCGTCCATAAAGGGCTTTATAATATCTATGGGAAGAGGCACAACAATGGTTGATCCTTTATCCGAGGACATTTCCATCATTGTCTGTAAATACCTTAACTGCAGTGACATCGGGTTTTTAGACAGAATATCAGAAGCTTCAGCGAGCTTTGTTGATGCCTGATATTCACCTTCAGCTGCTATGACCTTTGCTCTTCTTTCTCTTTCTGCTTCAGCCTGGCGTGCCATTGCTCTTTGCATTTCCTGTGGCAGGTCAACGTATTTTACTTCTACCAGTGTAACCTTTATGCCCCAGGCATCCGTTTGTTTATCAAGTACGTCCTGAAGTTTTAAGTTCAGTGTTTCCCTTTCTGCTAACAGGTCATCAAGTTCGACCTGTCCCAGTACGCTTCTCAGGGTTGTTTGTGCCAGCTGGGACGTTGCATACAGGTAATTTTCCACCTGAACTTCCGCTTTTTCCGGTTCCAGTACCCTGAAATAAACCACGGCATTTACCTTTACCGAGACGTTATCCTTGGTAATTACGTCCTGAGGAGGTACGTCCATTGTAATTACCCGCAGGCTTATTTTCACCATCTTATCTATGAAAGGGATAATAAATTGTAACCCAGGACCCTTTGTACCCGACAGTCTTCCAAGTCTGAAGATAACACCTCTTTCGTACTCTTTAAGTATCTTGACGCTGTTGTAAATTATGAGTAATCCGATGATAACAACAAAAACGATCATTCCCATTGTTGCCTCCAAATTTTATACTTTGGATACTTTTATATCCAAGCTTCCTTCACTTTCAATAACTTTTATCTCATCATCTTTATTTAATACTTCTTCGCTGTGTACGTTCCAGTATTCACCATTTATAAATGCTTTACCTGTTTTTCCACTGCAATCGATCATTTTACCGCGCTGACCCACCAATCCTTCATAACCGCTCATTGTGTTAAGGTCCCATGTTTTCCTTACCGAGTAGATTATAAATACGAAGAATATTCCGAGTGCAAGGGAAGTTGCAAATATAATGCTGTAGCCAACTCTCAGGTTCGATTCATCTGTATCGAACAGCAACAACCCTCCAAAAACAAAGCTCAGCAATCCTGCAAGGCTAAGAAGTCCGTAGCTTGTGACGTACAGCTCTGAGACGAACAACGCAAGTCCGATAAAGATCAATGCAAGTCCTGCGTAATTAAAGGGCAGTATTTGAAGTGAGACGAACCCGATTATCAATGAGATCAAACCGGCAACACCGGGGAATATGGTACCGGGATTATAAAACTCTATAATTATTCCAAGAGACCCCAGAGATAGCAGCAGAAACGCTATATCTGGGGTACTAAGAATGTTTATGATCTTCTGCTTCAGGCTCATTTCAAGTCTTTTCTGCTCTGTACCTTTTGTGTTCAATACGACCGCTTTTTCACCGACCTTTACTTTTTTTCCATTGACCGAGTTAAGCAGGGAGGGGATGTTGGGAGATATCAGGTCTATTACGTTCTTTTCCAGAGCTTCTTTTGCAGTTATGGAATCGCTGCTTCTTACGGCATTCTCGGCCCATTTGACGTTTCTTCCTCTTTCTTCGGCGATACTTCGTATAAAAGACACTGCGAACTTCTCTATCTTCTCGCCCATAATATTTTCGGTGGTTTTATCTTCTTTATTTCTGTTCTTTCCCTTTTCAAAAGGATTTTTCTGAGGTCCGCTGTTCCTGTTACCTATACTTACTGGATGTGCTGCACCGATACTTGTACCCGGAGCCATAGCGGCAACGTTACCGGCCAGGGTAATGAACACCCCGGCTGATGTAGCTGATGCACCTTTTGGGGACACATATACGATTATGGGGACCTCGGAATTAAGTAATAATTTAACTATGTCCTTTGTTGAACTGAGAAGACCTCCAGGTGTGTCAAGTAAAATAAGTACTGCCTCTGAGCCTTCTTTCTCGGCTTCTTTTATACCTGCCTTTATATAATCGGTCGTTGAGGGGTTTATAGTGCCGTTTATCTCAATGGTTATAACGTTCCGGCCAAGGTCGCCGCCTGCAGGGTCTGACGTTGTCTGAGCATATGAAGTTCCGTGGAAGGAAAACAAAGCGATCAACAGGAAATTCGTTATGTATGGATACATAATTATCATCAGATTATACACGGTGTCTTTGGATAATTCCATTGAGAATATTGCTTAGTATAGACCAGGGTTAAGAAGAGAACCGAACCTTCTTGCTTTACAGTTTCATGAAAGGGAACTTTATAGGGTTTATCTTGAATAATGCTACTTGTTTATTTATAGTATATTTACATTAACAGTGGAAAAAATTAAATATACACAGAAAGAACTGAAGCAGCCGGATAAGTTCACAGCTTTTATTGTAAGGCTGGTGGACAAGGTTGAAAAAAACTTTAATAAGATTCTGTTTGCTCTCGTTGCCACCGTTCTGGTATTTGCTTTCGTTTTAGGTTTTAACTTTTACCAAAATAAAAAAAGCGATGGCGTTGGAGCTAAGTTTGCAGATGCCCTTGAACTTTACAACAGTGGTAATGCTGAGGAAGCGCTGGGCAGATTTTCAGATATAGCATCAAGGTATCCAGACGAGCAGGCGGCTAAACTCTCCATCTATTATTCCGGAACTATATACTACGACTCTGATCAGTATGAGAAAAGCAT
Organism: Thermodesulfobacteriota bacterium; assembly: GCA_965215275.1. Taxonomy (GTDB): domain Bacteria; phylum Desulfobacterota_D; class UBA1144; order Nemesobacterales; family JAJCZQ01; genus CAZUNK01. The sequence continues at coordinate 137,226 of OZ244044.1, forward strand.
TGAAAAGATGCAGGAATATCTTGAAAGTAAACCTGATAGCCAGGTCCTTAGGGATAGCAGTAATTTAACGCTAGGGCTTGCTTATTATAATCTGCAAAAATGGGAAGATTCGATTAAATCCCTGTCCAAGATAGATAGTTCAGACAGTCTTTACAGAAAAGCGGCTAAGATAAACCTTGCTCTTGCCTATGAAAAAACGGGTCAGGCCCAGAAGGCACAGGAAATATACAAACTTATTCTTCCATATCTGACCGCTTCTGAATGATCGCGAGATAAACTGGTAGTTGAACTTACATTTATAGGTGGTTCAACACAGCTTTACATGATTATTATCACTGTAAGAAATAAAAGAAGTCCATACTTGACATTCGTTCATAATACCTGGTAAAATAAAAGAGTTATGAAAAGATCAAACATAAAAACACGTAGTTCCATTACCCCCCCCCCCCCGTGTATACCTGAACTTTCAGCCTGGTATAAGTATTTTGTAAGAACAATGTTTAAGATAATCCCCCCCCCCATCTAAGTCATTACTAACTTTAGTCTTTATTCTTCTGTTTATACTGGTAATAGCTGCAAAAGGGCAGAGCAGCCTGGAAGAAACATTATCTGAATGCAGAGGCATCAGTGCAGACACGGAAGATCCGTTATACGGATGTCAGTGGCATCTGAAGAACACGGGGCAGTTAAGTTTTTCCGGAAATAGAATAACTGCAGGAGAAGATATAAACATAGAGGGGGTGTGGAACGAAGACGTATACGGTACCGGAATTAACGTAGCAATAGTAAGTGACGGTATCGACCTTTCACATGAGGACCTTTCTGCAAACGTCCGTTCCGGACCGAACTATGATCTTTCTGACAGTTCATCCTTTAGTGGGACAAGAGCGGCAGGAGTAACAGCAGCAACTGGATATAACGGACTGGGAGTAAGAGGAACAGCACCTGGTGCGAGTATATACAGTTACAGGTTATCCGGTGATATCAGTGAAGCGGACGCGGTGGTCCGTAATAAGGAAATAACAGCAGTATCGGTTAACGGCCGGGGATCTGAGGACGGAGCTTTTTTTCAGGAGGCTTCATCTTCCTGGGAAGAAGGAGTGGAACTTGGTATAAAGCAAGGGTTTTACGGTAAAGGGGTGTTTTACGTCCGGGGAGTAGGGGACGGGCATGAAAGAGGAGATCAGGCTAATTTTAATGAATATTCCAGCTATTACGGAGTAACAGCCGTCTGTTCAACGGACGGCTTTGGAAAGAAGAGTATTTTTTCAGAAGAGGGAGTAAATCTGTGGGTATGTGCACCTGGTTCTGATATTGTAACTACTGATAACAAAAACGATTACGTTGTAACTTCCGGAACATTTCTATCAGCTTCACAGGTTGGAGGAGTGGCAGCACTGCTGAGAGAGATAAACGGGAATCTGAGCTGGAGGGATATAAAGCTTATACTTGCGGGTTCAGCACGGCAGAACGATTTTTTTGATATGAGCTGGGAGACTGGAGCTGTTAAATACGGTTCTGATACGGAAAGATATAATTCTAATCCTAAGTATGGTTTTGGCGTGGTAGACGCAGAAGCAGCTGCAGAACTTGCAAAAAGCTGGAAAGGCGTTGGAGAGATGAGGACCATTACAGCTTCTTCAGATAATGAACTGACAATTCCTGATGGAGATGGAGAAGCGGACGGGGTCCTTGTTTCCAGACTTATGATACCGGACCTTGAAGAGGTAACATTTACGGAGTTCGTTGAAGCTGAGCTTGTTCTTTCGTGTGACTGCTTACAGGACCTTAATATACAGATAACCTCTCCTTCCGGGACAGTATCTGAACTTGTGCGGGAGGTTGTAAGGGGATCTTCGAATGAAGAAGAAAACTGCGTCAGTTACCTGAGAAGAACACATCGTTTCGGGTCGGCTAAACACCTCGGAGAAGACCCTTCCGGAGAATGGATCCTTAAGATCTCTGATACTGCTCCCGGAGATGAAGAAGATGAAAAAAACACTGTTACCTTACACTCATGGAGCATTAAGGTATACGGGAATTTTTATCAGGGACCTGGCAGTGAGATAAGTACTAAACATCATTTCAGTTTTGACAGTCAGACGATAGATGATCAGGTGTATACAACAAGGGTTCAGATAACACCATTAGTGCTGCCTAGGGGAACTGGAGCGAATGGATCAGTAGGTTACAGTATATCTCCTAATGTACCTGCTGGATTGAGTTTTGATCCTGACACCCGGGTGCTGAGCGGAACACCAACTACTCCACAGGGCAAGACTACTTATACATATAGAGCAACAGACGAAAGACCCGATACGATTAGTTTGCGCTTCGGTATCACGGTAAAAGGTCCAGCCGGTGATCCGAGCTTCGGCAGTCAGACGGTAGAAAATCAGGTTTTTGTTAATGGTTCAGCAGTAACGTTAACTCTGCCTCAGGCTACCGGAGGTAACGGAACTTTAAATTACAGTTTAACTAATAGTATAGGTGATCCAATTAAAATTAATGGATTGGATTATAACGAAAACACCAGAACGTTAAGTGGAACGCTCAACGTTTCTCCAAGTGGATTACCTATAACTCAAACTTATACCTACAAGGTAACTGATGATGACGGTGATTCTGACAGTATTACTTTCTCTATTACTATAGAAGCGAACTCAGAGCCGAGCTTTGGTGGTCAGTCTATCCCAAATCAGATATATATTGAAGGGACTACGGCAAACCTTCCAGTAACACTGCCTGCTGCAACGGGAGGGAATGGGACTTTAACTTACAGTTTAACCCCTTCATTACCAACTGGATTGAGCTTTGAGCCTGCTACCCGAGTGATAAGTGGAACAGCACCTGATCCTACTCCGTTTACTTTTAGAACTTTCACATATAAGGTAACGGACAGTGATGGAGATAAAGTTGAGCTGACGTTCATAATACAAATAATAAAAGACACCCAGCCAGCCTTTAATAATACGATAACAGATAAGGTGTATTATACGTTTACAGGAGTAACGGAAACGTTACCTGAGGCAGCAGAAAATAATAATCTACCTTCAACTTACAGTTTAGTTCCTGCATTACCTGATGGACTGATCTTTACCCCTGCTACCAGAGAGATAACAGGAACACCAACTGCTGCAACGTCTGAGACTGATTATACGTATACGGTTGCTGATCTAAATGGAGATACGGACGAGTTAACGTTCAGTATTACTGTAAGAGCAGAACCGAACACAATGCCGACCTTCGGAAGTGAAACTATAGATAACAAGGTATATATAAACGGAGAAGCAGTAAATGAAACACTGCCTGAAGCAACGTCAGGGAATGCTCCATTAACTTACAGCTTAACTCCTGCCTTACCTGCCGGATTGGATTTTACCCCTGCTACACAAGTTATAAGCGGAACACCGACTACTGCAACGTCTGAGACTGATTACACGTATACAGTAACGGACGCAGATAATGATACAGATGAACTGGAGTTCAGTATTACAGTGGAAGAAGACAGCGAACCGGACTTCAGCGTGACGACGATAGAAGATCAGGTGTACATGGGGAGATCAATAAGGTTGCCGGTAGCAACGGGAGGGAATGCACCGTTAGTATACAGTATAACGCCTCCCTTACCTCCTGGGTTGAGATTGGACAGAAACACAGGGATAATAAGCGGGACGCCCGCGAGTGCGTCGTCTGAGAGGACCTACACGTACACGGTAACGGACAGGAATGGAGACATTAAAGAGTTGACCTTCAGGTTCAGTGCAGCGGCTCCGCCACCGACAGGTAGTGATTCAGGCGGAGGTGGAGGAGGATGTGCCGTATCAGAGCAAAGCAGCGTTGATGAAGATATTCTCGGAGTAATGGCATGTCTGATACTTATACCTGTGTCAGTAACGATAAGAAGAAAGAGAAGAGCTCAGGTAAAGACTTAGCAATGCAGTCCTTTCCAAAACACTGAACGAATTAAAATCTCTCAGTCAGAATAAAGGAATAATAACAAGTAGAAAACCCAAAGATAATTCTACAGGTAGATAGGAACCTTGATGGCATTGGTACTTGTTTTTTAATCTCGGGCAACACGGTATACAATGCTAAAATTTCTAACTTTAAACTATTTCAGCAAAAACAGCAGAAAAACACTTACAATCAACAAACATCAGCAGTTTTATGGACGTTGTTTTAAAGTATTTTTGCCGAAGGGGAGACTCGAACTCCCACGCCCTATGGGCACTACCCCCTCAAGATAGCGTGTCTACCAATTCCACCACTTCGGCGTTTAAATAAAACATAACTGACGTTGAAAGTAGTCTAAAGTTTGTTATGTTGAAGAAAACTATCTTACTGATAGGTCATGCCCCGAACTTTTTTAGCCTGCCTGAGTGCGCAAGCAGAAGTGGCATAATATCAGTCGATTTAATAATTCCAAGGGAACCTTTATTACATTCCGTTTCATTAAAACCCTTAATATTACTTAATCTTGAATATTTGGAGTTTATCATGATGGGAACAGGGTGCCAGCTATGGGACATAGCTATGGATGGAGTTGAATGGTCGCCTGTTACAACAAGAACATCTGGATCAAGGTGCATTATCTCAGGAACTGAACTGTCAAACTCCTCTATAACCCCGACCTTTCCATCAAAATTACCATCTTCACCGTAACTATCGGTCCCTTTTATATGAAGGTAGATAAAATCATAATTGTCCATTGATCCCTTAAGTGTCTCGATTTCACCTGCAATGGTTTTATCTGATACCTGCAGTACTTCCATCCCGACCAGTTTTGCAACGCCCCTGTACATAGGATAAGCCGCGATACAGCCTGCTTTTAATCCGTAGGCATCTTTATAAGGGTCCAGGTAAGGACGTACCGATATTCCCCTTAGTAACACATAGTTTGCTTTTTTCTCGTTCCTTATCTTTTCAGCGATACGGCTAATGAGCTTTGTGATAACTCTGGCAGGTTTTAACGCTTCTTGGGTCGACCCGTTCGGGATAAGAGGACTTAATCCAGCCTCCTGAGGGTCGGTGTCGTTGATGTTATCTCCCCCAGTGGCGATTTTTTCCGGGAAGGTGAGCTTTAAGGCGAATCTGTGATCTATTCCTGAATAAAAGCTGATCTTAACTCCATCAATATGTTTTATTTGTTCAGATAAAAGTCCAACGATCCTTTTATTTTCCTTTGTTGGTATTCTTCCAGCTCTTCTGTCCGTAATGACCGGCAAGCCGTCTTGATATATGGCAGTTGCGAAATTCCCTCTTATTGCAAGGTCATTTTCGTCCAGACCAACGCCAAGACCCAGTACTTCAAGCACGCCTCTGCCAATCCTGTGAACAAATGGGTCATAGCCAAATAATGCCAGGTGTGCCACACCGCTGCCGGGCGTAATGCCCCTTGCCACCGGAATATGCAACCCACAGGACGACTTTTTGGCAAGTTCGTCCAGATTGGGCGTGTCGGCAGCCTCGAGTTCGGTTTTTCCATCTTTTGGTAAACCGCCTAATCCGTCTAATACACAGAAGACTATCTTGGTGTTGTTTTTGTTTATTAACTCTCTGATCACGTTATTCATTTATCCATCCATCACTAGTTTAGTATAAATACCTGTCCGTCAAATGCCGGGGAGATATTCTTTGGAAGCTGGCTTTTTAGCGATCTGTAATCAAGTTCATGGCCCATGTGGGTTAAAACAGCTTTTTTAGGCTTGATCTTGTTTATCATATCAACTGCCTGCTCCACGTTAAAATGTGCCACATGTTCCTTATACCTTAAGGCTCCGATGATCAGCAGGTCAAGTTCGTTTAATTTTCTAAGTGATCTGGCCGGGATACCACTGCAGTCGGTCAGGTACGCCATACTGCCGATCCTGTAGCCGAGTATCATCCAGTCTGCATGATTTATCTCAACGGGTGTTATATCTATCCCTTTGAAATTGAATTTTCTGTTAACGGTCTTAAAATTAAGTCTTGGCTTCCCTCCTGCAGCGGGGAAACTGTCAAATATGTATTTAAAGTTTTCTTTTATATTGCTGACCGTAAAGGAATTCCCGTAGCAGCATATCTCGATCCTGTTAGTGAAGTTAAAGGTTCTGAGATCATCTATTCCATGGGTGTGGTCCGCGTGGGAATGGGTATAAAGGACCGCGTCGATCCTGCTAACGTCGTTCGCCAAAGCCTGGAAGCGAAGGTCCGTTGAACTGTCGATCAGCAGGTTCAGTCCGTTCTTTCTTATAAGTATCGAACTTCTTGTTCTTTTATTCCTGGGATCTCCGGAAGTGCAAACGTCGCAGTTACATCCGGCTATCGGAACTCCGGTCGAAGTGGAGCAGCCGAGTATTATGACCTTCATAAATACAAAAAATTATCATTATTTACCCGTTATTGCAAAATGATTTGAAATACATATAATAGACTTTTTAAAGTGCATAGAAGAAAAACAAGCATCATAGTATATACCATCTTTATTCTGGTACTGTCTGTTTATTTTACACAGAGCTATGCCAAAGACAGGGGAACGGTACTGTTCAATGAAGCCAACCATCTTTATGGCAGTTTGGCCGTAGACACCAAAAAATCACAAGATAAAGAAATATGGGAAACCATTGCTCAAGTATTTTTCAGCGTATACGAATCATACCCTAAGAGCAAAAAAGCACTTAATTCACTCTTTCTGTCTGGCAAGATGTACGAAGAGATAGGGGACAGGTTCAGTTCTTCCTCTTCACATAAGAGATCAATAAGTTTATCACGTCAGTTCGTTAAAGCCTTTCCTTACAGTGATCTGGCCGATGATGCACAGATCAGGATCGCAAGGGTCTATGAAAAGCTCGGTAACAGGTCACAGGCTTACGTTGAGTACAAAAAGGTCGTGAACGATCTGCCTCGGGGCGACATGCTGACCATAGCAAGAAGAGAAGCAAGAAAACTGATGGTTCACAGGTCTGAAAAGATCGATGAACACAAGCCTGCTCCGACCAACGGTTCAAAGGCCAGGCTCACAAAAATAAGACACTGGTCAACGAAAAACTCGACCAGGGTCGTTATTCAGCTGGATAGGTCGGCTTCATACAAGTCCCGGCTGCTTAAAGCTGATCCGGATATAAACAAGCCTCCGAGACTGTTCGTTGATATTAACAACACCTACGTGGACGATGACCTGTACATGGAGCCTTTGACGATGGGTTTGCTTGAAGATATAAAATATGCCCAGTATACAAAAACCAAATCCCGAGTGGTCTTATATATAGACAGTTTTGAGAACTACAATGTCTTTTCATTGCCGAACCCCTTTAGGATAGTCATGGACATATGGGGTGAAAAGGGCAAAGTCGCTACAAGCAGAGACAGGAAAAAATTAAGGATAAGACCTGATAAAAAAGCCGGTTCTCTTCCTTCTCCAGGACAGTTAGATAGTTTAAGACAGGCATTGGGGTTAAAGATCCGTACGGTCGTGATAGACCCGGGACACGGAGGGCATGACCCGGGCGCGGTAGGTCCGAACGGGGTCAAGGAGAAGGATATAAACTTAAAGATAGCCAAGGAACTTAAAAGGATCCTTGACAGTAAAGGTAAAGAGATCGGAGTAGAAAAGGTTTATCTGACCAGGTCCAAAGATCGTTTTATCCCGTTGGAAGAAAGAACTGCCATTGCCAAAAAGCGGGGTGCAGACCTGTTTATATCAATACACTGCAATGCCTCCAGGAACAGAAAGGCCGTAGGGTCAGAAACCTACGTTCTGAGTTTTACAAAAAACAAAAGAGCACTTGAAGTCGCAGCACGAGAAAATGCCACTACAACAAAAAGGGTCAGCGACCTGGACGACATTCTGAAGAAATATCTCCTGAGTTCAAAGATAGAGGAATCTGAAAAGTTTGCAGCTTATGTACAGAGTTCCATTTATAGTACAGTAGCTCCGCGATATAAACGTTTTAAAAATAAAGGTGTTAAAAGAGCACCTTTTATCGTTTTAATTGGAGTTGATATTCCGAGCATACTCGTTGAGACGTCCTTTATATCAAATCCCACAGAGGAAAAAAGACTTAACAATTCCAAATACAGAGTGCGTATAGCCCAGGGTATATATGAAGGTATAAAACGGTACTCTGCTGAAATTCAAACGGCAAGATCATTTGGCGGCTGATCAATGAACATTAACGGCGAAATCGCCCGAATATTCAATAATATCGCCAATATGCTTGATATCGCGGGTGAAAACCCGTTTAAGGTACGTGCCTACAAGAGGGCTTCAAGGAACATCCTGAACCTGGATAAGGATATAGGGGACCGCTCAGGCGGGGACGATATAGAAAATATTGATGGTATTGGCAAGGACCTTGCAAAGAAGATAAGGGAATTCATTGATGAAGGAAGAATGCAGTATTATGAGGACCTGAAGGCGAAGATACCTGAAACGCTTACCGATATGCTGAACGTTCAAGGTATCGGACCAAAACTTTTAAAGACCCTTTATCAGGACTTTAACGTGCGTGAGTTCAGTGATCTTGAGAGGGTCATTGAGAGTCCGGAACTGCTGCAGGTTAAGGGTATTGGAATAAAGAAGATAAAAGAGATCAGGGTCGGAATTAAGCTTTTCAAGTCCCATATAGATAAGATCAATCTGGGATTTGCCCTGCCGGTAGCGGAATCGCTCAGAAATGAACTGGCGGGGATCAGGAACGTTGACGATGTAAAAATAGTGGGAAGCCTCAGACGAGGTTCAGAGACCACTCAAAGCATAGATATTATCGTTGTTTCCGATAAAACGGAGCAGGTAAGGGAAGCGGTTATTAACTCAACATTCGTAAGAGAGGTACTGAAGAGCGATGATCATGGTCTTTCTTTACTTCTGAACAACAATATGCCTGTCAACGTATATTTAAGCACCAGAGGACCTTCTGTTTATTCAACCTTTCTCAGAACCGGTTCTGAAGGTCACGTTGAAAGGATCGAAGATATGGCAAGGCAGAACGGTACTGACCTGACAAGTGCGAACTTCAGTTCAGAAGCCGATCTGTACGCAGAGCTTGATATGCAGTATATACCCCCGGAACTGAGAGAGGATAAAGAAGAAATAAAACTGTCGATCTCAGGTAAGCTGGGAACATTGATCGACATAAAGGATATCAGGGGAGACCTTCACACTCACAGTACGTGGAGTGACGGAAGGTCCACGGTAAAGGAAATGGCCATAAGGGCCAGGGACCTTGGATATGAATATATTGCTGTTACGGACCATTCCCCGTCGTCGCGTATAGCGAACGGACTGGACGTTGACAGATTAAATAAAAAAATAGAGGAGATCAGAGAAGCAGATGTGGCAGTTGATGGAATTAAGGTCATTATGGGAGCTGAGGTGGATATAAAACCCGATGGCAGGCTGGATTATCCCGACGAGGTGCTTAAGGAACTTGACGTGGTTATTGCCTCGGTACACAGTAATTTCAAGATGGAAAAGGACGAGATGACCCGAAGAATAACGTCGGCACTGCGCAATCCTTACGTTGCGGCCCTTGGTCACCCGACGGGAAGGCTTATAGGATTTCGCAATCCTTACGATATTGATATGGACGAGATAATGGATACCGCCCGAAAATACGGTAAGGCCCTGGAGGTTAACTCTTCCAATATGAGACTTGATCTGAAAGATGAGCACGTAAAAAATGCGGTTGATAAAGGTGTAAAACTTATTATTTCAACGGATGCCCATCACGTTGATCAGCTTGCTCAGATGATATACGGAATACTCACGGCCAGAAGGGGCCGGGTCAGAAAGGATGACGTTGTAAATACAGGCCATTTAAGGGAACTGCAAAGCTGGCTCAACAACTTCAGATGATGATCAAGAACATGTCACTTGAAGACGTAAGGAAAAAGATAGAATCCCTGAGGGTAGAACTGGATAACCACAATTATCTTTACTACGTGAAGAACAGTCCCGTGATCTCAGACCAGGAGTTTGACGAGATGCTGGAAGAACTGATTGAACTGGAGAACGCATATCCAGAGTTTATCGTTGATGACTCGCCATCAAAGAAGGTCGGAGGGACCGTAGCCGAGGGATTTGATCCTCACGAGCATATCGTTCCTATGATGAGCATAGACAATATTACAAACGATGCAGAGGCATTTGATTTTAACGGCAGAACACAAAGGTTTTTAAACTCCACTGACGATATCCAGTTCATTGCTCAGCCGAAGTTTGACGGTGTTTCAGCTTCCCTGGTCTATGAGGAAGGTAAACTGGTCAGTGCTGCGACAAGGGGAGACGGTAAGACAGGAGAGGATGTCACCGGTAATATAAAGACCATCGGTTCCGTTCCATTACTTTTTAGAAATGAACCAGACCCGCCACGATTAATTGAGATCAGGGGAGAGGTTATATTCCCGATCCGATCTTTTAACAAACTGAACAGACGTCTGGCTCAGGCTGGAGAGCCGCTGTTCGCCAATCCCAGAAATGCGGCTTCAGGTACGTTAAGGCAGCTTGATTCCAGCGTTACGGCAAAAAGGCCCTTGGATTTTTACGCATGGGGTATCGGACACGTGGATGGTCGCGAGTTTAAAACGGAAACGGAGGTAATGGACCAGATAGAACGTTGGGGATTAAAGGTGGACGATGGAATTAAAACGTGCAAGGACATAACGGAAGCAATTTCCTATCATCACGGAATGGAGAAAGGAAGGGATAAACTTGATTATGAAGCTGATGGGGTGGTAATAAAGGTAGATGAGATAAAACTCAAGGAACTTCTTGGTCACACTGCCAAGTATCCGAGATGGTGCATAGCGTTTAAATTTAAATCACGTCAGGCGACCACGGTGATCGAGGATATTACGGTACAGGTAGGGAGGATAGGTCTTCTGACCCCGGTTGCAGAACTAAAACCCGTAAGTATCGGTGGGATAACCGTCAGACGGGCTTCTTTGCACACGGATAACATTATAAGATCCAAGGATATCAGGATTGGCGACACCGTGGTTATTCAAAGGGCGGGTGACGTGATACCTGACGTCGTCAAGCCGGTACTGGAAAAACGTACAGGGGATGAGAAACCTTTTGTAATGCCCGAGAAATGTCCTGTCTGCAGTACACCTGTGGAGCAGGAAAACGCTTATCTCTACTGTACTAACCTTTCATGCAGAGCACAGATAAAGGGAAGGATATGCCATCTGGCTTCAAAGGGTTCATTTGATATTGAAGGACTTGGAGAGAAGATAGTCGATCAACTGATAGAAAAAGGGCTGTTGAACGATTTAAGTGATATTTTTTACCTGAAAACGGAGAGCCTGGACGGTCTTGAGGGATTTGCTGAAAGATCTTCAGAAAACCTGATCGACGAGATCAGTAAAAGTAAAAAGATCAGTTTTGAGAGGTTTATAAACGCTTTAAGTATTAAACACGTGGGAAGTAGTTCAGCTCAGCTGCTGGCTCAGGTCTTTAATGATCTGGACGAACTTATGAATGCAGCGTATGAGCAGCTGACGGAAATACACGGCATTGGTGATAAAATGGCAGAGAGCATCAGGGGTTTTTTTCAGAACAAGAAAAATATCGAGGTGATAAAAAAGATATTGGACTCCAAAGTAGAGGTCCATAATGATCATAAAAGGTATGAGAACAACAGGTTTAAAGGGATTACTTTTGTTGTCACGGGTACTCTGGTGGACTACGGCAGGAACGAAATCAAAGCACTGATCAGGGAGAACGGAGGCAAGGTGGTAGCTGCCGTTTCTGGAAAGACCGATTACGTGCTGTACGGAGAAAATCCAGGGTCAAAGCTGGATAAGGCAAATGATCTTGGTATTAAGACCATTAATGAAGAGGATTTTAAAAATTTAATATGTTAAATACATTAAAAGATCAAGGTTTAATGTCGTTTCAAGATACTCCTGATATTAACATTTATAGCGTTAATGTTAGTAAAGTTAGTCCTCCTCCAGATATGGCTAAAATACAGAATTCTGTAAGAAAAAAGTAAAATAAAAATTTTTTAAGAGAGGTGTTTACAATAAGTAGTGATAGAAACTAAATATTGTGTTCTAAAGTTAGTAAGAACATTACACCTAATGAGTTTATGGTAGTTCCTAATCTTAAGAAAATTAGAAGTTTAAAAAATGAATTGATGGGATTATTTAAAGAAAATGACAGATCATTTGAGAAACTACAGTCTGTAGCAAAAGAAATTGGTAATAGTTAAAAGACTTGAATATAGAAATAGTAGAAGATGATAAAGGATATATTATAGATGGGGATAGCAGAAAAAAATAATAAGAAAAATATTATTGTGTCAATAAAGACACCTAATGATCTTGGATTGGATTCAAAAACTTTGCAGGATAAAACTAAAGAAATTAAAATACCCAGCATTTCTAACGGTTATCATAAATTTTGTTTAATACGAGATGAAAAAATCTTGTATGAAATAAACAATGGATTTATTTCTTGGGTTCTTAAATTAATACCTTATTTTAATAATTGTTTTTATCTCGAACATAAATTTTCTGAACATGAGATAGAAGTTGTTTTTGAAGATTCTAGAGATTTATGTTTTTATAGAAATTATTTTTCTAAATGGATGGTTGTATATAATAATACTCATACTGGGGATATTAAAGTGTATTATAAAAATGAAAATGCGGGACTCGTAAGTATGATTACATTTCATAACATAAAAATCAAAGAAATCAGACCTGTAAATTTAAATTTGAATAATGATAATAACATAGAATTTAGCGTAATTTTTACATCTACCAAGATTGAATATGGATTAGATTTAAGAAAAGAAAATAATAATGGAGGTAGTAAATGAGTTATCAAATAAGTAAAGAGCAAGTAATCAAATATATATCTGATACTTTATCAAAAGAAAATGAACTTTTAAATATAGAATATGGAGAATGTAAAACTATTTTAAATGATTTAAATCGAAAGATAAAAGAGCGTGAGGAAAGCGTTAAATATACAAGGGAACAGATTGCATCTATTGATGCATTGATAAAAGATTTAGAAAAAACATATTCTAACGGTTGGAATAGAAACTTGTTGAAGATCAAAGATGGCGATATAAATATAGAAACCAAAGAATATATTAAATGTTTATATAATAATGTTCTACCAATGAGAAAAGCAATTATATCACAAAAACTTGCAAATTTAGAAAATGATTTAAATGTACTGAACGAAGAAAGGTATTCTCTTGTAGAAAAAGTTAATAAAAAGGGATTTGAATATAAGTCTGTTAAATGGATTGATCAAGTAATTAAAAAACAATAAAAAACTATAATGAATGGTAATAATCACGAAGCTGACTTTACAGAACTTCCTGTCGTATAAAGAATTAGAACTTAACTTCAAACCTGGCAGACACCTTATTCTTGACAGTATAGACGGAAATCCTACTATATCTAACGGATCGGGTAAATCATAGATGGTTTACTCGTTTCTTTATTCGGTCAGACCAGAGCTGAAATCATCAGTACTAACGATCAAGAAGATTGCGTAGCTACTGTTGAATTCAATGTAGATAAATCATCTTACAAGATAGAAAGATATCATAAACATAAAGAACATAAGAATGTTGTTAAGATATATAAAGATTTGTTAAGATATATAAAGATAAAGAAGATATCACTCCTTCCAAGATATTAGACAGTAAGGCATATGTTAAGTAAGATACTTGATATATCTTATGATGTATTCGTCTCGTCTTTTGTAATCCTTCAGGGTATGCCAGCTGTCTTTGGCAATCTATCTGACACTGGAAGAAAGTCATTACTTGAAGATGTATTAAATTTGGGGACTATATACAATGTTGCACAAAATAAAAAGCATTTATTCTGTTGAGAACGGAATGGGCATAAAGCAGCCTATAAACACTAAAAGCGTTAACAATGCCAGCAGTTTTCTCTTAATACCGATATCCTCTTCCTCATATTCGGTGGGTGGATGACCGGTTCCGATCAGTATTAAGGCAAGCACCCAGATAAGCCATCCGAACCATCCTTCCAGGGCAAGGTAATTGCTTAACCCCTGAATGTCCATGCCCAGAGCCTGAAACAGGTTCATGAACGGTTCTGAACCCATACCGAGTATTACAAGAAGGACTATTGAAGCGTGAGAGAAGAAAGAATGGACCTTTTTACTGAACAATGAAAATATTAAATGCCCTCCATCAAGCTGTCCTGACGGTATAAGGTTGATAGCCGTTACAAACAGACCTATCCATCCTGCAAACGCCATTGGGTGAAGCATGATGTCTTCACCTTCTTTTATAGCTTCACTTCCCAGGGTCATATCTACAAAAAGTTCAAACAGTAAAGATGAACCCAGGCGTATGACCGACCCGTTCTCGAACTCGGTCACTGGGACGACCTGCGACATCTTAAGTCCGATAAAGAGGATCGGTAGTGTAGCGACCACTCCAAAAAGCGGTCCTGCAACGCCGATGTCGAACAGCGAGCTCTTTGATCTTATCTGTGATTTGATCTTTATGAAAGCTCCCATCGTACCGGCTATAAAAGGTGGCGGAACAGGTATAAAGTAAGGTGGAGAAACAAGGACGTTATGCCTTCTGGCGTACATATAGTGGCCAAGTTCATGGGAACCCAGTATGAACAGGATCGAAAAAGAGAAGAATATGCCACTGGCAATGCTCCCTCCTTGCAGATATCCGGAAAGAAAAGTAGTAAATACAGTGGCGACGAAAAGCACGATATGGATCACGGTCAAGTTCATGGTCCTTGCTGTATGTATGGGGTATAAAGGGCAGCTGTTGGGTTTTTATGACCGCTCATTCAAGTTCAACCAGAGAAGGGTCTATGCTTTGAAGCACCTCATGTATATAACGTGCTATTTCTGCTTCTTTTTTCTGCGTTATTATTTCGGTCCTTACCTGATCCAGGAGCTTGTGGTCGAACTTCTGTATAAGATATCTTACAAGGGGTACCTTTACAGGAGAAACGCTGAGATTCCTGTATCCGAGCGACAGCAGGATAAGTGCTCCGGAAGGCGACCCTGCCATTTCACCACAGATGGATATTTCCTTGTTAAGGGACCGTGCTTTTTTATTTATATCGTCCATCATTCTTAAAACGGATGGATGAAAAGAGGAGTACAGATGTCCTACGGCGTTTGAGTTCCTGTCAACGGCAAGAAGATACTGGATCAGGTCATTCGTTCCAACTGAAATGAAGTTTATGAGCTCTTTATAGTCCTCAAGCTGATACACTATAGCGGGAACTTCTATCATCAGGCCCAGGTCAGGGATATCTTTGTTCTCAATATCCAGTTCTGCGGCAGTATCCTCGATGATCTGCTTGGCAGTTTCTGCTTCCCACACGTAGGATATCATCGGCAGAAGTATCCTGAACTTGCATCCTTTCCTTATTGAAAGCAGGACCGCCTTAACCTGGTCCTTGAACAGATCAAGATATTCCATCGAGAACCTTATGGCCCTCAGTCCCAGCAAGGGGTTTTCCTCATCTGGGATATTGAAGTAGGGCAGTATCTTGTCAGCACCGATATCCAGGGTCCTTATATTGACCACGCCTTTAAAGTGTTTTGCCACTTGTTTGTATATTTTTATCTGTTCTTCCACTCCGGGCCACTCTTCAAGTTGAGTGAACGCAAACTCCGTTCTGAACAGTCCCACGTCTTCTATCTCGTAACGTTTTGCAATGTCTATATCAACGGGAAATCCGATATTGGCGGTTATGGATACGTTTAATACGTTATCTCCCCTGACCTTGCTTTCCTTTTCGATCTTTTCCTTTAATAAAATACTTTTCTTTTCGGCGTTCTTATACTCCTCTACAAGGGTGTTATCGGGGTTTATGAATATAAATCCGGTAGTGCCGTCAACGATCAGTTTATCTCCGGAGTCCACCAGATCACATATACCTTCAATACCCACAACAAGTGGTATCCCGAGAGATTTAGCTATGATCACGGCATGAGAGGTCTCACCACCTTTCTCGGTAATAATCCCTCCAACGTTGTTCCTGCTCAGCATCGATACAAATGACGGTCCTATTTCATCTGTGATAACCACTTGTTTGTTAACCTTGGCCGGGATGTACCTTTCATTTTTCTTAGACCCTGCAAGGTCGTGAAGCAGTCTTTCACCGATATCCCTGAAATCCTGTGCCCTTTCTCTGATATATCTGTCTTCAAGGTTTTCAAACTGGGAGGCGATCAGCTCTATTCCACCTACGACCGCCTGTTCCGCGGTGGTTTTCTTTTTTCGCAGTTTATCAAGTACGGTGCTTTTCAAAGAGTCGCTTTTTAATATCATTAAGTGAGAATGAAATATATCTATTTCGTTCTCGGACAGGATACTGTCCTTTGACAGTCTGTCTATAAGTTCGTGCAGGTCGTTCTCAACGTTTTTAAAAGATCTGAAAAGCCTGTTTTCCTCCTCTTTCGGCGAGGACCGTTTAACTGTATTTTCATTTCTGATCTGCTGAAAAAGACCTCTCATCAAAAATGCGTTCCCTATAGCAAGTCCTGGAGATGCTCCTTTCCCTTGATAGGTCTTGGTCTTATGTTTTAAGATCGAAGGTGTTTTAAGTCGTTCCAGTCTGTCGGCAACTTCCAGCAGTCCTGCCAGTCTTGCCGCGATTATCTGAAAAAGTGTTTCCTCGGCCGGATTAATATGTCGTGACTTAATGGTCTGTCCCACCAGTACCCCTAAGCATTCGTTGTGCAGTATGATCGGTGTACCCAGGTAACTTTCGTACTTTTCTTCACCTATTTCAGGAAAATACCTGTAGTTTCTGTGAAGTGAAGCAGGGGTAACTGCCAAAGGACGCATAGTATAGTAAACCAGTCCTGTCAGTCCTTCGTTCGGTTTTAAAACGACTTTGTTCTTTCCTATGTTAAGTCCTATTGTTGATCTCAGAGTAAGTTCCTTGTTTTTTTTGTCCCATATATAGATGGATACCACGTCGAAATTCAACGAATTGCTTATTTTGTTCACTACGTCCTTTAAAATATTATCCAGACCACTTGATTGATTGATCAGATCACTGATTTCGTGAACAACCTTTAAATGTAAATGCTCTCTATTGATCAAGCTTTGTGCTTCCATAATAAATACCCAGGGACCTACGATGTCTTTGTTGAAATATTCATGCGTAAAGTTAATTTTATTATAATTCTGTTATTAGTATTTCCAATCAAATACTATTATAAAGAAAAAGAGCAGGTAGATATATAGGCAAATTCATATTTGGATATCAGCCTGTCTGTGCCAAGGACTGAAAGAGATAGAAATGAACAATGAAGCAAAAGGCAGCAGCATTTACAGAATAGCTATAATAGGGTCTGGTCCGGCAGGGTTTTTTGCTGCAGGATATCTGTTCGATAATAAAGACCTGAATATTGAAATTGATATGTATGACAAACTTCCAACTCCTTTTGGACTTGTCAGGTCGGGCGTGGCACCCGATCATCAGAAAGTAAAGAGCGTTACAAGGGTTTATAACAAGATAGCTGAAAATCCAAAGTTCAGATTTTATGGACTGGTCGAATTTGGGCTTCATATTACCCTTGAAGATCTGAAAAAGTTCTATCATCAGGTAATTTTTGCCACCGGGACACAGACCGATAGAAGAATGAAGATCTCCGGCGAAGGTCTGGAAAGGAGCTATACTGCTACAGAGTTTGTTGCATGGTATAACGGACACCCTGCTTTTGTCGATTTTGATTTTGATCTGACTGTCGAAAAAGTGGCGATCGTAGGTATTGGTAACGTAGCAGTGGACGTGGCGAGAATACTGTGCAGGTCTGCAAATGAACTTTCAAAAACGGATATTACGGACTATGCGTTCGATAAACTCATAAACAGCAATGTAAAGGAGATATATATGCTCGGGAGACGTGGACCCGCACAGGCGGCGTTTACAAACCCTGAAATAAGAGAACTTCAAAATCTTGAATCCGCGGATGTCATAACATTAAAGAAAGAAGTTGAACTTGATGCTCTAACTACCTGTTATTTATCAAAAAACCCTGTCAGATCAACGGAAAAAAAAGTGCAGATGCTAAAAGAGTTCTCGGAAAACACCTGCGATAAGGATAAACGTCTTATAATCAGGTTCCTTGTGTCTCCAGTGGAACTTCTGCCTGATGGAGAAGGAGGTGTTAAAGGTATTAAACTTGCGAAGAACGAACTGTTCAGATCCGATGATGGTTCTTTAAGGGCACGTCCCACGGGTGAGCATGAGATATTAGAGGTAGGCACCGTGTTTCGCTCCATAGGGTACTACGGAACCCCTCTTGCAGGTGTACCCTTTGATGAGTATCGTGGGATTATACCCAATAAGCAGGGCAGGGTTACCGACGAAAAAGGGAACAGCATTTTAGGACTGTACACGGCAGGATGGATAAAACGCGGACCCACCGGAGTTATAGGAACGAATAAAATGGATTCGTCAGAGACCGTTTCGGCGATGGTCGACGATATTCGCAGCAATAAGACCTTTAAACCTGAATTTACCAGTTCAGAGAAAGTGGAAACTTTACTTGAAGAAAGCAAGGGAAGTGATTCGGGTTATATTGACTATGCCGACTGGCTTGAGATAGATAAGGATGAGGTCAGTAAGGGAAAAATAAAAGGGAAACCTCGGGTGAAATTTACCACTGTTGAGGATATTAGAAAGCTTTTAAATAAAAAAAGGGAATTATATAGTTAAGTAGACAAACTTACCTATACTGTTCTGAGTGCAGAGTTCCTCTATCCCTGTTCTCTTTTGATCTGATACTCTTAGCACTCATCGGGAGTATTGCTACCTTATTCCCGCCCGATATGAAGTCTCCTTCATTAAGAGTATTGATATTTTTACCTGCATTTATATCCCTGTCTTCTGAATAACCGCAATATATACAGTTAAATACTCTTTGATACAAAGGCAGTTTTGGATTTATCTTTCCACATTCAGAACAGGCTCTTGTTGTATAATGAGCTTTAACTAAAACCAGCTTGCCTCCAGCTATCTCGGCTTTGTAAGCAAGTTGATGTTTGATCTTACCCCATTGCTGTTCCGTTATGGATTTAGCAAGATGATGGTTCTTTACCATTCCTTGTATATTCAAATCCTCTAATTTTATATGATTACTCTTCTTTACGGTCTCTGTTGTTAATCTGTGTATAGCATTATTTTCACGATCGGTAGTTCGTTCCCATTCCTTCGCTAACGATAAAACTTTCTTCTTTCTGCTATCAGAACCTTTTACCGCTCTTGAAACAATTCGTTGCTTTCTTTTCAGTTCCTTCCTGTCTATCCTGATACCGGGAACTTTAGTTCCATCTGAAAAAGCTAATCTGTTTGTTATTCCAAAATCTATCCCTATGGATTTATCCAAAGGTCTCTTCTTCTCATCTGTAAACTCACACAGAAACTGGAGCTTAATTCTTAACGAACTTTGAATTACTCTTATTATTGTTTTAGGTGCTTTCAAACAAACACACTCTGGCATACTACCTTTGAAAGATAATCTGCCAAGTCCCTTTATCGTTAAATATGTTCTTCTGCCTGTCTTCTTTATGTTTTTATAATTGTTTGTTTCAAATGAACGAACTGGTCTGTTTGAACTTTTATATTTAGGTCTGCCAACCTTCCTTACCTTCTTACCTGCTTTTTTATTCCTTAAATAGCTCAAATAAGGACTATATGCATTATCCAGTCTTTCCAGAACGCTTCTTTGAGCTACCGCATTAAACTTTTCAAATCCCTTGTCTTGCTCTCGGACCTCAGTTAGTTCGTTAAACTGTTCGTATTTAGAGATAGTTCTTCCATACCAATCCCAGGATCTTAACCTATGGTACAAGGCACTGTTATACAGATCGGTAAGCTGATTTAAGAATTCATCCAGCCTTTTATGAAAACCACTATCTGCCTTTACAGTTCGTGTAATCGTTCTAACCATGCTATAATACTACCATTTTCCTACCAATTTTACAAGTTCTTTCTTGTCAACTTAACTATATAATTCCCTAAAAAAACACCAAGCTGAACTACTGTATTAACAGAGTTAATATGTAGATAAACAGCTTGGTGTACTTTGTCGAGCGTTATTAGCTCTTCTTCCTTTTTGAGATCGGTGAGTATTTCCTTGCTTTATAACCCGTGTAAACCTGGCGTGGTCTTGCGATTCTTCTTTCTGGGTCTTCCAGCATCTCTTTCCACTGTGCAAGCCATCCCGGTGTTCTTCCAATTGCAAAAAGTACTGTGAACATGCTCGTTGGCAGTCCCATGCTTTGATATATCAGACCGGAATAGAAGTCCACGTTCGGATATAAACGACGTTTTACAAAATAATCGTCTTCAAGGGCTATTCTTTCAAGTTCCAGTGCAATATCAAGAAGAGGGTTCTTACCTGTTTCCTCGAACACGTCATGTGCTGCGTCCTTTATGATCTTGGCTCTGGGATCATATGCTTTATAGACCCTGTGACCAAATCCCATAAGCCTGAATTCACCCCGCTTTGCCCTTTCGATATAATCAGGGATGTTCTTCTTGGACCCTATTTCTCGAAGCATCTTTAAAACGGCTTCATTTGCACCGCCGTGCAGCGGACCGTACAATGCCCCTATAGCGGATGCCGTTGCAGTATAAGGATCAGGTTCTGAGCTTCCCACGTTCCTCATGGCGCTCGCACTGCAGTTTTGCTCATGATCGGCGTGAAGTATGAACAGAACATCAATGGCTTTCTCGATAGCTTTATTGGGTTTGTATTTTAGTTCGGCCATTTTAAACATCATGTTCAGAAAATTCCCTGTATAGCTGAGGTCGTTGTCAGGATATATATAAGGAAGTCCCATGATATGTCTGTAGGAAAATGCCGCAATGGTCGGTACTTTTGCTATAAGACGGTTTATCTGAAGTTCATTGTTCTCGTTATCAAAGATCTCCTTGGCTTCAGGATAGAAGGTCGACAGTGCAGCGACCGTACCCATGAGCATTCCCATTGGATGTGCGTCATATCTGAAACTGTCAACCAGCTTTTTAATGTTCTCATGAATATAGGTATGATGGGTTATGTTGTGTTCAAAGTCCCTGAGCTGCTTCCGGTTCGGCAGTTCTCCATTAAGCAGTAAATATGAAACTTCAAGAAAAGAACTTTTTTTAGCAAGTTCTTCGATCGGGTAACCCCTGTAGCGTAAAATACCTTTTTCACCATCAATGAAGGTAACTTTACTTTTGCATGATGCAGTGTTGCCAAAGGCAGGGTCGTAACTCATCATTCCAAAGTCAGTATCTTTTACCTTGATCTGCCTGAGGTCGGTTGCCCTGATGGTATCGTTCTCAACGGGAACCTCATAAACCTTCCCCGTTCTGTTGTCCGTTATCGTCAGTGTACTTTTCTTTGCCATAAAAATCCTCCTTAAAACCGTTATGGATTATAGTATTAGCAGTGCTAAGACCTAATTATTTAATTTGAGTATAATACTTTATAGGATCTGATGAGATATTGCAATAATCCATGACAATTATTGCTAATGATCTTTTCTGTCCAGATGCTTTCACTCTGTAAGTCATTATATCTGATCGCTGCTGAAAATCAACTTGCTGTAAACCTGATGAAGGGTTTTTTAACTGATAAAGAGAGGTCAGACGGTCAGCAGGCTCTTACTGTATTATAATAACCCGTTCGTTTTTAAACGAAGCGTTGACAGTTCAGGCTGACGGTGACCGGTAAGATAGATATACAGCAGGAAGCGGTTATTATTGGTTATGATTTTAATTCTGCCAGTAATCAAGACGGGTCTGTAGCTGTTTATGAAAGATTATCTGATAAAAAGGTTTTTCCTGCTTGTTCCGACGGTCCTTGGAATAACTATCATAACGTTTTTTATCATCCAGCTTGCTCCTGGTAATCCGATCCAGCAGAAACTGGGAATTAACGAGAGCGTAAGAGCTGAGTCCATCACAAAGGACATAATAGAACAGACGAAGAAGTTATACGGTCTGGATAAACCGGTCCATGAAAGATACGTTATATGGTTAAAGCAGATCGTAACGCTGGATTTCGGGAATTCGTACAAGGACCACAGGCCCGTTATTGATAAGATCGCGGAAAGGCTGCCCGTTACCCTTGCGTTGAATTTTATCTCGATATTCCTTATATACGTTATCTCAATACCTTTGGGCGTTTATTCTGCAGTCAAGCAGCGAACGACCACAGAAAGACTGCTTACGTTCTTTCTGTTCATAATGTATTCAACCCCCAGCTTCTGGATGGCGATGATATTGATATTTTTTCTCGGGGGTGGGGACTTCTGGGACGTTTTTCCCGTTTACGGTATTTTTTCGCAGGGGTATGAAAATTACAGTCTTGTGGGTAAATCGCTGGATTTTCTATGGCATATCACGCTCCCCGTGTTCTGTCTGACCTACGCGGGTTTGGCGTCCCTTTCGAGATTTCAGAAGGGAAGTCTGCTCGAAGTGCTGAGAGAGGACTATATAAGGACCGCCAGAAGCAAGGGGCTTGACGAGAGAAGGGTTCTTTTCAAGCATGCCCTGAGAAATTCCCTGATACCGATCATTACCATCATGGGAACGATACTCCCTGCACTTATTGGCGGCAGTGTTATTATCGAAACGATATTCTCCATTCCCGGTATCGGCAGATTAGGATTTGAAGCCATATTATCTCGTGACTATCCGCTTATTATGGCCATTGCCACAATATCGGCTTTTCTGACCTTAATAGGGATACTGATCTCTGATATAGCGTACGTGCTTACTGACCCGAGAATAAGTTTTGATTGAGGACGGCTATGAACGAAGAAAGTCTAGGGTACTGGAATACCGTTTGGATAGAGTTTAAAAAAGACAGGATGGCTCTGATATCCTTGCTGTTCATTGTCTTTATGGGTTTTATTGCGGTCTTTCAGGACCTTATTGCGGGCAGTAAACCCATTGTGTTAGTGGATAACGGAAAGCTTTATATGCCGGCAGTGTTCAGTTATCCGGAGTTAAGTGGCCTTGATATTAAAAAAGCGTATATGAACAGCAAAGATACTTTTGCAATATTTCCACCCGTTGCGTACAGTCCGACCGAAAGTGACCTGTATGCGATCCTGCAGGGTCCATCGACGGACCATCTGTTCGGTACGGACGACAGGGGCAGGGACGTGCTGAGCAGAATGGTACATGGCACAAGGGTTTCTTTATCGATCGGAGTTATCGCGGTCGGGATATCCGTGCTGATCGGGATAGTCCTTGGAGCGGTCGCGGGTTATTACGGTGGAACGATAGATTTTATTATATCGAGGCTGTTCGAGGTAATGATAACATTCCCCGTCTTTTTTCTGATACTTACGGTTCTTGCATTCAGCAATCCGAGCATTTATAACATTATGATAGTAATTGGTCTGACCAGCTGGACGGGAATTGCAAGACTTGTCAGGGGCGAGTTCCTGAAGTTCAGGAACTTTGCTTTCGTGGACGGTGCGGTAGCCCTTGGTGGAAGCGACGTGAGAATAATATTCAGACATATCATGCCAAATTCCCTTGCCCCTGTTCTTGTAAGTGCGACTTTCGGGATCGCAGGAGCGATACTTGTTGAATCATCCCTCAGCTTTTTAGGCTTTGGCGTACCTCCTCCCGAACCCAGCTGGGGAGATACGCTTTCGCAGTCTCAGAAATACGTTGATTTTGCATGGTGGCTGGTACTTTTTCCCGGACTGTTGATATTTGCGACCGTAACTTCTCTGAATCTTATAGGGGAAGGTTTCAGGAACGCGGTCGATCCGAAACTGAAGGATGCACGATGAGTTCCAAAAATATACTGGAAGTTAAAGATCTGAGCGTGAGCTTTGGGGACGGTGAAAGCAGGTACGAGGTAGTAAGCGGCGTTTCTTTAAGCATCCCCAGAGGTAAGATCATCTGCGTAGTTGGTGAAAGCGGGTGTGGAAAAACGGTAACTGCACTTTCCATAATGGGGCTCCTGCCGGTTCCTCCCGGGAAAGTGGAAAGTGGAGAGATAATCTTTGATGGCAGTAATTTACTTGAGCTGTCTGAAAAAAAGCTAAGAGAGTACAGAGGGAACAGACTGTCAATGATATTCCAGGAACCTGTAAGTTCATTTAACCCGGTTTTTACGGTAGGGGAGCAGATAGGGGAGGCGTTGAGGATACACAGAGGTCTGTCAAGGAGTGAAGAAAAGGAAAAAGTCACGGACCTGATGAAGACCGTTGGCATACCCGCGCCGGAAGCAAGGATAAGCAGCTATCCGCACGAACTAAGTGGAGGTATGTGCCAGAGGGCGATGATAGCTATGGCCCTTGCCTGTGATCCGGAACTTCTGATAGCCGATGAACCGACAACGGCTTTAGACGTGACCATTCAGGCGGAGATACTGCGGCTGATACTTCACCTGAGGGATATTACAGGGATGGCGGTCCTGCTTATAACCCATGACCTTGGAATAGTCTCTGAAGTTGCGGATGAGGTATACGTTGTTTACGCCGGTAAAGTGGTTGAAAAGGGTACAAGGGACCTCGTGTTCAGTTCACCCTCACATCCTTATACCAAAGGGCTTATAAGTTCCATACCTTCTCTTGATAAGAAAGTGGAAGACCTGCCATCTATCCCCGGATACGTGCCTTCTCCGAAGAACCTGCCTTCCTCATGCAGATTTCAGGACAGGTGTGAGTACGTGATAGATAAATGCAGGGATCAGGACCCTGACCTTAAAAAGGTAAGTCCTCTGCATTTTTCAGCGTGTCACAGGTCGGAAGAGATCTTAAAACGGTGATCGAAGATGAAATTAGTTGAAATAAAAGGACTGAAAAAATACTTTCCGATAAAAAAAGGTATTTTCTCCAGGGTGTCTGATCACGTTAAGGCGGTCGATGGGGTTGATCTGAACATAGAAAAAGGTGCCACGCTGGGACTGGTAGGGGAGAGCGGGTGCGGTAAGTCCACTCTTGGTAAAACTGCAATAAGACTTCTTAACGCCACTGACGGGCAGATAATGTTCGACGGTCGGGATATAACGAACATAGGTTCTTCTGCTTTAAGGCCCATCAGAAAGGATATGCAGATGATATTTCAGAACCCTTATGGTTCTTTGAACCCCAGGATGAACGTGGAGGACCTTATTACCGAAGGTATGGATATTCACGACCTGCACGACAGATCAGAAAGAACGGGTGCGGCAGGTGACTTGTTGGAAAAGGTCGGCTTGGCAAAAAGTTCACTTTATAAGTATCCTCACGAGTTCAGTGGCGGGCAGAGGCAGAGAATAGCGATTGCCAGGTCGCTTGCCGTGCAGCCTTCCTTTATTGTATGTGATGAACCCGTTTCCGCACTTGATGTATCGGTTCAGGCACAGATAATAAACCTGCTGGTATCCCTTCAGAGGGAGTTCGATCTGACCTACCTTTTTATCTCACATGATCTCAGGGTGGTAAAACACATAAGTGACCAGGTTGCAGTAATGTACCTGGGGAAAATAGTTGAAGTTGCAAGAAGTGAGGATATATACTCAAATCCTCTTCATCCATACACGCAGGTACTTATTTCTGCCATTCCGGACGTGATGAACAAAAAGATCGGTAAGAGGTCTTCTGTGACAGGGGATATTTCCAGTCCGATAGACCCTCCAAAAGGATGCAGTTTTCATCCAAGATGTCCGGTTGCCGAAGAAAAGTGCAGGAACATAGAGCCTGAACTAACCAATAAGGGAAAAGAGCACAGGGTGGCTTGTCATTTGGTTTAAGATAATGTTGTAATAGCAGTTATGTATGTTATATTGAACGGTTTAAATATTCTAACTGCTGGGAAAAATGTTAATAAGGGTCGATCATATAACTGAAAAAGGGTTACCTCTGAAGGTTCAAAGGGGTGCAAGCTGGGTTACCAATATCCTGGAGATAGTTACCGGGACGGAAGAACTGAGCTTAAATAAGGACATTGAGATCGATTGTAACGTAACTAAGGTTCAAAAGGATATAAGCGTGAGCGGTTTGATGCGATTTGGCATAAAGACCGTGTGTTACAGATGCTTAAAAGAGGTAGAACTGGACCTGCAGACGGATATAGACCTGATATTAAAGCCAAAGCATGAGTTCGAAAATGACCAGACCGATATCAGGCACGATCCTTATGAAGGGGAATCGGTGGACCTGTCGGACTATTTCAGAGAGCAGATCGCCATAAGTTTACCTTCCAGAGTGGTCTGCAGAGATATATGTGAAGGACTGTGTTCTGAATGTGGAACTGATCTCAACGTTGAAAGATGTAACTGTCAAAAAGGTTTAAACGGTTCTGCTTTTAAGGTGTTGAAAGATATTAAATTTGAGAATAATTTGGGGAGAACATAAAAATGGCACTGCCAAAAAGAAAAAAATCAAGGTCAAAGTCGAGAAAGAGACGAACACACTATAAGGTAAGCGTTCCCGGTCAGTCCTTGTGTCCGAGTTGCGGAGAGAAAAAACCTCCCCACAGGGTATGTCCGAGCTGTGGTTTCTACAAGGGCAGAACGTTCAGTAAGCAGGAAGAGGAGAGCGGGGAAGAAGCCGAATAATAGCGAATCTATAATAAAACAGATAAACGTATAACATGAGAGCTTTTGTTTTTCCAGGTCAGGGAGCACAATACATTGGAATGGGTGGTGAGTTCTACAGGCAGTTCCCCGTTGCCAGGCATACCTTTGAGGAAGCAGGGGACGTACTGGGCTTTAACCTGGCAAGGTTATGTTTTGAAGGGGAGCCGGACGAACTGAACTTAACGGCTAATGCGCAGCCGGCGATCCTAAGTACAAGTATTGCAGCTCTGAGAGTACTGGATCAGGAAACTGACATCGTTCCGGATCTTGTTGCGGGACACAGCCTGGGTGAATATTCGGCACTTGTGGCTTCTGGTGCTTTAAACTTTAAGGATGCCGTTCATACAGTCAGAAAACGTGGTGAATTTATGCAAAGTGCCGTTCCGGTCGGGGCAGGTTCAATGGCCGCTGTGATAGGATTATCAGCCGAAGAAGTGGAAGGCATTTGCCAGCAGGTATCGTCTGACGACAGCGTTGTAAGCTGTGCGAATTACAATTCACCTAAGCAGACCGTTATATCGGGACACGGGAAAGCGGTTCAGGAAGTTTCCGGAATGTTGAAGAAAGCGGGAGCAAAACGTGTCGTTCCATTAGCAGTAAGTGCTCCTTTTCATTGCAGCCTGATGGATAAAGCAGCAAGGAACCTCTCGGAAGTCCTGAATGACGTTCAGATAATGGATATGAGAACGCCCGTTGTCACCAACGTGGAAGCCGTGGCCAATACCGATAAGAACAGAGTAAAGGACCTGCTCGTTCAGCAGGTCGTCAAACCTGTCAGGTGGTTTGCCTCAATGGAATACCTGTATGATCAGAAGGTCACTGATTTTATGGAGATAGGTCCGGGCAACGTGTTGACGGGACTGATCAGAAGGACACTGAAAGGAGTAAATTTGGTAAATATTGAAAATATAAGCCAGCTGGACCACGTTAGAACAAATGGGATTTAAAGACAAGGTTGCACTTATAACAGGGGCGTCGCGAGGGATCGGAAGAGAAATTGCAGTGGACTTAGCATCCAAAGGTGCTGTGGTTATCCTGAACTATATAAAAAGCGGTGAGTCGGCAGAAAAGACCATGAGAGAGATAAAAGAGAAGGGTGGTAATGCCGTTCTGTCCCAGTTTAACGTTGGCGATTATAAGGAAGTGCAGGGTCGTGTCAGTGCCTTGATCAATGATTTTGGTAAGATCGACCTGCTTGTGAACAACGCCGGGATCACCAAGGACAAGATGTTTTTGAGAATGACTGACCAGGACTGGGATTCAGTGTTCGATACGAACATAAAGGGTGTTTTTAACTGTACCAAGTTCGTTATAAGGAATATGAGCAGGAACAGATATGGAAGGATCGTTAATATAGTATCGGTCGTGGGAGAGATGGGTAACGCAGGTCAGGTAAATTACTCCTCAACGAAAGCCGGTCTGATAGGGTTTACCAAGTCAGTTGCAAAGGAATTCGCGTCAAGGGGAATAACGGTTAACGCGGTAAGTCCTGGTTTTATTGAGACGGATATTACAAAAGACCTGTCCCTTGACTTAAAAGAGAAATATTTGGATTCTATTCCATTAGGCAGATTTGGTCAGCCTGAGGACGTATCGGGGATCGTAACGTTTTTATTATCCGACAATGCGTCGTATATTACAGGTGAAGTTATAAGGGTCAATGGTGGATTGTATATATAGACTGTGTTTAAATAGTTAAGTAAAATGAAAATAATTTTAGGAGGTTTTTGATGTCGGAACAGGAAATATTGGAAAAGGTTAAGGAACTGGTTGCCAGTCAACTGGGAAAATCGAAAGATGAGGTAACGCCGGAATCTTCATTTATTGAAGATCTGGACGCGGACTCACTGGATCTGGTCGAACTCATTATGTCAATGGAAGATGAATACGGGTTAGAGATATCAGATGAGGACGCAGAGAATATCACGACCGTAAAAGATGCGGTTAAGTTCATTGCAAAACACGCGGAATAGATGAGCAGGAAGAGGGTGGTTATAACTGGTGTCGGGCTTGTGACACCTCTTGGCGTGGGTACTGCAAGCACCTGGGAATCTATCTGTAAGGGACAGAGCGGGATCACAAGGATACATAAGTTCGATCCCACCGATCATAAGACCAAAATAGCGGGACAGATCAGCGATTTTGATCCGTTAAAGTACGTTAATTCCAAAGAAGCAAAGAGGAATGACGAATTTATTAATTTTTCGATCGCGGCTACAAAGCTCTCCCTTGAGGATGCCGGTCTCGAAATAGACGACAGGCTTTCCCCTATGGCCGGTTGCATAATCTCTTCCGGGATCGGGGGAATGCGCAGCTATTACGAAACCGTTATGACCGTGGAAAACAAAGGACCGTCACGGATGTCGCCTTTTTTCATTCCTAATATCATTACGAACATGGCCGCTGGGTACGCGTCGATAATCTTTAATGCAAAGGGACCTAACTGTTGCACGACCACTGCCTGTGCGGCAAGTGGTCACGCGCTGACCGTGTCACAGATGCTTATTCAGAGAGGGGATGCTCACGTAATGATCACGGGAGGTACGGAGGCCCCTATCATCCCGATAACGGTTGGTGGTTTTAACGCAATGAGGGCCCTTTCTACAAGGAACGATGATCCGGAGGCTGCCTCGCGTCCTTTTGATAAGGACAGGGATGGGTTCGTTATATCCGAGGGTGCTGGTACTTTGATCCTTGAGGAACTGGAGCATGCAAAAAAACGTGGTGCGAAGATCTATGCCGAACTGCTTGGAAGCGGAATGACCGGGGACGCGGGACATATAACAGCTCCGACCCTTGACGGACCGGTAAGGTCGATGACAGGTGCTCTTCGGGACGCCGGGATAGGACCTGATGAAGTTGATTATATAAATGCCCATGGTACTTCAACGGCTTTAAATGACGTCAATGAGACCAATGCAGTAAAAGAAGTATTTGGTGAACGTGCTTACAAGATCCCCGTCAGTTCCACCAAGTCCATGACGGGTCATATGCTGGGTGCGGCGGGCGTTGTTGAAGCCATTATATCATCTTTGTCCATTTACAACAGCGTGGTCCCTCCTACCATAAACCTTTGTGAACCCGATCCGGAGTGCGATCTGGATTACGTGCCTAATGAAATGAGAGAAAGCAGGATCAGGACCGTAATGAGCAACTCGTACGGTTTTGGAGGCACTAATTCAAGTGTAGTGTTAAGACGGTTTGATTAGACCGCTAGGTTAAGGAACGTTCTGAAAAACTTAAGGAATAAGTTAAGCTCCGGTCACGGCAGGACCGAGAGCTTATTCTAATTTAAAAAGGTGCAAAATGTCCATTAATAAAATTAACGATTTAAAAACTAAAATTAAAGCTGGGGGAAAAAGTTACGATATATTTTCGTTAAAGCTCCTTGAAAAAAGCACGGGTCATGACCTGTCCGTTCTTCCGGTTTCCATAAAGGTACTGCTTGAGAACATTATAAGGAACTATGATGGAAAGATCGTCAACGACGACCACATTGAGCTTCTGGCAAACTGGGATGCTGGTAACAGCGAGCCAAAGGAGATCCCCTACAAACCAGCAAGGGTAATTCTTCAGGACTTTACCGGTGTACCATGCGTGGTGGACCTTGCTTCAATGAGGTCGACCGTAAACGCCCTGGGCGGAGACCCGGACAGGATAAATCCGATCGTCCCCGTTGACCTGGTGATCGATCACTCCGTTCAGGTCGATCATTTTGCAAAAGAGGATGCCTTTCAGAAAAACGTGAGCCGTGAGTATGAAAGGAACGAGGAAAGATATCAGTTTTTAAAGTGGGCCCAGGAGTCCTTTGATAATTTCAGGGTGGTACCTCCCGGTAACGGTATCGTCCATCAGGTAAATCTTGAACGATTGGCCAGTGTAATTACGACGGAAAAAACTGACGGCAGTACGGTCGCTTTCCCGGACACCCTGGTCGGGACCGACTCCCATACGACCATGATAAACGGTCTTAGCGTCCTGGGATGGGGAGTTGGAGGGATTGAAGCAGAGGCGTGTATGCTCGGACAACCTCTGTACATGCTGGTGCCGGACGTTGTAGGTTTCAAGCTCAGCGGGCGACTGAGGGACGGGGTAACTGCTACTGACCTTGTACTGAACGTGACGGAAATACTAAGAAAAAAGGGAGTGGTAGGAAAGTTCGTTGAGTTTTACGGTCCCGGTCTGAGCTGTATGACGCTGTCGGATAAAGCTACTATTGCCAATATGGCACCTGAGTACGGAGCAACTATGGGATTTTTCCCAGTGGATGCGGAGACGATCAGATACCTGCGGACGACCGGAAGAGATAAGGAACTGACAGACCTGGTCGAAATATATACAAAAGAACAGGGTATGTTCAGGGATGACGATACACCGGATCCGCTGTACACGGACGTAGTAGAGCTTGATATATCAACGGTGGAACCATCTCTGGCGGGTCCAAATCGGCCCCAGGACAGGATAGACCTGAAGAACATGAAAGGCGTTTATGAAAAGAACTTCCTGGAAAGGTCAGGTTCGGGCAGGCAAAGGTCAGTTGATATTGAAATGAACGGTCATGCTGATAAGATCGGGGACGGTTCAGTGGTCATAGCGGCTATAACCAGTTGTACCAATACTTCAAATCCTTCGGTTATGATAGCTTCCGGACTTGTTGCAAAAAAAGCCGTTCAGCTCGGTCTGACCGTTAATCCGTGGGTCAAGACCAGTCTGGCCCCGGGTTCAAGGGTCGTAACGGACTACCTGAAGGCATCTGGATTACTGCCGTACCTGGACCAGCTCGGGTTCAATCTGGTCGGTTACGGGTGCACCACATGTATCGGTAACAGTGGCCCTCTCCCTGACGAAGTTGAGACAGCTATTAAAGAAAATGATCTGACGTGTGCGTCGGTACTGAGCGGGAACAGGAACTTTGAGGGCAGGGTGCATCCGCACGTCAAGTTCTCATATCTTGCCTCACCTCCACTTGTCGTGTCCTACGCACTTGCGGGAACTGTGGATAAAGACCTTACAAAAGAACCCCTGGCCAGGGATAAGGAAGGTAATGACGTATATCTGAAGGACGTCTGGCCAGCACAGCAGGAGATAGATGAAATACTGTCGGGCTTTATAACTCCTGATATGTTCAGAGATCAGTACGAGACGGTCTTTTCCGGCGATCATCAATGGAAGTCCCTGCTGGCACCGTCCGGTAATCTGTATGAATGGGAACCGGGTTCCACCTATATACAGAATCCTCCTTTTTTCAAGGATTTTTCATTAAGCGAGAACGACCCGTCCGATATCAGTGGTGCTCACGTACTTGCCCTGTTAGGGGATTCCATTACGACCGACCATATCTCTCCAGCCGGGTCCATACCGGCGTACGGACCGGCAGGAAAGTATTTAATATCAAAAGATGTCATACAGAGGGACTTTAACAGCTTCGGTTCGAGAAGGGGTAATCATGAGGTGATGATAAGGGGCACTTTTGCAAATATAAGGATCAGGAACAAGATGGTTGAAGGTACTGAAGGGGGAGTTACGCTGCACGTTCCCTCGGAAGAAGTTATGAGCATCTATGAGGCATCTGAAAGGTACATTGCAGATAACGTTCCGTTGATCGTGATCGGCGGTAAGGAATACGGCACTGGAAGTTCAAGGGACTGGGCGGCAAAGGGAACAATGCTCCTTGGTGTTAGATGCGTTATTGCCGAGAGCTTTGAAAGGATACACAGGAGCAATCTGGTCGGTATGGGCGTTTTGCCCCTTCAGTTCAAGGATGGTGAGAGTGCCGGTACCCATGGCCTGACCGGACTGGAACAGTACGATATCTCCGGAATATCGGATGGACTGGACCCGAACAAAGTGCTCATGGTCAGTGCTGCTGACGTCAGCAGTGGAAGTATCAGGGAGTTTGAAGTGATCTGCAGATTGGACAGTCCGGTCGAAGTCGATTACTTCAGAAATGGAGGGATACTGCAGACGGTTCTGAAGCAATTGGTCTCGTAAGTTGCAAAGTGGCTTTTTTTGATTATATTTACCTTAAATTTGATTTAATCAGGAGATAGATATGTCTACATTAGACGCGGAAAAGATAACGATCGATGAAAACAAGAAAAAGTTAGTGATCCCGGACAGGCCGATCATACCTTTTATTGAAGGTGACGGCACGGGTCCCGATATATGGCGTGCTTCGCAGTTTGTGTTCGATGCTGCCGTGAAAAAAGCGTACAAGGGACAAAAAGAGATCGTATGGCATGAAGTATTGGCGGGAGAAAAGGCTTACGAACAGACTGGTGAATGGCTCCCGGATAAAACACTGGAAGATATAAGGGAGTACGTAGTTGCGATAAAAGGCCCCCTGACGACCCCCGTAGGTGGCGGGATCAGAAGTCTGAACGTTGCTTTGAGACAGCTTCTGGACCTGTACGCCTGTGTAAGACCGGTCAGGTGGATAAAAGGAACGCCTAACCCGGTTAAAAACCCTGAAAAACTGGACGTTATCATATTCAGAGAGAACACGGAGGACGTGTATTCGGGGATCGAGTGGGAAAGCGGTACGGAAGATGCAGAAGCTATAAGACAGTTCTTGGTTGACAATTATGATGTAAATATAAGAGAAAGATCGGGAATAGGAATTAAACCTATAAGTCCCTTTGGAACTAAAAGGCTGGTTAAAAAGGCCATCGAATATGCGATAGATTACAGCAGAAAAAGCGTTACTTTCGTACACAAGGGCAATATCATGAAATTTACCGAAGGTGCGTTCAGGGAATGGGGCTATGAGATAGCCAAAGAGGAGTTTGGAGATATTACGATCACGGAGGATGAACTCTGGGATAATTTCAACGGGAAGATGCCCGAAGGTAAGATATTAATTAAGGACAGGATCGCTGATAATATGTTCCAGCAGGTACTGACAAGACCTAATGAGTACGACGTCGTTGCCATGCCTAATCTGAACGGCGACTATATGTCCGATGCCTGTGCCGCTCAGGTTGGTGGATTGGGGGTTGCTCCTGGTGGAAATATAGGGGATTATCTCGCCGTGTTCGAAGCAACCCATGGTACGGCCCCTAAATATGCCGGTCAGGATAAGGTCAATCCCGGTTCGGTGATACTTTCAGGAGTGATGATGTTCCAGTATCTTGGATGGAACGAGGCCGCGGACCTTACCGTAAAGGCAATGGAAAAAACGGTACTTAACAAGACGGTCACTTATGATCTGGAACGCCAGATGGAAGGGGCCACCTTG
Source organism: Thermodesulfobacteriota bacterium (assembly GCA_965215275.1). GTDB lineage: Bacteria > Desulfobacterota_D > UBA1144 > Nemesobacterales > JAJCZQ01 > CAZUNK01. The sequence goes on from OZ244044.1 coordinate 171,023, forward strand.
CTCAAGTGTTCTGAATATGGAGAAGCTATAGTTGAGAATATGGACAAGGTCTGACCGGTCGGCTTTTCTTAAAAACCAAACCTTCATGTAGGAGAAAGTCCCGTAATGAATAGAAATAAGATATCAGTTATAGGTGCAGGTAACGTTGGTGCATCAGCTGCTTTTCAGATCGCCGGTAATGAACTGGCGGACGTTGTTCTGGTCGATATAATGGACGGTATGCCTCAGGGAAAGGCACTTGATCTTTATCAGATGTGTCCGGTTATCGGATCTGACGTTGAACTCGTTGGAGGCACTGACTACGAAGCCACGAAGAATTCGGATGTGGTCATCATAACGTCCGGTATTCCAAGAAAACCCGGTATGAGCAGAGATGATCTGATATCAACGAACACCAGGGTAGTGAAGGAAGTTACTGAGAACGTCGTTAAGAATTCACCTGACGCTGTTTTAATACTCGTTACCAATCCGCTTGATGCCATGACGTACGTTGCACACAAGGTCAGTGGATTTCCAAAACAGAGAGTGATGGGAATGGCAGGTGTACTGGATTCGGCAAGGTTCAGGACCTTCATAGCGATGGAACTGGGCGTGTCGGTGGAGAACATACAGGCGTTCGTTTTAGGTGGTCATGGGGACGATATGGTACCACTTGCCAGATATACCACGGTGGCGGGTATCCCTATTACCGAGTTAATGGACCAGAGTACTATAGATGCAATAATCGAAAGGACCAGAAAAGGCGGAGCAGAGATAGTCGGGCTTTTAAAGACCGGTAGTGCCTTCTATGCTCCCGGTATATCGGCCGTTGAAATGGCCGAGGCCATACTTAAGGATAAAAAGAAGATCCTGCCGTGCTGCGTGCTCGCTGAGGGAGAGTACGGGATCGAAAATACCTTTGTCGGACTGCCGGTCAAACTGGGCAGAGGTGGGGTTGAGGAGATAGTACAGATAAACTTAAAGGAAGAAGAAAGCGAGGAATTAAAAGTTTCAGCGGGCCACGTCAGTGAACTCTGTAAAGTGATAGACGATTCCGGTCTGGTATAGCATAGATATAATGCTTGTGTGATATTTTACTGAATTGGTTATTTCTTAACAAAACACAATAACTTCAAACCTTAACTACTTGTAATTATTAGTGGAGAGAATTTAATGTCCAATGGTACAGATCAGGGAACTTTAACGCAGCGCAGGGACGTCTGGTGGATAGAACCTTTGATCACTGCAGCTGTTTTAGGGGCGTTCGGTATATATTCCACCTGGAGAGCACTGGCTGACGAGTATTTTTATACCGACCCTTATCTTTCTCCGTTCTACTCCCCGCTTATTCTTGCAGATTGGTGGCCGTTCTCTCCTGCAATACTGATACTCTGGGCACCACTGGGATTTAGAGCGACCTGCTACTATTACAGAAAGGCCTATTATCGTTCCTTTTTCCTTTCTCCACCGGCGTGTGCGGTCAGCCTGATTAGAAAGAACAGCAACTACAAAGGAGAATCTGCATTTCCCTATATCTTGCAGAACGTACACAGGTTCTTTTTCTACGCTGCAACCGTGGTCCTCATATTCCTGTGGTACGATGCAGTTATAGCTTTTAAGTTCAAAGACGGTATAGGTATTGGTTTTGGTTCAATAGTTTTAACCCTTAACGCGTTTTTACTGACCCTTTATTCCGTGTCGTGCCATTCGTTCAGGCATTTGATAGGAGGGAAACTTGATGTATTTTCCAGTTGTCCCACCAGGTTCAGACTTTGGGGTGCAGCAAGTGTAATGAACGAAAGGCATATGTTATACGCCTGGGTCAGTCTGGTGTTCGTTGCCCTGGCAGATCTTTATGTAATGCTGGTTGCCAAAGGGATAATTACAGATGTGAGGTTCATATAGTTAAATGGAAAATTTTGAAACGCATATTCACGACATACTTGTGATCGGAGCCGGCGGTGCCGGTTTGAGAGCTGCGATCGAATCATCGGCAAAAGGTGCGTCTACCGGGCTCGTATGTAAGTCCCTGCTTGGAAAGGCCCATACGGTCATGGCAGAAGGTGGTGTGGCAGCGGCTCTTGCTAACGTTGACGTAAAAGATGACTGGAAGGCCCACTTTAAAGATACCATGCTGGGTGGAAAAATGCTCAATAACTGGAAAATGCCTTACAATCATGCCCACGAATCACCTGAACGTATCTATGAACTTGAGCAGTGGGGAGCTGTTTTTGACAGAACTCCTCAGGGAAAGATAATGCAGAGGATATTTGGAGGGCATACGTGGAAAAGGCTTGCGCACGTCGGGGACAGAACGGGTCTGGAAATGATAAGGACCCTGCAGGACAAGGGTATACACTCGGGTATTGACGTGTATATGGAATGTACTATTACTCATATCATTAAAGACGGGGATAAAATAGCAGGGGCTTTCGGGTACTGGAGAGAAAGTGGAAAGTTCGTTTTATTTAAAGCAAGGGCGATCGTTCTGGCAACGGGAGGCGTAGGTAAGGCCTATCAGGTAACGTCAAATTCATGGGAGTATACCGGGGACGGCCACTCTATGGCCTATGAGGTCGGGGCCGAGCTTATCGATATGGAATTCGTGCAGTTCCATCCGACGGGGATGGTATGGCCGCCAAGTGTGCGAGGCGTTCTGGTGACCGAAGCGGTAAGAGGGGAGGGCGGCATACTGACGAACAAGAACGGTGAAAGGTTCATGAAAAAATACGACCCTGACAGGATGGAACTTTCAACCCGTGACGTTGTTGCAAGGTCTATTTATACCGAAGTTCAGGAAGGAAAGGGTTCTCCGCATGGAGGAGCGTTCCTGGATATATCTCATAAGGGAGCCGACTACGTAAAAAGAAAGCTTCCAAGTATGTACCATCAGTTCAAGGAGTTTGCTGACATTGATATTACAGAAGAACCAATGGAAGTCTTTCCCACCACGCATTACATTATGGGTGGCGTGAAGGTGGATGGGGACACCTGTGAGAGCAGGGTAAGCGGTTTGTTCGCTTCCGGAGAGGTGTCGGGCGGAATGCATGGGGCGAACAGGCTTGGGGGTAATTCCCTATCAGACCTGCTCGTGTTCGGCAAGAGATCAGGTGAAGCTGCTGCCAGCTTTGCGAACGGTAACACGACCCCGGTCTCGATCTCAAAGGACCATATTGAAAGTTACATTAATGAACTCCTGGAACCTTTTAACAGTTCCACAGGAGAAAATCCTTATACGATACACCAGGAACTTCAGGAGATAATGGGACGGTATGTCGGAGTGTTCAGGACCCAGGAAAACATCAAAAAAGGAATAGAGGAGGTCTTAAAGCTGAAAGACAGGGCGAAAGACCTGAAGATAGAAGGTTCAAGGATGTACAATCCGGGCTGGCATCTTTGCAGGGATCTGAAGTCAATGCTGATCGTATCGGAAGCGATCGCAAGGTCCGCTCTCCAGCGTCAGGAAAGTCGTGGGGCTCACAGCAGAGTTGACTTTGAAAATACCGACGATGAAAAATGGGGAAAGGTTAACTCCAGTGTATTTTGTGATGGCAGTGATGGCGAAAGTATGAACATAACGACGTCACCTGTCCCGGAAATGCCCGGGAAACTGAAAAACCTGTTCAAGGAGGCCAGTTAAATGTCAGAAACGATATTCAGGGTATTCAGAGGTGATGCAAACACTGGTGGAGAAAAAGAGTACAGTGTGCCCGTGGAAGAAGGTATGGTGGTTTTAGACGCCCTGCATTATATCCAGGCCAATTATGCCCCCGATCTTGCGGTCAGATGGAACTGTAAAGCGGCCAAGTGCGGTTCGTGCAGCACGGAGATAAACGGAAAACCAAAACTGGCATGCAAGACACGAATAGATCATCTGCCAAAGAACGAGCCCATTACCGTGTATCCGATAAAAACGTTCCCGGTGATCAAGGACCTTGTAGCTGACGTATCGTGGAATTACGAAGTGAATAAGAAAATACCCCCTTTCTCTCCGGTTACAGATAAGCCGTTTGAGATGTACCAGGACGATGTGGACAGAATTCAGGAATTCAGAAAGTGCATTGAGTGTTTTATGTGTCAGAACGTGTGTCACATATTAAGGGACCACGGCAGAAAGGATGCTTTTTTTGGCCCGAGGTCCATGATCAAGATAGCTGAGCGGGTCATGCATCCGATGGAAAAAACGGACAGAATGGAATTTCTGAAGAACAAGGCTGGTGTAGGATACTGTAATATAACGAAATGCTGCACTGAGGTATGTCCGGAAGACATACATATAACTGATAATGCAATAATCCCGCTTAAAGAGAGAGTGGCAGACAGGTATTTTAACCCGCTGAACTGGGTCCTTGATAAGATCAGAAGATGATGAGTTATTTACGCAGTGTTGTAATTTCGGAGGATAGGCACGTTGAACGTTCATGAGTATCAGGCAAAAGAGTTGTTCTTTAAATATGGAATAAATGTTCCGATTGGCAAAGTTGCCACCACGGAGGAAGAGGCAAGACAGGTCGGAGAGGACCTGAATGCGGAGAAGGTGGTGATCAAGGCACAGATCCACTCGGGAGGAAGAGGTAAGGCAGGTGGTGTTAAGGTCGTGGATTCAGTTGATGATATTGCAAGAAAGTCTGCTGATATGCTGGGATTAAAGATAGTAACCCCTCAAACCGGCAAGGCAGGAAAACTCGTACGAAAGGTTCTGATCGAGGAAGCCTCGGACATTGTGAACGAGTTTTATCTAGGGATGGTAATTGACAGGTCAAAAGAGCAGATAGTGGTTATGGCAAGCCCTGAGGGTGGGACTGATATTGAAGAAGTGGCAAGGAATATGCCTGATCAGATACTGAAGGTCCATATAGACCCTTCTGTGGGTATTTATCCATATCAATGCAGAAAGATCGCGTATTTTCTTGACCTGAAAGGTAAGGTCGTTAATAAGTTCCTGTCGATAGTTACAGGGCTTTACGCTCTTTTTACCGAAAAGGATTGTTCACTGGCCGAGATCAATCCTCTTGTACTTACAGGCAACGATGAGCTGTTGGCCCTGGATGGAAAGTTAAACTTTGATGATAATGCGATATTCAGGCACAGGGACATTGCAAAGCTGCATGACCCATCGGAGGAAAACAGGCTGGAACTTGAAGCAAAAGAGGTTGGTATCAGCTTTGTGAAACTGGACGGGAACATCGGATGTCTTGTAAACGGGGCCGGTCTTGCGATGGCTACAATGGACATCATTAAACTGCATGGAGGGGAGCCTGCTAATTTCTTAGACGTAGGAGGCGGTGCCAATGAGGAGCAGGTGACCAAGGCCTTTAAAATGATATTAAGTGACGACAATGTAAAAGCTGTCTTTGTAAATATATTCGGGGGCATTATGAAATGCGACACGATAGCAAAGGGTATAATATCTGCAGTTCGTGAAATATCCATTAACGTGCCTCTTATCATCAGACTGGAAGGGACGAACGTTGAGAAGGGGAAAGAAATGCTTTCGAGTTCCGGACTTAACATACAGACGGGAAACAACATGAAAGATGCTGCCCATAAGGTCGTGAAAGCCGCAAACGGATAGACCTCTCAAAACCATATTCCTTGACAACTCTTTCTTGAGACTTATTTTAGAGGTCGGAGACAGGAAATATATAAAACACGATAAAAATTGAAAATATCAATAAGAAAGTAACACACTAGTACTTCAGGAGGCTTGTTTTTATGGCAACTTCAAAGATCATTGGAATAGACTTGGGCACCACTAACTCATGTGTAGCTGTGGTTGAGGGAGGTGAACCTAAGATCATAATAAACGAGGAAGGTATCAGGACCACCCCGTCCGTAGTTGCGTTTGGCAAAGACGATGAGGTCATAGTCGGCGGGTCGGCAAAAAGGCAGGCCGTGGTTAATTCAAAGAACACGATATATTCAAACAAGAGACTTATGGGAATGAGGTTCGAGGAAGTGGAAAAAGAGGCCAAGACCCTGTCCTACGACGTTGTAAAATCCCCCAATGGGGACGCGTGGCTTGAGGTTGAAGGTAAACAGTACTCACCTCCTCAGATATCATCACACATTCTGACGAAACTGAAAAAAGCTGCAGAGGATTATCTTGGTTCAGAGGCAAAGGAGGCGGTGGTAACGGTGCCGGCTTACTTCAACGACAGCCAGAGACAGGCAACTAAGGACGCCGGCAAGATAGCGGGATTAGAGGTTAAGAGGATCATCAATGAACCTACTGCGGCGGCTCTCTCTTATGGGTTCGATAAGAAGAGCGAAGGGATAATAGCAGTTTACGACTTAGGGGGAGGGACCTTTGATATCTCTATACTTGAAGTCGGGGATAACGTGATCGAGGTTAAATCCACTAATGGAGATACACATCTGGGAGGCGATGATTTCGATAAGAAGATCATCGAATACATAATAGATGAGTTTAAAAAAGATTCAGGAGTTGATCTGAGTAAAGACAAAATGGCGATCCAGAGACTCAGGGAATCGGCAGAAAAAGCAAAAATAGAACTTTCAAGTACTTTGGAGACCGAAATAAACCTGCCTTTTATAACGGCAGATGCATCAGGTCCGAAACATTTAGTAATGAAGATCACCTGCTCGAAGTTCGAGCAGCTGACGGAGGACCTGGTCAAGCAAACCCTTAAACCATGCAGGCAGGCTTTAAAGGACGCCGGGTTAAAGGCTTCGGATATCTCTGAAGTGATCCTGGTCGGAGGATCTACCAGGATTCCGCTTGTTCAGAGAACGGTGACCGAGTTCTTTGGTAAGGAACCCCATAAGGGTATTAACCCTGATGAGGTCGTGGCAATGGGTGCAGCGATCCAGGGTGCTGTTCTTGGAGGGGACGTAAGGGACGTGCTGCTTCTTGACGTAACGCCTTTATCTCTCGGTATTGAAACGCTGGGTGGGGTGATGACACCTATCATATCCAGAAATACGACTATCCCTACTAAAAAAAGCCAGGTGTTCACAACGGCAGAGGATAATCAGACCGCAGTTGATATTCACGTCCTTCAGGGTGAACGTCAGATGGCTTCAGACAACAGAACGCTGGCTAAGTTCATTCTTGACGGCATTCCTCCGGCATCACGGGGCGTGCCTCAGATCGAAGTGGCGTTCGATATCGATGCTGACGGGATACTGCACGTTTATGCCAAGGATACGGCAACGGGTAAGGAACAGAAAGTAAAGGTCGAAGCATCAAGTGGGCTTTCCAAGGAAGAAGTGAACAAGATGGTGGAAGAAGCTGAAGTGAAATCTGAAGAAGATAAGAAAAGACACGAAGCCGTTGAAAAGAGAAACAAGCTGGACGAACTTATTTACAGGACTGAAAAGAACTTCAAGGACATGCAGGACAAACTGTCCGACCAGGAAAAGAAAGAACTTGAAGATGCACTTGAGGAAGGGAAAAAGACCCTTCAGTCCGATGAAGCAGGCAAGATAGATGAAGTAACCGAGAGAATTACACAGGCATCACATAAACTGGCTGAAATGGTGTATAAACAGCAATCAGAAGGTCAGGGTCAAGAGGAACAAAAGGATACGAGCGAACAGAAGGGAACGGACGAAACTAAAAATGACGATGTAATAGATGCTGAATTTACAGAGAATAAATAGTCTCGTTCCACGTATACCACTTGAAGTTATTTTCTGACATATGAATAAACCTGTATGGGAAGTTTTGGTTACGTTTGATCTTAATGATGAATACTGTATTTAGAAGGGTCAGGAAGGGCAGATGGCTTTCGGTGATGGTAAGATCTCTGAAGAAATGAAACAGAAAGATATAAATGATGAAGCTAATGGGTTGGAAGGGGCTGATATTAAAATCAGCGGTGAAAACTCAAAAAGAATGGAAAAGATCCTGAAGCACTGTGAGCAGGTCTCACCTGAAGGTTCAAAGAAGATAGGAGAACTGCTGCAGCGTTGGGGGCAGGTCTCACCTGAAGATTCAAAAAGGGTAGAAGAACTGTTACAGCATTGGGAACCGGTTTCAGAGGCTTTAGATGATCGTTTTGTAAGACTTAATGCAGATTTTGATAATTATAGAAGACGCGTATGGAAGGAAAAAGATGATATTTCCAAGTATGGTAATGAAGAATTAATAAAGGAACTGTTAACAGTTTTGGATAATCTGCAACTTGCCGTGGATTATTTTGATCCCAAAGGTAATGTAAATTCACTGTTTGAAGGCGTGAAGCTGGTACAGAACCAATTGATGACCACCCTTAAAAAGTTCGGATTGACCACCGTTGATATACAGGAAGGCAGCAAATTTGATCCAGAATTCCATCAGGCGGTTGAAAAGAAAAGTGGTAAAGATGAGCCGGAACTGATACTTGAGGAACGGGCCAAGGGCTATATATTAAATGGCAGACTCGTAAGACCTTCAATGGTAGTTGTATCGACCAGTGATGAGGCGGATAAAGTAACAAGTGAAGCTGAGGATGTTATAAAAAAGGGTCAAAAAGACAACTCGGAGGAGATGTGATCCGTAGTTGAAAGGTCTGTAATAAGTGAAGGAACGTTTGGATTTGCTGATACCTGAAACTGATTTATGGTTTTAATTAACCTTCTGGAGTTAAACAGTGACCAGAGATTATTATGAAGTTCTCGGTATTGACAGAAGTGCCAGTTCGGGCGAGGTAAGAAAGCAGTACAAAAGACTTGCTTTTGAGTTCCATCCTGACAGGAATCCCGGTGATGCTTCTGCTTTGGAAAAGTTCAAAGAGATAAATGAAGCCTATCAAATATTGAGCGATGAGAACAAACGTGCTCAATATGACAGTTTCGGTCACATCGGTTCTGATTTTGGGTCTAATATCAATGACCTGTTTGGAAACCTGTTTGATGAAGTTTTCAATGGTGGTTTTGGTTCCGACGGTCGTCAGAAAGGCAGTAATTTACAGTACGAGCTTAAAATAGGGTTTGAGGAAGCTGCATTTGGAGTTCAGAAAGAGATTGAGATCTCCAAAAACGTCATATGTTCCCATTGCAGTGGTAGGGGAGCATCACCCAGAGGCGAAGACAGATGTAAGGCCTGTAGGGGTAGTGGTTCGGTTGATTACACAAATGGTTTATTTTCTGTCAGAAGGACCTGTGGTCAATGTAAGGGTAGGGGATATGTAATTACAGAGTATTGTAATGAGTGCAGCGGAAATGGGGTCCTAAAAACTCAACATAAGGTAAAAGTTAATGTTCCGGCAGGGATTTCCAGTGAATCAAGGTTAAGGATCAGAAATGAAGGAGGACATGGAATTAACGGGGGACCGAACGGAGATCTTTTCGTTGTTATATTGGTAGAGGAACATCCGATATTTATAAGGGAAGGTAACGATATATGCTGTGAAGTGCCGATAAATTTTATCCAGGCAATGTTAGGTGATAAGATTACCATTCCGACCCTGCTGGGAAAGGATAACTTAAAAATTCCACCAGGTACTCTGCACGGTCAGCTTTTCAGATTAAAAGGAAAAGGAGTGGTTGATTTACAGACGAACAGGATTGGTGATCTGATTGTAGTAATTAGCGTTGAAATTCCTAAAAAGGTAACATCGAAACAGAAAAAGCTATTAGAGGAGCTTGCCAAGGATATTGTCCCCGAGCAGTTTAAAAACGTTAATAGTTTTAAAGAGAACTTGGAGAGACATATTTCAAAAAATTAGGGGATTACATACTTAATTGCCAAAAAGCTCAGACTACTTCCTGCACTGACTTTAAAGTTTTGGACAGGTCCTGTCAGTATGAGATATTATTTATCCACTTGACATTCGTTCATAATACTTGGTAAAATATAAATGTTATGAAAAATTCAAACATAAAAACACATAGTTCCATTACCCCCCCCCCCATATAAACCTGACCTTTCAGTCTGGTATAAGTATTTTTTAAGAACAATGTTTAAGATAATCCCCCCCCCCATCTAAGTCATTACTTACGTTAGTTTTATTTATTCTGTTTATAATGGTAATAGCTGCAAAAGGGCAGAGCAGCCTGGAAGAAACATTATCTGAATGCAGAGGTATGAGTGCAGACACGGAAGATCCGTTATACGGATGTCAGTGGCATCTGAAAAATACAGGACAGTTTAGTATTTCCGGAAATAGAATAACTGCAGGAGAAGATATAAACATAGAGGGAGTGTGGAACGAATACGTATACGGTACCGGAATTAACGTAGCAGTTGTAAGTGACGGTATCGACCTTTCACATGAGGACCTTTCTGCAAACGTACGTTCCGAACTGAACTATAGTTTTTCTGAGAAAGATAATTCTGACAGTTCATCCTTTACCGGAACACGAGCAGCAGGTGTTATTGCAGCGGCTGGATATAACGGACTGGGAGTAAGAGGAACAGCACCTGGTGCGAGTATATACAGTTACAGGTTATCCGGTGATCTCAGGGAAGCGGACGCGGTGGTCCGTAATAAAGAAATAACAGCAGTATCGGTTAACGGCCTGGGATCTGAGGACGGAGCTTTTTTTCAGGAGGCTTTATCTTCCTGGGAAGAAGGAGTGGAACTTGGTATAAGTAAAGGGTTTTATGGTAAAGGAGTGTTTTACGTCCGGGGAGCAGGGGACGGGCATGAGAATAACGATCAGGCTAATTTTTCTGAATATTCTAATTACTACGGCGTAACAGCCGTGTGTTCAACTGACGGTTATGGAAAAAAGAGTATTTTTTCAGAAGAGGGAGTAAATCTCTGGGTATGTGCACCTGGTTCTGATATTGTAACCACAGATAACAACAACGATTACGTTGTAACTTCCGGAACATTTCTATCAGCTTCACAGGTCGGAGGAGTGGCTGCACTGCTGAGAGAGATAAACGGGAATCTGAGCTGGAGGGATATAAAGCTTATACTTGCGGGTTCAGCACGTCAGAACGATTTTTCTGATATTAGCTGGGAGACAGGAGCTGTTAAATACGGCTCTGACACGGAAAGATATAATTATAATCCTAAGTATGGTTTTGGCGTGGTAGACGCAGAAGCAGCTGCAGAACTTGCAGGAAGCTGGAAAGGCGTTGGAGAGATGAGGACCGTTACCGCCTTTTCAGATAATGAAATAACAATTCCTGATGGAGAAGGAGAAGCGGATGGAATACTTACCTCCACACTTATGATCCCGGACCTGGAGGAAATATTTACGGAATTCGTGGAGGTAGAACTTGTTTTCTCTCATGACCGCTTACAGGACCTTAATATACAGATAACCTCTCCTTCCGGGACAGTATCTGAACTTGTGCGGGAGGTTGTAAGGGGATCTTCGAATGAAGAAGAAAACTGCGTCAGTTACCTGAGAAGAACACATCGTTTCGGGTCGGCTAAGCACCTCGGAGAAGACCCTTCCGGAGAATGGATCCTTAATATATCTGATACTGCTTCCGGAGATGCAGAAAACACTGTTACCTTACACTCATGGAGCATTAAGGTATACGGGCATTTTTATCAGGGAACTGGCAATGAGATAAATCCTAAACATCACAGACTGAATTTTGGCGGTCAGACAATTCAGGATCAGGAGTATCAAGTAGAAGTTCAGATAGCACCATTAGTGCTGCCTAGGGCAACTGGAGATACTGGAATACAATATAATTTGACTGATGATCCAAACACAGATGGATTTGCCACTAATGTACCAATTGATGGATTGAGTTTTAACCGTGGAACCAGAACTCTAAGTGGCACACCCACTAATACTGGGTCTTTTGATCTCATATACAGCGCTGTTGGTAGAACAGACGGTACTGCTGCTCAACTTGAGTTCAACGTTACGGTGGTAAACGTCCCTACCTTCGGAGGTCAGACCATACCAGATCATACGTATGCAAGACTTCAGACAATAAGAAATCCGTTAACTTTTCCTAAAGCAACGGGAGGGAATGCTCCCTTGACTTACAGTATAACTCCTAAGGTACAGACTGGACTTGCTTTCAGCAGTTCCACTCGGAGGATAACCGGGTCACCTGGGACTGTAAGGAGCAGAACTGAGCATACGTATACGGTAACGGACAATGAGGGAGATACGGCTGAGATAACGTTCGGTATAACCGTAGAAGGAAATGACAGGAGGCCGCGTTTCAGAGCAGGTGAGAATATCTCTGATAAGTTTTATTTTACAGGTGTTCCGATAACGCCGGTAACGCTGCCCAGGGCAACTAACGGGAACAGTCCGATAAAATACAGTTTAAATCCTTCTTTACCAACTGGATTGAGCTTTAACGCAAATACCCGGGAGATAAGCGGGACACCGACTGCTGCAAGCAGTAACACAGAGTATACATACAGAGCATCAGACCTTGATGGAGACAGGCGTGATCTGAAGTTCAGTATCACGGTAAGGGATGCAACTGACGTACCGACCTTCGGCAGTGAGACGATAGATGATCAGGAGCATACAGCAGGGAGTCAGATAACACCAGTAACGCTGCCTGAGGCAACATCAGGAGATGCTCCGTTAATATACCGTTTAACCCCTGCCTTGCCTGATGGATTGATCTATAACAATATCACCGGAGTTATAAGCGGAACACCGACTGCTGCAATGTCTGAGACTATGTATACATATACAGTAACGGATAATGATGGAGATACGGATGAGCTGACGTTTAATATTGAGGTAGCAGCAAGCTTCAGCAACGTAACGATAGAAGATAAGGTGTATATAGCAGGTACAGCAGTAACGGAAATGCTGCCTGAGGCAACTGGACATAATGGAACGGTAACCTACAGTTTAACCCCATCATTACCAACTGGACTGGACTTTAACACAGCTACCCGGGAGATAAGTGGAACACCTTCTGCTGCATCGTCTCAGACTGCTTATACATATACCGTTACTACTGGTGCAGGAGGACCTGCACGAACTTTGACGTTCAGGATAACAGTAGAAGAAGACAGCATGCCGGACTTCAGCGGTACAGCAATACCTGATCGGGTGTACACGGGGAGAGCAATAACGCTGCCGGAGGCAACGGGAGGGAATCCACCAGTTACTTACAGTATAACACCTGATCTGCCAGCTGGATTGAGATTTAACGAAGTAACGCGGGAAATAAGTGGGACACCCAGGAGTGCATCAACAAGAACTTACACGTATACGGTAACGGACAGCAATGGAGATACGGATGATGCGACTTTCATGCTCAGTGTAGAGGTTACTTCTACTCCAGGACCAACACCACCACGAGGACCAAGAACGTCAGGTACTGATTCAGGCGGAGGTGGAGGAGGATGTGCCGTCTCAGATCAGATCAGCGTTGTTTATGATATTCTCGGAGCAGTGGCATGTCTGATACTTATACCTGTATCAGTAGTTATCAGAAGGAAGAGAAGAGCTCAGATAAAGACGTAGTAATGCGGTCCTTTCCAAAACAATGAAGGAATTAAAATCTCTCAGTCAGAATAAAGGAATAATAACAAGTGAGAAACCAAGGATAATTCTATCGGTAGATGGTGATAATGATTAAAATTTAAAATCTGAATTGCTTCAAATCACCTGCCACCAGCTATAGCAGGAATTATAGAAATATTGTCATTTTGATTTAGTTTGGTGTTCTTCCCATCAAGAAACCGGATGTCTTCATTGTTAACGTATAAATTTATGAATCTTCTTACGTTTCCTTCTTCATCACATATTCTATCTTTAATACCGGGACATTCTTTCTCAAGTTCCTCTATCAGTTCATTAATATCCGAGGCAGTTACATTTATTTCGTCTCTATCTTTAGATAATTTTCTAAGTGGAGTTGGTATTCTTACAGATGGCATGTATATTTCTCCTGTTATAAATTCTACGTATAATTAACTATTGTACTATATTTTTATACAATTCTTCAAATATTTCAATTTTAGATTCTATTATCTTTGGACTTGCTAATTTATTTACGATGGCGTCCTGAGTTTTTAAACCGTTACCGGTTATAGAAATAACGGTTGACTCATTAACGGATAGTTTTCCCTTTTCTATAAGTTTTTTAGTAACCGCTATAGTAACCCCACCGGCAGTTTCGGTATAAATTCCTTCTGTTTCTGCAAGCAGTTTTATTCCATCAATTATTTCTTGATCAGACACATCTTCAGCCCAACCTCCGCTTTCTTTAATTACGGACATTGCATAAATTCCATCTGCGGGAGTACCAATTGCAAGTGATTTAGCAATGGTGTCGGGTTTTACTGGCTTAAACATATCCCAGTTGTTCTTAAATGCAGTGGAAATAGGTGAACATCCTGTAGCTTGAGCCCCATACATTTTTGTTCTGCCAGACTCTACAAATCCTAATAGTTCAAATTCCTTTATAGCTTTCCATATTTTGGTCAGAAGCGAACCACTTGCCATTGGCACTATAATATTGTCAGGGACTTTCCAGCCAAGCTGCTCCATTATTTCAAAGGCATAGGATTTTGAACCTTCTGAATAATAAGGTCTGATGTTTATGTTAACAAATGCCCAGTTATATTTTCCTGCAATTTCACTGCAGAGCCTGTTTACATCATCATAAGTACCTTTGATCCCTATAAGATCAGTGCCGTACACGATACTGTTAACGACTTTTGATTGTTCAAGGTCGTGGGGAATAAAAATAAAGCTCTTTAAGCCACCTGATGCAGCAAGAGAAGATACAGAATTTGCAAGATTGCCGGTAGAGGCACAGGAAACGGTATCAAACCCAAATTCTCTGGCTTTGGATAAAGCAACTGAAACCACTCTGTCCTTAAATGACAAGGTCGGAAAACATACTGCATCATTCTTTATGTACAGATTTGAATGTCCTAGTGCCTTTGCCAGATTATCAGCTTTTATTAGAGGGGTATAACCGACTTTTTTGCCTATTTCTGGTTCATTATCAATGGGTAAAAGTTCAGCATATCTCCAGATATTGTTCTTCCGGGATATAATATCTTCCTTTGTCAGGACTTTTTTAATCTCTTCGTAGTTGTATGATACCTCTAATGGACCAAAGCATGTTTCGCAAACATATATTGGCTTAGCAGGATATTTTTCACCGCATTCTTTACACTTTAGACCTTTAATAAAACTCATTTTTTCACAAGTTGAGGAGAGATAGGATTGGAAAGAAAAACTACCTTTTATTAACGGTTTTGTCAAAGCTACTTGAAGGTTTTATACCGTCTTTAGTAACTGTTACTTTAATAACCTTCTCTGATATGATGATATTTTTGTTTTTTCTATACCTGCCTCCAACTACTACAGTGTCATTTTTATCAAATTCTGGTATTTCTGTAAGTTCCACATTTATGTTGTTTCCGTAATGATCGGCTAAAGTAAGGATTCCTTGCTTGTTTTCCAAATTCTTGATTTCTTCAACAAATCCCAGTACAACTACTTGTGCTCCATCGAACGCGATAGGGGATATCTGAATTCTGGCGATCGAAGTTTTGATCCCTGTTATATTAAAAACAGGTTTCGGCTGTTCTTTCTTCTGACACCCGGCAAGAACGATTAACGAGATACAAATTATAAGCAGTTTCGATATTTTAAAAGCCATTTTTTTAATAAATCAGGTAAATTCTATAAGTATATCTGAAGAGAGGAAAAAGTGTATATTTCAGAAGACGATAATTTAAGTATATACAGATTTAAAGTAGAAAACAGTGGTAAGAACTTTAATTACATAGTTAAATGCAATCAAACGGGAGAATGCGTTGTGATAGACCCGCTTGACCCGGTTCGATTGCTGAACTTTGTAAGAAAGAACGATATGAGAGTGTCTTATGTAATAAATACCCACGGTCACCCCGATCACGTTGAGGGAAATAATCCCATAATTAAGGTTTTTTTGTCATCTAATATCTTAATACACGAACTTGGTATGGATTTTGTTGCACCAAGAGCGGAAGCATTAAAAGAAGGGGACGTTATAAGTTGTGGTAAACTTAAAATAGATGTTCTGCACACCCCGGGTCACTGCCCCGAACATATTTCTTTAATGATCGGCAGCAATATATTTGTAGGAGACACTATTTTTGTCTCCGGATGTGGAAACACAAAGTTCAGAGGTAATACTGATGAACTCTATGAAACTTTCTCAAGTAAGCTGATGAAACTGGAAGATGATCTTAATGTGTTCTGCGGGCATGATTATGCAAAAAATAATTTAGAATTTGCTTTAAGTATTGATCATAATAATCCTCATATAAACAGTAAATTAGAAGAAATTAAAAAACAAAATGAGGTTTTATCTACGATCGGAGAAGAGAAAAAATATAATCCTTTCATGAGAGTTGGTGAAAAAAGTCTGGTCAGTGCCTTAAAAGAGAAATACCCTGATATGAAGACAGATGAGAGGTCCGTGTTCATTAAATTAAGAGAGCTTAGAGATAACTGGTAAAGTGGTTCTTGTTCAGGGTAGGGCAGGGGGGGGGGCACGTCTCAAGTGGTTTTAACTGATTTTTTAAAACAGACCTTTACTATAACCACCATCTATCTGAATGGTGTTCCCGGTTATGTAGCTGGCTCTTTCTGAAACCAGAAAAGCCACCATCGAACTGAATTCTTTTGGGTCGCCGATCCTCCCGACTGGAATATCGGATTCCATACCCTTAATAACCGTTGTGAGATCCTTTTTTGTTTCTTCAGCTCTTTTTTCAGCGAGTTCCCTGATCCTATCGGTCATTATCCTTCCAGGACACAGGTTATTAACCAGTATATTAAACTTTCCATACTCATTGGACAGGGTCTTGGCAAAACCAATTACTCCGGTTCTAGCTGTATTTGAAAGGATAAGACCCTCTATGGGCTGCTTTACGGCAATTGAAGTAATATTGATTATCCTTCCCCATTTTTGCTTTTTCATGTATGGAAGAACCTCTTTTGTTAAATTAATAACGCTCAGGAGGTTCAGTTCCAGTGCACTCTGCCAGTCTTTTGATCTGAAGTCTTCAAAATAACCAAAAGGCGGGCCGCCCGCGTTGTTTATAACTATGTGAACCGTTTTATATTCTTTTATGGTGGACCTAACGACGTTTTTTATATCTTTGGTACTTTTTGCATCGGCTCTTAAAGATAGGACCCTGGTTTTGTATTTTTCTCTTATTTCGTCTGCTGTTTTTCTGATATCAGCTGAATTTCTTGAAAATATAGTTAAGTTACATCCTTCGGCAGCCAATTCTTCGGCACATGCTCTGCCCAGTCCTTTGCTGGATGCTGATATTATTGCAACTTTGTCCTTTATACCTAAATTCATTTAGACCTTTGAGTTTTTAGCTTTAGCAGTGTCTTTTTTTATAGAGTCAACCGTGGTTGCTGCAGCAGTAGCCGTATCTCCATCAGGTGTTCCAGACTCTACT
This sequence comes from Thermodesulfobacteriota bacterium, assembly GCA_965215275.1. GTDB lineage: Bacteria > Desulfobacterota_D > UBA1144 > Nemesobacterales > JAJCZQ01 > CAZUNK01. The sequence goes on from OZ244044.1 coordinate 188,323, forward strand.
GTTGTGGAATCGGTCTGTTTGGGTGGAGGAGCACCGGATGAAACTTTTTTTCTCCCATAATCAGTTTCATACCAACCAGATCCCTGTAAATGGAAAGAGGATAAAGAAATGAGTTTTTTAACTTTATTCTTTTTACAAGATGGACATTTTTTTATTGGCTCATCATTGAATGCCTGCATTTCCTCAAATACATGATCACACTGTTGACATTGATATTCATATATAGGCATCTTACTGTGTATCTCCTGTAATGATGTAAATAGGGTAATTATAATACTTCTGATAGTTTTCTTCAAGATAACGTATCTTTTAGACCGTTTTATATGAACGTATATGTTAGTTTACATAATATCCCTTATCAGACATAAAATATTCTTAATAAATTACATTAACAAATTAGATATAACTTGCTTTAATAACTCAATTTAATATCAGATATTACATTGAGTTATTTTTTGGATAAAATTTTTATTGAAAAAGTTGTAATAATGGATTTGCCAATGAAGAAGATTGTCAGTACGTTATTTATTAGAGGTACGGAGCAATGAGCACGATATTTGATCAGATCATAAATAGAGAAATTCCCGCGGATATAGTTTACGAAGATGATCTTTGTATAGCGTTCAAGGATATAAATCCCAAGGCACCGGTCCATATACTCATAATACCCAAAAAAAATATCGTATCTTTAGCTACAACGGACCAGGAAGACCTGAAGGTCTTAGGACACATCATGATAAAGACGGCTGAGATAGCAAGGAACGAGGGAATTGAAGAGTCCGGCTACCGTGTAGTGACAAATATCAACGCAGATGCCGGTCAGAGCGTTTTTCACCTGCATTTTCATATTTTAGGTGGAAGGAAGATGACGTGGCCTCCAGGCTAAACGTCTTTTTTACTGAATTCCAAGCACTTCAGCGTCTCTGTCACAGAGCATTCCACCGTCGGTCCTTTTCTTTACGGTCTCATCACGTTTCCAGGACCTTTCACATCGTGCTTCCATCGTTAGATCATTGACTTCGACCTTCAGGTCGTTACCGTTCTTTATATTGAAACGGCTTACTCCGCAGAGGTCGGCAAGTTCAGGTTCATAGGGTTTTATAGTATTATAGAGGTCGCTGTTTAAACTTATCTGAATACCAGCGTCCAGCGGATTGGAAATACCGTGCGATTTGGCCTCTTCAAGTCGTTTCATACATTGACTTCGTATGTTCAAGACCTCGTTCCAGGCGTTATCCAGCTTAATACTTTCAACGTCGGGGAATTCAGTAAGATGTACACTTTTTACATCATCAGCCCCGCACTGTTCATTAAGGCACCTGTATGCTTCATCAGCGGTATGTACTAATATTGGTGCCAGTAATCTTATTAAACCATCTGCTATATCGTACATAATGGTCTGGGAGCGTCTGCGGCGTCTGCTGTCCCGCCTGTCGCAGTATAACCTGTCTTTTACAGCTGCCAGATAAACTGAACTTAAAGTTTCAGAGCAGAAACTGAATATTAACTCCCCTGCCCTTTTGTAATCAAATTCAGAATAAGCTTTTTTTGTTCTTGTGACGAATATAGAAAAATTTACATAGGCCCAGTGGTCAATGGACAGCTTATCTTCATCCGCTGTAAGGTCTGTTTTGTCTTTCTCGGGGTCAAAATCGCTTATATTGCCCAGCAGGAACCTGATCGTGTTTCTGATCTTCCTGTACTCGTCAGCTGCAACTTCAAAGTATCTCCAGTCCGTCTTTATGTCATTTGAGTATTTTAAGTTACTGACCCACCATCTGCATACATCTGCTCCGTGTTTTTTTAATATTTCATCCACATCCAGTGCATTTCCGCCTGATTTGCTCATCTTTTTACCGTGAACGTCGACCATAAAGCCGTGAGTGAGAATTCCCCTATATGGTGGTTCACCCGTCACTCCGAGTGCCAGGAGCAAAGACAGATGGAACCAGCCGCGATGTTGATCGGAACCTTCAAGGTAAAGGTCCGCCGGATATCCTATACTGCGTTTCTGGTGCTTTAAGACCGAGTTCCATGAAGAACCGGATTCGAACCACACGTCAAATATATCCATTCCCTTACTGAGCTTGCCTTTGATCAGTTCCGGTTCGTTCTTTATCCAGTCCGGTGCATCAGGGTCATCTGCGGGGTCGTAACCCTCAAGTATATGCTCGGCGTCTTCTATGAACCATACATCTGAACCTTTTTCTTTTATCTTGGAAGCAACAAGTTCCACGGTTCGTACCGTTAACAGATGCTCTCCCCTGTCATTGGTGAAGTAAGGTATTGGAAGTCCCCAGGACCTCTGTCTTGATATACACCAGTCCGGTCGTGCTTCAAGCATGCCTCTCAGCCTGTTCCTTCCCCATTCGGGGAAGAACCTTACTTTGTTCACTACGCCGTCAATAGCTTTGTCCCGCAGTGTCTTACCGTCTTTACCATAAGGCTTGTCAACGGCTACGAACCACTGTTTGGCTGCTCTGAAGATCGTAGGGGTCTTGCTGCGCCAGTCATGGGGATAGCTGTGAAAGTACTCCTCTTCATGGAACAGGTGCCCGTTTTTCCTTAGCGCATCGATCACTAACTTATTTCCCTTCCATACGTTTACACCCTGCAGCCAGTCCGGAACGGTTTTATCAAAAGTACCGTCCTCCAGTACGGGGCAGTAAATGTCCAGTCCTTCCTTCAGTCCGGTCTGATAATCTTCGATCCCATGTCCTGGAGCAATGTGAACGATCCCTGTTCCATCTTCAAAAGTAACGTACTCTGCACCGACGACCACACCACGTCTTTGCATGAATGGATGAACATAGGTAATGCCGCTTTCGGCAAGTTCATCTCCTTTGAAACTCCCGATCTTTTTGAAACTTCCCGTACCGGATCTGCCGAACACTTTTTCTGCAAGCAGTTCGGAAAGTATCGTGATTATTTTCTTACCCCAGTGCGTTATTTCATATAGACCGTAATCTCCCACTGGTGAAACGGCTGCTGCCAGGTTTGCCGGAAGCGTCCATGGAGTGGTCGTCCAGATCATCAGATAGATATCTTTTCCTGAAACTTCGACTGGTAAGGGCAAGTTATTAGTGTCGTCTATCTGAAAAAGGACAAAGATACTTTTATCCTTTCTGTCGTAGTACTCAAGTTCTGCGTCTGCAAGAGCTGTTTGATTTTCAATTGACCAGTGGATCGGCTTCAGGTCCCTGTAAACGAGCCTGTTATCTATAAGCCGTGCGAACACTTCCAGAACCCCTACTTCATACCTGGGGACCATTGTCAGGTACGGGTTATCATAATTCCCGGTAGTTCCAAGCCGTTTCATCTGACCTGACTGGACCTTGACGAACTTACTGGCGTAATTAAAGCATTTATTTCTGATCTTCAGCTTTGTATAGCCCCTTGCACTGTCCCCCAGGTCTTTAAGGACCTTATGTTCAATGGGAAGTCCATGACAGTCCCAGCCGGGAATAAAATCCACGTTATAGCCTTCCATGGTCTTGGACCTCACTACAAGGTCCTTGAGGACTTTATTTAAAAGATGTCCAAGGTGGATCGGTCCGTTCGCATAAGGAGGACCGTCGTGGAAAATAAATTTTTCCCTGTGTTCAGACCGCTCTCTTGTTTTTTCATAAAGCTTTTCCTCGGCCCAGGCCTTCTGGAGCGCGGGTTCACGCTGGGTTAAGTTAGCTTTCATTGGAAAGCTGGTCCTGGGAAGGTTCAGGGTGTTTTTATAATTTATCTTTTTTACAGTAGACATTTTATGGCCGTGAACGGATCAGGCGATCATAAATCATTTTGCGGAACTGTAAACCTTCCTCAATTTTTTTCATTGTCAAAGAAAGTTTCAAGTCCTTCGTACAGTTCTCTGGAGAACGTCACCCATTCCTCCCATTCTTTCATATAGTTCTTTTCACTGTCAACCCGCTTTTTCAGCTTAAAGCCGATCTCGGTATATTCTATGGCAAAATTCCCGTTCTTATTCAGTTTCTTCAACAGAATATCTCCATATTTTTTAAGCATACTGATAGTTTCACTGTCCGAATCCCTGATCTCAGCCACAAAATAGCCGTTTACCTGTGTTGCAGGCATATCCATCTGGAGATTGCGGAATTTCGTCCTGTTCATATCGTCCGCTTTCATAGAGATCAGTATTTCCATAGAAGGTCGTCCTGTAATAAATCCTGCTACTTCATAAAATGTGTACTGTTGCCGTAGAACATTTCGGCAGCTTCCATAAAGGTTTCCGTAAGCGTTGGGTGCGGATGTACGGACAGTGATATATCGGACGCTAATGTTGCCATCTCTACTCCCAGAACACCTTCAGAGATAAGTTCTCCCGCCCCTGTTCCTGCTATCCCGGCGCCAAGCAGTCGCTCGGTTTTAGCATCGAAGATCATTTTTGTCAGTCCATCTGTTTTATTGAGGGTCATGGCCCTGCCTGAAGCTCCCCATGGGAACCTGGTTATTTTTACATCTATATTATTCCGTCTGGCTTCTTTCTCCGTTAACCCGCACCATGCGATCTCAGGGTCGGTAAAGACCACTGCGGGTACGGCTGCTACGTCGTATATGACGTTTTGACCGGCAATGACCTCTGCGGCCACCCTGCCCTCATGAGTGGCCTTATGGGCGAGCATGGGTTCACCTGCCACGTCCCCTACGGCGTAAATGTTCGGTTCATACGTTCTTTTCTGTCTGTCCGTTTCAATAAATCCCATGCTGTTCACCTTTACCTTCGTGTTCTCAAGTCCGATACCTTCGGAGTTAGGTTGCCGTCCGGTTGATATCAGCACTTTGCTGAACTGACGTTCAAACTTACCGTCATCTTTGTTCTCGAACGTAACCTTTATCCCTTTATTCGTTTTTCTGACCCCGGTCACCTTTGTACCGAGCAGGATCAAGCTAAACTCCTTTTTCAGTTTTTTATAAAGAACGCTGGACAGGTCATTATCCGCCGCTTCGATTATAGAGTCGAGCATTTCCACGACCGTTACGTTCGAACCCAGGGACGCATATACCGTACCCATCTCGAGTCCTATGTATCCCCCACCGATAACCAGGAGTTCTTCTGGCACGCTTTCAAGCGCTAAGGCACCTTCTGAGTTCATTATTTTTTTATTATCCACTTTTATTCCGGGTATGTCTGCCGGTCTGGACCCCGTGGCAATGATACAGTTCTCAAAACTGACCGTCTCTTCAGAACCGTTCTCTTTCGTAACCTTCATTGTTTTTGAACTTGTAAGGGTCGCGGTTCCACTTATATAATTGATCTTTCTTTTTTTTACCAGAAAACCGGCCCCGCTCGTCAGCCTGTTTATTATCTGCTCCTTCCACTGCACCATTTTTTTCAGATCTATGCTGGGGTCGTCGTAAGTTATGCCGATCTTTTCTGCATCTTTTGATCCGCTTAGAACGCTCGCGGCGTGAAGTAACGCCTTTGACGGGATGCATCCACGGTAAAGGCACTCACCACCTGGGTTTTTTTCACGGTCTATCAGGGTAACCCTGAGTCCCAGGTCCGCGGCCCTGAAAGCTGCTGGATATCCCCCTGGACCGGCACCTATTATGGCTAACTGTGTGTTTATGCTCATTAATGTCCTTCAAACAGTATCTTGAACGGCTCTTCAAGAGCTCTTACTATCCATCTCAGGAACTCTGCGGCTGCCACCCCATCGATTATCCTGTGGTCATAAGATAAGGACAGAGGTATCAGGAGCCTCGGTTCGAATTTTCCATCTATATGGACCGGTTCGATCTTTGACTGGGAAACCCCGAGTATCGCAACGTCCGGATAGTAAATTATCGGTGAAAAGTACGTTCCACCCACGCCTCCAAGGTTACTGACGGTAAAAGTGCTTCCCTTCAGTTCGTCCGGGGTGATCTTTTTATTCCTTACCCGGTCCGATATCTCTGACAGTTCTGACGCGATCTCTATGATGTTCTTACGGTTAGCGTTCCTTATGTTCGGAACGAACAGCCCGCGATCAGTGTCAACGGCAAAGCCTATATTAACGAACTTCTTATAGATTATCTCATTGCGTTCCATATCTATGCTCGCGTTGAAATCCTGAAAGACCATAAGTGCCGAAGCCACGACCTTTATCAGAATAGGAGTGATGGTCAGGTTCCCACCGGCTTCCTTGGCCTTTTGTTTGTTCTTTTTCCTGAGCGCGTCCAGTTCCGTAATATCGGCCTTATCATGCTGAGTTACGTGCGGGATGGTCCAGGCCATTGCAAGGTTTTCAGCCGTAAGTCTTCTTACGGTCGTCATCTTGACCTTCTCTATTTCCCCCCATTTGGTAAAATCGGGAAGTTCTGGAAGTCTGGCCTCGTATTTTCCTCTGTGCGTGGAGGTATGTGCATCATAGGCGATTATTATGCCTTTGGCGTGGTTTATGACGTCCTCAGCCGAGATCCTGCCACCTGGACCGGTACCAGACACTTTATCTATATCAACTCCAAGCTGCCGGGCCAGCTTTCTGGTGGAAGGAGCTGCAGGGATATGGACCTTTTTGTCTGCATTGACGATCGAGAGCATATTGTCCGCCTCATTACCCGTCCCGAGGTCCTTGTCCGACTTTTTATCTGAGGGGTCTGCCTCTGCTTTCTTTGATGAAGGCTGTTTGATCTCATCTGTAATTTTTTTATTTTCTTCATCTGCTCGTTTTACCGTATCTTCCTTTGGTCTTTCCTTTTTCGTCTTTTTTTCAACAGGTGCTTTTTTACTGACCTCTGCACCTTCTCCTTCTGTGACCTTTGCTATCAGCTGTCCTATATCTATGGTGTCCCCTACGTTTACAAGCACTTCCTGGACCGTTCCGTCATAAGGGGATGGAAGCTCAATAGCGGCCTTGTCGGTTTCTATCTCGATGACCGGTTGTTCTTTCTTTATCGTGTCTCCACGTGACACGAAGACGTTTATGACCAGGGCTTTGTCTATACCTTCACCGATCTCAGGGAGCGATATGCTGTTCATTAAAGTTCCTCATACGAACAATGGATTTGATTTATTAACATCTATTTTAAACTGCTTCTTGGCTTTATTCAGTAATTTCTTATCGATAATTCCCTTTTTATAGAGCTCTGCCAGGCTCGAGTACGCTATATGTTCCGCATTTACCTCAAAATGGTACCTGAGCATTTCTCTGTTGTCGCTTCTGCCAAAACCGTCCGTGCCAAGCGTTACGAGCGGCTTGGGAAACCACTTTGAGACGGTATAGGGCACTGCTTTTATATAATCACACACTGCAACGTATATACCGCTGTCGTTATTATCGAAACATCTTTCGATGTAGTTCTTTTTACGCTTTTTCCCCGCGTTCAGGATGTTCCATCTGTCCGTGTCCTGCGCATCTTTATAGAGTTCCTTGTAGCTCGTGACGCTCCAGACGTCCGTGGTGATCCCGTATTGCGTCTCCAGTATTTTAGAAGCCCTTATCACTTCATTTAAAACGCCGCCACTTCCCAGAAGGTTTACGTGCCTTTCAGGGTCTCTTTCCGGACTTTCTTTAAAGCGGTACATACCTTTGATGATCCCTTCCTCTACGCCTTCCGGCATTGCCGGCTGTTCATATATTTCATTCAGCAGCGTTACGTAATAGAAAACGTCTTCATACTCCATGTACATACGCCTGATACCGTCCTTGATGATAACCGCAAGTTCGTAAGCGTAAGCAGGATCATACGCTATTATCGTAGGATAGGAAAAAGCGTAATGATGGCTGTTGCCATCCTGATGCTGCAGTCCCTCGCCGGCAAACGAACTCCTGCCGGAAGTGCATCCGATAAAGAACCCTTTACATTTCATATCCGACCCCGCCCAGATAAGGTCCCCTACCCTCTGAAAGCCGAACATCGAATAGAACGTGAAAAAAGGGATGGTATTTACACCATGGGTCGCATAGGCGGTGCCGGCAGCTATGAACGATGAGAATGCCCCTGCTTCGGTTATTCCTTCTTCCAGTATCTGTCCATCCGTTGCTTCTTTGTAATAAAGGAAAGTATCAGAATCCACTGGCTCGTAAACCTGTCCCACATGGGAATATATACCTGCCTGTCTGAAAAGGGATTCCATACCGAACGACCTTGCTTCATCAGGGATGATAGGTACTATCAGCTTTCCGATCTCCTTGTCCCTCAGGAGTTTTGAAAGCAGTCTTACATAAGCCATGGTGGTTGCTGCACCTCTGCCACCGGAACCTTTGTAGAATTCGTCAAATACCGTCTCATCATATCCTTTTATGGGCTGTCCCAGCACTTTTCTTGCAGGCAGATAGCCTCCGAGTTTTTCCCTTTGCTGTTTTAGATATTCGACTTCAGGACTGTCATCGTCCGGTTTGTAGAACGGTGCTCTGGCAACGTCTTCATCTGATATTGGTATACTGAAACGCGTTCTGAACTCCTTAAGTTCCTCTTCGTTCAGTTTTTTCTGATTATGAGTAACGTTCCTGCCTTCTCCAGCCTCTCCCAGTCCATATCCCTTTATCGTTTTTGCAAGTATGACCGTTGGCTCTCCTTTATGTCCGGTGGCCTCTTTATATGCCGCATACACCTTTTCACTGTCATGTCCGCCTCTTCTCAGCTTTTCAAGTTCGTAGTCCGAATACGTTCTCACGAGGTCTTTCAGCTTCGGATGGGTCCCGAAAAAATGTTCCCTTATGTATGCACCGTCTTCAACTATGTACTTCTGATAGTCACCGTCCACGGCACTTTCCATCCTTTGAACGAGCAGTCCATCTTCATCTTTTTCCAAAAGAGGGTCCCAGTCGTCACCCCATATCAGCTTGATGACGTTCCACCCTGCGCCTCTGAATATCCTTTCGAGCTCCTGTATTATCTTTCCATTTCCTCTGACGGGACCGTCCAGTCTTTGCAGATTGCAGTTCACTACGAATATCAGATTGTCAAGACTTTCTCTTGACGCAAGGGTTATTGCCCCAAGGGATTCAGGTTCATCGGTCTCACCATCTCCCATGAAAACCCAGACCTTGCTGTCTATATTCTTTTTTAATCCCCTGTCTTCAAGATATCTGTTGAACCTTGCCTGATAGATCGCCATGATCGGAGAAAGTCCCATGGAGACGGTGGGGATCTCCCAGAAATCCGGCATAAGCCATGGATGTGGATATGAGGACAGCCCGGCACCATGGGTCAGTTCTTTTCTGTAGTTCCTGATCTGCTTGACCGTGATCCTTCCCTCAAGGAAAGCACGGGCGTATATACCCGGAGCGGCATGCCCTTGAAAATAAACTATATCTCCATCCTGATTTTCGTTACTGGCTTTCAGGAAGTGATGGAACGCCACTTCGAACAAAGTAGCACAGGAAGCGTAAGTGGAGATATGACCTCCTATACCTTCATCGTTCCTGTTGGCCCTCACGACCATTGCCATCGCGTTCCACCTTATGATGTTCCTGATCCTTCGCTCTATATCTGTATTCCCTGGATACTTGGGCTGTTTACTGAAGGGAATTGTATTTATATAAGGCGTGTTGGCGGTATAAGGTACTGCTATGCCCGCTTTTTGCGAGTATATCTGAAGATTTCTCAGTAACTTTTGGACCCTGGCGTGTCCAGAGGTCTTGAGAACGGCCTCCAGGGATTCTATCCACTCCCTGTCTTCTGTTTCTTCTTGATGTTCCACACTTTCGTCTTTTTGGTATGACATGGACATTTCTCTTCAGCAATTTTAATCAATAGTGAAAAAAGTAAAAGGTTTATAATGAACGTAATATAGTTATATAAGGGAATTATAGTGAATAGTTGACAGGAAGAAAAATTGAAAACGGGTCAGAAAATGGGTAATATTATAGCATGGTTAGAACGATCACAAGAACTGTAAAGGCAGATAGTGTTTTTCATAAAAGGCTGGATGAATTCTTACAACAGCTTACCGACCTGTATAACGGAGCTTTATATCACAGATTAAGATCTTATGACTGGTATGAAAAAACTATCTCTAAATACGAACAGTTTAACGAACTAACTGAGGTCCGAGAGCAAGACAAGGAATTTGAAAAGTTTAATGTTGTAGCTCAAAGAAGCGTTCTGGAAAGACTGGATAATGCATATAGTCCTTATTTGAACTATTTAAAGAATAAAAAAGCAGGAAAGAAGGTGGGCAGACCAAAATACAAAGGTCCAAACAGACCTGTCAGAAGTTTTGAAACAAACAATTATAAAAACATTGAAAAGATCGGCAGAAGAACGTATTTAACGATAAAGGGACTTGGCAGATTATCTTTCAAAGGTTCTATGCCTGATGGAGTTGTTTTAAAACAACCTAAAACAACAATAAGGATAGTTAAAACTGCTATAAGGATAAAGATCCAGTTTCTATGTGAGTTTACCAGCGAAAAGAAAAGACCTATGGACAGGTCCATAGGGATCGATCTTGGAATTATAAACAGAATGGCTTTTTCAGATGGAACTAAAATACCAGGAGTTCGGTTGAACAGAAAGGAACTGAAAAGAAAGCAGAGAATTGTTTCAAGAGCGGTAAAAGGTTCTGACAGCAGAAAGAAGAAAGTTTTATCGTTAGCAAAGGAATGGGAACGAACTACCGATCGTGAAAATAACGCTATACACAGAATGACTACCGAAATAGTAAAAAAGAACAATCATATAAAGTTGGAGGATTTAAAGATCCAAAATATGGTAAAAAATCCTTATTTAGCAAGAAGTGTAACGGAACAGCAATGGGGGAAGATTAAAACCCAACTTGACTACAAAGCCGAGATAGCTGGAGGCAAGTTAGTTTTAGTTAATTCCCATTATACAACAATGACCTGTTCTGAATGCGGAAAGGTAAATCCAAAACTGCCTTTGTCTGAAAGAGTATTTAACTGTATATATTGCGGTTATTCAGAAGACAGGGATATAAATGCAGGTAAAAATATCAATACTCTTAATGAAGGAGACTTCATATCGGGTGGGAATAAGGTAGAAATACTCCCGATGAGTGCTAAGAGTATCAGATCAAAAGAGAACAGGGATAGAGGAACTCTGCACTCAGAACAGTACGAGTAGTTGTTTGTCAACTATTCACTATAATTCCCTTACATAAGTAATGCCAATGGCAGAAAAACCATGTAATATATACCTGATTCATTATTGACCAGAATAATGATACATATGATATTAATCCTATGAAAAAATTCGACCTGACTATTATCGGTTCCGGACCGGGTGGGTATATAGCAGGAATTCGTGCTGCACAGCTTGGTATGAACGTTGCGGTAATTGAACGTGACAAACCTGGTGGGGTCTGTCTGAACTGGGGCTGTATACCTTCTAAAGCGATACTTAAATGTGCAGAAGTTTACAACTATATTATCAGTTCGGAAAATTACGGTATTAAAGCGGACGGGGTTTCGTACGACTACTCAAAAGTAGTAGATAAAAGCCAAAATGCATCATCGACCTTGAACAAAGGTGTTGAGTTCCTGCTTAAAAAGAACAACGTCACCCTGTTCAAAGGGGTCGGAAAGATCGTAAAGGAAGATCAGATAGCCGTTCTTAACAAGGAAAGCACTGAGATCCATTCGGATAAGGTCCTTATAGCTACCGGCTCGGTACCAAGAACGATCCCCGGTCTGGAAATAGACGGCAAAATAGTTATGACCAGTGATGAAGCGATCAGACACCGCGAAGTTCCCAGATCCGTTGTAATTATAGGCGGTGGTTATATAGGAGTGGAATTTGCCTACGTTTATAACTCTTTCGGCAGTAAAGTTACGATCGTTGAAATGGAAAAGAACATTATTCCAGGGGCTGATGAGGAAGTCGCACAGGAACTGCGGAAGATCTTTAAAAAACAAGGGATAGAGGTACTTACTGAAACTAAATACAGGTCTGTCAAAAAGCAGAAGACATCCGCTACCGTAACGGTCGAGAACGTACGCTCAGGTGAGGAAAAAAATATAAAAGCTTCGTTGGTGTTGGTTGCAATTGGGCGGAGAGCAGTTGCAAATGCTTCCCCGTCTTCTTTCAGTTATTACGGAAAGAAGGAAAGTCTTGGGCTTGAAGAGATCGGCGTTGAGCTCAGTGATGACGGTTTTATCAAGGTCGATAAGGATTATATGACGACTAAAAACAATATCTATGCCATTGGCGACGTCATAGGTCCCCCTCTGCTGGCACATAAAGCCTCCGAAGAAGGTGTTGCGGCGGTAGAGATCATGAACGGGATCAAAAGCAAGGTTCACTATAACAAGATACCGGGCTGCGTTTATTGTCAGCCCGAAGTAAGTACCCTCGGTCTTACCGAAAAACAGGTAAAGGAACAGGGTTTTGACTACACGGTCGGGAAATTTCCGTTCAAGGCCGCAGGAAAAGCCGTTGCCGTAGGTGATACAGATGGATTTGTAAAGATCCTGTCTGACAAAAGGACCGGCGAGATACTCGGAGCTCATATCATAGGACATGGAGCCACGGAACTGATAGCAGAACTTGGCCTGGCGTCTTCCCTTGAAGCCACGCCCCTTGAGATCTCATACACCTCTCATGCTCACCCTACTCTTTCTGAAGCGATCATGGAAGCTGCACTGGGAGCGTTAGGAAGAACGCGCAATTTCTGAACATCCTGCCGTTCAAGTCGTTTACTGCCATGAGCACGCTTGATATATACCACCTTGGAACGATCAGTTACAAGGATGCCATGGATATACAGTTCAAGCTGCTCGAAAAGAGGATCAATAAAGAGATAAACGACTCTCTTTTACTGCTTGAGCATCCATCAACGATCACAATTGGCAGAAGCGGTAAAAGATCCAATCTTCTTATTTCCGACAGTTATTTAAAAAGCAGAAATATAGAATTTTTTGAAACGAACAGAGGTGGGGACATAACGTTCCATGGTCCGGGACAGATCGTATGCTACCCGATCATAGACCTGGATGATCGCACAAAGGACGTTCATAAGTATATAAGGGATTTGGAAGAAATAATTATAGAGACCCTTAAGGAATTTGACGTTGAAGGGCAGAGGATCGATGGACTGACCGGAGTATGGACGAAGGGGTGCAAGGTCGCGTCTATTGGAGTGGGTATAAGAAGATGGACCACCTATCATGGGTTTGCCATTAATGTAAATACTGACCTTGATCTTTTTGATCTTATAATCCCATGTGGAATTGCTGACGTTGAAATGACCTCTATAAAACGCTGTAATGACCTTGAAGACAAAATAGAGATGGATTCCGTCTGTAAGATCATTATTGAAAAGTTCATTAACGAGTTTAAGTATCTTGAAACAGAGGAAAAAACGTTAGTTACTGACTGAAACGACCCTGTCTAAGGCAAATTTCTCTTCCCTGTGCTCTCTATACTTCCTGCACAAATAATCTAACCTATACATACTAATGAAAGCACATTGTTGTCACGGTATTTGTGAACCTAACTGTCCTGTGTCAGCGTCGACCGCTATGCAAGGGTTGCTCGTAGGACTGAAGAAGGACCAAACGCCGGTGCAATCAGCCATATTCAAAGCATTTAGCTGTGTTCCATCATCATCCAGTACCGGTATAGGAAGGTTTGCAGAGTCAGATGCTTCTTGTACAAGAACATAAGGACACTTAATAATGTCCGCCATTTCCGGGGCATTGGGACGACCTGACCAAAAACCACGCCATTCTTTTTCATTCATATTGTTTTGTACAAGGTTGTATATTCCGGGATTGATAAATTCACCAGGGCGGGATTCAACGCTGGTCTGGTAAAACAGCACCATGGAATTTCTTCCAGGATTTCCTTTACTATCTTGCTGATTGGAACCGATGTATCCTACTTGTCTAAAATGGTGTCGCCTGCCATTATCGTCAATGAATGTGCTTGTAGCCAGTATGTTGTTTTCGTTAAGCGTTACCTCTTCCATAACTTCAAAAGCACATATTGGCGTATTATTTGCCCCTAATGTTGTATAATATCCAACCCACTCCACTGGGGCTGGAGAACTGTCCTTACTATCACATGCGAATATAGTTGCTCCAGCAAGTAGAATTCCTGCAAATACTGAACTAATCTTTTTGTAATGTCGTAAAATAATATTTCTCCTGATAGATTTTCTCCAAATTTATTACAGAGGATCATATTTGTCAATGGGAACTATATACTTAAGTATCCAGTGGATACTAAAAGTTCTCTTTGACGAGTCATAGACCAGTTCCTGTCCCCAACCCCTCTGCAGTCTCCCCGTCCAATCACCCCTTTCCCTGAGGCTATAATTTGTTTTATTCCAGTTTCCAACTGGTTAAATGCAGCATTTAAGTCAGCATTAACTTCATAACCGCAAGATGTACACTTAAATCTGGATTGCGATCTTCTGTTATCAGGAGATCTGTGTCCGCATTCAGAACAGGTTTGACTGGTATATGCAGCTGGAACTTCTTCAGTAGCATTACACTTGTAATCCAGCATCCTTTTCATATCAAACCAGCCAGTAGCACGAATGTTCCTGTTCATCTTGCGAAAGTTCTTCCATTTCTTTCTGGCTGTCATCCCTTGTGTATTAAGTCTCTCAAGTACAGGAACATCATAAAGATCGGAGATCTTTCTTGTAACCTGATGTCTCCAGTCCTTCTGTCTGTTTGCCAGCTTCCTATGAAGTTTCTGTAACCTTTCCTTAGTAATTCTCCACCTGTTACTTCTCTCTTCCTGACGTGCAAGTTTCTTTTGGTATCTGCGTATCTTTGCTTCTGTAAGTTCATCATCAGATAACTTAAAAACCTGTCCGTCAGACAGCGTAACCTGTCTTGAATTCCTGTCCATTGCTACAACTCTTACTTCTTTCTTTTCCTTTTTAGTTTCATCTATCTCATAGGTAAGGTACGCATACCACTTACCGCATTCCTTCCTTATCCTGCCAGAAAGGAACTTTCCATCAGGATATGGATTCTTACCTGCCAACCTGAACCATCCAACCTTTAAAATACGGAGCCACTTATTATCTGACAGTTTAGCTGACTGATAATTTACCGGGAATGAAGGAGTGGTTTTTAATTTACTCTTGAATTTAGGTTGTCCCGATTTTCCATCCCTGTATCTCTTACAGGCATTTGTAAGGTCCAGTAAATAATGCTGAAGTATGTAAGCAGATGCTTCTTTCAGAAAGTAGTTCTTTTCTTCTTTCTTCAATTCTCTCAAATCGTTACCTAAACTCTCATGACCATAACCATCATTAAAATCATTATCCTTTAAATTTCCCACGAATTGATTCCAGATAAACCTGCAACAGCCAGCAGTAGAGGAAAGTTTATGAAACTTCTCCCTGTTGTTTGATCTCAACCTCTGCCTTACCGTTCTTATTGTCTTACCTTCTTTCATATTTGTAATTTTACCTTATTCCCTTGCTTTTTTTAAGTAGTTTGGATAGTTAAGTATATAGTCCCCTTGTCAATTAAGGGATCTGCCGTATGTTCAATATTCAATCGCAGATGTTTTAATATGAATAACTTGATAAGTTAAGTAATTGTTTTCAGGAGAAAGAGTTTTTCCGAACACGAGCCTCAAGGACATTACACGGTAACGCACCCGTTCTCCTCAACGAACTTATAAAAGAAAACCAGGTTGTAATTCTATCTTGTGTTTTGCTGTCAATATTATCAGGTCTTTATCCGAGACCTAATCTTCCTTCTTATCACAACAGATACAGGTATAAGCATCAGCGATGCCACTGCTGTGAGCATATCAGGAACGGCTTCGCTCTGACCGGAGACCGCACATCCTCCTCCGCCTGTATCACTACCTGATGACGTTGGTCTTTGTGTCGGTGGTCTTGTTGTTGGTGGGTCTGTCGGTCCTGGCGGCGTAGTTGTTACCCTGATCGTAAATCTCAGCTCATCCGTATCTCCATCTTCGTCCGTTACCTTATATGTATAACTGCCAGAAGATACAGCAGTCGGTGTTCCGCTGATAACTCTGTCAGTTTCACTGAAAGCAAGTCCAGCAGGTAAACCAGTAGCAGGTAAAAGAGGGGACAGGCTGTAGGTCAGTTCTCCATTCCCTGCTGTTGCCTCAGGCAGTGTTTCTTTTATTGCAGTTCCCGGCACGTAATTCTTATCTGGTATGGTCCAGTTGTTAAACGTCGGCGTGTCCCCAGACATATGACCATAGACCTTTATGTTCCATGAGTGTAAGGTCCCCGTACCTGCAATTGAATTGTTAGTTATCTTCAAGGTCCACTCTCCAGCAGGGTCCGTTCCTAAGTGATTGGCTAAACCAAAACGATGTTCCCTGCCTGTGTACTTAAAGTCGTCTACAGTAAGAGATCCGTCAGATAAATGTGATAACGCTTCTGATGCATATTCCTCAGTGAGTTTTGACACGGTAGTATCGTCAGGAGAAGTTATTTCTATATCTAAAAAAGGAAAGAAAGGATGGGTAAAATTGATACCTATCTCTATAAATTCCGTAAATACCTCAGTGTCTGGTATATCTATATCAGGTACTGTCAGTGTGAAAACAACTGAAACGTCTTCTGCGTTTTCCCCCGTTGTGAAGTCTGGTATAACCGTATTGATATTACCCGAGGAAACCGTCACGGGTTTCATTTGCGGTGGAACGTTGGTCCAGCTTTCTGCAAGTTCCACTGCAGCTGCAGCGTCTACTGTGCCAAAAGTATCTACTGTGCCAAAACCGAACTTTGGATTGTAAAAATAATACTCTGAATCAGAACCGTATTGAAGTGCTACTCTCTTCCATTCTTGGGTATCACCGGAACGGGAGCCCTGGCTGGCTGAACCTGCCAAGATCAGTTTCAGGTCTCGCCAGCTAAGATCACTGTTTACCTCTCTCATCAGTGCTGCAATTCCTGAAACGACCGCTGCTGAATTTGACGTTCCAGGGAACTCAAAAGTATAACCGTCGTTATTGTCGGTAGTTACAATACCGGAACCCGGTGCACATACCCATAGATTGTATCCCTCTTCTGAAAAGGAACTCTTAGTAACAGCGAGCGCATCCCTATCGATCTCTGATGAACATACGGTAGTTACTGCGTAGTAGTTGGAATACTCATCAAAATTAGCCTGGTCTGATCCTTCATGTCCGTCCCCTGCCGCCCATACGTAAAACACCCCTTTACCACCAAATCCTTCTCTTATACCCGTTCTCACCCCTTCTTCCCACTCTGATGAAGCCTCTGTAAGAACGGGAAGGTCCTTCGGTCCCCAGTTGTTGACCGATACAGCAGTTATATCCTTATTACGGACCATGGCGTCCTTTGCATTAGCATCACTGAAGTTACCAGCTAAATTATAACTGTAGATGTTTGCCTCAGGTGCTACACCTCTTACTCCAAGGCTGTTATCACCCACTGCTGCTATAATGCCAGCTACACGTGTTCCACGACCACTGAAAGGACTGTACAGATCACCATTCCCAGAGTAATCATGAGAAAGTGTGGTATCTACATTGTCAGCAAGGTCCTCATGGTCTGTGTCCATACCATGATCTACCACCGCTACGTTAATCCCAGCACCAAATACGGCATCATCCCAGACATCTTCTATGTTTATGTCTATATCTTGTCTGGCGGAGGTTTGGAATACCTTATCGCCACCTAATATTACATCAACCGCTGGAGATTCCAGATACCACTGACAGCCGTATAAGGGATCATTTGGAAAATTGGTAGTAATAATTGAACAGGTTTCAAAGAGTTGATTAGAATCAGCTAATTGAACTTGAACTCGATAGGATGTAGCACCACTGCTTCCTACAACGATATAGTACGTTCCCCGTCTGAGGTGAGTTTGTATAGATATATTTCCTAGTAGCCTTTCATCACTTGGGTCCACTACTTCAGTAGTACTTGCTATCAGATCATCATTACTGTCACATACCTGTAGGCTGTATTCCTGATCATTGGAGAAGGGGAAGGTTACCAATATATCTGCAATAAAATCTCCATTTATGTTTATCTGAAAGTAATGCGGATCAGCACCGGCAGCTAAACTTCCATTGTGTGTTGGTCCTTGCACTCTCAACGTAGCTTCGGTCGTTGCACTGGAGTCACAGTTGTTAATGCTGGTCTTACCATATGCACTAATGGACACAAAGCACAGAAGAAAGAAAAAAGGAATTAATAACTTATGGGGGGGGGGGGAGAAACTTCAACATTATTATATTATTGTACTTATGTCCAGCTGAAAGGTCAAGTATATATGGAGGGGGGGGGGTAACAGAGATACGCGTTTTTAAACTCATAATAGTGATATTCTACTTCTGTTCTGCTGTAATGTCAAGTATAACGTCTTTCTCTTTCCCTTTTTTACAGTGATAAAGATCTTCAGGATATACGGATCATTCCTAAAATAACAATGAATAATTAAGACAATGCGACAGAGTTTGATAAAATAGATCAAAGTATTATCTGAAACTAAAACCTGTACTTTATCTGACTATATATTATGAAACTAATAGAAGAGATAATAATAGCAACAGAAAACAAGGGAAAGGCAGCTGAATTTTCGTATTTGCTAGGTAGTTACTTCAGCCGAGTTAGATGTTTGCTGGATTTTGATCAAATACCCGAAATAGTGGAAGATGGGAGTTCATTTGAAGAAAATGCCGTGAAAAAAGCTCAGATCACCTCTGAATTTTTCAATAAAATGGTAATTGCTGACGACTCAGGTCTGGCAGTGACTTCTTTAAATGGCGAACCGGGTATCTATTCTGCAAGATATGCAGGAGAGAACAGCACAGACGATCAGAACGTCAATAAACTCCTGGAGAAGATCAGATCAGTAAAGAACAGGGAAGCAAGATTTATATGCGCAGTAGTTCTTGCCTGTCCTGATGGTATGACCAGGCTGTTTAAAGGAACATGCAACGGCGTGATAATAGATGAAAAAAGAGGGAATAACGGATTTGGTTATGACCCGGTCTTTTACCTGCCAGAAATGAAAATGACCATGGCAGAACTCGACCCTGCCGATAAGAATAAAATAAGCCATAGAGCAAAAGCCGTTAAAAAGCTGGTAGATTATTTGAATAGCTTTCTCGGTGTTGAAAGAACTTGATCATTTAAATATACTTTACAAAAGCATATGATATAAGCAGGGAATGATAATGATCTGCTTTGTAAAGATCAACGTTCTTTAAAGGTGTGGAGGGTCTTTTCAAAGTAAATAAGGACTTGAAACTTAATGTTTTTGTTTAAAAATTTGATTTAACTTATTGTAATGCAAGCAAAATTTATTTTTATAACAGGTGGTGTAATGTCATCCTTGGGAAAAGGCATTGCAGCAGCGTCTCTTGGTCACCTGCTTGAGTGCAGAGGTCTTAACGTTACGCTTCAGAAGTTAGACCCATATATAAACGTTGATCCGGGAACAATGAACCCGTTTGAGCACGGAGAGGTGTTCGTAACCGATGATGGTGCCGAAACCGATCTGGATCTGGGTCACTATCAAAGATTTACGAATTGCAAGCTCAGCAAGACGAACAATATCACGACCGGGCAGATCTACAACTCAGTAATAAACAAGGAAAGACGGGGTGATTTTCTTGGCAAGACGGTACAGGTGATCCCGCATATCACTGACGAGATAAAAAAACGCATATTGATACTGGGCAAGAAGAACAACGTGATCATAGTTGAGATAGGTGGGACCGTTGGGGATATTGAGAGCCTTCCGTTCCTTGAAGCCGTCAGACAGCTCAGGACCGAACTTGGAAGGGAAAATACCCTGTTTGTTCATCTGACGCATGTTCCTTACATCACGGCCGTGGGTGAACTTAAAACAAAGCCTACTCAGCACAGTGTAAAGGACCTTCTTCGGATCGGAATTCAACCCGACGTACTTCTCTGCAGGACTGACAGGTTCCTTCCGAGCAGTATCAAGAAAAAAATAGCACTTTTTTGCAATGTTAACCTGGAGGAGGTCATAACTGCAAAGGACGTTGATAACATATATGAAATACCTCTGGTCTTTTACCAGGAGAAGTTAGATGAGATCGTCGTGAAGAGATTGAACATGTGGACACGCAAGCCTGATATATCCGCGTTGGAAAAGGTAGTGGAAAATATAAACTGTATAAAAGACAATGTCAGAATAGCGGTCGTCGGGAAATACGTATCTCATAAGGATGCTTACAAAAGCCTTCATGAGTCGCTCTTTCATGGCGGATTGACCAATAACTCCGAAGTCTCCATAAAATACGTGGATTCCGAAGAACTTGAAAAAAAAGGTGCCTCTGCCCTGCTGAACGACGTACAGGGCATCCTTGTGCCAGGTGGTTTTGGCAGCAGAGGTATTGAAGGCAAAATAGAAGCTGCCAGATACGCAAGAGAGAACAGTGTTCCGTTCTTTGGCATCTGTATGGGAATGCAGATGGCGATAGTTGAATTCTCAAGGAACGTTTGCGGCATTACAAGAGCCAATACGAGCGAGATCGGCAACGGAGTTAAGCATCCCGTTATCCACTTAATGGACTCACAAAAGAACGTTAATGGATTAGGTGGTACGATGAGACTGGGAAAATATCCATGTAAACTGAAACAGGGAAGTCTTGCGTATAATGCTTATCACAAGAACAGGATATATGAAAGACACAGACACAGGTTCGAGGTCAACAACCACTACAGGGACGAACTGGAAAAAAATGGAATGGTCCTGTGCGGTGTTTCACCCGATAACAGTTTGATCGAGATAGTTGAACTGAAAGAACATCCCTGGTTCCTTGGCTGTCAGTTCCACCCCGAGTTTAAATCAACTCCCCTGAACCCGCACCCGCTGTTCAGGGAATTTATTAAGAATTCGATAGAGTATAAGAACAGTAAGTGATTAGAACCAACTAATGAACTTATCCTACTCTCCCAATGAGTTAATAGTATTCGCTAAAAGAAATAAGCCCGTGCTCGGTTCGGTATGCTCAGTTAACGATGACCTTCTGACGGTTTTATCAGAGGATGGAAAGCAGATTGACATCTGCTCTGATCAGATTGAACTGAAGACCTCAATAATAATAGATCCTGACGGAAAACTGATCCTAAGGGGCTATAGAAAACAGCTGAACGAAAGTATCAAGGAAATAGATCTGGAATTCTTATGGAAACAGGTAGCCGGGTCGGCTGAAAAAATGTCCTTTGATGACCTGATCGAGATCTACTGCGACGGCAGAGCGTTTGACCGGGATGAAGTGTTAAAGGTCTACTGGGCCGTTAACAAGGACACTGTCTATTTTAAAAAATTTGACGGGCAGTACTTTCCGTCATCCGAGTCGGAAGTGAACAGCAGGCTGTGGGAGATTGAAAAAGAGGAAAAAAGGAACCGGGAAACCTCGGCTGCGTTAGAGTATTTTAAAAGTTTTATAAACGAAGACGTCCACTTCTGCGGAAAACCAGCGTTCGATATTGATTACTTCACCGACCTTATCAAGCATTACGTCGTTGCCGAAAGCAATAAGGAAAAATATAAGGAGGCCAGGTTCTTTGTCCATCAGCTTGGGATAAGCACTGCTGAAGATGCAGCTGAATTTTTGATAAAAACAGGTGCGTGGGAAAATGGTGCAAGCCCGGACCTGAAAAAACTTGAAGAATATGGAAAGTTTTCAAAAAGCTCTTTGAGAGAAGTTGAGAGTAAAATATCTTCGACTTTAGAAAAAGATGGTCTTGTTGATCTGACTTCCAGGGAAGTATTTACGATCGATGACGAAAATACCGAAGACATTGACGATGCGGTATCTGTTGAGTTAAAGAGCGACGTGGTCGAACTGGGGGTCCATATCTGCAACGTTGCCCATTACATAAAAAAGGGTTCCAGTCTGGACATTGAAGCACGTGCCAATGGTCAGACCATCTATATACCCGATAAGCAGATCGGTATATTCCCTCAGAGCCTTATAAAAGAGAAGTTCAGCCTTTTTAAGGCAGATCTCAAGCCGGCGATATCCCTTCTGTTGCAACTTGATAAAAAAACCTATGAAATAAAGGATTACAGATTTATGAGATCAGTGATCTCGGTCTCAAACAACCTTTCCTATGAACAGGCGGCAAAAGGATTTCTTAAAGAAGAAAAAGGTAAGGAACTGGCAAATATAGCAATTGCCCTCAGAAGAAAAAGGATCAGTAAGGGTGCTTTTATTCTGCATTTACCTGAACTTAAGATCAGCGTTAATGAAGACGGTCGTGCAGCCACTTATAAGAACTACATGAACTCCATTCCGCACATTATTATTGCTGAACTCATGATCCTTACCAACAACTTAGCGGCTAAGTTCATAAAAAGCTATAAGATACCCTCAATATTCAGAGTACAGGATGAAGAGGTGCCACAAGAAGGAAGGGAATTAGATACGAACGACCCTCTGTATTCCATAAAGGTGGTTAAATATCTGAGACCGTCCATAACGCGTACCAGCCCTGGTCCCCATAGGTCGCTCGGACTTGACCCGTACGTGCAGATAACTTCCCCGATAAGGAGATATTTTGACTTGGTTGCCCAGAGACAGATCATCGGTATATTAGAAGGTAATGAATGGACCTATGATGATAAAGAGCTTTCTGATATCATCTCCACTGTAACAAACGGATTTGGCAAAAGAAGGCTTCTTCAAAAAGAAAGGAAAAAATACTGGTTATACAGGTACTTACAAGACAATATTGAACAGGATATTAAAGGAATTGTCAGCTTTGTAAACGAGACGAACTTATCTGTTTACCTGACTGATCTCCTTATTGAGGTCCCGATCAGAAATAACCCTGTAAAAGATCTGAAGGAATATGACGAGGTCGTATTGAAAGTTGAACAGGTAGACCCTCTTAGAAAAAGGCTCAAATTAAAAGTAATTGATGTGAATTGACTTTTAAAAAGAAACCATCTGAGTATATACTAAAAGAGTATCATAGGTTGTTTGATCGAATTCTGATATATAGTTGTTGTAAAAAACTTAAAAAAATAAACCGGAGGTAATTATGAGTAACAAAATGAACAGTCTCTTTACGGGTTTCAGTTTTAAATACCCGATGATAATAATCATACTGTTTTTTATTATTTCCAATGTCTTTGTGGTCGTTGACAGTGGCCATGTAGGCATTGTCAGAACCCTGGGTGCCGTACAGCTTGACGCACTGCCGGAGGGTTTCCATTTTAGAAAACCGATCATTGATAAGGTTGAGCAGATGGACGTCAGACTTACAAAAGCGAATGCAAAGGCCCAGGCTGCCTCAAAGGACCTGCAGACCGTCAGAACTCAGGTCACGGTGCAGTACTCACTGGTGGGAGAAGTCGCTCCGTTAACCTTTCAGAAAATAGGAAATAGAGATATAGTCTCTGCCACACTTATTGAACCTGCGATCCAGGAATCCGTTAAGGCCATTACTGCACAGTATACCGCGGAGCAACTCGTAACCAAAAGAGCAGAGGTAAAACTTCAGATACAGGAAGCAATTAACAACTTTATTTATATAACTCTTAAGGAAAAAGGTGTTGATAATTCCCTGCGGATCGCAAACGTTGCCATTACGGACTTTGATTTCTCCGACGAATTCAACAGGGCAATTGAGCTGAAGGTAAAGGCAGAACAGGAAGCCCTCCAGGCAAAAAACGAAAAAACCAGAAGGGTTACGCAGGCTGAAGCCGCAGCGGCTGAAAGAGAACTGGCTGCAGATGCGGAGGCTTATGAGATCACGGTTGCCTCAAAGGCCCGGGCAGAGGCGATCAGAAGGGAAGCTAAGGCGCTTAAGAACAATCCAGAACTTATTCAGCTCAGAGTGGCAGAGAAATGGGATGGTAAACTTCCAAAGTTTTCCGGAAGTGAAGCAGTGCCTCTTATAAATTTAGATGCAGTGCTTGGAAGATAGTATTTTTACTGAACCGCTGTCCAGAAAGTACCTATAAGCCAGATAAGCTGAACCTCCATTCAGTATATCTTAAGAAGTTCCTTTCTGATCACTGCTCCGAGCAGATCAGGAAAGACATAGTTATGATCGGAGGTTGCACGTCCACCACCGCCAGGACCAGCATCTTATGTTAATATCTAAAGCTGGTCCTGGTGTTGGATTCACTGCCCCTACCCTGATCATGAAGTTCAGTTCATCCGTATTTCCATCTTCGTCTTCTGCCGTAGAGGTGTAAGTACTGAAAGAGTGCTCCACTTCCTCCCGCTGCCTCAGGTAGAATTGCTGTAATTGAACTCTCTACTACGCACTGCCGATTGGAGATGGCTACTCCCCCACTCCCTTAAATGAAATTCTGTTATCCAGGTTAGAAGTATAAGTGTTTTCTACGACGGGATAGAGAGAGGTAAAACCTTGAATTAATGCGGTATTGATACTTTTTATCCTGACCGAAAGGTTATTTTCATGTCCAGGTTATAGTATGTAATTCCCGGAGTTAAATAGCATTGCTTTTCAGATTTTGCTCAGAACCCATGCAATTCAGCTTTAACTGGTTTTCTTAAAAAGAACTTTACAACGAACACCTAAAAGTTCTATAATCAATGGTATATCTTTTCTAAAGAGAGGTTTTAAATGTCGTTGGAAATAGACTCGGAGAGAGTACGCAACATAGCTGTAATAGGTTCCCATGGAGTTGGAAAGACCAGTTTGTCAGAAGGATTACTTTTCATTAGCGGTGCCACAAGTACGCTGGGAAAAGTGGATGATAACAGTTCGGTCCTTGATCACACAAAAGAAGAAAAGCAGAGAAAAATGTCCTTGACTTCTCACGTTGCCTATTTTGAGCATGAAGGACATCTTATAAACATTATCGACACCCCTGGGTTCTCGAATTTCCTGTTCGATGCAGATAGTGCGATCAAAGTAGCCGATGCGGTTATCTTTGTGGTAAATGGAGTTGAAAATTCAGGAGAACAGCTTGACAGATACTGGAGCATGGCGGCTGAAAACGACGTTCCGAGGATCTTGTTTATGAACAATATGGACAAAGAACATGCTAATTTCGAGAAATCCTTGGAATATGTAGAGAAGAGCCTCAATATCAAAACAGTTCCGATCACAATACCTATGGGACAGGGAAATGACTTTGGAGGAGTGATAAACCTTTTTGAGATGAAAGCCTTTGTATATAAAGGTGAGAACAAGTTCGACGTTCTTGAAATCCCGGAAAATATGGTTCAGATGGCAAACGACTGCTATGATAAGGTCCTTGAGACCATAGCCGAACAGGATGACGAGACCCTGGTCAAATATCTTGAAGGTGAGGAGATCGGCCACGATACCGTTATCGATATGTACAAGAAAGGCGTAAAGGAATCAACGATCTATCCTATGCTGATAGGCTCTTCAAAAAAGCTTCTGGGCCTATACTCTCTTTTGCAGGATATCAAGAGCCTGCTGCCGTCCCCGACCGAGGGAGAAGATATGGTCTGCAAAAATCCCGATGGGGATGACGTTACAAGGTCACCAGACAGTACAGGTCCTTCCTCTTTATATATATTTAAAACGGTATCTGACCCTTTTGCAGGCAAAATAAGTATCGGAAAGGTCCTGTCAGGTACTGTCAAAGCTGACTCAACGCTCTACAATTCCCACACCAGTTCTAAGATAAAGATCTCTAATCTGTCTCGATTGATCGGAAAGAACGAACATAAGATAAACGAGGCAAAAGCAGGGGATATAGTCGGATTGAGCAAGCTCAAGGACGTGAATACGGGTACGACCTTGAGCGACGTTGACCATCCGTGCGTGATCGCTCCAGTGGAATTACCGCAGGCCGTCCTTTCTTTTGCCATAGAACCTAAAACAAGGGCCGATGAGGATAAACTTACGGTTTCTCTCTCAAGGATAATGGAGGAGGACCCCACGATAAAATTTCATAAGGAACCGGAAACGAACGAATTCCTTATTTCAGGTACAGGGCAGACACACGTTGAAGTAACGGTTGAAAAACTGCGGAACTCTTATGGAGTGAACGTTAATCTGAAAACCCCCAAGGTACCGTACAGAGAGACCATTAAGGGCAGATCTGAAGCAGAAGGTAAGTACGTCAAGCAGACCGGGGGCAGAGGCCAGTACGGTGTTGCCAGACTGCGTATAGAACCTCTTCAGAACGGAGAAAGTTACGAATTTGTAAATGAAATAGTTGGCGGGGTTATACCGAAAAATTTTATTCCCTCAGTTGAAAAAGGGGTACAGGACGCAATGAAGAAAGGTGTTCTTGCAGGATTTCCGGTGACGGACGTTAAAATTTCCCTGTTCGATGGTAAATATCATCCCGTGGACTCTTCCGACGTTGCTTTCCAGATAGCGGGTTCAATGGGATTTAAAAAGGCAATGGAGAACGCCAGCCCGGTACTCCTGGAACCGATCATGAAAATGAACATACACGTCCCGGAGGACAATATGGGGGATGTGATCGGCGATATAAACGCCAGAAGGGGCAAGGTGGCAGGGGTGGACTCTTCTGTGACCGGTCATCACCTTATCGACGCTCTGGTGCCAATGTCGGAAGTTATGACCTACGCACCTGAACTGAGGTCCATTACGAGCGGCAGAGGAAGTTTTACAATGGAATTTTCCCGCTATGAAGAAGTGCCGTCACAGGTATCCGCCGAAATAGTGGAACAGTTCAGGACCGCACAGGAACAAACTGATACCTGACAGGTCCTGTCTTTTTTGCTCAATACACTTCGTTCTGAGCTACGGTGCTATCCTCTCAATGACCCATTTATGGTCTTCTAACCTGTATCTGAACCTGTCGTGAAGTCTGTTCTTTCTGCCTTGCCAGAACTCAAATCCTTCCGCTGTTAACATGTAGCCCTTCCAGTGTTCCGGTCTTGGGACTTCGGTCCCTGTGAACTTTTTATCGTAATGCCGGTAAAGCCTGTCAAGTTCTTCCCTGCTTTCTAATACATTACTCTGGTCTGATGCCCAGGCACCCAGCTGACTTCCCCGTGGTCGGGTTTTAAAGTAAAGGTCGCTTTCCTCGTCCTTTAGATTTTCCACGACCCCTTCGATCCTGACCTGTCTTTCCACTTCGTTCCACCAGAAGCACATCGAGGCCCTGTTGTTCTTTTCCAGCTCTTTTCCCTTTTTGCTGTTCATGTTCGTGTAAAACTTAAATCCGTTCCCGGTCCTGCCCTTATACAGAAGGACCCTGGAAGACGGTGCCTTATCGTCCGCCACGGTGGAAAGTACGAAAGCGTCCGCATATTTTATTCTGGAAGTTACGGCTTCTTTATACCAGATATCGAACTGCTCGAGCGGGTCAGAGGACAGATGTTCCCTTCGCAGCTGCATAAGTTCATATTGGGTATCTTTTGATGACATTTTATTTCACCAGCTTGATCAGGGTTCTTTTTATATCCGTGTCGATAAACCTGTAACCGTTTTCCAGCAGTTTCCCTGGTCTTACGTTTACGCCGGAAAGTATGACCTCCTCTGCCATTTCTCCAAAGATCGATCTTATAATAAATCCAGGCAGATGAAAAAAAGCAGGTCTGTTAAGGACCTCTGCCAGTATCTTTGTAAAATGGGCATTGGTGCACGGGTTAGGAGATACAAGGTTTACCGGTCCTTCTATCTTATCATTTTTCAGAACGAACTTTATCGAGGAAACTATATCGTCAATGGATATCCAGCTCCATATCTGCTCGCCGCTGCCTATATGGCCCCCCAGTCCCAGACTGAAAGGCAGTAGCATCTTTGATAACGCTCCACCTCTTTTATCCAGCACCAGACCGATCCTCAGGTTAACCACCCTGGCACCAAGCTCCCTTGCACGACCTGCTGCTGCTTCCCAGTCCCTGGCAAGTCCTGCAAGAAAGCCCGAACCCGATAATTCGGAACGTTCATCTGCCATGACGGACCCGGCGGGACTGTATATCCCTATTGCCGAGGCACATAGGAAATGTCCGGGAGGATCTGATACCTTTTTAAATATATCTGCAAGTAACCTTGTGGTGTCTACCCTGCTTTTAACGATCCTTCTTTTCTTTCTTTCGGTCCATCTGCTGACGATGTTCTCACCAGCTAAATGTATTACCGAATCAAACCCTTCAAAATCAGACAGTTCATAGTTTTCGTTCTCATAATCTATAAATACCGTGTCTCTGGAAGACCTTGAAGCGGACCTTGCCAGTTTTATCACCTCATGACCTTCATCCGTAAGAGCGGTTACCAGACTTCTTCCTATCAGTCCACTGGAACCTGAAATAAGTATTCTCATTGAAAGCTGATCCTGTCCCATTGATACCCTCGTTAAAACTTAATTTCCAAAAACACGAAGCAGTTCATATTGATATTTTTTAACGTCCTCGTAATCAATAAAATAATGCGGGACGCTCAGTATCGGCAGATCTATTATCTTTCTGTAACCGTCTATTTTTTCTCTGCATTGGTCCTCGTTGCCGATCACTGCAAAGTTCTCGACCATATCGTCTGAAACGTTTTCGATCATCCCTTTGATGTCCTTATTGAAGTACGCGTCCCTTATTCTTCTCGTCTGGTCGGAAAATCCTGCCATCTCAAAAGGCCGTCTGTAAGTCTTAACCACTGCATAAAACCCTATGGTCGCCTTTGCCGCTTTTTTAGCTTTTTCGGCTTCTCTGGGTTTATTCGCAACGGCACAGGTAATGATAGAAGATACCGTAAAATCACTTCTTTGTTTATCTGCTTCTTCAAGTCCCTCATTGATCGCCGGTATTATACTGTCTTTCAAATAGCTTTTATGACAGACGACGTGACCTAAATAACCATCTGCGATCTTAGCCGACGATCTTGCCATGTTATTCCCTATACCGGCCATATACAGGGGTATTTTATCCCTGACGGGTTTAAAGGCCCTTTTAAATCCCCTGGTGTTTATATCGTAATATTCACCACTGTACCTGTGCTCTGTATCCATGTGTGAGGATGATATATAGTGCCTGATTATCTCCACGCATTCCTCTATCCTTTTAACTGGTTTTCCGTACTTGATCCCATGGTACCTTTCGTTGGTGTTCTTTGCCCCTGTCCCAAGTCCCAGTATGAACCTTCCATCGGACATTTCATCCAGATCAAGTGCCGTCAGTGAGGTGATCAAAGGACTTCTTGTAAAAGCCAGTGCAACGGCACTTCCCAGTTTTATTCTGTTTGTCACGGAGGAGACGGCGGCCAGTTGCTGAAAAGAGGTCCTGTACAGTTCGGTCGACCAGACTGAATGGAAGTTCGAACCTTCAGCCCTTATGGCCAGTTCCTTAATATCCTCAATTGATGCAGAATCAAGTATTAATCCCGTCATTAAAGCCTTATACCAGTATCACAAAGGTCAGATCCTGGTTTTTACCTTTTTGTATCAGTTCTCTTGCAAGAAATTAAATAATTTTTACTGTTAGAGTATATTATAACGAGAGATAGGACTTTTTAGAAAAACACAAAGAGGTATCATACAGGATAAAAGATGGATAAACGTACTGATCATACAGGTATCTTCAAGTTCATAATATCTTCCGTCCGGGTCCACAAGATGTTCAATTTTATGTGTTCGCTGGTGATATTACTGGTCCTGTCGGCTGCGATGGAAGATTATAAATATGGAGATCTGGTACTTGGCTGTCTAAGCGTTCTTGTGATCGCTGCAGGCGTGTACGTTGCGTCTGCGAATAAAAGGTCAGTGGTGATATTGCTTATACTGGCTCTCCCGTGGTTCCTTTCCGAATGGTTTTTTACGATCGACAAGGCCGTTTTTGTTGGGTTTTTTTTCTTTCTTTACGTGATCTGGATCTTGTTCGATATGATCCTCAAGTCAAAGGACATAACGGAAAACACTTTGTATAGTGCGGTCTGTATCTATCTTCTGATCGGACTTCTCTGGGCATCGCTTTACGGCCTGATAGATGAAATAGTACCGGGGGTGATCTTTTCGGACCAGCATGAAAAAAGTTACTTAACTCACAATGAACTCATCTATTTCAGTTACACAACACTGACGACGCTGGGATACGGGGATATAACGTCCATAACTCCCGTTGGAAGGATAATGTCTGTTATAGAGGCGATTACCGGACAGCTCTTTATCGTTTTCATGGTCGGAAGACTGCTGAGTATATACTCTTTCAAGTCCAGAAGGGACGATAGATAAGCTGCTAGTCTAGGGCTTTATTACCTTTAACGGCCGTTATCTCTGAGCTGCTTCAGAAGCTTTATATCAGCGGCAACTTTATCAGGAGGATTTTCAACTATAACGTCCATAGGAGCTAGCCTCTTGTCACCTATTATCGTTTTAAATCCTTCTACACCTATATTACCTTTCCCTATGAGTTCATGTCGGTCTTTTCTTTCACCCAGACCGACACCTGTATCATTACCGTGTATCAGCTTAATACGGTCCATCCCGAACGTTCTATCAGCCTGCTCAAGCGAGAGGTTGAGCGCTTTACTGCTTCTGATATCATAACCTGCGCCGAACATATGGGCCGTATCAAGACAGACCCCCAGATCGCTTTTGTTAACGCGGTCCAGTATGAAGGCAAGTTCCTCGAACCTATGACCGATCGTATCACCCTGTCCTGCCGAGTTCTCAAGCAGCAGGGCAGCTTGTCCTTCGTACCCTTCCAGGACCTTAATGATCGAAGCAGCGACCCTGTCCAGTGCCACCTTACGGTCCATACCTTTTGAACTTCCGAGATGGGTCATTACGTACGTTACTTCAAGAAGTGATGCTCTTTCCAGGTCCTCTCTGATGATCCTTATTGAATTATCCCTGACGTCCTCGTTCACAGAGGCTAAGTTCAGAAAGTAAGGCGTGTGAACGTGGTAGCCGCTGAAGCCGTATTTTCTGCAGTCTGATAAGAACTTATCAACTACTTTATCGTCCAGCGGAGACGGCTTTCCTCCCCTTGGGGACCTTGTAAACAGCTGAAAGCATTCACACCCCAGTTCAAAGGCCCTGCCGGGTGCGTTGTCGATCCCTCCGGCGATCGATACATGAGTTCCAAAATGCATTAGATATATCTCCTGATCAATGTTTTAAATAAAACAGTTACAGTGCATACTTAAAGCAGTTTCTACATAAACGTACATAGTTCCCACAGATTTTTAAGATGTTTCGGACAGCATCTCTTTTGCCACCTCGAGCGTTTTTGCAGTAACGTTCTTTCCTGCAAGCATCCTGCTCATCTCCTCAACTCTTTCTTTGTTACTTAACTTATCTATCTGCACGCTTGTACTGGAACCTTCAATGAACTTGGACACTCTTATATGGGACTGGGCGAACTTTGCCACCTGAGGCAGATGAGTTATACAGATGACCTGATTATTTTCAGAGAGTCCCCTGATCTTTTTTCCTATTATTTCCGCGGTAATACCCCCAATGCCCGAATCTGCCTCATCGAATATCAATATTGCTCCCGTCTCTTTATTTGAGAGCATGTTCTTTAAAAGTAACATTATCCTTGATAATTCTCCTCCCGACGCCACTTTGCTCAAAGGCTTTGGCTTCTCACCCGGATTTGCCGTGAATAAGAACGAAACGTTATCTATACCATCGATAGAAACGGGCTTGCTCTCTATTTTTATATCGAGCATAGAGCCTTTAAGTCCCACGTCCTTAGCTTCCTTAGTGAAGGACCTCATCAGCTTTCTGGATGATTCCTTTCTTTTAAGGGAAAGTCTTTCGGCAGAGGAGCTTAGTTCATCAAGCGACCGCTTGCCGTCCTGCTTCAGTTTATCGACCGTATCGTCCAGCTTTGTCAGTTCAGAAAGTTCCTGCGATATTGTTTCATGCTTTGTCAGTATTTCTGTAACCGTACTACCGTACTTTCTTTTTAGACCGTTTATCTCTGATATCCTGTAATTGATCTCCTCCAGTCTTTCAGGGTCTGACTGTACCTTGGACAGATAATCCATTAAACTGAAAGAAATATCTTCGATCTCGACCGTGACCGATGCCACTGCCTCACCAAGACCCGTCAAGTCAGGGTCTATTTCCTGTATTTTTTCGACCTCTTTTGAAAGGTTTTTAATAGTGTTGTACGAGGAAGACCCGGATTCATAGATATCAGCGTATACCCTGTTCAGCGTATCGACGATCTTCTCGGCATTTGACAGTATCTTTTCCTCCTGTCTGAGGTTTTCTTCCTCATCTGCCCGCAGACCTGCATCATCTAACTCTTTGAGCTGATATTTCAGAAATTCTTCTCTTTCGGTCCGGTCTTTAGCAGCTATAAGGGCCTGTTCGAGCTTTTTGCTGATACACAGGTACCTGGAATATGAATTTTTATGCTCTTCAAGCAGGGAAAGGTTATTCGAGTAAGAATCCAGGAACCTTATATGGCCGCCGGGCTTGATCAGCGACTGATGTTCATGCTGTCCGAATATATCGATCAAACCGGTCGTTATATCAGAAAGCGTACTCAGCGTAGCGATGCTTCCATTGATAAATATCTTACCCTTTCCCGTAAGCGGTATTATCCTTTTGATAACCAGCTGTTCATCACTTGTGCTATATCCCCTGTCTTCCAGCTTATCCGACAGTTCTTTATTATTGGTAATATCGAACAGTGCTTCCACTGTGGTCTGATTGGTTCCCGTCTTTACGATATCGGAAGATACCTTATCACCTAAAAGTATGTTGATAGCGTCTATGATTATGGATTTTCCAGTTCCGGTCTCACCTGTGATTATATTAAGACCATCTGAGAACTCCACGGTCAGACTGTCTATTATTGCGTAATTCTTTAGAGAGATTTGAACGATCATGGCAGCTGTTTAAAACGTTTATCAGGATATAATACATTTTCTTTCTGCACAACAAAGGTTACTGGGGTCTTTCCACCCTATTCTTTTATCTGTCCTTTGCCCCAGACAACGAATTTCTTGGAAGTCAGTTCTTCAAGTCCCATGGGTCCAAAGGCGTGGAGCTTGGAGGTACTGATACCTATTTCAGCACCCAGTCCCAACTCAAATCCATCGTTAAATCTGGTAGAAGCATTTACGATCACGGCGGAAGAGTTAACACGGCTTAAAAAATATTGAGCATTATTATGACTTTCGGTAATGATAGCATCGGTATGCATAGAACCGTACTTATGTATATGCGTGATCGCACCTTCTATATCCTCGACTACTTTTATGTTAAGTATAAGATCAAGGTACTCTTGATGATAATCCTGTTCGTCAGCCAGTTTAATACCTTTTATTATATCGTTCGTCCGTGCACATCCCCTGATCTCCACCCCGTTTTTTATTAACTCTTCTGAAACCAGCGGCAGGAACTCCTCTGAAACGTCCTTGTGTACAAGGAGCGTCTCCATTGAGTTACAGACGCCAGGTCTTTGGACTTTGGAATTTACTGCGACTTTTACCGCACGTTCAAGGTCGGCACTCTCGTCCACAAAGACGTGACATACGCCTTTGTAGTGCTTTAAGACCGGGATCCTTGAGTTCTCAGATACAAATCTGATAAGTGCTTCACCACCTCTGGGTATTATCAGATCGATCTGGTCTTCAAGTTTTAACATATTAAGGACCACGTCCCTGCTGGTTACAGGAACGACCTGTACGCAGTTTTCGGGTATTCCCACTTCGTTCAGGGCTTCTTTTATTACCTTTGCAATGGCGAGATTGGAATTGATCGCCTCTGATCCGCCGCGAAGTATAACGGAATTGCCAGCTTTTAAGCACAGGGAGGCGGCATCAAGCGTAACGTTAGGCCTGGATTCGTAGATTATTCCGATCACGCCAAGCGGTATCCTCATCTGTCCGACCACCAGTCCGTTGGGACGTTCCCATTTTTTTACGACCTCGCCAACGGGGTCTTTGAGAGAAGCGATCTGCTTGAGGCTTTCGACCATGGAACTTATCCTTTGTTCGTTCAACACAAGTCTGTCCACGAGTGCACTGGATAAGCCTTTTTTTTCCGCACGTTCCACGTCCAGTTTGTTCTGAGACCGTATAAGGTCTTTACTGCCTGTAATTTTATCAGCGATCGTTAAAAGAGCCTGGTCTTTCAGTTTGGTATCTACCGTTGAAAGGACCAGAGAGGACCGCTTGGCATCAAGTGCAATATCTTTGATCAGCTTAGCGGTATCTGAACCGACACTGCCTTCTTGTTCTCTTTTTTGCATAGAGCTGGACATGGACGGTCACTTCGTTAACGGATAATACCTTTTTCTTTAAGATATTTAACTATAAGCTCTGTACCCTCGTCGATCCCTGATTGGTCCGTCTTTATGGTTATCTCTGGAGCAAGTGGTTCTTCGTACGGGTCATCGATACCGGTAAAACCCTTTATGATCCCCTCACGAGCTTTTTTGTATAAGCCTTTAACGTCCCTTTTTTCACATTCTTCAACGGGACAGTCCACGAATACTTCTATAAATTCTCCGCTTTCGACTATTTCCCTTATCTTGTCCCTGTCCGCTCTGTATGGCGAAACGAATGCAGAAAGAACAATGATCCCCGCGTCCACGAAAAGCTTTGAAACTTCACCGATCCGCCTTATGTTTTCCTCTCTGTCGTCAGCTGAAAAGCCAAGGTCTTTACAAAGTCCCATCCTTACGTTGTCTCCATCCAGAATATAGGTCCGTGCCTGTTGCTCGATCAGTATTTTTTCGACTTCATTGGCTATAGTGGATTTTCCTGAGCAGGGAAGCCCGGTAAACCAGATAATTGCCGAACCATGCTTGTTCAATCTTCTTCTGTCGTCTTTGCCGATCTCATGATCATGCGGGATTACAAATCTTTCCATTATTAACCTCCATACTGCTGTAAAAATTAAAAATTTATCATATCATAACTACGGAGTTATTAAATCTATGATTTTATATTAAGGTAACAGCTGTTTTTCCATCAGTAATATTGACTTATTTTTTTTAAGTTGAAAAATTACACCCTAAATCAAGACGGAGGAAAGTAATTGGAAAGAACTTTATCTATTATAAAGCCGGACGGTACGGCTAAAAACGTCATAGGGGAAGTCATTACACGCTACGAAAAAAAAGGTCTCACGGTCGCTGCACTTAAAATGATAAAAATGTCCAAAGGCCAGGCGGAAGGTTTTTACCACGTACATAGAGAAAGACCGTTCTTTGAAAGCCTGACCAGGTTCATGTCATCCGGGACTGCAGTTGTCATGGTTATAGAAGGGGAAGATGCAATATCAAAAGTGAGAGAGATTATGGGTGCGACCAACCCTGAAGACGCAGCAGAAGGAACTATCAGAAAAGATTTTGCCTCCGACATTGAGCAAAACACGGTACATGGTTCGGATTCACCTGAGTCGGCCGAATATGAAATAAGCTACTTTTTTAACTCTCTTGAAATGTTTTAAGTACCGAAGTTTGTCAAACCAGCTTAGACGGTAATATGACTCTGCGTTCAGTGAAACACTTTAGATAACATTTAACTGTCATTGAAGATATCAGGGCAGGAGTTAAAAGTGCGGTTGAGTGATCAAGGGAGACCAGAGTTAATTCAGGGATTGTAAGCAGCTGTTTTGTAAAATATATTAACTTCCAACCACCTGCTCACCTGTTATACCCATGACCTTGATATTGATCTCCTTACCCGTATCATATTTACCGTAAGGAAGTTTAACGTTAATATAGTTGTCGGTTGTTCCCCTTGATCTGCTTTCCACTAAGGTTTTTAACTCTTTTCCAATAAAACTTCTGTAAAATCCGATCTTCTTCCTTAAGCCCAGGTCCCTCAGGACCTTGCTCCTTGCTTTTTTTATCTCCGGCTCTATCTGCCCTTGCATTGAAGCGGCAGCGGTCTTTTTTCTGATCGAATATGGGAACACGTGAAAATAGGTCAGTTCTGACCCGCTGACCAAATTATAAGTGCTTTGGAAGCATTGTTCGCTTTCTCCAGGAAAGCCGACCATCACGTCAGTACCGATGGAGGCATCGGGGATCTTATCCCGTATGTAGTCCGTGCAGTTGATAAAATCCTGTGGCTTGTAGCGCCTTTTCATTTTTTTTAAAATACTTTCATCTCCACTCTGAAGTGATATATGAAAACTTGGACAGATTATCCTGGATTCCGCACAGAGGTCTATCACATCTTCGTTCATATCCGCAGGATCAAGTGAACTCAGTCTTATTCTCTCAATGATGGCTTCCCTGCTCAATTCGTCCAGG
Organism: Thermodesulfobacteriota bacterium; assembly: GCA_965215275.1. GTDB lineage: Bacteria > Desulfobacterota_D > UBA1144 > Nemesobacterales > JAJCZQ01 > CAZUNK01. Next base: position 224,347 of record OZ244044.1, read on the forward strand.
AGCCTTAAAAGACTGGTTCCGATGTCCCTGCCGTAACTGGCAAGGTGAATACCCGTCAGCACGACCTCTTTATATCCGTTGGATCTCAGGTTTCTGATCCTGTCCTTTATATCTTCTATGCTCAGGCTCCGGGACCTGCCCCTTGCTCTTGGAATGATACAGAAGGTGCAGGCATAGTTACATCCGTCCTGAACTTTTAAGAACGCTCTGGTCCTGTTGGGGAAATAATCTATATCCGGCGTGTCGAACTTTCTATTCTTCTCCTTGAATATGTCCGATACATATATTTTTGGGGTGCTTTGCGGAACCGCGTCTTTTATGATCTTTAAAAGAGACGATGCCTTGTGGGAGTTCCCAATTATATAATCAACACCATCCACTTTATTGAGTTCTTCATGGGAAACCTGTGCATAACATCCGGTAACGACCACAACGGCGTCAGGGTTGGACCTTTTTGCTCTGTATATATAGTTTCTTGCCTCTGAATCGGCTTTATGGGTTACCGTACAGGTATCTATTAAATAAATATCAGCAGGGTCGTTAAAATCACCATTTCTCTGATACTTGCTTTTTGGAAGTTCATTTAAAAGAACGGCAGTATCGTACTGGTTTACCTTACATCCGAGAGTAACAACGGAAATTCTCTTCATATCTTACAATGCCTCTTTGATCCAGCCACCGCCCAGTACTTTATTTTCCTGATAAAAGACCACCGCCTGACCTGGCGTTACCGCTTTCTGAGGGTTTTGAAACTTCACTGATGCTTTTCCTTTACGTACAGAGATCACTGCAGGTTCTTCATCATGTCTGTACCTTATCTTGGCTTTTACTTCGGTCTCTCCTTTTGGGGGTTTTGCAACCCACGACAGATCATCGGCGGTCAGAGAACTGCTGTACAGGTCGGATTCTTCACCTACGATAACCCTGTTGTTCTCCGCGTCGATCTTAACGATATACATAGGCTTTCCATTTGCAAAGCCTAACCCTCTTCTTTGACCGACCGTATAAGAATAGATCCCGTTATGCTCCCCTACCGTTTTGCCTGCCGTATCGACCATTTCGCCCTTCTCTTTTCCTCTTTTAAGATAAGGTTCCAGGAACTCTCTGTAACTTCCGCCGGTTATAAAACACACGCCCATACTTTCCGGCTTTTCAGCAACTTTCAGTCCCATTTTTCTTGCCAGCTTCCTGACCTCCGGCTTTGTTTTGTTTCCAAGGGGAAATCTGATCCTGCCAAGCTCTTTTTGTGTCAGAGTAAATAAAAAATACGACTGGTCCTTAAGTTTATCGGCACCTTTTTTCAGCTCGTATTCGCCACTTCTTTCATTCTGTTCAACAACTGCATAGTGACCCGTTGCCAGGAAATCCGCACCGAATTCCAGAGATCTTCTCAGTAAAAAATCAAACTTCATGAACTGATTGCATAAAATGCAGGGTATAGGAGTAAGCCCTTCTTCGTATTTATTTATAAAATCGCTTACAACGTGTTCTTTAAACGGTTCCATGTAGTTTGCAACGTAATGGGGAACGCCTGCTTCATATGCAACCCTTCTTGCATCACAGACCTCGTCAGCTGAGCAGCATCCACCTTCTGCCTCGCCGTAGTCCCAGAGCTGCATGGTCAATCCCACAACGTCATGACCCTGGTCTTTGAGCAAAGCCGCAACGGTCCCGCTGTCAACTCCCCCGCTCATTGCCACTACTATTCTCTCTTTTTTACCCATTTTTCTACCTGATAATACTGCCTATAAACTTAATTGATCTTTCTGATAAATAAAGAGTTTTAAACAGTTATAAATGGACTGCAAAGATAACTCTTCACAGTTATAATATCACCCTATGGAAAAAAACTCCCATTTGAAATTCGCACTGGACCACGGATTGTCCGAGCAGGAGTATGGGATCATAGTGAGCACACTGGGTCGCCGACCCAACCATACTGAGATCGGGATACTGGGTGCGATGTGGTCGGAGCACTGCTCGTATAAAAGCTCTAAAGTCCATCTGAGAAAACTTCCCACAACGGGAGATCAGGTAATACAGGGACCGGGAGAAAATGCCGGGGTCGTTGATCTTGGAGACGGACTGTGTGCAGTATTTAAAATGGAAAGCCATAACCATCCGTCCTATCTTGAACCATATCAGGGAGCTGCAACTGGAGTAGGAGGGATAATCCGTGATATCTTTACAATGGGTGCAAGACCCGTGGCATTACTGGATTCATTGAGATTTGGCGACCTTGACCTGTATAAGACGAAATACCTTGTCAATGGAGTGGTTTCCGGAATATCGGACTACGGGAACTGTATAGGTATACCAACAGTGGGAGGAGAGATATATTTTGACAGCTGCTACAACGGCAATCCACTGGTCAATGTGTTCTGTCTGGGAATAGCAGAAAAGAACAGGATATTCAAGGGCTGTGCATCTGGTACTGGTAACCCGGTCATTTACATAGGATCAAAGACCGGAAGGGACGGGATACAAGGTGCGATCATGGCGTCTGATAACTTCTCCGACGGATCAGAACAAAAACGCCCAGCCGTTCAGGTTGGAGACCCTTTTACTGAAAAGCTCCTGCTTGAAGCGTGCCTGGAACTGTTTAAGACCGACTGTGTCGTTGGCATTCAGGATATGGGTGCCGCAGGGTTGACCTCATCATCGGCCGAAATGGCAAGCAGAGGTAAAACGGGGATCGACATATGGATGGATAAAGTACCAAGACGCGAGGAGAACATGACGCCTTACGAGTTGATGCTTTCTGAATCTCAGGAAAGGATGCTCGTGGTACTGAAGAAAAACAAGGAGCATATTGCAAAGTCCATATTTAAAAAATGGGAGCTGGATTTCTCCGTTATAGGCGTGGTCACGAATACAGAACGTTTAAGGTTATACGATGAAGATAAGCTCGTTGCCGACCTGCCTGTGGACTTAATTACGGACTCTGCCCCTGAATACAACAGGGACATTAAAGCACCTGAGGGTAATAATGAGACCGCAGACCTGAAAAATATTGAAATTCCGGATATAAAGACGGCGTTTTTAAAGGTTCTGGGTCTTCCTACCGTTGCGAACAAAAGGTATGTATATGAACAGTATGACTATATGGTCGGAACTGACACCCTGTATGAACCTGTAAACGATTCAGCCGTGATAAGGATCAAAGGTTCGGACAAAGCCGTCGCAATGACCCTGAACTGTAATTCCATATACTGCTATCTTTCTCCTGCTGAGGGTGCAAAGATCGCCGTTGCGGAATCGGCAAGGAACATTGCCTGCTCGGGAGCCAGACCCCTTGCGGTCACGGACTGCCTGAACTTCGGAAATCCTGAAAAACCTGAGATCATGTGGCAGTTCAGTGAGGCAGTAGAAGGGATCAGGGAGGCCTGTACAGAGCTGAACACCCCGGTCGTAAGCGGCAACGTGAGCTTCTACAATCAGACGGAGGATGAACCCGTGTATCCGACCCCTACCATAGGCATGATAGGGGTTATAGATGATTACAGGAAAACGGTTACTCAGTGGTTCAGGAACGAAGGGGACGTGATCGTTCTGATGGGAGATACCTACCACGAGATGGAAGGTTCACAATATCAGAAGATCGTATATGGTAAAGTGTTTGGAAAACCACCAAAGATAGATCTGGTACGGGAAAAAAACCTGATCTCGGCCGTGACCGGGTCCATAGATGCAGGTATAATCAGTTCTGCACACGACGTGTCTGAAGGTGGACTGGCAGTTTCACTGGCAGAGTGCTGTTTTTCCCCGGAGGGACAGACCGGCTGCAAGGTCGACCTGCAGGACACGAACGGTCTAAGGTTGACGGATGAGTGTCTGCTTTTTTCCGAATCTCAGTCCAGGTGTATAGTATCGCTGAATAAAGTGAATATCGAAAAATTAATGGACATTGCCTCAAGGAACGATATTCCTGCCAGGCTGATAGGTATCGTTGGTGGTGACAATATAATTATTGAGGGTATTTTAACTCTGAACGTTCAACAGGTTCATAAAATATGGGATAATTCATTAGAGGCTAATATAAACGATGTCAATACTTAAAGAAGAATGCGGGATATTTGGCATTTTCGGCAACCCTGAAGCGGCAAATCTTACCTATCTGGGACTGTATTCATTACAGCACAGAGGCCAGGAAAGTGCGGGGATCGTAACTGCCGATGGATATAAACTGCACGTTCACAGAGCTATGGGACTTGTAACGGACGTATTTTCTGAAGGTGTTATAAACAAAAAGCTCAGCGGGAAAAGTGCAATTGGTCACGTCAGGTACTCTACTTCCGGATCAAGTGACAATAAAAATACCCAGCCGATAACCGTGGTCTATGAAAAAGGAGAACTTGCGATATCTCACAACGGCAATCTCACTAACGCAAGAATGCTCAGGCAGGACCTTGAAAAGCAAGGGTCGATCTTTCAGTCCACTACGGATACGGAGGTTATAACGCATCTTATTGCCAAGTCCGAAGAGGAAGAGGTGGTCAATCGTATAATCTGTGCCTTAAATCAATGCAAAGGTGCGTATTCACTGCTGTTCCTTACCCATGATAAACTGCTTGCCGCAAGGGACCCGAGGGGGTTCAGACCCCTTGTACTCGGGAAGCTGAACAAAAACTACGTTATTTCATCAGAAACGTGTGCATTTGAGCTGATCGGGGCTGAGTACGTAAGGGAGGTGGAACCCGGTGAAATAATAGAGATCGATGAAAGCGGACTTACTTCCCACAAACCCTTTCCTAAAGTGGAACCTGCTCCATGTGTTTTTGAACTGATATACTTTGCACGACCCGACAGCTTTTTTAACGATAAGAACGTATACATGGTAAGAAAGGAACTTGGCAGGCAGCTGGCAATTGAGCATCCTGCCGATGCAGATATAGTCATTGCCGTCCCGGATTCAGGTATGCCTGCTGCGATCGGATTTGCCGAAAAACTCAATATTCCGATAGATATGGGATTTCTGAGAAGTCACTATGTCGGACGAACCTTTATTGAACCTCAGCAGTCAATAAGGGATTTTGGGGTAAAACTGAAACTTAATGCAATAAAGGAAGTGATAAAGGACAAAAGGGTCGTAGTGGTCGATGATTCGATCGTACGAGGGACCACCAGCAGAAAGATCGTAAAGATGATAAAGGACGCAGGTGCCACGGAGGTACATATGAGAATAAGTTCCCCTCCTATGAAGCATCCGTGTTATTATGGTATTGATACGCCTTTAAAGGACGACCTGATCGCAAATTCACTTACCATTGAAGAGACAAATCATTATATAACCTCTGATTCGCTTGGCTATCTGAGTATCGATGGAGTACAGAAAGCGGTTGACAACTATAACAGAAGCCAGAAAAAGGGATCTTACTGTAAAGCCTGCTTTACGGGTGAATACTTAGCGGAACTGACCGATATTAAAATGAACCTGGACCAGCTCGACCTGTTTTCCAAGCGGGTCGGTTAATTGATCTTTTCAAGGTTTTCCAGGGCACTTTCGATCTTATAGATCTGAAAAGCATATTCATCTACCTTGTTCTTTTCCTTTTCTATAACGTCTTCAGGAGCTTTTTTTAAAAACTCCCCGTTCTTCAGTTTTTTAGATGCCTTGTCAATGCTGACGTTCAGCTTTTCCAAGCTCTTTCTAAGCCTCTTTATCTCTTCCTCTACGTCTATTGAACCATCAACGGAGAGATATATCTCCGTGCCAGGTATAACTGCCCTGATCATTCTTTTTACTTCTTCATCAGCTTTTATGAACTTATGATCGCTCACTTTGGCCTGACTGCAGATAACCTCGGCGTTGAGGCTTATTATCTCTTTTATACTATCGTTACCGGGATGGAACTTTATCGTTACCTGACTGGAGGGATGCAGACCTGTATTAGCTCTCATGTTCCTTATACACACGACTATGTCCTTTACGTACTCGATCTCTTCATGCTCCTTTTCAAAGACGTACTTATCCGAGTATTCAGGGTAGCTGTCAAGCAGAACGCTGTCTTTGCCGGTTGGGGTTATATTATAGCTTTTTAATATCTGATACAGCTCTTCTGTAACAAATGGAGAGATCGGATGAAGCAGCTTGATGGAATCGTACAGGACCTTTAACAGTACCGCCTGGGTATTTTCCTTTTTTTCCGGATCATCACCATAGAGATACTGTTTGGAGAACTCAATATACCAGTCACAGTAGTCGTTCCATATAAAATGATAGATCGTATGAGCGACCTTGTCGTACTCATGACCTGAATAATACGATCGAACTTCTTTCACGGCACCGTTAAGTCTGGACAAGATCCATTTATCTGTGGTCTTAAGTAAGGCCGGGTCTACGTTGATATCGTATGACCGCTTAACATCAAGGTTCAGCGTTACAAATCTGAAGGCGTTCCATATCTTGTTCATAAAGTTCCTGTACCCTTCTATAACTGGAAGCGCGAGATTTATATCGTTACCCTGTGAAGCCAGGGCAGTAAGGCTGAACCTGATGGAATCCGCACCGTACTTGTCTATCACCTGCAGGGGATCTATTGCGTTGCCTTTGGTCTTGCTCATCTTTTGTCCGGTCTCATCTCTAATCAGTCCATGGATGTACACGTCCCTGAAGGGGACCTTCTTCGTGAACTTCAGACCCATCATTATCATTCTTGCCACCCAGAAGAATATGATGTCGAATCCCGTTACCAGACATGAAGTCGGGTAGTATTTTTTAAGGTCGTCCGTGCTTTCCGGCCATCCCAGCGTTGAGAACGGCCATAATCCGGAAGAAAACCACGTGTCCAGAACGTCTTCGTCCCTTTCCAGTTCAACTTTTTTACCGTAGTGAACTCTGGCTGATGCCACCGCCTCCTCTTCAGTACGTTCCACGAATATCTTTCCATCAGGTCCATACCACGCGGGTATCCTGTGTCCCCACCATAACTGTCTTGATATGCACCATGGTTCGATATTTCTCATCCATTCAAAGTAGGTATTCTCCCAGTATTTGGGATAGAACCTTATCTCGTTGTTCTCAACTGCTTTAATGGCACGTGAGGCCATTTCCTTGGTATCCACGTACCACTGATCGGTAAGCCAGGGTTCTATCGCAACTTCTGACCTGTCTCCGTACGGAACTGTATGAACTGTATTTTCAACTTTAGCTATTAATTGTAACTTATTTAAATCCTTTACTATTTCTTCTCTGGCTTTATATCTGCTCAATCCGATGTATTTAGCAGGAACGTTACTGTTCAATCTTGCTTCGTGATCAAGGATATTTATCATCTCCAGATCGTGCCTTTTACCCACTTCAAAGTCGTTAAAGTCATGAGCCGGAGTGATCTTAACGGCCCCACTGCCCTTTTTCGGGTCACTGTACTCGTCTGCAATTATCGGGATCTTTCTGTTGACGATGGGCAGTATCGCCTGTTTTCCTACCAGGTCCTTGTATCTTTCGTCATCTGGATGCACGGCTACAGCGGTGTCTCCGAGCATGGTCTCAGGTCTTGTGGTGGCTACAGTCAAATAACGGTCTTTCTCACCTTCCAGAGGGTATTTTATGTACCAGTAACTCCCCTTCTCTTCCAGTTGCTGAACTTCCAGGTCGGATATTGCCGTGCATAACTTCGGGTCCCAGTTTACAAGCCTTTTATCCTTGTAGATAAGTCCTTCATTATACAGGTCGACGAAAGCTTTTATCACTGAACCGGACAGTCCTGCGTCAAGGGTAAACCTTTCCCTGTTCCAATCGGGTAATGCACCGAGTTTTTTCAGCTGATTTATTATCTGTCCGCCGGAATTTTCCTTCCATTGCCATACTTTTTCTACAAATCGCTCACGACCTAAAGACCTTCTGTCTGTTTTTTCCTTACCTAACTCCCTTTCCACCACCATTTGCGTGGCAATTCCCGCGTGGTCCATGCCCGGAACCCAGAGAACGTCAAATCCAGACATTCTCTTGTATCTGACGATCATATCCTGAAGAGTATTGTTAAGTGCGTGTCCTATATGAAGTGAACCGGTTATGTTCGGGGGAGGGATTACTATGGAAAAAGGCTCTTTATCGCCCTGGGGATCGGATCTGTAATACCCATTGTCCATCCACAGGCTATAGTTCTTATCCTCTATTGCTGCAGGATCATAGCTTTTTTCCATTTCCATTTCTGGATATCGCTATCCCGTTATATCCACATATCTGCTGATACGGGAATATAACGATCAGTCAGGTCGTTCCGTTAGTTCCTCAGTCTCTTCAACGGTTGAGGTCGGTACCATTATTGCATCAAGATTGGTCTGGACCGAAATGTTCCTGTACATCGGTAAGCCGGTTCCAGCAGGAATAAGTCTGCCCATTATAACGTTTTCCTTGAGTCCTCTAAGCTTATCTTCCTTACCTTCACAGGCGGCTTCAGTAAGGACCCTGGTGGTTTCCTGAAAGGATGAAGCAGAAAGCCAGCTGTCCGTGCTTAAAGATGCTCTTGTTATACCAAGCAGCAGAGGTTCCGCGGATGCCGGAGTACCGTTATCAGCTATTACTCTCTCGTTCTCTTCAAAGAAAACATGCTTCTCGACCGCTTCGCCCACCAGCAAAGTTGTATCGCCCGGGTTTCTGACCCTTACGCGTCTGAGCATCTGTTTAACTATGACCTCCACGTGTTTATCGTTCAGTTTTACACCTTGAAGCCTGTATACGTCCTGGATCTCGTCCACGAGGTATCTTGCCAGTTCTTTCTCACCCTTGATGGTTAAAATATCGTGTGGGTTAATGGACCCGTCTACGAGCTGGTCCCCTGCTTTAACGGTCTCACCTTCCCTCATGAGTATGTGTTTATGTCTGGGAACCGCATACACTTTAGGTTCGCCAAGGTCAGGGGTTATAATAACGCGTCTTTTTCCTTTAACGTCCTCATAGGAAACCACTCCGTCTATTTCACTGACAACTGCAGGACCCTTTGGGATCCTTGCCTCGAACAGTTCCGCCACACGAGGTAATCCACCAGTTATATCTTTTGTTTTTGAAGTTGCCCCAAGTATTTTTGCTATAACGTCACCGGCCTTGATGCGGACACCTTCTTTTTTCATTTTATCATCTTTCATCACTACTTTCTCATCAATAATCGCTCCCACGGGAAGTGAGTATTGAACGCCCTGTGAGTATTGATCTTTCTTTTGAGAGCTTTTTTTAGTGGAAGTATCGTCAGGATAAACTATTAAAGTGGGATGGAGGGCCGTGTTCTTTGATTCACCAACTACCTTGTTGACTATACCGGTAGCTTCATCGACCTGATCCACAAGGGTTCCTAAGTCCTCATGCAGATCCTTATATTCAACTTTTCCTGATACTTCTGCAATGAAAGGAGTTGTATAGGGGTCCCATTCCGCAAGTAACGTTTTTTCCTTGACCTTACTGCCGTCTTCAACGTTAAGCTTTGCACCAAGGGAAAGTGGATACCTTTCACGTTCATAGCCTTTCTTGTCAAAGACCGTTAAAGACCCTGTGCGATTGATCACGACCAGGTGATCATCTCTGTTCCTTACCGTTTTAACATTGTCGAATTTAATGGTCCCGGCGTGCTGGTTCTCTATTTTGCTTTCTGCAGTTCTCGCGCTTGCAGCACCTCCGATATGGAAAGTCCTCATTGTGAGCTGAGTACCCGGTTCACCAATTGACTGTGCTGCCACTATACCAACTGCTTCACCGATATTGACCAGTTTGCCCGTGGACAGGTTCCTGCCGTAGCATAGCCTGCATACGCCGATCTTTGTTTCACACGTCAGTACTGACCTTACCTTGATCTCTATTATGCTTCCTATTTCATCGATCTTATTTGCTGCTTCTTCATCTATTTCTTCGTTTTCCCTTACTATGATCTCACCATCTATCGGGTTTCTGATCTCTTCGAGCACGACCCTCCCCAGAACTCTCTGCCCTACCCTTTCAATGACCTTACCACTGTCGACCAGATCATGTACGTGTATACCCTCTGATGTCCCGCAGTCGTATTCATTTATCATAACGTCCTGTGCAACGTCTATTAATCTGCGGGTCAGGTAACCTGCATTGGCGGTTTTAAGAGCGGTATCCGCAAGCCCTTTTCTTGCACCGTGAGTGGATATGAAGTACTGCAGTACCGTTAACCCTTCTCTGAAATTGGACGTAATGGGGGTTTCGATTATCTCTCCCGATGGTTTTGCCATAAGCCCTCTCATACCGGCAAGCTGTCTGACCTGGGTCTGACTGCCACGTGCACCGGAATCGATCATCATATATATGGGGTTGGAGCTTGAGCCCTTATTGATATTTCCCTTATCGTCCTTAACTTCCTCGTATGAGATCTTGTCCATCATCTTGTTTGCAATATCGTTGCTGGTCCTTGTCCATATATCTATTACTTTATTGTACCGTTCTCCGTCCGTGATTAATCCATCATAGTAATGTTCCTGTACTTTCTCTACTTCTTTGTGTGCATCTGAAAGCATTTCTTCTTTGAGTTCCGGGATCTCTATATCATGAATGGATATGGAAATGCCGGCTTTTGTCGAATACTTGAATCCGAGGGTCCTGAGCCTGTCGGTAAGGAGCACCGTTTCTTTTCCACCGGTCATCCTGAAGCAGGTATCAACGAGTTCTTCTGTGGCATGTTTTGTCATTACACGATTAACGAGCTCAAAAGGTATATTGTCCGGCGTTACCTCGTATAGGAGCACTCTGCCGACCGTTGTATCGTACAGTTTATCCTTGATCCTGATCTTGATCTTTGCGTGAATTCCGACCTCTCCCAGTTCATAGGCTATGGAAAGCTCTTCGATACTGGAAAAGACCTTGCCATGACCTTTATCATAGGCGGCGTCCCGTGTCATATAATATATCCCGAGCACGATATCCTGCGTGGGTAAAACTATTGGTTTACCTGAAGCGGATGAAAGGATGTTGTTGCTTGACATTATAAGCGATCTGCACTCCGTCTGTGCTTCAACCGAAAGAGGTACATGCACTGCCATCTGGTCACCGTCAAAATCAGCGTTATACGCCGGACATACCAGTGGATGGACCTGGATCGCCTTATCTTCTATAAGTATCGGTTCAAATGCCTGTATGCTCAGCCGGTGAAGGGTTGGAGCACGGTTCAGCAGCACGGGATGTTCTTTAATGACCTCATCCAGTGCGTCCCAGACTTTCGGGTCTTCCTGCTCAACGAGTTTCTTTGCTATTTTAATGGTTAACGCGTAGCCCCATTCCTCGAGTTTCTGATAGATAAATGGCTTGAACAGTTCAAGTGCCATCTGCTTCGGCAATCCGCACTGATGGAGTTTCAGTTCCGGACCGACCGTGATCACGGACCTTCCAGAGTAATCCACCCTCTTACCTAATAGGTTCTGTCTGAACCTTCCCTGTTTTCCTTTTATTATATCGCTAAGGCTTTTTAAAGGTCTGCGGTTGTGTCCAAGTACGGGTCTGCCTCGTCTGCCGTTCTCAAGGAGTGCATCCACTGATTCCTGAAGCATTCTCTTTTCATTTCTTACGATAATGTCAGGTGCTCCTAGTTCCGTCAGTTTTTTCAGTCTGTTGTTCCTGTTTATGACCCTTCTGTACAGGTCGTTCAGGTCGGAGGTTGCAAACCTGCCTCCGTCCAGTGGTACCAGTGGTCTGAGGTCCGGCGGCAGAACGGGGATCATTGTTAAGATCATCCACTCCGGCTTGTTCTTTGACTTTCTGAACGCGTCACATACCCTCAGCCTTTTTGCTATCCTTGCTCTTTTGATCAGATCTTTCGTTCTCTTGATCTCGTCTTTCAGATCCTCGGACAGGGCGAGCATATCCCTGTTCTTAAGCATTTCCCTGATGGTTTCAGCACCCATGCCGACTTTGAAAGTCTGACCGAATTCGTCAAGCAGCTGTCTGTATTCTTCTTCGTTTATGACCTCGCCGTACTTTAATTTCGTAGGACCGGGGTCGTAAACGACGTAAGCCTCAAAATACAAGGTCTTCTCAAGGTCTTTCAGGGTCATGCCCAGAAGCATGCGGATGATCTTCAAAAACCATATATGAACGGTCGGTGATACGAGTTTAATATGGGCCATTCTTTCGCGTCTGACCTTTGAGGATATGACTTCAACCCCGCATTTTTCACACGTTATACCTCTGTGCTTTAACCTCTTGTACTTTCCGCAGGTGCATTCGTAGTCTTTGACCGGCCCGAATATCTTGGCACAGAACAAACCGTTCCTCTCTGGTTTGAAAGTTCTGTAATTGATGGTTTCCGGTTTGGCTATCTCACCCCAAGACCACTCTTTTATCTTTTCTGGTGAAGCAATGGATATCTTTACCGTCGAATAATCGGATGGGTTCTTCGGTTTTTCAAAAAGGGTATCTATTTCCACTTATTATCTAAACCTCCATTATTATTTTCTGTTTGCTCTTCGATCAGATCAACGTTCAGCACCAGGGATTGAAGCTCCTTCTGAAGCACTTTAAATGATTCAGGAAGCCCAGGTTCGAAGTTCAGGTCACCTTTCACTATTGAATCAAATATCCTGGTACGTCCCACTACGTCATCGGATTTAAAAGTAAGGAATTCCTGCAGGGTATAGGAGGCACCATAAGCTTCAAGTGCCCAGACTTCCATTTCTCCAAGTCTCTGTCCGCCAAAATGTGCCTTACCGCCCAGCGGCTGCTGGGTCACGAGCGAGTAAGGTCCGATCGCCCTTGCATGTATCTTTTCTTCCACGAGATGGTGGAGTTTCAGCATATACATTATCCCGACCGTCACTTTCTGGTCAAAGGGTTCTCCTGTATGACCGTTGAACAGTATTGTCTTACCGTCCATCGGGAGGTCAGCTTCCTTGTACAGTTCTTTGATCTCGCTTTCCTTTGCTCCGTCAAATACGGGTACTTTGATCGGAATACCGTCTTTAAGGTCCTTGGCAAGTTCAACCACTTCACTATCGCTCAGGGAATCCAGGAACTTTAAAAACTCCGCAGAACCTGAATAATAGGTTTTAAACTTCTTTCTGAGCGAATCAGCACTGAACTCTGCTTCAATGTATTCGTTCAGCTGTCTTCCCAGTTCCTTGGCCACCCATCCCAGATGGGCTTCAAGTACCTGCCCCACGTTCATTCTGGACGGTACCCCAAGTGGATTCAGGACCATGTCGACCGATCTTCCATCAGGCAGGTAGGGCATATCCTCTTCCGCCAGTATTTTTGACACGACCCCTTTATTGCCATGTCTGCCGGCCATCTTATCCCCGACCTGGAGTTTCCTTTTAGCGGCTAAATAAACCTTGACTATTTTCAGGACCCCTGGCTGCAGTTCATCCGGTTTTTGCAGATTTGATATTTTCCGCTCGTATGCTTTTTTAACTATATTTATATGCTCCGATGTACTGTCAACGATCGCCTTCACCTCGTTCTCGACCTTTGATGATCCTGCAACGTTTATATCCGGCAGTTTTTCGAACGGCACCTCGTTTAAGATATCTTCGGTTATGACCTCATCCTTTTTTAATATGGTCTTTCTGGCCAGTTTAAAACTGGATGCGGATCTTTTACCAGCTATCAGCTTGTTTACTTTACTTCTGGCGTCTTTTTCCAATCTGAGAACGTCTTCTTCCCTTTCCTGTTTTAATTTTGCGATATCAGAGGTATCTATCGCTTTGGAAATACTGTCCTTATCAACTGCCCGGGATACTAACACCTTGACGTCAATGACCGTTGCATAGGTCCCGGGGGACGCTTTTAAAGAAGTATCTTTAACGTCACCGGCCTTATCACCGAATATGGCCTTCAGAAGTTTTTCCTCGGGAGAGAGCTGGGTTTCACCTTTCGGGGATATTTTTCCTACAAGTATATCTCCCGGCTTGACCGTGGCCCCTATTCTTATAATTCCGTGTTCATCCAGGTTCCTCAGGGATTCTTCCCCTGCGTTCGGAATATCCCTTGTGATCTCCTCCTTGCCCAGCTTGGTTTCACGCGCCACGCATTCCTCTTCTTCTATGTGGATCGATGTAAAAGAATCATTTTTTAAAAGTCTTTCACTGACAAGTATGGCGTCTTCGAAGTTATATCCTCCCCATGGCATAAAGGCCACGGTTATGTTCTTACCCAGGGCCAGTTCGCCTTCATCCGTGGACGGTCCATCAGCCACCACCTGTCCTTTTTTTACCATCTGCCCGCTCGACACTATAGGCTTCTGGTTCCAGCAGGTGCTTTGGTTCGATTTCTGGAACTTGATCAGATTGAATATATCGACACTTCCATTTGTCCCTTCGGTGCCACTTGACCTTACCACGATCTTGTTTGCATCAACGTAATCCACTATACCGTCATTCTTTGCAATGGCGGTAACACCTGAATCCTTGGCAACTGTGCTTTCCATACCCGTACCTACGATCGGAGAACTCGTTTTTATAAGCGGGACCGCCTGACGCTGCATGTTCGATCCCATTAATGCCCTGTTAGCGTCGTCGTGCTCTAAGAACGGTATCAGCGAAGCAGATACGGAGACCAGCTGGTTAGGTGATACGTCCATCAGCTCGACCCTTTCACTTTTTTCCCTTTTGAACTCACCTTCATGACGCGCGGAGATGAACTCGGCCTTGAACACGCCTTTATCATCAACGGGAGCATTTACCTGAGCTATAACGAATTTTTCTTCTTCATGTGCGCTTAAATGCACGATCTCATCAGTTACTAACCTGTCCTTTACAACTCTGTAAGGCGTCTGAATAAACCCATATTGATTTACCGTTGCGTAGGTGCTCAGGCTGGATATTAACCCGATATTCGGGCCTTCAGGCGTTTCAATGGGACATATCTTTCCATAATGTGATACATGGACGTCACGCACTTCAAATCCTGCTCTTTCACGTGTTAAACCACCAGGACCCAAGGCACTGAGCCTTCTCTTATGGGTGATCTCGGACAGGGGATTGGTCTGGTCCATGAACTGTGAAAGTTGTCCGGTGTTGAAAAATTCCTTCACGACCGAAGTGACGGTCTTCGGCATTAATATCTCACTTGGCATCATATCTTCTACCGGCTGGTAGCTCATCTTTTCCTTTACTGATTTGGCAAGTCTTTTAACGCCGTGGTAGAACCTGTCCTCTATAAGTTCTCCTATTGTCTTTACTCTTCTGTTGCCAAGATGATCTATATCGTCCGTACTGCCCTTGCCTCCCTGAAGGTCGAGCAGATATTTGATCGTACGGCATATATCCTCTTTGCTTAAGTGAAGATGATCGTCAGGAAGGTCCATTCCCAGCTTATAGTTGATCTTTATCCTGCCGACCTTTGAAAGCCTGTAGGTCTCGGGATTAAAGAACATGTTCTCAAAAAAATCCCTGGCCACCTTTAACGTAGGCGGGTCTGTAGGTCTGAACCTTTTGTAGATCTCCTTTATTGCATCTTCGGCCGTCTTGGTCTTATCCTTATCATCAAGGAGCGTGTTCCTGAGAGAAGCAGAAACAGTATCATCGTCTATGTAAAAGACCTTGAACTTTTCTACGCTGTTTTTCTTCAGACCATCTATTACTTCGTCTGTGATTGGTTCATTGAAATCAACAAGTATTTCACCCGTGTCCGGGTCCATTATATCCTCAGCACAAAAATATTTTTCCTTATCTGTGGTCAGACCCGTGATCTCGTTCTTATCTATCGGAAAGACGTCAACTCCGGCTTTTTCAAGCTTTCTTAACGTTCCTTGCCCGAACCTCATATCTTTGCGGACAAGCGTGTCACCTGATTTTTTATCAACTATATCCACACTGGCCTTCTGGTATTTTATAGTTTCTTGATTGATCTCTTTTTCAAATCCTTCCTCCGTTATATGAATGACCTCAACGGGATAATAGTAGTTCATTATCTCACGTGGACCATAACCCATGGCCTTGAGAAGTATAGTGACGTGGAATTTTTTCTTTCTGTCTATCCTTACGTGCATCAGGTCCTTTGAGTCAAACTCAAAATCCAGCCATTTACTGCCTTCCTGGGGAATTATCCTTGCAAAGAAGGAACCTTTACCAAGCGAACTGTCCTTGCTCTTACCGAAGAACACCCCCGGCGAGCGATGTAGCTGGTTTACTATTACTCTTTCGGTTCCGTTTATAATGAAGGAACCATTACCGGTCATAATGGGAAGTTCGCCAAAGTAAACTTCCTGTTCCTTTATCTCCCGGATGTTCTTCTTATGTGATATTTCTACGGTTGCACCGGCTGCCTCTAATTTCTTCCTGACATCCTTAGCTTCTTCCTCTTCGGAGTAATGCTCCACCTGCACGCCGTCTTCAGGGTCCTTAGAGACCAGTGCGATCAGGTCCTTGGCCCCTTTAACTCCCAGACCGGCAACTTCCTTTACGGTTTCGATGACCTTATTTTTATCTTCACCGATCTGCTTCAGAGCAACCGTGTATGAAACGTCCCATACTATAAGTCTGAAAGTCACGTGCAGAGGAGAAACGTAGGTGTATCCTTTTAACCTGCATTCCCCTTCTTCATACTTGGGGTCGTCCAGTTTGTACCTTACATACTCCAGGCTGGATCTCTTGTTACTGTCCTCAACGGGAAAGACCGTCTTAAAAGCTGCATGCAGCCCTTTTGGCTCCCTGTCTTCGTGTTTTATTTCAGCCTGTAGGAAATCTCTGTAGGACTTGGTCTGAACTTCCAGCAGATGTGGGATATTTAAAACGTTCGGTATTTTAGAAAAAACCTTTCTATACAGGTGTCTCTCGTGTTTCTGCGCTCTCAGGTCAGATACGCTGTCTTTGCCAGCAGCTGTGAGCTGTGCCGTTATATGTCTTTCGTTTTTTTGTGCTCTCAAATTAGATACCCTCAAAAAATGTAATTAATAAAGATGTAATAAATGAAAAAGCTATGATATCTCTACGGTTGCACCGGCTGATTCCAGTTTATTCTTAATTTCCTCAGCTTCTTCTTTGTTTATATCATCTTTAACGTTTTTTGGGGCACTTTCTACGAGTTCTTTGGCTTCTTTGAGCCCTAACGAGGTAACCTCTCTCACGGCTTTGATGACCTGGATCTTATTTTCTCCAAAGTCCTTTAAAATAACGCTTACTTCGGTTTTTTCTTCGCCACCTGGACTTTCCTGATCCGCAGCGGCACCTGGCACAGCTGCAACTGCCATCTGCGGTGCTGCCTGAATATCGAATTTTTCCTCTATCTCCTTGATCAGCTCTGATACCTCGAGCATGGTGGCTTTTTCCAGGTACGTAATTACATCGGATTTACTTATATCAGCCATTATTGAATACCTCCTAATTGCTTTTGTTTTATTTTTTCTCTTTTAATGCTTGCAGTAAATATAAGAACTTCGTTTGCATGTTCTTTAATGAATATGCGAACCTGGACATCGGGGAATTCAACAGACTTGCGAACTGAGCGATCAGTTCGGTTTTTGTGGGAAGTTTGGATATTCGTTCGATCTCGCCTGCATCCACCTTCTTTCCTTCTACCACGCCGCCTCTGATAGTGAACTGTTCGTAGGTCTTTGCGGAATCCACGAATATCTTTGCCGATGCAGAAGAATCACCTTTTGAAAACCCAATGGCCGTTGAACCGGTAAACAGGTCCGTCAGCTGATCGGCGACCGTATCGCTTGAAGCCCTTCTCAGCAGGGTGTTCTTGACTATCCTGATCTCACTGTCGACCACCTTCAGGTTCTTTCTTATTTTTTCCAGCTCTTTTACGGTAAGTCCTGAATAATCAATAACGAACATAGATAAACCGGACGTGAACTTGCCGTTCAGTTCTTCGATTATTTTTCCTTTTGCTTCTCTTGTTAACATTAAAAACTCCCGATCGGCAATGACAGAGCTGTTGTCATCAGCACTTACAGACCTTTCAAAGCCTCCCTTATATCCGTCAGATCTAAATTAATGCCAGGCCCCATGGTATTCGACACCGATACTTTTCTGAGAAAAATGCCTTTTGATGAAGGAGGCTTCTGCTTGTTTATCTCGCCAATGATGGCAAGCAGGTTCTCCTTTATTTTTTGCCTGCCAAAAGAAACCCTGCCTATCGGTGCATGTATAACGCCGCTTTTATCGTTCCTGATCTCTATTCTGCCCGCTTTTGACTGTTTTACCGTCTCTGCAACGTTGTTCGTTACCGTCCCGACCTTGGGATTTGGCATAAGCCCCCTGGGACCCAGTACCTTCCCTAACCCTCCGACCTTGCTCATAACGTCCGGGGTCGCTATGGCTATATCAAAATCAAGCCAGTTCTCTTTCTTTATCTTTTCTATATATTCGTCTAATCCGGCATGGTCAGCACCGGCATCTTTTGCCTCACTTACCTTATCATCCTTTGCAAATACCATTACCTTTACGCTTTTACCGGTGCCGTGAGGAAGGTTAACTGCCATCCTTATCTGCTGGTCGGCCTGCCTGGGGTCTATTCCAAGCTTGATCGCGATATCGACCGATTCATCGAATTTCGCTCTTTTGGTCCTCTCAACCAGTTCCACCGACTCGTTCACGGAGTAAGACGTTGCCGGATCGACCATATTTTTAACTTTCACAAAACTTTTTCCTACTGTCATAAGATTTACCTTCAGTGGACAGCTATCCTATATTGATACCCATGCTCCTTGCAGTACCTTCTACGATCTTACAGGCTGCTTCCGGATCGCTGGTGTTCAGATCTTTCAATTTGATCTTTGCTATCTCCATTATCTGCTCTTTACTTACCGAACCGACCTTTACTCGCGGCACATGGCTTGAACCTTTTTCTATCTTTGCGGCTTTTTTCAGCAAATAAGAAACTGGTGGTGTTCTTATCTCAAAGGTGAACGACCTGTCGGCATATACCGTGACCACCACGGGCATTAATCCCTGACCGTTGGAGGTCTGAGCGTTGAACGCTTTACAGAACTCCATTATGTTCACGCCCTTCTGACCCAGTGCAGGTCCGACCGGAGGTGATGGCGTTGCCTTACCCGCTTCGATCAGCAGCTTTAAATATCCTTCTATTTTTTTCATTAAACTTTTTCTACCTGGCTGAAATCCAGTTCTATTGGGGTTGTTCTTCCAAAAATAGTAACGGAGACCTGAACTTTTCCCTTATCGGGGTTTATCTCCTCAATGGTCCCGGAGAAACTTGCAAACGGACCCTCTGTTACTTTTACCGTTTCACCTCTTTCAAATGCGATCTTCGGCTTTGGTTTTAACGTCCCTTCTCTTATATGTGTCTTTATTGCTGCTATCTCAGCTTCATCTATATCGGGAACGGACCCGGAGTTGATCGTTCCATCCACCACGTCACCGCCTACGAACCCAATGACCTTTGGTATGCTCCTGATAAAGTGCCATGTTTCCTCGTCCAGCTCCGTCTTTACCAGTATATAGCCTGGAAAGAACTTCCTGGTCGACGTCTTTTTTTTGCCGCTTGCCTTTGTCTCTATTATGTTTTCCGTTGGGAGCAGGACCTCTTCAATACCGATATCGATCTTTCCAAGCGCAACAGCATCTTCAAGCTGTTTTTTTACCCTGTCTTCAAAACCCGTGTTGACATGCACTGCGTACCATTTTGTGCTCATTTTATTCTAGCTCAATATCGAACCGACTATCACTGAAAATATATAATCTACCAAAGCTAAAAAGACCGCAAATATACTTGAAATTATTAATACTGCAAGTGATGATTTAATCGTTTCACTTCTCGAGGGCCAGGTGATCTTTTTTATTTCAAGTCCGATATCCCTGGCAAAGTGAGTTATGGATTCTTTATATTCGCTTACGCCTTTCATATCTGTTCTCAGGGCAGGAGGGAATCGAACCCCCAACCGCTGGTTTTGGAGACCAGTGCTCTACCAAATTAAGCTACTGCCCTTTTAAACCTAAAAAAGCTACTCTGTAATGGAAGTAACCACTCCGGCACCGACGGTCCTGCCACCTTCCCTTATCGCAAATCTCAACTGCTCGTCCATCGCAACGGGGCTTATAAGTTCCACTTCCATGTTTATATTATCCCCCGGCATCACCATCTCCACTCCTTCCGGCAGCTTTATGCTCCCCGTTACGTCCGTCGTTCTAAAGTAAAACTGCGGCCTGTATCCAGGAAAGAACGGCGTGTGCCTTCCTCCTTCCTCCTTCTTAAGCACGTATACCTCTGCATTGAAACGTTTGTGCGGCGTTATAGCACCAGGCGCTGCAAGCACCTGCCCTCTCTCCACTTCTTCCTTCCCTATCCCCCTGAGCAGCACTCCCACGTTATCTCCCGCCTGGGCATCGTCCAGTATCTTCCTGAACATCTCAAGGCTCGTTGCCACCGTCTTGCGCGTATCTTTAAATCCCACTATCTCTATCTCGTCCCCTGCCACTATCTTTCCTCTCTCTACCCTTCCCGTTACCACTGTCCCCCTCCCTGATATCGTGAACACGTCCTCTATCGCCATCAGGAACGGCCTGTCAAGGTCCCTCTCAGGCTCAGGTATGTATCTGTCTACCTCCCCCATAAGTTCCTTTATCTGTCCTTCACAACCCTCGTCCCCTTCCAGTGCCTTTAACGCACTTACCTTTACCACCGGTACATCGTCCCCGGGGAACTCGTACTGGCTCAGCAGTTCCCTTACCTCAAGCTCAACAAGGTCCTGTAGCTCCTCATCGTCCAGCATGTCCACCTTGTTCAGTGCCACCACTATATACGGCACTCCTACCTGCTTTGCAAGCAGTATATGCTCCCTTGTCTGCGGCATCGGTCCATCAGGTGCACTTACCACAAGTATAGCTCCGTCCATCTGGGCCGCTCCCGTTATCATGTTCTTCACGTAGTCCGCATGTCCTGGACAGTCCACATGCGCGTAATGCCTGCCGTCTGTCTCGTACTCCACGTGCGCTATGCTTATCGTTATCCCTCTCTCCCTTTCCTCCGGCGCCTTGTCTATGTCCCCGAACTCCACGTACTCCGCCTGACCCTGCTTGCTCAATACCTTTGTTATTGCCGCCGTTAACGTCGTCTTCCCATGATCCACGTGCCCTATCGTACCAACGTTCAAATGAGGCTTTCCTCGCTCAAATTTCTCCTTTGACATTAATTACTCCCTCCTCTTACTTATCTTACCTTATCTTTGATCTGAAATATAAACTGTTTATTTTTATCACTTATTTTGTATTTGTCAAAATTTAAAACAGATCTGTTTAAGCCCACGAGCGGACTTGAACCGCCGACCTCATCCTTACCAAGGATGTGCTCTACCGTCTGAGCTACATGGGCGCTGTTAGATCAAAAAGCGGGAGACGGGGGTCGAACCCGCGACCTTCAGCTTGGAAGGCTGACGCTCTAGCCAACTGAGCTACTCCCGCGGCATTTAATATGGGGAGGGCAGGATTCGAACCTACGTAGGCGTACGCCGGCAGATTTACAGTCTGCTGCTTTTGACCACTCAGCCACCTCCCCGTTATAAAAGCAAATAATGTCATATTTTCAGAACGTAAGCTGGCGAAGGGATTCGAACCCCCGACCGGCTGATTACAAATCAGCTGCTCTCCCACTGAGCTACGCCAGCATTTTCAACTATTTTATTCACTGAATTATATATTTATTATTTTAAATGTCAGGTAGAACCACCCTGAAGTCGAAGTTCAGTATTCAACACTAATATAGTAATTTGTCAAATAGTAACTTATGTAAACAGGTTTAAACCAGGGAAGCAGAGATCTCGGCTTCTGCCACCTTTTGTCCATCCACAAATGCGGTCCCTTTGAAGAACAGAAGTCTTCTTCTTTTTTTTACAAGTTCCACTTCCAAAGTCAACTCCTGATCCGGTAAAACGGGACGTCTGAACTTGCAGTTGTTAAGGGATACTAAAAAAGCGTTGGAGTAACCTTCTTCTTCGATCTCGCTTTTATGGGAATAATTCACGAGTATTCCTCCGCTCTGGGCAAGAGATTCCGTGATTATCACCCCGGGCACGACCGGCTGATCGGGAAAATGTCCCGCAAAGAAATCCTGTTTACTTGTAAAGGTCTTTTTTGCAACTATCCTTTTATGTTCGACTATCTCAACTACTTCATCCACGAACAGGAATGGGTCCCGATGAGGAATATGGTCTTTTATCTGTTCTTTATTTAAAAGCATATCGATCATTGTTTGCTGTCATAAGACTGGTCGTAAGACCGTATGACCTTTTCCGTAATATCCACCTGCGGACTGGCAAAGACGAGCCCGGATCGAGTTTGCTCCAGGATAATATCGTAACCTTCGGACTGAACAATCTCTATGAGATTCTTTTCCATTTCTCTTAATATTTTTCGCTCTAGTTCAATAGATTCTTTCTGAAATTCTTCTCTGAAGTCTTCCCTGGTCCTGTTAAGGTCTTTTTCCTGCTTCTTTATCCGGTCGGCTTTCTGCTTTTTGACGGATTCCTTCATCACGGTCGAATTCTTTATGAAATCCTGTTTCATCTTCTCAAGAGCACTTGCTTTTTGTTCGATGATGTCACTTTTTGCCTTGAACTTGACTTTAAGAGCATTTGTAGCCGATTTACCCGCCTTTGAATTAAAGATAATCCTCTGCAGGTCCACGTAACCTATTTTCAGCACGTCTTTCTTGACCTCCTGCGACCGGGCGGAAGGAACGGCAGTAAATACAACGAGCACTACTAAAAATAAAGCGTAACTTACAAAACTCCTCATGATATAAAAACCTCCTGTTTAAAGATCAGAAAACACTTCCGATAGTAAATTGTACCTCATAGGATTCTTCATCCGGTAACCTGTCCCCGATGGGAATGCCTATCTCCAGTTTCATAGGACCAAGCGGCGATAACCATCTGAGCCCAAAACCATAATCCTTTCGCAGATCTGATGGATCAAAGGACAGCTTTTCCCCATCGTTGAAAACGTTTCCCATTTCGTAGAAGAGCACCCCTCTCAGACCAGCTGCCCTCAATATTGGAAATAAATAATCAGCAGACAACACCATTTGCTGCACGCCTCCGATTATTATATAATCCCCATCTTCCGTGGTCACCCTCGTTCCCACTCTTCTGAAGCCAAATCCTCTCAATATGTTCGGTCCTCCGAGAAAGAACCTCTCACTTACCACCAGGTCGTTCCCCGTGTTCTTAAGGTCCAGCAATCCATATATTCCCCGAAAAGACACATAAGTTCCATACCAGAGCGGAACCCATTGTCTGACCAGTAAAGTATATTTAATAAAATCCGTATTTCCACCGAACGGTCCTGCGTACTCGATCGTGGTGGAGGTCAGATTTCCTTTTGTCGGGTCCAGGAAATTGTTCCTGCTGTCCCATACCAGACTGAAAGAGAAACTGCTTATCGTTCTGTCGCTTTCAGTGATAATCAGTCTTGCGTCCCTGTCAACGTCCGATATTTTTACGTTCTCAAATCTGTAGGATACCCTGGGTATGAGATTTCTATAAAGAAGTTTACCGACCCCAGTGGAAACTCCCCAGGATTTTCTGTCGAAATCCCTGAATTCCCTGTCGTTATAGAACAGCGTGGAATCAAAAGTGTATTCACTGCCCCAGAAGTTCGGATCGGAGTATCGAAGGGACAGAAGCTTTGTCACGCCGCCTATTTGTGAGTTGAGGAACAGGGTCTTTCCATAACCGAATAAGTTGTTTTCCCTGACCTGACCCGAGAATATGAAGTTCTCCACTGAACTGAAACCACCTGAAACACTGAAAAAACCCGTTGGCTTCTCATTTACCTTAACGACGATATCCAGAAGATCGTCCTCCCCGGCGACCCTGTTCTGTTCCACCTGAACGTCGTTTTCAAAAAATCCCAGGCGAGCTACCCTTGCCCTTATGAAATCAATACTGTTAGCCCTGTATAATGACTGTTCCTGCTGTATAACCTCTCTTCTTATGACCTGATCCCTTGTATGGACGTTCCCGATTATATCAATGTACCTTACGTAAACCTTGTTACCCTTTTCGACCTGGTATTTGATAGTTACCAGCAGATCTTCCCTGTCAACGGCAAACTGAGGAGCAACGTTTGCAAAGGCGAACCCCTGGTTGCCAAAATATCTTGTCAGCCTGGTTATGTCATTGGTGATCTCGGAACTGCTGAATATCTCACCGGGCTTTGATCTTGTTACCCGTTCGAGTATTTTGGGAGATTCCGAGAAATCCCCTTCGAATAAGACCTTGTCTATCCTGTACTGCGGACCTTCCTGAATGCTGAACTTTACCAGGTAGCCTTCTTCATCTTCCAGGTAGGTTATCTCGGGACTGCCTACGCTGACGTCCAGATAACCTATGTCAAGATAGGTAGCTTTTAATCTGTCCCTGTCCCTTGATATCTCATCTATATTGTACAGTCCCTTCTTCGTTAAGAACGACATAAAACCCTTGGACCGGGAGTATATCCTTTTTTCAAATACCTTATCCTCTATGTTGTCGTTCCCGACAAAAACAACTCTTTTTATATAGGCTTTCTTACCTTCCGATATATTGTATGCAAGGGTTATCTTACCATCACCTTCGGGTTCTATATCATAGTCGATGTTCGTTCCGACAAAACCTCTTTGCTTGTAAAGGTCTTTTATGGCGTTCAGACCCAGGTCCACTTTTCTGAAATCAATGATCTCCCCTTCCGTGATCTGTATCACCTCTTCAATGGCACCATCGTTTACCTTATCGTTCCCGCTGAACCTCAGGTCAACTATCACGGGTTTCTCGTTAACTACGTAAAACACCTCTATGTTCTGTTCTTTTTTCTCTGTCTCAAGATAGACGTTCTCAAAATATCCCAGCCGGTAGACCCTCTTTATGTCCTCCCTGGCCCTTTCAAGTGAGTACAGGTCTCCAGGCTTGGTATTTATGTTAAGCTCGATCAGCTCCCTTTCGACCCTTCTGTTCCCCAAGACCGTAACGGCAGAGACGACCTGTCCCTGCATCTCACTGTGGTCTGGAGAGATCTGCTCGGCAGGAACGGAAAAGGTGTGGACCGTTAAAGATAAAAATATAAGGATCAGTAAAAGACCCGGTCTGTTCAGGTTCACAGGATTATTTAACATCGACTATTTTCCCATCTGACAGCATTGCCCTTCTGCTCAGCCTGTCAGCTATCTCGGAGTTGTGGGTAATTATCACGAACGTAATGCCTTTTTCCTCGTTCAATCCTAAAAAGAGGTCGACTATGTTCATCCCTGTTTTCAGGTCCAGGTTACCCGCCGGTTCATCTGCAAGCACTGCCTTCGGACCCAGAACGACGGACCTTGCAATTGCAACTCTCTGCTGCTCACCACCGGACAGTTCACCTGGCTTATGGTCCAGTCTGTCCGCCAGACCGACCCTTTCCAGTGCGGCGGAGGCCATCTCCTCTGCCGCTTTGTTCTTCATTCCGTTCAGCAGACATGGTATCATGACATTCTCTAAAGCATTGAAGTCCGAAAGCAGATAGTGGAACTGAAATACGAACCCTATCTTCTCGTTCCTGATACGTGACAGGTCCTTGTCATCATACTTAAAGACGTCTACCCCGTCGAACAGGACCCTGCCCTCCGTTGGCTTCTCTAAAGTTCCCAGTATATGCAGCAAGGTGCTTTTGCCGGACCCTGATACTCCCTGTATACCGAACGTTTCGCCATCGCGTATATCAAGGGTTATTCCCTTTAAAGCTTCGACCTTATTTTTCTTATTTGAAAAGGTCTTGTAAATACCATCGACCTCAAATACGTTTTTTATCATTCATACCTCAGGACTTCAACTGGATCTTTATCGGACGCTTTATAAGAGGGATACAACGTCGCAATCAGACATATTAAAAAGCTACATGCTGCCACCAGGATAAAATAAAAAAGACTTATTTTAACAGGAAATTCTGAAATTGGGTATATCTGATTATCAAATGGGATTAAATTCCTTATAACCTCATTTGTCTTGAGCAGATAGCAGAACAAGAAACCGAGCAGTGTACCTATGAGAGTACCGAACGCCCCTATTATCGTTCCATCGATGATAAATATCCTTCTTATCTGTTCCTTCGTCGTTCCCATGGCACGCAGGACCGCAATGTCCCTGCCTTTTTCCATTACGAGCATTATGAGGGTGCTGACTATGTTCAGTGCTGCCACAAGTATTATCAATCCAAGGATTATAGCCAGTGCGAACCTTTCCAGTTTCAATGCCTTGAAGAGATTCCTGTTTGCGTCCTCCCAGCTCCTTGTATAAAAGGGAAAGCCCAGCGTTTCTGAAATGGACGTTGATACGTCCTTTGCCTTGAACGCATCGGTGAGCTTGACCTCGACCGTGTTCGCAGATCCCTCAAGTTCAAAGAAATCCGCTGCGTCCTTGATGTTTATATAACAGACCGAAGAATCGTACTCGATCATTCCAAAATCGAATAAACCGACCACTTCAAAGCCCTTCACCCTGGGCATAGCTCCAAAAGGCCCGATGCTGCCAACAGGTAAGAGCATGTTGACCAGGTCCCCTGAACCCACGCCCAGCACAGCAGCAAGTTCTTTGCCCAGTATAATCGGAGGTTTTTCAGAGATGGTCCCTTCACCCAGGGACAGCAGTACCTTCCTGCCAGATGACCTCAGCTCGTTCCTGCTTTCATGCTCACCGTCCCGGACCAGTGCTTTTCCGACCGCCTCTTCAATGCTTGTTACAGTGCCGGCAAGGGAAGGTTTTATCCCTTTGATCACTGCTCCTGACATGTTACCTTCGGCGGCAAGCATGGCCTGACCATATATTAACGGACTTGCACCTGTAACCTCCGGTACCTTTTTAACCTTCTTGATCACTTCGTGGTAGTCCCTGATCGCCCCATCATAGCTCATCACGGCTATATGAGAGTTCACTCCGAGTATCTTGCTTCTCAGCTCCTCTTCAAAACCGCTCATGACCGCCAGCACGACGTTCAGGGCCATTACGCCTATTATCACTCCGATTATAGAGATAACTGCGGTAACGGAGACAAATTTCTGACGTTTTCTGGAAGCAAGGAAACGCAGGGAGATAAAGAATTCGTACAGCATCAGGAGGGTTTTAAATGCGGAAAGAAGATCACTTCCCTTATTGAACTTGAGTTCGTCAGCAGCATGACCAGACGGTCGATCCCAATGCCGGCACCGGCAGTTGGAGGCATGCCGTGTTCAAGTGCCTCAAGAAAGTCCTCGTCAGCAGCATGGAACTCATCGTCATCAACGCCTTTATCAAGCTGGTCTTCAAATCTTTTCCTTTGATCTATCGGGTCGTTCAGTTCTGAAAAAGCGTTGGCTATCTCCCAGCCGTTCATATACAGCTCGAACCTGTCGGTTACCTCGGGATCATGGTCGTTTTTCCTTGCAAGTGGAGATACTTCCACGGGAAAAGAGTAAACAAAGGTCGGCTGGATCAGGTCTTTTCCGATCTCCTGCTCGAATATTTCCATAATCGCCTTACCTTTAACGTTGTTGTGCTCAATGCCCAGAGCCGTTGCCTTTTTAAATATCTCATCTTCATTGTTCAGGAATTCCTGTCCGTACTTCTCAGCTAACGACTCATACACGTTGATCCTGGTCCACGGCACACTGAGATCTATTTCCTTATCCTGATACTTTATCTTTTCCTCACCTAAGACCTTCCTGCACACGTCGTTTATCATATTTTCAATAAGTTCCATCATGCCTTCATAATCCGTGTACGCCTGATAGAGTTCTATCATTGTAAACTCCGGATTATGCCTTGTGGACACACCTTCGTTCCTGAACGTCCTGCCGATCTCATAGACCCTTTCCAGTCCCCCTATTACAAGTCTTTTCAGATACAGTTCCGGAGCGACCCTCAGGTACAGGTCCATGTTCATCGCGTTATGATGGGTAATAAAAGGCTTTGCCGTTGCACCTCCGGCGATCGTGTGAAGGATGGGCGTTTCCACTTCCATAAAACCCCTTTCGTCCAGATAGTTCCTTATCAAGCGTATTATTTTACTTCTTTTGACGAATATCTCCTTAACGTGATCGTTGGATATCAGGTCTATGTACCGCTGCCGGTAACGCAGTTCAACGTCCTGAAGCCCATGCCACTTTTCCGGTAATGGTCGTAAAGATTTCGTCAAGAACTTGAATTTACTTACGTTCAGGGTTAATTCCTTGGTCCGGGTCCGGAAAAGAACGCCATGAACACCTATAAAATCCCCAACGTCTATTTGTTTTTTAAAAAATTCCAGGTCGTCCGGACCGGCATTACTCTCCTTAATGAATCCCTGTATCTTTCCCGTCCCGTCCTTCAGGTCGAAGAAGACGCTTTTGCCAAAATCCCGTTTTGAAACTATCCTGCCGGCAACGACGAACTGCTCGTTTATCTGGTCCAGCTGCTCCTGGGAACTACTGCCGTAGGTTACCAGGATGTCCTTTATTGAACTTTTCGGATGAAAATCGTTCGAAAAAGGATGAACTTCCTGCTCGATCAGTCGCTGTAACTTCTCGACCCTGATCCGTTTCTGCTCACTTGATCTTTCTTTCATAGACGCTCAGACGTTAAATTTTGAAACTAATAATACACACGGAGGTCTATTTAGCAACCAGTTTGGAACTCTTCCCGTGAAGATAATGCTTGCTACTTGCCTAACACCACATATTACGAATCTTACTTGGTATTTCAGCCAGATGAATCAACTAGAATTATTTAATACCTTAATTGTGTATTGTGTTAATATATTATCAAAATAAATAAAAGGGCGGCGTTATGTATTATGAAAAATGTAAATGTAGTCATTTTATTGTTTGTATCTTTAATTTTGGCGTCTTGCGTTATTCCTCCTAATGTTACTACTAATTTCATCAGAGACCGTAACATTAGTTCTATGTTTGATAGAGATAAAGCCATGAAACTTTTAGAAGACGGTAGCAATACTGTTAAAGGTAGTTCATTACTCAGACAAAGAGGTGGAGGGGTAGTTACTTGTGCCGGTAATTCTGTACTTCTTATTCCAGAGACTCCGTATGCTAGGGAAAGAATGGTAGCTCTTTATCGTAATACCGTTAAAGGTTATACGGGCTATAATTCTGACTACGGAAGGGTTGTAAGAAGAATTAGATTTAAACCAGATCTTCCAGAGTATTATAGGTTAATGAAAGAAACAACTTGTGATGCACAGGGTTATTTTAAGTTTAACAATGTAGCAGATGGAAATTTTTTTGTAACAACATCTATTCTTTGGGAGGTAAGCGGTATTACTCAAGGAGGTATTTTAATGTATTATGTCAGAGTTTCAGGAGGGGAAACAAAAGAGATCGTCCTTGCTCATTAAGTGAGAATTTTAGGATTTATATATGTTAGTTATAAAAGTGTTATTTAAGAGAATTATATGAATAATTATTCATATCTATGTACCAAATTACTCTGTTAAAGTCCTCTTTTCCTTTTGATCTTTAATATTTTTAGTATCCATCGGAATATCATCACTACAAGATATTCCACCCGATACAAATATAATCTTGTTAAAAACATCGTCTTTATTCATTTAGCATAGTTACTCCCCAAAAAGAACCTTTGGACTCACAGTAGTAGCTAAACTAGGAGTTTCCAACTTGTATATCAATTAACTTGTGTCTGCTGGAGGAATTTGTATAGAGATTCTAGTAGGAAAATACACTATAGCAAATACCAAACAAAAGCATTAAGGAAGACCCATACTTATAAAAATACTAAATACTACAATATGTTAAGGTCAAACTTTCTTAAACGTTAATTAGCTCTTTTTAAGAAATTAATTTATGATTGTAGGTTTATTAGAGGAAATACACAGGTAACAAATAACGGGAAAAAGATCTTTTTCCCAAGGTCGATCCTTTGTTCAATAAAGTAAGTATCATATCGCTGCTGCTGAAATACAGATACTCCTTCTTTGCAGGCATTGTATCACTATCGGTCGTGAACCTGGCTCAACTTGCAGTCCCGAAGGTCATACAGTGGATCATTGACACGCTGACAGAACCAGCAGCACCTGACCCCGATCTGATCACCAGGTACGTACTGTATATCCTTGGTCTGGGGCTTGTCATGGGACTGTTCAGGCTCGGATGGAGATACTTTATAATGGGGTCTGCAAGAAAAATAGAGAATTCCCTGAGGGATGACTTCTTTAAACACATACAGAGCCTTAATTTTAATTTCTTTTCCTCCAGAAAGGTAGGTGACCTGATGGCTCACACCGTTAACGACATTGAAACGTTAAAGTTCTCGTGCGGACTTGGCGTACTGATAGCTTACGACGGGATATTCCTTTTCTTTCTGATCTTTGCAGCTATGTTCCTCGTTTCCCCGACCCTTACCCTCTATGCATTCATCCCTTTTATCTTTCTGGGCTTTGTTATGTACAAGTTCGGCAATCAGATCGAAAAAAGGTTTCAAAGGACGCAGGATTCGTTCTCCCTTCTCACGGAAAGTGCAAGACAGTCGGTATCAGGGATAAAAGTGGTAAAGGCCTTCAACAGAAAGAACGCCGAACTGAAGGATTTTGAAAAAGTAAGTAAGGATTACCTGGACAGAAATATACACCTTGTAAGGATCTGGGGCGTTTATCAGCCCCTTATAACCTTCATGGCGGGCAGTGCGATGGCAATATTCCTTCTGGTCGGAGGGATCAGTACCATCAACATGGACCTTTCCCTAGGAAAGTTCACGGCAATGCTTTTCTACCTCGCGATGCTCACCTGGCCCATGATGGCAATAGGATGGTCGGTGGATATAATCAAAAAAGGGAACGCCTCCATAAACAGATTGAACGCAATACTTGAGGTCAAACCACAGAAGGAAGAGATAAAGGACCCTTACGACCGTCCGATCGGTGGAAATATAACGTTCAGGGACCTGAGCTTTTCCTACGGTCCGGATCAGCGACCCGTACTTGACAAGGTAAATCTGGATATTCCGAAAGGATGCTCTTTTGCGATCACGGGAAGGACAGGTTCAGGAAAGACCACCCTGATGAACCTGCTGATGAAGATCCACGGAACGGAGAAAGGCAGTATATTCATCGATCAGGTGGATATAACGAGAATACCGAAGAAAACCATACGGAAAGCACTCGTATATGTTCCTCAGAACACCACCGTCTTCAGCGGTTCCATAAGGAACAACATTACTTTCATGGACCCGAGCCGGACGGAACGGGAGATCATAGAGGCAGCCAGGATGGCGGCGATCTATGATGAGATCACTGAATTCCCGCAAGGACTTGACACTGTCGTAGGGGAAAGGGGTCTCAGCCTGTCCGGTGGTCAGCGTCAGAGGATAGCGATCGCCCGTGCGATACTTCTGAAACCAAAAGTGCTTATACTCGACGACGTGCTTTCGTCCCTTGATCTGTATACGGAAAGCGTGGTCTTACGGAACGTCAGAGAGGTAATGAAGAACAATACGCTTATTGTTATCTCAAGCAGGATATCTTCGGGTATAAGGGGATTTGACAGGATCGCGGTCCTTGAAAGCGGCAGTATTGCCAAGACGGGAACTCACGACCAGCTGATTGGATCGGGTGGCATATACGCAAACATTTATAAAATACAAAACATATAAGGCAGAGTAAAAAGCTTGAGCATATTTCAATCTGAAGAAAAAAAGCGGACAAAGACTTACGATATCAAGATCTTAAAATGGCTTCTGCGTTACGTAAAGCCAAAAGGTTCTCTCTTTGTCCTTTCTTTGCTCTTTATGATCTTGACTGCCTCTTTGGAGATAGCGATACCATATCTTACAAAGCACGTGGTCGACAGTCATATATACCCCACGTGGGTCCTGTCAGACGGGAACGCGGACGGGGTCGTTCCGCTCGCCGGAAAATATCCCGATGAGATCATAAAGCTGAAGGACGGGAGCTACCTGATAAACGTCTCAAAGCTCGACAGCGTGGATAAGACGGATATCAGGAAGGGCAGCTTGTCCCCGGAAGCAAAATACATCGTTTTCAACGGGTCCCATATAAGTCCCGAGAAAAAGACCAAGCTCCTTAACGTCTTTAAAGAAAATAAAGACGTATTTTACAACTCCGGAGAGATACACTATGCCAGGTTCGAGGACATCAGGTCCCTGTCGGGGAACGAAATAAGGCTTTTAAGGTCAGAGGACCACAGGCTTCTGAAAAAATACGTCCTGTTGATATTTGCAAGTCTGCTTGGAGTTTTTATCTTTACCTCTGCTTTTACCTACCTTCTTTTTTATTCAGGACACGGGATAATGCACAGTATCAGACAGGACGCCTTCTCCCATATCCTTGAACTCCCTCAGACGTTCTTTGACAGGAACCCCGTAGGAAGGGTGACCACAAGGGTAACGAACGACGTTAAAGCGATAAACGAAATGTATACCTCCGTTCTGGTCCAGCTGGTCAAGGATATTCTGGTCATTATCGGGATCATCGCGATCATGTTCACAATGGACGTTAAGCTGACCGCGGTCACGCTTTGCCTCACGACGTTCCTTATCATCGTGGCAGTGATGTTCAGGATGAGACTGAAGATCGTCTTCAGGAACATTCGCACTACCATAGGAAAGCTCAACTCCTTCGTACAGGAGAGCATTCAGGGAATAGCTCTTATAAAGCTCTACGGAAGGGATTACGAGAACTTTAAAAGGTTCAGCCTTATAAACAAAGAGAACTACTCGGCAAATATGTCCCAGCTATGGGCTTATATAATGTTCAGACCCTTTATCGAATACATGAGTATACTCGGGGTCGCGGTCATACTCTGGTTCGGCGGACGGGACGTGATAAGTCACGACCTTACACTGGGAGGCCTTATCGCCTTTCTGTACTACGTCAGAATGCTCTTTCATCCCATACAGCACCTGTCGGAACGCTACACCGTTTTCCAGTCGGCTGCCGCTGCTTCGGAAAATCTTTATGACCTGATAAACGAACAGGTCGAAGAAAACGGAAGTAAGGAACCTTCGGCCTCATCTACTATAATAGAGTTCAAGAACGTCTGGTTTTCCTACGACGACAGGAACTGGGTACTGAAGAACGTCTCTTTTAAGATACGTCCGGGTGAGACGGTGGCCTTGGTAGGTCTGACCGGGTCGGGAAAGACGACCATAGTTAATCTTATCCTAAAATTTTACAAGATACAGAGAGGAGAGATACTGTTTAACGGAATAAATATAAACGACGTTAACAACGATTTTCTTATGTCCAGGATCACTGCCATATTTCAGGACCTGTTCCTGTTCGGTAAAGACATTTCAGATGATCCGGTAGACTACAGGAAAGCCAGTTCGGAGTTCGGTTTGAACAGACGTATGAGCGAAGAGAACGTGCTGTCTTCAGGTGAGAACCAGCTGATCGCCTTTACAAAAGCACTCAATAAGGTATCTGACATCCTGATCATGGACGAGGCGACCTCGAACGTGGATGCCGAGACCGAAAAAAGGATACAGGAGATAATAAAGGACCACGGAAGAAAGACCACCCTGGTCATAGCTCACAGGCTCTCGAACGTCCGCGGGGCTGACAGGATAATAGTTATTCATAAAGGGGAGATAGTGGAATCAGGGGATCACCAACAGCTTCTGAAGAACAAAGGGATATATCACACCTTACACAACTACCAGAAACACGTCCGGTAACTGTATACTCAAGTATCCAAATATAAGAATGTTGGTTATTTAGTTTTTTATTCTCTATTTACTGGATTTGCGGTTTTGTCTGTTTTTGTGATTCTACGGTTTTATGCTTACAAGTAGGAGATGAATTGACAACCTGCTGAATTTTCGGTTAAGTATGGGAGTTTAAAAATAGGAGGTAGTAACTATGAAAAATCATTTTGTTCTTATTGGGGGGGGGGGTAATTATATCTTTGATTTTGATTTCAGGGTGTGCCAGACCAGCGGATTATAGAAAAATGGTCCCGGAGAGCGCTAGTTTGTTAAATAATCATGAAGCGAGCGTTAGGGTTGCAACAGAGGGTGGCAGGGGGACGTCTGCAATATGGGGAAGGTCACAAATAGACAATGAAGGTTTAAAGAAAGCAATTGAAATATCTGTAGAAAAATACGGTCTTTTCAAAGAAGTAATTAAAATAAATGGTTCTGATTATATACTGTCTGTTCAACTTTTAGCTCTTGACCAACCACTAGCTGGATTCAACATGCAAGTTAGAATGTCAACACTCTGGACTTTACTTAATAACGAAGAAGAAAAAATTTGGGAAAAGTTCATTGTATCTACTTACAAAGCTTCTTTTGGAGAATCTATTCTCGGTGTAGAGAGACTGAAAAAAGCAAATGAAGGTGCTGCCAGAGAAGTAATTAAAGAAGGGATAGAGGATATTTCCAAGCTGGATCTGAGGTAAATTCTCTTATACGAAAAATATTTTCTATAATCCTTGCATCTATATGGTTTTCATAGATCATTAAGGTTTTTTAAGCCTATATGGTTAAAACAGACCTAAAAGCCTGATCGAAATAACGGCCAGTGCAAGGGTGAAGAAATACCTTATGAACCTGTCCCCTTTTCTTACCGAGATCTTGGTCGCCCACCACGCACCCGTGGTCGTGCCGGCGGCAAGGGCGATACCAAGGACCCAGTTCATGTTACCCGTAAGGATAAAGACCAGCAGTGCAGGAACGTTAATGCTCATGATCGCAAAGACCTTGTGCATGTTGGTCCTCACCAGATCAATGCACAGGGTCCTCTGAACAAGGGCGATAATTAAAAGCCCGATACCGACCTGTATGAAACCTCCGTAAAAACCAAGGATGAAAAATCCGGGGTATACAAGCCATGCAAACCCGTTATCAGAAGCGGCCTGCTGAAGCGTCTGCCTGGAGCGTGGAAGAAGTATCATGATCATAACGCCTATAAGAACAAGCCCAAGTGCTTTTTTAAACACCTCGCCGCTGATCTCCGTGGCATATAAAGAACCAAGAATTGCCCCGGGTAGGGTCAGTAAAGCGTAAATATAGGTGTATTTCGTCTGATTTATATTCTCATGCCTGAAAGAAGCGGAGGCAGAAACGTTCTGAAGCATTATTGCAAGTCTGTTCGTGCCGTTCGCCATGATCGGGTCCACGCCAAGAAAGATCAGTGCAGGAAGGGTAATGCTCGACCCTCCACCTGCCGTAACGTTTAAAAAGGCGGCAAGAACGCCTACAAAGAACAGTATTATGACCCCAAAGGTATCCACGAACTCCATTTATCTACGCAACGTGCCTGTGTTCAACGGAATCAGCTCTGCCAATGACCAGGTCGTTCGTGGTCTTGATGAACAATCCGTGTTCTATGATCCCGGCTCTTTTTTCCAGTTTGATCGAAAGTCCCAACGGGTCGGATATGACCCCGAAGTCACAGTCAAGTATACAGTTACCCTGATCGGTCCTGAAGACCTCTCCATCGGCACTTTTTCTGAGCTGAACCTTTGCACCCAGGGAATCAAGGTATAAGGCCTCCATATGATACCCGAAGGGCAGGACTTCCACCGGCAGATGCCATTTCTCGCCCAGTTTATCGGAAAATTTACTCTGGTCAACGACAACGACGTTCCGCTTGCTGTTCTGTGCCATTATCTTCTCTCTGAGAAGGGCTCCTCCGCCACCTTTGATCAGGTTATGATCGGCATCGACCTCATCGGCACCGTCTATGTTTATATCTATTCCATTAACGCCGTTGATATCGGACAGCCTGATCCCGAACCTGGAAGCGAATTTTTCCGTCCTGATCGAACTGGGAATAAAAACAAGACCGGACAGCCTTTCTGTATCCAGTCTTTTAGCTATTTCTTCCATAACAAGCTCGGCGGTGTTCCCCGTTCCAAGTCCAACTACCATCCCCGGTTCAATAAGATCAACTGTGAACTCAGCAAGTCTGTGCTTGATTTTCAAAAGGTCATTTTCCACCATGAAGAGTTATTTTACTTGAAGCCTTATCCTGTCGGCAATTATATCCGGTATTAATCTTACACCAGCTTTGCGACCTTGTTCAATCCCGTCTCAACGCCGTCAAGCAGTTCTATCCTTGCAACGCTTCGTCCCATGGTCCTCAGTGTAAAATAATCTCCAAGCGACTGTGACCTGAACAACGTCCCGAAGGTAACCGAAGAACTGTCGGATAAAGGATTATCAGGGATCGGCAGGTCGATACCAGTGCTTGATACTAGCTGAATAAAAATCCCTTTTCCTCCGTCCCCTTTGTGCATCTGTCCGGTCGAGTGAAGATACCTGGGACCAAATCCAAAAGTTACGGGTATTCTGAATTTCATGGACAGACGTTCTGTCAAACTGCCCAAAAGACTTTCGTACTTGAGAGACGGTGAGATAAAAGCCTGAACGCTCAGGTAGCTTCCCTTTTCACCTGTTTTATGAAAAAGCCATTTTTTAAATCCTTCGATATCACTAAGGTCGGTATTGGAAAAAAATCTCATTCCCTGATATTCGAACAGGGGGTCATCATCCAGCATAGTGCCGTTCTTTAGATATTCGTTCAGAAAATCCTTTGCATACCTTTTCGAATGCTCGACGTCAGGCTGGTCAAATGGATTTATCCTGAGCTTGGCACCACATACCGCCGTTGCGAACTCCCAGCTGAATATCTGCCGGCCGAAATCGTACAGATCGTCTATCTCGATACATACTGCCGGTATGTTCCTGCTTAAAACGGACGCCAGCTGATTTTGCAGGCCTTCATCGCCACTTTCCTTAAGGAACAGAAAGAACCTGTCCTGTCCATATTCCCTGTCGGCGGAAAACCCGCTTTCTATAACGGGCAGTACCCCCACCCCGCTCTTGCCAAGGCTTTCGGCTATAAGCTGTTCCACCCAGCAGGCAAAGTGTCTGATGCTTTGCGAAGTAATGATCGTCATTTTATCTATGTTCTGCTTGGCAAAGTACCCGATCAGCAAACCGAGCCTAAGGGGGATATTTTTATCAGTATCGTTCAGGGTGGTTGAAACGGCACAGCTTTTTGCAGAGCTGAGCAGTTTTTTCAGGTTCATCCCTATAAGTGAAGCAGGAACGAGCCCGAAGAAAGAAAGCGCGGAAAAGCGTCCGCCTACGTCAGGGTCGTTCAGGAATACTTTTCTGAAATCAAGGAGCCTGGCGGTTTTCTGCAGATCTGACCCGGGGTCGGTAAT
Organism: Thermodesulfobacteriota bacterium; assembly: GCA_965215275.1. GTDB lineage: Bacteria > Desulfobacterota_D > UBA1144 > Nemesobacterales > JAJCZQ01 > CAZUNK01. The sequence continues at coordinate 261,383 of OZ244044.1, forward strand.
CGCCACGAAATTGCCACCTACCCTGTCCCTCCCCAGTGCTTTACAAAACCGGCGATAAAAATATTTCATCAAGGACAGGGTCTCGACCGTTGTACCTGATTTTGTTGAAACGACCACCAGGGTCTTACCTGGTTCTATGGAACTTTCAATGTTACTTATGGCGTCCGGAGAGGTCGTGTCGACCACCGTAAGTGACGGATAACCTTTACTGGAAAAACTTTTTTCAAAAAATTCAGACGCCAGACTTGATCCTCCCATACCAATAAGTAATACCTTGGTAAACCCTTCATCAAATACCTTTTCAGCAAATTCCTCAATGGGACCAACTGCATCTGTCATGGAACCCGGAAGATCCAGCCATCCGAGCCTGTTCGAGATCTCATCCGGCTTATCCTGCCATAATCCATGGTCCTTTGACCATATGTCACAAGGAAGATCTTGTGGAACTGCTCTGGAAAGTTCGTTGTTAAAGGGACCCGTATGGATATTCAGATATTCAGAGTATCCACAGCAGGAAAAGGAAGCATCAGGTCGAAGGTTCATCAGAGATCACCTCTTTCGCCTCGCGGTAGAGATCGTCAACGGTGAAGCCGAACTCTTTCATCAGGTCACTGCAGGGAGCGGATTCACCAAACCGGTCAATGCCGAATGCCCTGCCCTGCCCGCTCGAACCAACGTATCTCTCCCAGCCGAACGTAGACGCTGCTTCGATCGACAGACGTTTGCTGACGTCAGAAGGCAGCACGGTCTCTTTATACCGTTCTGACTGCCTTTCAAAAATATCCCAGCATGGAAGACTTACCACCCGTGAAGGTATTCCTTCTTCTTTCAGCCTTTCGTACACTCCGAGGCAGAGGGTTACCTCCGAGCCGGTGGAAATAATTATTATTTCGGGTCTTTCGTCCGAATCCGCTATGATATAACCTCCTTTCAAGGCCCCTTCGGCAGAACGGTATCTCTTTCTGTCTATCACGGGCACGTTCTGTCTGGTAAGGACAAAGACCACGGGACGACCTTTTGTTCTTACGGCATGCTTCCAGAGGACCGAAAGTTCATTTGCATCAGCGGGCCTGATCACGTCTATATTAGGTACAGCCCGCAGAGAGGCCAGGTGTTCAACGGGTTGATGCGTCGGACCATCTTCCCCTAAAAATATGCTGTCGTGGGTAAATATATATATGACCTGTAAGTTCATTAACGCGGACAGTCGCAAGGCGGGCTTCAGGTAATCGGAAAATATAAAGTACGTTGAGGCATAGGGGATAAGTTTGCTGAGGGCCATGCCATTTGCTATTGCTGCCATTGCGTGTTCTCTAATGCCGAAATGCAAGTTACGCCCGCCGGGATCGTTCTTTGAATTGCTTGTGAACTCGTCAATTAAAGTGTTCGTGGAAGAACCAACGTCAGAAGCACCTCCCAGCATCCATTTTATACGTTTTGACACGGCCTTCATGATCCTGTTGTTGGACTTTCTGGTAGCTGTGCCTTTTTCGTCCGGGGGGAAGACCGGTATTTCATCGTCCCAGCCTTCGGGAAGTTCTCTTTTTTGAATAAGTTCGAACTCATGAGCAAGCTGCGAATACCTGCTGGAATACTCTTCGAACGACCGGTCCCAGGTCTGCTGCTGCCTGTGCCCGGCGTCAATGACCTTATCCCGGTACAGCCTGACCTCATCCGTGATCTGGAATACCTCATCAGGGTTTAATCCATAAAACTGTTTGGTCAGTGCCACCTCCTCTTCCCCCAAAGGCGCTCCATGAGCCTCACACCTGCCCTGCTTGTTCGGACTGCCGTAAGCGATCTGGCTGTCGACCACCACAAGGGACGGACGGTCAGTTTCATCCCTTGCCAGTTCTATCGCCCTGTCAAGTTTCTGCAGGTCGTTCGCATCATCAACGCTCTGCGTGTGCCAGTTGTAAGACTGAAATCTTTTTACCACGTCTTCCGAGAACGCAAGGGACGTTTCTCCCTCAATGGTAACTTCATTGTTGTCGTATATCCAGATGACGTTACCAAGCCCAAGGTGGCCGGCCAGGGAAGCGGCCTCGGACGTAATACCTTCCATAACGTCCCCATCGCTGAGTATGGAGTAAATACGGTAATTTATGATCTCATAACCGGGCCTGTTAAAATAGCTTGCAAGCCATTTTTCGGCAATTCCCATTCCGACCGAGACGGCAGCACCCTGTCCGAGCGGACCAGTCGTTGTCTCGACCCCCGGTATAAGTCCGAATTCAGGATGACCCGCACATCTGCTGTGAAGCCGTCTGAACTCCTTTATTTCCTCCAGACCCACATCGTAACCGTATATATGCAAAATACTGTAAAGCAGCATTGAAGCATGACCGGCGGACAGAACGAAACGGTCCCTGTTCGCCCAGTCAGGATTTGCGGGATTATGGGCGATGAACCTGTCCCAAAGTTTGAATGCGACAGGGGCAAGGGATACAGGCGTTCCCGGATGCCCCGAGCTTGCCTTCTGAACTGCATCCATTGACAGTGCCCTTATACAGTTAATAACCGATCTTTCTAGGTCCGGAGCGTTCATTTTCAACCTTTGACAGTTACCTGAGAAGAATAAAAGATAGAAATAGTAAATAATCTAACTTGAATAGACAACATATACGACGAATTTATTGCAAAAAAGGTCCTTACCCGTCCTTTTATCCAGACAGGTCCGCACCGTGGACTTATCTCTAATTGTTCAGTATCTGGCTGAGGAACAGTTTGGTCCTTTCATGCCGGGGATCAAGGAAAAAGCTTTCAGGGTCGTTTTCTTCGATTATCTCCCCTCCGTCCATAAATATGACGCGGTCGCTGACCTTTCTGGCAAATCCCATCTCGTGGGTCACGCATATCATCGTTATACCTTCACTGGCAAGCTGTACCATGACCTCCAGCACTTCCTGTATCATTTCAGGGTCCAGGGCCGAGGTGGGTTCATCGAACAGCATGATCCGGGGATTCATGCAGAGACTTCGTGCGATCGCGACCCTTTGCTGCTGACCGCCGGACAGCTGTCCCGGATATTTATTTGCCTGTTCGGGTATCTTGACCCTCTCCAGATACTGCATCGCCGTCTTTTTTGCCTTGGCAAGAGGCATTTTACGAACCCAGACAGGGGCAAGGGTGCAGTTCTCCAGAACGGTCAGGTGAGGGAACAGGTTGAAATGCTGAAAGACCATTCCCACTTCACGCCGAATGACCTCGATATTCTTCAGATCGCGGGTCAGCTCTATCCCGTCAACCACTATACTTCCCCTCTGATGCTCCTCAAGACGGTTAATACATCTGATAACGGTCGACTTACCCGAACCGGACGGTCCGCAGATAACTATCTTCTCACCATGTCTGATCTTAAGATTAATGTTCTTTAACACGTGGAACCGGCCGTACCATTTATGCATTCCCTGAATTACGATCGCATGATCCTTCAGGTCCGTACCTGTTTTTTCCTGATCTGAACTTGTCCGTTCTTTCATCGTATATGTTCTCCTTATTGTTTGTGGTCGGTCTTCAGTTTATTTTCCAGATAAAGCGAATACCTGGACATGCCGAAACAGGAAATAAAAAAGAACACGGCCACGAAAAGGTAAACTTCACTGGAAAGTCCCGTCCATTTTGGGTCGGCCAGAGACGCCCTTCCGATGCCCAGAGGGTCCAGTAAACCGATAATAATCACCAGTGTTGTATCCTTATACAGTCCGATAAATGTATTTACTATGCCCGGTATTGATATCTTCAGTGCCTGAGGAAGTATTATCAGACGTACTGCGGACCAGTATTTCAGGCCCAGTGCGTCCGCTGCTTCGAACTGCCCTTTGGGTATTGCCTGAAGTCCACCTCTGATGACCTCGGCCATATAAGCCGACGCGAACAGCGTGACCATGATCAGCACGCGAAGCAGAAGGTCAAAGGTCACTCCCGGAGGAAGGAAATAATTAAGCATCGTTGAAGCCACGAACAGAAGGGTTATCAGCGGAACCCCTCTTATAAACTCTATGAACAATACCGAAAATATACGGATTATCGGCATATCGGACTGACGACCCAGGGCCAGTAAAATACCAAGCGGAAGAGAAAAGGCGATCCCGGTCACACCGATAATGAGAGTAAGCATAAAACCGCTGAACTGATCGGTCTCAACTGCGTTCAGTCCAAATCCTCCGCACAGAAGCCATGCTGCAACCAGTGGAAAAGCAGCTGCAAAGTAAAGGAAGTACTTACGGTAAGGCACTCTGTCGAACAGAATGGGAACAAGAACGACTATAAGCAGTATGAAAGACAGATCGACCCTCCAGCGCTCTGCAGCGGGATAAAAGCCGTATATAAAAAGGTTAAGCCGCTCACTTATGAACGCCCAGCAGGCCCCACCTGCCTTGGAACGACATTCGTCCCGGCTCTCCCCCGTGTACGCGGCATCAAGGAACAGCCAGTCTATAAGTGAAGGAACGACCTCTATCAGCAGCCAGATAGACAGTACCGTGATAACTATATTGGTGACGGAGGACAGCAGGTTTTTCCTTATCCAGCCGTAAACGCCCGTTGTACTTGCCGGAGGAGGAAGATCGGGATACTCTCCGATCTTATAACTATTCTGATCCGCTGCCATATTTTAACGTTCCACCAGTTTGATCCGTTTATTGTACAAGTTCATAGTTCCTGATATTAAAAGGGATAATACAAGGTACAGAAGCAGTACGATGATCATGGACTCCATCTCCCTGCCCGTCTGGTTCAGTGATATCCCGCCTATGGTAGCGACTATGTCCATATAGCCGATCGCGATGGCAAGGGACGAGTTCTTTGTAATATTGAGGTACTGACTGGTCAAGGGGGGCACTATCACTCTGAGCGCCTGGGGAATAATGACCAGGCTGAGGGTGTTGCTCCTGCTTATTCCAAGCGATAAGGATGCCTCCGTCTGCCCGTAGTCAACGGCTACTATACCGGACCTGACTATCTCCCCTATAAACGCGGCCGTGTACAGAGAAAGTGAAAGCCAGAGCGCGATGAACTCAGGCCTGAGCACCATACCTCCCTCAAAGTTGAACCTCTGGAACTCAGGTATATCCCACGTGATCGGACTTCCCAGCAGAAAATAAGACAGTAGCGGAAGACCCAGTATTGCTCCCAGGCATATCCAGAATACCGGATACTGCTTCCCGGTTCCATCCTGGACCTTCTGTGCATATCTGCGGAACCATATCGTAAATACGACCCCCGCTGCACACAGAGCTAAAACCACCAGGAACAAGGGTTCGAACAACGGTTTGGGAGTGAACAGACCTCGATTGGTCAGAAACGCCAGATCACCAAGGCTATCGGCCTGTCTCGGCACGGGTAAAGTATGTACGATGATCCCGTACACCAGAAGTATATGGAGCAGCACGGGAACGTTCCTGACGTACTCGATGTATACCTGTGCCAGTCTGCTGGCAAGCCAGTTCTTGGATAAACGCAGCACGCCCAGAGTGAATCCCAGGATGGTCGACGCGACAATACCGCTCACTGCCACCAGCAAGGTATTGAGAATTCCCACCAGCATGGCACGGAAGTGAGTGGAGCGGGAGTTGTACTCTATTAGATGCTGATTAATATCGTAACTTGAAGATTGCCATAAATAATCAAAGCTGAACCCTTTACCTATGGCCTCAAGGTTTATGACGGCGTTTCGGATCAGATAGACGGAGAAACCGAAGATCAGAGATATCGTGATTATCTGAATGATGACGGAATGGGACTTTTCATCCCTCCACAGTCTGGAAAATATATTCCGGTTAGGTGTGCTCATTGTACTGAAGACTCGATCTTATTTTCCAAAATGTGCCTTGTTTATCTCTTCTGTAACCGGTCAGCGGATGGGAGCTGCGTATAAAATACCACCTTTTTTCCAGGAAGCGTTCAATCCCCGTTCCAGTTTAATGGGTGATTTAGACCCGAGGTTCCTTTCGAATATCTCACTGTAGTTGCCAACCGCGGAGATCGCCCTTACCGCCCATTTTTTATCAAGGTCGAGCATTTTACCTGCATTTCCCTCAGTACCGAGAAGACGGTTAACAGCTGGGTTGTTTCCCGGTCTGGACGCGAGTTCTTTAACGTTCTTTGAGGTTATACCCAGTTCTTCAGCAATGATCAGTGAATTGACGATCCATTTCCCGACGTCCATCCACTGGTCGTCGCCGTGACGAACGGCACCTGCAAGCGGCTCTTTTGAAATGATCTCAGGCAGTATTACATGGGCCGACGGATCTTTCAGAGCTGAACGGGTAGAGGCCAGAGTGGATTTGTCCGTGGTGTAAACGTCGCACCTTTGAGCTGAGTAACTCGCAATGCTTTCTTCGTTCGTTTCAGTATTAACAGGATAATATTTCATATTGTGGGTGCGGAAGTAATCTGCGATATTAAGTTCAGTTGTGGTACCGGTCTGGACACAGATGGAGGCCCCGTCAAGTTCTCTTGCGGACTTTACTCCAAGGTCCTTACGCAGCAGAAAACCTTGACCATCATAGTAAGTTACGGGCAGGAAGTTTAATTTCAGGTCGACGTCCCGGGTCAATGTCTCGGTGGTATTACGGAACAGAATATCTCCCTGTCCCGAATTGAGAAGGGTAAAACGTGTTTTGCTCGTGGAAGGAATGAACTTTACCTTTGTGGCATCACCCAATATAGCGGCGGCGGCGGCACGGCAAAAATCAATGTCAAAGCCTTTCCATTTACCCTGTTTATCAGGTGCGGCAAATCCAGCCAGTCCGGTCGCAACTACGCAGTTCAACTTACCCCTGTTCTTGACGTCATCAAGAACGCCAGAATAAGTTTCAGATGTGAACATGGAAAGTACTAAAATTATAGTAAAACAGCTGGTCATCCTCATATTAACAGGTCTCCCTTAACAGGTTGTACTACATATCATATTATTTATTTCCGATCAGCATGTCAACAACGTAGCCACAAACATCTTTATATCGGATCATAATGATATGGACTTTGTAAAAATAAGGGAACTCCATACAGACAGTTATGCTAAATGAATAAATCGGGTGAAGGATCTCGTAGTGAGATTCCTGTGGTATTAAGAATATCGAAGGTCAGAAGAAAACAAGTACCCCATTGTTAGGTCTTTATCCGAGACCTTATATTCCTTCTTATCACAACGGATACAGGTATAAGCATCAGTGATGCCAATGCTGTGAGCATATCAGGAACAGCTTCGTTCTGATCGGAAAGCACGCATCCTCCTCCACCTCCGCCTTCATCACTACCTGATGTTGGTGGTCTTGGTGGTCTTGGTCTTGGCGGTGGTGGGTCCGTTGGTTCTGGTGGCGTAGTCGTTACCCTGATAGTAAAGCTCAGCTCATCCGTATCTCCATCTTCATCCGTTACCTTATATGTATAACTGCCAGAAGATACAGCAGTTGGTGTTCCGCTAAGCACTCTGTCAGCTTCACTGAAAGTAACTCCATCTGGTAAAAGAGGGGAAAGGCTGTAGGTTAATTCTCCATTCCCTGCTGTTGCCTCAGGCAGTGTTTCCTTTACTGCAGTTCCCGGCACGTAGTTCTTATCTGGTATCGTCCAGCTGTTAAACGTCGGTGTATCACCAGACATATGACCATAGACCTTAATGTTCCATGAGTGTAAGGTCCCCGTACCTGCAATTGAATTATTAGTTATCTTCAAGGTCCACTCTCCGGCAGGGTCTGTTCCCAGGTGATTAGCTAAACCAAAACGATGTTCTCTGCCCGTGTACTTAAAGTCGTTTACAGTAAGTGATCCGTCAGATAAATGTGATATTGCATCTGCTGGATATGCCTCAGTGAGTTTCGACAGGGTACCGTCAGGGGAAGTTATTTCTATATCCAAAAAAGGAAAGAAAGGGTGAGTAAAATTGATACCTATCTCTATAAATTCCGTAAAGACCTCAGTGTCTTGTATATTGATATCAGGTACTGTCAGTGTGAAGACAGCGGAAACGTCTTCTGCGTTTCCTCCCGTTGTGAAGTCTGGTATAATCGTATTGATATTACCCGAGGAAACCGTTACGGGTCTCATTTGCGGTGGAACGTTGGTCCAGTTTTCGGCAAGTTCTACTGCCGCAGCGGCGTCTACCATACCAAAACCGAACTTTGGATGGTAACGATAATCTTCTGAATCAGAACCATATTGAAGTGCTGTGCTATACCAGTCTGTGTCGACAAAATCTGACCGTTCGTCATTGCGGGCTGAACCTGCCAGGATAAGTTTCAGGTCCCGCCAGCTAACATCGCTGTTTACCTCCCGTATCAGTGCTGCTACTCCTGAAACGATCGCAGCTGAATTTGACGTTCCAGAGAACTCAAAAGTATAACCGTCGTTATTGTTGGTAGTTACAATACCAGAACCCGGTGCACATACCCATAGATTGTATCCCTCTTCTGAAAAGGGACTCTTAGTGATCTCCCCTATATTAACGATATCCCCTGTATTATCCTGTTTTACTGAACATACGGTAGTTACAGCGTAGTAGTTGGAATACTCATTAAAATTAGCCTGATCTGATCCTTCATGTCCATCCCCTGCCGCCCATACGTAAAATACTCCTTTACCACCAAATCCTTCTCTTATACCAGTTTCCACTCCTTCTTCCCACTCCGATGAAGCCTCTGTAAGAACGGGCAGGTCCTTCGGTCCCCAGTTGTTGACCGATACAGCCGTTATATCCTTATTACGGACCATAGCGTCCTTTGCATTAGCATCACTGAAGTTATCAGCTAAATTATAACTGTAGATGCTTGCCTCAGGTGCTACACCTCTTACTCCAAGGCTGTTATCACCCACTGCTGCTATAATGCCAGCCACACGTGTACCACGACCACTGAAAGGACTGTACAGATCACCGCTTCCTGAGTAATCATGAGAAAGGGTGGTATCTATGTTATCAGCAAGGTCCTCATGATCTGTGTCCATACCATGATCTACCACCGCTACGTTAATCCCAGCTCCAAATACATTATCATCCCATACCTCTTCTATATTTATGCTCATATCTGCTTCAGAAATGTCGATCGTCTGATCACCTAATGTCAGATCACTCCCTGGATATTTCAGATACCACTGACACCCGTATAAGGGATCATTTGGATAATTGGTAGTGATAACTGGACAGTCGTTGAATAACTGATTAGAATCAGCGAATGAAACACCTAATTCGTAGGGTGTAGCACCACTGCTTCCCACAATTATATAGTACGTTCCACGTCTGAGGCGAGTTTCTATAGTAGCCGTCGCTGAGTTCCTTGATACAGTCACTTCAGCAGTACTTGCTATCAGATAATCATTACTGTCACATACCTGTAAGCTGTATTCCTGATCATTGGAGAAGGTGAACTTTACACTTATCTCTGCGATAAAAACGTTATCTGTGTTTACCTGTGTCCGAAAGTAAAGCAGTCCACCGGCATCCTCTAAACTTCCTCTGCGTTTTGAACCATCCAGTCTTAAAGTAGCTTCGACCGCTGCACTGGAATCACAGTTATTAACGCTGGTCTGACCATATGCACTAACGTTTACAAGGCACAGAAGAAAGAAAAAGGGAATTAATAACTTATGGGGGGGGGTATTACTCTAAACAGGATGTTCATGACCTTTTCATTTTACTTTGTATCCTGACCAAATGTCAAGAATAATTTCTTTTAAGATGTACAAGCGTGGTTCTAGTGGGGTAAGATCATCACCAGGCCAAATGTTCAGAGATCAGAATAACCGATCTGCCACATAACGACCTCATTAACCTGCTCTGAAAAATTTTTTGAGTGACTTCAGACCCAAAAAGGACTAAAATAGAAAAGGCAGACATTTAAATCTATAAAGGACGAAAGACAGCCGGGTACACAGAGGCAAGGTCCCTGCTGATCTTTCCTGATCATTAAAGCATATTATTCCCATGTTTTAACGTGCTTTAATGACCGACGACTGAACTGATAGAACGTACAGGGAGAGCTATAACGATAAAATGTCAAGTGCAGCACTGATAACGGGTGGAGCAAAAAGGATCGGAAGGTCAATCTCAATGGAACTTGCCCGTATGGGATACGACATTGCCATTCATTACAATTCATCATATAAGGAAGCGGCCGATGCAAGGTCCGAAGTTGAAAGGTCTGGAGTTAAATGTGAGATATTCAGGTCCGACCTGTCGGAACTTTCCGGCATATCGTCCTTGATAGACGAAGTGGTCTCAAGGTTTCCCGGTCTTAACGTCCTTATTAACAACGCGTCAATGTTCAGAGAGATAAGATTTGCCGATGTGACCGAGCAGGACTTCAAGGCCGACTTTAACGTGAACTTCAAAGCACCTTTTTTTCTCTGCCAGGACTTTGCAAGGAACGTCTCAAGTGGTCTGATCGTAAATATGCTCGACTCAAGGATCTCCAAGGTCCACAACGCTCACTTTGTTTACAACCTGAGCAAGAAATCACTTCATCAGCTTACGCTCATGCTCGCCAAGGAACTTGGTCCTGATATCAGGGTGAATGCGATATGTCCTGGACCCATACTCCCTGCATCTGGGGACGACCCGGACAAATTCAGAGAGATCGTCTCAAAAATACCATTAGAAAAAAGCGGGGATACAGTATATATTAACCAGGCCGTCAGATATCTGGTAACTAACGAGTTCACTACCGGAGAAGTACTGTTCGTGGACGGCGGACAGCACCTGTAAAGATGATAATAAAGATCGAGAACTTAAAGCTGAGAACGATAATAGGAGTGTTCGACTGGGAAAAACGGATAAAGCAGGACGTTACCATTAATATTGAAATAGAGTTCGATGGAAAAAAGGCCGGTGAGAGCGATAATATAGAGGACACGGTCGACTATAAATCCCTGAACAAAAAGATCATAAATTACGTGGAAAAAAACAGTTTCAACCTTCTGGAAAGAATGGCCGTTCGTATAGGTGACATGGTCATGGAAGATATAAAGGCAAAAAAGGCAACCGTTAAGGTCGATAAGCCAGGTGCACTGAGGTTTGCAGAATCCGTTTCGATCACTCACGAGATCAAGCGAGACTGAAATGAACACGGTAGTTGTAGGCGCAGGTTCGAACATCGACCCCGAGGACAATATCAGGCTTGCCAGAGAAGAAATATCCCTGGAAACAGATCTGATAAGTTCCTCGAAGTTCATTTTCACAAAACCCGTCGGGTGCGTGGAACAGGATGATTTTCTGAACGGTGCGTTCCTTATAAAGACCAGAAAGGACGAAAGCGGTATTAACGAGGTACTGAAAAATATCGAGATAAAACTTGGAAGAAAAAAAGCAGCAAGTAAGGACGCACCGAGAACTATCGATCTTGACGTTCTGATATGGAACGGCCAGGTGATCGATCAGGACGTGTATTCACGAAATTTCCTAAGGGATGCCGTACTGGAACTGCTGCCGGACTTTAAATTTTAAAGGGTTTTACTATGAAAAGAACATCGTCCCTACATGCAATACTCACCCCGGATCAGATAAGCGAACGGGTAAAAGAGCTTGGAACTATCATATCAAAAGATTATAAGAACCTTAATCCGGTCCTTATGGGGATCTTAAACGGAAGCTTTATCTTTCTGGGGGACCTGGTAAGAAGTATGAACATAGTACACGAAATTGATTTTATCAAGGTCTCAAGCTATAAGAACGGTGGCACGGGTGGAGACGTTTCACTTATACGGGACCTTTCAACCGATATTTCAGGAAGAGAGGTCTTAATCATAGAAGATATCATAGACACAGGAAGATCACTGTCCTACCTGGAGAAGCACATTGCAAAATACAAACCAATAGATATAAAGACCTGTACCCTGATAGACAAGAAAGAAAGACGTGAGGTAAATGTGTCGGCAGCCTATAAGGGCTTTGATATCGAAGAGGGATTTCTCATAGGCTACGGAATGGATTACAGAGGATGGGGAAGGAACATAAAAGGGATATATAAACTGGATCTCGAAGGAGAATAAAATGGGATTAAGAGAACGGATACCGGAAGATATAAGATCGGCACTGCGCCAGAAGAGGTCTCTTGAACTTAACGTTCTGAGAATGCTTCAGGCATCCATAAAGAACAGGGAGATAGAAAGCAGAGGCGAGCTGAACGATGAACAGGTCGTTCAGGTAATATCGAGCGAGATCAAAAAAAGAAGAGAGGCAGAGCAGGAGTATATGAAGGTCAGCCGGGAAGATGCAGCAAAACTGGAAAGGCTGGAGATAGATATACTGATGAAATATATGCCAGAACAGCTGTCCGAAGAAGAGATAGTCGCCAGATGCCTTGAGGTGATCTCAGATGTCGGCGCCCATGGATTAAGGGACATGGGAGCGGTAATGAAGTCGGTCATGTCCCGGTTAAAGGGAAAAGCGGACGGTAAGCTTATAAACCACATAGTCAGAGAGGAACTTGAAAAAATGGAAAGAAGGTTAGAGGAAACAGATGAGTAAAGTCCAGAAGACAGCACCTGAAACCGGTGCAGAGGGTATAAAATGGGACCTGAACGACCTTTACAAAGGAACCAAGGACCTCAGCATAGAACGCGACCTGAAAAAGATCCGCAAAAGTGCCGAGCGATTCGAAAAAAGGTACAGGAACGAAATACGGTCTGCCAAGCTCGATCCGGAAACATTACTGAAAGCGGTCAGGGAACTGGAGAAAATATCAGAAGCTGCCGGTAAACTGCTGTCCTACGCTCATCTTCTTTTTGCAGGTGATACGAACAGTTCTGAACATGGTGCCTTTTTGCAGTCCATGCAGGAAAAGATCACCGATATCAGGAAAAAGCTGATCTTTTTTGAACTTGAGTGGATCAGGCTCCCTGAAAGGACTGCGGGGAAAATACTTAAAGACGGCAGGCTTTCAGGCTATGCCCATTTCCTCAGACATTACAGAAAATATAAACCGCACTCACTTTCCGAACCCGAGGAAAAGATAGTTGCAGAAAAGGACAATACGGGATCAGTGGCGTTCTGCAGGCTGTTCGATGAAGTAATAAACAACATTGAGTTCAGGATAAGACTGGACGGCAAAGTCCAAACCCTGACCGAGACGCAGGTCCTAGCACTTTTATATCACCCTGACAGAAAAACGAGAAGGTCCGCTTCTGTAAGCCTTACAAAAGGACTTGAGAACAACTCTCACGTCCTGACCTATATATTCAATACCTTGCTGAACGACCATTCGATCAACGACCGTTTACGCTCCTACCCTCATATAATGGCGCACAGGAACCTGAACAACGAGATCGACGAGCAGACCGTCAGCACGCTGCTGCGGTCGTGTGTAGAAAGTTACGGCACGGTTGAAGAATATTACGACCTGAAGAAAGAACTTCTCGGTCTGAACAAAATGTACGACTATGACAGATACGCTCCCATATCGTCCGAAGATAAGACCATTAAATATGGTGAGGCAAAGAACGTCATACTGGAAGCTTTTGGTGATTTTTCACCAAAGATGGCACGAATTGCAAAAACATTTTTTGATAAAAACTGGATAGACGCAGAGCTGAGAGAAGGTAAAAGAGGCGGTGCTTTCAGCCACGGCACCGTTCCCAGCGTCCATCCGTACGTGCTCGTTAACTACTCCGGAAAGATGAGGGACGTTATGACGGTAGCCCATGAACTGGGGCACGGCGTTCATCAGTATCTTTCAAGGAAACGGGGATATTTTCAGGCAAATACCCCGCTCACCACGGCAGAGACCGCAAGCGTTTTTGCCGAGATGCTCGTTTTTGACAGACTGATAAAGAACGAAAAAAGCAAGAAAGCAAAACTATCACTTATGTGCGGGAAACTTGAAGACGCCTTTGCCACGGTTTTCAGACAGGTGGTCATGACAAAGTTCGAAGAAGCACTTCATACAAAAAGACGTGAAGAAGGAGAACTTACAAAAGAAGCGATCAACGAGTTGTGGATAGAGGCAAATAAGGCCATGTTCGGTAACTCTGTCGAGCTTACGGAAAACTACAATATATGGTGGATGTATATACCGCACTTTATCCATTCTCCCTTTTACTGCTATGCCTATTCGTTCGGTGAACTGTTAGTTCTTGCCCTTTATCAAAAATACCTGCAGGAGGGAAGAACATTCGTTCCAAAATACCTGGATATGCTGTCCGCCGGTGGAAGTGAACCTCCGGAAAAGATCATTGAAAAAGTAGGAGTGAACATCAAAGACCCCGATTTCTGGCAGGGAGGATTGAACCTGTTGAGCGGTATGGTCAAAGAGACCACAGAACTGGCACGAACACTATGAGGTAAGGGTCGTCATAGACGTTTTAAACATGGATATTATCATGATTTAACAGCTACTGTTTCTGGAAACTTCAATAAGACTATTAAAAAAGAAGTGGAAGAAGGACTGGAGGATTTTATAAAAGATATAAACGAACTAAATAAAGGAAATCCAAATAATGCAAACAAATTGTAGTATTAGAGGGAAAATACTTTCTCTTAAGGAGGGATATATGAATAGAAATAATGAATTAGATACTGTATATAAAGCAATTAAAAATATAATGATAGAAGGTTGTGTTAATGATTCTTTTAAACCCAGTGATTTGATTGAAAGAAAATCAAAAGAACCAGGTATATATGATTTTGTTAGCAGAAGAACACCAAATATGTATGATTTTTTTAAAATACCAAAACCTTTACACGAAAAAATAGATGTTATTCCAACAGATAGTGTAGATAATGGGTTTAAAGATTTTGGATTTAGTTTTAATACTGAATTACTTCCTCTACCTCATGAACGTTTTAATTACACAATGAATAATATAAATGGTATCAAAAAAACATTTTTTGATACTCAATTAAATAACATTATATCTAATATGCTATATAAATATGCTGAAGGTAAAAATAATAAATGTAAATTTAATGTGGATCAGTTGAATATCAACGGATGGGTTAAAAACAGATTTAGTGATGGGCAAGTAAATCCAGATTTTATTATTGCAAATCTTTCAGATATTTTAGTACTTACCAGAAAAAAAATTGATGCAGGATGTATTTTACTTTCTGAGGGTATTTCAAAAAAAGAAATACCTTTATCTAAATCAGTCGGACTTCCAGAAAGATGTGCTTTATTAATTGATTCAAAATTTATAAAAGCTAATTATTTAAATGAATCGTCATTGATACCTTGTGATTTAAAATTAAGTTTTTATTTTAGGATACCTTTTAAGATAGATATTATAAATTCAAATGCAGTTCATATACTTGAATTAGTTTATGGTAATAATTAAAGGGAATTATATACTCTTATAACTACTTACTTTTCTTATTTTTTTCTTTCTTAAACCTTCTTAACTGGTTTTTTATGTTTTTTAACAAGTTTAAGATTATCTTTAAACATAGATTACACCACTTTGTCTATAGTAGCTGGGATATGTTGTATAAATTCTATTTTTTCTGTCATTAATCCTTAAGCATTTTCCATACTTTTTACTATGGCAACTTCACAGAAATCATAAAAAGAACCGTACTAATCTTTCACCTCATTCCACACATCTTTGCGTCTAGCGCTATGTTTGGCTAAATAAGGCAGATTGGTGCAGATAATAGAACGATGAGGATTGGCAACCTGAACAAGACCATCATTCAATTCCCAGTGTTCTTCTGACAGGTCGTAACCATGCGGGATAATATCATAGTCTGCACAAAGCTAATCAATCGTATTGCAAGCACCGGCGAACGGGTATAAAACATGTAGATAAGATTCAAGATAATCCCTTATTGGACGAGTCAAAAAGAATCTTGTGCAGTTTTTTTACTATTTATATATTTATTCTGCTCTTTCGAGATGAGCATTTTGGTTTCGAGCATCATTACCTTATTATATAAAGACATAAAATAAACGATCAGATACAGGTTGTTTTATATTTATCAGAGATAGGTAACAGGATAATTACTAATTTCTATTTTTTTCTAATAATTGTTTAATTTCTGCTGTTTGATTAGCAAGTTTTTGCTCAAGATTAGCAAACTTTTCATCAATTAATTTATATTGCCTGTCGAACTTTGCATCCTGCTTATCAAACTTTGCATCTTGCTTGTCTGAAATTTTTTGAATAAAGTCACTAAAATATTTGCTCATATCTATCTCCTTAATACTTATTTCACTCTTGATATAAGTTCTTATAATAAAAAAACTTCCAACAACAACAGAAGTAGATACAATAACAAACGGCAACAATTCATACTCAACAAATTCAATGTTGCCACCGTATAATACGAATAAGAAAAAGACAATACCTACTATTAAAAACAATGCGAACAGTATATTGACTATCTTCTCTAGTAAGTTTTGATCATTATTAGAATGTTCGCTAATTATCAATACCTCCTCGCTTTCTATAGTATCATTCTAATAATTTAGGTGTCAATAAATATATTAATAATTATGAATATTTAGATTTACAAAGATGGAGAAGATGTAACCACCACCAAAATATTAGGGAACTATACAGTAATCAATGTAATATCGCCTCAGTAGGTTTTGCAAATACACCTTTACTCAGAACAATACTTTGTTAAAATAATCCCATCAGGACATTCAGGAGGAACAGTATGAAAATATCACTACTTGGCGGAACCGGGGACATAGCTGAAGGGCTCGTTCTCAGATGGTCAAAATCAGGACACGAAATATATATAGGATCAAGAAGCGAAGAAAAAGCTCAAGGCATAGCTGCCGGCTACATTGAAAAACTGAAACCACTTGGGATCGAACCCAAGATACACGGCATGCCGAACGCTGAAGCTGCAAAGAATTCAGAGATCATAATAATTAGTATTCCCCCGGAGTACGCTGCGGCCACCATACAGGGATGCGGGGACAATATATCTGATCAGAT
The DNA here is from genome assembly GCA_965215275.1 of Thermodesulfobacteriota bacterium. Classification (GTDB taxonomy): domain Bacteria; phylum Desulfobacterota_D; class UBA1144; order Nemesobacterales; family JAJCZQ01; genus CAZUNK01. Next base: position 278,258 of record OZ244044.1, read on the forward strand.
CGTTGTAACCCCCGTTGTATCAATGAAAAAAGAAGGTAAAACGTTCTTATACGACCCGCCTTCTCAAGGGTCGTCCGCTGATGAAATAAGGTCCGTTCTGCCGGAAACAGCAAGGCTTGTATCGGCTTATCATAATTTACCAGCCAAGGGACTGGCAAATATTGATGAAGACCTGGATTATGATGTGGTTATATGCAGTGATGACGATGATGCCAAGGAAGTCGTGAAAGAACTCACGGAAGAGATGAAACACCTCAGGGTACTTGACGCCGGACCGCTGTCGGTATCACCTATGATAGAGGCGATCACTCCACTTATCGTCAGCCTTAACATAAGGATGAAAAAGCATTTCTCAATCAAGTTCGTATAAGCTCAAGGAGTTATTCTTCACCCACTATCTGAACGATAACCTCTCTGCTCCTTGACCTGTTGTCAAAGTCAACGAATATGATCTGCTGCCATGTTCCGATGGTCAGTCTTGAAGACCTGAATGGGACCGACAGTGAAGGTCCGAGCAGTGACGCCCTTATATGTGAGTGACCATTTCCGTCTCCCCACCTCGCGTTATGAGCATAGAAACCATCTTCCGGCACCAGCTTTGAAAACGTTTCCTTCAGGTCATTTACCGCACCACTTTCATACTCTATCGTAGTGATACCAGCGGTAGAACCTTTGGCAAATACCGTGACGGTCCCTGAACTGATCGGCGATCCTTCTACTGCCTGCTCTACCTCTTTCGTTATATCCAGTACATCGCAGTTACCATCCGTTGAAAGCTCGATCGTTTTAGTTTCAACCATCATTGATCTCTCCTCAAAATCGATTGCCTTTGAACTATACACTACACGTGACGTTTTTATACATTTTACAATTCACTCGGTAAACTAATGTCAAACGAAGGTAAAACGATCAACAAGGAGTTAAGACCCAAATGGACAAGATAGAAAAACTACTGAAAGAGCTGACAGAAACAGATGGAGCCACCGGCTACGAAAATGAGATAAGAAAAGTCCTTGAAAAACGACTGAAAGACCTGGGACAGGTAAGCAGAGACAACATGGGAAGCCTTATCTGCAAGGTTCCAAGTTCTTCTGCTGGTCCGAAGGTCATGCTCGCCAGTCACATGGACGAAATAGGGTTCATGGTCAAGCATATAAGCAGTGAAGGCTATATAAAGTTTACGGCACTCGGAGGATGGTGGGACCAAGTACTGTTGACCCAGAGGGTGAAGATAAAAACCGGCAAGGGAGACGTAACAGGAGTTATTGGTGCAAAACCTCCACACCTGATCCCTCATGAAGAAAGAACAAAAACAGTTGTTAAAAACAACATGTACATAGACGTGGGTGCAACTTCAGACAAGGAAGTTGAAAGAGCTGGGATCAGAATAGGCGACCCTGTAACCCCCTACAGTGAATTCACGAGGCTTTCGATCCCGAAAACCTATATGGCAAAGGCCTTTGACGACAGGATCGGCTGTGCAGTCCTCTTATCCGTGCTGGAAAAAGCCAAAAAACAGAAAAATCCAAACACTATCTACGGTGCCGCCACGGTTCAGGAAGAGGTCGGAGTAAGGGGAGCAACAACGAGCGTTGAACTCGTAGACCCGGACGTAGCTATCATACTTGAATCTGATATTGCAGGTGATGTGCCCGGTATTAAGCCAGAGGAATCATCTACGAAACTGGGAAAAGGTCCTTCCATCCTGATGTATGATTCCCGTATGATACCAAATTTGAAACTCAGGGACATGGTGATCGATACGGCAAAAAAGAAAAACATTCCACTGCAGTTCAATGCAATGGAAGGCGGTGCCACGGACGGTTCCATAATACATATTCATAAGTACGGGGTTCCCACGGTCGTGATCGGAGTTCCAACTCGTCACATACACAGTCACAACTCCATAGTGAAAAGAGTTGATCTGGATAACACGACCGACCTTGTATTATCGGTTGTGAATAAATTAAACAGCCATGCAGTGTCTGACCTTGTTAAGGATTAACACATTTAATGGGTCAAACAACAATTTGAAGAACAACTTGACTCAGCAGGAGTAAGAATGCTAATATGCATATGTGTAAGGAGGTAATGTATGCTAAGCAAATTGAGAAATTTTAGTACATTAATCCTCAGTTTATTAACTTCCGCCAAATCGGTTTGGGATATTTCCGGGAGGTCAACAACTGAATTAAACTATGATTTACTTCAACTTGATGATGTGAAAGCCCTGCAGCAGGATTGGCAAACAATAGGAGATGATATGAGAGAAGCCTTCCGCTGTATGGATAATGAATTATCCTCCAATCCTGACTTGAAGAAAAAGATTATTCGAAAAATCATAGAGAAATAAAAAACACCTTCCTCTTCTTTAACAACTTATTATCTCCTGACCCTATCCTGTGCCAACAAATGAGTGGTCATATATTTATAATTTCCCCTTTTTAAACAGCAAAATATATTCGTGTTTTAACCTCTTTCCCTCTTGCTCCATCAATATACTCACCTACTACATGATCAACTGTTTTGTGCTTATATCCTTTATTATTCAGCCCACTATATCTTAAATTCTGATCTGTTTAAACTGTTGACCCGTCTGTAACTGTCTCTTTAATCATTTACAGATTCAATTACCTTTGCTTTAACTTTTTTATCTACCCTTGACTTAATATTTGCTAAGGTAGATTTAGTTTTAGTGCTTCTACCTTGTGTTCCTTCTATCAAGTGATTCTTTGATCTTTTGAGTAATTAAGTATATAGTCCCCTGATATTATATAGGAGATCATACCGATAAGTTGATAACAGAATATTATGACAAAGTAATACACTTTGATAGTATTTTGACTTTCAGTATCGTTAATTTTAGTGTATGAACGATAAATACACGCTTATTAATAGCAACTGTTTTGAATATCTTCAAAAAATCGAAGAAAACTCAATTGACTGCATAATAACAGACCCACCGTACTTTCTTTCAAACGATGGAATTACATGTAAGAGCGGTAAGATGGTTTCTGTCAATAAGGGAAAATGGGATAAAAGAAAGGATTATGATGAAATTTACTCATTTAATCTTAATTGGATAGAAGAAAGTTACAGGATTCTGAAACCAGGTGGAACTTTATGGGTTAGTGGAACTTACCACAATATATACACTATAGGTTCAATCATTGATAGTATAGAGGACTTTAGGATACTCAATAATATAACTTGGGTAAAAACCTCACCTCCCCCAAATCTCTCTTGTAGATTTTTTACTCACTCAACAGAAACAATTTTGTGGGTTAGAAAGGGTAAAAAAACAAAACATTATTTCAATTATGATTTGATGAAGGAGTTGAATAAAGGAAAACAGATGAAAGATGTTTGGATAGTTGGCAGCCCTAAAAAAACAGAAAAAGATTTAGGAAAGCACCCAACACAAAAACCTGAGGAATTGATAGAAAGAATAATTCTATCCTCTACACAAGAAAATGATTTAGTTCTTGATATGTTTAATGGAAGTGGAACTACTGGTGTTGTTAGTATTAGAAATAATAGAAGATATCTTGGTATAGAATTGGATGAAGAATATTATCAACTTTCAAAACAAAGGTTAGAAAGAGAAACAAGTGAATCAAGATTAGATGTTTGATTCCTTTGGAAATTCTAATGTCAGACCTGTACTAAAATGAGTTGATAGTAAAAGAGGACTTATACATGATATAAATAAAGTACTACAAAACCCAAAAAGTATGTAGAACCCTTTTTTGGTGGTGGTTTGGTTTATTTTTAAACACTTGGGGTTAAATACAAAAATAGATCAATTATTAATAACGTAAACAAAGATTTAGTAGATTTATATAGAAATATAAAAACTTCTCCAATTCTTCTTAACCGCACTTATTTTAATGGATTATATAGAGTTAATAGTAAAGGGTATGTGAATATCCCTAAAGGAAATTATAAAAACCCAAGAATAGTTGAAAACATAAAAAATACTGAATTTGATAGTATCCTTGAAATAGGAAACTTGGTTTATTTTGACCTTCCCTATCACCCTTTAAATGAAACATCATCATTCACTTCATATAGTAGTTCTTTCGGAAAAGGAGAACAGATTAGGTTGAGAAATTATTTTGAATAACTTAACAATAAAGGAGTTTATGTAATATTATCTAATTACTCTTTACCCTTTATAAGAGAAATTTACAATGAGTTTAATGTAGTGAAAATTTATTTATAATAGGAACATAAGCAATAAATCCGGCAAAAGAGGAAAAGTACAGGAGTATCTCGTAGTTGGAAACCAAATAAAAATAACATGAAGCAATTAAAGTTTTATTTTGAAAGAGGATTGCATAATCCAAGTGAGGTTTTTAACTATTTTGTTGAAAATATTTTACCTATTAATAGAACTTGGGACTATTTTATCAATTGGGATAAAGTATTTTCAAATATTTGTAAATACAAGATTGAACTAAACATTTTAAACTCGCTATGTGGTTCCGAAAATTTCGACGAAGAGTTAAAGTATATACTAAAAAATTATCCTGAGGTTATTAAAGTTTTCCCAACTCTTCTTGGAGTTAGAGAAAGAAAAATTGATGTTTTAGATGATAGTGTTTTATCTGAATTTAACTTTAAGGAGTCTAACTTTAAAGAATTTGATTTTAGAAAAACCAATTTATTCAATTCCGATTTAGAAAACCTAATTGTTTTTTTTGAGGAAAGTGGCTTAAAAAACTTAGTCATAAAAGGTGGCTTAACAAATATTAAAGATTATACATATGGGGTAGAAGTTGGTTTGGATACTAATGGTAGGAAGAATAGAAGTGGTTCGATAATGGAAAACCTCGTTAATGATTTACTACGGAAGGTATATAATTTAGATGAAAATAATTATATTACTCAATGCACTTCATTAAAAACTAAAAAGAAATGGAGGTTAGAATTACCAGTTGATAAATCTTCAAGAAAACCAGACTTTGTGGTTAATAGAAACAACAAACTTTACTGGATTGAAACTAATTTTTATTCTGGAGGAGGGTCTAAATTAAACGCAGTTTGTGGAAACCATAAATCATTATTTGACTTTTGTAAATCTAATGGCGTTGAATTTATTTGGATTACTGATGGTGAAGGATGGAAAACTACATTGACTACTCTTGAAGAAACATTTTTACATAATGATTATATTTTTAACTTAAGTATGATTAAGGATGGTGTTTTAAATTCGATTTGGTAAGTCAGTATAGTTCAATATCAGTTTAAAAAACCTGTTTTACAAGTCGGGATGTGGCGCAGTCTGGTAGCGCACTCGTCTGGGGGGCGAGCGGTCGCTGGTTCAAATCCAGTCATCCCGACCATTCATTTTTGGCAAAAACTCCCAACTTTAAAAATGGGAATTATATACTATTTGCCCCAAATTAAATAATTTATAATCATGGAATAAATTGGTAATTGAACTTATGTTTATGAGTGATTTAACTTGTTTTTTTACAACCAAATTCTTAGCGTTTTTTTTCAAATCGACTACCAGACTTCTTTAATTCTTTCTTTAAATTCGTAGTTGTTTTTCAGTATTGCGTCAATTCTTGACTTATCAATATCAAGTCGCTGTAGAAGATGCAATTTAAATATGGCTTTCATTTGGTATATATAGTATAACAAATCTTTACCTTTAGCTGCTTTTTCTTCTAGAGATTTGTCATAATGTATAAGGTAATTTCTTGTATCTACAATTTTGCTAATAAGTTCATTTCGTTCCTTACTGTTTCCAAACTTATCTTTATACGGTTCAATAATTCTGTTAATTCTTGTACGCAAGCTAATTTCATTAGCATAACACAGACTATCTTTTAACCATTTTTTATGTTGGTCAGGACAATTTGACAACAATTCATATAAGAGGTTTTTAAACTCACATTCACTCATCTTTGTCTTCTTTGTCTCATCCGAAGTTCGACGATGATATATTTCTAATGCGTGAACCAAAGCCAGAAATTTACCTTCCAAATATCTATAACTTTCAGTTACAACAGAAAGATAGAGATTGATAGAAGGCCTTATCTCCACATATGCATCAAACCACTTATTTAAAATTCCTTCCATATCATCCTTAATATCACCAAATCCAAACAACGCCTTCCTCGGGTCAATTTCCGGGCGATTTGGAGAAAATGGCAAACTTTTATAATATATATGAATAGGGTTTGTCCCTTTTTGTCTCTCTAATGTGGCAGATACATCACTAATTGTCACTGTTTTATCAATAGTAAAACACAATAAGTAAGTAATTTTATAAATTATTTCTCTGAAATCTTGGAATTCTCTTTCTTTAGTAGATGATAATTTTATATACGCTTTTCGTATAGTCTTGGTTTCTACAGTTACAGTATGTGAAAAACTTGGTGGTGTATAGCTAAAACCTATATGTAATTTGAAACCGTCCATTAATTCATATTCTATGTTAGTCGTAGTTTTCTGGTCATCGCTGTGGATAAAATTAATGCCATTTTTTCCAAGCCAATCATCTAAACCTTCTACGGAAAACATCACGGAATTGAATTTAACTGACTCATTTTGCTCATATATAAAACCACAAAATGCTTTGTCTACATGGACTAATGACTTGAAAGGAATACTATCTGGTCCTATTTGAGGAATATCAGTACAATCTTCTAATGTTATAGGTTCATCTTTCTCCACTTGACCAACGACCCTGTAAATATTAGTATTTTCTAGACCCCATCTTTTACCTAAACTAACAGCTATATCTTCATCAAGCAGACCCATGAGTTCTAGTTCAATTTTCCCTCCATCGTATATTCTTAGAGTTCCAGGAATTTTACGGTCAGAATTTTCAGGAAGCCAAAAGTAGCCATCCCTTTCATATTTTTCATTTATTCTCACAATACTCTCTCCTCACGTGTAAATCTCATCCGTTCTGATTTGCTTGCTCAGCAAGTTTTGTATCCATGTTATCTTTTATTTACTTTTTATGTTCTTTAAGAATATCCAAACCTTTTAGCATTTTTTCTCCTTGATACTTATTTCACTCTTAATAATATATACATTGTATTGTAATGTCTTATCTTTCTCTTTATTTCAAAGGGGTTAGATGATATAATATATTGTATTACTAATATTGAATGTATTTTTAAAAAGTTTTTTTAGAATTGCTTACTAGACAAAACATCAGTCCGACCATATAAATCATAATACTATTAAGTCTCATAGTGTATTTATAAAAACCAAATAAAGTGATGCCTGAGATGAACATTGATTAAAGCACCTGCTGAATTATAATCTTCCCTACTGATGGAATTAAACTACATTCGTAACTTCTCTATTATTGCACACGTTGATCATGGAAAGTCCACTTTAGCCGACAGGATCCTTGAATATACCGGGACGGTTTCCGAAAGAGACAAAACCGCACAGTTCCTTGACAACATGGATCTGGAACGAGAAAGAGGGATCACTATAAAGGCCCAGGCGGTAAGGATCAATTATAAAGCCGAAGATGGAAACACGTATGAATTCAACCTGATAGATACTCCTGGGCATGTGGATTTCAGCTATGAGGTCTCAAGGAGCCTGATTGCATGTGAAGGTGCTCTGCTGGTAGTTGATGCAACTCAGGGAGTTGAAGCACAAACATTAGCTAATTCCTACCTTGCTGCTGACGCGGGACTGGAGCTTATACCAGTGATAAATAAAATAGACCTTCCCGCAGCAGAACCGGAAAAAGTAAAGGAAGAAATTGAAAATATAGTGGGAATCGACACTACGGACGTTGTTTACGCAAGTGCCAAGGAAGGACTTGGAACAAAGGACATACTTGAAGCTATCGTAAAGGTCGTTCCTCCTCCTGTATCAGATAACTATAACGAACTAAAAGCCCTTATCTTTGACAGCTGGTTCGATTCTTACCAGGGCGTGGTGATGTTAGTGAGGATATTTGAAGGGGAACTCAGGCTGGGTATGAAGATAAAACTAATGTCAACGGGTAAGGAGTATGAAGTTAAAACTGTCGGGACCTTCTCTCCCAGAGCGATAGAACTTGATAAATTAACAACTGGAGAAGTCGGTTTTGTCTCCGCTTCAATTAAAGAGGTCAGGGAAGCCAAGGTAGGAGATACGATAACCGGAGCTGCTGATCCCACAAAGGAACCCCTTGAGGGGTTTAAAGTAATGAAACCTATGGTCTTCAGCGGATTATATCCCATAGACCCTGGCGATTATACAAAGCTGAGGGAAGCACTGGAGAAGCTTTGGTTGAACGATTCATCCCTTGTATTTGAACCTGAGACGTCAACTGCACTTGGATTTGGCTTCAGGTGCGGTTTTTTGGGTTTGCTGCATATGGACATTATCAGGGAAAGAGTGGAGAGAGAATTTCAAGTCAGCTTAATTACAACTGCTCCGACGGTTATCTATAAAGCCATGTACAAAGATGGTTCAGTAGTCTATCTGGACAACCCAAGCCACCTTCCTTCAGGCGATAGGAATGCCACGGTGGAAGAACCTTATCTTCTGATCTCCATACACACGCCTAAAGAGTTCCTGGGACCTGTTTTTAAGCTGTGCGAGGAAAGGAGAGGTACTCAGAAAGATCTAAGGTACATAACGCAGGACAGAGTAATAGTTGAGTATGAAATTCCACTTGCGGAAATAGTTTATGATTTTTACGACAGGCTTAAGTCGGTCTCAAAAGGATATGCCTCAATGGACTATGAACCGATCGGTTACAAAGGGGCAAACCTTGTCAGGCTGGACGTTTTAGTAAATGGTGAGCCCGTTGATGCACTTTCTCTTATTGTTCACAAAGACAACGCTTACTACAGAGGCAGGGAGTTAATTGAAAAGCTAAGGGCATTGATCCCAAGGCAGCTTTATGAAGTCGTTATACAGGCAGCGATCGGAAGTAAAATAATCGCAAGGGAATCCGTCAGACCTCTCAGGAAGGACGTCACCGCTAAATGTTACGGTGGGGACGTTACCAGAAAGAGAAAACTGCTTGAAAAACAAAGGGAAGGAAAAAAGAGAATGAAACAGGTCGGAAGCGTTGAAATACCACAGGAAGCTTTTCTTGCAGTATTAAAGACCTGAACATCGATCTTCTGAATTATTCAAGTAGCTGTGCTGATAGTTCCCGAATCTTTTGAAAATTCTCTGATATGGACCACAGGGTCCGATACTAAACCACTGCCTCACTTAAATACCTTACAACGTCGTCCTGGATCGAATCATCGACAAGGCTTTTCCATTCATCGTTACCTTCTGCGACCAGTTCTCTTATTCGGGTGGCGGAGATAAAACCTATGTTGTCCGGAGGGAAGAACTCATTCATCTCGTATCCAACTCCCCTACCCCAGTTGACCGATTCTATATCGGGAATGGATATAACGATAACGTCGTCTCCTTTACTGTTATGGTATTTTTTGATCATATTAACCGTTTGTTCCGTCGTGAAAGGGTTTTTAGGGTCGGGTGGAATATCTCTCACCATTATAAGACACGGAACCCCTGCGTCCAGTTTCTGTCTGACAAGGCTTATGTGTCCAAAATGATATGGCTGATACCTGCCTATAAATACAGCTCTTTTACTGTCTGATGGTTTGATATCCGTATGTCCGTGATTTTTAAATTCCCATTTTTCCATTAAAACTCTCCTGCATTTATATAAGATTTTTGAAAAAGGATTCTTTTTATCTGAACCTGAAGATCAAGGGTCTGAATATACATACAGTATTTTCTTTTGCAATATATCACCTTGAAGGCAGAACGTGATTTTTTCCCTTTGGGCTGAGGAGCTTGATAAACTCACTGAATACCGATGCACCGAGTTCCTTTAATCCGTCAATATATATATCGGTTTCTCTTCTTATCCCTTCCGGATCTATAACTCCTTTCAAACCGTTTAACTCCTCGACGTTAACCGGGTCTGCCAACCACCTTTTTATCATTGGTTTATCTACTTCTAAATGGAACTGAAGACCATAGACGTTGTCTCCATATTTAAACGCCTGATTTTCACAGTCCGCTGACCTTGCCAGATGCACTGCACCATCGGGTATGTCAAATGTATCACCATGCCACTGAAAGATCTTCTCCGCACCGCTTAATTTAGACAGCAACCGGTCATCTGCTGCTTCCCTGGTCGGCATGATGTTATACCAGCCGATCTCCTTGACCCTGTTCTTTCTTACCCTGGCTCCCAGTGCTTTAGCGATCAGCTGAGACCCGAGGCAGATGCCGAGCATCGGCATTTTACCGTCCATTGCCTGCTCAATTGCTTTCAGTTCGGGGATCAGATAAGGGTACAGGTCGACTTCATCCACGTTCATCGGACCTCCCAGCACGATAAGACCGTCGTAACCGCCCAGGTCGAGGACCTTATAGTTCTCTCTTCCGAAATTTACATACTTGATCCTGAAACCGGCCTCTTTAAGCAAAGGATCAAGAGTTCCTAAAACTTCATGTGGAACGTGCTGAAATACGAGCAGTCTTGGCATTTTTCTCCTTCTGTTCATAAGACGATGATCGCGGTCCTGTATTATGAACCACTCCACTTTCCTCTTTGTGTTCTGTGTTTTAAAGACCTTTCAAGTTCTGACAGGAACCTCTTTCTGTCTATATTAACGGCACCTAAACTCATCATGTGTTCAGTGGTCACCTGCGAATCTATGAGATCAAAGTCCCACTCTTTACATTTCTGCACAAGAAAATATAAAGCGACCTTTGACGCGTTATCCACGCTGTGAAACATCGATTCACCGAAAAACGCAGAACCGAGCGACACTCCGTATAAACCACCTACCATATTACCTTCTGAATAAGTCTCAACTGAATGAGCATAACCCTCCTTGTGCAGCTTGTTATACGAATCGATCATATCAGAAGTGATCCATGTTCCGGATTCTTCCTTCCTGACGACCTCGGAACATTTTTTTATAACCAAATCAAAATCAGTGTCAAATCTGACCTGAAATCTGCCCGATCTGACCACCTTCATAAAACTCCTTCCCGGCGTATAATTATCAGGATAAAGAACACATCTGGGATCAGGTGAGAACCACAGTATCGGTTCTCCTTCCGAGTACCATGGAAAGATACCGCTCCTGTATGCCAGAAGCAGTCTCTCAACGCTCAGATCACCGCCAACGGCAACTAATCCAGAAGGTTCAGCATCAGCAGGGTCAGGAAAAACAAGCTCATCCGTCAGGCAGTAAACCGGCATAATTAAAAACTCATTCAGGGTCCGTGTGACCCAGTTCCTTTTCTGGAACTATTTCATCTCTTATAATTCTCTTTAAAACTTTGATTTCCGGAAAACCCCCTTTTTCTTTCCGAGACCATACTGTTTTACCATTGGCATACACCTCAAATACCCCTCCCGTCGAGGGAACCAAGGTCAGTTCATCTATTTCCTTGCTGAAAGTGCTGAGCAACTCCTGAGCGATCCGTGCACTTCTGGTAAGCCACCCGCACTGGACGCAATACACTATTTTTACTACGTTCATATTATTATAGGATAAATAAAATACGCATATAATGGAATTATCTATTTAAATAAAAGAGAATGATCCCTGCATCCTGACATGATCTGTATCATTAAGAACAGAGAAAGAAGTTCATACTTGACATTACAGTGGAACAGAAGTAAAATATCGCTATCATGAATATAAAAGAGCGTATCTCTGCTACCCCCCCCCATATATACTTGACCTTTCAGCCGGAGATAAGCACAATAGTACGATAATGCTGAAGTTTCTACCCCCCCCCATAAATTATTAATTCCCTTTTTCTTTTTTCTGTGCCTTGTAAACGTTGGTGCATATGGTCAGACCAGCATTAATAACTGTGACTCCAGTGCAGCGGTCGAAGCTACTTTAAGACTGGATGGGTCAAAACGCGGAGGAAGTTTAGAGGATGCCGGTGGACTGCTTTACTTTCGGACACAGGTAAACACAGATAACATTTTTATTGCAGAGATAAGTGTAACCTTCACCTTCTCCAATGATCTGGGATACAGTTTACAGTTGTGTGACAGCAATGATGATCTGATAGCAAGTACTACTGAAGTGACTTTGCTAGGGAACGCAGCGATAGCCACAATAAAAACCCGCCTCAGACGAGGAACGTACTATATAATTGTGGGAAGCAGTGGTGCTACACCCTACGAATTAGGTGTTTCATTTGCTGATTCTCAACAATTATTCAACGACTGTTCAGTTATCACTACCAATTTTCCAAATGATCCCTTATACGGCTGTCAGTGGTATCTGAAATATCCAGGAAGTGATCTGACATTAGGCAATAAGCCAATAATCACTGGAGACAGAACAAATATAGATATAAAAATAGAAGAGGTATGGGATGATAGTGTATTTGGAGCTGGGATTAACGTAGCGGTGGTAGATCATGGTATGGACACAGATCATGAGGACCTTGCTGACAACGTGGATACCGCACTTTCTCATGATTACTCCGGGAACAGCGACCTATACAGTCCTTCAAGTGGTCGTGGTACACGTGTAGCTGGCATTATAGCAGCAGTTGGTGATAACAGCCTTGGAGTAAGAGGTGTAGCACCTCAGGCAGGCATCTACAGTTATAATTTAGCTGGTAACTTCAGTGATACTAACGCAAAGGACGCCATGGTCCGTAATATGGATACAACGGCTGTATCTGTCAACAACTGGGGACCGAAGGACCTTCCTGTTCTTACAGAGGCTTCATCAGAGTGGGAAGAAGGAGTGGAAACGGGTATAAGAGAAGGTTTTGGTGGTAAAGGTGTGTTTTACGTATGGGCGGCAGGGGATGGACATGAAGGATCAGATCAGGCTAATTTTAATGAGTATTCCAGCTACTACGCAGTAACTACCGTATGTTCAGCAGAGGTCGTAAAGCTCGGTAATGATTCGAAGTTTGTTACCAAGAGTTCTTTTTCAGAAGAGGGAGTAAATCTATGGGTATGTGCACCGGGTTCTGATATTGTAACTACCGACAATAACGATGGTTATACTTTTGAGTTCCCTGGAACATCAAATTCAGTTGCTGTCGTTTCAGGAATAGCAGCACTGATAAGAGAGGTAAACAGTGATATTAGCTGGAGGGACCTGAAACTGATACTGGCAGGTTCAGCTCGCCATACTCTCAGCAATACTAATCATCTCTTTTTCGACGACCAAAACTGGAGGACAGAAACATTTAAATACGGTTCTGATTCAGAGCAGTATTCTTACAATCCAAAGTTCGGTTTTGGCATGGTAGACGCCGCTGCGGCAGTAGAACTTGCCGAAAATTGGACCAATGTTCCACCGCCAATGAGACCCGTGACGGTTTCCTCGGGTAATATCAATACGGTTATCCCAGACTTCAGAACGGGAAACGCAGAAGATGTTTCCGCTGTTTTCAAACTGACCGTACCTGATATAGATATACCAGATACTGAGGTATTTACAGAATTTATAGAGATAAATCTCAATTTCACTCACCCTTTCTTTCCTTTTTTAGATATAGAAATAACCTCCCCTGACGGTACCCTGTCGAAACTCACTGAGGCATATCCAGCAGATGCAATATCACATTTATCTGACAGATCTCTTACTATAGACGACTTTGACTACACGGGCAGAGATCATCGTTTTGGTTTAGCTAAACATTTAGGAGAAAACCCTGCTGGAGAGTGGACTTTAAAGATAACTAATAATTCACCTGCAGGTACGGGGACCTTACACTCATGGAACATTAAGGTCTATGGTCATATGTCTGGTGAGACGCCGACGTTTAACAACTGGACCATACCTGATAAGAACTACGTGCCGGGAACTGCAATAAAGGAAACACTGCCTGAGGCAACAGCAGGGAATGGAGAATTAACCTACAGCCTTTCCCCTCTTTTACCAGATGGAGTTACTTTCAGTGAAGCTGACAGAGTGCTTAGCGGAACACCAACTGCTGTATCTTCTGGCAGTTATACATATACCGTAACGGATGAAGATGGAGATAAGGATGAGCTGAGCTTTACTATCAGGGTAACAACTACGCCTCCAGGACCAACGGACCCACCACCAACAACAGGACCAAGACCACGAAGACCGACATCATCAGGTAGTGATGGAGGCGGAGGTGGAGGAGGATGCGTGATATCTGATCAGAGCGAAGCCGTTCCTGATATGCTCACAGCAGTGGCATCTCTGATGCTTATACCTGTATCCGTTGTTATCAGAAGAAAGATAAGGTCTCGGATAAAGACCTGACAACGCGGTCGGTCCTTTCCAAGGCACCTAACGGAGTGAGATCTCCCGAACGCTCTCTTTAATAAAGGAAACTTTATACTGGATGGGAAAACCTGTGCTCCCGATGGGTCCTGAACATATTATAAACCAGAAGGAGACGGGAATAAGAGAAGTATCCTGCACTCAAAACAGTATGCTTTTTGTTAAGTATATAAGTCCGTTATATAAATACTGACTAATTGAACTTATTTTGACCCCTGTTTACTACAAATTATCCATTCTTTCAGAGGTTAGTTTCAAAATATAGTACTTACTGAGTTAGTATTATTGAAAAATTGTGTTAATAGTTACTTTCCTATATCTGTATTTAGGAATGAAAACAAACCCATGAAAATTCCCGAGGGATTTTACAAAGCCATAGACTACGGTCTGCTGGATTCCATATTTGCGAGAAGGTCCAGAAGATTTGGCATGGGTATGGAAATACCTGAAGGTAAATTACAATACAGGTCTGAACACAACCCTTATCCGTTGTCAGATATAGAAGAAGCGATCTTAATCTGGTCTGGAACGGGAACCACCGGATTATCACTTGGCGATATGCCAAGGACTGGAATATCATGGCTGTTCCAGTGGACAGGACGCAGCTGGCCGTGCTCGTGCAACTCCCATTCCACGGAGCTCTTTTACACCAACGACGACGGTGTATACATGGTAAAGCTGTTTGACTTTATACCGGAAGATAATGCGATCTTTGCCGGTCTGACAAGAGAGGAGCAGATGGAAAAGGTCATGGAGCTTTTTAAGAAAAACAGGATCAAACTGGAAAACGGCAGAGCTGAACTTCCAAAAGGCGAACCGGGTCTGTTTGATTTTAACGCCTGGAACTGCAACAAGCCTGGTACGACATTTTTCATACCTGTAACGAACACAACGGTGGAATACATGGTACTGCTTTTCATATATTTTGGCGCCAAGTACGGATTTAATATCATTGACGAGTTAAACGGAGGCAGGTCATGTGGTCTTGATAAATGGATCGATAAGGGATACATACGAAACGACGTCCGGCTTTCCCTTTTTGATCTTGAACTCAGGGTCCTGACGACACTTAACGTAGAGCAGGCCTTTATAAGTCAGAACATGAACCTTGCACTGCAGGCCCTTGGACTTGGGGGCTGGACGTTCACGGGTCTGCTTCCACACTATGCCCTGGGACTTGACCCAAAGTACAAAGGTTTAGGCTTCAGGTTTAACCGGCCTGATCGCTCGCTAAGGTCCACCAGGGCTGCCTATCCTGTCGGACGGGATGGGATCTTCGAATCTTTATCTCCCCCTTACGTAAAGGATATGAACGAAGCAGTGGACAGGTTCCTCGAAATAAGAGGCGAGTTCTGGAAAGAAGATAATCCTTATCCATACAACGAGCCGGGATCAGTTCTCAGTGGTGAATATATACCTTCCGAGGTCAGAGTTCAGATAGTCAAGGATTTCTGCAGTTACGTTTACGAAAATTATGGAAGATTTCCGGCTTTTTTAGACCCGATGTTCGTCAGGCTCGTTTTTCAGGCACACCATCTTGACATTGATTTTTACGATAAACACTACAAAGAAGATGCCTATACTGACATGCATAAAAACCACTTCAAGCTCTGGCATCCTGAGGTCAGCGACCCGTTTGAAGGATAAGTCGGATCTCAATGGCCTGTTCAGACGGTATTGCTAAGATCTGAATACAGGATCAGTTCCCTTTTGTGATAAGTTCCTTGACCGATCCTGCAAATTCACTGGCAAATTCACGGAACTTTTCGGCGATCTCCTTATTGTTCGTGGCCTTCTCGTACGTATCGGCCATCTTCATGATAGTGAAATAACAGTGTCTGTTCATCTCGTTCACCTGCATCGACTTTGTCCAGAGATCAACCGTAAGAGTGTTACTTTCCTTTCTGTCCCAGAGAGAAAGGAACATTGCATCACACTGCTTTTCCTTCTGAGCTTCTGACTCGCTTGCCTGCCAGAGTATCTCTTCAGGAACATTCTCCTCGTTCAGCGTGACCCTTAAATTAATTTCAGCTTTCCTTGCCATACAAGTGTCCTTACCGGTCATATAAAAGGAGACCTACCACGGTAAGCTGTTCATAAGTGGCGCTATTTTAGGTCCGAACAGAGCAACCGAAGTGATCACTAACACAAGAGTACCCACGATGCCCACTACGTTTATAATTACGAACTTTACGACCTTATCCAGCTGCTCATCAGTTAAATTCATCAGTGATGACCTCCCTGTCCGATCTTGCCATCAAAGAACGGGTCCCCGAAAGGAATGATCGGATACTTGTTTATAAAAAGCAGAAAAGTGGTAATGAACGCTCCTATAAAACCCAGAGTAACCAGAATATAGGATATCCCGAAACTTATATTGTCAGCCAGGGACGGTACGACCAGCAGGAACTTATCCATGAACAGTCCCGTGAAGGATACTGATGCGATAAAGACAAGTATAGGTGTAACTATCTTGTTCGTTCTTGGTATCAGTGCGATAAAAGGAAATATGAAACAGGTCGTAAGTACCGCCCATGAGAACGTTCTGAAAGGCTCGTCAACGACCCTTTTTATTACAAAACCCGTTTCTTCCGGCATGTTCGCGTACCAGATGGGCAGGAACTGTGAAAACATCAGATAGACCCAGAAGAGCGAAAAACCCTGAAGTATCTTTCCCATATCCCAGTAATGATACTGTCCGAGATATTCATTAAGTCCCAAGTACCTCTTAAGCACGACCGAGATGATTATCGTAAACCCTATTGCAGCGATGAAACTTCCCATAAAATAGAACGGGCCGAACAGCGTGCTGAACCAGTGGGGGTCCAGGGACATCATAAAGTCCCATGCAAAAAAGCTGAACGTCAGAGCGTAAAGGATAACGACCGCCGGGGCCAGCTTCCTTAACTTCGGGAAATAACCATTGTTCCTGTCACTGCTCACGCCCTTGAGGTCCTGATCAAGTGATATCCTTACGTAGAAGAAGCTCAGAACGATAAGAACGGCAAAGCCGATTATATTTCTCGCTGATACAAGTCCCATATCGAGCCAGACGTCCTTAGGATGATGATAATGCTCGGTAGCGTACGGCAGGACCTCGTTCTTACCCACGAACAGGATTATCAGCAGTAAAATAAACCCGACCGGTATGAACGAACCAAATCCTTCACTTATCCTTAAAAAGCTCCTGCCCCATCTTGCGTCCGTTATCCTCAGCACACAGGAAAACACTATCCCCGCCTGTGCCACTCCGGTCCAGAAAAGGAAATTCACCAGAAATATCTGCCAGATATCCTTTGAGTTCTCCCCACTCGCGTTAATGGCAAAAGTTGCAAATCCCACGATCGCGAACGTAAGGAACAGGTATATCACCCATCGGGGTACCTGGTTCCGTTTGTTTAATATTTCGTTTTTTATATCCGTATCCATTATCTATGCAGTTCTCCTGAAACGGTCTCTTTAACGCTTTTTTTGCAAGCTCCTTATATAGTTGACCACGTTCCACGCGTCCACCTCTGAAATGCCCTCTCTGTAGCTCGGCATCATGACCTTTCCACCGTACCTTATATACGCGTAAATAAATCCATCACTTCTCCGTGCCGTGCCAGGAGCTGTAAGGTTAACGGGATAAAATCCCTTTCCCGTCATTACTATGATCCCATCTCCCTTACCCTTCGGTCCATGACAGACTGTGCAGTGTATATCAAAGACCTGTTTACCTCTTTCTATCGAGCTTTTGCTGTAAGGTACGGGACTTTTTTCAATAGCTTCTTTTTTCTCCCGAGGTTCTGGAGCGGAAGTATCACCATCTGTTGTCACGGAGTTCCTGGGATATACCAGAGGAGCTTCGTACGGCTGCTTAACGGGCTGCTCCCACATATCGTAGTTCCACGGGAACGAGTACGACTTCACGCCGTTTGAAAGCAGTATTGCAAACGCTAAAATTATGGTCAGTTTAAACTTGTTCAATACCTTGTTCCCTCCACAGTGTCCTTAGCTCTCCAGAGTGTCTACCTTGACCTCTTCTGCTCCCGTTGAGTTTAAAATATCCTTAACGTCCTGCATCTGCTCAGTGGAACAAACCACCATTACTCCGAACTTATCATCAGAGAACCGCGGGTCGTACATATTTACCGGTACTCTTTTTCTAAGCAGTGAATTGACCAGCATACCTATCAGGGTGAACAGCGCACCGAACAATACCGTCAGTTCGAACACTATCACCATATACGGAGGTATGGAAACTATAGGTTTGGCACTTACCGATATAGGCCAGTCCATAGAGGTAAGCACGGTAAAACCAAAACCGCACGTGGCACCCAGCAGTGCACCAAAAAGCGTAAAGAACCTTACGGGGCTTGGAGGCAGCTTCATTTCATCCTCGATCTCATGGTTCGGGAAAGGAGAAAATACCCTAAGTTCACTAAATCCCTCGGCCTTCAGCTTTTTAACGGCGTCAAGTACCGAGTCCAGATAAGAATATATGCCCAGTATTCCTTGATTTGCGTTCATTTTCTGATCCCCTTTTTAGGCACGGGAAGTATCTCCTTTATTTCCGCTATTGAAACAGCGGGTAAGGTCTTTATAAATAACAGGAAGAACATAAAGAACCATGCAAAGCTGCCGACGGTTATTCCGATTTCAACCCAGGAAATTTTATAAACACCCCAAGCGGCAGGATCAAAGTCCCTTGAAAGTGATATAACGATTATATTGAACCTTTCAAACCACATGCCGATATTTATGAATATGGATATAATAAAAAGCGCCTTTAAGTTCATCCTTACGCTCTTCCACCAGAGCGGGAGCGGCGCCACCACGTTACAGATGATCATGACCCAGTAGAAGAAAGCATATTCCCCGGTGGCCCTGTACATGAACTGCTGGAATTCGAACGGACTTGAACTGTACCAGGCCATGAAGAACTCGACCCCGTACGCGTAACCCACGATACCGGATGTCAGAAGTATGAGCTTTGCCATACCGTCATAGTTATCAAGGGTAATGTAGTCCTCAAGATGGAATATCTTTCGTATCGGTATCGTGAGGGTGATGACCATGCCAAGCCCCGAGAATATAGCACCTGCAACAAAATACGGTGCGAAGATCGTTGTGTGCCACCCCGGCACGTTACCCATTGCAAAGTCCCAGGAAACGACGCTGTGTACCGAAAGGACCAGAGGGGTCGCCAATGCTGCAAAGTAAAGGTAAGCCCTTCCGTAATGAAGCCATTCCCAGTTGGAACCTTTCCATCCAAAGGACAGTATGGTGTAGATTATCTTTCTCGGTACCTCTTTCACTTTATCCCTGATCGCGGCGATATCGGGTATCATCCCTATAAGAAAGAACAGCGAACTCACCGTGAGATACGTACTGACAGCAAAAACGTCCCATACAAGTGGTGATTTAAAGTTGATCCACAGTTCTCTCTGGTTCGGGTACGGGAACAGCCAGTAGAAGTTCCAGGGCCTTCCAAGGTGCATTATAGGGAACAGCCCGGCAGTCAGGACCGCGAACACCGTCATGGCCTCGGAGATCCTGTATATGGACATTCGGAACTTTGCCCTGAACAGGTAAAGGATAGCTGATATCAGAGTTCCTGAATGAGCAATACCGACCCAGAACACGAAATCCGTAATGTAAGTACCCCAGAAGACCGGATGTCTGTAGCCTGCAACGCCAAGTCCCGTGTAAACCTGGTATATAAAGCACATCAGTCCTATACCAACGAACGAAATGGATATCAAGAACAGCGCCCACCACTTGGCAGAAGGCTTATCAAGCATCCTGACAACGTCATTTGTAACCCTTGAATACGTCAGATTGTTCTCTATGCTCATTTATACGTTATCCCACTTTAATTTCTTTAGATAGGTTATCCCGGGTTTTGTATTTATAACCTCAAAGACCTTGTACCCTCTTTTATCCTTCTCCAGCTTCGAGACCTTGCTGGTCTTATCCTTGAGGTCACCGAACACGATCGCGTCGGTCGGGCAGGCCTGCTGACATGCGGTAAGGATATCCCCATCCCTTACCACTCCATCCCCGTCCTTGGCAATATCTTCTCCGAACTTGATCCTCTGTACGCAAAACGTGCATTTTTCCATAACTCCCTTTGTCCTCACCGTTACATCGGGATTAAGCTGCCAGTTCAGGGGTTCAGGGAACTTGTAGGTGTACCAGTTGAACTTTCTCACCTTATAAGTACAGTTGTTAGCACAGTACCTCGTTCCAACGCACCTGTTGTACACCATGCCGTTCAGACCTTCGGGGCTGTGGTACGTAGCATAAACGGGACAGACCGGTTCACAGGGAGCGTTACCGCAGTGCTGGCAAAGCATCGGCAGGAACCTAACGTCCAGCTTGCCGCTTTCATCTTTATCAAAATACCTTTCGATCCTTATCCAGGCCATATCACGGCGTTTTGCCACCTGGTCCTTCCCCACGAATGGGATGTTGTTTTCCGCGTAGCAAGCGGTCACACACGCTCCACACCCCGTACATTTGTTCAGGTCGATGTTCATCGCCCATCTGTGCTTTGCGTATTTTCTGGGAGGATAGAAATCAGGCTCCTCGTGATGGTCATGGTGATGACCACCTTTTTTAAGCTCGCTGATCGTCATGGCCTTTGCAACGTCCCTGTCGTGCTGTGTTTTCGTGTACTGCGTTCTTACGAGCAAGCTGTGATCTCCCGCACTGGAAACCGAAACTTTCGTGGAAAGAAAAGCAAAACCCCCTGATGTTTTATCCATGACGTCCGGCAGAAGGTCCAGAGGATTTACTCCTCTGTTCTTTGCGTATCTGCCGTAGCTCGTATGCCCTTGCCCCATAGGTACCGCGACCGTGTCGGACCTTATTCCTTCATAAACAAAGGCCTGGACCTTAAATTCTCCATAAGGTGACTTGATGTTCAGATACGAACCGTCCCTGACGCCGAGTTTTTTAGCGACGTCCGGATGGACCTCAACGTAGGAATCCCATACGGACGTTGAAAGTGCCTCGGGAAGTTCCTGAAGCCACGGCTTATTAGCACCGGAACCGTCGTAGTACCTGTAAGAGGGATAGGTCACAAAGTAAAACCCTCCATCACCCTTCACGTAAGACTTGGAAACTTTAAACGACTTCAGATCCGAAGAAATTGAGACGTTCCTTCTGGACAGATCTAATTTAATTCCACCTTCTTTAAGTGCCTGCCTCCAGAATGCCTCAAAGTTATTATCACCTTTATATCCTTTAATTAATGGACCAAGTTTTTCTATCAATTCAACTAATGGACCAAGTTTTTCTATCAATTCATCTAATATCTTTTCTTGATGCTTTTGTGACCCTTTAATTAATGGAACAAATCTATATATTGATTCAATTAAAAACCTCTCTTGATACCTTTGTGAATGTTTATCAAGAAATGATTTAAATTTATCCAACTGTTCCTTAGGTAAAGGAACGGCTCTTTTATAAGCTTGATGAACCCCAAACATTCGAAGTATCCAGTTCAAGATTCTAGCTACCAATGGGAAGGGACCAGCTATAATCCAGCTAGCTATAATCCCGGCAAGAATAAAAGCACATTCACGAGCAATAACACCACCATAATTTTTTGCTATATAAGATAACACTTCCTTAACTTCTTTTGCTATCTGAAGTAATACTTCTTTAACTTTAGATAATTTTTCTTTCAATGTAGACGAACCGATTGATACGGCCTTTTTCCAAGAATTTCTTAAGTAGTCATAATAGCTTGATTCCTCAAAGAGACCTTTTGTAACATCTACCTTACCGCTCAGTTCTATGATCAGGTCACCGACCGACTTTGTATTAAATACCGGATGCATTACGGGCTGGATCATTCCCAGGTATGATTCGCTGAAATAATAATCCCCCCAGCTCTCAAGCGAATGATGGTCTGGAAGAACAAGTGAGGCCATTTCAGTGGTTTCATCCATAAAAGAGGATAAACTCACTATATAGCCGGCCTTACCAAGTGCCTTGACCGCGTTAAATGACCTGGGAAGCGTAAAAGCGGGATTGGTTCCCTGAACTATGAGAAGTTCGACCTTGCCAGCTTCCATATCTTTGAACAGATCTGTAATATCCTTAAAAGTGCTGACATCTGATATGGACAGCGTATCTGAAAAATCCACCGTTTCTCCAATATTACCGACAAGATAGTTCAGTATATTGATCGCGACCATGGTTTCGGTTGCATTGGTTCCGCTGTTGGCTACGCCTCCTCCGATAGCAATACTTCTGTCCTTGCTGAAATCAGAGGCTACCTGGTTGATGGTTTCCACTGAAATATCCGTTAATTTAGAGACTTTCTCCGGGGTGTATCCCGATATCAGTTTTTTCACAACTGAAGCTTTTTCCCTGTTCCATCCCCTGCTTACGATCACGTTCGCGATCCCCAGTGCCAGGAACACTTCGGTCCCGGGTTTAACGGCAAGCCACAGGTCCGCACTGGTGGCAGTAACAGAGGCCCTTGGTTCCACCTGGACCACTTTGCCCATCCTGCCGTCCTTATACGTCTTCAGTTTTGAAAATCCCTTGGCAAAATACGTGGGTGACAGCCACGTCTCAAGAAAATCAGCACCAAACGAAAGGACATAATCTGCCTTTTCTATCCTGTAAGTCGGTATTTCATCAGCGTCGAAACATATCCTGTTGGCCTGTCTGATCGGTTCGTACGAGAACGACTCGTAGGTGTAACGGCGACCTCCAATGGCCTGTACCCATCTGTCAACGAGGTTGTCCAGGGTACCCGAGATATTATTGCTCAGATAAACTATACTGCTTCCTCTGCCGCTGCTGACGAGCCTGTTTATTTTTTCAGATAACGTGTCAATACCTTCGTCCCATCCGATCGGAACGAGGTTTTTTCTGTTCTTCTTCTTTCCGAGCGGGGACCTTATTCTGTCCGGATTGTAAAGTCCCTGCAGAGAAGCCTGTCCCCTTGCACACGTGCTTCCTTCATTAGTTGGACTGGCAGGGTTACCTTCTACTTTTATAGCCCTTCCATCCCTGTTCTTTACAACTACACCGCACCCGGATGGACACTCCCTGCACGTGGAAGCATAGAATTTCGGTACCGCGGGTACGTAGGACTCAGGGGGTATGACGTAAGGTATTATCTGCTCAACGGGATCACCCGAACATGCACCGGTAACCGCTGCCGTACCACCGGCGACCCCTATCACCTTTAAGAAGTCCCTTCTGCTCAATCCGCTGTTTTTCTTTTCAGACATTTATACCTCCAACCACTTAATAATGGCAGGTAAGACAATCCTTTAACTGTTCTAAATGCTCCGCATTATCTGCATTTTGTTCATGACATGTTATACAAAAACCCATATTAAGGCTCTCCGCCTTGTACACAACGTCCATTTCCTGCACCTGTCCGTGACAGGTCTGGCATTCAAATCCCCTCTTGATGTGTCTCTTGTGATTGAACTTCACGTACTCCGGCATGGTCGTGACCTTTACCCATGGTATGGGTTCTTTTCTCTCCCAGTAGTCCTTGACCTTGGCGATCTCCTTCTTATAGTTTATCACCTGTCCATCACTGGTCGTATAGTCCTGATCCCTTCCGCTTACGAACTGATGGCATCCGATACATTTCTGAACGGACGGTATGCCTGGATTTGGTGATACATCTGCAAAACTGTGACAGTACTGACACGGGATCTGGTTCTCTCCTGCATGTATCTTATGGCTGAACAGGACCGGCTGAGAGGGACCACGACTGTTACTTTCTGCCGTGTACTGATATATCCCTACTGCAAAAAAGGCACACAACACGACAACTGGGGTAATTTTTATAAAGTAGTTCATAAATCGATCAATTCTTTGTAAAAAGACCGCAGTCCTGACAGATGGTTATTATCTATACCAGCCTGCAACTCGGCGGTGCAGTCGTGGGTAAAAAAGTTCTCCTTATCCTTAAAAAATGGTTGATTATTTATACCAGCTTGCAGTTATCTGTCAAGTCATATTGGAAATATCCGTTAAAGAACTGCTGGTATCGTCCATATCAAATATGCCTCCAAGCTCTTTTACAAAGAACTTATGGCTGTTCTCATTTAAATTCCCGACCCACCCTTTTTCCACGTTCACGTTTTCCAGCTGCGGAACAACTCCCAGTATATCAGTTCCCAGCAGCTCCCTCAGCTGAGAGATATTCGTGCGGGTGGCCAGTCCCGGGTTTCCGGGATAACCGGATATTACGACCCCTAGGATCTTAAGTCCGCAGGACGTTGCATGATCTATGGTCAGAAGGGTGTGATTGATCGTGCCAAGTCCCGGCCTTGCCACGATCAGAAGAGATGCTCCCAGGTCCTTTGCCAGATCGCTCATAAAGTAGTCCTTTACTATCGGCACTCTGATACCACCGGCGCCCTCTATCAGGTTTACGCCTTCTTTGTCCATTCTGCTTTCCGTTATCTCTATGACCTCAGGGACCCTGTAGCTGATATTTTCCAGTTTACTTGCATAATACGGTGAAAGTGGTTTTCTTAGCCTGAAGGGACAGACCCTGTTCATATCAAAGGTCCTGTTCATTACCTTATAGATGAACTCTATATCGTGAACAATGGGTTCTTCCGTTCCGGTCTGAAAAGGTTTGAGGCAGGTGACCTTAACTCCTTTCTTTATTAAACAGCTGGAAACCGCAGCAGTAACGACCGTCTTTCCGACCCCGGTATCGGTCCCCGTAACGAATATCCTGTCTGGAAGGTCCATTAACTTATAATACCGCCTTGCAGGCTGCTTTAAAGTGCCAGCTCCCTGACCTTTTCAGCTACTTCATCAGCATGGCTGGAGGTTTTAACCTTTGTCCAGATATGCAGTATTATACCATTTGTGTCTATCAGGAATGTATTTCTCTTTGCAGAACCAAAAGGGCCTTTCACGCCATACATACTTACAATACTTTTGCTTTTATCGCTGATCAGAGGAAAGTTCAGTTCGTGTTTATCTCTGAAATTCTCATGTGCTTTCACTCCATCGGTACTTACCCCGACGACCTGTACTCCCAGCTTTGAAAGCTCGTCCATCCCATCTCTGAGAGAACAGGCCTGTTTGGTACATCCGGGAGTATTGTCCCTTGGATAAAAGTAAAGTGCCACGATACCTTTCTTATAAAGATCACTTAACCTGATCATCTCGCCACCATAGGTCTCGGCCTCGAAATCAGGTGCACTGTCCCCTGTTTTTAATTTTTCAGACATATATTTTTCTCCTTGAGAACATCAGACTGAACACAAGTATAGACGATCACAGAAAAAAGTTAAGATGAAATTACAAGACAAAAACCGGAACGAGACCTGCCAGCACAAATTCCAGCCGTCCTGACCAAATCCCTTTTATTATCTGATAAATTTCAAATAATAAAAGTATGATAACAATGTTTATTAAAGTAAACTCTTAACTCTCTGTATACGTTAAGACACGCTGTAAAGAGCAGGATACAAAGCGGACCCGGGCAGGTAAAGGAACTGAAAGAGCGAAATTTAAAGGATCTTATCTTTGAAATATAAGGTTTGATCATATATTCTAATGGCAGTAAAAATTCCAGAAACGGAGAACTTATAATATGAAAAAAATAATAAAGATCAACAGTTCGAACCAGGCTCCGCAGGAGCAGGGTGTAACGTTTAAAAAGTTCGAGAAGAAAGACAAGACAGAAAAAGTCGAACTGACGGAAGAAACGATAAAAAGTGCACTGGAGAAGGTGAACGACCCTGAGCTCCCAGTGAACATAGTCGACCTGGGACTGATCTACGACACAAAGGTATCAGGCAATGACATTAACGTAAAAATGACCCTTACCACACCTGGATGCGGCATGGGTGCAATGATAGCGACACAGGCCGAAATGGCATTGAAGGACATAGGGGCTGATAACGTTCTGATCGAGATCATATGGGACCCGCCATGGAACCCGGACATGATGAGCGATAAGGCCAAGGAAAAGCTCGGTATCGGTTAGTCCATATGCCCCTTAACAAAGAAAATATCTTACAAACCCTGAAAAATATCAAATATCCCGGGTTTACAAGGGATATCGTTTCCTTCGGACTTGTAAAGGAAGTAAGTATTGACGGGTCCGTCGTTCATATCTCCATTGTGCTTCCAAAGCCCGATGAAGCACTGAGGTCCCAGATAGAGGATGCCGTCAGAAGTTCCATCCTTGAAATACCCGGCGTTTCAAGCCTGGATCTGGAAATAAGTGCAAGGCAGACCACCGGAAAACCCACGGATACCGCCAGAACGGACGGGTCCAAGCTCCCTGATATAAAACACTATATAGCAGTTGCCAGCGGCAAGGGTGGCGTCGGCAAATCGACCGTGGCGGTAAACCTTGCACTGGCAATGTCAAAAAAAAGACAGAACATAGGTCTGATGGATGCAGATATCTGGGGACCGAGCGCTCCTATAATGATGGGCACGGACGCAAGACCGGTCGCGTCTGGCGATCAGAAGATATTTCCCGTTGAAAAGTATGGACTGAAGATGATATCAATAGGATTTCTGGTAAACGAAGAAGAAGCAGTGATCTGGAGAGGTCCCATGGTGCACAGTGCGGTCAAGCAGTTTATCGAAGACGTGGAATGGAAAGATACCGACTATCTCGTGATCGACCTGCCTCCCGGAACCGGGGACGCTCAACTTTCCCTCGCACAGACCGTTCCCCTCAGTGGCGGCGTGATCGTCACTACCCCGCAGGACGTAGCACTGATCGACGTCAGAAGAGGGATCTTGATGTTTCAGAAGCTCAATATACCTCTGATCGGGATTATTGAGAACATGAGCTATCTGGACGTACCCGCAAGTAACGACCAGATAGATATCTTTGGCAGAGGTGGCGGCAAGAAGATGGCAGATAAGTTCAACGTACCGTTCCTTGGAGAAATACCAATCGACCCCAATATCAGGATCGGCGGGGATACAGGAAGCCCCATCGTGGAGTCCAGACCTGACTCCAAAGCATCAGAGGCATTCTTCAGTATTGCTGACCAGGTACTGAAATATGTTGAGAAATAAAAAATTCAGGGATTAAACTATTAAGAAAGTCACTTATGAACTAAAATGAGCCAGGTAAAAGATTATTACAAGACGTTAGGCGTTTCAAAATCGGCATCCAAAGAGGAGATCAAAAAAGCCTACAGGGATATGGCAAGAAAGTATCATCCTGATCTCAATCCCAACGATAAAGGAGCGGAAGACAGGTTCAAGGACATTCAGGAAGCTTATGAAGTGCTCTATGACGATCAGAAACGGCAGCAGTACGACACGTTCGGTCACATGAACTTTGGTGGCAGCCGGGGTGGTCAGCAGGGTTTTTCCGGTTCATACCGCTTCTCTGGTGATATACCGAGCTTTGAAGAGATCTTCAAGGACGTGTTTGGTGGTGCTTTTTCGGGCCGTGGAGGCGGGTCATCAGATCCTTTTTCAAGTATGTTCGGGGGATTTTCAACGGGCGGACGCTCCCGGCAACGTCAGCAGAGACCCAGAAACACGGAATACAGTATCACTATAGATTTTCATACAGCTATAAAGGGAGGGGAAAAGAACCTGATCATCAACCACCGAGATGAGCAGGGAAATAAACAAAACGAGACGATTTCCGTCAAGATACCACAAGGGGTCAATGACGGTGCAAAAATGAGGCTGAAGGGTAAAGGAGAACGATCAGGAAACAAAAGAGCAGACCTTATACTGAATATCAAGGTTACACCCCACGAACTATTTACAAGACAGGGAGATGATCTCTCAATAACCCTGCCAATAACCTTTTATGAAGCAGCATTGGGGGTAACTACTGAAGTCCCAACCGTCGATGGTAAAGTAGAGTTGGTAATTCCAAAGGAATTACAGAACGGTGCAAAAATGAGGCTGAAGAACAAAGGCGTCAAAAATCTAAAAACAAAAAAAACTGGTGATCAGTACGTTATTATAAAGATCGTAATGCCAGATAATATCAATAGTGAAACACTGGAAAAACTCAAAGATATTTCCAAATCCCAGCCGTATAACCCGAGAGAATATTTAGATAAACACCTGACCTGAAACTATTCGTCTTTATAAATAAGATTATTATATGCTTTGTTGTCCTAGATTAAAAAAAACAAGCATCAATGCCATCAAGCTCCCCATCTATCGGCAGATTTATCTTTGGTTTTCTCCTCACTGTTTTTTCTTATCCAAGAGAAGGGTTTATCAGTTGCTGCCTTAACAATGGTTGGCGACATGTATTACAGACGTGAAGCTCAATCTCCCATAGATTAAGAAGACCAATCTTTTGACTTATAACGCATTATCTCCATATCGGAGGTTCTAAATGGGCATTCCATCGGGGAGGTTACGGGACAAGGTAAGAATGACAAAACGAGATAAATGAAAGAAGTTGAAGCAATAAAAAAGACTGATAAGCGCATGGTAGATTACGTTTACGGACCTACTATGGACATCAATGAGGATAACATTATACAACTTCTTGTAGAAGACCGTATAATGGATAAACAAGAAACCATTGCCTTGAAGATATTAACTGACGAGGGCGATTTGCAACTTTCTAAAGAAGATGGTAAGATACCAGTGGAATGGGGTCAGACCATACAAAACCCGGTTAGCAATGGGGATTAAGATAGAGAAGTATTTACTGAAAAAATACCCCAGTTTACTGATTTAAAGAGCTGGGAACAATTTAGTATAGGGGAGGTAATGAACAATGCCGGAGAGGAAACTAATAACAAAGGAAAAATACCAGAACAAGTTGATGGCTATTTTTTCGACTCAGGAAGGTGATTTGATAGAGAAGGTCAATCGTAACAACGATAGGTTAAATGCAAAGGAGATTACAGAAGAACAGTGGTTGATCGAAGATCGCACTCTGAAGGCAGAAGGTGCAGATATCAGAAGCACAAAAGATCTTTGGGAACAGCTTGACAGCTATGTGATCAACACTGGAGATTATAGTCCGGTATTTGCTGATCATCATAAAATGCCCGTTCCATCGTTTGATAAAGCATTTTCTGAGATGATAGGCACTCCATCTCAGAAAGGAAAGGTCAATTCATATGAGATGAGTGAACGTGACTGGATAACGCTTTTGAGGGGTGGGGGTATGGCAGTTCCGTTACAGGCAGCTGTAGGCGATATGTCGACTGGCGATGCTGTTGCAGAAGCAACTAACACGTCAGAGGTTGTTGAATACCTGATGAATCCTATTACTATCTTAGATTTTATCACTGTCCGGATGATAAATACGAGACAGATACGTATGATCCGAGAAGATACTACTAAAGCAGATTTTGGTCTGACCGCCAAGGTAGCAACCAGAGATTGTGTGTCTACTGGTGCTTTCTATCGTTTCAATGAGGAGTTGATGCTGGATGACAATAGAGCTCACTTCCTTCCATATGTAAGAACAAGGTTGCCGATGGAGTTTCGCCTTCAGGTCGAAACGTGGTTATATCGTGGAGCTGGTACAAGTAACACTCCTCTTGGTTTTACTGCTGAAACAGGTAGATCTACCTTGACTGACCTTGCACACAGTGGAGCTTCTGTGCAAAAACGGCTTGAAGCCTTTGAGGATGCTCGTGTAAAAATCTTTACAGATGCAAAAACACGTGCCAACTTGTTCATTGTGCATCCATCACATTTTTCCGAGTTTTTAACTCTGAAAAACAGTGATAATAGGTATCTGTTTGCTATAAACACAGTGAAAACACAGAGTGGAAAACAGATCCCAACAGTTTGGGGTGTACCTATTGTAGAATCTTTCGCAGCTGAGAAGAATAAATTCACGGCTGTGGATATGGGGTTTGTATCCCAGTATCTTCTGAAGGGAAGCACAAGGCTCCGTGAAGGTCAGATAGATGACGACCTGCTGAAAAACAAATGGACGATCATAATTGACTCCTATATGAATCAGTATACCGTTCGTCCTAAAGCGGTCTGCACATGGGGACAGGCGACTTCTTAATTAGAGAAAGACGGGAGATTCAGACTGATAAAGTTCTGAATCTCCTATTCTTATCCCGGATCAAGAAGCATCTGCGTATTGCAACGAACGAGACAGATGAAGATGAGTTGTTGCAGGAATATGCTGAAGCGTCAGAGAAGTTAATCGAGCATATGACGGACATCTTTCTTAACGACTGTGTTTTCTTTTATACTTTCGATGTATCTCAAGATTCTAAAGAAGTATTTGATTTAGATGCTTATCCTATAACGGTTAATATCATTTGATTATTCGAAAAGAATGAAAGAATTCATTTTGCTTTTGATAAATACATTGAAAACGATACGGTCTTGCAAGATCTTGAAGGTAATGTTTTAACTCCTGCCAGTAGCATTGCTGTAGAATTTTTAACGCTAACTTTCTTAAAGTTCGTCATACGGCAAGCAAAGATTACGTGAGTATTCTGTTCGAATCCCAATTGGGTCGTACTCTTGGATACATAGCTGATGAAACTGCAGCCAGCAGACATTCTGACGGAAAGATATCAGTTAGTTCAATCCTCGGAAAGGACTGCGTCGTTGTTATGTATTTATTCGAGACCTTCTCTTCCTTGCTAAATCGTTTTCTCTTAGCCTGATTCTCTCATGTAGTAGCTAAATGACACACCTAGGCTAATCAGGCAAGAGAGCGGAAAATGAGGAGGGGGAGATAATTATTAAATACTCTTTTTATTTTTTGTTTGGATTTATACGAATCTTCAATTTTTTAAAGAACTTAAGAGATTAATTAAAAAGTCTAAGAATTCAATTAATCCGCCAGTTACAAATAATAAGATAAGAATTACAAGAATAGCCGGAACACCAACAGCCGTTCCTAATCCAGCAACCCCAATATTGCCAATCAAAATACCAACTCCAACAACAAC
Organism: Thermodesulfobacteriota bacterium; assembly: GCA_965215275.1. Classification (GTDB taxonomy): domain Bacteria; phylum Desulfobacterota_D; class UBA1144; order Nemesobacterales; family JAJCZQ01; genus CAZUNK01. Next base: position 309,417 of record OZ244044.1, read on the forward strand.
CCCTAGTAAGACAACTTGGATTTTTTGCTTAAAAGTTAATTGATCCCAAATCTTTGGAATCTCATCTTTTATAATTTTAATTGCAGGGTCTATTATTTCTAAATTAGAAAGAGTCTTTGCCACCTCTTTAAACCATTGTCCTTTTTCAGATAAACTTGCGTTATCATCGGGAATATTTTTCTTATGTTTTTCTAAGTCTTCTAAGACGACTTCAACATTACCTTCATCATCAAGCTTATCCTTAAACTTATCCTTCGATCTTATAACCGCATCCTTTAAGATGTTAAGGAGCGAACTTTCGTCCGCGTTCTTCTTGTCTTCATTGGCTCTTTGGCTATCTTCAACCTTTCTGAACAGTTCAGAAAAATCGCTATAATAAATAATTCGTTGACCTGAAGGTATCTCAATAGTTGTTCCTGCCTTTCCCTCTCTGTCAACTGAAACACTTAATCTTACTTCATTAATCTCACTTGGTAGATCTGGCATTGATTTCAGACGAATTTCAAGGTCTTTAATATGCTTGCTGACCCTGTCAAGTGCTTCTGACCACTTAGGCGTTCCCTGTGGGCACGAGTTAACATTATCGATTCGGTCATTAATCAGATCTATTAGGCCGACGATGTTATTCGTTTGATCTTTTTCTTTTTTATATACCCAATTCTGTACCCTATCCCCAAGTCTTTTAAAAAATCCAACTTCTTCACAAGTTTCTGCAAAGGTAGCAGAACTTGGAATAAGTAATAATAAAAGGATAATAAATATTTTCATCTTGTTCACCAATGAATAGAGGATTGACTTGCTAGGTTGCGTAATACTATCTTGATGTTTATATCTGCCGCATTGATTTCGTTAATAACAATATAACTCATTTACTTCACCTCATTGTTGTTTTGATAATCCAAAATGGACTTGTATTCGCCTGGATATAACTGTCTAAATTCTTCTTTATCTTTCTCTGATAAAGTAAAATACCACCATACATAATCATCCATAGACCATTCTCGAGTCCAATCATCAATGTTTTTACCAATCCATAACAACATCAATAAACCAATTACTACTAATGCCAAACATGTGCTGAAACGCACTGCTACTACAAAGTATTGATGTTGGTATTCTTGCAAACCGCTTTTTATCCACTGGTTAGCATCCGGTGCGTAACTATAAACAGCAGATACATACAAAAGAACTAATATGGTAAATAAAAACCAAAATAAAAACTTTTTCATAAGAGCTTCCGACTTTTATTTTGTTTTTTACTCATTGTACCATTTAAATGTTAATTTGAACAAGGGATATCAGTTAGTTTAATCCTCAGAAAGGACTGCGTCATTGTTATGTATTTATCTGAGATCTTCTCTTTTTTCTAATTATTACTGATACAGGTATTAGCATCAGAGATGCTACTGCTACGAGCAGATCAGAAGCAACTTCGTTCTGACCGGAGATTGCACATCCCCCACCACCGCCTGCATCACTAACTGACGTCGGACCTCGCGTTGGTGGTCTTTGTGTTGGTGGCGGCAGAACAGTTGGAGTTGTTACTTTGATCGTAAAACTCAACTCATCCATATCCTTATCTTCATCTATCACCCTGTACATATAATTACCAATTGATGCTCTGGTCGGTATTCCGCTTATCGTTCGGGTAACTGAATTAAAACTCAATCCAGTAGGTAAAGGAAGGTTTATACTGTAAGTCAGAACTCCATCCCCTCCCGCTGCCTCAGGCAGCGTCTCTGATGTTGTCTGTCTCCCTACTGTGTAATGCTGAGTGGAAATGGACTCTCCATCAAAGGTCGGACTCCTGTCTGCTTCTACCGTGATACCAAAACTCAACTCGTCCGTATCTCCATCTTTATCTGTTACCGTATACGTGTAAGTAGTCTCAAGTGCTGCAGTAGTGGGTGTGCCACTTAACTCTCGGATAGCTTCATTAAAACTCAATCCAGCAGGCAATGCTGGGGTTATACTGTAAGTTAAAGGCGCGTTTCCTCCCGTTGCCTCAGGCAGCGTCTGCGGGGTTATCAGGCTCCCTGCTATGTACTCCTGATCAGTGATTGTTGTACCACCAAAGGTCGGACTCCTGTCTGCTTCTACCGTGATACCGAAACTCAACTTATCCGTATCTCCATCTTCGTCTGTTACCGTATATGTGTAAGTAGTCTCAAGTGCTGCAGTAGTAGGTGTGCCACTTAACTTTCGGGTAGCTGAATTAAAACTCAATCCAGCAGGCAATGCTGGGGTTATACTGTAAGTTAAAGGCGCATTCCCTCCCGTTGCCTCAGGCAGCGTCTGCGGGGTTATCAAGATCCCTGCTATGTACTCCTGATTAGTGACCGTTGCACTACCAAAGATCGGACTCCTGTCTGCTTCTACCGTGATATGGAACGTCAAATCATCCGTATCCCCGTCCTCATCCGTTACTGTATATGTATATGCTGTCCTGCCCACTGCAGTAGCCGGTGTTCCGCTTATCATTCGGGTAACTTCATTAAAACTCAATCCAGCAGGTAATTCTGGGGTTATACTGTAAGTTAAAGGTTCATTCCCTCCAGTTGCAACAGGCAGCATCTGCGGGGTTATCAAGCTCCCTGCTATATACTCCTGATTAGTGATCGTTTCACCGTCAAACCTTGGCACTGTGTCTCCGGCCCTGTGACCATAAACTTTAATGCCCCATGAGTGTAAAGTCCCTGTATCTGTATCTTCAGGAGAAAAGTCAGATATTTTCAAAGTCCACTCTCCAGCAGAACTTTCTCCCAAGTGCTTGGCTGAACCAAAACGATGAGTGTATCTGCTGTATACGAAATCTGATGCGCTGAGTGAAGTGGACAGTGCTCCTGATGCAAATTCCTCAGTAAGTTTAGATACAGTACCAACAGGGGACATTATCTGTATATTTAAATCTGGTAAGAAACCATGGGAGAGTTCGAGATAAATCTCTACAAACTCTGTAAAAAGCTCATTATCGGATATGGTCAGTCTGGAAATAGTTTCTCCGTCTCCGGTTCTGCTGTAGTCGACAATTGTCATATTAATAGTAGACGAGGAAACGGTCAGGGTTCTTATTGGCGTTGGTGGAATCCTGTTCCAGTTCTCAGCAAGTTCTACTGCTGCATCAGCATCTACCACACCGAAACCGTACTTTGGATTGTAATTATACCTCTCTGAATCAGAACCATATTTAAGTGCTCCTGTCTCCCATCCTGAGTCTGAAGCGTCGTTCTTACGAGCTGAAGCTGCAAGTATTAACTTAAGATCTCTCCAGCTAAGCTGGCCGTTCACCTCTCTCATCAGTGCTGCTACACCTGAAACCTGTGCTGCTGAATATGCCGTTCCACTTGCATCAAAAATATATCCATTGTTATAAGATTCAGTAGTTGTAATATGTTCTCCTGGAGCACATACCCATAGATTTACTCCTTCTTCTGAAAAAGAACTCTTACTTCCCTCTCCATCTACTGAACATATTGTAGTTACTGCGTAGTAGTTAGAATACTCGTCAAAATTAGCCTGATCTGCGTCTTCATGTCCATCTCCAGCCGCCCAAACGTAAAATACCCCTTTACCACCGAACCCTTCACTTATACCCGTTCTCACTCCTTCTTCCCACCTTGATAAAGCCCCGCGAAGAAGAGGCAACTCATCCGGTCCCCAGTTGTTGTTCGATACGGCTGTTATATCTTTATTACGTATCATAGCATTTTTTACGTTAGCGTCGACAGGATTCCGCCAATTATAACTATTGTCTAAATCATAATTATAGATGGTTGCCTCTGGTGCTACACCTCTCACTCCAAGACTGTTATCACCGACTGCTGCTATAATGCCTGCCACACGTGTACTTGAATAGTCATTGTGGTATCCGTATCCTATGTAGTAATGATGATTCAGACTGGTATTTACATTATCAGTAAGGTCCTCGTGCCCTATGTGAACACCATCATTTACCACTGCTATGTTAATTCCAGCACCGAATATGTCATCATCCCAGACCCCTTCTATGTTTATATCTTCTCCTGCTGTTATTGTCTTACCGAAAATATTCCGTCCTGTATTTTTCAGATACCACTGACAGCCGTAGAGAGGTTCACTTGGAAAATTGGTATTACTGGAGTCACAATGATCAATATAATCAGAAAGAGTAGGATCAGTTGCTTCAGCTGTAAGTCGAGAGTACTCTGTATTACTATTGCTTTCCACAACGATATAGTACGTTCCTGATGGGACGATAGCTGTAATCTCCCGAAGTCTACCTGCCAGAAGTCTACCTGTACTACCGTCTATCAGATTATTATTGCTGTTACACAAATGTATACCGTATTCGTGTGAACTGTGTCCGAGATCAAGACTGTCAAAAATTATACCTATATCTATGGTACTAAGAGGGTCTGTTAAGTATGCCTTATAGTAATGTAGTCCTCCACCACTAGCGAAACTTCCACTTTGTCGCGTGCCGCCCAACCACAATCTTCTAATATTACTTGCACTGGAAGCACCTTCACAATAATAAGAAGGATCAGGATCAGTTTTTGTAGCTCTAAGTTCACTGTAGCTTATAGAATCATCGCCTCCCACAACGATATAGTGTGTTCCCGATCTTACGGTAGCTGTAATACTTTCACGACTTACGCCAAACTCATCACTTGTACCAGTAGTACTGTCTATCAGACCATCATTGCTGTCACACAACTCTAAACTGTATTGGACCCCACCAGAACCTTGGCCGAAGGTTATATCTATATCTAATTCTGTAAGAAGGTCCGTTACTTCTATCTCATAGTAACGAAATTCAGCACCAGTATTGAAACTTCCACTTTGCTCCATTCCGTCAAGCGTCAGGATAGTTGAACTTTGCCCTGAGTTGCAATTATTAGAACCAGCTCTGATATAGTAGTCTGTAGAATAATATTTATTGGTATAGCCTTCCAAAACGATATAGTACGTTCCTTGTTCGACAGTAGTTGTAACATGCCGACCTCTCCATGTACCGGTGGAACTGGCTATTATATTATTATTGCTGTCACACAAAACTAAACTGACTGCGGAAGAACTGACATCAACTGTTGAGGTCGTAAATACAATTACTTTGCTAAGAGGGTCTCTTACACTTACTTGATAATAGTGCAGTTTACCAGCTCTTAAACTTTCATGTCGTCCATGTCCGTCCAACCACAATCTTCCAATATTACTTGTACTGGATGCACCTTCACAATAATCGGAATAATCACTTGTTGTAGCTGTAAGTCCAGAGTAGTCTATACTATCATCACTTCCCACAACGATATAGTACGTTCCCGATCTTATGATAGCTGTAATATTCTCAGGACTTGCAACACCACTACTTGTACCAGTAGCACTGTCTATTAAAGCATCATCGCTGTCACATAAAACTAAAACGTAGTCGACACCATTACCAGTACCAAAAGTTATATCTATATCTAATTTTATACCAGGGTCTGTTACATCTATCTGATAGTAATGCAGTTCACCATTAGCATTGAGACTTCCACTTTTTGAATCTCCGCCAACCTCCAGCGTATCTTCGGTACCTTCACTGGCATCGCAATATTCGGAAGGAGCAGGAGCATCTTCATTAGCACTGACATAGTAGGCTGCACTATACTGGCTATTGATATAGCCTTCAAAAACGATATAGTATGTTCCCGGCCCGACCGTAGCTGTAACACGCCGACTTTTCCCCGTACCTGTAGAACTAGTTATCAAATTATTATTGCTGTCACACAACTCTAAACTTACTGTGGTACTATAAATATAACTAAGTGAAAATCCCGCCGTTATAGTTACTTTGCTAAGAGGATTTGTTACATCTATCTGATAGTAACGTATTCCACCCCAGCCATTGAAATCGCCATTGAAAGTTCCACTTTGCTCCGTTCCCTCAAACCCCAATATAGCTTCGATACTTGCACTGGAGTCACAATTATTACTCTGTCCATATGCCTCAATGGATACAAAGCATAGAAGAAAAAAGACAAAGAGAATTACTAATTTAGATGGGGGGGGGTAGAATCTAAATAAATGTTCATAACCTGTTTTATTCTACTTTGTATCCTGACCGAATGTCAAGAATAACCTCTTTAGTAAACAAAAAGCCGTTATCAAAGCAAGAAAACCTAAAAATAAGGTCGGTCATACTAAAAGATCCGTTCAAAACTTTATAGTCAGCATCATATATGAAGTAATCAATAATAAATGCGACCACAATGAAACTAACTTAAATTACCATCCTCTTCTCACTATCTGCTCTAATATCCACAAATAACTTCTCAAATAGATATATCTTTGCCCTACTCTATCCATAACCCTTATAAATTAACATTTTCTCCACTTCTAAGGTACACTTTCCCTCAATGTTAAATATAATTGTAATATTTGCTTGATGTTTATATCATTACTAACTTAACACAGAGAGGTACATAAATGACCGACACAAAAAACAACCAAGGTGGTTTCAAGCTTGATTTCTCAGGATTTATATTATCACTCAATACATCAGCATTAATTCATCTTGGTGAAATTCCCGACCCTGAATCCAAACAAAGAATGGTGAACTTACCTGCGGCAAGACACACTATAAACATTCTGGAAGTCATCACTGAAAAAACCGAAGGGAATTTATCGGAAGAGGAACAGAAACTCATTAATGACATTATTTATGACCTCAGGATGAAGGTAATAAAAACTTAAACCTGAATATTCAATATTATAGATAACTCTCTCAAACTAAATATGAATTATCGCTCAGTCATAAACGACTTCAAGAGCAAGAAAGTACTTGTGATCGGAGATCTGATCCTGGATAAATACATCTCCGGCACAAGCGGCCGTATATCTCCCGAGGCTCCCGTGCCTGTGATCAGTCATAACGGGACCGAATATCAGCTGGGCGGGGCTTCGAACGTTGCAAAGAATATCATAAACCTGGGCGCTGAAACACATCTGATCGGAACGGCCGGTAAGGATAACAATGGAAGGACCATAACAAAGCTGCTTGGCAAAGCAGGTATAAACCCGGAAAACATTATTAAGGACAGTAACAAACCGACAACGCTCAAGACGAGGATCATTTCAGGTAACCAGCAGCTTCTGCGAATTGACGAAGAGCGTACCTCTGAGATCTCCTCCGATATACAAGACCAGCTGCTGGAGATGATACAAAAGGTCATTCGTACCAGCAACCCGGACGCAGTAATAATATCGGATTACAATAAAGGAACGGTAACGGATAAGATCTGCAGAGTGGCGATAAAAATGGCTGGAAGGTCCGGTGCTTTCATAGCCGTTGATCCAAAAGGGAAAGATTTCAGAAAGTACAGGGGAGCAAACGTTATAACCCCGAACAGAAATGAATCCGAGACCGTCTATGGTAAGCCGATATCAGATAATAACGTACTGGTCAAAGCACTAAAGAAAATAAAAAGCGATACAGGAGCGGAAGGGGTCGTGATCACAAAAGGAAGTGAAGGGGTAAGTTTTATAAAAGGGAATAAGGTCTTTAACGTTCCAACTGCCGAAAAAGACGTATACGACGTAACGGGAGCAGGAGATACATTTATCTCCGCTTTTACCCTGTCGGTCCTGTGCTCCGGTTCATGGACGACCGCCGCAAAGATAGCCAATGCAGCGTCTTCCGTCGTAATTGACCACCTGGGAACGGGTTCACTTACCCGGGACCAGCTGGTGAACAGGCTCTCTTTTCCGGAAAAGATACAGAATATAAGGGATCTGATCCCTGTTCTGAACGAAAGAAGAAAAAAAGGAGAAAAGGTCGTCTTTACCAACGGATGCTTTGACATCCCTCACGCCGGACACGTCAAGTTCTTAAGGGAATCCAGAAAATACGGCGACCTGCTGGTCGTAGCGCTCAACAGTGACAGATCGGTAAGAAAATTAAAGGGAGAAAACAGACCTTTCTTCTCAGAGAACGACAGAGCTGCAATAGTATCTGAGTTCACATGTGTGGACTACGTCATCATCTTTGACGAAGATACGCCCTTGAGCACGATAAAAAAATTAAGGCCGGACGTTATTACAAAGGGAGCCGACTATAAGAAAGAGCAGATAGTTGGCAAGGACCTTGTGGAAAGCTGCGGTGGACAGGTAAGGATAGTCCCGCTTGAACAAAACAGGTCGACCTCGTACTTTGCAGACAAGATCAGAAAAGATTAACCGGCTGATCCAATATCAAGGCTCAATACTTGAAAGCTTTGAGAACTCGGCGTATCTGGCGTTTATATCCTCTCTTTTGACGTTTGCCAACCGGTCCACACTGAAACTTTCCACTGTAAAGGACGCCATGACGCTGCCGTAGAAAACGGCTTTTTTATAATCCATGTTCCCTGCTGATCCGCAACCGGCCATATAGCCCATAAAACCGCCGGCAAACGTATCCCCGGCACCCGTCGGATCAAAGACGTCCTCGAGCGGATAGCCTGGAGCACAGAATATACCTTTACCGTTGAACATCAGCGCTCCATACTCGCCTCTTTTGATCACAACGGTCCTTGGACCCATGTTCATTATCTTACGTGCTGCCTTAGTTATTATAGGTTCACCTGACAGTTCCCGTGCTTCCGAGTCGTTGATCATAAGAATATCAACGAAGCTTAAAAGTGATCTAAGCTTATCGGGCTTGTTCTCTATCCAGAAGTTCATCGTGTCGCACGCCACTATCTTAGGTCTTTTCATCTGCTCAAGTACCGACATCTGTATAACGGGGTCGATGTTTGCCAGGAACACGTACTCGGCTTCCTGCATGTTATCAGGTACGACCGGTCTGAACGTCTCGAACACGTTCAGATGAGTGGACAACGTCTTTGCTTCGGAAAGGTCGTATCCATATTCACCTTCCCACCTGAACGTAAATCCGTCCTTTTCCTTCTTTACACCATCCACGTTTATCTCCTTCTGCCTCAACAGATCAAGATGTCCTTCAGGAAAATCCCCTCCGACCACTGCCACTACGTTGACCCCGGTAAAGTGGCTTGCAGACAGAGAAAAATACGAGGCGGAACCGCCAAGCACGTTACTTACCTCTCCAAACGGTGTTTTAACGGAATCAAGTGCCATTGAACCAACAACAAGTAAACTCATTATAAATATCTCCCCACCAACAGTTCTACTTTATCCCTATCGGCTTTTTTGATCTCACTTCGTGGCGTTATAATGGAATCTTTCAGCGACGAACCACACTTACAGTTCATCTTATCGGGTATTGACACGGTCAGTCTCTTGATTATAAGTTTTGCCATATCAACGTTTTTCCTAAGCGTGTCAATAATGTCACCAACTGCAACTTCAGCGTGTTCATCATGCCAGCAGTCATAATCCGTCGAAAGGGCCATCGTGGAATAGCAGATCTCCGCCTCCCTTGCCAGTTTGACCTCCGGCATGTTCGTCATACCGATAACGTCCACATTCCACTGCCTGTACAACTCACTTTCTCCCTTGGTGGAGAACTGCGGACCCTCGATACAGATATAAGTCCCTCCCATATGTGCCGTAGCACCTGAATCAACGGCTGCTTCGAACAGGATCTTTGACAGATGGGAACAGACGGGGTCGGCCATTGAAACATGTGCAACGATGCCGCTGCCGAAAAAAGTGGATTCCCTTTTCCTGGTCAGATCAATGAACTGAGTGGGAACTACGATGTTCCCAGGTGCTATCTCATCCTTCATGCTCCCGACCGCACTTACTGATATTATCCACTTCACGTCCAGCATTTTCATTGCATAGACGTTTGCACGGTAGTTAATGTCCGAAGGCATGATCTTATGCCCTTTTCCGTGACGCGGCAGGAAAAAAAGTTCTGCGTCCCCGAGAAAGCCCCTTATTATCTGTCCAGATGGGTCTCCCCAAGGCGTTGAGAGGTTTATGGTCTCAACGTTCTTCAATCCGTCCATCTCGTACAGACCACTTCCGCCAATTACACCTATCTTGAACATAGTTTTATTGAAAAACGTACAATTCTCCTTCTTTGCCCCTGTGCATAACCTGAAGCAGGCAGAAGCGTCTTAACAAAAATAGCAAGGTTATCAATAAACAGGTACTTTATCAACATTTATTAAAAAAAGGGAACTATATATTTAAACAAAAAAAGAAAATGATCCGGACATCCTGATGTGACCTCTGTCATTAAATAAAAAAACGCTGTTCGTTATATTTGACATTGCAGCAGAACAGAAGTAGAGTATAATCATAATGCGTATCCCTGTTATCCCCCCCCCCCACCACCATATACTTGACCTTTCAACTGAATATAGCTATCCTGTAACTACAATGTCAGGTTCATCCCCCCCCCCATCAATGCAGTAGTCCAGTAAGCAGTTCCTGCTGTAACGGCAGACGGTTCATATTTCCCTTTGTCTTTTTTCTTCTGTGCATAATGGTAATAGCTGCAAAAGGGCAGAGCAGTCTGGAAAAAACATTATCTGAATGCAGAGGTATCAGTGCAGACACAGAAGATCCGTTATACGGATGTCAGTGGCATCTGAAGAACACTGGGCAGCTTAGTTTTTCCGGAAAGGCAGTAACAGCAGGAGAAGATATAAACATAGAAGGGGTCTGGGATGATGGCATATCCGGTGCTGGAATTAACGTAGCTATTGTAAGTGACGGAATAGACCTTTCACATGAGGACCTTTCTGCAAACGTCCGTTCCGGACTGAACTGGAGTTATTTTGAAGAAAACAATTCTGAAAGCGTTGATTTGTCTGACAATTCATCCTTTACCGGAACACGAGCGGCAGGTGTTATTGCAGCGACTGGATATAATGGTCTGGGAGTAAGAGGTGCAGCACATAAGGCAAGCATCTATAGTTATAAATTAGCTGGTAACTTCAGTGATGCGGACATAAAGGATGCAATGGTCCGTAATAAGGAAATAACAGCAGTATCGGTTAACGACTGGGGATATGAGGACGTAGTTTTTCTTCAGGGGGCTCTGGCTGCGTGGGAAGAAGGAGTGGAACTTGGTATAAAGAAAGGGTTTTATGGTAAAGGGGTATTTTACGTCTGGGGAGCAGGGGACGGATATGAGAATAACGATCAGGCTAATTTTTCTGAATATTCAAATTACTACGGGGTAACGGCCGTGTGTTCAACAGACGGATTTGGAAAAAAGAGTACTTTCTCAGAAGAGGGAGTAAATCTTTGGGTATGTGCACCTGGTTCTGATATTACAACCACTGATAACAACAACGATTACGTTGCAGCTTCCGGAACTGTCCTTTCAGCATCACAGGTTGGAGGAGTGGCAGCACTGCTGAGAGAGATAAATGGAAATCTGAGCTGGAGGGATATAAAACTTATACTTGCAGGTTCAGCACGTCAGAACGATGTTTTTAACATAAGCTGGGAGACTGGAGCAGTTAAATACGGCTCTGATACTGAAAGATATAAATACAGTTATAAATACGGATTTGGAACTGTAGACGCAGAAGCAGCTGCAGAGCTTGCCAGAAGCTGGAAAGGTGTTGGAGAAATGAGGACAGTCAGCGCCTTTTCAGATAATGAAATAACAATCCCTGATGGAGAAGCAGATGGAGTTCTTGTTTCCAGGGTTACGGTGCCGGACCTTGAAGAGATCTTATTTACGGAGTTCGTGGAAGTTGAACTTGTTCTCTCGTGTGACTGCGTACAGGACCTTAATATACAGATAACCTCTCCTTCCGGGACGGTATCTGAACTTGTAAGGGAGTCTGTCAGTGGAACTTCAGATGAAGAAAAGTGCGTCAGTTACCTGAGAAAAAAACATCGTTTTGGGTCGGCTAAACACCTCGGAGAAGACCCTTCCGGAGAATGGACACTTAAGATCTCTGATACTGCTTCCGGAGATGAAAAAAATGGAAAAAACACTGTTACCTTACACTCATGGAGCATTAAGGTCTATGGACATAAGAAGGGTTTTTTTTCTCAGGACCTTGGCAGGGGAATAACTCCTAAACGTATAGAGTGGCCCTCTCAAGAGATAGGTGATCACGTGTATAGAACAGGGGTTGAAATAACACCATTAATGCTGCCTGTGGCAACGGGGTCTGGAACAATAAGCTACAGTATAGAGCCTCCTTTACCTGATGGATTGAGCTTGACCCGACCTTTTTTCCATATAATAACCGGAACACCCACTACTCCGCAGGAGAAGACTACGTATGGATGGTTTGCTGAAGATGATGATGGGTCGAGTTTTGTTGGTTTTTCTATTACGATAAAAGACGTGCCGAGTTTCGGAGGTCAGACAATTAGTGATCAGGATTATATAGTAGGGGTTCAGATACCACCATTAGTACTGCCTCGTGCAACGGGAGGGTCTGGAACATTAACCTATAATATAATACATGGTTGCTGCACTGGAGTACCAACTGGATTGTTTTTTAACAGTGGTACCCGGAGAATATCTGGAACTCCTACTGCTGCATCGTCTGATACTTATACATACAGGGTAACGGACGAAGATGGAGAGACGGCTGAACTTGAGTTCAGGATCAGTGTAAGAACTGAAAGTGAAATACCAAGCTTCGGCAGTCAGACGATAGATGATAAAGTGTATTATAATGGTGAAACAGTAACAGAAACGCTGCCTCAGGCAACGGGAGGGGATGGAACTTTAAGTTACAGTTTAACTCCTACTGGTACTTTACCTTTTCAGTTGGCGTTTATCACAGCTACCCGAACGATAAGTGGGACACTCAGTCTCAGGCCAGAGGCAATTCCTTGGACCAGGAGTTTTAAATATACCGTAAGAGACGCAGACTCAGATACGGGTGACGGTGATACTGACAGTCTGACCTTCTCTATTACGGTTGATGACAGAACACCGACATTCGGCAGTCAGACGGTAGAAAATCAGGTTTTTGTTAATGGTTCAGCAGTAACGTTAACGCTGCCTGAGGCAACGGGAGGGGATGGAACTTTAAATTACAGTTTAACTAATAGTATAGGTGATCCAATTAACATTAATGGATTGGATTATAACGAAAACACCAGAACGTTAAGTGGAACGCTCAACGTTTCTCCAAGAGGATTACCTATAACTCAAACTTATACCTACAAGGTAACTGACTCTGATACCAATACTGATGATGGAGATACGGATGAGTTAACGTTCAGTATCACTATACAAGAAGACAGCGTTCCAACCTTTGGTGGTGAGACGATAGATGATCAGGTGTATATAGCAGGAAATCGAATAACGCCAGTAACACTGCCTGAGGCAACGGGAGGGAATGGAGATTTAACATACAGTTTTAACCCTGCTCTGCCTTCTGGATTGGATTTTAACCAGAACACCCGGGTGTTAAGTGGAATTCCAACTGCTGCAAGTGGTCAGGTTCTTTATACGTATACGGTAACGGACGAAGATGGAAGTACAGATCATATACAGTTCAATATCACGACAGAGAATGACAGATTTCCAATCTTTGGCAGTAACAGCAGTATAAGTGATAAGGAGTACACGGCAGGAGTTCAAATAACACCAGAAACGCTGCCTGCTGCAACAGGAGGAAATACTCCATTAACTTACAGTATAACTCCTACATTACCAATTGGATTGGAGTTTAATAACAACACCCGAGTGTTAAGTGGAACACCAACTACTGCAACGAGCAGGACTACTTATACATATACGGTAGAAGACGCAAATGGAGACAGAAACAGGTTGACGTTCAGGATCACAGTAAGAGCAGCAGAACCAGACACGGAACCGAGCTTCGGCAGTGAGACAATCCCTAATCAGGGTTATGTAAAAGATCATACAATAACACCGGTAACGCTGCCTCGTGCAACGGGAGGAAATGCTCCATTAACTTATGGTATAACTCCTTCTTTACCTTCTGGATTGAACTTTAACACAGCTACCCGAGTGATAAGTGGAACACCGACCACTGCAACGCCTGAGAATACTTACACGTATACGGTTACTGATATAGATGGAGATACTCGCAGTTTGACGTTCAGGATCACAGTAAGGACTGACGGCGCACCAACCTTTGGCAATGAGACAATTCGTGCTCAGTCTTATGTAATAAGGAGTCCAATAAGACCATTAACGCTGCCTGTGGCAACGGGAAGAAATGCTCCATTAACTTACAGTTTAGCTCCTGCTTTACCTGCTGGATTGAGCTTTAACGCAAACACCCGACGGATCAGTGGAACACCCAATACTGTGACAAGCAGGAGAACTTATACATATACGGTAACGGACAGTAATGGAGAGACGGATGAGTTGAGTTTCACGATCAGGGTAACTGCTCCTCAGTCGCCAACGCCACCAGGAGGAACAAGAACATCAGGTACTGATGCAGGCGGTGGTGGTGGGTGTGCGGTCTCCGATCAGAACAGCGTTGTTTCCGGTCTGCTCGGAGCAGTGGCATGTCTTATACTTATACCTGTATCAGTAATTATCAGAAGGAAGAGAAGACATCAGATAAAGACTTAGTAATGTGGGATCCTTTCCAAGGCACCTGACGGGTGAGAATTTCCTGAATAAATATCTTCAGTAAAAGAAACTTTATACTGAATGGAAAAGATTATGCTACCAATGGGTCCTGAAGATATTATAAGCCGGAAGGGAACGGAAGAGGGAAGTATCCCTCACTCAGAACAGTGTGTTAAGTATATAAAGCCGAAAAAATACGGACCCTTTGTTATCTTCTCACAGTAATTACCGTTCTTTCATGGTCGCTGAACGGAAGTTTGAACTTTATCCTGTCGGTCACAAGACGGTATTTTTCCTCCCTGCCGAACCCGCCGGTAAAGGACTTCCATTCCCGCTCACCGTCCTTTCCTCGCATGAGCACCACTTCTCCATCTTCTTTAACATAAGGAAGGGATATATCCAAAACCTCTTTAATGCCCCCTACTGCTCTGGTAACAACAAAATCAAAAGGACCTTTTATCAGTTTATCGTCCTCGGCGCTGCCTGCCCTTGCTGCAACTGCTGCTGCAGTTTTCAGTTCCAGATGCCTTATTACCTCTTTCATAAATATCACTTTCTTTTCGGCCGAATCAAGAAGGGTTACGTTCAGACCGGAATTAACGATGGAGAGAGGAATTCCTGGAAATCCCCCTCCGGAACCTATATCCAGCACGTCGGCCTCGGTATTCAGCAGTCTCCAGATGGACAGAGAGTCCAGAAAGTGTTTAATAACTATCTCTTTTTCATCCGTCAGGGAAGTAAGGTTTATCCGTCTGCTCCACTGCTTCAGCAGCCGTGCATAAACTGCGAATTTTTCGACCTGATCGTCACTTAACTCTGTCCCGAGTTCTATCGCCCCTTCTTTAAGTAAATTTAAACCCGCTGAACTCAATCCAGTACCCTGATCGATATGGGATGCTCCACTATTATCCGAGGCGAACCCCTGTACATTTTTATACGTCCAACCACTTCAACGTACCTTTTCAGATAGAACTCCGAAGGCTCGATCCCAAAAAATCTGAAATTATCCAGGTCGCTCCTGAAAAATACCAGACCCAGCAGGTCTTCCATTTTCATCACCGTCAGCCTGTTTTTCTTCTCGGACAGTTCAGTTACCCTGCCCCTTACCACAACGCTTTTATTGATATGGTCCCTGACGTCTGCCGGACTGATCAGAAAACGTCCGTTGTCCCCCGGGACCTTAAAACTGCCCGGGTCGCCCCATATCCCCCTTCTTTCCCTCTTTGCCTCCTGCTGGGCCTTGAGGATCCTGTCCTTGTACTTTCTGTTCTTACCTATGAACAAAGTCCTTGCCAGACCCCTTCTTACGAGCTCTTCATTGACAAAGGTCCCATCCACAAAAACGTATCCGAGCAGCCTTCCATAGCGGCCATACTTTTCCCGGTCGAACTCTACCGTTACTGACCTTCCTCCCACTAACTTTTTGTTCAGGTCCGTGGACCTCTGAGAAAAAGGCTCTCCCGGTGAACGGCTTGAAAGTTTCTCAGGTGCATCTATCCCCAGATATCTGAGCCTTTTGACCTTCGGATGATCTATCGTAATGGTATCCCCGTCATAAACTTCCAGGACGTTATAGCTGCTTTTTATCCCCGCGCTTGAGCAGGAGAAAAAAAGCAGGAAAAGCAATACAAAATATATTATGTAGTTTCTGAAATATCCTTTATAACTTGTTATTATCATTATGAACTGTTTTTCCTGTTAATTTTTCTTCCAACTGTAATAAACCCCGTGTGACCAACTATCCTGTCGATCGGTCTGGTCCTTCCCGGTCGCACGAGATAGTTCCTCAGGATGATCTCAAAGGTCTCCGTAAAGACAAATCCCTCGTTACGCATGTGAACGGCGGTCTCCTCCACCTGATTTACCGTTGGTGACAGGCTGACAAGTCTGCCTCCTCCTTTCAGCGACTGGTAAGCCGAGCGAATTCCGTGCCAGGGAGATGGAAGGTCCAGAACGGCCGCGTCCGCTTCTCTCTGATCAAAGCCGTCCCTTGCGTCCCTGGACTTGATCTCGACCCGGTCCTCAAGCCCTGCCTCCGTTATGTTCTTCTCTGCATTCCTGAGGAACCTCTCTCTTATTTCGTAAATACAGAGCTTTCCCGTGGGACCAACGGCGTTTGCCAGAGGTATGGAAAGTGCACCGGAACCCGCTCCGCACTCAATGACCGTGCTGCCACTTGATATACCCGCCTTCAGAACGATCATCGCCGCATCTTTAGGATATATGATCTGGGTCAGCCTCTTTACCTTCATCATCCTGTCTTCCACCGTCGGTTCAAGAAGGGCAAAACTCTGATGCAGGGACGAAGTAACAAGATCACCGACTTCCTTTCCTATTATATCGTTAAACTCCAGTATCCCTTTACTGGTATGGAATTTCCCGTCCGGTTCGACCTTCAGCAGGTAGGTCCTTTCATCCGGGTCCAGTATCAAAACCCTGTCATTTGGTCTGATCTTCATCTGAAGTACCGTTCTCAAATATCGTATATATTAAAAATCCCGCAAAGACAAGTATCCCCGCGATCATATACATAACTGGAAATCCCCAGTATTTAGCCAGTATTCCAAGAGGGAAGGCAATATAGTTTATCCCGAGGCTGAACGAACCATTGAACGCCCCCATGGCCTTTCCCCTTTCAGAAGCAGATGCCCTGTCTATTATTATCGCACTGATCGTCGGGTATAAAAAACCATACCCGAAACTGAACAGAAAGGAGATCAGAACCGCCGTGTACAGCGAATCAATGGTAAACACGAATATAAGCGACAGGGACATCAGAAGAATACTTGGAGCGGCTATGAACTTCCTGTTGAACATATCGGAGACCTTGCTCCCAAAAACGCGGATGGCTATCACAGTGACCGAATAGGTAAGGAAGAACGCGGACACGTTAAAGCTCTTGGACCTCAGAAAGACCGAAAAGAAATGGAGCATACTTCCAAGCCCGCATGCTATGATAAGGTTAGTGAACAGTATGAGCCTGTACCTTCGTGACCCTATCAGGTGAAAAAAGGCCAAGGCAGAACTGCCATCTGACCTTGTAAATCGTCCGTCCTGTGCAAACAGCGTAAGAAGCACCGCAACAAGGCCGAACGAAGAAGCGTAAAGAAAGAAAACGTCAAATCCGAAACCGCTTACGACCAGTTCACCGACCGAAGGACCTATCGCGTACGACATTATCGTAAAGGCACCGAAAACCCCGAGGCCATGTGCCCTTACCTCCTGGGGTACGTTATCTGAGACCAGAGTGCTCGCAGAGGTAAAAAAGAACGCAAATCCGACCCCCTGTACAAGCCTGAGGAAATAGATCGCCACTCCGATCTCCGAGATGAACAGGAACGAAAGCGTGGAAAAAAAGGTCAACACACCTCCAAATATGATGAAGTACTTTCGCCCGTACGTGTCTATCAGATGAGAGACCAGCGGGATCGACGCAAGGGACGTAATACCGAAAGTACCCATTATATAGCCGATCTCCGCTTCATCCCCACCTAACCCCTTTATAAAGAGCGGCAGCAGGAAGAAAGCTGAAAAATTACAGAAGAAGAAAAAATTGGCCAGCGTGACCAAGGTGAAATTCCTTTTCTGGATCTCGTCAAGACCTGAGAGCATTGTATATTTTAGGGAATTATATAGTTAAGTTGACAAACTTACCCATACTGTTCTGAGTGCAGAGTTCCTCTATCCCTGTTCTCTTTTGATCTGATACTCTTAGCACTCATCGGGAGTATTGCTACCTTATTCCCGCCCGACATGAAGTCTCCTTCATTAAGAGTATTAATATTTTTACCTGCGTTTATATCCCTGTCTTCCGAATAACCGCAATACATACAGTTAAATACTCGTTGATACAGAGGCAGTTTTGGATTTACCTTTCCGCATTCAGAACAGGTTCTTGTTATATAATGAGCTTTAACTAAAACCAGCTTGCCTCCAGCTATCTCGGCTTTGTAAGCAAGTTGATGTTTGATCTTACCCCATTGCTGTTCTGTTATGGATTTAGCAAGATGATGGTTCTTTACCATTCCTTGTATATTCAAATCCTCTAATTTTATATGATTACACTTCTTTACTATATTGGTGGTCATTCTGTGTATAGCGTTATTTTCACGATCGGTAGTTCGTTCCCATTCCTTCGCTAACGATAAAACTTTCTTCTTTCTGCTGTCAGAACCTTTTACCGCTCTTGAAACAATTTTTTGCTTTCGTTTAAGTTCCTTCCTGTCTATCCTGATACCGGGAACTTTAGTTCCATCTGAAAAAGCTAATCTGTTTGTTATTCCAAAATCTATCCCTATGGATTTATCCAAAGGTCTCTTCTTCTCATCTGTAAACTCACACAGAAACTGGAGCTTAATTCTTAACGAACTTTGAATTACTCTTATTATTGTTTTAGGTGCTTTCAAACAAACACACTCTGGCATACTACCTTTGAAAGATAATCTGCCAAGTCCCTTTATCGTTAAATATGTTCTTCTGCCTGTCTTCTTTATGTTTTTATAATTGTTTGTTTCAAATGAACGAACTGGTCTGTTTGGACTTTTATATTTAGGTCTGCCAACCTTCCCTACCTTCTTACCTGCTTTCTTATTCCTTAAATAGCTCAAATAAGGACTATATGCATTATCCAGTCTTTCCAGAACGCTTCTTTGAGCTACCGCATTAAACTTTTCGAATCCCTTGTCTTGCTCTCGGACCTCAGTCAACTGATTAAACTGTTCGTATTTAGAGATAGTTCTTTCATACCAATCCCAGGATCTTAACCTATGGTACAAGGCACTGTTATACAGATCGGTAAGCTGATTTAAGAATTCATCCAGTCTTTTATGAAAACCACTATCTGCCTTTACAGTTCGTGTAATCGTTCTGATCACTACTGTAATACTACCATTTTCCTACCAATTTTACAAGTTCTTTCTTGTCAACTTAACTATATAATTCCCTTTTTTACACAGGGGATTTAAGCTTTGTATATAACCGGCCTTATAAAGGCTTAGTTTTGACAAGATACTTATCAGTGATATATTGTTGCTTCAAATTTGAGCCGTTAGCTCAGCTTGGTAGAGCAACTGCCTTTTAAGCAGTGGGTCACAGGTTCGAATCCTGTACGGCTCATTTGAAGTCCCCGTCGTCTAGCCAGGTCCAGGACATCGGCCTTTCACGCCGGTAACAGGGGTTCAAATCCCCTCGGGGACGCCAGTTATTATCCTGTGTCCGGAATAAATCAGATTGAAAATGTTATTGAAGGATTAGATGTCAGGATGTTCTAACGTTGTTTTAAACTTGCCAGAAATGAAAAACAGTTCACAAAGAATATATATCTATACTTTTAAGCAATAGGTTTTATAGAATTGCCTAAAAGAAGTAAGGGTCATCATAGCTGATATTATAGGAGGTTTATATGTCAGATGTTAATGAATATATAAATGATTTACCACAAGCGGATATAAGTATAGCAGACAGGAATAGAAGTACTGTACCTGAAAAGCTCAATATAAGTGAATTATTTAAAGATTGGAAAGGTTTTAAGGATATTAAACATCACGGATTGTATAAGAATTTTAATATGTATACTTACAGAGATACTGATGATGGTCTTCTATCTGTGTGTCCTGAGTTAAACATATTTATGAACGAAATAGAAGATGAATATAATGATAGTGAAAATATTATAATAGACGAGTTAAAGAATCTTATAGATGTAAATATTAGGCTTAGTAAAAAAATAGGTTCTAAAAAGAATCTTAGCTGGATGTTAGGTAGATATGTCTATTTTTAAGTTTGGGAATTATATAGGAAAGTTGACAAAATCCCATAACTCCCTTTAATCATTAACTTCTTTTATAAGAGGATTTCCTTCAGGATCTACTACTAATTTAAACCTTTTATTCAGTTCTTCTTTAGTTGGTCTTTCAGGTCGTTTATGCGGGATCAATCCCATTTTTAATAACATCTTTGATGCTTTATCTATTGCTTGTTCTTTTTCTTTTTTTGCTTTTAATTTTGTCATTATAAAACGAATAATTACTATATATAATTAAGACTTTTCCATACTATATTATCATTACTTAATTCTTCAAAGGTAATAGTTTTTCTTACCATACTGCTAAAAAGAGCATCCGATCGGGCTTGTGTATCTGTTTTAACAACCATCATTTAACTTGAACGAAAACTGAAAACTCATCTATATACTTCTCAAATTGATATTTTGTCAACTTTTATAAGTTTAAACATCATCTCTTTTTCTTTCACAGCAGGCGCTTTTTTATCTTGGAAGATATAAGCTCGTCAAGGAAGTCCTTCCTCCCGCCGCAGGAACTGAACCCACTGCCTGGAAAATCCAGGGCCCACCGGTATATACGTTCAATGTCCTTACGCTTTCCTTTGGCAACAGGAGGTTCAAGCAGTACCTTGTCAAACCCCTGAACCACTTCGTTTGCCAGATGTGTATAGTACCGGTCGGTGGACATGGACACATCTTCACCCGGCCGCCTTAATTTATGATACAGGGCCATGGCATGAATGCTTAAGATACGGGTCCTGGGATAATACGAGCACATAAGGTTCCAGTCATCCGTTCTCTGATCACCTCCTGACCTGAAATCAGAACGAATAATGACCGCCGGGATATCCAGGAACTTGGCGAACATATACTCGACCACGGTCCCGGAATCCAGTTCCGTACCATCAAAACTGAACAAGCCCAGATCACAGTTCATCACGTGGTACAGGTCCTGGTTCCTTATGTCCACCGCCCGTTCAGTAGCCTGTTCCAGGTCCTGCGGAAGTACGCAGGTATATTTACCTTCGGACCCTTTCTCTATGTAGGAAGCAAGAAGGGCGTTTCCCGTCAGATGTTTATGATCGAACAGTTCCCCTGCTATGTAAATAGATAAAGGTTCATTCATGGGACACCTCCGAGTAAGTCATGTACGTAAGTTTAACAAGCTGACGCCCACGGTAAAACCCCTTTTAAAACGAACCTGCCGCTTTAATGAGCAGGTCAACTGAATACATAGGGAACAGACCAAATAGCAAAGCCGCCAGTGAAAGTATCCCTATAGAGACCATTGAAACGGTCCCGGCCGGTTCAAAAGCGTGTTTTTCATCGTGCATAAAGGCATAGACCAGCACCTTCAGATAATAGTAAGCGGAGACAACGCTGTTTATCACCCCGATAAGGACCAGTGAATAAAGCTGTACCTCAGCTGCAGAAAGAAATACCCTGTATTTTGCGAAAAAGCCAATAGTTGGAGGAAGTCCGGCAAGTGAGAACATCAGGATCGCCAGACAGATCGCTACGTAGGGGTTTCTCTTCCACAAACCCGATACGGAGTCGTAATCATTTGCCTGTCCGTCCTTCCTGTTCAGACAGCAGATGATCGCAAAGGCGCCCATGTTCATTATCGAATAGGCGTAAACATAGTACAGCACGTCGCTTATTGCATCTGTCTCACCGTTTATCCTGGCCACTATACCAACGGTAAGGTAGCCCGCGTGTGCTATGCTTGAATAGGCAAGCATTCTCTTTATGCTCTTCTGAACGATAGCGGAGACGTTACCGATCGTCATCGTCAGGACCGATACCCCTATCAATATGGAGCTTATGTCCACTGCGTGGATATCCACCCCTTCGAACAGGAACCTCAGTAAGATCGCAAAAGCCGCGGCCTTTACAGCCACCGACATAAAGGCCGTCACGGGAGTTGGAGCACCTTCATAGGTATCCGGGATCCACTGATGGAACGGGGCAGCTCCTATCTTAAAAAGAAAACCTATAAGTACAAGTACGGTACCCGCCAGAAAAAGAGGGTCTTCAGGATCGAACCCGGCAATGATACTTTCAAAGAAAACCGACCCGGACGCGCCGTAGAGAAGTGATATACCGTAAAGGAGCACGGCAGAGGAAAAACCACCCAGTATAAGGTATTTAATACCTGACTCCATAGAACCGGCGGACCTTCTGTCAAAGCCGCTGAGAACATACGCTGAGATCGACATCACCTCGAACCCTATGAACAGCGATATGAACTCCTTTGCAGAACTTATGAACATCATCCCCGCAGTACACAGCAGTATAAGAGAGATATACTCATCCACGTTCTCGCTCCCTTTTAAGTAATCCCTTGAGATAAGTAACGTGAAAAAGGCACCCGCCAGGAAAACGGAGTTGAAATAGGCAGAGAAGACGTCAAGCGAAAGAGCACCGTAAAAGGCGACCTGAGGGTTGTCGATCCGCTCCAGATTGGTAAAAAACGAAAGACAGACGGCCACAACAGCAACGAAAAAACCGTAATCCTTACCTTTTCCCGAGGCAGAAACGGCAATGATAATAACTATCAGAGAAGCAACAACAAGGATAAGTTCGGGGATTATAAATATTGTGCTGGACAGTAAACTGCTTAGTTCCATTCGCGGTCGCCATGAAAATAAGATTCGGGGTTATTATGTTCAAACGGTGATCATTGTCAAGAAATATGCTTTACGGGGTCTTTTACCTGGTCAGTCTGTCAGCTTGAAGTCAGCACGTTCGAACCGGGTAAGGTCTTCACTTAAATACCAGAGCCTCGCGTCGTTGTACTTCCCGCCGTTCACTGAAAAGATGATATATCCCCAGAAAGGCGAGGCGATCTTCCTGTCGGTCTCGGAAGGCCGTGACGGACTGTCCGGGTGTGAATGATAAATACCGATTATATCAAGGCCGTTCTCCCTTGCCCACTCGTCCGCTTCCATGAACGACCTCGGGTCCAGTTCGAACCGGTCCCTCATGCGCTGGCTGTCAAGGTCGTTCTCGGTCTTGAACTCCGTCCTTACGGCGTCCTGGGAGATCAGATTATCACACTCCCTGTGATACTTTATAAGTCCCTTTTTCCCTATTATGACCCCGCAGACCTCATAGGGATAGCCTGACTCGGCGTGGCTTATCATACCTTCATAGGCAGACCTTTTTATCTTCACCACCATATTCCTTCGCTCAGGTACTTAAAACCGCTGTCGGGCAGGACCGTAACTATTACACCCTCGTCCAGGCTTCGGGCCAGCTTTAACACGGCACAGATGGCTGCACCTCCCGAATGACCGATGAAAAAACCTTTCAGGTCCATGACCGTCTTCATCATATCATAGGACTCTTCCGTACCTATCCCAACTATCTCATCTGGAAAGGATCCGTTGTATATCCCGGGAACTATGGAGGTCGGCATATGTTTCAGGCCCTCAAGTCCGTGAAGCGGTTCTGCGGGCTGCATCGCAATCACCCGGATGTCGCCGCTGAACTCCTTCAGTCCGGCCCCCGTCCCCATTAAAGTGCCGCTGGTGCCAAGACCTGCAAGAAAATGCGTTACCCTGCCTCCGGTCTGCTCCCATATCTCCCGTGCGGTAGTTCTGTAATGTGCTCTGGGATTGGCGGGATTGTTGTACTGGTCGGGCATAAAGTACTTTGCAGGATGCTCCTTCTTTAACTTCTTTGCAAGATTTATAGCTCCATCGGACCCTTCAAAGGGGTCTGAGTTTACTATCTTCGCCCCGTACGCCCTGAGCACCTCTCTCCTTTCAAAGTTAATGTTCTCCGGCACAACCAGTTCAACCTTGTAACCGAGCACGGTACCGATCATCGCATAGGCAACGGCGGTATTGCCGGAAGATGAATCCATTATGATCTTGTCTTTTGTCAACTCGCCCGTCTTGATCCCGTCCATAATCATTTCAAGTGCAGGCCTGTCCTTTACCGAACCGCCGGGGTTGAACCACTCGGCCTTTGCGTATACCTCCACCCCGGACCCGATACCGGCATCAGAGCAGAGCTCATTCAGGGACACAAGGGGGGTGTTCCCTATCAGGTCAAGTAAACTGTCGATATTTCTGCTGTTTTTCACGGTTCTGAACGGAGGGAACGGCCAGGGTTAACAGCGCTCGATCAGGATCTTGTAAACACGGTCGTCGTCTTTGCTTATGTCCAGTACTTTGTGACCATCCTGCTCAGCGCTTTTAGGTACGTTGGCTAACGGCTCACCTTCCCTCAGCACGACCTCAAGTACCTGACCTTTTTCCATTTTATCAAGCTGGATCTTTGTCTTGACAAAGGTCATGGGACAGATCTCTCTGGTAATGTCAATTGATTTATCGTGTTTGAATTCAGTCATGATCAAGAATGCCGTCCTGTCTTTATGCTACCACAAACGGATATCAATAACAAACACGGAACTTACCTAAGTAAAACGTTCCACGGGTCGTCAGACGGGAATATCAGAGCGTTCAGGGTCAGATCTGCTGCTTTTTTCAAGTTCTTTCATCACTGCGCTCAACAGGCTGCTTAAACCTTCACCGGTTACCGCTGAGATCGCAATAACGTCTATGTTCCTGCTTTTAAATCTGCTCCTGATATCCTGTAGTTCTTTTTCCGAACTGACGACATCCGTTTTGTTCAGCACGACTATCTGCGGTTTGGACGCAAGCTGGATATCAAAGGCCTTCAGTTCACTGTTTATTTTCTCATGATCGCCCAGCGGGTCCCTGCCCTCCATCGGAGACAGGTCTATCAGATGAACAAGTATCTTCGTTCTCTCCAGATGCCTTAAGAACCTTAACCCCAGACCGGCACCTTTGTGAGCACCTTCAATGATCCCGGGTATATCGGCCACGACAAAGCTTTTTTCGTCACTGTATGCCACAACGCCGAGGTTCGGGACCAGGGTCGTAAAAGGATAGGCACCGATCTTGGGTCTGGCTGCTGATATCCTGGATATCAGGGTGGATTTCCCCGCATTTGGAAAGCCCATTATTCCCACGTCGGCCAGGAGCTTTAATTCTAGTTTAAGATCTAACTCCTCACCTTTTCCAGCCGGTCCTATCTTTCTCGGTGCCTGATTGACAGAACTGACGTACTTTGCGTTACCCTTTCCACCTTTTCCACCTTTTCCAACGACAAACCTCTGATCTTTTCTTACTATATCCTCTAATATCTCACCGGATCCCGCGACCTTTACCACCGTTCCAACGGGAAGGCGTATAACAATATCGTTCCCGCTCTTGCCGTACCGGTTTTTACCCTTGCCGTTCTGACCGTTTTCGGCCCTGTATTCTTTTTTGTACATAAGATGCAAAAGAGAAGTCAAGTTTTCATCCGCTACTAATACCACATCACCCCCTTTGCCTCCGTCACCTCCATCAGGACCTCCAAAAGGCACGTATTTTTCCCTTCTGAAACTGATGCATCCTTCACCACCTTTACCGGAGACAACCTTAATAACCGTTTCATCTATAAAATCTGACATTATGGCTCCAAACAACTCCGAGATAACTAACTATACAACATTGATCTGTAAAAGATGAATATCCCTCTATATCATTTATATTCATCACTTCATGAAATTTGGTCTATGTTTACCCATCCGTGGAGACTGTTCGCTGAAGTTCAACATTGATCTAGCTATCAGAGCAGAGGAACTGGGATTTGACTCTGTGTGGATCAGCGACCATATGATCACACCAAGCAATAACAAGAATATCTTTAGTTCTTTACTTTATTAAACCCTAAAAACACAGGACCCTATACCTATAAAGGAAATGCCGAAGTCGATATTAATCAAATCAGTAAAGTCATTGCAGATTCCAGATGTGCAAACAGATTATGGCAAAAAGAAATTTACAAGAAGTGTGTTTAATGTATGCAGAACAGAATGCTTCACAAAATCCGGAGCAGAGACAACTGGCTAATTGTAATATTAAAGCCTGACCTTTTTGGTTACGGTAAAAGAGTTCAATTTTTTTCAGATGTTATAAACCTTTTGTAATTTTTACTGTACAATAAGTATCAGTAAAGAATAGAAGGAAATACAGTTTGCCAGAGAATAAATTATGGACAAATCAAATACTTTATCAGAACCAAAGGATACAGAAGTATATCTTGCCCGCGGAAACGAGTCTTTGAACAAAGGTGATTTTATAGATGCCATTGAAGAATTTGACAAAGCAATAGAGACCGACCCGCGAAATGCAGATGCCTACTATGGCAGTGGATGTGCTAAAACCTATCTTGGGGGAGAGCTATACAAGGAAGCCATTAAGGACTTTAATACAGCAATAACGATCAACCCGCAAGATGCAAACGCCTACTATGAAAGAGGACGTGCCAAATTCGAGCTTAAGCTATACAGGGAAGCCGTTATGGACTTTAATAAAGCAATAGCGATCAACCTGCAACACGCAGATGCCTACTATGAAAGAGGACGTACTAAAACCGAACTTAAGCTATACACAGCAGCCATTAAGGACTTTGACAAAACAATAGAGATCAACCCGCAAGATGCAGATGTCTACTATGAAAGAGGATGTGCCAAAACCAAACTTGGACTACTCAAAGGAGCCATTAAGGACTTTGACAAAGCAATAGAGTTCGACCCACAAGATGCTTATTACTATTATGGCAGAAGACGTGCCAAAACCTACCTTAAGCTATACACAGCAGCCATTAAGAATTGTGACAAAGCAATAGAGTTCGACCCGCAAGATGCAGATGTCTACTATGAAAGAGGATGTGCCAAAACCAAACTTGGACTACTCAAGGAAGCCATTAAGGACTTTGACAAAGCAATAGAGATCGACCTCAAGGAAGCCATTAAGAACTTTGACAAAGCAATAAAGATCGACCCACAAGATGCAGATGTCTACTATGAAAGAGGATGTGCCAAAGTCGGACTTGAGCTATACAAAGAAACATTTGAGGACTTTGACAAAGCAATAGAGGTCGACCCGAACAGACACCCGCGAACTACATATGGCAGAGGATTTGTTGAAGGCAGACTTTTGCAAATGAAAAGAAATGATTGGGGATTTTTATTTTGAACATGTCGCGGGATTTTCCACACCTACGTATGAACAGGTAATTATGTAACTATGCCTGCATGAATGGAAAAATGCCAAAAAGACTTTTAACCCTTGAAATTTTTAGAAAACACCTGCACTTATCACGCATATATAAAATCCCTGTTTTCCGTCGGCAACATATCTATCAGATGAACAAGTATCTTCGTTCTCTCCAGATGTTTAAGAACCTTAACCCCAGACCAACACCTTTGTTTAACTTAGCAAAATCTATAGATAAAAGGGTCAACTCCTAACTATAATTCAGGCAATATAAGAAAAACCGTGAGCACGGTCGCTTTGAATGTCAATCAAGAAAAGTAGGATATACTGGACATTAAAGACGACAACCTTCTGGTAACTGTCAATCCTGGGACAGACAAAACCCTTCTGCTTGCCCACAAACATCTTGCTCTGACAAGAGATAAAAATCTCTTTCTTAAAAAATAAAATTTAAAATAATACTTACAAAAATACTTATAATAGCAGTTATAATTATAAGGCTATTAGAATTAGTAGTACAAACAAATTGTTTCCATTTTGATTTCCATTTATGTTTAACCCCTACATACTCTTCTGGAACATATTTGTATGATTCTTTTTCACTATTACATTTTTCCCAAATTTTTCCATTACTTCTAAAAAATTTTTTACTACCATCTTTTAATTTAAAATTCGCAAAATACAATCTATGAG
This sequence comes from Thermodesulfobacteriota bacterium, assembly GCA_965215275.1. GTDB lineage: Bacteria > Desulfobacterota_D > UBA1144 > Nemesobacterales > JAJCZQ01 > CAZUNK01. Next base: position 337,441 of record OZ244044.1, read on the forward strand.
GACTTGAAGGAAAATAGGTCAACTTAACTCTAATCCTATCTTTGATATTTTCTTCTACAATATCGCCATCGCTTCTATTTTCAGAAATAGTATAAAAATCATCTATTCTTACCATATAAGTAACTTTTTTTACATCATTAAAACATTTCTTATCTAAAAAACCCATTTGGTATATATCCTCCTTTTTTAATAAAAAGATGTACGCTATCTAGTGCAAATTCCGCAATATCCTCGTGTCCATTAATCCCATTGAACACAAGACATAGTGTAGATATTAATCAAATTAGTAAAGCCATTTCAGATTTTGGATGTGCCAACAAATTGTAGCAAAAAGAGATTTATAAGAAGTTTGTTTAGTTTATGCAGAAAAATGCTTCACAAACTCCGGTGCAGAAGCAGCTGGCTAATTGTAGTATCAAATCCTGCCCTTTTGTAATTTTTATTGTACAATAAAGCAGTAAAGAATACAGCTTGCCGGAGAATAAACTATGAAAAAATCTAATACTTTCTCAGAATCAAAAGATACAGAAGTATATCTTGTCCCCGGAAATGAGTTTTTTAACAAAGCTGATACTTTAAAAGCAATTGAGAACTTTGACAAAGCAATAAAGATTAACACGCAACATGCAAAAACTTACTATAGCCGAAGATGTGACGAAACTTTTCTAAAGAGGTACTTCCTGCAATGACTTCACTGGACCGCCTTCTTGAATCTTACCGAACCGACTCTATCAGCGAGCGAGATAAGGGCACTGCATTTGAGAAACTAATCGCCACATGGTTGGTGACCGACCCCGTGCAGTCAAAGCGATTTGCTCGTGTCGAACTCTGGTCTGACTGGGCACGCCGCAAGGATATTGACAGGACAGACACCGGGATTGATCTCGTCGGCTCCTTGCATGATGGCAAGTTTGCCGCGATCCAATGCAAGTTCTTCGATATCAACCGGAGCATCCGCAAGGAGGATATAGATACCTTCATCTCTGCCTCGGCAAAGTCAGCATTCGCCGAACGTCTGATCGTCGAGACCACCGACAGACCGTGGACTCTAAATGCCAAGACGATGCTGTACGGCCAGAGGGTCCCAACGGCAGTCGTCGGTCTTCGCGACCTCCGCAACAGCCAAGTGGACTGGTCCACGTTCGCAGCAACGGGCAAAATCGCACGTCCCAAACCGAAGACCTTACGGCAGGACCAAGTCGAGGCACTGGAGGCAGTGAAGAAAGGGCTGGCCGATGCCGACCGTGGCAAGCTTATCATGGCCTGTGGGACCGGAAAAACCCTGACTGGGCTACGCATCGCCGAGGAACTCTCGGGTTCTGGCAGGCATGTTCTGTTACTGGTGCCGTCCCTTGCCTTGATGTCCCAGACCGTGTACGAATGGTGTGCTAATACGGTCTTGTCACTCTCCACCTTTGCAGTGTGCTCGGACACTCAAGTGGGCAGAAGGCGCCGAAGTCGACATGATGTTGCAGAGCTTGAAGTTACCGACCTCGCCTTTCCACCCACGACGGACGCGGTTTTGCTGGCACGAGAGGTCGCTGCATCGGACGCCGACTCAATGCGCGTCGTTTTTGCAACCTATCAGTCAATCTCGGTAATCGCAGCCGCACAGGCAAATCATGGACTTCCTGAATTTGACCTGATTATCTGCGATGAAGCTCACCGCACCACAGGTGTAACTTTCCCGGGTGAGAACCAGTCTAATTTCGTAAAGGTGCACGACAACGAAACGATCCGAGGCTGCAAGCGGCTCTACATGACGGCAACACCACGGATCTACGGTGAGAATGCAAGGACGAAGGCACGCGACACGCAGGCCGTTCTTGCCTCAATGGATGATCCTGACCTCTACGGTGAAATTCTATTTTATCACGGGTTCGCGCGGGCGGTTGAGAGCGATATCCTGACAGATTACCGCGTAATAGTTTTAATCATGGACGAGGGGCAGGTGAGCACTGCGGTGCAGAATCGCCTTGCCGACGAGAACACTGAACTTGTACTTGACGACGCCACGAAAATCATCGGTTGCTGGAGAGCCTTGTCCAAGAGTGGTCTTATGGGAACGACCGTGGACGGTCTTGAACCGATGCGTCGCGCTCTTGCTTTCTGCCGGGACATCAAAAGTTCGAAACTTGTTCAAAACGAGTTCGAGCAGGTTGTCGCTGAATTTAAGTCTAAAACTGGTAAAAATGAGCGAAAAGGTGTCCTCTGTAAAGTCCGGCATGTAGATGGCACCTATAACGCCCGGGATCGGGGCCGGTTGCTCGACTGGCTAAAGGAAGACACGGGTAAAAATGTCTGCCGGATCCTGAGCAATGCACGATGCCTGACCGAAGGTGTTGACGTGCCAGATCTCGACGCGATTCTATTTCTGCATCCACGCAACAGTCAAATAGATGTTGTGCAGGCCGTGGGTCGGGTGATGCGCAAAGCACCCGGCAAGCGGATGGGCTACGTCATTTTGCCGGTCGGCGTACCGCCAGGTGTTTCCACAGATGTGGCTCTCGCCGACAACAACAAATACCGAGTTGTCTGGCAGATCCTGAATGCACTACGAGCCCATGACGACCGTCTTGACGCAGTCATCAATCAGGGTGGCCTTGGGCAAGATATCAGCAGCCGTATTGCTATCATTGATGGCAGATCGCCGATTGCCAGCACTGAACTCCAAGCGGTCACGGCAAAAATTGAAGACCTGCCCAGCCGTCCCGGAACACGCGGATTAGAGATCGGTCGAGGAGATTTGAACAACTACGAAAACAGGAGCGAACAACAAGAACCATTGCAGTTGGTAATCAATGAGTTTTCCCGGGCAGTGATGGCGAAGATCGTCGAGAAGTGTGGCACGCGCGACTACTGGGAAGACTGGGCAAAGGACGTCGCCGAAATTGCAAGACGGCATGTCACCAGAATCGCCGGACTTGTACAGGAAAAGGACAGCAACGCTTCGTCGGTTTTCCAGAAATTTTTTTTGGAACTCCGCGACGACCTCAACGAGTCTGTCACGGAACACGATGCCATTGAGATGCTGGCACAGCATCTGATTACTTGTCCCGTATTTGATGCACTATTCGAAGGTCATACCTTCATCAACAGAAACCCTGTCTCGGTTGCCATGACAAAGGTCCTGTCGGTGATCGACGAAGCACAAGTCGAGCGCGAGGCCAGAACCCTCGAAGGATTCTACACCTCCGTGCGAAAGCGGGCGAAGGGAATTACCGATCCGCTGGCACGGCAGAACCTAATCGTCGAGCTCTATGACAAGTTCTTCCGGGGCGCGTTTCCGCGTACCACGAAAATGCTCGGCATCGTCTACACGCCGGTTGAGATCGTTGACTTCATCATCCGGTCGGTAAATGAAGCATTGCAGGATGAGTTTAACCAGACACTCGGTTCGGAAGGTGTCCATATTCTAGATCCATTTGCCGGTACCGGCACCTTCATCACCTGTTTGTTGCAATCGGGACTTATTGAGCCCGAAGACCTGGAGCGGAAATACCGCAAAGAAATCCATGCCAACGAGATCGTTTTGCTCGCCTACTATATCGCCGCCGTCAATATCGAATCCGTCTTCCATTCGGTTTCCAGACGGGACGACTATCTTCCCTACACCGGTATCTGCCTTACCGATACCTTCGCCCTGCACGAGAGCGACGACGAATTGTCGTACTATATGGAAGACAATACCGGTCGTCGTAAACGACAAAAGAAAACCGAAATTCGGGTCATTGTCGGCAACCCGCCCTATTCGGTCGGTCAAAGAAGCGAGAACGACAACGCAAAGAATGTGTCTTATACAAGGCTGGATGAGCGAATCCGGACCACATATGCAAACCGGTCGAACGCCAAGACAGTTCGGAATCTGTACGACAGCTACATCCGTGCAATCCGTTGGGGCAGTGACCGCCTCGGGAAGGCCGGTGTAATGGCATACATTACCAACAGTGCATGGGTCGAGCGTTCCTTCTCCGACGGATTGCGTAAGTGCCTAGCCGAGGAGTTTGCCAGCGTTCATATATTCCATCTTCGCGGCGACATCCGTAAGAACATGCTGTCCGGCACTACAGGGGAGGGTGAGAATATCTTCGGACAGGCGAGCATGACAGGAGTTGCAATCACAATCTTCGTCAAGAATCCCGATGCCACAGAGCAAGGTTGCATTCTGTTCCACGATATCGGGGATAAACTAGACCGGAAACAGAAACTTGATCGGATTAGGTGTTTCGGAAGCACCTGCGGAATCAAGGACACCGGCGGATGGAAACAAATCATTCCAGATGAGCATGGCGACTGGATGGACCAACGCGATCAGCACTTCAAGGCGTATCCTGTGGTCGGAGACAAGAATAATAGGAAAAGAACCGTTTTATTTGATAATTATTCCTTGGGCGTAGTTACCGGCCGGGATCCGTGGTGCATTAATCCATCCCGGAACGCACTGGTCAAGAACATTGAATCGACAACCTCTTTTTATAACAGTATATTGGAATGCTGGCAGGCAACGAAGCAACGCGCAACGATCGGGTCTGCAGAAGGCAAGCTCCCTGCAATAGACGAATTCGTAACGATTGATACCAGCAGAATCAGTTGGACTCACTCTCTCAAGCAAGACCTCCGAAAAGGGAAAAAACTTCAACAGACCGATGGCATATTTGTCCCTTGTCTGTATAAGCCTTTCACAAAGCAATGGCAGTTTTTCAGCCGCCGTCTCAATGAGAGGGTCTATCAGATGCCTCGTATCTTCCCGAATGACAAGCTACCCAACCGTGTAATTGCAGTGACGGGAAAGGGAGGACGGTCCGGATTTTCTGCACTGATGATGGATGTGCTACCCAATATAGACACAATCGACAAGGGTCAGTGTTTCCCTTTCTGGCTTTATGAAGAGGGCAAGGAAATGCGGACCAATCTCTTCGGAGAGCAAATTTCCAAATTTCGGAGGATTGATGCCATTACCGATTGGGGTCTTCAAATTTTTCGCTCAGCGTACCCGTCGGAGACCATCAGTCAGGAAGACATATTTAACTATGTTTACGGGATTCTGCATTCAGAAGATTACCGAAGTCGCTTCCGTGCCAACCTCGTCAAGGAACTACCTCGAATTCCTTTAGTGAAGCCAGTTGAGGATTATCGCACCTTCCGCGATGCCGGGAAACACCTTGGCGAACTGCATGTTGGTTACGAGTGTGTCGACCCCTATCCGGCGGTCATCGACATGGACGGCAAGTTGCTTACGGGATCTCACCCCCCCCCCCGAAGATATCTACAGGGTCACAAAGATGAAGCACCTAGAGTTGGGCAAGAACAAGGACCGATCAACAGTGATCTACAACAACCACATCATCATTAGAGACATACCCGAGGCAGCGTGGGAATATGTGGTTAACGGAAAATCGGCGCTCACTTGGGTCATTCAGCGCCAGAGCGTCAAGACCCACAAGGAGAGCGGGATTGTCAGCGACTCCAATTGCTACGCGACCGAGACGGTGGGCAATCCAAGATATCCACTTGACCTATTTTTGCGAATCATTACCGTCAGTCTTGAGACAGTGAAGGTCGTACGCACCCTTCCCGAATTGGCAATCTAATAATTCGGGTTAACTACCAACAATAACTGGTACTGGGGTAAAATCGTGGTTGTCGAGATTCCTGATTTACAACCGAAATATCAACGTGAACCAATCTTCGGTGCACAGTGAATATGGTTTGCTCACTACACCGTTTATCCAGCGGGTTTGTTGAGAGTTACGGTGACTTCACAAAGAAGCCATTAAGGATTGTGACAAAGACTAGAGATTAACCCGCAACATACAGAAATTATTACAGCAGAGGATTTGCCAAAACAGTTAATTTAACAAACAGGACTTTTTCATTATCAGTAAAGAAAATATGATAAAATTTTGCACTATTAAAGAATGAACTACTTAAATTACCTGAAAAAACTGAAAATCAGAGGCGGATAAATTATGACAGACCAGACAAAGTTAATATTCTAAATCGGACTATATTCTGTCATGATAACCTTGAAGTATTACAAGGTATAAATTACAACTGCATTGATTTTATTTACCTTGACCACCTTTTAATAAAAAAAGTATTTACTGCTCCAATAGGTAGTAGTGTGGAGGGAGCAAGTTTTAAAGACATATTTACAGAAGAAAATATTAAGGATAAATAGGTTAAGATAATTAAGGGAAATATTGATGCATATGATTATAAAAACCCAGTCCAGATAGGACTTATGTAAACAAAATCCTGTTTGTTAAGTTATCCCTATAATCCTCTTAATTTTTTTGTATTAGAAGCACTGTATAACCTTGGAACAGAAGTAACGAATTTTTTGGCTAGTGCAGTTTATATTTGAATACAAGAAGGAAAACGGTAGAGAAGATGAGCAATCAAGAACAAATAAAGAGCTTGAAAGAATATTTAGATGTAATCACAAAAATTAATGAAGCCAAGGGAGAACATCAATACATATACCGTGGACAGAAAAACAAAAACTGGAAGATAAATAGCAGTGCAATGCGGCGACTAAAAGATGAACAAACTGATGAACAAACCGATTTATTATCATATATATTCACAGGATACATCCATCAGATTATTGATGAGATACAACTCCGTTACTCCAACACTTACAAAGGCTTGACTGCGTTGGAATGTATGGCGCACTTGCAGCATAATAGAGTAGCCACTGGATTGATAGATTTTACCTATAATCCTTTTGTAGCCCTATGGTTTGCGTGTGAGGTATGTGAAACAGACGGTAAAGTATTTGTGATAGATACTAAAACAAGCCCAATAGAAAAAATCAAAAACAGAAAAGATTTAAGTCAGGAATTGCAATATTTTTTTAACAAAGACAATCTTTGGCATCTTTGGCAACCTTTTATAGGTAATTCTAATATTGATACTCAACGTATTACCGTTCAACAGTCTGTTTTTCTGTTTGGAGCTCCTGAAGTACCACAAAATTTTATCAAGAAAGAAATTTTAATTTCTGGACAATACAAAAATCACCTGATAAGGGAACTTAGAACAATGGGTATATCAGAACAAACGCTGTTTTCAGATTTAGCAGGTTTTTTTGAAAGAAACAATGTTGATTCTTTCTACGATAAAGAACTTGCTGGAGATTTTTATACCTCCCAGAACAACTATTTTCAGAGTGGTATCTTTAAATACGCGTTAGGCAAATACGAGGAAGCAATTGAGGACTTTGACAAAGCCGTAAAAGGTTATGAAAAAACCGTAAATAACAATACACAACTGGTAGAAGCTTATAATAACAAGGGGTCTGCCAAAATCAGACTTAAGCAATATGAGGAAGCAATTAAGGACTTTAACAAAGCCATAAATCTCGACCCACAATATGCAATGGCTTACTATAACAGGGGAATTGCCAAAACCGAACTTGAGCAATACGAGGAAGCGATTAAGAACTATGACAAAGCCATAAATCTCGACCCACAATATGCAATGGCTTACTATAACAGGGGAATTGCCAAAACCGAACTTGAGCAATACGAGGAAGCGATTAAGGACTATGACAAAGCCATAAATCTCGACCCACAATATGCAATGGCTTATAATAACAGAGGATTTGCCAAAGTAAAACGTGGGCTATACGAGGAAGCAATTAAGGACTTTAACAAAACTATAAAGATCAATGCACAATTGGCAGAACCTTATAATAACAGAGGGCTTGACAAAGCAAGACGTGGGCTATACGAGGAAGCAATTGAGGATTTTAACAAAGCCATAAAGATTAACCCGAAATCGGTACATGATCACTATTACCGGTGGATTGCTCTATTATGCTTGAGCAAATGGGAAAATGCAAAAACAAATTTAATCACTGCTAAAAACCAAGGGGTAGACATTGTTAAATTGTTACAAGAAGAACATAAAAACATCACTGAATTTGAAAAAAGATTTAATATTAAACTGCCGGCAGACATCAAGGCATTGCTAACCTATAAGAGTAAAGATTGAAGATCAAACATTATAAACCATCTGTAATTTTTACTGTGTAATATTCAACAAAGGATGTAACTTTATGATAGTAAACATGGAAGTTTTATGCCTAATACAATATTGATCTGTAAAAGATGAATATCCCTCTGGATCATTTATACTCATCACTTCATGAAATTTGGCCTATGTTTACCTATCCGCAGAGACTGTTCACTGAAGTTCAACATTGATCTAGCTATCAGAGCAGAGGAACTGGGGTTTGACTCCGTGTGGGTCAGCGACCATATCATAATACCAAGCAACACGAAGAATATCTTCAGTTCTATATTTTATGACCCTTTTATACTGCTGACCGCTATTGGAGCAAAAACCAAGAATATAAGGCTTGGCACCAGCGCGGTCGTTCTGCCTTACAGGAACCCAGTAGTTGTAGCAAAGATGCTGACCACTCTTGATACCTTGTCAGAAGGCAGACTGATCTTCGGAGTGGTCCCGGGATGGCTAAAAGAGGAGTTCGATGCCCTTAATGCAAATTTTAAGGAAAGGGGAAAGATCACAGATGAATATCTGCAGGCAATATCAGAACTTTTAAGCAGTGATGACCCTGTTTTCAGAGGAGAGTCAGTCAGTTTTTCAGATATAGAATTTTACCCTAAACCTTATAATAACCGAAAGATCGAGACCTGGATTGGCGGTAGCAGTAAATCCGCCATGGAACGTTCGTTAAAATATGGTACTGGCTGGCAGCCGACATGGGTCAGCCCTGAAGATATTTCTGAACTTATAAACTATCTTACAACTGTCTCCGATGATATGAACGTGAATATGGAAAACTTCACCATATCAGTGAGAAACAGAGTTAAGTTCAACACGGAAGCAAATCCTCAAAACAACCCCATTTATATGTTTTCGGGAGATATGGACGCTATAAATCTGGAAATTCAATCTTTTAAAAAAGCAGGTATCAACCATATAGTTTTTGACCCTGAAACAACAAGTAATTTGGAGACAATGGAGATGGCAGAGCAGTTATCAGAGAAAGTTATAAAATTTTTTGACTAAAAGATTAATTGTATTAGCTTTGAATAAGTTAACCCATTTAATCCGTAAACATCTTTGTTTAGCTTAGCAAAATCTATAGATAAAAGGGTCAACTCCTAACTGTAAATTAGGAAATATAAGAAAAACCATGAGCACGATAGACCTGAATATCAATCAGGAAAAGCAGGATATACTGGACATTAAAGACGACAACGTTCTGGTAACTGCCAATCCTGGGACGGGTAAAACCCTTCTGCTTGCCCACAAATACCTTTCTCTGATAAGGGACGGGACCGAACCGAAAGACATCCTGTGCCTGACGTTCACGGAAAAAGCAAAAAGCGAGATGGAAAAAAGGATCTTGGAACTGCAAAAGAAAAGCAGAGTTCAGATGGACGTATCTCAACTGAACGTAAGCACGTTCCACTCCTATGCACTCAGTCAGCTTGAACAGAAGGATATAATATCTTCAAATCTGCTCAGGTCGGAGATCTACCTGTACATTAAGAAAAAGGACCTGTTTAACTACCAAGACACTCACATTATAGGTACGATCGTTCCCAGAATAGATACTCTAATAAAGTACCTGAAGAGCTTTGGTGTATTGCCAGAGGACATAAATATCAAAGAAGCTGAAAAAGAACTTCTCAAAAACAAAGACCTTGATAAGACGTATTCCGACAGTGAGAAAGTGCTCCTTCTGAAAACTTTCATAGAGATCTATAAGGAATACGAAGATATCAAAAAACCAAAAGGATACGACTACGCCGATCTTCTGATAGAGTTCCTGAAATTAGAGAAGAAAAGAAAATTCGACTATGTGCTCATAGACGAACTTCAAGACCTGAACAGAATAGAGGCAAAGATAGCACTGGGGTCCGCCGACAGGTTCGTGGCAGTGGGAGACAAGAAACAGGCGATCTTTGGATTTCAAGGTGGGTCCATCATTAATTTTGACCTTTTTAAAAGGTCCAGAAGATCCATCCTGTCAGAAAACTTCAGAAGCACGGACCAGATACTGTTCTATGCCAAGAACTACTTTATCGCCAAGACCAAAAATACCGCTCATAAAGGTGAGTTAAAAGATCTTAAGAACGCAACGGGATATAACGGAAATATGCCTATTATCATTAAAACCGAAAGGTCCGATCAGGTAAAACGCGCCGCAGACGTCCTTGAGAGTATTATCAACAGCCATGAAGAGACCAAGTGTTCTGACAAGACCACTGCGGTCATAATGAGAACGAACGCTCAGATAACGAAAATGAGCACAGAACTGGAAAACAGGAACGTTAATTTCACAACCACTTTCTTCAGCGGTTCCGAGAACACAAAAGACGATATTTTAAACTTTATCAGAGGAGTGATGAGCGATGACGTGCAAATCATAAAGAGCACAATGTTCACTCCCTATTCTCCTGTCACGATCCAGCAGGCATTTAAACTTGCGGACAAAAAATACGGTTCGGCAGAAGATATCCTTAAGGACATTAAACCTTTTAAAAAACTGAGAAATAAGATAAAGGATAAATACGACCTGTTAAAACTGTTCCGTGACAGGATTCTCCCGATCGCAGTTTCCCATGGTAAAGAGCACTACTATGCCGCAAAAAAGACCAGTGACGCTTTCTTTGAAGCTTTGGAACTGCTCGGAGATAAAGATCTGGACAACGTTATAAACTACGTCCGCTTATACGGTCTGTCCATGGAAGAGGCAGAGAAAAACGGTCCGGTGACCCTTACTACGGTCCATAAGGCAAAGGGAAGGGAATTCAACAATGTTATCTACCTGCCAGCCCCTCCCGTAAATAAAAAGGGTATCTTTGATCCTATCGTTCAATCAATACTTGGGTCCAAAAAGATCAACGCTGAAGAGGAACTGCAAGAGGAGAGTTTCCGAATAGACTTTGTCGCTTTCACTCGTGCCAAAGATCAGCTTTTAGTTATCACTACGGACGAGAACAAATATTTCAATGAAGAATTTTCCCGACCTGATCCAGGAACCTACGAATCAAGGGACCCGGTACCTGAACCGGCAGCTTACAGGCTGGAGGCTTACAAGCTGTTCGTGAACAAAGAATACGAAGAGGCAAAAAAACTCCTGAAAGACAGGGACCACTGGCTTATAGATTTTATAAAAGACCATTTCAGGAAACTGGACAGCGTATCTTTTTCTTCCATAGATAATACAAAACCTTTTGAATACCTGACCGGTAATATTTTAAAAATAAGAACATATTCCCCAGCTCTGAACGTTGGCAGCGAAGTTCACTCTATGGCGGAAAAGAAACTAAAAGGCGAGGAACACGAAACCGATGATGTATATAAACCTTATGAAAAAAATATTGATAAGCTGTTAGCTTCCGAGTCAATAGCTGAATATCCTGAGGTTCACTGTGTGGAAGAGTTCTTTGAAGTGCCTCTGCCGGAAATATCGGACATTGAAGAAGATATAAAGTTCAGAGGGAAGATAGACGCAGTATTAAAAAAAGATGGCAAGTATCTTATGCTGGACTGGAAAACCGACAGGACACAAACGCCAAAACACCGACAGCAACTTGAGATTTACAGAAAGGCATTCTGTCATCTTAACGACGTTACAAAAGACAATGTTCAGGTGGCAATAGCCTATATAGGGCTCAGACCCCAAGTGAACACCGGTGAAGTTCATTGGGAACTTGATACAAAAGAACCAGGACCGACAGCATTTGGAACGGTGAAAAAGAGATTAAAAAAAATAGTGGATTGGAAAAACAACCCTGATGACTTTATCCGCGAACTATCAGGCCAGAAGGGAATAAAAAGCAATGAGATACTCTGGAAAAACGTTGTTGAACAGTACCTTTACGAATATCAGAAGGACCAGAAATAACCGGCAGAAGACCGTGCATGATCATTTGGCCAGTTCGACCTTCATACTATATAATGGTCCTGAACACCGGTCTTTGCATTTTTGTAGCTTCCTATGAAAAGTCTGATATTTTTTCTGCTGCTCTTCACGCTACAGTTCACCACTGATACTTCAGCTGCGTCCGACCACGATATAAGAAACTCCATAGTCAAGATCTATACCCAGGTTATAACTCCAAGCTACTCTGACCCCTGGACCATGAACAGCACCCGATCCCACACTGGTTCCGGATGCATAATCTCGGGAAACAGAATACTTACGAACGCCCACGTCATAGCCAATAACACGCTGGTTCAGGTAAGAAGATACGGAGAGGTGAAAAGATACACTGCAAAGGTGCTCTACGTCTCACATGAAGCGGACCTGGGAATATTAACGGTTGATGACCGGGAGTTCTTCAAAGACGTTCAGCCTCTGCAAATCGGTTCACTTCCAGGAACGCAGGAAGAGGTACTGGTATATGGGTTTCCCAAGGGAGGCGACACTCTCAGTATCACAAAAGGGGTTATTTCCCGTATAGAGCATGAACCATACGCCAACAGTAACCTCTCACTGCTTGCTGCACAGATAGATGCACCTATCAATCCAGGGAACAGCGGCGGACCGGCAATAAACAACGGCGTTGTCTTTGGAATAATAATGCAGACGCTGACCAGAGCGGAAAATATAGGCTATATGGTCCCGCCACCGGTCATTGACCATTTTTTAAAAGATATTGCACAAGGTAAATACAGCGGATTCCCCTCTCTGGGCATAAGGACGCAGAACATCGAGAACGATGGGCTGAGAAGAAAATACGGACTGAAAGGGGATCGAACCGGCGTGCTTGTAACGAACGTTGTTCCCGGATCACCGGCAGATGGCAGGATAATGGTCAAGGACGTGCTGCTTTCGGTCGAAGGAAAGTACATCTCCGGGGACGGCACAGTGGAGTTCAGACGTAAAGAAAGGACCCACTACTCATACTATATTCAGAACAAACAGATAAACGACGACCTTGACCTGGAGGTCATAAGAAATGGTAAAAGAACAAAGGTCAGCGTTGTGCTTGATACACCAATGCAGGATATACACCTGGTAAAATTTCAGAAAGAGGCAGTGCCGACCTACTTTATTTACGGCGGGCTGGTCTTTTCTCCGCTTACCGTTAATTATCTTAAAGAGTGGGGAAGGAACTGGTTCCGTACAGCACCAAGCAAGCTTATAGCAGTGGCTGAAAACGACCTGAAAAAGAAAGAGAACGAACAGGTCGTCGTTCTGATCAAAATACTGGCTTCAGAGGTCAATCTCGGATACCACGAAAACAGAGACCTGATTATCAAAAAGGTAAACGGAAAAGATATAAGTAATATAAAAGATCTGGTCAGAACAGTTAAGAACACCAAAGGGAAGTTCGTAAGTTTTGAAGACACGACCGGTACAGAGATCGTCCTTGACAGAAAGCAGGCAGAAAGAAAAAACCCCGAGATACTAAGGATCTACAGGATAAACTCGGACAGATCGGACGATCTCAAGAATTTAAGATAAACACTTTTCTTGCCTTCATTACGTTCTTATGTTTTGTGAGGAAGAAGTTCTTATTTTTACTGTACCTTCCATGGATCCTCACCACTGAACCATCCTTGATATCATCAATAAAACCCCTGCCGTAGACCTTGAGGGTTTTATTATCATCGATCAGATTAAATAAAGTGAACTTTTTACCGTTTATGAACTTCTTATACTTCAAACCAGATACTCTGCCGTCGATCGTTATAACCTCTTTATTGTACTTATCAGGATCAGACACAACACCTGAGATCGTCAGATCAGACCTCTCAAGCGGACCTATATCCGTATAGCTTTTATAACCATCATTAATTTTTGCAGGTAGAGGCGCAGAGTAGATGCCCATATACGTTGGTATGCCTTTATAATCATCATTAATTTTTGCAGATACAGGGACACTAAAAGTTAAAATACCAAATAAAAGGATCAGAAACGCACGCAGTATATTGTTGTTCTTGTTCATAATTGATTTCAAAAAAAGATCAGAAACAAAAGTATAACCTAAGTTGAGTTACAAACGCTGATAAAAAATACATAATATCTGAATTTTCCGCTAACACACTTTTATATACAGCTATTTCAGTCAACCAGGTGTTTAAATAAAAACCTCTATATAACTAACATGACTACACATATGAGGATTGGAAAATATATAACTGCATTCCTGTTCCTCAAAAGACCTGTTAAAAACCTTCATCTATACCTTAATCAGAAAAATATACACTATTTATTTTAAAAATAAAAATTATGGAATAATATATTTTAGTACCAAAGGTAACTATGTTAATAACTTGAACTTTTAATTTGAAACCTTAACTAACTTAATATAAAGTTTCTCTATATGCCGATTGCAACGAACAAAGAGGTTTCCAGACATTATATCGAAGAACTGCAGAACGCAAAAAATCTTGATGTAATCAACGAGATGATGACCGAGGATTGCCAGGTCCATTTCGGTTCAAAGTGTTTAAGCAGGGAACAATACAAGGATACGGTTGAAACACTCCAGAAGCATTTCCCTGACATCCATGTGATAATCAAAAATCAGGTCGCTGAAGGAGACACGGTCGTAACACAGTGGAGAACCTATTTCACACATTCTCACAAAATGATGGGAAAAGAACCAACCTACGAACATATAAACATAGGTGGTGCATCAATATACAGAATAGTCGGAAATAAGATCCTTGAAGTGTGGATCTACTGGGACAGACAGGATATAATGAAGCAGATCGGGGTTACCTACGGATAGCACGCACGCTCTTTATATTCTGAACTGATCGATCACCTAATTAGTTTTAATTACTCAACTGCACTTTCAAGCCTGATATTGTTTTTGATATCTCTACGCACTTCAAGTATCAGTGCCACTTTTCAGTTCCTCTACTGCTTCTGATATCTGATACGAACCTTGTGCTCTTTTACCAAAACCATCTATAAGATATCAAACATATTCAGTTTACACCCACGATAAAAAAACAGGGTTAACTGACCGCTAGTACAACGTTCAGTTAACCCTGTTCACATTCAATATATCACACAGTCATCTCTTGCTGACCACTTGAGAATGTATTCCTCTGGGTCGCCAACATTAGTGCTGCGAGGTTTTATCTAATCACTCAGGACGATTTTCCCAGACAAAGATGTATGAATCCGGGTTATCGTCGTTAGTGAAATAGTCTCTGTTGTCTTCAAGCGCATCTAACAATTCTTCCCCTTCCTTTCCTCTCAAGATATCAGCAGCCTCTCTGACCCTGTTTCTAATCTTTTCAAGCCTAGTGAGGTTTTCGGGATCGACATTGGGATTATTTTCATCCAGATAGATCCCTGCTCCTACTACATATTGTCTACCATAGGCCTCAGCTATCCTGAAATAACTGACTTTAGGTGGGTCAGACAAAGTGCTACGCTGTCCAGGCTTTGGAAACGTGTATGCATTCCATACACCCTCGTCCCTTTCCGCTCGAGAATTCAGGCTATTTAACTCATCTACCGCTTCTTCTCTAAATTCCCTTTTAGTATCATCCGTAAATTCGTAAATCAGCTGCGGAGAAGTCCCTATCAGTGTACCATCAGGATGACATTTGACATCTACTGAAACTGAACCATCCGTTGAACTGTCCTCTAACTCTCCCAAAAACATGTAAAGTTCACCACTTTCATTCGAGATATTTGGTAATGTTTCAGTGTGACCCATGTTACTGTTACGATACCTGTTACACAACCTCGGAATGTTTTCTTCACTATAACTCCAGTACAGATTGTTTACATCATTGGTAACGGTATTAACCAACTTCCACAGATTTACAAATCTATCACCTGTGTCATTAGGTTTAAACAAGTTATGCCGATTTCCAAATCCAGTATCAAGAAGACACATTCCTCCACCTACGAAACGGTTATCCGCCACTCTTTCTAAATACGAAAGCTTATAGCCTCCGTCACAATCCGTTTCAGAACCATCTTCCCATCTGTAAGTAACCCAACCTGAATTTTCGTCAGGACCTGCATCGGACAGAGCATCCATAAATTTGCCAAAAACAGGTATATCTTTTCTGTGCTCTCTCAAATCTGTTACATCCTGCCCCACTAAAGTCTCGTCAGGATGGAAAATCAGTACATTCCGTACATCTTCGTACTTATCCTTTCCCTCTAAACCCGATACATCGTTTCCCCCCGAACTTGATACATCATTTCCTCCCGAACCCAGTATACCTTGTTCACCTCCACCACCACACGAAACAGTATAAAACGAAGTCAGCATCAACAATAGGACCAATATCTTCTTCATAGCTCTACTCTCTCTGTAGCATTTGCGATGTAATTATATAAAACGTTCTACTCTTGTCAATTTTTATATTACTTCAACAATACTAATACCATCTATTAGCCGTTATTTACCTCACGATAACGTTATATGATTTTCTTTCTTTGTCATGAGGTAAATTCGTTAAGGTTCACAGAGTTCAGTTTTTTACCTTTATGTATCCTTGGAGACACGGTAGTGCAACTCTCTTGTACGGTTTAACTTTACGTTTCAATCCACTACTGTGCTCCAAAACCAAATGCATACCTATTATCTTTCATCTGTTACATAAAAGCGTATAAGCATATAATCCGTTTCCATACAGAACTCCCCCAGTAATTGATCTCTGATTATATGATCATTCTGAAGGTTCCGTCATTGACCAGGGGTCAAGTACCCCGTTAAGTTGCTGTTCAGATAAAAGTCCCTTCTCCATAGTGATTTCTCTTACGGTTTTACCAGTGGCGTAAGCCTCTTTAGCGATCGCCGATGCTTTGTCATATCCTATGATCGGAGCCAGACTGGTACACATGGCAAGACTTTTCTCAATCATATTCTCACAGCGGTCTTTATCAGCTTTGATACCATCAATGCATTTGTCCACAAATACCCTGGAGACATTTGAAAGCAGACGTATGGACTGCAGTATATTATAAACCATCATAGGCATCATTACGTTCAGTTCAAAACTGCCTGATTGACCTCCTATAGTGATGGCCGCGTCATTTCCTATCACGTGTGCTGAAACCTGTGCCACGGATTCCCCTATTACAGGATTCACCTTACCAGGCATAATTGATGACCCTGGCTGGATCGCCGGAAGGATTATCTCCCCTACTCCACATCTAGGACCGCTGCCAAGCAGTCTTATATCATTTGCAATCTTCATCAGACTGACCGCAATGGTCTTTAATGCTCCGCTTGTCTCCACTACAGCGTCTTTTGCAGCCTGGGCTTCAAAATGGTTCTCAGCTTCTTTAAATCTGACCCTTGTCATCTTACTGATCTTACCTGCAACTTTTGAACCGAATTTTTTATTTGTATTTATTCCAGTTCCAACTGCGGTACCACCGATCGCGAGTTCAGAAAGGCTGGCAGCAACATTATCAAGTCTTCTTACTCCGTGAGAGATCATGCTTGCATAACCCCCGAATTCCTGTCCGAGCCTTATTGGTGTTGCATCCATAAGGTGGGTTCTGCCTATTTTAAGTACCTTATCAAACTGCCTGGATTTTTTTAAAAGTGCTCTTTCAAGGTATTTTAAGGCAGGGATCAGGTCTTTTTTAACGGACACAAGCGTGGACACATGCATTGCCGTTGGAAAAGTATCATTACTTGACTGTCCCATGTTCACATGGTCGTTAGGATGGACGTTAACTTTATCTCCGGTTTTTCCACCAAGGATCTCATTAGCCCTGTTGGCGATCACTTCATTAACGTTCATATTAGTGGAAGTCCCTGAACCGGTCTGAAAGATATCAAGGACGAAATGCTCATCCAACTTCCTGTCTATTACCTCTTTTGCAGCTTTAACTATCGCATTGCCAGTTCTTTTCTTGAGAAGACCAAGCTCCATGTTCGTTTCAGCCGCAGCGAGCTTTATCATACCCATAGCACTTATGAAATCAGGTGGCAGCGTTATACCACTAACGGGAAAATTACTTATAGCTCTGGCGGTTTGAGCCCCATAGTAAGCGGACTGCGGAACTTCCATCTCCCCCATGGCATCAGTTTCGATCCTGTATCCTTTTTTTACCTTGCTGGACATAATAAACACCTCTTTAAATAGGAATATAGATTTATCAAACGAGACAGCAGAACAAAAAATATCAAAGATAGACCACAAGTCAAATCATAACACTTTGAAACTATTATCTGTTCCACTACTCGCATAAGAGTTCTTATTTTATTATTTGACATATATTTAAAATTATGTATATTAAAACCAATAAAAATAAAAGTTTTTGAAGTTGCTATTGAAATATATTTCAGAATCAGGTAGGATTTAAGATATTATGGAAAATAAAAAACAAAAATTTGAAAGATTGGCTAATGCAAGGGTCAACAAAGCACTAAAAAAGCTGGATTTGATAGGTAATCTGGCCAATAAGAACATCTATGATTACTCTGAGAATGAGGTAAATCTGATTATTAACGCACTTGACGAAAAAGTAAAAGAAGTTAAAACCAGATTTTTCCTGGTGCTGGATAATAAACAATTCAAACTTTAGGAAGTATTAACAATGAGTATATGTGCCTTAAAAATGGATGAAAAAAGAGATACAAGAAATCATCAAATCAAATCCTCTATTAAAAAACCGAGATAATTATTATACCTATGGAGGAAAGGATAAGTCCGTGTATTGATTGAAAAGATAACTAACTCGATTGATTCATTGTTATTAAAAGAATGAAAGATATAAATGATTATTTAGATGAGAATTTATAAACTAATCACTACCTTAGGTTTGTGTATGATATAGAACTGCCAGTATATCATACCGCTCTCCTTTTCCTGGGTAATGATTCTAAAGAGTTTTGACAGTTCTGATTTATTGCTGAGTTGACATAGATTATAAGAATTAGTGTTGAATTAGTTACTCTAAGCAGACAAGAATTCAACAGATTTATGTAAGGTAAAAAATATAAAACTAATTGGATGGATACATTGTAGAATCTAACAGCATATTAGAAAAAATTATGATAGGAGAAATTATGGAAAAAGATAATAGAAATAAACACCATTCACTTGTTTTAAAAATGAATTCTGCTGAAAATTATAAAACAATACTTAAAGCAATAGGTTTGTATGAAAAGAAAATTAGTAGTGGTCATAGTCGTCTTAAACATGGAGATTATCCTAGTATAACCACCACTCTTTCAAATGACTGGAGTCCTGGTATTAAAGAAAGTACTATTAAACAATTAGAAAAGTTAATTTATGATATAATCGAATTAGATAAAAAATACCCAGATAATATAAAAAATAGTGATTATCGTAATAATAAAGGAAAAAAATTACTTGATTTTTATAGAGATAAACAAGATAATGATATACAGGAATGAGAGGAATAATGGAGGGTATTAAATGGAGAATATTAATTTAGAGAGTATAAATGAATTTGAGAGAAAACCTATTGAATCAGATATTAAACAAGAGTTTAAAAAAAAGTATGGATTAGATATTACAAAATATTTCAATAAAGGACATTTAGATTGGGGAAAAGACTTTAAATATCACGGTAAGTATAAAGGTAGGTATGAAATTTTTACTTATTTTTGTACTTATAACGACAAACTTACAGCTTTATGTCCTGTGCTTGATCTGGATGCTTCAGAGAACCATATTGGTGGTAGAAAAGATGTTGATCTTTTAGTTGAACATTTAAAAGAACTTATAGATTTGGTTATTGCTGATATTAAACAAAGTGGTGGAGTATATCATAGTGCGTTTTCAGGTGAATATATAAGAGTTTAATTGATTTACAGTATTTTTGTATGTAATTCCTCAAAATACTTAAGTAATTGCAAAAGTTAGTGACGCTAAAAAGCCTTATGTAATAAACAGTCCAGTATCTTTTACACCTTTTCAACAACCATGGCAATCCCCATCCCTCCACCTATACACAGTGATACCATTCCATATCTGGCATTTTTATAACTACTTAGTTCATGAAGAAGTTTTACGAGCAATACAGCACCCGTAGCTCCCACTGGATGTCCAAGTGCGATCGCTCCGCCACTCACGTTCAATCTTTCCCTCGGAATAGGGAAATCTCTCAGCACGGCAAGGGACTGTGCAGCAAACGCTTCATTAAGTTCAAAAAAGTCTATTTCATCAATGATCAGCCCTGCTTTATCCAGTGCGGACCGCATTGCCGGGACCGGACCGATACCCATGATCGAAGGATCAACCCCTGACACAGCGTAGCTTTTCACCCGTCCCACAGGAGTTAACCCTAATTCCTTAACTTTTGACCCTGAAGCTACAAGCACTGCGGCAGCACCATCATTAATGCCTGATGAATTTCCGGCAGTTACCGTTCCGTTCTTTTTAAAGACAGGCTTTAGTTTATTCAGTTGCTCAGAGGTTACCGATGGACGAGGATGTTCATCTACCTTGAATTTCACCGGGTCATCCTTCCTCTGAGGAATAAGAACGGGAACGACCTGATCCGTAAATTTATTGTTCTTTATTGCCTCTCCAGCCTTCATCTGACTGTTGTAAGCGAACTCGTCCTGCTCTTCTCTGGATATCTCATATCTCTCGGCAAGATTTTCCGCCGTTACTCCCATATGATAATCATTGAATATATCCCACAGTCCATCGTAAACCATTCCATCTATAAGCTTGTCCGTCGGTGAGGACATCCTGTATCCCCATCTTGCTTTCTTCAGATAGAAAGGAGCCTGGCTCATATTTTCAATTCCACCCGCTATGATGCAGTGGTAATCCCCCGACCTGATAGCCTGTGCAGCGTGTATAACGGACTGCAGTCCGGAGCCGCACATCCTGTTGATCGTAACTGCAGGGGTCTCGACCTTTAATCCTGAATTGATCGCCACCTGTCTTGAAGGGTTCTGCCCCAGTCCTGCACCCAGGATATTACCCATTACACAGTCGTCTATTTCTTCTGGATCAACGGCCGTTCCTTTTATGACCTCTTTAACGACCGCAGTTCCCAGATCGACCGCGGAAATATCCTTTAAAGCCCCTCCGAAGGTGCCTATTGCTGTCCTGAGCGGATTGCAGATAAAAACTTTCTCCATAATGCTCTCCCGTTTCAGCACCCCTGAAAGTTCGCTTTTCGTTTTTCAAGGAACGCACTCATTCCTTCCACTCTGTCCTCCGAATCAAAGCACTTAAGTCCGTTCTTCATTTCATAATCAAGCCCCTGTGCAATATCCATATCAGACCCGTTATTGATAACCTCCTTGGCAAAGCTGACAGCCAGAGGTGAATTGGACGCGATCTGTTCTGCCATCTCAAGTGCTTCATCAAGGAGCTTTTCCTGCTCGACCACTTTATCAACAAGGCCTGTTTCAAGTGCTTCTTCGGCAGTGATCATTTTTCCGGTAAATATCAGTTCCTTGGCCTTTCCGATCCCTGTAATCCTGGTGATCCTCTGCGTCCCGCCCCAGCACGGAAAAAGTCCCAGCTTGGTTTCAGGAAAACCGACCTTTGCGTTGTCAGACGCTATGCGTATATCACACGCAACGGCAAGTTCACAACCTCCTCCCAGAGCATAACCATTAATCGCTGCAATAACGGGAAAAGGAGCCTGCTGTAAAGCGTTAAAGATGCCATGTGCCGCCTCGCAGTAACTTGTAAACCCATCCCTGGTCATTTCACGCATCTGCTCAATGTCCGCTCCAGCCACAAAGGCCTTTTTTCCGCTTCCTGTAATTATCAACGCTTTCAGGTTCTCATCAGGCATCTGATCGTCCGTGAACTTCTTAAGTTCCAGGATCGTCTCCTGGCTCAGAACGTTAAATGACCTTGGCTTGTTGATCGTTAATATACCAACGCCGCTTTCCTTATTTTCAAACAGTATGTCCTTATACATCAGTAAACACCTCCTTACACAACGTAGCGGTTAATGATACTTATCTCAGGTAAAAACATGCAGATTTACTTAATTATACTCAAAGAAACCCCTTCCTGACTTCCTTCCCAGATAGTTCAGCCTTACCATCTCCTTTAAAAGCGGAGCAGGTCTGAACTTAGGGTCCCCAAACTCCTGATAAAGCACGTTCAGCACATCGAGAGTTACATCCAGTCCGATAAGGTCCGCAAGTGATAAAGGTCCCATGGGATGATTTGCTCCGAGCTTCATAGCCGTGTCAATATCTTTTGCAGAAGCTATCCCCTCATCCAATGCAAAGATCGCCTCGTTTATCATCGGCAGCAATATCCTGTTCACCACGAAACCTGCCCTGTCCTTAACGATGACCGGATGCTTTCCAAGACCTTCCACGAACTCTATTGCCGATCCCATGGTCTCAGCAGAGGTCCTGTCAGTTTTAACTATCTCCGTCAGTTTCATTAGGGGAACGGGATTAAAGAAATGAATTCCCAGAACTCTCTCGGGTCTGCTGGTCTGCATGGCAAGTTCAGTAACGGGGAGCGTGGAAGTGTTAGTTGCAATAATGGAGCTTTCAGAAGTATCTTTTTCTATCTTTTCAAAGACCGACCTCTTTACGCTCAGATCTTCACTGACCGCCTCGATCACTATTTCAGTATCGTTCAGATCGGAGTATTTTTCCGTTGTGTGAATACTTGCAGCTATCTTATCGGCCTGCTCTTCCGTGATCCTCTTTTTTCTCACAAGCCTCTTCAGTTCTTTCTCTATCTTCTGTAAAGCAAGATCAGCCGTCTCCTTTTCCAGGTCCAGAAGGTATACCTGCATATCTTTTGAGGCGACCAGCTGAGCGATCCCGGAACCCATCGTTCCCGACCCCACAACACCGACTTTATCTATGTTTAACTTTGTCATATTATCATTCCTTTTACATAGGTTCAGAGAGCGTCTGTCTTGCGACCACGATCCTCTGTATTTCAGATGTACCCTCGTATATTTCAGTTATTTTGGCATCCCTGAAATAACGTTCCACGGGATAATCCGTTGTATATCCATTGCCTCCATGCACCTGAATGGCCTTAGTGGCCGACCACATGGCGGTCTCCGAAGCATATAATTTGGACATAGCGGAATACTTAGTGTATTTCTCACCCCTGTCTTTCATCATTGCCGCCTTGTATGCAAGCAGCCGTGAGGCTTCCACCCTTGTTGCCATATCCGCAAGCACGAACTGTATACCCTGAAAGTTAGATATCGGCTCACCAAAAGCCTTTCTTTCACCTGAGTATTCCACTGATGCGTCAAGTGAAGCCTGTGCTATTCCTACCGCCTGTGCCGCAACCCCTATCCTTCCTCCATCAAGCGTTTTCATCGCAACCTTAAATCCCTCACCTTCCTTACCGAGAACGGAACCTGCCGGCAGCCGACATCCCTCAAAGACAAGCTGCGTGGTGCTGGTACCCCTTATGCCGAGTTTATGCTCCGATTTGCCGAGAGAAACGCCCGGCGTTGCTTCCAGATCAACGATGAACGCAGTAAGTCCTCTGCTCCCTTTTGACCTATCGGTTTTTGCAAAAAGAATAACCACCCCTGCTTCGGCACCGTTAGTGATCCAGCTCTTTACCCCGTTTACAACATAATGATCACCTTCCCTTACTGCACTCGTTCTTATACTTGCTGCATCAGAACCTGATTCCGACTCGCTCAAGGCAAAACACCCTATCACGCCGCCCCTGGAGAGTCCGGGAAGGTACTTTTTCTTCTGCTCCTCCGTACCAAAGTCCAGTATCGGGGCACATCCCAGAGAGTTATGTGCCATAACGATCGTCCCGGTTGACGCACAGACCTTTGATATCTCTTCAACCGCGATTATATAGGACAGGTAGTCAAGTCCGCTGCCACCGTATCTTTCCGGTACGAAATGTCCCATGAACCCCAGATCAAAGAGCTTTTTAACAAGCTCTGCAGGGAACGTGGAGTTCCTGTCGGTCTCAGAGGCAAGCGGCCTGATCTCTTTCTCTGCAAAATCAGAGGCGAGGTCCTTTATCATCTTCTGTTCTTCTGTAAAACTTGAACTGAGCATTGTTTTATAAACCTTTTTGCTTGGTGACCGGGTAGCTGGTGGATAAGGAAGATTATAATGCAATCCGGCAGGCAGGTAAAGCAAAAGTTCTTACAGGAAAAGGGACTAAAGACCCTGAACTGGTCAGTAAAGAGGAATAAAACCCACTGACCACGAGACGGGACCGAGATCTTATGAACCTCGTTTAAGTTCAAACCCCTTGACGACCGCGTAAGCGATCAGGGCAAAGACAAAGACGACCAGATACATCAGGACAATGCTCTGAAGCGTATCAATGATCGTACGGTATATCTCCAGCATCCATCTCTCGGAGTTCAGCACCAGGACCTCTATATCTTTATTCGGCAGGCTAATGTATTTTTCAAGCTGATAGATCCTGGTACCACCTGATATCCCGACAACAAACGCTGCAAAGTTTATATATCTGCTCCACTCTCTGCTGATCTCGTCCTGTATGATCCTGTGAAGGATCGCAGCGATCGGTCTGTCAAAAAGTCTAATGACCCCGTAAGTAACCGCCGCCGATAGGAAAAGCTTTATGAACAGTAATGAAAAGAACATAATTACTCCTTTATGACATTATAATACTTACCACAACCGGCATGTAAAAGTAAACTGCCTTTCATTGCTTTTATCGATCAATTATTTATTAGGTAAGGGAGTGGGAGCTTCTACCTGCTGCATCAGGTCGTTGTTCCACTTACCTCTAACTCTGACGTGTGCAACTGCACCTAACATGAAGGCCTCTATTAAGTTATGCGAAAGATAAGCATACAGGCCCGGCTGTCTGAACTTATAGGTAAATACCCCGGCGGAACCGGCGGCGATCACCCAGCTCTCGATGTTTTTCTGCGGGGTATCCGCTATGTTGCCCCTTTCCCAGACGTAGTCCCCGTGCCCACCTATCAGATGAGGGTAAGATTGCCTGTTGGCCTGAGAATGTACAAATAACACGGTTTCCCCTACTTCAGCGGTAAGAGCGTTCTTACCCGTTAACGCTCCTTTTTTCTCACCAAAGACGACGTGAGTTGGGATCAGGCCCTGCATTACCTGCAGGTCTTCCGCCAGAGAGGCTATGGGGTTCGGATACCTTTTGTAATTCCCGTTTTTATCTCTGGGAAGGTAATAATCCTGTTCACCAATATAATAAGCTCTGTCGTATCGTAGTAAATTGCCTTTATCGTCCTTTAAACCATCTCTTGGCAGTACTAAAACGGCTCCGTTCATGCCATGAACCACGTGCCAGGGAACCATTATCCCACCCGGAGCACAGTGATAGATAAAGGCACCGACCTTGGTTGCTTTCCAGCGCAGGACCACTTTTTCGCCCGGATTGACGAGAGTGAGCTCTCCACCACCCAAAGCACCCGTAGAGGCATGAAAATCTATATTGTGCGGGAGCATATTGGTTTTTGGATTAACTAAGGTCAGTTCAATATAATCTCCTTCGTGAGCGACTATTATGGGACCCGGCACGCTTCCATTGTAGGTAAAGGCCCACATATAAACACCTGGTTCAACTTCGATCTCTTTTTCCTCTATGACCATTTCCACTTGTATGATCCTGGGTTTGCCTTGTGCAATCTGATCATGTTTTGGCAGAAAGGGAGGAGCTACTAGGTCCAGCTTTACTTTTTTCAATCCTTTAATATCGGCCTGCTGACCAACTTTATAGCCCTTTAGTCCACCTTCCGCGTTAACACATGAAGCAGATACTGTGAAGAATCCCAAAACAAGAAGCAAATAGATCATTTTCATGACAAAATCCTCCTTGAAAATAATAAAATTCAACTCAATCTCGGAAGTGAACGACTTAATCCCTTGTTAGGTAAGTCCAAAGGTAAGTTTTTTATAATACTACGTTCTTCTGTCAAATTTGAGATAAATATTGCTTGACGATCAAGGAGTTGGTACATGTAGGGAATTATAGTGCGGTTTGATCGGTAGGTAAAGAAAAATTGAAAAATTAACGCAGCAAGAAATTGTATTCCAAGATATGAAAAATGAAGTTAGGAAGGAAATGGATATCTTTTATATGATTTGTTATGTTATTTTTGATACATATCATCTGACCCGGAATGAACTGGGTTCACCTATGAGAATATTTAATTTATTCAATGGTAAACAACAATATCAACATACTCCAATTAATTTTGGCCAAAAAACTATACAAGTTAGGAAGTAACAATGATAAAAATCAAACTTTTTTACAGTTATAACCATACAGATGAGAAACATAGAGACGAGCTAGAAAAACATCTTTCAACACTAAAAGATGAAGGAAAAATTGATCAGTGGCACGATAGGAAAATAACGGCGGGATCTAATATTCATCAAGCGATAGATGATAATATGGAAACCGCTCATATAATTTTGTTGCTACTTAGTGCTGATTTTATAAGTTCTCCTGAATGTCAAAAAGAAATTAAAAAGGCTTTTAAATTAAAAGAAGAAAAAAATATTACGCTAATTCCAATCATTGTAAGACCTTGTTCATGGAAAGATATCAATGGCGGTAAACTTAAAAGACTTTTAGCACTCCCACGCGATGGAAAATCTGTAACAGAATGGGATGATAAAGACTCTGCTTGGCTAAATGTATATGAGGAATTAAAAAAAGTGATTGAAAAAGTGGAAAAGGAAATTAAACCAACCATTAAAGATGAGTTTAAAGTAAAAGAACTATTGTATAACCCAATCACACAAGACCCATTGGACAAATTATTTATTTATCCTGATCTTTCAGATTCAGAAAATGACAAGACTCTAAATATAGAAAACAATGAAGTTAGTTCTAAAGAATTAAACAACTTAAATACTTTTAGTTCTCCTTATGTTCTTATTGATGGTGAAGAACAAAGCGGAAAAACCTCATTATGTAATATGCTGTTTTTGAATTACCTGGACTCGGGATTTCATCCCATACTAATTAAGGGTAATAAAATTACTGGTAACGGAGACATTCCAAAAATTACTGATTTTAATTACAGAAATCAATATGATTCTAATAATAATTATAGTGACATAAGTCAAGAAAAAAGAATTTTATTTATTGATGATATTGATGAACATAAATTAAAAGATAAACATTTTAATGCTTTCATTTTATCAATTCACAAATATTTTGATAAGGCCATTATTTTTATTCACACACTATCCGACCTATGTAACAAAATCTCAAAGCACAATTATTTTTTCTATTTTAAACATTTTTCTATTAAATCTTTTGGACACAAAAAAAGGGATGAACTTATTAAAAGGTGTATATCCATTGATGAAGGAATGGAATTTGACATTGAAAATCCTGAGCAACTGGAAAGGCGAGATAAAAACACTAAAAATGTCGATACTATTATTGGAACTAATATTGTCCCAAGTTACCCGTTTTTTATTATTACTATTTTTCACACTTTTGAATCTGCAACAAACCAGAATTTATCACAAACATCCTACGGACATTGCTACTATGCAATGATAACAATGCAACTATGTAAATCTGGAATTAAACCCAAAGATGTAGATTCATACTTTAATTTTCTTACAAGACTTGCCTACTTAATGTTTTATAAAGAATCAAAAACCATTTCTGAAAATGAGTTGGAAGAATTTAGAGCAACTTATAGTGAAGAATTTGTTGCTTCGCAGAACTTTGTTAAAAAACTCGCGGAGGTAAACATCTTAAAAGTAAAAGAAGGCACGTATAGCTTCGGATATATATACATATATTACTATTTCGTTGCCAAATATATTGCAGGGAAAATTGCAAAAGATGATTTAATAAAGCAAAAGTTTCTATCTTTGATGTCTGACATTCATCTGAAAGATAACGCCAATATTGTCATTTTTGTTACTCATCATATAAAAGATAAAGATGTGCTGGACGATATTATATTGAGTGCTATGGAGATATTTGATAAATTCCCTGAGGCAACACTCTCGGGTGATGAAAAGAATTTTATTGAAGAAATAAATAAAATGTTAAGACTTCATCAGCTACCTCCAACTAAACATGACCCAGAAAAAGAAAGAGATAAAACTCTAATAATTAAAGATAGTATAGAACCAATTGTTAATAAGCATAGAGAACAACAGGAATATAATGAAAACAAGTCGTTAGTTGAAATTAGAAAAGCAGCAAAAAGCATAGAAATTATTGGTCAAATCTTGAAAAATCAATACGGTTCATTGGAAAAAAATACTCTAAAATTTTTATTTTTAGAAGGACAAAATGTTGGTTTGAGATTGTTGAAAAGTTTTATGGAAATTATGTTACAAGAAAAAGATAAATTAGAAGAAATTGTTAGATCTGACTTGGAAAAAACATATAAAAAAGAGAAGAATTTAACAAGTGAACAAATCAATCATAAATCTAAGAAAATTATCAATATGTTTTCTTATTTTGTTATTTTTGGATGGTTACACAAAATCGTTAATTCTTTAGGATACAATGAACTTATTAAAATAGCTGATGAAGTCAATTCAGAAAACAAAACAGTTGCTTCTCAACTAATTAATCTATATATCAATACTTGGTACACAAAGAAACTAAATTTCAAAAAAATAAAGTCTCTGCATGGAGATTTTAAAAAAGATAAGAACAATCAAGCTATATATATTCTCAAAGACATAGTTTCTCACTATATTTATATGCATCCAGTCAAATTTAGCGATAAGCAGAAAATTGCAGAACTTTTAGGATTCTCCGTGCAAAATCAAGTATCAAGACAACAAAAATTTGGATTAATACCAAAAAAGAATAGTTAAACTTACAGAAAAATTCATAATTAACAGAAAATTTTTCTACAGCCTAAGATGACCAATATATCAAATATTGTGGAATCAATCCGTAAGATTAGACATAAAAACGATTGGAAACTGATGTAGAATCTGAGGTAGTAACTTCTATATTTTCAACTTTTCTCTTTGACAAATTGTATGACAAATCTATCAAACTTTTTAAGTTGGGAGACAAGTACTTTTCCATTTTGGCAAGCAGTTCCTCCAGTTGAAATTCTATATTCTTGTTCTTTTTATCCATGTTTATAACCCCCTAAAAGTAATTCATCTATTATATATTGCGTGTTAATCAAAATCTTTAAACATATAACTTATAAAATATTCCTCGCTGAATGGTTTCACCAATAACTCTTATTCTTTCCATGAACTAATCAAGGGAATTCATAAGCCAGCCATATACAAATCAGCAAAAGGTTTGGTTAGTTCCTGCTTAATAGCCGCTATTTTATCATTGAAATCCTGCCCTTCCATTTCTTCATTATCAATTGGAAATTTATTCAAGGCAAACAAACATTCATCATCAGGGTTTTTCTTTACACGTACCTCCAACCACTTGAGAATATCTGCACTATGAGTGGCAATAACAACGTTCACCCCTCCTTTTGCCAGTTCAAACAAAGTCTCAGCCATGATCACCTGCCAAGACGGGTGCAAGTGTGCTTCTGGTTCATCAATGAAAAGAAAAGAACCTTTATCTATGACTTTGCGTTCAATAAGTAAGGCAAGTATACCGAGATTAACAACTCCCATAGCAGCCAGATGCAACGAAAAACTGCGTCCATTTTCCTGAAAACTTAACTCACCAATTTCAGAAATTGTAAGTTTTCCACCTATAACTTCTTTTGAAGTTAATTTTTCATACAACTCAGAAAAAGCTACATCCCCAGAATATTCCTCTTTCAGTGCTTCCGCCAAATCGTAAAAGTAACCTGGCACTCCAGTTAATCTTTGCCTTTCTGAAGATGAATAATAAAAACGGGGATTTATTCTACTGTTTTCCAATGCGGATTTTAACTTCCAATATATGGGCGATTCAAGATATATGACTTTGGAATAATCCTGGAGTTGCCTAAGTCCAGTCCTTTCAATATTACAACGAACAAGATCACCGTTTTGAAACTCAAATGTGCCAACATTATCAATAACGATTTTGGAAGCATCTTCTTTCCGCATTCTCATAGATGAGAAACTCGCCACTTGAAAATTGTCGATTAAATTCCCATAGACCTTGTTTTGTATGCCGTTTATAACGAATTCCTCAGCATTTGTTTTTTGGATTTCTTCATATAGTCGACCCAATTCCCTCTCTAAATCCTCTATGTCTCTTTTTATAACATCATTTTGCTCTGATAAAGGCCGCCATTGAACATCTTCTTTAAATTTTTCACACAGCTTCTTCAAACTGACCACAGAAGTGCGAATCTTGGGTAGCTGTTCGTCAATTTCCTCAAAATCATCAATGGAACATGACTTAATTAGTTCCTCCATCTTTTTTATCTCGTCATTGAAAACAGACAATGAAAAATCGTTGCTCTTGTTATTCCATGTTCCCAATCTATCCAGACTGTACCGCAAAGGAGCTACTAAATCGTTAAAACATACTAAAGCATGATCAGCATTCATACCGTCAAACAGCGAATACAGTAATTTTGATATGGTACTTTTGCTCGTATTGTTTGGTCCTGCAAATACAGTAAACTGCCCGATACGAATTTCTGCATCAGACAATTTACCAAAATTTTCCACTTTGAGATTGAATGGCATTTTTTCTAAAAACAGTCTCAATATAACGGTGTATTACGATAATGGGACTCTCTATACAAATTGGCAAAAATAAAGATATTAGAATCAACGCAGAAATGACCGTTCATAACCTTTTTTCTAATTCTTTGACTTGAGGTACGAGCTTTAGATCAAAGGATTTGCACAATCTATGCAAACCTATCTCTTCGTTGTAGTAAGCCTGAAAAAGTGCCTTAGTATAAATTTGCCCAAATTGATCAAAAGCCTCTTTCGCTCTATCTCTCGACGGTCCGCTCTCTTTCTTCTTTAGCTGATCTTGCATATTCGAGTATTCTATTTTCAGTTCTTTCTCAAATTCCAAATACTCTTCCTGGCTGATAATTTGCAAAGTTTGCAATCTGACAAGACATGCATACTTGCTGACATGAAATTTGTCAGCAAGTTTTTTCATACCTCGAATGTCGCTTATTTGGCTACCGGTAACTTCTTTCAAAAAATTCTCTGCAGGCATCAACACTTCACCTGCAAATTGATCACACTCCTTTTCCACCTCTTCATCGTGGACATTCCAACCATCTATCTCATTTTCCTTTCTAATCAAATGTCCTAATTCATGTAACAAGGTGAAAGAGTATGCCTTCTTTGCATCGGAACTATTTACGATAATAATAGGAAGTGTTGGGTGGTATGTTGATAATCCACGAAACTCCTCTTTTGCAACATGCGACCAACCCTTGTATTTGCTGGTCATAAAAACAAAAATCCCTTTTTGTTCAAGTTTTTCTTTCCAATCTGGAAATTCAAGGTTTTTGTCAACTCCCAGCCAGCTCCTAATCTTTTCTGCGTATTCTTTGTCCTTAAGGTTTGTTAATGGTTCAGGGGGCAAAAACGGAGATACAGGTTCATCCAAGTCCATCTGTATCTCAAGTATCAGACTGCGAAAGCGTTCCACTCGTGCTACGAGACCACGCACTTTCCAGTTGGAAAATCTTGCAGGTCGTTTTACAAATTTGCGAAATACCGGTACGGATTTAGCAAAATCATATTTTTCCGGCAGTTTCTCTGAAACAAAGACCCACCGTGGTACTTTATATAATTCAGATAAGGTATCCAGCTGCTTGAAAGTTGGGTACTTTTCTCCCGCTTCAATATCTTTTATAAGAGGTACTTTTTTTTCAACATGGTCAATATCCAGTGCCATCTGCTCACGGCACCTACACAATATATCAATGTTGACATTTTTAACTCTTATACTCATAAAACTATTCTCACTCTCCTCGCTAGAGATATGATTTCATAAGAGAGATGAAGTGCATCTTTTATTGCTCAGTCATTTTGCAAGGTCTATCTTTTCGGTAATTCTATCTTTAAAAATTACACTGTCCGCCATGCATTTACGAATATCTTTGCCCAAGATATCTGGAAGTGATTCAGCTATGTCTAAATCAGTGGATAAATCATTGAAGGCGATCTTCAGTTTTGCATCTCTATATTGGTATGATCTAATACGTCACTCCAAAAAGACCTGCTACTTTATACAAATCGTGTTTGTTGTCAGTGGATTTTCCGGACTAGGGGGTGGAACTTCTACATAAACTTCACGTTGAAATATTGGTAACTTGTAGATCTCACTGACTTCCAAATATTGCTGATATAACTTTTTAACTTCTTCCAGTGTTACCAGATAGTCATCCGAATTTTTCTGAACAGTTGACATAACAACCTCCTCGGAACTATTTTAAAAACAAAACAATAATACTAATTTTAATCAATACATCTATATTAGCAATTACATCATTAACATTATTTGTCTAAGCCTATATGTACCATCTCGAGCTGAATTGACAACCCCTTAAAAAAGCTAAATAATACTCAAAACCATCCCACACTGGAGAAAATAGTTGAGCAGGAAAAAAGAAGCTAACGATACGAACACCAGAAAATACTCCTCACTGGTCGTGGAAGGAGCAGATAAAGCTCCCAACAGGTCAATGTTAAGGGCGGTGGGTTTCAAAAAGGGGGATTTTAAAAAACCCGTTATTGGAATCGCCTCAACGTGGAGCATGGTCACCCCGTGCAATATGCACATAGACAAGCTTGCTCTTTATGCTTCAAAAGGTGCAGACAGAGCGGGTGGAAAGTCAATAATATTTAACACCATAACGGTATCGGACGGCATATCGATGGGAACTCCCGGAATGAGATATTCGCTCGTATCAAGGGAAGTAATAGCAGACTCTATCGAGACCGTTTCCGGAGCGGAAGGATTTGACGGTCTGGTGGCGATCGGGGGATGTGATAAAAACATGCCGGGCTGTCTGATCGCACTTGCAAGGCTCAACAGACCTGCCGTTTTCGTTTACGGCGGAACGATAATGCCTGGGAATTATAATGGAAAGAACGTGGACATAGTATCGGTATTCGAAGCCGTAGGCTCCCATGCAAACAAAGAGATATCAGACGCACAGCTGAACAAGATAGAGTCCTGTGCCATTCCAGGACCGGGATCATGTGGAGGGATGTACACGGCAAACACAATGGCTTCCGCCATTGAAGCCCTAGGCATGAGCCTGCCGAACAGCTCGGCACAGGCGGCCATCTCGTCTGATAAGAAAGATGACTGCATAAGTGCTGGTAAAGCCGTGCTTAATTTACTGCAAAACAACATAAAGCCAAGGGATATAATGACCAGAAAAGCTTATGAGAACGCCATCACAGTCGTAATAGCGCTCGGAGGTTCAACAAATGCCGTTCTTCACCTGCTGGCAATGGCAAACGCCACTGGAGTAAAACTGACAATAGACGACTTTACACGAATTGGTAAAAAAACACCCGTTCTGGCCGACCTGAAACCAAGTGGCAGTTACATGATGAGCGATTTCTGCAAGATCGGGGGACTGACCCCTCTTCTGAAGATACTTTTAAAGAACGGCCTTTTACATGGAGATTGCATGACCGTCACCGGACGGACCGTGGCACAGAACCTCAAAAAGACCCGAAGCTATCCAAGGGGACAGAAAATCATCCAGGCATTTAATAAACCTGTAAAAAAAGACAGCCATATAGTTATCCTCAGAGGCAATCTTGCACCCCAAGGAGCGGTTGCAAAGATATCCGGACAGGAAGGCACGAAATTCAGTGGCAAAGCGATCGTTTTTAATTCAGAAGAAGCATCCCTCAAAGCTATCCTGAGCGGCAGGGTTAAAAAAGGACACATCATAGTTATAAGGTACGAGGGGCCAAAAGGAGGTCCGGGTATGAGAGAGATGCTAAGCCCCACGTCCGCGGTCATGGGTAAAGGACTTGGTAACGACGTTGCCCTTATAACCGACGGCAGATTTTCAGGTGGTACGCACGGCTTTGTCGTCGGACACATAACTCCCGAGGCCTTTGAAGGAGGAGCAATTGCCCTCATAAAGAACGGAGACGAGATCACGATAGACTCGACAAAAAGAGAGATCAACCTGAACGTAACCGATAAAGAACTTTCCGAGAGAATGAAAAAATGGAACCCCCCGAAACCAAAGGAAACAAGAGGGGTCCTTGCCAAGTACGCAAGGCTCGTTTCCTCGGCGTCCGAAGGTGCGGTCACGGATCAGCATTGAAATTGAAATCCATCCTCCGGCATGTATCTTAAAAGATGAGTTATCCGGAGTGTCAAGTGAGCACTATATCTGGTAAAAATGTAACGATAGGCGTTACGGGAAGCATAGCGGCGTATAAGTCATGTGAACTGGTCAGAAGCCTGATAAAAGAAGGCATATCGGTCCAGGTGGTCATGACAAAGAACGCCTGTAAGTTCATAACTCCCCTTACGCTGCAGTCCCTTTCCGGGAAAAAAGTGGCAGTAGACGCATTTGACCTGGAGTGGGAAGGAGATATCGGGCATATTCATTTAGCCGACAGTTCCGACCTTGTGGTGGTCGCCCCTGCGTCCGCTTCATTCATAGGTAAACTGGCAAACGGGATCACCGACGGACTTCTGTCAACCGTTATAACGGCGTCAACGTCCCCGGTGCTGATCTGTCCAGCGATGAACGTAAATATGTACAACAACCCTATGGTGAAGAGCAATATCAGAAAGCTGAAAAGATCCGGCATTAAGGTAATGGAACCCTATGAAGGTGACCTTGCGTGCGGATGGGAGGGACAAGGCAGACTTGCTGACGTATCTGATATTTCAGATGAGGTCCTCAGAGCTCTGCACCCAAGTGACCTGCAGGACAAGAAAATACTCGTAACCGCCGGAGCGACCAGGGAATTCCTGGACCCGGTAAGGTTCATCTCGAACCCTTCAAGCGGCAAGATGGGCTACAGCATTGCCAGAGCTGCATGGCTCAGAGGCGCGGACGTCACCCTGATATCAGCCCATGCTGATATCCCGCACCCTTACGGCGTAAGGACCATAGAGGTCGAAAGCTCTGATGAAATGTATAAAAAAGTAATGACGAACCTGAAAAGCAGTGATATTATCATAAAGGCGGCAGCAGTAAGTGATTATAAGCCAAAAAGCAGAAAGAACAGTAAAATAAAAAAATCCTCTGACAGCGTTTCAGTTGAGTTTATCAGAACAAAAGACATATTAAAGGAAGTCGGGACACGGAAAAACGGTACACTTGTCGTTGGGTTTGCCGCAGAAACTGAAAATTTAGAAGCGAACTCGAAAAGAAAGCTCAGGAACAAAAAAGCCGACCTTATAGTTGCCAACGACGTCAGCCTGGATGGAGCGGGATTCGGGTCGGACACGAACACGGTGACCATAATAGACAGTAAAGGTAAGGTAACGAAACTGCCATCAATGCTCAAAACCGACGCTGGACATAAAATACTGGATATTGTTGTAAAGAACAGCCCAGCTTGAAATCTTGATCACTTCTCACCTGGACACGGTATTTAACTCCCGTCAGTAAGGTCAAAGACGTTCTGCTCTATTTTTATGGAAGTTATATATTTAAATAAAAGGGAATACTCCCTGCATCCTGAATATCA
The DNA here is from genome assembly GCA_965215275.1 of Thermodesulfobacteriota bacterium. Classification (GTDB taxonomy): domain Bacteria; phylum Desulfobacterota_D; class UBA1144; order Nemesobacterales; family JAJCZQ01; genus CAZUNK01. The sequence continues at coordinate 372,924 of OZ244044.1, forward strand.
TTATCATTGCAAGAAAGGAAGGAGAAAAAAGTTCATGCTTGACACTACAGTAAAGCAGAAGTAAAATATCAACGTTATGAAAAGTTCAAACATAAAAACACGTAGTTCCATTACCCCCCCCCGTGTATACCTGACCTTTCAGCCTGGTATAAGTATTCTGTAAGAACAATGTTTAAGATAATCCCCCCCCCCCATCTAAGTCATTACTAACCTTAGTCTTTATTCTACTGAGTATCATGGTCATAGCTGCAAAAGGGCAGAGCAGCCTGGAAGAAACATTATCTGAATGCAGAGATATCAGTGCAGGTCTGGAAGATCCGTTATACGGATGTCAGTGGCATCTGAATAACACTGGACAGTTAAGTATTTCCGGAAAGAGAATAACAGCAGGAGAAGATATTAACGCAGAGGGAGTATGGAACGAAGAGGTATATGGTACTGGAATTAACGTAGCAGTTGTAAGTAATGGAATAGACCTTTCACATGAGGACCTTTCTGCTAAGGTCCGTTCGGAACTGAACTACAACTTTTCTGGAAAAGATAATTCAGACAGTTCAGAGTTAAGTGGTACACGAGCGGCAGGAGTAACGGCAGCGGCTGGATATAACGGACTGGGAACAAGAGGAGTTGCACCTGGTGCGAGTATATACAGTAATAAGTTAACAGGAGATCTCAGGGAATCAGACGCAATGGAAGCAGGGGAAGCAATGGTGCGTAATAAAGAAATAACTGCAGTATCCGTCAGCGACCGGGGATCTGAGGACGGAGTTTTTCTTCAGGGTGCTTCGGCTGAGTGGGAAGAGGGAGTGGAAGAGGGTATAAGGGAAGGGTTTTACGGCAGGGGAATATTTTACGTCCTGGGAGCAGGGGACGGACATGAGAGCGGAGATCAGGCTAATTTTTCTGAATATTCCAATTACTACGGGGTAACAGCGGTGTGTTCAACGGACGGTTCTGGAAAGAAGAGCTTGTTTTCAGAAGAGGGAGTGAATCTGTGGGTATGTGCGCCTGGTCCTGATATAGCGACCACTGATAGCGACGACGATCACGCCGTGACGTCCGGAACTGTCCTTTCAGTTTCACGGGTCGCAGGTGTGGCGGCACTGCTGAGAGAGGTAAACGAAGACCTGAGCTGGAGGGATATAAAGCTTATACTTGCGGGTTCGGCACGGCAGAACGACGTTCCTGACATTAGCTGGGAGACTGGAGCGGTAAAATACGGTTCCGACGTGGAAAGATACAGATACAGTTCGAAATACGGTTTTGGCGTGGTGGACGCGGAGGCGGCCGCAGAGCTTGCCGGAAGCTGGAAAGGAGTGGGAGAAATGAGGACCGTTACAGCTTCCTCGGATAATGAACTGACGATCCCTGATGGAGAAGGAGAGGCGGACGGGGTCCTTACCTCCAGACTTATGATTTCGGACCTGGAGGAAATATTTACGGAGTTCGTTGAGGTAGAACTCGTTCTCTCGTGTGACTGCCTGCAGGACCTCAATATACGGATAACCTCTCCTTCCGGGACAGTATCGGAACTTGTGCGGGAGTCTGCCAGTGAGTTTGTAAGGGGATCTTCGAATGAAGAAAACGACTGCGTCAGTTACCTGGGGAAAAAACATCGTTTCGGTTCGGCAAGACACCTCGGGGAAGACCCTTCCGGAGAATGGACCCTTAAGATATATAATACTGCTTCCGGAGATGAAGAAGATACAGAAAATACCGTTACCCTGCACTCATGGAGCATCAGGGTATACGGGCACGGGAAGGGGGATGTTTTAACGGAACCCGGCAGTGAGATCACTGCCAAGGCTTTAACTTTGGGTAATGTTCCTGGTGGTAGGCTGACCTGGACGCAACATAAGCTGGTAAACGCAAGGTTATTCGAGGCAGCCGGAGGCAGGCCGCCGTATACTTACAGTTTAGCTCCTTTACCTCCTGGATTGAATTTTAACGGAACCACCAGAATTATAAACGGGAGACCGACCGCTGCAGGTGACACCGACGTTCAGTATACGGCAAGAGACGCAAATAACGATACGGCACGGAGTGACTTCGTTATAAGGATAACGGCGAACGCCGCGCCGGTTTTTGGCAGCAAGACGGTTGCTGCTCAGGTGTACACGGCAAGGAAAGCAATAGAACCATTGGAACTTCCCGAGGCAACGGGAGGGGATAGAACTTTAACTTACAATATAAGTGGTAACGTCAGGGGTATAGGGTTGAACTTTAACCGTAACACAAGGATACTGAGCGGAACGCCCACCAGTGTTACGCCTGGTATTACAGCCGTTTATACCGCCACTGACGCAGATGGAGATACTGCCGAACTGAGGTTCAATATACGGGTAAGACATCTGAACGACATACCGACCTTCGGCAGCCAGATGGTAGATGATCAGAATTGGGTTAACGGCAGCGCGGTAAGGCTAACGCTGCCTCGCGCAAGAAACGGGAATGGAACGTTAACCTACGGTATAACCCCTGCTTTGCCTGATGGACTGGACTTTGATCCTGGTACCAGAGTGCTGAGCGGAACACCGACCGCTGCGGCACCTGAGAACACTTACACGTATACGGTAACGGACAGTGATAACGATATTCATGAAAGTGATTCTGACAGTCTGACCTTCAGGATCACTGTATCAGCGGACGCAATGCCGACCTTTAGCGGTGAGACGACGGATGATAAGGAGTACATAGCAGGAAGTCAGATAACGCCGGTAACGCTGCCCGTGGCAACATCAGGAAATACCCCATTAACTTACGATATAACCCCTGCTTTACCGGATGGACTGGACTTTGATGAAAACACCCGAGTGCTGAGCGGAACACCGACTGCTGCAGCACCTGAGAATACTTACACGTATACGGTAACGGACAGAGACGGTGATACTGACAGTTTGACTTTCAGGATCACGGTGTCAGCGGACGCAATGCCGAGTTTTGGCAGTGCGACGATAGAAGACAAGGTGACCGTTAACGGCGTTACGGCAGTAATGGAAACACTGCCTCTTGCAACAGGAGGGAACGGAACGCTGACTTACAGTTTAACTGATGCCGGTTCAAATGCTTTGAATTTATTTGCCGGACTGGACTGGGATGACAACACCCGGGTGCTGAGCGGAACACCCAATATCGGTTCAGCGCTGCTTCATCTGCTTCCTCGAACCGAGACTTACACGTGGACGGTAACGGACGAAGATGGAGACACGGACGATCTGACGTTCAGTATAATTATAGAAGCAGACAGCGATCCGGATTTTGGCAATGAGATGATAGCAGATCAGGAGTACATAACAGGAAGTCCAATAACGCCAGTAACCCTGCCTGAGGCAACGGGAGGTAATCCACCGTTAAGATACAGTATAACGCTCGTCTGCCAGCTGGATTGAGGTTTAACAGTAGCACCCGGGTTATAAGAGGCACGCCCGAGAGCGCGTCACCCGAAACTGATTACACGTACACGGTAACGGACAGCAATGAAGACACGAACGATTTGACTTTCAGGCTCAGAGTAGCAGTTCCTTCTGCCAGTGGTTCAGGAGGGGGAGGAGGATGTGCGGTCTCGGATCAGAGCAGCGTCGTTCCTGATATTTTTGGAGCAGTGGCATGTCTGATACTTATACCCGTGTCAGCAGTGATCAGAAGGAAGAGAAGATCTCATATAAAGACGTAGTAAGGAGGTCTCTTTCCAGAAACATTGAACGGAGTGAAATTTCCCAAATAAATATTCTTCAGAACAGTATGCTTTTTATTTAAGTATATAAGTCCGGTCTTTATATCTGACAGAATATCATCTGCGACCAGTATCAGCGTATCTGATCTTTATCAGGCTGCTTCGGAAGTCCGAAGACAAGCCACAGTACAAGGACGATCAGAGATATAACTGACGGATAGGCGGGACCCACGCTGTACAGAAATCCGGAGATCATGCCTCCCAGTGAAGCCCCGAAAAAATTCGCCAGGTTATAAACGCCCGAAGAGGAACCCCTGTTCCCTGAAGATATCCTCTGGGTTAAGAACGTTGGAAGCAGTGACTGATATATGGTGTGTCCCAGAAAGAACAGCATTCCTGAAACTATCAGGATCAGTTTAACCTTGTCGACCGTCAGGTGGGTTACAAGGTATAAGGCCAGGTAAGCCACGAACGACAGGGTCAGAAGGACAAATCCCAGCCCGAGTGCAGCTCCCATGTTCCCTTTTCTTTCTGAACGTTTTATATATGGATATACAAAAAGTCCGCTGGGCAGCAGGACCAGAAGATAGATGATCCAGAACCTGTTAACCGGCACCTGAATGTCCTCCCAGCTGAGCGGGTATACGAACAAAAACAGGTTTAAGCAGAACGAGATCACGAACGCACCAATAAGAAGGGATTTTATATTACCGTCCGTTACGATGCTCAGCAGGCTCTCTCTTATTTCAAGGTCCCCGTCAGGTTCTATTTTAGGAAAGAACATCAGCGTTATTGCGATCCCGAACAGTCCCAGAACCGCCAGGATGTAAAAAAGCGAACTAAAGCCGATCTTATAGGCAAGGAGCGGACCGATGATTATAGATATGACAAAGGCTACACCTATGACTATCCCGTTTATGGTAAACGCCTGCGACCTTAACTTCGGTCTGACCAGGTCCCCTAGGGAAGCGATCGCAACGGCCCCTACTGCGCCACTTCCCTGTAACGCCCTTGCTGCAATAAGTTCATAGACGTTATCGGCCATAGCACACACGAGGCTGCCGAACGAAAAAAGAGCAAGTCCGAAGATCAGGACCCTCTTTCTGCCGAACTTGTCACTTGCCCATCCGAACGGGACCTGAAGCATGCTCTGCACCAGCGGGTAAATACCAAATGCTATGCTGGCAAGCGTTAAAGTTGCCCCGGGATACATCTTTGCGTAAATACTGAATACCGGAAGTATTAAAAATATTCCCAGCAATCTCGTGGAAACGATCACGGAAATGGTAAAGGTGGACCTTTTCTCTTCAGAACTTAACTTCATTATCAAAGCCAATGTGGAAAAATCAGGTTTTTTAGTTTATCATAGTTAAGATCTAATTTTTAATATTTTATTCCGGGGAACACCTGTAAGATCCGTTCCGAACATATATAGTTACAGATCTTTAATTATCGCTATGAGACCGACCTGGGCAGAGATCAACTTAAACTCCATTAAAAGGAACTTAGGCACGGTAAGGTCGCTGGTCGGAGATACCGTGTCCATCATGGCAGTTGTGAAAGCCGACGCCTACGGCCACGGTGCAGTAAGGACAAGCAAGGCACTTACGGGGTCAGGCGCCGATTCACTGGCGGTCGCCACTCTTGAGGAAGGTCTTGAACTGAGAGGAGCAGGAATTAAACACCCCGTGATGATACTCGGGTCCATACAGGAAAGCGAGGTCCCGTCCATCATAAAGAACGAACTGACCCCCGCCGTTTACAACGTGGAGATCCTGAAAAGCCTCTCTGAAGAGATGGAAAAAAGCGGTAAATACCTTGATATTCATCTAAGGATGGACACGGGTATGAACCGGCTGGGTATAAGTACCGAAGATATCCCCGGCTTTATAAATGAATACAGAAAGCACGCTCGTTTGAAGTTAAAGGGGGTTTTTACGCACCTTGCTTCAGCGGACGATACGACAAGCAGCTTTACCGATGAGCAGATAACCGGATTTTACAGCTCACTGGACCTTATAAGGTCCCTTGACGTAGACCCCGGGTACTTTCATCTGGCCAACAGTGCGGCCATACAGAACTACCCAGGCTCACATGGGAACCTGGTCAGACCAGGGATCATGCTTTACGGTGCAGGGGAGCAAGGCCGCACCGGGCTCCATCCCGCAATGAAGCTAAAGAGCAGGATCATCCAGCTAAGGAACCTCGGCAAGGGAACGCCCGTCAGCTACGGCGGTACCTACGTTACCAAAAGGAAGTCCGTTATAGCTACCGTGCCCATAGGATACGCCGATGGATACTTCAGAAAACTGTCCAACAGGGCTTACGTGTCCATTAAAGGTGAAAAAGCCAGAGTAGTGGGTAGAGTATGTATGGATTTTATCATGATAGACGTAACGGACCACCCGCAGGAGATAAGGACCGGCAACGAGGTCACCCTGTTTGGTGACGGGCTCGTTACGGTAGGTGATATTTCCGCCTGGGCGGAAACCTCGCCTTACGAGGTTATGGCACTCGTTGGAAAAAGGGTTCAGAGAATATACGTATGATCACAGACCGCTGCAGTTTAATGTTTTTTCTGATCCTGTTCCTTGGGATTTTCCTTCCAGACACGGACGCCTTGGCAATAAACCTCGGTCCGCTCTATCATCCCGTGAAGAACTCCAAGTACGAAAAAGAGTTCACGGCACTGGGTCCTTTTATAACCTATAAAAGAAGTAAAGAGCACTCGGAGTTCGGTCTCAGACCCCTTTATTACAAAAAAACAGTGAAAAATGAAAAGACCAAAGAGATGGAGTTCCTTTACCCCCTGGCGTCGTACAAAAAGGTAAAGGACCGTTCATGGCTGCAGGCCATGCTTTTTTTACTGACCTATGAAACACGGAAGGACGTCTCCGGCTACAAGAACAGGGAGTTCAACCTGTTCCCTTTTATCTTTTACAATGACGAGAAAGGTCCCGACAACGACCATTTTGCCTTTTTTCCCTTTTACGGAAATATAAAGAACAAGTTTGCCAAGGACCATATAAAGTTCTTTCTCTTCCCTCTGTACCTCAGGACCGAATCAGATGGAGAGATCACAAAGAGCATGATCTGGCCATTTATCAGCGGGTACGAGGGGAAGCACAGCGGAGGCAGGCTCTTTCCCGTCGCCGGAAAAAGAACGAGCGAGAAAAAAGGTATCAACGACAGGTTCCTTCTCTGGCCGCTTTACGTGGAGAGGGAAAAGGTATCCTATGATGGCAAGAAGTCGTACTTCAAGTCCATCTTTCCCCTGTATTCAAGGTTTCACTCCCACGGGATCTCGAACACGGGATACGTCTGGCCGTTCATACAGCACACGGTAAATCATAAAAAAGACAGTGAGAGATGGGACGTTCCGTGGCCCTTTGTCAACGTTACAAAAGGAAAGAGCATCGACCGTGTAAGTATTTTCCCGCTTTACTCCAGATCAAGGAAGAACAAGAACGATGAAAACGGGTATATAATGTTCCCCCTTTACAGCTACAAGAACGTCACTCTGTCGAGTTACAGAAGGCACAAGAGGTCCTTTCTTCTGTTCTTGTACAAGGACACGAGGGACGAGCCCATAGTAGACGGAGTAAAGCCCAGAAGAAAGATAGACCTCTGGCCCATCTTTACGTACAGAAAGGACCCCTCAGGACGTGCGAACCTGCACCTGTTCACGATCTTCGAGCCGTTCATACATTCAAATGACAGACTTTACAGGAACTACGCACCGCTGTGGAGGATATTCACCTGGGAAAGGTCGCCCGATAACATAGTACGGTCATCGTTCCTGTGGAACCTTATAAGCGTATACAAGGACGAGAAAACGTTCTCGCTCGATATAAGGCCCATCATGCCGCTGTTCAGCTACTCCAGTGGCACGGTCGGCAGGTCATGGAACGTACTGGGAGGATTTATCGGTTACAGTTCAGAAAGCGGAAGAAGGACGGTAAAGTTCCTCTATATACCGATAAGGACCTGAAAATGATATCATCTTAATACAATGTCGGCATTATTTACAAACGCGGGTGGAATATTAAAACTCCTTTTTCAAAGCATCTACTGGTGCAAGGACATAGGCTGGAACCTGGACAAGATATTCTATCAGATAAACGAGATCGGCAATAACACCTTTCCCGTTGCGGTGCTGATCGCTTTTTGCAGCGGGGCCGTACTGTCCCTGCAGTCCGGCCCCATACTTGCAGGCTTCGGACTGGAGGGGAACCTCGGGATCATCGTCGGTCTGTCAATGGCCAAGGAAATAGGTCCCGTTATGGCCTCGATACTTGTCGCGGGAAGAGTGGGGTCCTCAATGGCGGCAGAAATAAGCTCAATGAGCGTGTATAACGAGATCGACGCGTTAAAGACGATGAACATCAACCCGGTCCGGTTCCTGGTAATGCCGAGGTTCCTGGCCACTACCCTTTCTCTGCCGGTACTGGTTATTTTCATGGACGTGATCGGCTGGTTCGGAGGGGCCGTCGTTGCCGCGGTCAACCAGGAGATAGACCTGTCAATGCAGATATACTTCAGGAACCTTGCAGATTTCGTAACGATCAAGGCAGTGATGAACGGTATGGTCAAGGCACTTGTCTTTGGTGTGATCATCTCGATCGTACCCTGCTACGTCGGTCTGGGAATAAAAGGCGGACCAAAGGAGATAGGCAGATCGGTAACAAAGGCAGTTGTACTGTCGTTCGTACTCGTGCTCGTCTCCGACTACTTTATATCAAGAACGCTGCAGATGGTAAACCTTTACTGATCATGAAAAAGAAAAACTCTATCCTTTCAGATTTAAGTTATACGAAAAGTAACCCCGTTTCGCTCAAAGTAGCGGGACTTCGCAAGAGCTTTGGCGAAAACGAGGTATTAAAGGGAATAGATTTTCAGGTGGAACGGTCGCAGACGCACGTTATTTTAGGTAAAAGCGGTTCTGGCAAGTCGGTATTCCTGAAATGTATCGTCGGACTGGAGGAGCACGACAGCGGAGACGTCTATATAGACGGCCTTCCCGTCAGTGTTGCCGAGGATATATCGCGGTACAGGATAGGGTTCGTCTTTCAGTCCTCCGCTCTGCTCGGTTCAATGACTGTCGGTGACAACGTTGGCATTTATCTTAAAGAGCACAGAGTGGTGGATAACGAAGAAGCGTACAGGGACCTTGTCTCCGGTGCTCTTGAACTGGTCGGACTGAAAGGGAAAGAGGACCTCTACCCTTCGGAGATCAGCGGCGGGATGCAGAAAAGGGTCGCAATTGCAAGATCTATCATAATGAACCCCGATATGATATTCCTTGATGAACCCACGACGGGTCTCGACCCTTTGATGACGCAGACGATCGGAGACCTTATCCTGATCCTGAAGAACAGGATCAATACCACGCAGATAGTCGTAACTCACGATATAGACCTGGGAATTTATATCGCCGACAGGATATCCATTATAAATAATGGTAAAATGATAGATGTGGGACCACCTGAAAATTTAAAAAACACGGATAATGAAGAAGTGAAAAACTTTATTTCTGCAAAGTTCAAGTAAAGGAGGCAGTTATGAAAAACGAATACAGAATAGGACTGTTCTTTATGTTCGGGGTACTGGCACTGGTACTCGTCATGGATTTCCTTGGCGACATACCGTTTAATTCAAATACCAAGAACGTCCATACCTATTTTGACTCGGTGGGTGAGTTAAAAGAGGGAAATATGGTGAAATTAAAAGGGTTCGTCATAGGCAAGGTCTCGTCCATAGAGCTTGATAACAAAAGACTGAAAGTAACGATGAGCGTACAGAAGGACGCACCGGTGAAAAACGATTCAACTGCGTCCATTCAGCTCAGCAGCCTGCTTGGAGAAAGCTACATAAACCTGACCTTCGGGTCCGATAGAGAGGTTTTAAGTAACGGTACCTACCCTCTTCCAAGTACAGACCCCACGGACCTGAACAAGATCCTGACAAAGCTCGACTCCGCGGTCGATTCCATGGACGCTGCACTTGCAGGACTGAGCACGCTAAGCGACAATAAGGACAGGCTGAACAGTATCTTCACGAACCTTGACACGTTCATGGAGAACCTTGCACTGGGTAAAGGAACCCTCGGAAAGCTCGTTAACGACGATCAGCTTTATATACAGGTGAGCGAAGCGTCCACGCAGCTGAACGGTATACTTGCAAAGGTCAACGGCGGGCAGGGAACCCTCGGAAGGCTCGTTAACGACGATCAGCTTTATATACAGGTGAGCGAAGCATCCACGCATCTGAACGGTATACTTAAAAAGGTCAACAGCGGGCAGGGAACCCTCGGAAAGCTCGTTAACGACGATTCGCTTTACTATGACGCCAAGAACATGACCCTGAAAATCGAAAAAGGCGTTGATACACTTGAGGACCTTGCACCGCTTAACACGATCGGTTCCATGTTCGGGGTATTGACCTTGATGTAACAACCCGTTCTCAGGGCATTTAAGGAGAAGAACATTTATTGAGAGCAGTTGTTCAAAGGGTAAGTTCCGCCAAGGTCGAGGCCGAAAATAAAACTTCAGGCGAAATAGGTCATGGACTACTGATACTTCTGGGAATATCTGGCAGTGACGACGAACGGGACGCCACATACCTTGCCGGCAAGATACTGAAGCTGAGGATATTTGACGACGGACGAGGCAGGATGAACTTAAGCGTTCTGGATACTGAAGGAGATATACTGCTTGTATCGCAGTTCACGCTCTACGGCGACTGCAGAAAAGGCAGCAGACCTTCCTATGACGAAGCGGCAGACACGGATAAAGCAAGGGAACTTTATAAGGTATTTCTGAACAAACTAAAAAACAGCGGATTAAAAGTGGAAGAAGGTATTTTCGGTGCTTTTATGAACGTAACACTGTCAAACTCAGGACCAGTTACTATCCTCGTTGACAGTAAAAAACAGTTCTGATAAACGTACCCACTTACAACGCCACAGGCCGCAAAGACGGACCACGGACCATCCCGGTCCATAGCCGCTCTTTGCCTAAAACTGCTTGTTTAATCGATCATCGGTATTATATTAAAACAAATGAAGATCGTAAGCAGACATCCCACCGCACACAGGGACTACATATTTGAAGAGAAGTTCGAAGCAGGACTGGTTTTAAAAGGGTCAGAGGTCAAGTCCCTTCGCAGCGGCAGTGCGAGTATAAAAGAGAGTTTCGGATTGATGCGCGACGGAGAAGTGTTCCTGCTTAACAGCTATATAGCACCTTACACCGCTGCCAACAGGTTCAATCACGAAACAAAAAGAGAGAGGAAACTGCTTTTAAAAAAAAGAGAGATAAATAAACTTATAGGAAAAATAAACGTTCGCGGTTATACTTTAGTGCCTACGAAGATATATTTTGTTAACGGAAAGGCGAAACTGGAACTGGCGCTGGCAAAAGGTAAGAAGAAGCACGATAAACGAGAAGATATAAAGAGAAAAGAAGCAAAACGAGAAATAGAAAAAGCAGTAAAAATAAGCAGAAAATAGATCTTTGAAAAAATGGGGGCGAAATGGCTTCGACGGTAAATGAGACAACTTATGCTGCATGTCGAGCTTATTAACTCGTAAAACTGATTGTGCACAATAAGTGCCGAACCAATTAATGCTCTCGCAGCTTAAAAAAAGGCTGTGACGTCTCATAAGACTATGCCCGTGAGTTTTATTGAGGCGCAATTTAACGGGCTTGTCAGTTTACTTCGCTTGGTTGATAAGCTGGTGAAATTTTAAACTGAGCTTGCAAGGTTAGACCCGCCTGTTGGTATTGGCTTTGTGAAATTTAATAAGCAGGATAAACATGTAGATGCTGAGTGATGCTTTTTAGCGGACCTGGGTTCGATTCCCAGCGCCTCCACCACTTTGAGTAAGAAAGAGATTTATAATAGATAAAATGAAATATATTTCTTCTTGAGAAAATTATTCTTGACATTCAGTTAAGAAAAAGTATAATAGTACGACAATGAAAGTTTCTGCTACCCCCCCCCCCCGCAAAAATCCTGTAGCAAACACGACTCCCTTAACTGGGATAACAGAGTTTTATTTCACTGGTATAGCTTAAAATCTTTACGAGCAATAATCAGTAATAGCGTAAATTCAACAGCAATATATCCACCATTTAATAACAACCGGGGATTTTATACTACACTAGGTATAGCTTCTGGAGTGAAGTTTCAGAATAGAAGTTTTTGGAATGGTTATGTTCATAAGCATGTGTCAAGTTATTTATGTATTTGTTAGAAAAAGAAGGTTACTTCATAAAAAACAAAATTTAAGCAAGTTATTCAGTGGAAAAATTTTTATAAATAAACAGGAGAACAAAGAATGGATAAATCAAAATTATTAGACAATCTTTTCGCGCAAAAGATATTTAGAGTCCCAGATTATCAGAGAGGTTATAAATGGCAGATAAATAAACCTAAAAATTTATGGGAAGATTTGATAAACCTTTCAGATCAACTTACTGAGAACTAAGCTATGCCTTCAATCTTATCTTGGATCGATCATAACTCGGAAGATAGAGAACGTACGCTTCGTATCCTTTCCTTTTTTCAGGAAAAAGAAAGCCGTGACGAACTCGGACTTGGTTCTGTGCGAGATAGCTTCGCCGACCAACTATTTCCCGGCACAAGCACTTTGCAAACGCGCCTTCGCTATATGCTTTTTGTGCCATGGATATACCGCTCCCTAGAAGAGAAAAAAATACCTGCAGATAAGTTTGCTACCGAAGCTGGTAAAACAGAAAGAGACCTGATTCAGCCCCTGATAGATTCCAATGACCAGACAGTTGGAGTATTTGGCAAAACATCAGGAAAGGGGGTTAAACGATTACCTAGTTCCGTTTACTGGACAGGTCTTGGCATATGGGAAATACGGCTTACGCCGTTCTCACAGCATGAATATCACAAACGTATAGATGAAATATACCGTAGTCGAAATGCTTTAAAAACTCGCGAGAAAGAAGCTAAGTCGAGAGGAGATGATATTGACTTTGAGCAGAGAAAGAATGAGATTAGTTGGCATCCGAAATTGCCTCAACCTCCAAAAAACTTTCCTTCAGAGGCGGACTTTACCTTATCTCAAGAAGAAGCAGAGTTTATAAAAGACCGCATCCAGTGTGCTTGCCCCAATAGTTTACTATCTGTTTTAGCGTTGTCCTGTAAACCTGTTAATACTAATGCTCCGTGGAAACATCCGGATTACAGCAGCTTTTCCAAGGAACACAAAGAACTCTTGACCCATGCACGACTCTTCTCCGAGGTTATGCACGGGGCAGCACTCTCCTATAATTTTCAGTTAGCCAAACTTCTACCTCATGATGATCTTGTCTCCAAACATCAGGCAAGTTTCAATAATTGGGCAAAAAACCTCCCCTTGAGGGAAATTGAAAATTGGGATATTGATCGTCTATGGAAATTGACCCAGGGACACAAACACAAAATTACTCCACGAACTACAAAATTTGTTGAGCAGTGGGTTAACTATGTTCAGAAAGACTCAAAAAATCTTCTTATAAACACCGGTGCGTTGAACTTGATTGAGAAGAGAGAAATGAAACTCAAAGGTACTCACTCTCGATTCAAAAATCGGAGAGCACTTGAACAGTGGAGTGGATATTCGGGTCTCAGAAAATTCGATTACCGTTGGTCGAATGTAAAAGTGCTTTTGAACGACTTGTGCCAAGTTTCAAGTATAAATTGCGAGGAAAAATAATGCTGAATCCAAACTCCCGAAGTCTTTATACATCTGCATTGACCCCTCCACCGGGAATGGTCTTACGCAAAGCTATTGCAACAACTTTTTCAATGGACCCAACTTTACTGCTTGAGGTTCCCGTCTACTTGGCTTTAATAGCAGCAGATAATCAAACAGATAATAAGGACCTGTCTATTCTTGAAGCCATACGTAGATACTCTAAGCATATTACTGTCTATGTAGAAAAGGGAAGGATTAAAGTACCCAATACCACAAACCCCTTGTTTGGTTTTCTCGAAGAAATGGTAGTAGAAGTAACAGCTCCTAGGGGAGGTGTTTTTCATCCAAAAGTCTGGGCAATCCATTTTGTAAACCCCAGTCAAGAGAGTTCAATATATCGCCTAGTGGTGCTAACCAGAAATATGACCACAGATAAATCCTGGGACCTGTCGCTTCAACTCGAAGGCACAATTAAAAACCAAAAGTTTAAAACAAATAAACCCTTGGCACATTTATTCGAACTACTTCCTCGTATGGCTACAAGACCAATAGATACGCACAGGAAAGAGCAAACACTTAAATTCGCAGAGGAACTACACAGAGTTAAATGGGAACTCCCCAACGGCTTTGATGAAATGACCTTTTATCTTCCGGGAACAGAAGATTTTGATTGGAAACCTCCCAAGGCAAAACGAGTGGCCGTTATTTCCCCTTTCTGCTCTGACGATGCCTTACAAATGTTGGTAAAACAAACCGAGGCCATTGATGATGTGCTGGTTTCACGACCAGAGGCATTATCTGCTCTTAGAGAAGAAACACTCACGCTCTTCTCGAAATGTTGTCATTTGGATGAAGCAGCAGAAACCGAAGATGGCGAGGAACACGACGCCACTAATCAACCATTTGCGGTCGGTCTCCATGCAAAAGCTTACCTGTTTGAGAGCAAATATTATTCTAACTACACTCATTTGGTTATGGGGTCCGCAAATGCAACTAATCCAGCATTGAAAACTTCGAAGAATATTGAGATTCTTGTAGGACTGGTTGGAAAGAAAAACAAAATCGGAGGCATCGACGAGTTGATTAGCACTGATGGTTTGGGCGAATATCTTGTCGATTTCGACAGAATTAATAATCAAGTTACAATTGATGAAACACGGCAGGGGGCTGAAAAATTTATTGAGGAGGCACGATCATGTTTAGCTAACATACACCTGCTCATATGGTGTAGCCCTGGATCGAATGATGACTTGTGGACTTTGGTACTGATAGGAGAAATCCCATCCCTTAATGGAATTGTCAGTGCTTATACATGGCCTATAACAGTCCCTCAAAAAAATCATGCGGTGAACATATTAGACAATAATACTCATGACAAGATTAGACTTGGAGAAGTTTCTACTTCTTCTGTAACAGGCCTTATGGCTTTTGAACTTAAGACCAAGCATCCAGATGTTACCATTAGATTCGTGCTGAATATTCCTATTGAAGGCGTTCCAAAGGAACGCAACTCTGCCATCTTACAAACCGTGGTTACGAATCGGGAGGAATTCTTTCGTTACCTGATACTCTTACTGGGTGATGATGATATGGTATCCGGATTCAATCATAGCAACAGCAGCCCAAAATTGATCAACTTGTTCTACCGATTAGCTGACGGTGAAGATATTCCATTACTAGAAGAGTTAACTCGCACTTACAGTCGACACCCTGAGAGACTGAAAGAAGTATCAGAATTGATTCGTGATTTGTCTCAGGGAAAACAGAACAAAATTATCCCCCAGAAGTTTCTAGATCTCTGGAAAGTTTTTGAAGATGCTATATAGGAAACGTGATGCATAACACCCGCTTTTCATCAAAGCCTGCTTTAGACGGTCTAAAAGACTTCCAGAAAAGAACCGTTGAATATGTTTTTAAGCGACTCTATGGCAATGACTCGACTTCCCGTTTTTTAGTCGCTGATGAAGTTGGGCTTGGAAAAACACTCGTTGCCAGAGGAATCATCGCCAAGACCTTGGAACATCTGCAAGATAAAGTAAAACGGATAGATGTCGTCTACATCTGTTCCAATGCCGCAATTGCGGCCCAGAACATCAACCGGCTTAACGTCGATAACACCAATAGTTTTTCAATATCCACACGATTGACTTACCTGCCAAGAGAGGTACAGAATCTGCGAAAAAACAAGGTAAATTTCATCAGTTTCACACCTAGTACCACTTTTGACCATATTCGTAGTCGAGGTGGGCATGCTGATGAGCGTGCCATTCTGTATAGGATGCTGCACGATTTGCTCCTGTCGCAGAATAACAAACAAAAACACTTGCACATAGGTCTGCTTAACATCCTTCAGGCAAAAGTAAGTAAAGATAACTGGCGAGCTAAGGCCAAAAATCTTTCTGCAAAGGATTTGGATTTGGACCTTTCCAAGGACTTCTGTAAAGCAGTCCGCGGAGATACGGAACTGTTTGAGTCCTTGAAGGAAGGCTGCAAACGTTTTGCTCGCTACCGAGATTACAGCAAACTTCCTCCGGAAGATTCTGAGTTTCGCTACAACTTAATCGGCAAGCTCAGAAGTACTCTGGCTTCAGTATGTATGAACGCACTTGAACCAGATTTGGTTATCCTTGATGAGTTTCAAAGATTCAAGCATATACTGGATGGCGATAACGAAGCCTGTATACTGGCATCAAAACTCTTCAAATATACCGATGTTCGCGTTCTTCTGCTTTCTGCAACACCCTACAAGATGCTAACACTTGACCAAGAACCTGACGAGGACCACTATCCAGATTTCATCAGAACGCTAAAATTCCTGTTTAATAACCCCTGCAAAGTAGATGAGGTTAAAAAACTCTTATCGGAAGATCGAGCTACACTTTCTGACCACCCTAATAATTCGAAAAAAGCTGAAATACAACAAGTTCTCCTCAAGGTAATGTGTAGAACAGAACGGGTTGCTACGACTCAAGATTACAACTCAATGCTCGTAGAAATTAACAGTTCGGCCCCCCTTAAACCAGCAGACCTTCATCATGCTAAGACTGTTGATACGATTGCTCGCAATATCGGAGCTGATGAACCGATCGAATACTGGAAGTCCGCACCATATCTGATTAATTTTCTGAAACATTATGAGTTGAGACATAAACTGGATACCCAGTTGAATAACCCTTCACCTAATCTTCGAAAGATTCTTTCATCAGCAAACAAACAGTTGCTGACAAAGGATCAATTTGAAGAATATAAATATTTCGACCCTGCCAATCCAAGGATGCGTGTACTTTTTGGAGACACGATCGATAAGGGTATGTGGCAACTCTTATGGATGCCACCGTCTATGCCATATATCAAGCCTAGTGGTCCATACCAAGATAAAGATAATTTGACAAAAGCACTTATATTTTCCTCGTGGAGCGTGGTCCCAGACGCAATTGCATCAATCTGCTCCTACGAAGCCGAACGGAATATGATCACCCAAAACAAGAGTTTGGTTTCACACAGTGAACTCTATGACAAGATTAAACCACTGCTGCGGTTTGGGGTGGACGCTAAAGATGATCGCCGCCGCTTAACAGGAATGCCTATCATTGCCTGGTTACTGCCGTCACCGACTCTCGCCACCAAGATTGACCCACTTAAAATTACACTGAACCATGAAGGCAAACCAATGAACACCCAAGAATTGAAAGATGAGGTCAAGACTATCTGCCGCAGTTTAATTAAAAATCTGCCTGATGCTAAAGTAGATACACGTGCCGATGAAAGATGGTACTGGGCGGCCCCAATCCTTCTTGATTCCCATAATGGTTTACTAGACTGGTGTACGGAATGGAGTTCCACTACGCCAGACCATATATCAGACAATCTTTTTAAGGAGCACATCAACCTGCTAATCAACATGGCAGAGGGTAATGTTGATCCTCCTCTTGGTCCACAACCTGACGATCTCGTAGATGTGCTTTGCGATCTTGCTCTAGCCGGCCCGGGTATATGTGCATTGCGAGCACTTCGTCGTATAGGTGACAAACTCGACGCATCTAATCATAATATACTGTCAGCTGCCGCTAAAATAGCATCTGGTTTCCGGTCTCTCTTCAATATGCCAGAGACAATTGCTATGCTGCGAGGCTACTATGGTGATGGTACCTATTGGCGATTAACTCTTCAGTATGGTATCCACGGAAATATCCAATCTGTGCTTGATGAATATGTACATATCCTTCAAGAATCGTTGGGGCTTCAAAAATATTCACAAGAAGATCAAGTAACCAAAATTGCTGATTACATTAAATCTGTGTTATCACTGCAAACCGCACAGATTAAAATCGACGAGATTAAAAAATCAGGAAATGGTTTTATTGTTAATAATTTCAACACCCGATGCCGTTTCGCACTCCGATTCGGTGATATTCGAAATGATAATAATAAAATTCTTGTTCGTGCCAATTTAGTAAGAGACGCTTTCAATTCTCCTTTTAGGCCTTTTATCCTTGCTTCAACTTCAATAGGCCAGGAAGGACTGGATTTCCACACATGGTGCCATGCTGTAATGCATTGGAACTTGCCCCCTAATCCAGTAGACCTTGAACAACGAGAAGGTAGGGTTCATCGATATAAAGGACATGCAGTCAGAAAGAATATTGCGAAACGATATGGCTTGAGAACGCTATCTAAGTCATATAAATACAACCAAGGTGACCCATGGAAGATTCTCTTTCAAACCGCGTCGCAGAATAAATCCAGTGGCCACTCCGATCTAATCCCGTACTGGATTTTTGAAGAAGTAGAAAATCCTGCCAAAGTAGAGCGACGCATCCCGCTTCCCCCTTACAGCAAAGAAGAAGGAAGGCTCAAACGCCTAAAGAAGGGATTAGCCTTATACAGGAGGGTCTTTGGTCAGCCACGACAGGAAGATCTACTTTTCATCCTAAGCCAAAATAGTAATAAAGGGGCGGCAAATTTAGCAGATTATATAATTTCCCTTCAACCTCCATGATTTGGATAAGGATTATTTGGAATCCGGTTTAGCATAGGAAACATCCTCTTAACAAGTTTTGCTCAATATCATTGATTAAAATCAGACTGCCTTTTCTCCGCTTTTGAAGCCATGTAATAGAATATTAGAAATCCTCTAGCACTAATTCTTAAGCATATATTTCAAACAATCCTGAAAATCCCATTTGACAATTCAACTTTATAACGTTATTTTAAAAAAAAAGATAATTTAAATTAAAAAAACTTTCTATTTTAAAAAAAAAGATAATTTAAATTAAAAAAACTTTCTATTTTAAAAAAAAAGATAATTTAAATTAAAAAAACTTTCTATTTTAAAAAAAAAGATAATTTAAATTAAAAAAACTTTCTATTTTAAAAAAAAAGATAATTTAAATTAAAAAAACTTTCTATTTTAAAAAAAAAGATAATTTAAATTAAAAAAACTTTCTATTTTAAAAAAAAAGATAATTTAAATTAAAAAAACTTTCTATTTTAAAAAAAAAGATAATTTAAATTAAAAAAACTTTCTATTTTAAAAAAAAAGATAATTTAAATTAAAAAAGTAAAATAAGAACATGAACCGAAAACTGCAAGGTCGTTATATTACCACTTCGACAGCTGGAGAAAACGTGAATGCCTTTATTCCGGTACCATTACCACCGGTACCACCTATTGAGTGGTCATCAGAACTCAGAGAAAAATTTAATAAGGCTATGTGGGCACTTGGCCGGCTTGACAGCGGATCGGAACCACTTCCGGATACCTCGCTCTTCCTTTATATGTATGTACGTAAGGAGGCCGTTCTTTCTTCAATGATAGAAGGGACCCAATCTTCACTTTCCGACCTGCTCCTGTTTGAACTTGAGCATCAGCCGGGAGTTCCTCTGGATGATGTTCAGGAGGTTAGTAATTACGTGTCAGCACTTAATCATGGTTTAAAACGGCTTGAGGAGAATTTTCCACTTTCGCTTCGATTGTTGAAAGAAATTCACAGTATCCTGCTCTCAAAAGGGCGTGGCGAAAAGCGTAACCCCGGTGAATTTAGAGAAAGTCAGAACTGGATCGGTGGAAGTCGTCCCGGTACTGCTGTATTCGTTCCCCCTCCTCCGAAATACGTTCAGGAATGTATGGGCAAGCTTGAATTATTTCTGCATGATAGGCCAGAAAAAACACCCGTACTGATCAAGGCAGCACTGGCACATGTACAGTTTGAAACCATTCATCCATTTCTTGATGGTAACGGCCGTCTCGGTCGTTTGATCATTACCCTGCTTCTTTGCCATGAAAAGGTACTTAACAAGCCAATGCTCTATCTGAGTTTATATTTCAAGACGCATCGCCAGCGTTACTATGAACTGCTGAACGAAGTCCGCCTGACCGGTGACTGGGAAGCATGGCTTGATTTTTTTGCAGATGCAGTGATCTATACATCGACCCAGGCAGTGAAAACGGCACGGCAACTGATGAAACTGTCAGCCAAAGACGAACAACGGATCAACAACCTGAAAAGGATCTCCGGTTCGGCACACCTCATCCACAAAGCAATGCTGGAACGCCCTATAGCTTCTCCAAACTGGGTACAGAAAAAAACACAACTTTCGCCAGCTACCGTTAATGCCTGTCTGCGAAAACTGGAACTATCAGGGATAGTCAAAGAGATCACGGGAAGGAAGCGGAACCGCATCTATTCCTATGTGGAATATATACAAATCATGAACAAAGGAACAGAACTGAACCCTTGAAACACTACCTCATCTGTTCTTGGAACGGTGGTGGACTGCTTATCTACATTGATAAAGCAGTCCACCATAAAATTCTTTTTTAATTCACTCTTACAGACTTCTTTCAAAGGACACGTAGTAAAATCCACCGTTGAACCCAAATGGAGCAGATCGCCTTGAGTACGTGAAAACCCCCGGGGAAGATATGATCACGTTGCCCTCCCGGTCTATTATAGTTCCTCCCCTGGCTTGACCTATCTCATTCTCGTCCGGTGTTACGTCGAACAGATTGTTGCTGCCTACCTTCAGTACCCCTAACCTCCCCATATCAAAGCTGATCTGAGCATCTGTAATATACTCAGGTCCATACTCCTGTCTGCCTCCGTCCTCTACGGAATATTCACCGTAACGGGAAACTGCCAGATAGAACGACAATCTGTCTACCTGATAATCGGCCGAGAGAGTAAACTGACTATCTGGCTGCCATTCCTCTAATATGGAACGGTCCATAGCCGTATAAAGTGAACCGGGAAGCTCTGCAGGAAGGTTCACCGACGTGATCTTCGTCTCCGATATGGTTCCGGCAAGTTTTAGAATAAAACTGCCTCTCGGAATGGATAATCTCCAGGTGGAAACTATGTCCATACCTTTTGTTTTTGTATCCGCTGCGTTCATGAAGAACTGAGCACTTGAAACTCCCTCATTGTCAAGAGTATCTATAACGCTATCTGAAAGGTCCGTCCTGGCGTCAGGATCATTAGGGTCAGGTCTTTTTAACTGCCCGCTCAGGATGATCCTGTCATCCACGGTTATATAGTAAAAATCCGTGGCAATGGAAAAATTAGGGGTGGGTTTAAATACAAAACCACCGCTCCAGTTTATTGAGGTCTCTTCATCAAGTTCGGGTATCCCTATTGCCTTGGCTATTGCACTGTCGTTCCTGAAAGTTCCGACCTCAAAAGGAGTTTGTGTGCCCCCTACGTCACGAAACTGAGTGCTTGTATTATTGAAATAAAGCTGCTGCATTGAAGGTGCCCTGAACCCGGTACTGAACGAACCTCTGAAAGTGATCAGATCGGCAAAGTCCAGTTTGGACGAAACCTTACCGTTCAGGGTGTTCCCGAAATCACTGTACCTCTCGTAGCGAACTGCAGGACTTATTACTAAAGTCTCAAGAGGCCAGATACTTGCTTCCGTGTAAAAGGAGAAGGCATGTCTTGATTCGTCCACCTCGTTCTCGGGCTTAAAACCAGGAAAGACCTGTATTCCAGCAGACCCGCCTCCATCTATTATGCCGTCATAATCAGCATACGAGTAAAGCTCTCCAGCTTTGAGCTTATAGTTGTCCCTTTTGTATTCCGCTCCCCATGCCAGACTTGCAGAGTAAAACATATCCAGTTGAGGAATTACAAAATCCAGATTGACGGTAGTAAGATACAGCTCAAGATCTCCCGCATCCGCGGTGGTCTGAGGTGAACCGGAAAAATCCACTTCTGAATACGGATCACCGCCACTTTCAAACATAAAATCATCGTTGAGACTGCGATAGACCCAGGAAGCGTTATGGGAGTTTGCCACCGTGAAGTTAAAGGTGTTCCCTCCGTGCGTTACTCCAAGGTCTGCTTCAAGCCCGCTGTCAAATTCATAAGTTATCCCCGTGCTCAGGGAAAAATCCCACACGGTGGTCTCAATGAGCGGAAGGAATCCATCCGGATAGGTTGACCCGGCAGGGTTCCTGTCAAGCTGGTTCGCTCTTCTGTAAAAACCTCCACTTGTATTCTCCCTTCTTGAAAGAGAACCAAAGGAGTATATTCCCCCGCTGACACCCATGGGCTTTTCAAAATTGAACGCACCGCTTATCTGCTTTGACTCGGCGTCACCAATGCGGAAGTTCTGACGGTTAAAGTTCCTTTCCTTATCGTCCGGGTCGGTCAGCAGGACAGTGGTACCTCCATCAAATCCCTGACCAAGAAGTTCCGTGTTCAGAGCACTGTCAAAATCTGTGTCGGCAATACATTCTGCGTATTTTTCGTTGGTAAGTTCGGTAGAATCACATAGAGAAAAACTCTCTGAGTCCGGATACTGTATCTCTCCTGACAGTCCGGCACGGTTAGTCCTGTCCCTGTAACGAAACTCCGATGCCAGGTGAAGTACTCCGTCTGATCCCACGCTGAACCCCTTGTTGAACCTGGCTATGAACTGATCCCCGTCCCCTTCGTAGGTCTTTCCGTATGAAGTTGAAACCGCTCCTTCATAATCGCTTTTCAAGATTATATTGATAACGCCGGATATGGCATCTGAACCGTAAAGAGCTGACGCGCCGTCCCTCAGCACCTCCACGCGGTCAACTGCGCTTATAGGTATCGAGTTGATATCGTAGCCTGCCGTGCCTCGCCCTACCGACGTGTTCACGTGTATCAAAGCACTGCCGTGACGACGTTTCCCGTTCACAAGGAGGAGTACCTGATCCGGTCCCATGCCCCTGAGGGTTGCAGGACGAACGGAGTCGGTCCCGTCACTTATCGTGGAACTTGAAAAATTGAATGCCGGTATTGCGACCTGGATGGCCCTGCCGAGTTCGTTCTGCCCGGTCTTGACCAGTTCCTCGTTCTTTATCGTATCGACCGGCACGGGTGAAGTAGTAATGTCAGTAATGGTCCTGCTGCCGGTTACTACCACGGTCTCAAGGTCCTTCAGTGCTTCTCTGGAAGAAGCAGCTGAAGTACTGTATCCTTCATAGCTCTTTTGCATCCGCTCTGAAGGGGTTTCTGATGCTTTATCTTTTTCCACGCTGCGTTTTGGCTGACCTGAAAACGCCACTGAAGCAGACATAGTAATAAAAAGTGCAAGACAAGCTAATACCACTAAATAAACTCTCATAAAATAATCCTCCTTAAAAACCTTTCTTTCTTTTTAACGTCCCTGGTGTACCATCACTTAACCCGAAGACGTCGTGATCAGTATACGTATGACCGCAAGGTCCTATAGCCGCCCTGCTCAACTTGTATCCACCATTATCTTTACATTTTTTAGGGAATAATATACTTTAGCAAACGGGATATTCAGAAATTACACATACTCATAATGCTTTTTGTTACATCTCTTGTTGTCTCAGTTATTTTTCCGCAGTAATGGACTTCTCAGTTCAGAGGTCGTTTATCCCGTTTTTTCAACTCGTTCAGAATATAAAAACGGGAATTATATACAATAGTGACGAAGTCTCCAATAAATAGTTGACAAACTATAGATTTGTCATTATTACAGGTAAGAAAGTTAAATAACTGGAGGAAGTTATATGTCAAAGAAAGCACCTGGGAAATCATACAGGAAAGGGATATCGTTAGTAAAGTTATTCAGGAAATTCCCTGACGATGCTGCTGCAGAGGAGTGGTTTGTAAAACGGAGGTGGGGAAAGGAACCCGTATGTCCGTATTGCGGGACAAAAAACGTTCAAACAGGGACTGGTCATAAGACGATGCCGTACAGGTGCAGGGAAAAAGGATGTTCGAAATGGTTCAGTGTAAGGAGCAGGACCGTTATGCAGTCTTCTAATATCAAGTATCAGGCTTGGGCAGTGGCAATATATCTATTTGCCACGTCATTAAAGGGAGTATCAAGTATGAAGCTGCATAGAGATCTGGATATTACGCATAGGTCAGCATGGCATTTATCGCATCGTATCAGAGAGGCATGGAACAGAGAAGAACTGAAAGTATTTACAGGTTCAGTGGAGGCAGATGAGACGTTCATAGGTGGAAAAGAGAGAAACAAGCATAGCGACAAGCGTAGTCATACACGAGGACCTGGAGGGAAGTCCATTGTTGCAGGAATGAAGAACAGAGAGACAAACAGAGTAATAGCACAACCGGTTTCTGAACGTAGTAAAGAGGAAATACAGGGTTTTATAGTTAAGAACGTAGGTAGTGGAGTAAAAATATATACCGATGATCATAAAAGCTATACAGGGTTGCCTTATGAGCATGAGAGCGTGAATCATAGTGTAAGGGAGTACGTTAAAGAGCAGGCATATGTAAACGGAGTGGTATCATTCTGGGCAATGTTAAAAAGAGGATATACCGGCACGTACCACAGAATGAGTAAAAAGCATTTAAATCGTTATGTAAATGAGTTTGCGGGGAGGCATAATATAAGAAGACTGGACACGGAAGATCAGATGGGAACAATAGCAAGGGCAATGTATGGAAAGACCTTGCCTTATAAAGAACTGATAAGGTAATATGAATAATGTTACAGGATAAAAAACAGACCAAAAAACAAAGAAACTTACAATGACGAACAGGAAAAAAACAATAGAGATCTTACCAGACAGTTATGAACCAACAGAAGAAGAGAAAGAGCATCCGTTTGCTATTGATACAACTCCGCAAAAGTTAGCAAAAGCTATCCTCCAGCCTGTCAACGTTAAAAAGAAGGATGTAAACAAACATGTTGCTGAACGTTCAAAAAACAAGAAATAATCCATGCTTCGTCACTATTGTATATAATTCCCATAAAGACAGTTCAACGCACGGTAATACACCCGTTCTTTTCAACGAACTGATATTTGCCGTCAATAAGGGTGTATACATCTTTTTCATTGAAAGCATAAACTACGGGCACGACGTCAGGAACCTACAGATATCCAGATGGAAAATTCCGGTTCGTCAGGTGCCTTGGAAAGGACCTCATTGCTATGCATTTATCCGAGATCTTCTTTTCCTTCTGATAACTACTGACACGGGTATAAGCATCAGACATGCCACTGCTCCGAAAATATCAGAAGCAGCGCTGCTCTGATCCGAGACGGCACATCCTCCTCCACCTCCGCCATTACCTGACGTTGGTGGTGGAACCGTTACACTGAGCATGAAACTCACATCATCTGTATCTCCATTCCTGTCCGTTACCGTATACATGTAAGTTCTTGTTGATGCACTCCTGGGTGTGCCACTTATCCTTCCGGTGGTTTCGTTCAATCTCAATTCAGGAGGTAAGGGAGGCATTATACTGTATCTTAACGGTGCATTCCCTCCCGTTGCAGCAGGAAGCCTTATTGGACTCCCACTGTACACATGAACTTCTATCATATCACTGCCAAATTCCGGTCTGCTGTCCTCTTCCACTGTTATACTGAACGTTAACCCTTCCATTTCATTATCCTCGTCAGCAGCGCTCCATGTATGATCAGTCTCAGACGTTGCAGCAGTCGGTGTCCCGCTTATAGTTCTGGTGGTTTCGTTAAAATCCAGTCCATCAGGTAAACCAGGCGTTAAACTGTAAGTTAAGTTTCCATTCCCTCCCGTTGCCTCAGGCAGCACGAACGGTGTTATCGGAATTCCTGCTATGTATTCCTTATCCTCTATCATCTCACCGCCGAAACTCGGTATTGTGTTGGGTTCATTTCTTACAGTGATATGGAACATCAAAGTTCGAGCAGGTCCACCTGCACCGGTAGTAGCAGTATACGTATAGGTCCTCGCATTCTGTGTAGCAGTCGGTGTTCCGCTTATAACCCGGGTAGCAGGATCAAAACTCAATCCAATAGAAGATAAAACAGGAGTTAAACTGTACGTTACCGTTCCATTATGTCCAGTTGCCTCAGGCAGCGTTTCCATTACTGCCGTCCCGACCGTATACACCTTGCCTTGTATCTCAACGCCTGAAAAGTGTGCTCTTACGGCAAGATCGAACATCACCTCCACCGCAGTTCCGTTACCGTCTGTAACGGTATACGTATAGGTCTTCAAAGGCGTTGCAGCAGTCGGTGTTCCGCTTATAACCCGGGTGGTTCTGTCAAAGGTCAATCCGGCAGGTGGGGCAGGGGTCAGACTGTAGGTATACGGAGCAGTACCTCCCGTAGCAGCAGGCAGCGTTAATGGTGTTACTGGTCTTTCTGCCAGGTACAAAACAGGAGAAGATACCTGCCCGTCAAAGGACAGGGCCGTTATCGTAATAGAGAAGGTGCGAGTACCCGTGTCCAGATCATCGTCCATTGCCCTATACGTGTAAGTTCGACCAGGAGCAGCTATGGTCTCGGTTGGTGTTCCGCTTATAACCCGGGTGTTTTCATCAAAGTCCAGTCCGGCTGGTAAACGAACAGGGGTCAGGCTGTAGCTTACCGTTCCATTACCTCCCGTTGCCTCAGGCAGCGTTACCGGAAGGTTTGCCGATGTCCCTTGAACATATGTCTGATCAGGGATAGTCTCGCTGAAACTCGGCACTGAATTAGCTTCTATCGTATAAGAGAAGGTCAGAGTATCAGAATCACCGTCATCAGTATCCGAGTCAGAGTCAGTTACCTTGTAGGTATAGGTTTCAGTCAGAGGCAGCATATTTGGAGCAACGTTCAATGTCCCGCTTATCTGTCGGTTGTTGCTGGTAAAGGTCAATCCAGCAGGCAAGGCAGGAGTTATACTGTAATTTAAATTTCCATTCCCGCCATCTGCCACAGGCATTCCCAGCCTTATTGGTCTGCCGTTACCAAACGTCTGATCCCTCACCTGCGTATCGCCGAAGTCCGGAACGTCAGCTGCAGCTCTTATCCTTATCCTGAACTCTATATCAGCCACATCATTGGTTTCTAAATCTGTAGCTCTAATCGTATACTCAGTCTCCTCCAACGCTTCCATAGGTGTGCCAGTCATTCTCCAACGGGGAATACTGATGCTCAATCCACGAGGAAGAACAGTAGGAATTACACGGTAACTTCTTCTCCCAGACCCTCCTGTTAGAGGAGGTAAATCTAATGGTGTTATCTGAACTCCTTCTGTATAAACCTGATTAGGGATCGTTGCACCGCTAAAGGTTAGATCATGATGTTTAGGACCTGTCTCACTGCCAAGGGATGTAAAAATATCCCCCTTCCCGTGCCCGTAGACCTTAATGCTCCAGGAGTGTAAGGTAAAAGTATTTTCTTCATCTGCTTCATCTCCGGAAGCAGTATCGGATATATCAAGGGTCCATTCTCCGGAAGGGTCTTCTCCGAGGTGTTTAGCCGACCCGAAACGATGTGTTCTTCTTACATAACTGATCTCAGCGTCTTCTTCCTCACCTGAAAATTCCCGGACAAGTTCAGAAACTGTACCGGAAGGAGAGGTTATCCGTATATTGAGGTCCTGTAAGCAGTCACACGAGAGAACGAGTTCTACCTCAACGAATTCCGTAAATATTTCCTCCAGGTCCGAAATCATAAGTGTGGAGACAAGGACCCCGTCCGCTTCTCCTTCTCCATCAGGGATCGTCAGTTCATTATCTGAAGAAGCTGTAACGGTCCTCATTTCACCAACGCCTTTCCAGCTTCCGGCAAGCTCTGCGGCTGCTTCTGCGTCTACCACGCCAAAACCATACCTGGGACTATAATTATATCTTTCCACGTCAGAACCGTATTTAACGGCTCCTGTCTCCCAGCTCGGATCAGAAACGTCGTTCTGCCGTGCTGAACCCGCAAGTATGAGCTTTATATCCCTCCAGCTCAGCTGTCCGTTTATCTCTCTCAGCAGTGCCGCCACCCCTGCAACCTGTGCTGCTGAAAGGAACGTTCCGGAAGTTACAACGTAATCGTCGTTGTTATCAGTGGTTACAATATCAGAACCAGGTGCACATACCCATAGATTTACTCCCTCTTCTGAAAAAATACTCTTCTTTCCAAAGCCGTCCGTTGAACAAACGGCCGTTACTCCGTAATAGCTGGAATATTCAGAAAAATTAGCCTGATCTCCGCTCTCATGCCCGTCCCCTGCTCCCCGGACATAAAATATTCCCCTGCCGTAAAACCCTTCCCTTATACCCTCTTCCACTCCCTCTTCCACTCCCTCTTCCCACTCAGCTGAAGCACTCTGAAGAAAAACTCCGTCCTCCCGTCCCCGGTCGCTGACGGACACTGCCGTTATTTCATTGTTGCGGACCATTGCGTCCGCTTCCCCGGGATCACCGGATAACCTGTAACTGCATACATTCGCACCGGGTGCAACTCCCCTTGCTCCCGATCCGTTGTATCCAGTTGCTGCAATTACTCCTGCCGCTCGTGTTCCGGTAAAGGATGAACCGTCAGACAGATCAACGCTTTCTGAACTGTTTTCTTCAGAACTGTTTTTTCCAGAAAGATCATAGTTCAGTCCGGAACGGACGTTTGCAGAAAGGTCCTCATGTGAAAGGTCCTCATGTGAAAGGTCCTCATGTGAAAGGTCCTCATGTGAAAGGTCCTCATGTGAAAGGTCCATACCGTCACTTACTATTGCTACATTAATTCCGGAACCGTATACGCCATCGTTCCACACTCCCTCTGCGTTTATATCCTCTCCTGCAGTTATTTCCTTTCCTGAATAAATAAACTGCCCAGTGTTCTTCAGATGCCACTGACATCCGTATAACGGATCTTCTGTGTCTGCACTGTTACCTCTGCATCCGGAGAACGGGTCCTTTATGCTGCCCTGTCCCCTTGTATCAACGGATATAAAACACAGAAGAAAAAAGACAAAGAAAAGTATGAACCGTCTGCCGTTCCGGCGGGAACTGCCCGTTAAACTACGACGTTGATGGGGGGGGGGATAGAACTCATCATGTTTTTCATACATTCTTGTATTCTACTTCCGTTCTGATGTAATGTCAAGTATGAACTTCTTTTTCTTTTCTTTCCTGCAATGATAAAAATATTCAGGATGTACGGATCATTCCCTTTTTTATCCCGTTCACTGTAATTGACGGTATTCAGTTTCCACTGATAATAATAAAGGGTAAAATACAGCCTGTAAACCGTTCAGGGTAATACCCATTTTTCAGAGGAGGTTCATAATAAATGAGTTTGAACGTATATCTTGCCGGTGAGGTCCATTCCGAATGGAGGGACAGGGTTATTGAAGGTGCGAAAGGGGAAGGGCTTAACGTTGTTTTTACCTCTCCCGTTACCGACCACGAAGCAAGTGATATGTGCGGGGTAAATATACTAGGCGACGAGAGCGACCCTTTCTGGCGGGACAGGAAAGGAGCAGGTCTGAACGCTATCAGAAGATCTATAATTATCAGGAACGCGGACATTGTCGTGGTACGGTTCGGTCCTAAATACAGACAGTGGAACGCTGCTTTTGACGCCGGTTATGCTTCGGCGATCGGTAAATCTATCATATCGCTGCACGAGCAAGAACACGACCACGCTTTAAAGGAGGTCGACGCTGCTTCGGACGCTACTGCCAGAACTCCCGAACAGGTGGTCGAAATACTGAAGTACGTACTTTCCGGTCCATGAGCTATAAGAACGTAAAGGCGGTTTCCTTTGACGCGGCAGACACTCTTTTTTATATCAAGGACGGGCTGGAAAATACCTACGCTGAAGTGGCAGGCAGGTACGGGATCAGTCCCTCTCCCGTGGAAATTAAGAACTCGTTCTCAAGGCATTTTTCCAAAGCCCCGCCCCTGGATACCAATACCGACGATCAGGAGGAGAGAAAGACCCTTGAGAAGGACTGGTGGTACGACGTGGTGCACAACGTCTACAAGGACGTCGGGATGTTCGAGAGTTTCGATGAGTATTTCAATGATCTTTTTGAGGTTTTCAGGACCCGGGCCTGGAAGATATTTCCGGAAACGAAAAAGGTGCTTTCTGAGCTGAAGAACAGGGGATATAAGACCATAATAGTATCGAACTTTGATTCAAGGGTCTATGACGTCTGTCGCAGCCTTGGGATAATCCAGTACTTCGATGACCTTGTTATATCGAGCGAGACGGGTTACGCCAAACCTGCCGTTGAGATATTTCAAATCACTCTGGAAAGAAAGAACCTCAGGCCTGGTCAGTGCGTTCATATCGGTGATGATTTCACGAACGACTATATCTGTCCGACGTCAATCGGAATGAACGCGCTTTTTCTTGACAGGGAAGACACAAGTAACTACGGCGGAAGGAATAAAATAAGCGACCTTAACAAGGTCATACAAAAACTTGAAGGTAAAGGTGCATGAACGGGCCCGTGGACGACCCGACCGCTTTAAAAGAGTTCCGGTATGATCTTTGTTGTTTCAGATGTACAGTACTGATAAGTACGGGAGAAAGGGCAGTTGACCGGTCGTTACAGCTTGTCAATGTCCATCAAAGCATCTTCAAATTCATCTGCCATTCCCGGATGACCATGTCTTTTTGCCGCGTGGATCCCTTTCTTATATGCTTCCTTTGCCAGCTCCGTTTTTCCGGTCTCCATATAGGATTCTGCCAAAAGCCTGTATCCTGCTCCTTCGTCGCTGTATGAACTTAGATAATATAAAAGCTGTTTTATGGCATTTTCATAATCGCTGAACTTGAAGTATTCGTTTGCAATTGAATACCTTATCAGGGAATTCCCGGGATTTTTTTCCAGCATCCTTTTAAACTGTTCAAGCCTGTTTTGCTTATTCATTGGTGAATATACTTTACCATAAGAAGGTATTTACAGAAAAGGAACTGTTGTTATATGTAGGTCTATCTGCTGGCAACCGTTGTCGGTCCGTATTTTTTTAGTTTTATCAAGTTTTCAGATTTGTATTATTTACAGTTACAGGTTATCATATAAAGCTAACTAAACGTAAAAAGGTGTATACGTATAGATTAAAAAAGGGAATTATATAAAATAGTAAACAAGGTATCAACAGGAACAGGATAATGTATAGAGATAATTAAGGTTTTCACTTGATAAACCGGCAGTTTGAGTTCATGGGGATGTTCCCTGGCAAGAGGTCAGCGGAAAAACGGTTTGAAAGGCCGTTATGTAGAGACGGGAGATATTGGCGTCAGTGTCCGAAGTGGCAG
Source organism: Thermodesulfobacteriota bacterium (assembly GCA_965215275.1). Taxonomy (GTDB): domain Bacteria; phylum Desulfobacterota_D; class UBA1144; order Nemesobacterales; family JAJCZQ01; genus CAZUNK01. The sequence continues at coordinate 403,802 of OZ244044.1, forward strand.
TATAACGGCAACGGGTAATATATCGTTTCAGGAAAAGGTTATTGGCAGTATACCTGACAACCGCAGGTTTGAAGGTATTGTCCGGTCGTAAAACGGGAAGGTATACGGGAACTGTGCAGAAAACGGGTCGGTTTTTTCCGCACGGGACAGGAAAGGGTCTGAAGAGCAGTCTGATTATCATTTAAAGTAACAGAAGGAACACGGGGAGGAAGCAGAAAGGCAAAGTCATCAGGAACAGACGGGAGGGTCATGGTAAAGGCAACTAAAACCATAAAAAGTGAGGCATCATAAGGTATGACGGACGGAAGTGCATGTCCATACAAAGGGACAGAAAGTTTCCGGTCTGCGTTGCAAGAGGTTTTGCAGGAATGTATCACAAGACGTCAGGGAAACATTTACAAAGATGTACAGATGAGCATGCAGGAAGGCGTAACAACGGAGCATTGCCGACCGTGGATCAGGTCGAAGACATGATCAGGGGGTCGCGTGGCAATAGAGATCAAATACTGTTGATGAATGATCCCTACATCCTGAATTATTTTTATCATTGCAAGAAAGGTAAAGAAAAAGAAATTCATACTTGACATTCGTTCATAATACAAAGTAAAATATCAATGTTATGAAAAGATCAAATATAAAAAAGCGTATCTCCATTACCCCCCCCCCCGTGTATACCAGACCTTTCAGTTGTACACGGGTATCCTGCAATGACAATGCCTGAGCTTATCCCCCCCCCCATCAACGTCATAGTTTAACGGGCAGTTCCCGCCGGAACGGCAGACGGTTCATACTTTCCCTTGTCCTTTTTCTTCTGTGTTTTATATCCGTTGATACAAGGGGACAGGGCAGCATAAAGGACCCGTTCTCCGGATGCAGGGGCGTCAGTGCAGATACGGAAGATCCGCTGTACGGGTGTCAGTGGCATCTGAAGAACACGGGGCAGCTTGGTTTTTCCGGAAAAGCAGTAACAGCAGGAGAAGATATAAACATAGAGGGAGTGTGGAACGAAGACGTATATGGTTCTGGAATTAACGTAGCAGTAGTAAGTAATGGAATAGACCTTTCACATGAGGACCTTTCTGCAAACGTCCGTTCCGGACTGAACTGGAGTTATTCCGAAGAAAACAGTTCTGAAAGCGGTGACCTGTCTGATATTTCATCCTTTACCGGAACACGAGCGGCAGGTGTAATAGCAGCTTCTGGATATAACGGACTGGGAGTAAGAGGAACTGCACCTGGTGCGAGTATATACAGTTATAAGTTAACTGATGATATCAGGGAAGCGGACGCAATGGATGCAAGGGATGCAATGGTCCGTAATAAGGAAATAACTGCAGTATCGGTTAACGACTGGGGACCGGAAGATAAATATTCTCTTCATCAGGCATCATCTGTCTGGGAAGAAGGAGTGGAACTTGGAATAAAGAAAGGGTTTTATGGGAAAGGAGTGTTTTACGTCCGGGGAGCAGGGGACGGGCACGAGAATAACGATCAGGCTAATTTTTCTGAATATTCTAATTACTACGGAGTAACTGCCGTTTGTTCAACGGACGGCTTTGGAAAAAAGAGTGTATTTTCAGAAGAGGGAGTAAATCTATGGGTATGTGCACCTGGTTCTGATATTGTAACCACTGATAACAACAACGAATACGTTGTAACTTCCGGAACATTTCTTTCAGCTTCACAGGTTGCAGGGGTGGCAGCACTGCTGAGAGAGGTTAATGGAGAACTGAGCTGGAGGGATATAAAGCTTATACTTGCGGGTTCAGCACGGCAGAACGACGTTTCTGATATTAGCTGGGAGACTGGAGCTGTTAAATACGGCTCTGACACGGAAAGATATAAATATAATCCTAAGTATGGTTTTGGCGTGGTAGACGCGGAAGCAGCTGTAGAACTTGCCAGAAGCTGGAAAGGCGTTGGTGAAATGAGAACCATTACAGCTTCTTCCGATAATGAACTGACAATTCCTGATGGAGAAGGAGAAGCAGATGGGGTCCTTGTCTCCAGACTTATGATACCGGACATGGAAGAAATATTTACGGAATTCGTTGAGGTTGAACTTGTTTTTTCTCATGACCGATTACCGGACCTTAACATACAGATAACCTCTCCTTCCGGGACAGTATCGGAACTTGTAAGGGAGTTTTCAGTTGAGGAAGAAGACGCTGAGATCAGTTACCTGAGAAGAACACATCGTTTCGGGTCGGCTAAGCACCTCGGAGAAGACCCTTCCGGAGAATGGACCTTAAAGATATCTGATACTGCTTCCGGAGATGGAGAAGATGGGACCTTACACTCCTGGAGCATTAAGGTATACGGGCATAAGAAGGGGGATACCGCTGCAGACCTTGCTAAGGAGATAACTACTAAAGCTTTAAATTGGGGCGGACAGACAGTTCAGGATCAGGTGTACAGAGTAGGAACTCAGATAGCACCGTTACAGCTGCCTGAGGCGACCGGGGCAGAAGGAATAACGTACAGTATAAAGCCTGGTTTACCTGCTGGGCTGGAGTTTAACGATACCACCAGAGTTATAAGCGGAACCCCAACTAAATCGCAGTCTAATGAACGTTATCAAATTGTTGCCAGAGACGCAGACGGGAACGTGAAGGGTTTAGCGTTCCATATAAGGATAAGGTTCCGTAACTCCACGGTACCGAGTTTCAGCGATACCATCCCGGATCAGAACTATGTAACGGGGAGATCAATAACGCCACTGGTGTTCCCTCGTGCAACGGGAGGGGATGGTCAGTTAAGGTACACTTTTGACGGCACTTTAACTAACTTACCAAATGGATTGAGCCTTTCCAGGAATCCGTTCAGGATAATTGGAACACCAGGTAGTGGTAGTGCGGGGACAAGTACCTGGCAATATACCGCTACTGACACAGACGGGGATACTGCTACACTTGAGTTCAGGATAAGGATAAGAGCTGCAGCTGACGTTCCGGACTTCGGCGATACGCAGGTGAGGGATCAGACGTTTGGTAACGGCAGACCAATAAGGCTGGGAATGCCTGTGGCAGATGGCGGGAATGGAAATTTAAATTACAGTATAACTCCTGCCTTGCCTGCTGGATTGACCTTTACCAGCAACAACCGACAGATAAGCGGGACATTGAACGTTGCTCCAAATATGCTGCCTCTGACTGAAACCTATACCTACAAGGTAACTGACTCTGACTTGGATATTGATGACGGTGATTCTGATACTCTGACCTTCTCTTATACGATAGAAGCTAATTCAGTGCCGAGTTTCAGCGAGACTATCCCTGATCAGACATATGTTCAAGGGACATCGGCAAACCTTCCGGTAACGCTGCCTGAGGCAACGGGAGGTAATGGAACGGTAAGCTACAGCCTGACCCCTGTTCGTTTACCAGCCGGACTGGACTTTGATGAAAACACCCGGGTTATAAGCGGAACACCAACCGAGACCATAGCTGCTCCTGGTCGAACTTACACGTATAGGGCAAGGGACGATGATCTGGACACGGGTACTCGCACCTTCTCTATTACGATAACGGCCCTGTCCTTTGACGGGCAGGTATCTTCTCCTGTTTTGTACCTGGCAGAAAGACCAGTAACACCATTAACGCTGCCTGCTGCTACGGGAGGTACTGCTCCGTATACCTACAGTCTGACCCCTGCCCCACCTGCCGGATTGACCTTTGACAGAACCACCCGGGTTATAAGCGGAACACCGACTGCTGCAACGCCTTTGAAGACCTATACGTATACCGTTACAGACGGTAACGGAACTGCGGTGGAGGTGATGTTCGATCTTGCCGTAAGAGCACACTTTTCAGGCGTTGAGATACAAGGCAAGGTGTATACGGTCGGGACGGCAGTAATGGAAACGCTGCCTGAGGCAACTGGACATAATGGAACGGTAACGTACAGTTTAACTCCTGTTTTATCTTCTATTGGATTGAGTTTTGATCCTGCTACCCGGGTTATAAGCGGAACACCGACTGCTACACAGAATGCGAGGACCTATACGTATACTGCTACTACCGGTGCAGGTGGACCTGCTCGAACTTTGATGTTCCATATCACTGTAAGAAATGAACCCAACACAATACCGAGTTTCGGCGGTGAGATGATAGAGGATAAGGAATACATAGCAGGAATTCCGATAACACCGTTCGTGCTGCCTGAGGCAACGGGAGGGAATGGAAACTTAACTTACAGTTTAACGCCTGGTTTACCTGATGGACTGGATTTTAACGAAACCACCAGAACTATAAGCGGGACACCGACTGCTGCAACGTCTGAGACTGATCATACATGGAGCGCTGCTGACGAGGATAATGAAATGGAAGGGTTAACGTTCAGTATAACAGTGGAAGAGGACAGCAGACCGGAATTTGGCAGTGATATGATAGAAGTTCATGTGTACAGTGGGAGTCCAATAAGGCTTCCTGCTGCAACGGGAGGGAATGCACCGTTAAGATACAGTATAATGCCTCCCTTACCTCCTGAATTGAGATTGAACGAAACCACCGGAAGGATAAGTGGCACACCCAGGAGTGCATCAACAAGAACTTACATGTATACGGTAACGGACAGGAATGGAGATACAGATGATGTGAGTTTCATGCTCAGTGTAACGGTTCCACCACCAACGTCAGGTAATGGCGGAGGTGGAGGAGGATGTGCCGTCTCGGATCAGAGCAGCGCTGCTTCTGATATTTTCGGAGCAGTGGCATGTCTGATGCTTATACCCGTGTCAGTAGTTATCAGAAGGAAAAGAAGATCTCGGATAAATGCATAGCAATGAGGTCCTTTCAGGGACGTTCATGAGAGAGGACCGCGTAATGGTCCTCCCCTGTACCCGTTCGCTTAACGTAAAGGCAGCGTTACCGCGCACTGGACCGTCCCTGTATTCTGATGAGACGACAGGATAAGCAGAGGAAGGCATCAGCACGGGTGATCTTCCGAACGTTCCGTTTACTGAGGTATACCGTTCCCCGTTATAATCCCGTTGTCAGCGTTCCCGGCAGGATACCTTTACAGGGAAAGGGAGCAGGTAGATATAAAGGCAGGTACATGTCCGGGGATCAGTCCTGAAGGTCTGAAAAGGTTCCGTATCGTGTAATTTCAGCCACGGGGAGGCGTTCACGGTTCCTGGAACGGGAGGACTTCAACGTCCTGGACACGCGGACGTCCCGACGTCAGGGAAAGAGGTCGGACCTGACCGCCCGTTGTCTGCAAGAGGACCCCGTCAGGTCAGCAAAAAAAGTGCAGAGACGCCGAAGGGGTTCCCGGAAAACGCCTAGGACAGGGATGAACGTCCCTGAAAGGAACTCATTGCCAGGTCCTTATCCGAGCTCTTTCCTTCCTTCTGATCAATACCGACACGGGTATAAGTATCAGACATGCCATTACTCCAGGAATATCATAAGCAACACTGCTCTGATCTGATACAGCACATCCTCCTCCACCTCCGCCTGGATCACTACCTGACGTTCTTGTTGGTCCTGGTCCTGGAGTAGAAGGAACCTCTGCACTGAACCTGAAGGTCAACTCTTTCATGTCTCCATTCCTGTCCGTTACCGTGTACGTGTAGGTCCTCTCAGACGACGCACTCGCGGGCGTCCCGCTTATTATCCCTGTGTTTCTGTCCAATCTCAACCCAGGAGGTAAGGGAGGCGTTATACTGTATACTAACGGTGCATTCCCTCCCGTTGCTACCGGCAACCTTATTGATCTCCCCATGTACACCTGATCTTCTATCGTCGTCACGCTGAAGTCCGGTTCGCTGTCTTCTTCCACTGTAATACTGAACTCCAGTTCATCTGTATCATTATCTGCGTCCGTTACTGTATACGTGTAATCAGTCTCAGACGTTGCAGTAGTCGGTGTTCCGCTTATAACTTGTGTAGCAGGGGTAAAATCCAATCCGGCAGGTAAGGCAGGAGTTAAACTGTAAGTTAATGGTGCATTCCCTGACGTTGCCACAGGCAGTGTTTTTTCCATTACTGCTTCTCCGTTTATATACACCTTGTTATCTATAGTTTCACTCCCGAAGCTTGGTTCTGTGTCAGGTTCTGCTCTTACTGTGATATTGAACGTCTTTGAGTTCTTAAATCCATCTGTGTCAGTTACCGTATAAGTATAAGTGCTTCTGGAAGTTGCAGTATCTGGAGTTCCACTTATCTCTCGGGTGGCAGGGGTAAAATCCAGTCCGGAAGGTAAATTGGGAGTTAAACTGTACGTTAACGTTCCATTATGTCCATCTGCTGCAGGCAGCACTTCTGTTACTTCTGTACCGGTTAAATACACCTTATCATTTATCACAGCACTTGTGAAGAGTGCTCTTACAGCAATATCGAACATCAATTCAGCCGTATGTCCGTTATTGTCAGTAACGGTATACGTATAGGTAGTCCTGGGCGTTGCAGTAGTTGGTGTCCCGCGTATAGCTCTGTCATTAGAGTTATACGCTAATCCGGCTGGTAATACAGGAGTAACACTGTATATATATGGAGGAGTACCTCCCGTTGCAGCAGGCAACGAATTACTCGTTAGAGTGGGTATTGATGATAATGCATTTGCTATTAATGTATAAAAATCAGTAAAAGACCCACCGTCAAAGGCCAGGTCCGTTATAGTAATAGAGAAAGTAATACTGTCAGAATCACCGTCATCATCAGTTACCTTGTAGGTATAAGTTTGAGTTACAGGTAATCCACTTGGAGAAACGTCGAGCGTTCCACTTAACGTTCTGGTGTTTTCGTTATAATCCAATCCATTAATTTTAATTGGATCACCTATACTATTAGTTAAACTGTAATTTAAAGTTCCATCCCCTCCCGTTGCAGCAGGCAGGGTTAACGTTACTGCTCTGCCGTTACTCCACACCTGATCTTCTACCGTCTCACTGCCGAAGCTTGGTCCAGTGTAAGCTGTTATCGTTATATGGAATTGACGGGTGCGGAAAAAACCCTGGGGACTTGAATCTGTTGCCACATATACAACATTGGTCACACCCACAGTAGTTGGTACCCCACTTAACACTCTGGTGTCACGATCAAATTCCAATCCATTAGGTAGAGGGTGAGTAAAAGCAAATCTATAATTATATGGAGCGGTCCCTCCCGTTGCTTCAGGCATCACTTCACTTACTAGTCTACCTTGTTCGTAGACCTTGTCACTAATAAGTGGCAAGGTTGTTATTTTAGTAGTTATCTCCTTGCCACGGTCTGATAAAAAAACATGCCCGTAGACCCTGATGCTCCATGAGTGTAAGGTCCCGGTATTTTCTGAATTTTCTGCTTCTCCATCTCCGGAAGCAGTATCGGATATTTTAAGGGTCCATTCTCCGGAAGGGTCTTCTCCGAGGTGTTTAGCCGACCCGAAACGATGTGTTCTTCTCAGGTAACTGATCTCAGCGCCTTCTTCCTCCCCTGAAAACTCCCTTACAAGTTCCGATACTGTCCCGGAAGGAGAGGTTATCTGTATATTGAGGTCCTGTAAGCGGTCATGAGAAAAAACAAGTTCTACCTCAACGAATTCCGTAAATATTTCCTCCAGGTCCGGTATCACAAGTCCGGAGGTAAGTACCCCGTCCGCTTCTCCATCTCCATTTTCTTCTCCATCAGGGATCGTCAGTTCATTATCTGAAGAAGCTGTAACGGTCCTCATCTCTCCAACGCCTTTCCAGTTTCTGGCAAGTTCTGCGGCTGCTTCCGCGTCTACCACGCCAAAACCATACCTGGGACTATATTTATATCTTTCCACGTCAGAACCGTATTTAACAGCTCCGGTCTCCCAGCTCATGTCAAAAAAATCGTTCTGCCGTGCTGAACCCGCAAGTATAAGCTTTATATCCCTCCAGCTCAGCTGCCCGTTTATCTCTCTCAGCAGTGCTGCCACTCCTGCAACCTGTGAAGCTGACAGGAACGTTCCGGAAGTTACGGTGTAGCCACCACCGTTATCCGTGGTCACGATATCAGAACCAGGTGCACATACCCATAGATTTACTCCCTCTTCTGAAAAAATACTCTTCTTTCCAAAACCGTCAGTTGAACAAACGGCCGTTACTCCGTAATAGCTGGAATATTCATTAAAATTAGCCTGATCTCCGCTCTCATGCCCGTCCCCTGCTCCCCGGACGTAAAACACTCCTTTCCCGTAAAACCCTTTACTTATTCCAAGTTCCAATCCTTCTTCCCAGGAAGATGAAGCCTCCTGAAAAAAAGCTCCGTCCTCAGATCCCCGGCCGTTAACAGATACTGCGGTTATTTCTTTATTACGGACCACCGCGTCCGCTTCACTGAGATCACCGGATAACCTGTAACTGTATATACTCGCACCGGGTGCTACTCCTCTTGTTCCCAGTCCGTTATATCCAGTAGCTGCAATTACACCTGCCGCTCGTGTTCCGGTAAAGGATGAACCGTCAGAAAGATCAACGCTTTCTGAACTGCTTTCTTCAGAACTGTTTTTTTCAGAATAACTCCAGTTCAGACCGGAACGGACGTTCGCAGAAAGGTCCTCATGTGAAAGGTCCATTCCATTACTTACAACTGCTATATTAATCCCGGAACCGTATACGTCATCGTTCCACACTCCCTCTATATTTATATCTTCTCCTGCAGTTATTTCCTTTCCTGAATAACTTAACTGCCCAGTGTTCTTCAGATGCCACTGACATCCGTATAACGGATCTTCCGTTTCTGTACTGATACCTCTGCATTCAGATAACGTTTCTTCTAAGCTGCTCTGCCCTTTTGCAGCTATTACCAGTATAAACAGAAGAAATAAGACTAAAGAAAGGATTGACTTAGATGGGGGGGGGTATTATCTTAAACATTTTTCTTATAAAATACTTATACCAGACTGAAAGTTCACGTATACACGGGGGGGGGGTAATGGAACTGCGTGTTTTTGTTTTTATGTTTGGATTTTTCATGAAATTTTTCATAACACTGATATTTTACTTCGTATTATGAACGAATGTCAAGTGTAATTTCCTTTTCTTTCCTTTCCTGCAATGACAATGATATTCAGGATGCACGGATCATTCCCTTTTTTTTCCCGTTCACTGTAACTTGCGGTATTCAGTTCCCACTGATAATAATAAAGGGTAAAATACAGCCTGTCAACCGTTCAGGGTAATCCAAAAAATATGTATAAGAATGAATAAAGAAAACAATACCAGGACCTCCGATCAATGTAGAGTTTGGCCGCCGTACCTGCAATACCGACCGGTAGATCATCAAAGGGCCTGAAAGTAAACAAAAGCAAGATCAGAACCTGATCGTAAGATCGACCGTGTAGATCACTTTTGTGTTATCATCAGAGGTCCCCTTCAGTGGAAAGCTGAACGAAAATCCCGGGGAGAACCTTTTTCCCAGCCTCATTCCGCCCCCAAGGAAAATATCGGTCTTTTTGAACGTGTCGGCAGTAACGGTGGTTATCCCGTTGAACTCGCCGAATATCACTGTACTGGCAGGACCGTAGGGAAGGGAAACACCAGCTGCCGAGTTGTAAGCAAGCCTCGTTTCGATACCGTCGCCTTCAAGTCCTCTGGCACGAGTGACCATCTGCACGCCAAAGTTGTTATGAACGCTCAGCCATTTATGATGGTGCAAGGTCGATACATAGGGTGTAAACGTCAAGGCCTTTCTGAGATAAAGCGGAAAATCCCTCTTGCTGCTGTCAACGATGGCCTTCAGTCTGCCAACGTTATCCTTGTAAGCCAGCGGCAGTACCGCGTCCATACCAACGGTATAGACCGAGCTGTTCATCTCGTATACTACCGTCTTGCCCCCAATGGTCATATTAGCCAGTTCAAACCCGTTATGAATATCCTGTTCAGCGACGTTAAGGTCGTTGACCCCCACATGTGAAAACCTGACGTAAGCACTGTATAAATTACTTTCAGAGGGAAATTCCGCTTTTGTATGATAAAAAATAAACTCTGCGTTATTCAGGTCCCTGTTCAGATCGGCAACTTCCATGAACGCACGGAAATACCCCATCGGTAACGCCGGTTCAAACAGGACCGGATAACCGTACCTAACGGACCTCTGCCTGGACCTTGAGAGCACGGACTGGAAAGTCCCGCTGAACTCGTACTGGCCCGTAAGCGGGTTAAAGAGAACGACCTTTCTGTTGTCAACGAAGTTCCTCATGGGATTGAGTATATGGGCGGCAACCTTTGCAGCTCTGCCGTCTTTGTTGTAAAACCAGTCAGATATCCGTTCCAGTCCATACCCCAATGGTACCCCCAGCAAAGGGGTTGCTATAAGATCGGACATGGACGGGGTTTCGACCAGCCCCTCCACGGTGTATTCAAAGAGCGTGCTCTGTACCGCTGAACCCAGCGCCGCAACCCACAGTTCATGCTCCATCTGACGGTAATATAAAAAGGACACCAGTCCGGCAAACGGATGCACCATATAGTTGGTAAAGAACGGATCACCATCGTCCGAGACCGGCTGGCGGCTTATGCTATCCCTCCACTTGGATAATGAAGTATCAATTATCCTCGCGTCCTTGTTGCGTACGTAAAAGAACCTGAACGCCCATATGGCCGAGTAGTAGATCGCCGTGTCCCTGATAAAGTCCCTTATTCCAAGGGCACCTTCTTCACCCGCGTCATACAGCAGATCAGATGAATAGTGATCAAATTCGTGTCCGTCCGTGTTACGGTCTGAAGGAAGGATCTCCCGTGCATGAAGCCCGGACAAACCGGAACAGGTTATAACAACGACTAATAAAAGCAGGATAAGGCGGTTCATATCGCAGGTCCGTTCCGTTATTGGTATAGTATGGGTATTGGCGGTTTTAAAAAACTCTGCAAAGTATAGTGAAAAACTCAATTAATTCAATTCAAAGATCTTTTTTACACGAGCTTCCCACGTGTAGCTGAGCACTTCCGATAAGGCGTTCTCGGACAGCTTCCTGGAATAATCCCGGTCGGTCAGGACCAGGTCCAGCTTCCTGCAGAAAGAATCAAGGTCGCCTGCCTCGAAAAGGGACGCCGTTCTTCCATCTTCAAGCACTTCGGTTATGGTGGGCAGCGCACTTGAGACAATGGGCCTGCCTGCCGCCATGTATTCAAAGAGCTTCATCGGAGAGGTGAATTCAGCGGCTTTCGTTCCACCCTTTATGGTCACGTCAGAAGAATAAGGAATGACCAGCACGTCCGATGCCTTCAGGTACTTCGGGACTTCCGTATGGGGAACAAAGCCCTTTACAAGGAAATTATCCGCACCTTTTTCCCTGGATATCGCTGCGTACCCGTCGTTATCGACCTCCCTTCCGCCCACGACCAGAAAAACAAGGTCTTTAAACCTCAGGGCGGCGTCTATCAGCATTTCGACCCCCCTGCCGCTGTACGTGTTACCGCAGTAGCAGACTATCCTTGCATCAGCGGGCAGTCCGAGCGATCTCCTGAGCTGGAAAAGCGGCTCGTCCATATTATATCTTTCAACCTCAACTCCGTTGTGAGAAACGACCAGTTTTTCCTCGTTCAGTCCTTCCTTGAGATAAATGCTTGCAAGCCCTCTGGAATTAGACGCAAGCTTAAGCAGATTGTCAGAATCCTTGAAACTCTGGAACATCTTTCGTGCGGCAACGTTAACCGGTGGATGGTGCGCGTCGTATATGGTAGGAATACCGAACAGCCTGGTCGCCAGGCAGGTAAAGATGATATTCGTGGTAAGTACCAGATCGAACCTGTTCTTCCTGATCCGGCAGTAGACCGCACTTGCAACGCCGTGAAGTACCTGACGACCTATCAGGTTCGTGTATGGAACGGCAGTGATCTTGAATCTCTCGGTAATACCATAGTAATCAAAAATATCCCTGCTGCTGTCGTAACCCGGAAAGATCAGCTCGATATCAAAACCCAGGTTCTTCATTGCCTGGCACATCTTCATAATATATATTGAACTTGCACCCTTGGAAAAAAGCTCTGGACTTCCAACGTAAAATACCCTTGGTCTTTTCATATCAATCAAACAGGGAGTGGAGAAATTGTATTGGTTTGTTCATCAACAATATAATAAACTATAGTGGTGTTTTTAAAAAACTAAAAAGCTGAAAAGTATCAATGAGTATCAATGAGTATCAATGAGTATCAATGAGTATCAATGAATATCAATGAAATTTAAATCTATCAGAGGATTTCACGACGTTCTGCCCGAGCAGGTTAAAAGATGGCAGTATATAGAAGGATGTGCAAGGGATATTTTTGCCTCCTACGGGTTCAGTGAAATAAGGATACCCGTTCTTGAGTTCACCGATGTATTTCAGTCAGGAATAGGCGACGCCACGGACATAGTTACAAAGGAGATGTACACCTTTGAGGACAGGGACGGTTCGTCCGTTACCCTTCGTCCTGAAGGGACCGCCGGCGTTGTCAGGTCGTACATTGAAAACTCCATGGGTAAAAAACACCCCACGACGAAGCTGTACTACATCGGTTCGATGTTCCGGCACGAAAGGCCGCAAAAAGGCAGGTACAGGGGTTTCACGCAGATAGGTTGTGAGTACTTCGGCTCAGCAAGTCCGAAAGCGGACGCAGAGACGGTATGCATGTTGTGGCGCTTTTTTGAAAGGACCGGTTTTGCAGGTTCCGTAAAGCTGGAAATAAACTCAGTTGGAGACGAGGTTTCCAGAAAAAATTACAAAAGCGCTCTGGTAGAGTTCCTCTCTCCACAGGGAGACAGGCTGTGCGAACAGTGCAGAAGAAAACTGACCGTCAACCCGCTGCGGATACTGGACTGCAAGAACGAAGGGTGCAGACGCCTTACCGAAGACGCTCCCGTTATAATTGATCTTCTCACCCCTGAAAGCAAGGATCACTTCAGCAGACTGACAGATCTTTTAACTTCCCTGTCTATCCCCTTTGAGATCAACGGCAGGATAGTAAGGGGACTTGACTACTACACTGAAACGGTGTTCGAACTTACCACCGGTCTGCTCGGTTCACAGAACGCGGTCGCGGCAGGGGGCAGATACAACGGTTTAGTAGAGCAGATGGGGGGTGCTTCCATGCCGGCTGTAGGTTTTGCACTTGGTCTTGAAAGAATGATCATACTGCACGAGCAACTGCAAAAAGACGGCTTTGAACAGGGTGCGGATGTTTTCATAGCATGGATGGGTGACAGGTCGTTCATTGAAGGAGCAAGGGTTGCAGACGAGATCAGGAAAAAAGGCAAAACAGTGGTTATGGAACATGATCAGAAAAGCCTGAAAAGCCAGCTGAAAAAAGCCAACCGCTTAAATGCCGGATTTGCGATAATAATCGGCGAGGAAGAGATAAAGACCGGGACCCTTATCGTTCGTAATATGTCGGAAAGCAGTGAAGCAAGGGTAAGGATCGATGATCGGCAGAACATTTCCGCCTTAATAACCCCTTAATAACCTAAGTTAGGCTGAAGCCATTTTTCCACTTCCCTGACCGTAAGACCTTTCCTTTTTGCATAATCCTCAACCTGATCTTTCTGGATCTTTCCCAGGTTGAAATATCTGGACCCGGGATTTGCAAAATAATAACCTGAAACGGTGCTGCCCGGGGTCATGGCAAATGTCTCGGTAAGTCCCGCACCCGTATGCTTCTCTGCTTCGAGCATTTCCCACAGCTTTTCCTTTTCACTGTGATCGGGACAGGAAGGATAACCCGGAGCAGGCCTTATCCCGGTGTATTTCTGCTTTATGATATCCTCATTTGACAGCTTCTCATCTTTTGAATAACCCCATATTTCCTTTCTGATCCTTTCGTGGAACATTTCCGCCAGCCCTTCGGCCACCCTGTCACCAAGTGCCTGCACTATGATGGAACTGTAGTCATCGTTCCTATCTTTATAAAAAGATGCAAGTTCGTCCACCTCTTCACCCGCCGTAACGACGAACGCTCCGATATGATCCGTGATCCCGCAGCCCTCGGGCGCGATAAAGTCCGACAGGCAGAAATACGTCTCATTCTCACCCCTGAACTGCTGCTGTCTCAGAAAGTTCAGACGGGTCAAAGTGGTCCGTTCCTCTGCGTTTCTGTAAACCCTGACGTCATCGCCCACGGAGTGAGCGGGCCATATCCCGAAAACGGCACCTGGCTTGAACCTTTTGTTCCTGGCAATGTCCTTCAGCAGTTTATTTGCATCGTCATAGAGCTGTCTGGCCTGCTTTCCGTAGTTCCTGTTCTCAAATATTTTAGGAAATACCCCCTTTAATTCCCAGACCCAGAAGAACGGCGACCAGTCAAAATATTTTATTACCTCATCAATGGACACGTCTTTAACGGTATGGACCCCGAGGGTCTGGGGCTTTATGACCGCCTCTTTTTTCCAGTCCACTTCAAACTTCTTTTCCCTGGCCTCATGTACAGTGATGTATACCTTCTCCACGGAACTTTCAACGTGAAGCCGTCTTATCCTGTCCTGGTCCTCTCTCAACCTTGTTCTGTAATCATCCGCTTTCTTCGGACTTAAGAGGTCGTTGCACACGCCGACCACTAAGGAGGCGTCCTGAACGTGGTCAACGACTCCTCCGTACTGCGGAGCTATTTTAATAGCGGTATGAGCGCTGCTGGTAGTAGCCCCTCCTATTAAAAGGGGTATATCGAACTTCTGCCTCTCCATCTCGGACGCATTGTGGATCATCTCGTCCAGAGAAGGGGTTATCAGACCGCTAAGTCCTATTATGTTCGCCCCTGCATCTCTGGCAGTGCTCAGTATCTGATCACATGAGACCATGACCCCCAGATCTATGACCTCATAGTTGTTGCAGCTGAGAACGACCGAGACGATGTTCTTTCCAATGTCGTGAACGTCCCCTTTGACCGTAGCTATAACGAACTTACCCCTTGTACTTCTGGTACTGCTGACCTTGCTCTTCTCCATAAAAGGTTCAAGGTAAGCGACCGCTTTCTTCATCACCCTGGCACTTTTTACCACCTGAGGAAGGAACATCTTTCCCTGTCCGAAAAGGTCCCCTACTGTTTTCATACCGTCCATAAGAGGTCCTTCGATGACCTTCAGGGGTTGCCCGTACTTCGTTCTTGCTTCTTCCGTATCCTGATCGACAAAATTAGAAATACCATTGATCAGAGAGTACCTGAGCCTTTCCTCCACCGGGTCGTTTCTCCACTTCTTATCGTCCTTTTTACCGTCTGAACCCTTAACCCCTATAAACTGCCGTGCATGATCCACGAGAACTTCTATGGCATCAGGACCTTTATTGAGCAATACGTTCTCGACCTTCTCTAATAGTTCTTTATCCACGTCGTCATAAATGGCAAGCATCCCCGCGTTCACTATCCCCATGTCCAGACCGGCCTTTATTGCATGGTATAAGAACGCACTGTGCATGGCATCTCTTACGACGTTGTTCCCGCGAAATGAGAACGATATATTGCTGACCCCTCCGCTCGTGAGCGACCCTGGACATCTGTTCTTTATTTCCCCGACGGCGTTTATGAAATTAACCGCATAGTTGTTATGCTCCTCTATACCGGTCGCCACCGTAAGGATGTTCGGATCAAAGATTATATCGGTCGGGTCCATTCCGACCTTTTCGGTAAGAATTCCGTAAGCCCTTTCACAGATCCTGACCTTGTCCTCCAGTTCCGCTGCCTGTCCGTTCTCGTCAAACGCCATGACCACTGCGGCCGCACCGTATTTCATTACCGTTCTGGCCTGCTGGACGAAGGTCTCCTCCCCTTCCTTAAGACTTATTGAGTTCACTATGCATTTCCCCTGTACGCACCTGAGGCCGGCTTCTATCACTGAGAACCTGGAACTGTCGATCATTATCGGTACTTTTGCAATATCGGGTTCGGAGGCGATCAGCCTTAAGAATCTCTCCATACAGTTCTCGCTGTCCAGAAGACCTTCATCGAAATTGACGTCAATTATGTTCGCACCGTTTTCCACCTGCTGCATTGCAACGCCGCTCGCCGATTCCAGATCGTCCTCTTTTATCAGTTTTTCAAACTTCTTTGAACCAGTAACGTTCGTTCTTTCACCCACCATGATGAACGAAGATCCCTTTTCAGACCTGATGGTCAGAGGTTCAAGTCCACTTACCTGGGTGACGGGTTCTATCCGGGGAACGCGCCTGGGAGTAACATCCTTTATACCGTTCACGATGCTTTTAATATGCTCAGGGGTGGTACCGCAGCAGCCGCCAACTATGTTTAAAAAACCACTTTCTCCAAACTCTTTTAACAGACCGGCGGTAATTTCAGGTGTCTGGTCGTAGCCGGTCTCGCTAAGGGGATTGGGCAGTCCGGCATTGGGATAGCAGCTTATATAACAATCTGCAATGCTGGAAAGTTCCTCAATATAGGGACGCATATCTTCTGCACCCAGTGCACAGTTTATACCCACGCTTAAAGGACGGGCGTGCCTGACGGAGTTCCAGAACGCGCCTATGGTCTGTCCGGATAACGTTCTGCCGGACCTGTCCGTTATAGTTACGGACAACATCACGGGCAATCTTTTACCATAGCTTTCAAAAAGATCCTCTATGGCGTATATAGCCGCTTTTAAATTAAGGGTGTCAAAAGTGGTTTCAGGAAGAAGTATGTCCACACCTCCCTCTACCAGTGCCTCCACCTGCTCGTAGTATGCCTCGGAGAGCTGCTGAAACGTCACCGCTCTGTATGCCGGATTGTTCACGTCAGGCGACATTGACGCGGTTTTATTCGTCGGTCCGATGGCGCCGGCGACAAAGCATTGTCTGCCCGGGTATTTGTACATTATTTCGCCTGCAGCTTTTTTTGCCAGCTTTGCCGATTCAACGTTCAGTTCCTTTACCATATCCTCAAGTCCATAGTCAGCCTGGGCAATTCCCGTGGAACTGAAAGTATTGGTCTCAACTATATCGGCACCTGCTTCAAAATATTGCACGTGTATATCGTGTATAACGTCCGGCCGCGTTAAAGACAGAAGATCGTTATTACCCTTGAGATCAATATGGTGATTTTCTAAAGGACCGTCTCTAAAGTCTGCCTCTTCAAGTTCGTACCTCTGGATCATCGTTCCCATAGCACCGTCAAGAAACAGTATCTTTCTCCGTAACAGGTCCTCCAGAAGTTTATAGGTTTTTGTTTTAGGGATTTTTTTTGACATTACCGGAAAATAAAACGAGCAGTTAATTTATCGTTATTGATCATTTTAAAACTATATTCTTATTTCAACGGTCAGGGAATTATATACTTTAGTACAAAATAACATAACTGATTAGCTCGGCCGTCTCTCGGCCTTTAAATAAACTCGTCTTTGGAAGCAAGTATTGGAGTTTTCCTAGTAAAACGTTTTAAATCTGCCAGCAGGTGGCACCGGTCTATTTCTTTCCCTGCTACAAAGCAGATTAACCCTGCATGCTCTAATACTTAAACCGTGGAGGTAAAAGTATTACCAGTCGAATCGCGCCAGAAACCTTTTATTCACCCCTGCTCCTGCAAGGGCCTGCTTTGCAAACCCTAAATACTCTCTTGTTGCAATCTGTTTTCGCAAATACAATACCAACGGCAGAACCTTCTACGCCATCTTCCCGAATAATATCATCTTCAAACGATTGTCATCAAGTACTTGCAAGGTAGCAGTTTTCATTACTTGGACCAAAGAACTGAACTCCTCAATTTCCTCCGGCATCTCCAGTAGTAGTGTCTGAAATGTCAGTTATGGCAGTAGTTCCAGAATAAAGTAATGCATCTTGACCCGTCCCTGCTGTAACTTGATTAAGAGTTACCGTAACTGCAGTTCCAATGGTATGCTTGCAAGTTTTGGGAATTATATATTTAAATAAAAAAAGGAATAATCCCTTCATGCTGAAAATCTTTATCATTGTAAAAAGGGAAAGAAGTTCATACTTGACATTAGTTCATAATACGAAGTAAAATATCAGCATTGTGAAAAATTCAAACATAAAAACGCGTAGTTCCATTACCCCCCCCCATCTAAGTCAGTCCTTGCTTTGATCTTGTTTATTCTGTGCATTATTCCTATGGCTGCAAAAGTAGAGAGCAGCGAAAAAGACCCATTATCTGAATGCAGGGGTATCAGTTCAGACGCGGAAGGTCCGCTGTACGGATGTCAGTGGCATCTGAGGAACACTGGGCAGCCCGGTTTTTCCGGAAAGGGAATGACTGCGGGAGAGGATATAAACGTGGAGGGAGTGTGGAACGACGGGATATCCGGTGCCGGGATTAACGTGGCAATAGCAAGTGACGGCATTGACCTTTCACATGAGGACCTTTCTGCGAACGTCCGTTCCGGACCTAACTGCAGTTTTTCTGAAAAGAACGGTTCAGAAGGGAACGGTCCTTCCGACGGTCCATCCCTTTCCGGAACGCGGGCTGCAGGCGTAATAGCAGCATCCGGATACAACGGGTCGGGAGCAAGGGGAGTTGCACCCGGTGCGAACATATGCAGTTACAGGTTATCCGGTGATCCCGGTGAAGCGGACGCAATGGTCCGCAACAATGAAATAACTGCAGTGTCCGTCAGCGACCGGGGACGGGAGGACGGAGTTTTTCTTCAGAGTGCTTCAGCTGAGTGGGAAGAGGGAGTGGAAGAGGGTATAAGGGAAGGGTTTTACGGTAAAGGGGTATTTTACGTCCGGGGAGCAGGGGACGGGCACGAGAATAACGATCAGGCCGGTTTTAATGAACATTCGAATTACCATGGCGTAACCGCGGTGTGTTCAACTGACGGTTCTGGAAAGAAGAGTTTATTTTCAGAAGAGGGAGTGAATCTTTGGGTATGTGCACCGGGTTCCGATATCGTGACCACGGATAACGGTGGCGGCTACGCCGCGGCTTCCGGAACGTTCCTTTCAGCAGCACAGGCAGCAGGGGTGGCGGCACTGCTGAGAGAGATAAACGACCAGCTGAGCTGGAGGGATATAAAACTTATACTTGCGGGTTCAGCACGGCAGAACGACGTTTCTGATCCGAGCTGGGAGACAGGAGCGGTAAAATACGGTTCCGACGTGGAAAGATACAGATACAGTAATAAGTATGGTTTTGGCGTGGTGGACGCGGAGGCAGCCACAGAACTTGCCGGAAACTGGAAAGGCGTAGGTGAAATGAGGACCGTTACAGCTTCTTCAGATAATGAACTGACGATCCCTGATGGAGAAGGAGAGGCGGACGGGGTCCCTGTTTCCGGACTTGTGATACCTGACCTTGAAAAAATAACGTTTACGGAGTTCGTTGAGGTGGAGCTTGTTTTCTCTTGTGGCTGCCTGCAGGACCTCAATATACAGATAACCTCTCCTTCCGGGACAACGTCCGAGCTTGTGCGGGAGTTTGCAAGGGGACCTTCAGCTGAGTCAGAAGACGACTGCGTCAGTTACCTGAGAAAAAAACATCGTTTCGGGTCGGCAAAACACCTCGGAGAAGACCCTTCCGGAGAATGGACCCTTGGGATCTCCGATACTGCTTCCGGAGATGAAGAAGATGCAGAAAATACGGGGACCTTACACTCCTGGAGCATTAAGGTATACGGACATATTTTTTATCAGGGACCTGGCAGTGAGGCAGGTCCTAAACATCATGATGTAAGTTTTGGTGGTCAGACAGTTCAGGATCAGGTGTATACAGCAGGGGTCCAGATAACACCATTAGCGATGCCTCTTGCAACAGGAGGGACACACAGTTTAACTCCTGCCTTACCTGATGGATTGAAGATTGAATTCACGGCCATGTTAGGAACACCAACTACTCCGACGCAAAAGACTCTTTATACATGGACTGCTACACATTCAGGTGGAGATACGGATAGTCTAACGTTCAATATCAGGGTAAAGGGTACTGCAGGTGCTCCGACCTTCGGCGGTGAGATGGTAGATGCTCAGGTGTTCATGACAGGGAGTCCAATAACACCGGTAACGTTGCCCGTGGCAACGGGAGGGGATTCTCCGTTAACTTACAGTATAAATCCCGCTTTACCGACTGGATTGGATTTCACCCCTGCTACCCGAGAGATAAGCGGCACACCGACTGCTGCGGTGAGCAGGACGGTTTATACGTATACCGTAATGGACGCAGATGGAGACACGGCTGATCTGATGTTCGGTATCAGGGTAGTGAATCGTCCACCAGATACTGAAGTTGGTGGAGGTGGAGGAGGATGTGCTGTCTCCGAGCAGAGCAGCGTTGCTTCTGATATTCTCGGAGTAATGGCATGTTTGATGCTGATACCCGTATCAGTAGTGATCAGAAGGAAGAGAAGGTCTAAGATAAAGACTTGGCAATACTGTCCTTTCAAAGGCACCTGACGGGTGAAATTTTCCGTCAGTATATCTATAGGTTGCTGATGTCGTACCTGTAGTTTATGCTTTCAATGAAAAAGATATATACACCATTATTAACAGCAAATATCAATTCGTTGAATAGAACGGGTGTATTACGCCATATGTTTTATGCCCAGATTTTTTCAAGTATGATTTGCAAGGCGTGGTAGATCATCAGTCAGGAAATGGTCGTCTGGAAAGCATAAAATACAATTCCCCAGCGAATATCAAGCAATGATAGGGGTCATCTGCGTTTTATATGTCCAATACGAGCAAATCACCGGGTTCAAATTGTCTGGAATTTTTAATAGTTTACCCCTGTCGGTATCATAAGCATTTCCAGGATATTGAAATACAGATAAGGTATTTTCCATAACTGCATTGTCTTTTTTACCAACATCAATATAGGATACTTATTCATAAACACTTCTGATATAAAAAGGGGTTCCGATGGTTTTAATAACGAGAGAGATATGTAGAAACACATTAGTGGCTTCTGAGAAATTTAATGGTTAACGGATTTATAATTACTAAGTCTTTATCTGAGACCTGCTCTTCCTTCTGATCACTACTGACACAGGTATCAGCATCAGACATGCTATTACTCCGAACAGTCCAGAAACAACGTCGTTCTGGTCGGAAATTGCACATCCTCGCTTGATATTCGCTGGGGAATTGTATTTTATGCTTTCCAGACGACCATTTCCTGACTGATGATCTACCACGCCTTGCAAATCATACTTGAAAAAATCTGGGCATAAAACATATGGCGTAATACACCCGTTCTATTCAACGAATTGATATTTGCTGTTAATAATGGTGTATATATCTTTTTCATTGAAAGCATAAACTACAGGTACGACATCAGCAACCTATAGATATACTGACGGAAAATTTCACCCGTCAGGTGCCTTTGAAAGGACAGTATTGCCAAGTCTTTATCTTAGACCTTCTCTTCCTTCTGATCACTACTGATACGGGTATCAGCATCAAACATGCCATTACTCCGAGAATATCAGAAGCAACGCTGCTCTGCTCGGAGACAGCACATCCTCCTCCACCTCCACCAACTTCAGTATCTGGTGGACGATTCACTACCCTGATACCGAACGTCAGATCATCCGTATCCCCATCTTCATCCGTTACAGTATATGTATAAGCCGTTCTGCTCGCTGCAGTGGTCGGTGTCCCGCTTATCACTCGGGTATCAGGATCAAAGTCCAGTCCAGTCGGTAATGGAGGCGTTATACTGTAAGTTAATGGAGCATTCCCTCCCGCTGCCTCAGGCAGTGTTACCGGAAGGTTTGTTGCTGTTCCTGCTATGTACTCCTGATCATCTATCGTATCACTGAAGCCTGGCACTTCGTTTGCAGCTATTGTGATACCGAACGTCAGATCATCCGTATCCCCATCTTCATCCGTTACAGTATATGTATAAGCCGTTCTGCTCGCTGCAGTGGTCGGTGTCCCGCTTATCACTCGGGTATCAGGATCAAAGTCCAGTCCAGTCGGTAATGGAGGCGTTATACTGTAAGTTAATGGAGCATTCCCTCCAGCTGCCTCAGGCAGTGTTACCGGAAGGTTTGTTGCTGTTCCTGCTATGTACTCCTGATCATCTATCGTATCACTGAAGCCTGGCACTTCGTTTGCAGCTATTGTGATACCGAACGTCAGATCATCCGTATCCCCATCTTCATCCGTTACAGTATATGTATAAGCCGTTCTGCTCGCTGCAGTGGTCGGTGTCCCGCTTATCACTCGGGTATCAGGATCAAAGTCCAGTCCAGTCGGTAATGGAGGCGTTATACTGTAAGTTAATGGAGCATTCCCTCCCGCTGCCTCAGGCAGTGTTACCGGAAGGTTTGTTGCTGTTCCTGCTATGTACTCCTGATCATCTATCGTATCACTGAAGCCTGGCACTTCGTTTGCAGCTATTGTGATACCGAACGTCAGATCATCCGTATCCCCATCTTCATCCGTTACAGTATATGTATAAGCCGTTCTGCTCGCTGCAGTGGTCGGTGTCCCGCTTATCACTCGGGTATCAGGATCAAAGTCCAGTCCAGTCGGTAATGGAGGCGTTATACTGTAAGTTAATGGAGCATTCCCTCCAGCTGCCTCAGGCAGTGTTACCGGAAGGTTTGTTGCTGTTCCTGCTATGTACTCCTGATCATCTATCGTATCACTGAAGCCTGGCACTTCGTTTGCAGCTATTGTGATACCGAACGTCAGATCATCCGTATCCCCATCTTCATCCGTTACAGTATATGTATAAGCCGTTCTGCTCGCTGCAGTGGTCGGTGTCCCGCTTATCACTCGGGTATCAGGATCAAAGTCCAGTCCAGTCGGTAATGGAGGCGTTATACTGTAAGTTAATGGAGCATTCCCTCCCGCTGCCTCAGGCAGTGTTACCGGAAGGTTTGTTGCTGTTCCTGCTACGTACTCCTGATCATCTATCGTATCACTGAAGCCTGGCACTTCGTTTGCAGCTATTGTGATACCGAACGTCAGATCATCCGTATCCCCATCTTCATCCGTTACAGTATATGTATAAGCCGTTCTGCTCGCTGCAGTGGTCGGTGTCCCGCTTATCACTCGGGTATCAGGATCAAAGTCCAGTCCAGTCGGTAATGGAGGCGTTATACTGTAAGTTAATGGAGCATTCCCTCCCGCTGCCTCAGGCAGTGTTACCGGAAGGTTTGTTGCTGTTCCTGCTATGTACTCCTGATCATCTATCGTATCACTGAAGCCTGGCACTTCGTTTGCAGCTATTGTGATACCGAACGTCAGATCATCCGTATCCCCATCTTCATCCGTTACAGTATATGTATAAGCCGTTCTGCTCGCTGCAGTGGTCGGTGTCCCGCTTATCACTCGGGTATCAGGATCAAAGTCCAGTCCAGTCGGTAATGGAGGCGTTATACTGTAAGTTAATGGAGCATTCCCTCCCGCTGCCTCAGGCAGTGTTACCGGAAGGTTTGTTGCTGTTCCTGCTATGTACTCCTGATCATCTATCGTATCACTGAAGCCTGGCACTTCGTTTGCAGCTATTGTGATACCGAACGTCAGATCATCCGTATCCCCATCTTCATCCGTTACAGTATATGTATAAGCCGTTCTGCTCGCTGCAGTGGTCGGTGTCCCGCTTATCACTCGGGTATCAGGATCAAAGTCCAGTCCAGTCGGTAATGGAGGCGTTATACTGTAAGTTAATGGAGCATTCCCTCCCGCTGCCTCAGGCAGTGTTACCGGAAGGTTTGTTGCTGTTCCTGCTACGTACTCCTGATCATCTATCGTATCACTGAAGCCTGGCACTTCGTTTGCAGCTATTGTGATACCGAACGTCAGATCATCCGTATCCCCATCTTCATCCGTTACAGTATATGTATAAGCCGTTCTGCTCGCTGCAGTGGTCGGTGTCCCGCTTATCACTCGGGTATCAGGATCAAAGTCCAGTCCAGTCGGTAATGGAGGCGTTATACTGTAAGTTAATGGAGCATTCCCTCCCGCTGCCTCAGGCAGTGTTACCGGAAGGTTTGTTGCTGTTCCTGCTATGTACTCCTGGCACTTCGTTTGCAGCTATTGTGATACCGAACGTCAGATCATCCGTATCCCCATCTTCATCCGTTACAGTATATGTATAAGCCGTTCTGCTCGCTGCAGTGGTCGGTGTCCCGCTTATCACTCGGGTATCAGGATCAAAGTCCAGTCCAGTCGGTAATGGAGGCGTTATACTGTAAGTTAATGGAGCATTCCCTCCCGCTGCCTCAGGCAGTGTTACCGGAAGGTTTGTTGCTGTTCCTGCTATGTACTCCTGATCATCTATCGTATCACTGAAGCCTGGCACTTCGTTTGCAGCTATTGTGATACCGAACGTCAGATCATCCGTATCCCCATCTTCATCCGTTACAGTATATGTATAAGCCGTTCTGCTCGCTGCAGTGGTCGGTGTCCCGCTTATCACTCGGGTATCAGGATCAAAGTCCAGTCCAGTCGGTAATGGAGGCGTTATACTGTAAGTTAATGGAGCATTCCCTCCCGCTGCCTCAGGCAGTGTTACCGGAAGGTTTGTTGCTGTTCCTGCTATGTACTCCTGATCATCTATCGTATCACTGAAGCCTGGCACTTCGTTTGCAGCTATTGTGATACCGAACGTCAGATCATCCGTATCCCCATCTTCATCCGTTACAGTATATGTATAAGCCGTTCTGCTCGCTGCAGTGGTCGGTGTCCCGCTTATCACTCGGGTATCAGGATCAAAGTCCAGTCCAGTCGGTAATGGAGGCGTTATACTGTAAGTTAATGGAGCATTCCCTCCAGCTGCCTCAGGCAACTCTACAGGTGTTATCGGACTGCCTGCTATGTATTCCTGATCAGCTATCTTTTCACCGCTGAGGTCTGGCATGATGTCAGCTAATATAGTGATCCCGAACGTCAACGCGGCTGTATCTCTATCTTTGTCTGTTACAGTATATGTGTAAGTAGTCTTACTCATTGCAGTAGTGGGTGTGCCGTTTAGCACTCGGGTAGCACTGTTAAAGATAAAACCATCCGGCAATAACGGATTTAGTCTATAAGTTAATGTTCCATTCCCTCCCGTTGCCCCAGGCAGCGTTACCGGTGTTATAGGAATTCCTGCTATGTACTCCTGGTCATCTATCTTTTCACCGCTAAAGGTTGGCATCGCGTCTGCCAGTATCGTGATACCGAACGTCAGATCATCCGTATCCCCGTCTTCGTCAGTTACGGTATACGTGTAGGTATTCTCAGGCGCCGCAGTGGTCGGCAGACCGCTTATTACTCGGGTAGCAGGAGCAAAACTCAATCCAGTCGGCAATGTCGGAGTTAAAACGTAAGTTAATGTTCCATTCCCTCCCGTCGCCTTAGGCAGCTTTACAGATGTTATCGGACTACCTGCTATGTACTCCCGATCACCTATCGTATCACTGCCAAAGTCCGGTATTGTGTCACCCTTCTTATGACCATAAACTTTAATGCTCCACGAGTGTAAAGTCCCGGTATCTGCCTCTTGAGTATCAGTGATATTCAAACTCCATTCTCCAGCAGGGTCTTCTCCCAAGTGTCTGGCTGAACCAAAACGATGGGTTTGATCGGTATAACTAAAATCATCTCTTAATAATACTCTTTCGACGTCGTCCGTACTTTCACTAAGAACACTGGACTCTTCTACAAATCGCCTGACCAGCTGCGACACGGTACCGGCAGGGGACGTTACCTGTATATTTAAATCCGGTAAGAAAGTGTGAGAAAGAACGAGTTCAACCTCTGCAAATTCCATAAATGAAAGTTCCTCACTATCGGGTACGGTCAGCGTGGATACAATTGTTCCGTCTGTTCCACCTGTGTGATCGAGGATCGCTGTATCCCCGTCTTCGGAAACGAACGTCCGAGTTGCCATTGCTCCAACGCGGTCCCAGCTTCCCGCAAGTTCCACTGCCGCCTCGGCATCCACTACCCCAAAACCGTACTTTGGATTGTAATTATAACTGTCCGTATCAGAACCGTATTTGAGTGCTCCCATCTCCCAGTCAGGGTCAGAAACGTCGTTCTGCCGTGCTGAAGCCGCCAGGATCAGCTTCAGGTCCCTCCAGCTAAGGTCACCGTTTGCCTCCCGCATCAGTGCCGCAACCCCTGAAACCTGCGCAGCTGAATATGACGTGCCACTGACCCTCAAAGCATAGCGGTCCTTATTATCCGTCGTTGTAATATTCAAACCCGGAGCACATACCCACAGATTTACTCCCTCTTCCGAAAAAGAACTTTTAGTCCCGTCACCATCTACCGAACAGACGGTAGTTACAGCGTAGTAGTTAGAGTATTCATCAAAATTAGCTTGATCGTATTCATGGGCAGCATTTTGAGATTGAGAGCCGTATGGTGGAACAGTATCAAGCAGGTCGTGCAGATAACGGAACCTGTCATACCCGTCTCCAGCCGCCCAGACGTAAAATACTCCCTTACCACCGAACCCTTCCCTGATACCCGTTTCTACACCTTCCTCCCACATGGCCGAAGCACTCTGAAGAACCGGTATATCCTCCGGTCCCCAGTTGTTACTGGAAACCGCCGTTACAATATGATTACGGGTCATTGCATCTTTCGCGTTAGCATCACTGAAATTACCTGCCAAATTATAACTATAGATGCTCGCCTGTGGTGCTACACCTCTCACACCAAGCTGGTTATCACCCACTCCTGCTATAATGCCTGCTACTTGTGTACCATGAGAACTTGAAGGGTTGAATACATTTCTGTTTCCAGAGTAATAACGGTTCAGGCTGGGATTTACATTGGCAGCTAGGTCTTCATGATCGGGGTCCATACCATTATCTACCACAGCCACGTTAATTCCATTTCCAAATACTGCATCATTCCAGACCCCCTCTATGTTTATATCTTCTCCGGCGGCTATTGCCTGCCCGTTAAAACTCAGCTGCCCCGTATTTTTCAGATGCCACTGACACCCGTATAAGGGATCATTGGTAAAATTGGTAGTAATGCCTCTGCAATCAGATAGCAAAGTATTATAATCAGTATCTGTTGCAACTGTAAGCCGGTAACTATCAGCACCGCTGCTTCTCACAACGATATAGTACGTTCCGGGTCTGAGGCGGGTTTGTATAGTGGCCATACCGGACATAGTCACTTCAGTAGTACTTGCTATCAGATCATCATTGCTGTCACAAAGCTGTAAACTGTATTCTCGATTATTATTGGTGAAGGTTGTCTCTATTTCTACATTGATGTCAGATGCCGGGGCTATCTGAAAATATTCCAGTCCACCGGCACTTTCAAAACTTCCATCGTGTGCCGCTGCGTCCACTGTCAATGTGGCTTCAACCGTTGCACTGGAGTCGCAATTATTATCACTGGTCTGACCATATGCACCTATGGACATAAAACATAGAAAAGAAATTAACAGTAAAACTGCTGGTATGATATTCCTTGCAGTAACGATGAATTTTTTCATTAGATTAATCACCTTTTAAGATTTTGTTCTGTTAATGTAGTAATTTAGGGGAATTATAAAAAAGCTGACAAAACCCTACTGACGGGGGGGGGTGGGGATATGGAAACACGCTTTTTACATCTGATCTTTTTATGAAATTTTTCATAATTCTGATATTCTACTTCTGCTCTGCCGTGATGTCAAGTATAAATTTTGGGAATTATATGCAATAGTGACGAAGTTTGAATCATCTCCTGTTTTTTGAACGTTCAGCAATGTCTTTCTTTACATCCTTCTTTTTTTAACGTTGACAGGCTGGAGGATAGCTTTTTATCTCCTTTTGTCGGTTCATAACTGCCCGGTAAGACCTCTATTGTTTTTTTCCTGTCCGTCATTGCAAGTTTCTTTTATTTGAATGGACATAAAACGTATAAAAGAAAATAACAGTAAAACTACTGATATGATATTCCTTAAGGTGATACTCTTACAGTTATTCATGCCTGTTTTACTTGGTTACAACTTCCTGCCACCAGTTAGGACTGGACAAAATCACTCCATCCTTCCCTGACAGTTCGTTCGCAAGATGAAGAGATGCAAAACCTGATTCGGTATTCACGAAAAACGCATTCTTTGTAAAATCCATCTTCGATACTCCATCCATAGATATTCCATTACCTGCAAAAAAAACTTCCATCTCCTCTCGGCTCAATTCAGGTGCAAAAACAAGCACAACCCCTCCAGGCAAAGTCATTAACTGTCCTGACTGCCCCCGAAACACCTGATAATCATCCTCACCGTTTTTAACCTGCTTCCTGACTATGCTCATCTGTCCACTCCTTACAATTACTTCATCCTCTGGCCTGTTCACACTGCTCTTCTGTACCGCTAATCCCGGCTGTACGCGAACCCTTCTGGTTATATCCCCGTCCTGCCATATATAAACGGTGCCTTCTTCAGAGGCTACCGCACCTCTGTCTGTTTTCAGCATATCCCTGTTATAAACCCCAGGCTCCGCTGAATGAGAACTGTCCAACACATACACAACGCTCATTGATAATATCAATGCAGTAACGATGGACCCTGAAATAAACTTATGCAAGAGGTTAGTTAAATTCAATTTAGTGATAACCTTTCAAGATTTTGTTCGCTAATGTAACTAACTGCTGTTTACTTGTCAAATCAAACGGGAATTATATGCAATAGTGACGAAGCCTGAAGCATTTCCTGTTTTTTGAACGTTCAGCAATGTGTTTCTTTACATCCTTCTTTTTAACGTTGACAGGCTGGAGGATAGCTTTTGCTAAGTTGTATCAATAGAAAACGGATGCTCTTTCTCTTATTCTGTCGGTTCATAACTGCCCGGTAAAATCTCTGTTGTTTTTTTCCTGTCCGTCATTGTAAGTTTCTTTTATTTAAGTGGACTATTTAATGACCTAAAAAGTTCTAACTGCTTGTTATCATTAACTGTTAAATTTAGATCAGTTTTAAGTTTAGGATAATATA
The DNA here is from genome assembly GCA_965215275.1 of Thermodesulfobacteriota bacterium. Lineage (GTDB taxonomy): Bacteria > Desulfobacterota_D > UBA1144 > Nemesobacterales > JAJCZQ01 > CAZUNK01. The sequence continues at coordinate 432,540 of OZ244044.1, forward strand.
CTTTTAGTTTAAACAGGATGTTCAGAAAATTACATATACTCATTAATGCCTTCTGTTGCATCTCTTGTTGTCTCAATTATTTTTCCGCAGTAATGAACTTCTCAGTTCAGAGACCGTTCGTCCCGTTCTTTCAACTCGTTCAGAACGTCAGGACGGTTTTCAATACACGGTAATACAGTCGTTCTTTTCAACGAAGTGATAACTGATATAAAAAAACCGGGCTGTAATTCTTTCTCGGAAATGCCTTTGAAAGGACCTCATTGCCAGGTCTTTATCTGAGACCTTCTCTTCCTTCTGATCACTGCTGATACGGGTACAAGCATCAGACATGCCACTGCTCCGAGCATATCAGGAACAATGCTGCTCTGATCTGATACAGCACATCCTCCTCCGCCTGAATCAGTACCTGACCCTGGCGGGCTTCCCGTTGGTGGTGAAGGAGCAGATGGAACCTCTACACTGAGCCTGAAACTCACCTCATCCGTATCTTCATCCCTGTCCGTTGCCGTATACGTGTAAGAAGCAGCAGATGATGCACGGGTGGGTGTCCCACCACTTATACTTCTGGTGCTGCCGTTAAAACTCAATCCAATAGAGGATAAAGCAGGCGTTATACTGTAAGTAACCGGTAAATTCCCTCCCGCTGCCTCTGGCAGTTCTATTGTTTCCCCCGTGTACACCTGATCTGGTATTGTCACACCGCTGAAGTCAGGTTTGCTGTCTTCTTCCGTTGTTATACTGAACGTTAACTCTGCTGTATCTTCATCTAAGTCTGTTGCTCTATATGTATACTCAGTCTCAGACGTTGCAGCAGCAGGTGTGCCACTTAACACTCTGGTATTTGCGTTAAAGTTCAATCCGGTTGGTAACACAGGTGCTATACTGTAAGTTAACGGTGGATTCCCTCCCGTTGCCACGGGCAGCGTTACCGGCGTTATCTGACTGACTGCTATGTACTCCTGATCATCTATAGTCTCACCGCCGCCGAAACTCGGTTCCGTGTCAGCTAATACAGAGATGCTGAACATTGTCTCATCACTATCTCCATTGCTGTCCGTTACCTTATACGTGTAATCAGTAGCAGGTGTTGTGGTCGCGGGCGTGCCGCTTATTACTCGGGTGTTACTGTCAAAATCCAATCCATTTGGTAAAAAAGGTCTATTTAAAACAGTTAATCTTAATCTATAGGTTAATGGAGCGTTCCCTGACGTTGCCTCTGGCAGCGTTACCGGAAGACCTGCAGTTGTCCCTTCAATATATATCTGATCAGGGATTGACCTATTACCAAAACTCGGCATCGAGTCAGTTTCTACCGTAATAAAGAAGGTCAGACTATCAGAATCAGCATCATCAGTATCGGTATCAGAGTCTGTTACCTTATAAGTATAAGTTCTTCTGGAAGTTAGAGTATCTGGAGTTCCAGTTATCTCTCGGGTGTTACTGTTAAAGTTCAATCCATTAGGTAAAGCAGGAGTTATACTGTAATTTAAAGTTCCATTCCCTCCCGTTGCCTGAGGCAGTGTTAACGTTACTGCTCTGCCGTTAATAAACCCCTGATCCTCTACCGTCTGACCGCCGAAGTCCGGTGCGTTACGTTCTACCGTAATAGAGAAGGTCACACTATCTTCATCACCGTCGTCGTCTCTTGCAGTATACGTATAATGCCAAGTTCGAGGAAGGATATCTGGTCTGACGTCGATTGTCCCGCTTATCACTCGGGCAGCAGGATCAAAACCCAATCCATTAGGTAAAGCACCGGTTAAACTGTAAGTTAAAGTTCCATTCCCTCCCGTTGGCTCAGGCAGGGTTAACTTTACCGTTCTGCCGTTAACGTACACCTGATCCTCTGCCGTCTCACTGCCGAAGTCCGGCATCCTTTCTCTTTCTACCCTGATACTGAAAATTAATTCACCTTTATCTCCATCTGCGTCTGTAGCAGTATATTTATAGCCTCTCCTTATATGTCCATCTGGACCTATTAAACGGACTCTGAGTGTCCCGCTTATAGTTCGGGTGTCATCGTTCCAGTCCAATCCACTATGTAAACTAAGCTGACCTGAATTGTCATTATCCGTTAAACTGTAAGTATATGGAGTATTCCCTCCCGTTGCTTCAGGCAGGATTAACGTTACTGTTGAACCATTACCATATGTCTTATGAGGAATTGTTCCAGTAAAGGCTAAAACTTTAGGAATTGCCTCTTTAGCAAAGTCCGATACGGTATCCCCCTTCCCGTGCCCGTATACCCTAATGCTCCAGGAGTGCAGGGTCCCCGTATATTCTGCTTCTTCATCTCCGGAAGCAGTATCGGAGATCCCAAGGGTCCATTCTCCGGAAGGGTCTTCCCCGAGGTGTTTTGCCGACCCGAAACGATGTTTTTTTCTCAGGTAACTGACGCAGTTTTTTTCTTCATTCGAAGGTCCCCTTGCAGACTCCCGCACAAGCTCGGACATTGTCCCGGAAGGAGAGGTTATCTGTATATTGAGGTCCTGCAGGCAGCCACAAGAGAAAACAAGCTCCACCTCAACGAACTCCGTAAACGTTATTTTTTCAAGGTCAGGTATCACAAGTCCGGAAACAGGGACCCCGTCCGCCTCTCCTTCTCCATCAGGGATCGTCAGTTCATTATCTGAAGAAGCTGTAACGGTCCTCATTTCACCTACGCCTTTCCAGTTTCCGGCAAGTTCTGTGGCTGCCTCCGCGTCCACCACGCCAAAACCATACTTATTACTGTATCTGTATCTTTCCACGTCGGAACCGTATTTTACCGCTCCTGTCTCCCAGCTCGGATCAGAAACGTCGTTCTGCCGTGCTGAACCCGCAAGTATAAGTTTTATATCCCTCCAGCTCAGCTGGTCGTTTATCTCTCTCAGCAGTGCCGCCACCCCTGCTGCCTGTGCTGCTGAAAGGAACGTTCCGGAAGCCGCGGCGTAGCCGCCACCGTTATCCGTGGTCACGATATCGGAACCCGGTGCACATACCCAAAGATTCACTCCCTCTTCTGAAAATAAACTCTTCTTTCCAGAACCGTCAGTTGAACACACCGCGGTTACGCCATGGTAATTCGAATGTTCATTAAAACCGGCCTGATCGTTATTCTCGTGCCCGTCCCCTGCTCCCCGGACGTAAAATACCCCTTTACCGTAAAACCCTTCCCTTATACCCTCTTCCACTCCCTCTTCCCACTCAGCTGAAGCACTCTGAAGAAAAACTCCGTCCTCCCGTCCCCGGTCGCTGACGGACACTGCAGTTATTTCATTGTTGCGGACCATTGCGTCCGCTTCACCGGGATCACCGGATAACCTGTAACTGCATATGTTCGCACCGGGTGCAACTCCCCTTGCTCCCGACCCGTTGTATCCGGATGCTGCTATTACGCCTGCAGCCCGCGTTCCGGAAAGGGATGGACCGTCGGAAGGACCGTTCCCTTCTGAACCGTTCTTTTCAGAAAAACTGCAGTTAGGTCCGGAACGGACGTTCGCAGAAAGGTCCTCATGTGAAAGGTCAATGCCGTCACTTGCTATTGCCACGTTAATCCCGGCACCGGATATCCCGTCGTTCCACACTCCCTCCACGTTTATATCCTCTCCCGCAGTCATTCCCTTTCCGGAAAAACCGGGCTGCCCAGTGTTCCTCAGATGCCACTGACATCCGTACAGCGGACCTTCCGCGTCTGAACTGATACCCCTGCATTCAGATAACGGACCTTCCAGGCTACTCTGGCCCTTTGCAGCTATTACCATTAGCAACAGAAGAAAAAAGATTAAAGAAAGGACTGACTTAGACGGGGGGGGGGGTAATGGAGATACGCTTTTTTACGTTCATTCGTTAGGGGGATTATATAGTTAAGTACCGAAGATAATATAACTATTTAGATTTATTAGATCTTTTACTTTTTGTTTTTTCATTGATATTTTTTTGTTTCTGTTTCTGAATAAATTGAGGATCAGGAGATAAAACTGCTCTTGTTATTTCCTCTAAAGTCCCTGGTATATGAGGAATTATCTTTTGTTTTCTACCTGCTGATCTTGCCATTTTAACTTGTCAGTTCCTTGTATCTAAGATGCTTTCCTGACAATCCTTTTATTACTTTTTCAATCTGATCCATTGTTGGTAATGGTCGGATATTATGTCTGCCTGCATACTCATCTACATAACGCTGCAGGTGTTTCTTACTCATCTTGTGATACACTCCCATGAACCCTCTTTTAAGCATAGACCAGAAACTTTCCATCCCATTGGTATGTGCCTGACCTTTTATATACTCTCCTGCACTATGATCAACCGTCTCGTGCTTATATCCCTTCTTACTCAGTCCGCTATACCCCAAATTCTCATCTGTATAGACCGTTGCTCCATCGGTTACTGTTTCTTTTATCATACTTTGCAGTTCTTCTCTTTTTACAGTCTCAGTTACCTTTGCTTTTACTTTCTTGTCTACCCTTGACTTAATACCTGCTACCGAAGATTTGGTCTTAGTGCTTCTGCCCTGTGTCCCCTTTGCCTTCTTGCTTGCGTGTTTGTTCCTTTCCAGTCCTCCAACACGGGTCTCATCCATCTCTACCGGAGACAGTAATGAATCTTCCGACTGCTCTTCAAACGCCTTTCTTGTTCTGTGTCCTGAATACCAGGCTGTCGTTTGCGTAACCCCTGTATCCCTCCCCGGTTTACAACTCGATACCCCTTTCAGATCAGTATTCAGCAAGTAAACGGCCATCAGCCATTTATGAAGGGATATCCTGCTTGCAGATAATAACGTGCTGGTTCTTATACTGAAATGCCTGTCACGATCCTTACGTCTGTATGGCGTTGTCGGATGTTTTGATCTTGAAGTCCTTACGCTTCCACAACGGGGACAGTGTCTGTCCTCTCCTTCTTTTCCCCATAATGTGCTTTCAAACCACTCTCTTGCTGATACCTCGTCTGGAAACTTCTTAAAAAATTCATACAAACTGACTTTTTTCTCTCGTACCATACTCTTTCCTCTCCTGCATATTTCTTTATCTTATCTACTGTTTTAACATCTTTTAATTGATAAATTTACTCATTCCCGGTACCTAACTATATAATCCCCTTCGTTAGTTTCAGTGTAGCTAACTGCTGTTTATTTGTCAAGAACTGAAAAACAGCAGTATTATCAAGTTATTTGCTTATTTTATTTGTTAAAGTATATAATCCCCTTCATTTAACACCTCCCTACCCTTAATTTCCAGGCAATTTCCATATAGTTCCCAATAGTTAAGTCAGGACAAACGGTTGTTCCATAATACAAGCCAGTAACACAAGGTAACACTAATTGCGTTTAATAACCTTTCTACCCTCGATAGAGAGTTTGCCTTCACAGAAAAGCTGCACTGCCTGAGGAAATATCCTGTGTTCTTCCGTATGTATCTTACTGAGCAGAGAATCTTCAGTGTCATTATCCTCGACCGGCACGGCTGACTGCAGGATGATCGGTCCTGTATCCACGCCTTCATCAACGAAATGTACAGTGCATCCGGTAAGTTTCGCTCCATAATCAATGGCCTGTCTGGCAGCGTGCACTCCGGGAAAGGAAGGAAGAAGTGCCGGATGTATGTTAATAATACGGTTTTTAAACCTGCTGACAAAAAACGGGGTCAGTACCCTCATAAAACCCGCCAGAACGACAAGACCTGCTTCATACTTCCGAAGCCTTGTGACTACCTGACGTTCAAACCCTTCCCTTGTGTCAAAATCCTTATGGTCCACAAGTTCGACGGGAATTCCATGCTTCTCTGCCCTCTTTACTGCATAGGCACCCGGATTGTTACAAACAAGCACGGCGATATTGGCCGCCTTTATATCAGCATCAATAATAGCTTGAAAATTAGTTCCAGACCCAGATGCAAGAACGGCAACGTTGATCCTCTGCATGGCATGTAATTCTATTACAGACAATCCAAAAAGCAAAAAGACGACTTAACTTGCCAGGACGATAACTATAGTAAGAAGAGACAGGAAAGAACCAAGGCAGCTTCCTACTTTCCCACTCCTGAAGAAGCAGTATCATCGGCCTGGAAAGGCTTAACTTCCGGGTTCGGGATGGTACCGGGTGTTTCCCTTTCAGCATTGCCACCAAGATTCAGAAGTGAGTTTAACCCTTATTCCGAACTTGTCAATAAAAAAAGGGAAATTAGTTAACCTGAACTTCAGGTATAGTTTTTCAACGTTGAGTTCCTGTGGATCTTTCTAAGCTTATCAATGGCCTTGACCTCTATCTGTCTGACCCTTTCCCGCGTTACTTTGAATTTCCTTCCGACTTCCTCCAGTGTGTGCTGCTTCTGCTCGTCAAGTCCGAACCTCATCTTAACAACGGTTCCTTCTCTTGTGTTAAGTACCGCAAGGACGTCTTTTATCATCTGTTTCAATTCGCTCATTTCAAGTATGTCGATAGTGGACGACGTTCCAATGTCCTCCACGGAATCCAGCAGACTTTCCCTGTCTTCATTTGACGATGTATCGAGAGAGACCGGTTCTCTGCACACCTTGAGTATCTCGGAAACCTTTCCAACGGGCATATCGATCATTTCCGCTATCTCCTTGGACTTGGGTTCACGACCGTGCTGCTGCACAAAGATTCTTGAAGCCCTTACGACCTTATTGATATTCTCGTTCATATGCACGGGTATTCTTATGATCCTTGACTGATTTATCATAGAACGTGCAATTGCCTGCCTGATCCACCACGTGGCGTACGTGGAAAATTTATACCCTCTTTTATATTCGAACTTCTCCACGGCTCTCAACAGTCCTATATTACCCTCCTGGATCAGATCAAGGAACCTCAATCCAGCCGGATTTATATATCTTCTGGCTATATTTACAACAAGGCGCAAATTGGATTCGATCAGTTTACGCCCTGCCTCCTGCTTGATCCTTTTGCCTTTTTTTATTTTCTTCAGGGATCTTTTAAACAGGGAGCAGGCATCCGTATGGTCTTCAAGGTCCGTACCGTCAAATCTTTCCTTCAGTTCAAGGTTCGTTCTGACCGCGCTTATTATTTTTCTCAGCTGATGATTACTAAAATTGATCTTTATCAGATTGGAAACTATCTCTGTTTCGTTCCTTGTCCTGGTCTCCTTGACAGAGGTCTTGCGACCGGCAGATCTTTTCTTTGTTATCTCGTTATCCAGTTCCCTGTTTTTAAGGTACAGTTCGGCTACTTTTGCAATGTTATCCCTCGTTCCATACAATATATCCTCGTTGGTCAGTTCACCGTCACCATCAAGATTCGCTGATTCGGAGAGTTTCAGGTCGCTGTCCCTGAACGTCTCGTCCAGACTGGCCACGTGTCTGAGTATGATCGGACATTCAACTATTGATCTTGCGATCATTCTCCTGCCTTTTTCCATCTCTTTTGCAATCCTTACCTCTTCTTCCCGAGAAAGCAGAGAATGTTTAGCTATATCACGCAAATAAGACCTGATGATCCCCTGTTCAGACAGGTCCACTGGCGAGTCCTTAGTAAGACCGGTCTCGCTCTGACCACTGGCAGCACCCTGGCCCTTGGAAACCTTTTCCGGGACCGAGGTACTTTCGTGAACGGTATCCTCGGAAAAGGGGTCCCGTTCACGTCCATTCCTTTTTATGCTCTTGCTCAACTTATACTTTGACCCTCGTATAACTCTTTCTGAATAGTTTCCTTCTGCTCCAACAGGTCCCTGTAGACCTTCAGAGCATCTTTTTCATCCCCTGATGAACTGCTTTTTTCAATTTCCGTTCTTTGGAAAACAAGCTGGTCGTCTAATTTTCTCAGTTTTAAGCGTGCGATACATTCATAAAGCATCTCCTCCTCCTTACCTTTTAGATCATGAACTTCATCAGATAAAAATATCGCCCGTGATAATATGCGATTGGTCCGAGGTTCTTTAAAACTGTTCAAAAGGACCGAGGTGTCGTCAAACTTTTCAGAGATCATCTTATTTAATATCTTTTTAATATTATCATCATTTATATGATGAAATACAAACTCCTCATCAATAAGGCCGATCATATGAGGATAATTCAGGCAGATCTTCAGGACCGTCATCTCATGGCCGTCCACTTCTTCCTGAACGTTTTTTTTCTGTTCTGATGATGAACCTCCTTTTCCGGTCTTCGTCATGGAGGACATCATGGAGTGCAGGTCGTTCTCTCTGAAACCAAAACGGGATGAGGCTTTATGTATGAAGTCCGACCTGTTTATCTGATCGGTAATATTCTTTCCAAATTCAACCAGCTGCCCGGCTGCCTCCCTGCGGTCAAGTTCATTTTTCTTATATCGGCCGTACACGGCATCAATAATGTAATCGGTAACCCCCTGTGCATCTCTGATCAGGTCAGTTATGTGATCTGCTCCCTTTGCCTTTATAACGGTATCAGGATCAGAACCTTCCGGCATTTTAGCGATCCCGGCGTCCAAACCAGCCTGCAGCAGGGTCTCTGCTGACCTTACCGATGCCCTTAGTCCTGAACTGTCCCCGTCGTACAGTATGACCACGTTACCCGTATATCTTTTTAAATAGGAGGCATGATCCACTGTAAATGACGTACCTAGGTTCGCGACCACGTTCTTTATTCCCGAGGAATAAAGGGCCAGAAAATCCATATAACCTTCCACCAGAACCGCAAGGTTTTGCTTTTTTATATGATCTTTAGAGTAAAACAACCCGTAAAACGATCTTCTTTTTTTATACAGGCTTGATTCGCGGGAGTTAAGGTATTTAGGCTGATCGCTTTCACTTATCACCCTTCCACCAAAACCTATTACGTCCCCATCAACGTCCCTGATGGGAAAGATTATCCTGTTGCGAAACGTATCATAGGATCTCTTGCCGTCCTTGCTTTTTATAAGTCCGAGTTCAAGTGGAACGTCCAGCAGGACCTTTTCATTTTTAAAACAGTTTAAAAGCCCGTCGTAGCCGTCCTTGGCAAATCCAAGCTGGAACTCCTTTGTAAGGTCTATATGTATACCTCTGCCTGCCAGATAATCCCTGGCTTTCTGGGAAGACCTGTCTTTCAGCAGATTGTCATGAAAGAATTTCAACGCACGTTCGTTGATCTTTAACTGACCTGAACGCTTTGACCGATCACAGGTTTTTTCCGAATATTTTTCCTTGATCCTGATGTTCAGCCTTGAAGCAAGTTCATGCACCGCTTCTTTAAAGTCGACACCGTTACGGTCCATATGGAAACTTATTATATCGCCCCCGGCTCCACAGCTGAAACAGTGATAAAGACCCTTGTCATCATTGACATGGAACGAAGGTTTTTTATCATCATGAAAAGGACAGAGACCAGTGTAACCATTTCCGGATCTTTTAAGAGAAGTGTAGTTTTCCACAAGGTCGGCCAGACTTAACCTTCTTTTAATTTCTTCTACGGCAGATTCAAAAGAAGCCAGTTCCATTAAAGTCCCCTGTAAAATAGTTTTTAGTTAAACTGCAGATAAATCCAGTTTATATAGATTGCATGATCTTTTCGTCAGTTCCTGAAGTTTGATTTCGCCCGGCGCTTCTTGCTGGCGATCATCTTTTTCTTCCTCTTCTGACTGGGCTTTTCGTAATACTCTCTCCTTCTAACCTCGGAAAGAATACCACCTTTTTCAACCTGTCTCTTAAACCTCTTCAGAGCACTGTCTATACTTTCGTTCCTGCCTACGAATATTCCCGGCATAAATTAAAAACAACCTCCTGAAATTCCAATTTACTGTAATTAATCTAAAAAACAATCAGGCTTTTGTCAAATCCTGATCATTATCAGTTTTAGAGAATACTCCGACCCTCTTCCTGTTGTAGTTTATCCGTGCCTGTATCTTTTCAGCATTTCTCTTCTCGTATTCGCCGTCGTACTCTTCTTCGTCCCCTCTGTGTTCCTCAAGCCTTTTTGTCCACGAATCCCTTTTTTTCCTTATATCATCGATCAATCCCATAACCGTCCTGCCCTTTATCACATAAACCGTTTTTGCTTTATCAGTTTACTTATAGGAAGAATATCAACCTCTTTTGATATATCGTCTAACTCCTCTCTCATCACCTCTATGGTCTGGGGATAAGTGTGACATATACCCACCGAGTAACCGTTCTTCTTTGCCTTTCTGACCAGTTTCCTGAGCTGCTTCCTGATGTAGTCCTTGCCTTTTCGCCTGTCGTCCAGGAATATATCCCTTCTTGCTGCGTTCATGCCAAGTTCCTTTGCAATGACGTACCCCTTTGAACCTGAGGTCGTCAGGCTGTCCACAAAGAACAGGTCTTTTTCCTTCAGTCTGGCAAGGACCAGACGCATCAGCTCATCATTCTGGGTAAATTTGGAACCCATGTGATTATTTACCCCCACGGCATTGGGCACGGAGGACAGATTGCGGTTCAGGATCGCAAGGATGTCTTTTTTTGTCTGACCCACGAGCAGAACGCCTTCTCCCGCGTCATCAGCAGTATAGCCCGAGTCGGTCCTTGGCTCCATTGGCTGATGAAGAAGGACGTCCATGTTATTTTTTCCTGCCTGTCTGACCGCGTACCGACTGAACGGCCGATTTGGAAGTATGGCAAAGGTAAGGTTCTTTGAAATGTCTATCAGACTGTCCACTACGTGCTTATTGATCCCTACATCGTCAACTATGATCGATATCCTTGGTTTCCTGCCCGGGTCGTTCTCTCCGATAAAATCAAATATATGGGTGGTGTATCCGTCAATATTTATTTTCGAGGAATGGTAACCGCCTTCTGATCCGGTACTGAAAGACACGCCCTTAAGTTCCGTCAGCCGTTCAAAGGCCTTTCTGATCTCATCTTCAGAGTAACGCCTTTTCAGTTTTATACTCTGTTTTTTAACGTTCCACGTTACGCCATCTTTACCGTTCTCTTCAGTGGTCTCCTTTAAGATATCCCTGCTTGAGACGCTGAGTTTAAAAAGTACTTCGTACAATGAATCATCCACCCTGTTTATCCTGGAACCGAGGGACAGTTCATTGTTTAAATAATACATCCCGTACAAGAGTAATCCCGTCAGCACAACAAACCCGAGAACCACTGCTGTCAGCCTGGTACTTGAGGACTTTCTCCTTCTGCCCGTGGCACGTGGCCTGGAGGATCTGCCCGTGGTCCTTCTTGTGGTCTTTCTTGTCAAACTGTTTTACCCTCTCGCATAAAAACTAGTCTTTCCTGCTCATTATGTTCACAGCGGTTTCAAGCTGATCCTGTTTATTTACGTTCGTTACAAAGATATCAGGCGTTATACCGATGTTGTTTATAACGCTCCCGTTCGGCGTGTAGAATTTCGCGGTCGTGATCTTAACGCCCGAACCGTCACTTAATCCTATAATGGTCTGCACCGATCCCTTGCCAAAGGTCTTTTCCCCTACTACCTTTGCAATCCCGTTGTCCCTAAGTGCTCCCGCCAGAACTTCTGATGCACTGGCACTGCCGTTGTTTACAAGCACGAACGTCTTTTTGGGAACTATATTTTTACCGGAACTTGCATAATAGTCCTTCGATTGCTCGGTGTTCCTGCCTTTTACCCTTACGATCAGTCCATCGTTGATAAAATCATCGGCTATCTCAACTGCCTGGTCCAGCAGCCCACCGGGATTATCCCTCAGGTCGATTATCAATCCCTGCAGGTCGTTACCGCTTTCACTGCTCAGCAGTTTGTAGGACCTCAGGAAATCCTCATGGGAGTTTTTCTGAAACTGTATGATCTTTATATAGGCGATATTGTACTGAAGCATCTTCTGCTTAATGCTTTCAAGCTTTATGTTCTCCCTTATCAGTTTATACGTCCTTGTTTCGTTGCTTAACGGCGAAAGGACCGTCAGACTTAACTTTGACTCCGCCGGACCCCTCAGGACCTTCACCACTTCGTAAGAGACCATCCCTTCCGTAAGCTTTCCATCAACGGATAATATTATATCCCCGGACTTGATCCCTGCCCTTGACGCAGGGGTGTTTTCAAGGGTGGAGACAACGGTGAGCTGACCGTGTTTGTCAGTGACCTCCACTCCGATCCCGTTAAATTCACCGTACGCATCGATCTCAAGGTTCTTGAACTGCTCTGGACGGAGGTATATCGAATAAGGGTCGAGGTTTTCGAGCATACCTCTGATCGCACTCTCCATCAGATCGGAAGAGTTCACATTATCAATGTAGTTGTTCTCGATCAGGTCAAGGACTTTCGTCAGATTGGACAGCCCCTTGTACGTGTCCTCGTCCGCGTTCGAACTCTGAACGGAAAACAGCAACAAAAACAATAACAGGATCAATCTTGCTCGCATTTTTCTTTATAAATAAAAAACTTCAATTACATTCAGCAATGTTTTTTGTGTTATACTACACCAGATTCATCAGTTAATATAATGAGTTTTATATCTTATTGTAAATTTTTTAATGGAACAGTTACTGCAAAACCTGTTGAAGACTTTCTTTGAAAGTTTTCAGACAAACATACCACGAATTTCAAAAGATTGCTTTATTTTGACCAGGGTATTGTTATACGCTGGGGCGATCTTTCTCTATTCGTTAACGTTTATCGTTCTGCTATCCATCGCTTTAATAATACTGATCATAGCCGCGCCCCTGTCACTGCTGCACAGATTTCTTTTTTAATACAGGGTCCGGGTCTGGTCCATTTTTACAGTCAGTTGAGAACGAACATGAGCAAAGCAATCGATGCCATAGACAAGAACAATATCCCGAATCACGTCGTGATAATAATGGACGGTAACGGGAGATGGGCCAAAAAGCACGATCTTGACAGGATCGTCGGACACAGGGAAGGAATGAAGTCGGTCAGCACAGTAGTAAAGACAGGCAAGGAGATCGGGATAAAATACATAACGCTCTTTGCCTTCTCCGCTCAGAACTGGAACCGCTCCAGGAAGGAGGTCGACGCACTGATGGACCTTCTTAAGCACTTCCTGCTCCAGGAATATCCCAGACTGATCGAACAGGACATAAGGCTCAATGCCATAGGAAGACTGGACCAGCTCCCGGAAGAAATACGCAAGATACTGAACCAGATAATGAAAAACACTGAAAAATGCAAGTCAATGGTCTTGACCCTGGCATTGAGCTACGGAGGCAGGGAGGAGATAGTGGATGCCGTAAGATCAATAGTGCAACAAAGCTACAAACCTAACAGCATCAATGAAAAAACGGTGAACAGGCACCTTTACACTTCCGACCTGCCTGACCCGGACCTTCTGATCAGAACGAGCGGAGAGATGAGGATCTCAAATTTCCTGCTGTGGCAGCTGGCTTACACGGAGATATATATAACAAAGACCCTGTGGCCGAATTTTCAGAAAAGACATTTTATCAAGGCGATCGTCAATTACCAGAACAGAGAAAGAAGATTTGGACACTCTGAAAGTCAGATCAGGAAAAAGGACCAGGTTTGAAAAAAATATCGATTCTCGGGTCAACGGGTTCGATCGGTACACAGGCCCTTGAAATAATAGATTCCTTTCCCGACAGATTTAAGGTCCTGGGTCTGTCCGCGGGAAGGAACATTCACCTGTTGAAAGAACAGGTGGACAAATACAGTCCCGAAGTCGTGGCAGTTGAAAATGAGAAGCTCGCGGGAAAACTCGGTAAACTGCTGAAAGATAAAGACACGGAGGTCCTTTACGGTCAGGAAGGTTACACAGAACTTGCCCGCCTGCCGGAGGTCGATACCGTAATATCATCGATCGTAGGCTCGGCAGGACTGTTCCCGACCTTTGCCGCGATCAGCGCAGGTAAGGACATCTGCCTTGCCAACAAGGAATCGCTCGTTATAGCAGGAGAACTGCTGATAAGGGAAGCTTCCGTATCAGGTTCAAGGATACTGCCCGTAGACAGTGAGCACAGTGCCATATTTCAGGCCCTGAACGGTTCCTGCATCAATGACGTAAAGAGGCTGATCATCACCGCTTCAGGAGGACCTTTCAGAAAAAAGCCAAAAGAAAAACTGAACGAGGTCACGGTGGAAAGCGCCTTAAGGCATCCCACGTGGAAGATGGGAAAAAAGATCACGATAGATTCCTCCACCCTGATAAACAAGGGTTTTGAACTGATAGAGGCAAGGTGGTTATTTAATGTGCCGGTCGGGTCCATTTCTATCTGGATACATCCGCAAAGTATAGTCCATTCACTGGTAGAGTTCATTGACGGTTCATTTATCTCCCAGCTAAGCCTCCCTGATATGAAGATACCCATATCCTACGCTCTCTCTTATCCGGAAAGACTGCCGATCCAGAAAACGACCTCAAAACCCGCTGACCTTACGAACCTGACCTTTGAAGAAGTGGACCATGACAGGTTCCCGGCACTCAGACTTGCCATTGATGCAGCTAAAGAAGGCGGAACGATGCCCTGCGTTATGAACGCGGCAAACGAAATAGCAGTGGAGGCTTTTCTGAACAAAAGGATAAATTACGTTGAGATCGCTCATATAATCGAAAAAGTTATGGAAATTCACAACAGAAAGGATATTCTTACGGTCCAGGACGCATTACGGTCCGACAAATGGGCACGCTCCCATGCCAAAAAGCTGATCAATTAGGAGACAAAGGAACAGTATGTTCATATTCGCATTTTTATTCGTAATCGGAATTCTGATATTTTTTCACGAACTCGGCCACTTTGCGGTCGCGAAGTGGCAAGGCGTCAGGGTGGAGAAGTTCTCACTTGGGTTCGGTCCGAAACTGACGGGTTTCACAAGGGGTGAGACAGAATACATGATATGTGCCCTTCCTCTTGGAGGCTACGTGAAAATGTACGGGGAGGGTAAGGAACAAAACCTTATCATAGATAAGATCAGGGACGGTTCAAACGCTCATAAAAAGGGTTTTCGCTCTGGCGACAGGATCGTAAAGGTCGATGAAGTGGACTTAAGCACCATTTCCAACTGGTCACAGCTGCTGTTCAAACTAAAGGGGCTTACCGGCAGAACCCATTTAATTGAACTGGAAAGGGACGGGAAGAAGACAGAGATAAGCTCAAGCGTGGAAGATCTCGACGGGATAACGGGATACACCCAGAAGGAATATCCGAGGAGCTTTGTCAATAAAAGCGTACTTTCGAGGTTTATGATAGTTATAGCCGGCCCAGTGATGAACTTCCTGCTCCCATTCGTCTTCCTGCCCATTGCGTTCCTGATCGGAATTCAGATACCCGCCTACATTGAAAAGACCCCCATAGTTGATTACGTCAGTCCAGGTTCCTCAGCGGCTGAAGCAGGTTTTAAGGTCGGTGACCAGATCATCTCAGTAAACGGCAGAGAAACAGAGAACTGGAGAGAAGCCATCATTGCCCTTCAGTCAAATCCAGATTCAACAGTTGACGTTGAAGTCAGGAGAAACAACCAGCTCAGGAACTTAAAGCTTGAGACCGCAACCATCGAGGAAGGTATCGGTTCCGTTGGACTATCCAGCCCGCTACCCGCAAGGATCGGTTCCGTGAACCCAGGATTTCCAGCACAGAAAGCAGGTATACAGCAAGGGGACCTGATATTAAAGATAAATGATCAGAAAATACCGAACTGGATGGTCATGTCGGAAGTCATAAGAGAAAAAGCCAACGAAAAAATAGACGTAACCGTTGACAGACAGGGGAAGATATTGGAATTTCAGGTTACACCTGAGATCAGTCCGCAGACCAGCAAAGGTATTATAGGTGTCACTTTGTACAAGGACGAAATAACAAAAAAATACGGAATTATCGAATCTGTAAAAAAAGGAATAGCAGAAGCGGTGAACATGACGGTGGAGATCACGGTCGTTTTCTTCGGCTTTCTGTTCAACCTGATCACAGGACAGGTAGCCCTGAGCACCGCAGGTAAGAGCATCGCGGGACCTTTGTTCATTGCCAAGATATCAGGTACTGCTGCAGAGGTCGGATTTGGACAGCTTCTGCAGTTCACCTCACTTATCAGCATTAATCTTGCACTGATCAATCTGCTTCCCGTACCAGTGCTCGATGGAGGACATATACTGTTCCTTCTCATAGAAAAAATCAAAGGCAGGACTTTAAGTGATAAGACCATGGAATTCACGCAACGAATAGGGGTTTCTTTTGTGCTCCTTATAATGGTCCTTGCGGTCTATAATGATTTTTTAAGGTTGAAGGGTGATATATTTACCTGGCTCGGCAAGTTGATGGCAGTGTTTTAAACAGCTTTTAAATGAGACTTAAGAGATAGCAGGTCTTTAAGGTTCTCTCCGTATAATAACTATTTGTTTCTTAACTTCTCTAAAAGCTTAACAGTGGCAGGTATTGTTTGATTATCAATACAGATTTTGATATTTTCTAAATTAGAGCAATTTTTCCTAAAAAACTTTTTTGCTTTATTGTTTGAAAAATTCTCTATATTATAGTGACAAACATCTCCGGCCTGATTCTTTTTCTGAACAACATCTACTTCGTCTGGTAAAGAAGACGTATCAAAACACCAAAATATTGCAGGTCTTGATCCGATTCCTGAATAATATTTATCTATATGTTCGCGAATGTACAATCCACTTTCAATTACACATTCGCAACTGATAATCGAGATACTTCCACGAATATTATGGAAGGACTTTGAGGTAAATCTTTCCTTGATTCGGCTGTATAGGTCGATGTGTAAGAGTCTGATGGCTTGCATTCTTCCGTTAAAAAGTCCTTAATATAATTAACTACGGATATCATATCCGATTTTATAACCTCCTTAATATATTCATCATCTTTTATCAAACTGTAAGAAATAGTGTCATCACTTTCAAAAGTAATTTCGAATGTGTAATCATTAACATACAGTTCCAAAGTTAAATCACCTTCAACTCCAGGAAATACATCTTTCTCGTGCAATCCATGCTCTTCTAACAAAATATTGAAACTGCGAGCCAATTCTATATTTTTAGATGTAGGAACCTTACCTTCACCATACATCCACCCATCTTTCAATTTAGAAATTTTATCAAATTTCAACTCAATTTCAGTCTTTGGAATAAAATAAGACCAATTTAATACACTACTAGCGTTCATTTCCTTACTCCACCCTTCTCCCTAGCATATATTTCAATTTCCTGTGTGGTCATAATCTTTTTTCCTGATCCTTTTTCAAGGGTCTCTATATGTTGAGTTAATATATTCGCAAAACTTTTAATAATGGTATAAGACGCATTCAAAGTTACAACTGGTTCCCCATTTTTTTCAAGTACAAGCAAAAAATCACCTGACGACAGTGTACAAACAACTCCATTAAAGTAGATGTTTGGTATTTCCGTATTTTCTAATGCATTGTTAATTCTATCTTCAATTGTTTTTTCGTTTTTTTTCATTTTAGTGAATTATATTAAATTTTAATTGTTTTGTATAGGAGTTTTTATTTACTGTAAATATCACTTCTGAAAAACTCTCATAAAAATTAACCTTCCACATTTAACACTCTAACTTTTTTTCAAACCCATAGCCGTAACAAAACTTGTCTGTCCACTATTATACCTTAATTAATAAAAACAAGTTAGAACCCTATCCCTTATATCAAATGCGGAAGATTAATCACTAATAAGCAAATCCAGTTTCACCATGACCCTTGAATATCTTCTCAAAAGGATTCAGACATATCTCTACAATAATTTCCTGCCCACTTTTAATGTCTTCAGGATCTATCTTCCAATAATAACTTACCATCCCAACCTTCCATTAATAATCTATTCTATATACCCTTCTTTTGCATATGAAAAAATCAGCTATAAAACTCCATCGTGTGAATTTTGTATAATACCCTGAAATAATTGATTTTTAAAAAATTACCTATAAAAAAGTTGCAAACCATCGCTCAAACTATAGCATTACATCAAGTAAAACCTATAAACAGTCCGTAATAAGAGTAAAATGAATAAAGTTCTTATGTTTCTGCCGCTCTATCAGGAGTAAAACATAATGTCAAAACAGGAAACAGATAGGATCTTGGAAGTAAACGAGCTTTTCTACAAAGCACTGGGGAACAGAGACCTCAATCTGATGAAGCAGGTCTGGGTTAAAGATCAGAAAGCCGGATGTGTGCATCCCGGATGGACGATATTAAGGAGCTGGGACGCTATTATGCAAAGCTGGGAAAACATCTTTGACCCATTAGATCAGGTAGATATAACCCTTTCCGATATAATGGTCAGCATTAAAAAAAAGACCGCCTGGGTTACGTGTATCCAGAGAATGACCTATATTAACAGACACCCCGTTTCATATAACCTGTCTCAGTCAACGAACATCTTTGAAAAAAGCAACGGTGACTGGAAAATGGTAATTCATCACGCATCTATCTTACCTGTGGAACAGGACACGCCTCAACGCAAAAATCTGCAGTAAGACCTTGTTATGAGCACTGTCCAGTCCATTTTTCAAAAGTTCGCCCACGGAAATATCAGTTTTTATATCAGAATACTCGTGCTCTTTACGGCATTGTCCCTTTCCGTTCTTTCGATCCTGGCTCCCCTGCGTCAATCGCTTTACGGGTTCCCAAGTGGTGAATCCATCTATCGTATGCTGGCCATGATATGCCATCAACTGCCCGCAAGGTCTTTTTGGATACTGGACTTTCCCTGCGGACTTTGCTCAAGGTGTCTTTTAGGGTACACGGGTCTTGCGATAGCAGCTTTGTTCGTAAGCTGTTCTTTCCGTTATTCAAAAAGACTGATGATCGGTTCTGCTCTCCTGTTACCCGGGATCGCAGACGGACTCATACAGTTAATGACAAGCTATGAGAGCACTAACATTATAAGGGCGGCCACAGGATTGACAGGAGGTATAGGATTGTTTATACTCTTGTCCAGTTTGAATTTCTTTAGTAGGAGGGAAAAGATCATACGATGAATACATTAAGTTATAGGTTCTTTATTGTTATTACCTGTTTTGTATCTTCTCTTCTATACCCCCCCCCTCACGCGTTTGCCGAACAAGTTGTACTGAGAGAAAGAACCCTTGTTCCAATTAAGACAACGGCACCCATTTCTTCAAAGAACGCACGCTTGGGAATGGAGATCACTTCTCTGGTAGTGGAACGGGATATTAAAGTCAATGGCAGTATTGCTATCAAGCAAGGGCAAGTCGCATTGGCAAGGGTTACTGAACTAAAAAAAACCCAAATGGCTGGAATTTCTGGAAGCGTGGGGGTTACTGTGGAATACACGACCGGGGTTGATGGTACCGTTATACCGCTTAAAGGCAGTTTCAACTACAGTGGAGAATCCGAGGTCGGGGGAACCGTAGCTATTGGTATAATAATCTGTCCTTTTGCTTTCCTTAATAGAGGAAAAGAAGGGATCATTCCGGCCGGGGCCGTAATAAGGACCATCACTGAAGCGGACAGAAACATAGAAGTAAACTGAACAAGCAAATGATAAAGTAGTATATTTGGGGGGGGGGATTATATACTTAATTGCCCGAAAAACTTTAATTGTTTCCCTGCACACTGACTTTAAAGTTTGGAACAGGTCTTTTAGTATGATCGACCTTATTTTTAAGTTTTCTTGCTTTGATACCGTTTTTTGTTCAGCAAAGAGATTATTCTTGACATTTGGTCAGGATACAAAGTAGAATAGGATGAGTTATGAACATGTTCTTTAATATGATACCCCCCCCCGTCTAAGTCAGTAATTCCCTTTTTCTTTCTTCTGTGCTTTGTGTCCATTGGTGCATATGGTCAGACCAGTATTAATAATTGCGACTCCAGTGAAACGGTCGAAGCTACATTGGAACTGGGTCGACTGGATAACCGAAGAAGTTTAGAGGATGCAGGGTTACATTATTTTCAGATAAATCCAAATGGAGATTTTATTGCAGATATATCTGTAGAATTTCCCATCTCCAATGATCTGGAATACAGCTTACAGGTGTGTGACAGCAATAATGATCTGATAGCAAGTACTACTGAAGTGCATCTGCTTGGAACATCAGTAACGGCCACAATACAAACTCGCTTAAGACCGGGAACGTACTATATAGTTGTGGGAAGCAGTGGTGCTACATCCTATCAGCTTCAATTTGAAATATCTGTTTCTCAAAACTTATTTAACGACTGTCCATCTATTACTACCAATTTTCCAAATGATCCATTATATGGTTGTCAGTGGTATCTGGAACATCAAGAGGATGGAATAACATTAGGCGGTAATATAATACCCTTTGGAGAAAATATAGATATAGACATAAACATAGAAGAGGTATGGGATGATAATGTATTTGGAGCTGGAATTAACGTGGCGGTGGTAGATCATGGCATGGATACAGATCATGAGGACCTTGCTGATAACGTGGATACCACCCTTTCTCATGATTATTCAGGAAGCGGTGATCTGTACAGTCCTTTCAGTGGTCGTGGTACACGTGTGGCTGGCATTATAGCAGCAGTTGGTGATAACAGCCTTGGAGTAAGAGGTGTAGCACCACAGGCAAGCATCTACAGTTATAATTTAGCTGGTAACTTCAGTGATGCTAACGCAAAGGATGCCATGGTCCGTAATATGGATACAACGGCTGTATCGGTCAACAACTGGGGACCGAAGGACCTGCCGGTTCTTACAGAGGCTTCATCAGAGTGGGAAGAAGGAGTGGAAACTGGTATAAGAGAAGGATTTGGTGGTAAAGGAGTGTTTTACGTATGGGTGGCAGGGGACGGACATGAAGGATCAGACCAAGCTAATTTTAATGAGTATTCCAGCTACTATGCTGTAACTACCGTATGTTCAGCAGAGTTCACTAGTGATACGACCAATATTACCAAGAGTTCTTTTTCAGAAGAGGGGTTCAATCTATGGGTATGTGCACCGGGTTCTTATATTGTAACGACGGACAATAACGACGGTTATACTTTTGAGTTCCCTGGAACTTCAAATTCAGCAGCTGTCGTTTCAGGAGTGGCAGCACTGATGCGGGAGGTAAACAGTGATCTTAGCTGGCGAGACCTGAAACTGATACTGGCAGGTTCAGCCAGCAATGATGACCAGTTCTTTTTTGACGACACAAACTGGAGTAGAACAGCACTTCAATATGGTTCTGATTCAGAATATTATCGTCACAATCCAAAGTTCGGTTTTGGCATAGCAGACGCTGCTGCGGCAGTGGAACTTGCAAAAAGCTGGACCAATGTTCCACCGCAAATGAGACCCGTGACGGTTTCCTCGGGTAATATCGATACGATTATTCCAGATCTCACAACGGGAAACGCAGAAGACGTTTCCGCTGTTTTCACACTGACAGTACCTGATATCAACATACAAGACACTGAGGTCTTTACGGAATTTATAGAGATAGGTCTCAATTTCACTCACCCTTTCTTTCCTTTTTTAGATATAGAAATAACCTCCCCTGACGGTACTGTGTCGAAACTCACTGAAGAATATGCATCAGAAGCGTTATCACATTTATTATCTGACAGGTCTCTTACTGTAAACGACTTTAAGTACACGGGCAGAGAACATCGCTTTGGTTTAGCTAACCACCTGGGAACGGACCCTGCCGGAGAATGGACCTTGAAGATAACTAACGCTTCAGTTGCAGGTACGGGAACCTTACACTCATGGAACATTAAGGTCTATGGTCATATGTCTGGTGAGACGCCGACGTTTAACAGCTGGACGATACCAGATAAAAACTACGTGCCGGGAACTGCAATAAAGGAAACACTGCCTGAGGCAACAGCAGGGAATGGAGAATTAACCTACAGCCTTTCCCCTCTTTTACCTGCTACTGGTTTACCTGCTGGACTTGCTTTCAGCGAAACTGACAGAGTGCTTAGCGGAACACCAACTGCTGTATCTTCTGGCAGATATACATATAAGGTAACGGATGAAGATGGAGATACGGATGAGCTGATCTTTACTATCAGGGTAACAACTACGCCTCCAGGACCAATGGATCCACCAACAACAAGACCACCGACACGAAGACCGACACCATCAGGTAGTGATGCAGGTGGAGGAGGATGTGCGGTCTCCGAGCAGAACGAAGCTGCTTCTGATCTGCTCACAGCAGTGGCATCTCTGATGCTGATACCTGTATCCGTTATGATAAGAAGAAAGATAAGGTCAGAGTGGTAATTCCCTGCTTTCCACTGCTTGTTAAAAGATCCAGCTTTTTATCCTTTATCTGCGGAGTGCTCTCTTTTGTCCGGACCTTACTAAGGGAAAAGCCGGACATCATGTACTCAAGACACTGGCCAAAGATCTCAAATACGCTCTTGGGAAAGACCCTTGGAATAAAAACGGTCTGGACGAAAGGGAACAGCGAGTGGAAAACCAAGGATAAGTCTACCGATAGACGGGGACCTTGATGGCATTGGTCCCTGTTCTTTGATCTCGGACAAAAAAATATATAATACCCATATTTTTAAGTCCCATTGTTACCTTCTTCTTTAATGGCATGCGATATGGTCTCAGTTAACCACTTCTTAATTTGATTTTGAGAACTTCCACCAAGGACCTTACGTATTTTCCATAAAGAAATCACCGCTTTAGCCGCAGACCTGTGTCCGCCGGCACTGCCAATACCTTTAAAAAGCTTATGGGCTAAACGTCCCGCACTTTTTACGTATCCCACGTTCCTTATTGATATTACAAGATGAGTATTGGATATAATGCCAAACGCTACAGACCACTGGACTTCCTGTACCTGTATTCCAAAATCAGCCATCCGGGGAATAAGGTATTCATATTTTATCCTGCCCAGATTTACAAAGAATATATCGTCTTCCACCCAGTGATTTGCCAGAGCACTTCCGAAACGTTCTAACTGGGACTGGGGAAGTTCATTTCTTTCTATTTTGCGAAGCAAGGCAAGATTTGCATGGGGGTAAAGGAACGTAAAGGAATCAATATCGTCAGCGTTGGCATCTCTGTTCAGGGTCAGTGTGTCGGACTTTATCCCATACAGCAAAGCCGTGGAAAGACGTTCTGAGATCTCTACCTGTGCGGCCCTGAGATAGCTGGTCATTATAGTTGAAGTCGCACCCTCAACAGAGCTTATGTGTGTAAATTCGGCATCGTAGTTCGCGATCAGGGGGTGATGATCTATTACAGAATCCACCTTGTCCACAACGTCCTTTATAAGATCGCCGAAGAACGGCGGCTGAACATCGACCATGGCTATTGAATCGTAGTTCTGCAGACCCCTGGCTTCTACTTCATGCAGGGGAATATCGAGCAGTTCGACCATGGAAACGTTCTCAGGACGTGATATTTTTTCTCCCATGTAAGCTATGATCGCAGTTTGCCTGTTCCGTTTCAGTAACGTGCGAAGTGCGAGTGCACTTGCTATTGAATCCGGATCAGGCTGATCGTGCAGAAGTATCAGTACTTTCTTTGCTTCTCTGTGAACGTCCCTGAGGCGTTCCACCTTCAGTTCAGTACTGGCAAGTTTTTCCTCTTTCTCTATCTGACGATCAAATATATCCTCAAGATTAACGAACCTGACCTGGCTGGGAGGATTTATCTTCTTATCGCTGCCTGATATCAGTACAGGGGTCCTTGGATAGCGAGCGAAAAGTTCATCCGGAAGTTCAGGGTCCAGTATGTTCGAATCAATAACTATTAAGGTGAAACCTTCCGTCTGGTTCAGATTTAAAGCCTGACTGAAGGAACTTACCCATACCACCTCGCCTCTCCGTGAAAAAAAACCGGTTAATATGGAATCGAATTCTCCAACGAACAGGTATCTTTTTAAGTCCTCATTCATGATCTAATGACTCTTTAAATCCTCTTCACGGGCCTGGCTTAAGGAACTGACAAAACCACTTATACGTCTCAGCATCAGGTCCTGATCATCTCCATTTTCTTCAATGATCTTAACCAGCGCACTGCCAACGATAACCGCATCAGCGTATGAAGATATTTCCCTGATCTGCTGAGGTGATGACACCCCAAAACCGATCCCGACGGGAAGCTTTGATCTTTGCTTGATCAGATCCGTTAATGAATCCAGCGAATATTCCATATCAGGACGCGAACCGGTAACTCCCGTTATCGAAACGAGGTATATGAACCCACCTGCATTTTCCGACACAAGTTCGATCCTTTCCTGAGTGCTCGTTGGAGCAAGAAGAAATACCAGGTGTAATCCGTTTTCATCCAGAGCTTTTTTAAGCTCTTCTGACTCCTCAGGGGGAAGATCGACCACCAAGACCCCATCAACCCCGCATTCTCGTGCGTCTCTGGCAAACTTCTCCAGACCGTAGGAAAGAAAGGGATTATAATATCCAAAAAGGATCAGCGGAACATCAGAGAACTTTCTGATCTCCTTTACGGTCTCAAGCACTTTATGAAGGTTCGTTCCAGCTGCCAGTGACCTTTCAGATGCAAGCTGGATAGTAGGTCCATCCGCCATCGGATCAGAGAACGGAACGCCCAGCTCGATTATATCCGCCCCGCTCTTTTCCAGCTCAAGTACAATGCTTTTCGTTACGTCCAGTGACGGATCCCCCGCAGTCACGTAGCACACTAAAGCCGCTTTGCCGCTTTTTTCAAGCGAGGTAAATTTTTGATCAACTCTGTTCATACATTTTTGATGATATGGAGCAAAATCAGATATCGGGCTCTTAAAATAGCCAGTATGTTCTCGGAATTGTAATATTTAAAGAAGCTGCACCCACAACCTTTTTATATTCTTAAAAAGAGTAAAGTTTCTGAATAATCTTGTCAAGCGGTTTTCTGTTTATCAGGTCCTGATCACGGAGTTAATATCCTTATCGCCCCTTCCGGACAGGCAGATCACGATAATATCATCTTTTGACATCTCAGGAGCCACCTTCATCACCCTGGCGATCGCGTGAGAGGTCTCAAGTGCGGGAATGATCCCTTCTTCCCTTGACAGAAATGAAAACCCTTCAAGGGCCTCCTTGTCCGTAACGGTGGTGTATTGCACTTTGTCCTGGTCCTTGAAATAAGAATGTTCCGGACCCACGCCTGGATAGTCCAGCCCGGGGGCAATTGAATGTGCCTCCTGGACCTGCCCGTGATCATCCTGTAAAAGGTAAGTCTTGCTGCCGTGCAGCACTCCGACTGAACCGGCGGTGATCGTTGCGGAATGATGCCTGGTCTCGATCCCGAGACCCGCGGCCTCCACTCCCAGCTTCCTGACGCTGTCATCCTCCATGAAAGGATAGAACAGTCCCATTGCGTTGGAACCACCTCCAACGCAGGCAGCAAGGAGGTCCGGCAGACGACCCTCCATTCCCATGATCTGCTCTCTGACCTCCCTTCCTATAACCGACTGAAAGTCCCTTACCATCATGGGATACGGGTGCGGTCCCGCCACGCTGCCGATTATATAAAAAGTGTTCCTGATATTCGTCACCCAGTCCCTCATAGCCTCGTTCATCGCATCTTTCAACGTTTTAGAACCGGAAGTGACCGGACGGACTTCAGCTCCGAGCAGCTCCATACGAAAAACGTTGATCTCCTGCCTTTT
Organism: Thermodesulfobacteriota bacterium; assembly: GCA_965215275.1. Classification (GTDB taxonomy): domain Bacteria; phylum Desulfobacterota_D; class UBA1144; order Nemesobacterales; family JAJCZQ01; genus CAZUNK01. The sequence goes on from OZ244044.1 coordinate 457,958, forward strand.
CATATCTTCCTCGCCCATGTAGACCACGCACTCTTTGTTAAAAAGGGCTGAAACGGTCGCAGTTGCCACTCCATGCTGCCCTGCACCCGTTTCGGCAATTATCCTGCTTTTTTTCATTTTATCGGCCAGAAGGACCTGACCGACCGTGTTGTTTATCTTGTGTGCTCCCGTGTGGCAGATATCCTCTCGTTTCAGATATATCCTGGCTCCACCCAGCTCTCTGGTCATTCTTTCTGCAAAATAAAGCGGAGTGGGACGTCCAACGTACTGCCTGAGATAATAATCCCTTTGCTCCAGAAAATCAGGGTCCGCACGTGTCTCCAGGTAGAAGCTTTCAAGTTCCGTAAGGGCAGGTATCAAGGTCTCAGAGACGTACCTTCCTCCGAACTTGCCAAAATGCCCCTTCTGGTCCGGTAAGGATGTATCAGACCGCATTTCTCACCGCCTCTATGAAATCTTTCATCTTTTCATGGTCTTTTTTACCCGGCAGCCTTTCAACCCCTGATGCAACATCAACCGCGTAGGGTTTAATCCGTTTTACCGCACCTTTGACGTTTTCAGGGTTCAGTCCGCCAGAGAGGATAATGTACCTTTTTTCTAACGGCAGGTCCTGTATCAGGTCCCAGTCAAAGACCTTGCCGGTCCCGCCGTAGTTACCTTTACTGTGGGTATCAAACAACGTGTACCGGGTATCATATTCATTAATCCCATTGAGACTTTCTCTGTTCCTGACCCTTATGGTCTTTATATAAGGTCTGTTCAGTCCCTTACAGTAACCAGGGGTTTCATCACCGCTTAACTGGATAAGGTCAAGCGACGTCCTGTCGGCAATCTCATTGACGACCTTACTGTCCTCGTTAACGAACACGCCGATTTTTTTTATGAACGGAGGCATGTCCGTTAAGATCCCACGTGCATCTTCAACGGTCACGTGGCGAGGGCTCTGCTTATAAAATATAAAACCCAAGGCACTGGCCCCATAAGCGGCGGCAGCCAGGGCGTCCGCTGCACTGGTAATTCCGCAAATCTTGACTTTTGTCATTGACCTCACGCGTTCAGCTGTTCTCTAATCAGTATTATAGTACAGAAATTATATAGCAGGGTGAGAATAATGCGAGACAATAAAAATACTGATTGAATGAACAATTGGAAAATTGGCAGGTATGCTATAATTAACGGCGAAAATGAACCTTTTTAATTCCTTACTTATCTCCCTTAAAGCACTGAAAGCGAACAAGGTAAGATCCCTTTTAACGACGCTTGGGATAATTATAGGGGTTGCGGCAGTCATATCACTGGTGACGATAACCCAGGGTGCACAAAAGATGATAGAAAAGCAGCTGACCTCTCTGGGAGGAAAATCACTTATAGTGAACAGAGGTATAAAGACCGGTGGAAGGAACAAGTCCCTGGACAAGATCAAGATAACCGAGATAAAACCACTTACGGAAAAGGACGCTTCCCTTATAAGACAGCTTGACAAAGTGCATTACGTATCGGAGATCCTGGATACGAGTTCCAACGTTGTTGCAAACGGAAAGAGCTGGTTCACCAAGATCGTCGGAGTATCACCCGAGTTCGTCTATATAAACGACTGGCTGCCTTCGCAGGGAACTTTCTTTAACAAAAAAGACGTATATGACGCCGCTCTTGTATGCGTGATCGGCAAGACGGTACAGAACGTACTGTTCGCAAATTCCAACCCCGTCGGACAGAGTGTAAAGATCGGCAGTTTCACCTATGAGGTCATTGGAGTTATGAACACGATCGGACAAACGCCCAGCGGAAAGGACCAGGACGACCTTATCTTAGTGCCGTACACGTCCGTTCAGAAAAGATTACTGAATAAAAATACACTGGAAAACATATCGGTGGCGGTTTATAAGCCCGAGGACCTTTATTTTGCAAAAAATCAGATAACGCAGGTCCTTCGTGCCACACACAATATCAAGCCGGGTTATGAAGACGACTTCCACATAAGGACCCAGGAAAACCAGATAAATACCATAAACAGGGTTCTCAGGATCATGAAGATACTGCTCGGAAGCATTGCCTCTATCTCCCTGATAGTTGGTGGGATTGGCATAATGAACATAATGCTTGTATCGGTCAGTGAAAGGACCAGGGAAATAGGTATAAGGATGGCGGTCGGGGCCAGGGAGAAAGACATCCTGAAGCAGTTCCTGGTCGAAGCAACGGTGCTTTCATTACTGGGAGGACTGATCGGAATAGCTCTTGGGACCTTTATTTCAGAGGTCGCGTCCGTAATAACGGGATGGCCCACCACGGTTTCCGCCTCGGCGGTACTGATCTCGTTCTTTTTCGCCGCACTGGTCGGAATAACGTTCGGGATTTATCCGGCAAGAAAAGCCTCCCGGCTGAACCCGATCGAAGCACTTAGGTACGAGTGAGCATGAGCAGAACAAAACCCGTTATTTTACTGTCCGTCCCTAACCTTGGACTTGGCGGAGCACAGAGGCAGACCGTCAATATCACGAACGGACTTTGCAGAAAGGGTTTTAAGTGCATGATCTTTGCATTTCGTGGCGGTGAACTCGAAAAAGAAACGGACAGCAGGGTCAGAGTGATAACTCCCTGCTTTCCACCGTTTGTTAAAAGGTCCGGCTTTTTATCCTTTATCTGCGGAATGCTCTCCTTTGTCCGGACCTTATTAAGGGAAAAGCCGGACATCATGTACTCAAGGCACTGGCCAAAGATCTCAAACACGCTCCTGGGAAAGATCCTTGGAATAAAAACGGTCTGGACGGAAGGGAACAGTGCGCGTTTTCTCAGAAAAAGCCACCCTGTGCGTTTTTTCCTGCACAAACTCTGTGCACCTAGGGCAGACCGCGTAACCGTAAATTCCAAGGGACTTGCCGAAGAGTGCAGGGAATACCTTGATCTAAAATCCGAACCAGACGTTATTTACAACGGAACGGACACAGATCTCATAAGACTGAAAAGCAAGGAGGACGCAGACCACAGCTGGGTCAAGAACAAAACCTTACCCGTTGTCGTTTCCGTGGGCAGACTTGTTGAACAGAAAGGATTTGAAACCCTGATTGACACGTTCGCCGTGTTAAATAAAAGTATAAAAGCGAGGCTGTTGATCATTGGGGATGGACGTCTGAAGCCCGTTTTACTGAAAAAGATAAAACGTCTTGGACTTGAAGACGTGATTTCACTTACCGGATGGAAAGAAAATCCCTACCCCCTGATCGCAAATGCCGATCTGTACGTTTCTTCATCTGTTCACGAAGGACTTGTAAACTCCCTGCTCGAGGCACAGGCTCTCGGAGTACCGGTCGTTTCAACGGACCATCCATTTGGAGCAAATGAGATAATACAGGATGGAATAAATGGAATACTTGTGCCAGTTGGAGATGTGCAGGCGATGGCAGAGGCAATATTAAAGATCATGAACAGCAGGTCTGCCGCGCAAAAAATCAGCAGAGCCGCACAAAAACAGGCAGAATCTTTCAGTATTGAAAGGATGTCCGGAGAATACGCGGACCTCTTTGAGCAGATCTTTCATAACCAATGAAAAAAAAGCCCAAAATACTTTTCATTGTAAGCGGACTCGGAATTGGCGGTGTACAGAAGCAAACCGTTGAGATAGCTAACGCCATGGTCAAAAGGGATTTCGAAGCCGTTTTCCTTAATCTTGCAATAAGAGATGATGATGACCTTCTGAAAGATATCTCACAGGAGATCCCCGTTGTTACATCCCGGTATTTTTCAAGGCTGAGCAGGTACGGTATCTTTTCTTCCTTTATCTCGTCAATATACGCGGTATATAAAACGGTAAGGACGATACGGCAGCACGGAGCGGACGTAGTTTATGCCCGGCACTGGGCAGCCAAGTTCCCGGCCGCTGCCGCGGGACTGATCCTCGGAATGAAAAACAGAATAGTTCTAGTTGAAGTATCCGTTTCAGAACACGAGATCAGACGCAAAAAACGTTCTGCTCTGTCGAAAAAGCTCATATTTCTTGCAAGAAAGATAACGTACAGGACAGCAGGCACCGTTGTCGCTATCAGCACGGGTCTTGCGGAAAAGACCAAAGACTATTTCGGCACGGAAAGGATACACGTGATAAAAAACGGCATAAGGCCGGAAACAGTGGCAGAAAAGGCACGAGAGACCGTGGATCACCCTTTTTTCAAGGAAAACATACCGACAGGAGTATCAGTTGGCAGGCTTGACCCTCAGAAGGGTTTTTCCTCCCTGATCGAAGCAGTGGCCGTCGTGAACAGGAAAGCCCGGTTCCGGCTCATTATCGTCGGTGGTGGACAGCTTGAAAGTACTCTGAAAGAAAGGGCTGAAAAACTGGATATCTCGGAAAACGTAAGCATCATCGGATTTTCTCCCAATCCGCACAAATACACAGCGAGGTGCAGTATGTTTATCTGTTCGTCACTCTACGAAGGATTAAATAGTTCCTTAATTGAAGCGGCAGTTCTCGGAATGCCCATGGTCTCAACCAACTACCCTTTCGGTGCCAATGAGATCATCGAGAACGGTAAAAGCGGATTGCTCGTACCGGTCGGAGATACAGAAGCGATGGCGGAAGCTATATTGAAACTATTAAAGAACAATACCCTTGCTAAAGAACTGGGAACGGCAGCAAAGGAAAAGGCACAAAGTTTTCACGTTAAAAAGATGTTTTCAGAATACGAAAAACTATTCAAGGAGGTTGTAAATCTGTAATGAACGTTTTGATGATATTGCCGATCTTCGCGCTAGGCGGAGCTGAAAGACAGACTTTGAACCTTGCAAAGGGACTTACAGAGAGAAAAATCAATTCATCTATTTTCGTCTTCTACGAAGAAGGAAATCAAATAGGAGAAACTCATCCCGAAGTAAAAATACATTTTTCTGGAATCCCTCATACTATCCCTACCCTGTTTAAGACCTTATTTAAAACTTTTTGCCTGATCCGATTTCTCAGAAAAAACCCGACCGACCTGATCTATACACGACTGAACCATCCATCAATCGTAATTGCGAGCAAGTTTCTCAGGATTCCCCTTGTCGCTGCTTATGTTAATCCACCAAAGGGATCTTCGGTTCGCAGTACAACATTAGGGCACGTTCTTTCCGTTCTTCGTCCAGAATTGAGCGTCAAACTTACAACAAAAGTCGTTGCAAACTCGTATGGACTTGCAGAGGAGTGCAAACGGTACTTCAACTTAAGAGCAAAACCTATCACCGTTCACAACGGTACTGACATTAAATATGTAAAGGAAAAAAGTACAGAAACCGTCGACCATCCATGGCTGGTGAACAAAACCGCACCACTTGTTGTATCCGTAGGCAGACTACGTAAACACAAAGGTTTTAAACATCTTATAAGTGCCTTTGCCATACTGAAAGATAAAAAGGTGAACGTGAGGCTTTTGATCATAGGAGGAGGTAAGGAGAAAAATTCACTGAACGAGCAGATAAAGAAATCAGGACTTGAAGATACCGTTTCTCTTGCCGGATCACAGTTAAATCCCTACCCGTTCATCCTGGCATCCGATCTTTACGCCCAGTCATCCATATATGAAGGTTTAGCAAACACGCTGATCGAAGCAGCAACATTAGGAAAACCCATTGTTTCAACTAACCATCCATTCGGAGCAGATGAGATAATTGATCACGAGCAGACCGGTCTGCTTGTGCCTGTGGGTGACGAGAAAGCAATGGCCAGTGCGATCGAACAAATTCTGAAAGATGACGAAATGAGGAATAAAATGAGTAAGAACGCCGAAAAAAAAGCACAGAATTTTACGCTTGAAAAGATGGTATCAACATATGAGAAGTTATTTCAGGAAGTTGTTAAGAGTTCAACCAGGTAGGTTCACGAAAACCTTGACCGCTGCTCACGGCGGCGTATGTGCAGAAACACGAAGATGGCTACAATGAAACTGAAAATCACTGGCACAAAATAAGCCAGAGCGGCCCCTAAATGTGAATATTTCGGTACAAGGATTAACAACGCCGACAGATATAAAACAGTGGAAGCTAAAACAACCATCGTTTTGACCCCGGACATCCCGAGCGACAATAAGGCAGACAGTCTCCAGTGCGAGAAAGTATAGATCATCATTACCACTATTAAAACCCTCATTGTGTCCACGGCTGGGAGATACTCACTGCCAAAGGCCAGTTCTGTAAGCTGTTCTGCAAAGATCAGGACAAGGATGGAAACAGGTATAATGAACTTTATTATTTCCTTCACGGAATGGACGACCAACTGTCTGAACTCTTTGTAAGACTCTCTGGCACTGATCCGCGTCAGAGCCGGATAGACAACTGAATATACGGGATTCCTGATCTTCTCAACGGCGTTCATAACACTTCTTGCGGTCTTGTATAGACCAGACGCCTCTGCACCGGAAAAATATCCTAAAACAAGTACTGGAAAATAAGAAGAAGAAACAAATGACAGAAACCCTGAAATCGCAGTGTTCATCATAAACCAAACAACTTCTCGTATCTGTCCTTTGATCTCCTGAAGGTCAGCAAACAGCCAGTTGGACATTCCCTCTTGTACAAGAACTCTGTTCACAAATATCTGAAGGACCAAAAAGCTTACTAACTCGGCCAGCACGTAAGCGGCAAAAAATCCTTCAAGCCCGAGATGCATAATAAAAGCCGTTAAGATCAGGATAAGTTTCATAAAGTTGTTAAATACCTTGAAAAAAGCAGAGTGTCTGAATTTCTTGAAAGACTGCAAAATGGCATGTGAACTCTGGTTAACGGTTGAAACAAGGAGCGCGATGGAAAGGATCAGCACGTAATTGAACGCGTCATCAGATTTAATGAACAGATCGTTCGCCACTCCGGCAAGAAGAATACAAACGGCAAAGGAGAGAATTCCACTTGAAAGGTCCACTAGATAAAAAAACTTAACGAACGAGGAAACGGTTTTAAGTTTACCTTTTTCCTTGGACTCAGTAACGTATTTCACTACTGCCTCGTCTATCTTCATATCAAGAAGACTGTTGACGATCTTTACATAGGATATAACAAGCGTGAACAGACCGAACTGCTCAAGTCCAAGAAAACGGGCCAGAACAACAACCTCTATGGCCGCGAACACTGATGCACCAATTCCACCGCAGAAAAGCGTCAAGGCATCTTTTCTCAGATATTTTCTTTCATCCCGGGAAGTTAACATTGACGAACAAGTGACTATAAAACAGCAGTATTTAAGTAAATAAACGTTTTTTGTGTATCGTTAGCGTAGCAGGTTTTTTCCTTGATATAAAACAGCTTAACCGTTATTTTAGTTTTAGTTTCTTAACCCACGACGTTTATTTCCAGATAAAACCAATGTGCGGCATAACAGGTATTTACAGCCCCGGAACAAAGATAGATCAGTTCATCCTGTCAGCAATGACCAAGATACTCTACCACAGGGGACCTGACGACCTAGGTACTTATATAGACACGACCAATGATGTCGGACTGGGACACACGAGGCTTTCCATAATAGATCTTTCTTCAAAAGGCAAACAGCCGATGTCAAACAGTGATAGAACTATAACGGCAAGTTACAACGGGGAGATATATAACTACCGTGAGATAAGAAAACTCCTGGAACATGAAGGACACTCGTTCATAAGCGACTCGGACACGGAAGTCGTTGTCAAAGCATATGAACAATGGGGAATAGACTGTCTGCACAGATTCATAGGAATGTTTGCACTTGCAATATGGGACGCACGGAAAGAAACCCTTTTTCTTGCCCGGGACAGAGCGGGAGTTAAGCCTCTTTATTACTATAAGAAAAACGGGTTATTTCTTTTTGCATCCGAACTCAGATCCCTGATGCAACACCCCGGGTTTGATAAAAAATTAAACACCTGCGGACTTTCACTCTTTCTTAAGTACAACTATATAAGAAGTCCTCATACGATCTTTGAAAATACGTTCAAACTTGAACCCGGACACTATATCAGCGTCAGAAAAGGAGAGATAAAAGCTCACAGATACTGGAACGTGGCAGACTATTATAATATGGTTCCCCACACGGGTTCAGAACAAGAAATAACGGACGAACTTGAGAAAGTTCTTACAGACTCTTTCAAATACAGGCTTGTTTCCGACGTTCCAGTAGGACTGTTCCTGTCAGGAGGGATTGACTCGAGCATAGTTGCCACTCTGTTGCAAAAAGATCTTTCAACACCGATCAAAACCTTTACTATCGGCTTTAACGAAAATAAATATAATGAAGCTCACTATGCAAAGAGAGTAGCTGAATATCTCGGCACCGATCATACGGAACATTACATTTCAGAGGAAGAAGCACTGGAGATCGTTCCGAAACTACCGTCAATATACGACGAACCTTTCGGTGATCATTCAATAATACCTACGTATCTGGTCTCAGAAATAGCCCGGAAGCAGGTCAAAGTCGCTTTGTCCGCAGATGGTGGGGATGAACTGTTTTGTGGATACGAACATTACGCTAAAAACGTCAATAGATATAATTCGTTCAAAAAGATCCCACAAGTTCTGCAGAGGATAATAAGTGGTGGACTTTCTGCTCTCACCCCTGAAAGGTTTTCAAACGCCGTAGGGATTACCCGCATTAATTACCTGAAACGGCTCTCACAGGGTTATGCAAAGAAACGGGATATTTTCCTGTGCATAAATGAGAACGATATGCAAGGCATGTTCAGGTCCGCACGGGGAGTATGGAAAACGGCAGAAATTATGGAAATACTTAATGGAAGTTTACAATTTGAGGATAAAACCTTCGAAGAACAGTTCCTGTCGGTTGAAAAAAACGGGTTTTAACCCAGATGCTCACCGCCGACTTCGGCGTGTGGCTTCCGGATGATATTCTGACCAAAGTGGACAGGGCATCAATGAACGTCGGACTTGAATCCAGAGAACCGTTCCTTGACCACAGGCTTGTAGAGTTCACGGCAAGAATTCCATCTGAGTATAAATACAAGAACGGAGAGACAAAGTACATTCTTAAAAAACTGCTGGAAAGATATTTGCCAAGAAAGATGTTCGATAGAAAAAAAATGGGTTTTGATTCACCTGTAGACACTTGGCTCAAGACAAAACTTCGACCACTTGTCCATGATTACCTAAATGAAAGTTCAATAAAGCAAAATGGCTTTTTCAAACCTGACGCAGTTGCAAGGTGGGTAGATAAATTTTATAAAAACGAAATCAAAGGAAAAAGGATATGGAACCTTCTGGTTTTTCAAATGTGGAGAGAAAAGTGGCTATGATAGCTAAATGTGTAGAGTTCATAAATCATTGGGGAAGGCGACTTTTTGTCTGGGAAACCTACCTGCACACAGGCAATATCAGAGACCATCAAGTCCGCAGAATGAATGATATTATCACCAATGCAAGGCGCTTTTCTCCTTTTTACGCCGATCTATATAAAGATATTCCACAAGACTTTCAGCTAATAACAGTTAACGACATACACAAACTACCCGTTGTAAAAAAACAATCATTCAAAAAAGCATGTTCGCAGGACCTGTTGGTGTGTGAGAACCTGGATAAACGGAACCTGATATCTGCATCAACCACAGGTTCCACTGGAACTCCGATGAAAGTATTTTTTACGGAAAATGGCGTATTGAGCAGAAGAAAGGTCAAAGCCCGGGTATTTCACGACGCTGGCGTTAGGAAATATGATCGTTACTGCATGATATGGAGACAAAAATCCCAAAGTAAAAGTTCTTTGTTCCGCGAAAAGAACGGTTTACTTCTTTCTTTGAACGTTGGAGAAGTGGTCAATCCCATGGGAAGTTCACTAACGTATGAAAAACTCAGATCTTCAGTTAATTCAATTATCGATTTTAATCCGCAGCTCATACATGGATATGTAAGTGCACTGTTTGTGATATCAACGTATCTAAAAAAGAACAACCTGCGTCTTCCTGCATTAAAGCGAGTTGTAGCAGCCGCTGAATACTTGCCCCAGAACGTTTGGGATATCCTTGAAGAGAGCTTTGGTTGTCCCGTTATAAACTTTTATGGTTCATCCGAAGCTGATGCTATTGCCTGCAGCAGCATAAATTCACGTAAAATGACCATTTCCGAGGATCTTTACTTCACTGAAGTTCTAAACGAGAACGATGAACCCGTTGCACCAGGGGAACCGGGTCTTATTACATTGACAAACCTGACAGCAAAGGCCATGCCCTTTATACGTTTTCAGATCGGGGATATGGCTATCGTAGATGACAACTTCTACAATTATGATGAAGAGTTTCGCTATTTTTTATCAGTTGAAGGACGGACTAACGACGTGTTTGAACTGAAAGATGGTTCCATCATTTTTTCCCACCTTTGGCACATACTGTTCCGCGACCACTTGTGGATTGAAAGATTTCAAGTAATACAAAGGTCTACATCACGTATAGAAATAAAAATCCTTCCGTTAACCAATGACGAAGAAGCATTTTCCACTTTGAAAAAATCTATTATGGAAAAATTTAATGGAATAAATTTTGACTTTCGTATTGTTAACAGATTAGAATTTGGCAAAGGAGATAAGTTCAGAGCTGTTGTCTCCGATGTTCAGAACAAATTCAACCGCATTAATAAAAACAACTGATGCTTGCCAATAGCTACATTAAAAATCTCCGTTCCTATCCGGTGATCTCTCACAAGGCATGGGAACTTCCAAACGGTCAGGAAGTATTAAAACTGGACTGGAACGAGGCAACTGTCCCTCCCTCACCAAAGGTCAGGGAGCAAATTGAAGTTTTTTTGTCCAGCGGTCAATTGAACTGGTACCCGGACATTAACAATGAAAAACTTATTAAAGCCATTGCAGAATACTCTCAAGTTGAAACTGAAAACCTTCAATATTTTGCCAGTTCCGATGCCTTACATGAATACATTATCGGAACTTTCATCAAACCGGGGGACAGTATCACTATCATATCACCAACATATGACAACTTCAGAGCGTCTGCAGAAAGCCGCGGAGCTTTGGTCAACTACTATAAACTCAGAGAACCTTTTGATTTCTGCCAAAGGGATTTCTCAGAACACCTTGAGCAGTTTAACCCCAGGATCGTCTACCTTTGCAATCCAAACAACCCAACGGGAACGATCTATGAAATATCAGTAATAGAAAAGCTTGTAAAACTCTTTCCAAGGACTCTTTTCATAATTGATGAAGCATACTATGAGTTTACGAACATAAGTGCCCGAAACATCGCTGTTAAATATCATAATGTAATTGTTTCGAGAACGTTCTCCAAGGCTTTTGCTCTAGCGGGATTCCGCATTGGTTATGCAATCTCATCCGTCGAGAACATCCAGTATCTTAACAAAATAAGAAACCCCAAGAATATAACCATGCTCTCTCAAATAGCAGCCATGGCAGCACTTAATGACCTCCCTTATACAAAAACATACGTTGAAGAAGTCCTTCGAACAAAACAGTGGCTTTGTGATAAATTAGAGAGGATGAACGATCCGTATTTTGATATTTTCAAAGGTGGTGGGAATTTTATTCTTTTCAAGATGAGTCCAAAGATCAAAAACAGGATAATATTACATCTGCAGAATAAAAATATCTTTGTACGTGACTATAGTCACGTTGAAGGAATGGACGGTTTTATCCGTTTGACAATAGGAACAAAGGAACAGATGAACCGATTTGTTAAAAAATTTCTCCGGTTTGATCATGACAAATAAATCTATTCTCGCCATATTTGATTTTTGCGGAACATTGATCAATATGCAGACTGCCGACCTTTTTATATTGGGACTTGTAAGACAATGCCCATCTCTTAAACGCCGCATTCTTGAAACTATAAGAATATCTCTATTAAAGACCGGTAAACTCCGTGGAAAAACACACAAGAAGTTCCTCCTCAGGCAAGCCTCTGGTATCCATTGTAGTGCAGTGACTAATTATGCCGACCGATATTTACACGAAACTCTCTTGCCAAATGAAAATATATCAATTGTCCGTAGAATGAAAGAACACAAAGAACTCGGACACTATGTCGTTATAGTTTCTGCCGGTTATGAAAACTACATAAGTGCTTACGCCAAATACCATGGTATTCCCAGCTTTGCAGCCACAAAACTTGAAGAAAAAAACAGTGTTTTAACAGGTAAAATTCTCAAAAATGACTGTATAGGAAAGGAAAAACTATACCGTCTGTCAGAGTTATTAGACCTATCATCATTTAATCTGCAAAATTCATATGCATATAGTGATCATATTTCCGATGTACCACTACTTAAACTGGTAGGAAACAGGATAGTTGTTGACTCTGGACAGGATATGGGTTGGTGCAAGGACATCAGAGGTAAGATTTTATAGCAACTTTATAAACATCTTTTGACTGACATCAGGCTAGCAAAGTTCCTTGGAGAAGAATCTGGAACCTTCCCATTTTTCAAACTTTGTGAAGGAAAAAATAACTGTGGGTTCTAACAATACTTACAACAGGGATTTCTACAAAGATCTGATTGAAGAATCAAATCTTTATTCGGCAGAGCAAATCATTTCTGTTGTAGTAAACACTCTTAATTTAACGATAGACTCCGCGGTAGACGTTGGTTGTGGAAGTGGAACATGGCTCAATGTTTTGAAAAAACAGGAAAAATTGAAAAATATAAAAGGAATTGACGGACAATGGGTTGACCGAAACTTTCTTATAATCCCTGATGAGGATTTTATTGAAGCTGACCTGTCAACGACGCTTCTCAAGTTCAGTTATAAATTTGATCTGGCAATCAGCCTGGAGGTTGCTGAACACCTTGCCCCAGAGAGGGCCGAAGCTTTCATAGACTATCTTACAGACCTGTCCGATCTTGTGCTTTTTTCAGCAGCCATTCCATTTCAAGGCGGAACTAATCACCTAAACGAAAGATGGCCAAATTACTGGGCGGAACTGTTTGAAAAACACGAATTCGTTCCGCTCGACATTATCAGACCAGAGATCTGGAATGATCAAAAAATACGCATTCCCTATAGGCAAAACACAATTCTTTACGTTCATAAAAACAAAATTTCCGAGCTTGATATTCCATATGGTCTTTCAGGAAAACCTATACTCCCTTTAGTATATCCAGACGTATATCTGAAGTTTGCAGACCCAACGATCAAGAGACTTTTCTGGAAAGGAGTTGTACGAAGAGCACTCATAAAGTCAGTTAAGAGAATATTTCGTCGTTCGGTAAAGTGAGCCGTTCTGACTATCTGTCAACTTTCCTTGATTGTCCGTATTGATAACTTATTTACAATTCTATTTATCAGTCTGCTAAATAATCTTTCGTTCTTTTTTTCAGTAGTCTTCTTCTGTCTGTTAACAAAGTCCTCATCTACAAATTCCTTAGTAATATCTTGCCTCCTAAAAGGATTTGGTCCTCGTAGTTCTGTTCTGTGTCTATTACTATTAAAGACACAGGCATCGTCCATGTTCTTACTATATTTATCTACTTCTTTATCCTCAATATATTCCTTTCCTACATAGTAAGTAGTCTCTACTTTACTGTTCTCAGACCATCTCTCTCCACCTATATAGGTATTTTTCTTGATAATAAATTTCTTACCTTCCTTCATCTCCTGTTTCCTCTTTTTTCAGTTTTTTTACACATTTATTCTTCCATCCAGGCATCCTCTGATGCTTTTGGAACCTGAATTCACAATCCCGTTAATATCAACATTTTCTACACTGACATCCAACGCATCAGAAAAAATATTCAAAATAATGTAACTGCACTCTTTAAGATCAACTTCTCTGTTCAGCAAACGTTTAACGGAGACCGCCCCTACTCCTTCATAGCCGCATGGGTTTATAAGATCAAAACCTTTCAGGTCGTTATTTACGTTTATGGCAGCTCCATGCTTGGTACAGTGATTTTTAACGCTGATCCCAAGCGAGGCGATCTTTTTATTGCCTCCAACCCACACGCCGGGTCTGCCTTGTATCCTCTCCGACCTTATACCCAGCTGCTTTAAAAACTCCATCACAACCCTTTCAAGCAAAGAAACATAATCCTTTAACTTCAATCGGAATTTTCTGAGATCAATTATCGGATAGATCACGATCTGTCCAGGCTCATGACAGGTAACGTCCCCACCGCGGTCAGAGCGTTGTAAAGATATACCCAGATCCTTCAGTGCGGTATCATCTATCAGAACATGAGAGTGGTCAGAATACCTTCCAAGGGTTATGACCGGTTCATGATACAAGAACAGAATAAATCCCCTGTAACGGCTTTCCTCTCTTATTAAAAGACCTTGCAGGCTGTTCTGAAGCTGGACTGAACGATCGTATTCTTGAAAGCCCAGATACTGGTAGCCTATTTTTTCTGATTCCTTCATTTATCCTGAATATTCAATTAAAATAGTCTATAGTTTTTCTCTTAATAATTCAATAAATAAGCAACGTGAAAAAAGCCAATAATATAACACCCGTCATTCTGATCCAGGGAGATCAATCCCTGCTTATTGACCGGGAAATAGACGAGATCAGGAAACAGATATCCGTTGAAACCTCTGGACTTGATCATATGGTCTTTCATCTTGATACCAAATATGTGGAGATTGTGTATACCCCGAACGGAGAGGAAAAAGAGATAAAGAGGGAACCCGTGGAAAAAATAATAGAAACCGCAAATATCGTTTCAATGTACGGAGGACATAAACTGCTGGTTGCCAGAAACGCGGAGATATTGGAAGGAAAGGATATCTCAAAGTTAAACAGTTATATAAGCCGCCCCTCCACTGACGCAACACTGATACTTGTTTCCACGGATAAGAACAAGCCAAGGCTGAAAAAAAATTCTAACTTGTTAACAATGGACTTTAGCGCGATCAATAAGATCGAAGATAAAATACAGAAAGAAGCTGCGATGCTCGGATTAAATATCTCAAAGAAAGCCTGCTCCGAAATACACAAACTTATAGGGGACGACTTCACTTCTATCAGTAACGAACTCATTAAACTCTTAAACTATTTCGGGACAGAAAGATCGATCAATGAAGAGGATATAGAGAACTTTATAATGAAAAGAGATAATGAAAGTATTTTTGACCTGGTAAACGCCGTTTTAAACAGACAGGTTGAGACTGCCATAAAAACTATCAGAAGTCTTGAGAATCAAAGTTATGACCCTCTGGCAATAGTAGCAACTTTCTCACAGAGTATCAGGAGGACGTGGCAGGTAAAAGAACTCATTGATCTGAAGAACAGCGACGCCGATATTATGAAAAAAATGAGAATATCAAGGGGTGCACTTTACTACGCAAAAAAACAGGCTGGCAACTTCAGCATCAAATCACTCTCTGATATGATCAACAAACTAAACAGAATTGATACCGAGTTAAAGTCCTACAGTCAGAACAAATATACTCTGCTTAGCAGGGTTATAATAGATCTGTGCAGTAAGAGCAGCAGATAGACCAAGTATCCTTTTTGTTATAATCAAGAGAGAAAAAAGATAAGGAAACACAAAAACAACTGTAAAGATCATCCAGACCACTTTACCGGTCCTGTTTCTATACTTTTTCGGCTTTCTCGCTGACTTTTTCCACGTTAAGGTTGTGAACTTTCTTTGACAGTCTGGAAATATGCCTGGACGCATTCTTCTTATGAATAACGCCCTTGGTTGCAGCTTTATCAAAAGCAGAAACAACGACTTTTAACTGTTCAGCTGCTTTTTCAGTATTCTGCTCTTCGATCAAAGCAAGCAGCGATTTTGTTTTTGTTTTCAAAGTAGTTTTAACAAAGCTATTTCTCGCCTTTCGTTTAATGCTCTGTCTCTGTTTTTTTATGGCCGATGCCTTTCTTAGTCCCATAAATTCCTCTAATGATCCTGAAAATCAGGATTAATATCTATATATACACGTATTTTGTCAAATTATATTTCCCGGAACGGAAAAACTATTATTAGGCAACGGCTTCTCGCCAGTATCATGTCACTAAAATCTTACATTTTAAAACTATCATAATTCTTAATTTACATATCTGCATTATTTATGTACCCACGAACATCAAAAATAAGTGCCTTACAATAATCACACACTATTTTAGGGACACGAGAACTAATACTAATAACACGATAATAATTACTCTAATGTTATCGACTATTTTTCTATAAATAACTCTAACAATACTATAGTCGTATTTATATATTCTAAAAATAATTTTTAAAATACTATATTTGTTTTTATAAGGACAACGAAAAATAGTACGGATAAATCTAATAACTTTTTTAATAAAACCAAGAATAAAAAACCTAACAATATCAAAAGTTATAATAACACTAAAAACAATTATAATAATACAAAATATAATAACCCCAAAAATAAATTTCATATTGCTGAATTCCTGAATATTCTTTTATAAACATCGGGAAAAACACTTCTGTTTTTTAATGATGATGGGTACATAAACACGGATAATATTATATATTATAAAAATTTTACAAACCTATAAAAGATCAGTCAGATCTGGTACAACTTAATCTGTTCAGATATTTAACCAAGGAGACAAACATGAAATTTTTTCTTGATTCAGCAAACATTGATGAAATAAAAAAAGCCGCTTCAAGCGGTATACTCGACGGTGTAACAACAAATCCTTCCCTTGTATCCAAAGAAGGGGAACAAAGGGAATTCAAAGACCTGGTAGTAGAGATATGCGAAATCGTAAATGGTCCAGTAAGCGCTGAAGTGATAAGTACCGATCTTGATGAAATGATGGAAGAAGCAGAGATGCTCGCAGGTCTCCACAAGCACATAGTGGTAAAACTGCCACTGACCGAAAATGGAATAAGGACCACGAGACTTTTATCAAATAAGGGAATTAAAGTCAACGTAACCTTGGTATTTTCAGCTTCCCAGGCCATATTGGCCGCCAAAGCAGGTGCAGCATATGTAAGCCCGTTCGTCGGTCGCCTGGATGACGTTTCATCCTCAGGAATGGAGCTTATAGAAAGCATCGTCACGATATACAACAACTACGACTTCAGCACCGAGATACTCGTTGCAAGCACAAGACATCCAATGCACATTTTAGAATCAGCACTGCTTGGAGCGGACGTGGTAACAATGCCGTATAAAGTGTTCGAGCAGCTTTACAAACATCCTTTAACCGACATCGGACTGGCAAAGTTCCTTTCCGACTGGGGTAAGGAAGGAAAATAGACCGCTCGGAGAAGGGTCCGGTATAAAACAACTTCCCGATCAAGTCGGACGTATTCAGCAGATTCTGCCTTCAAGATACTCGGTAATCCCTTTAAGTATACGTGTATCTCTGCTTATTTTTTTCAGGGACAGGACCGCTTTACCTGTCAGTTCAAGCACCAGCCGCTCGGATTCTTCACACCTCTTGAAAGTGGGTTTGTCGTTCTTAGTGTCAGACCCTTTCGTCTTACCGGTTATAAGATCATTAGTGTCGTCGATCAAGTCGTCCATGATCTGGTAGGCCAGACCAATGCTTCTGGAGTAATCCCTCAGACCTTCCAGATCAGAAGCACGTGCTCCACCCACCAAAGCACCGGAAATCACCGATGCCTCGATCAGTTTGCCGGTCTTCAGGGAATAAATGCGTTTTATCTCTTCCAATCCTATATCATCATTACCATTGACCCCTATGTCTATCATCTGCCCTCTGATCATCCCGTGCGAACCTGCCGCACAGGAGATATTGTCGATAATGTCAAGCAAGGTCCCGTCTGCAATACCCGCTCTTTTGCCCTCTGCCACGATCAAACTGAACGCATCGGTAAGAAGAGCATCTCCTGCAAGTATCGCAGTGGCGTCACCGTAGACCTTATGGTTCGTCCGGACCCCTCTTCTTATATCATCGTTATCCATTGAGGGAAGGTCGTCATGGATAAGGGAATAGGTATGCACCATCTCTATTGCGCAGGCAACGGGTAAGGCCTTTTTATAATCACTGTCAAAGGTTTCACACGAAGCAAGACAAAGAACAGGTCTTATCCTTTTACCGCCAGCAAGGATGCTGTACCTCATTGATTCGTCAAGTTTCGTAAGGTCGCTGCATTCTGGTGAAAAAATACGGTGAAGGGTCAGATCAATTAATTTCTTCCTGTCGGAAAAATACTTTTTAATATCACGGTCCATTATTCCTGATCGACCTTAAATTCCTTAATATCTATTTCACCGTCGCTGTTCTCGACCAGGAGAGATACCTTCTGTTCGAACTCCTGAAGCTGGCCAGTGCAGTCTTTAATCAGCCTGACCCCCTTCTCGAACTGCTTAAGCGATTCATCAAGAGAAACGTTACCCGTTTCAAGCTGCTCAACTATCTTTTTTAATTCCTTTAGTTTTTCTTCGAATTTCTTCATTGCAGTATAGTATGTTCTTTGCTCTTATAACTATGAATCAGGCTGTTATCAAATATCTATGATCTTTTTTTCATGATCCTGAATAAACTGAAAATCCGTCAGGGACGGGTCAAAATCCACAAGCGTTATCTCTCCTCCCTTGGTCAGTTTTGTATCCTTTCTGTATATAAAAGCAGGACTTAACGGATCTTTTTTATAGATAAGTGGCACAATGTGGTCCTTGGCAAACAAACTGTAAAGCGCATTGGTGTTCGAGTTCTCGTTAAGTTTGATCGAAACAACTATATAGTTGTTCCTTAAAATATTAGCATCAATATCAAAAACGCTAAGGGGTTTGCCAAAAGCCATGTCTATATTTAATTTCGAAGCCACCTCCCCGTGCCTGTCCTTGCTCTTGTTTATAACCGATGACACGTTCTTCAGGTCAAATTCCACCTTTGCGAGCTTGTTGACAAAAAGGTTCACCTTATTGCTTGTCGTCATCGCTATAACTCCCTCGGCATTATCAATATCGGTCTCCTCGAGCTGGTCTATATCAAGTGCGCTCCCTTCAATTGCCTCAAAACCTTCCGCCTGAGCCGTCTGTACAAGCGTTTCGTTCGTATCTATAAAGCACACCTCTTTATTGTGCATAAGCAGCAGTTTTCCCATAAGCCTTCCAAAGACACTGGCACCTATGATCACCACCTTTCTTGTATCTACCGTTACTCTGAGAATCCTGGCCACGGTCTTGGCAGTAATTCCCTGAAATACCACCGTTACGGCAATGGTCAGGAACACGAGCCCCTGTATCAGTTCACCTCCCGCAATACCCTCCTTTTTCAACTCTATACCGATCAGCGAGGCAATAGACGCAGCAACGATACCCCTTGGAGAAATATAAGACAGGAACATCTTCTCGTTTGTCTTTAATCCTGAATGAATGGAGGAAATAAAAACCGTTAAAGGCCTTACAATGAACATCAGGACCACGATTATCAGTAAACCCTTGTACCCCATATCATATATGTGGGACAGTTCGATAGTTGCAGCAAGGAGAATAAAAAGCAGTGAGATGAAGAGTACTGCTATCTTGCTCTTGAACTTTCTCATACTTTTCTTATTGGGAATATCCATATTACCTACGACCACGCCCGAAGTGACCGCGGCCATCAGACCCGATTCGATAAGCAAGGTTTCAGAAATGGTATAGATCACAAGAGCAGCTGCAAGTACAAAATGGTCCTGATCATCTTCAAACTGCATAGAGAAGTTCTTTACGAGCACACCTATTACGTATCCTCCGACAAGACCTATTACCAGCCCGGAACCGAACATCAGAAATACTTTTTGAACGTCAATAGAGAATATCCCGCTCGAGTGGTTCATCTGCAAAACGACGTCAAAGACGAAAACCGCCATAATAACTCCAACCGGATCAATAAATACCCCTTCCTGCTCAAGGATGGTCCTCAAGTCCGACTTAACGTGAAGACGCCTCAACAGAGGCTGAATTACAGTTGGTCCCGTAACGACCACAAGGGACCCGAATAAAAACGCCTGTGGCAGTGCAAAACCACCTATCAGCCAGGCAAAAAATGCTGCTCCGATCATCGTGACCACTGCCCCTAAGGTGATCAGCACCAGTACAATGGAACCTTTGCTCTTTATCTCATCTTTCTCAAGGCTCAGTCCTGCCTCGAACAGGATCACCGCGACAAAGATCTTGATTAAGGTCTCAAGCCCTTCGCCCAGTACCGAGGGATCAACAACGCCCAGCAGTTCCGGACCCAGGCATATACCAAGCACCAGCAGAAATACAATGCTCGGAATGCTCGTCCAGGACGCGATTATCTGACATATAACACCGGCAATAAGTGCAATAACGATTATCGTTAGCATATACAGGCACCTCTTCCCTGTGAACCATCAACTGCGGAAGGAAGGAATATGTTAAGTAAATTTTTTCAATATCTCTATTGATTTAATGTAATAAAAAACATTACATTAATACAGAGAAGGCTAAATCAAATGAAACCATTAAGCAAGAAAGAATGGGAAAAGATCAAAGAGAAAGAAAGACTGCTGAACGAGATCAGTGAAGTGCTCAGGGTAAACGCCGACCAGATAGTCAGCAGACTCAACAAGTTCCTATCTGAAAATAAAGAAATGAAAAAAGAAATTGCCAGGCTGACCGATAAGATAAAAGCATCCAGGTAGTCTCAGGTGGTAACCGTTTCAACCAGATGGTCCTGGCAGTCTGCAACCCTTTCACAGCATATCTGCTCCATGACCTGCCTGGTCTGCATCTTCAGGGCGGAAATAGTGTGATCTCCGCCTTTTCTGCCAAGTGCCCCTACCCCGTACATAAAAGCCCTGCCCAGGAACGTAAAATCCGCACCGCAGGCAAGACTTCTGATGATATCCGGACCTGATCTGATGCCACCGTCCATCATGATCCTTATCCTGTTTTTATACTTAGAGGATATTACCTTCAGAGCTTCTATCGTTGACTGTCCGGCGTCCAGCTGCCTGCCTCCGTGATTTGAAACTATGATCCCGTCAAAACCCAGCTGTACGGCTTTCTCCGCGTCCTTTTCGCTCGCAACGCCCTTGAGCACCAGTTTCGCTTTCCATTTATCACGAATACGCGACACCTTCTCCTCGTTCAGTCTTCCTGAGAAGGTCTCGTTCATGAACTGTCCCAGACCTTTCAGATCAAGACCCTTGGGCATGTACGGAATCAGATTCTCAAATCTCGGCCGGCCGTGTATGAGTGTATTAACCGCCCATACGGGTCTGCTTATCATCTGAACGACGTTCCTGACCGTCATTCTGGGAGGCATGGCAAGCCCGTTCCTTATATCCCTGGGTCTGTACCCGAAAGTGGGAACGTCACAAAGGAGCACAAGCACCTTACATCCCGCATCTTCCACCCTTTGTATTATGCTGTCCATTACTTTATCCTCGGCCGGATGGTAAAGCTGAAACCAAAATCTGCCTTCGGTGATCTCACTGACCCGTTCTATACTGCTCGTACTCACCGTGCTTAAAACAAAGGGTATGTTATGATCATGGGCAGCTTCCGCCAGTATATTTGCAGAATCAGGCCATATAAGTCCCTGAAGCCCGACGGGAGCAATACCAAAAGGGGCATCATAGGTAACTCCAAACAACTCGGTGCTCATATCCGACCCTTTATATTCATTGAAGTACAGGGGAACGAGCTCCACTTTTCTTATATCAGAGACGTTCTTCCGTAGATTCACATCCTCGTTACAACCGCCATCCAGGTATTCAAATGCGAACTTCGGTATTCTTTTTTCTGCTCTTTTCCTCAGATCTTCAACAGTGGGATACTGGAGATCGAAGTGAAGTGGCGTCTTCGTTTTATCCGAACTCATACCTAAATTCTATACAGTTAAACAGATGAATAAAAGGATCGAAACCGTCTGCAGTATCGCAGCGTGTCAGTAAAGTGCACATTCAGATACTGTACCTTTATGACAATTGAATAAATTCACAAGAACAAGTAGCTTATAGACCCGAGGAATATACTATGAAACTATCTCAATACTTCATACCAACGTTAAAGGAAAACCCTGCCGATGCAGAGATAATAAGTCACAGGCTTATGATACGGGCAGGCATGATAAGAAAACTTGCAGCAGGAGTATACGATTATCTGCCCATCGGACTTAAGTGCATCAGGAAAGTGGAAAACATAGTTCGGGAGGAAATGAACAGAGCAGGAGCAATTGAACTTCTCATGCCATTTGTCTCCCCGGCCGAACTTTGGAAGGAAAGCAAAAGATGGGATTACTATGGAAAAGAACTTTTAAGATTCAAGGACCGTGCGGATAGGGATTTCTGTCTGGGTCCCACTCACGAGGAAATAATCACTGATATCGTCAGAAAAGAAGTCCGTTCCTACAAACAATTACCTATAAACCTCTACCAGATCCAGACAAAGTTCAGGGACGAGATCAGACCGAGGTTTGGAGTAATGCGGGCAAGGGAGTTCATTATGAAGGACGCTTACAGTTTTGACGCCACGGACGAGGGAGCCGACAGGTCCTATATGCTTATGTACGAAGCTTATAACAGAATATTCGAACGGTGCGGGCTTGAGTTCAAGGCGGTCCTTGCCGACACCGGCAACATAGGCGGGAACTTCTCCCACGAGTTCATGGTACTTGCACCCACCGGTGAAGATGTAATTATGAGTTCAACAGACTCGGATTACGCAGCTAATCTTGAACTTGCAGAAATAGGTATTACTGAAGACGAAAAAGAACGTGAAAGGTCCGGTAAAGATATGGAGATCATTACCGAGGTCGACACGCCGGATATGAAAACCGTTGAAGAAGTCGCCACTGACCTTAAAGTTACCACAGACAGATTGATAAAGACCCTGATAGTTAAAACTGATAAAGAGATCATTGCGGCCCTGGTCAAAGGCGACGCGGAGCTCAGTCTGGCAAAGCTGAGAAAAACGGCCGGAGCGGAGTTTGCGGAACTGGCAAGTCCGGAAGTGATAAAAGAAAACACCGGCGGACCGCTCGGGTTCAGTGGCCCCGTCGGGATGAAAAAAAAGATAAGGATAATAGCGGACAGGTCCATCCGGAACGTTCAGAACGCCGTTACTGGTGCAAATAAAGCTGATAAGCACCTGACGGGAGTTAACGCAGGAAGGGATTTTGAAGCAGACCTATATGCCGACATTCGCCTGGCAAAAGACGGTGATAAATGCCCGGTATCAAAAAGCGGCAGTTTAAAGTCAACAAGAGGCATAGAGGTAGGACACGTGTTTAAACTCGGGACCAAGTACAGCGAAGCTATGAACGCGACCTTTTCAGACGTGGATGGTAAAGAAAAGCCTTTTATTATGGGCTGCTATGGAATAGGGGTCGGAAGAACGTTAGCTGCGGCAATTGAACAAGGGAACGACGCGGCTGGAATTAAGGTCCCCGCACCAATTGCACCTTTCGAGATATCTGTCATCCCAACTACCTTAAAGGACGAAAAGGTAAGGTCAGTATCTGAAAAAATTTACAAAGCCCTGAACAGCAAGGGTGCAGACGTACTTATTGACGACCGTAACGAAAGTGCGGGAGTTAAGTTCAAAGACGCAGACCTTATAGGTATTCCTTTTCAGATAATAATCGGACCAAGAACCCTTGAGAACGAGGAAGCAGAAATGAAGGACAGGACTAATGGGGTATTAAAAAAGGTCAAGGTTGATGAGGTAGTGGACGAGGTCAGCAAGTTACTGGACTAAACTTTTTGGGATCACATAACATAGTGACGAGGCTTCCAAAAAATTGATAACTTATTTTCAATTTAATATAAAAGTATGTAATTCCTAAACTTTAAAGAAAGGCACTTAATTATGGCTATCTATACATTACAACACAGATCACTCAACAAAATTCACAAAACAGACTTCGGAATGGATGGAATAAAAGAAAAAGATCTACGAATTGCAATAAAAGAGCAAATTGAGATCATTGCCCCAGACTGTCTCGTGATTGCCGAAGAATTCTCACAATGGGAAGATTCTAATCACCGAATTGATCTTCTGGCAGTTGATAAAAAAGCAAATCTTGTTGTTATTGAGTTTAAACACACTAAAACAGGAGTTCAAATGGAACTTCAATCTCTAAGTTATGCCGCAATGGTTTCAACGCTTACTTTTAAAAGTGCTGTTGAAACATATCAAAAATATCTTGGAAGTAATGCTATGGCTGAATATAATCTTCTGAACTTTTTAGGATGGGAAAGACCACAAGAGGATAATTTTGCATCAGATGTTCGTATTATCTTGATATCAGAGGATTTTTCTACAGAACTGACAACTTCAATCAAGTGGTTAAATAAAAAAGATATAGATATCAATTGTATTCGTTTAACCCCATATAAACATCAAGAACAGGTATTTATTGATGTTCAGCAGATTATTCCATTACCGGAGACTGAAAAACGCCAAACCAGAATAAAAGAACAGTTAAAGGAACAAAAATCAGTAAGATCCGGGAATGACTATACTAAATATGTTTTTGAAGGAACCATTTATAACAAGAAAAACTTGGTCTTGGCCGTTATAAGTAAATGGTTTAAAGATTATTCTCCAGAAAATATCCAAGAATTACAGAAAATATTCCCTCAAAATCTACTCTCAAAGGGGTTGTTTGCTGAAGAAAAAAAGGCAAAAGAAATAAGAAACCGAACTGGACACACCAGACATTTTATTATAAATAATCAGATCCTTAAATTCCCTGACGGAAGTAAGTATGCTATTTGTGATCAGTGGGGTGGCGAAGAACATAAGAGATTTATTATCCATGCTAAATCGCTCGGCTATGTAATCGAAGAAGCAAGAAACACACTTAAAATCTATGGTGGATACTAACTAATAAAAAGTTGCCCAGAGTAAATCAAGCAAGTTCATACTTGTTAAAAGACTTAAAGCAGTAGATTTTATAGAATATGATTATAGGGGGAGGTGGAAGGGGGACATAGGCGGGCTGTACATGAATAATATCCCCAGCTATTTACTACTATTTCTGGATAAGATGGAGATGATATTGTTAAAGCTCATATCACTGAATGGAATACTTTTAAAAGAGACATAATAAGATTAGATAAAGAAAATAATAGAGAAAGTCGTGGTAGCAAAGCAAGAAGATATCTTCGATAGGGAGGCATATATGAATAAAGATAAGAAAGTTGTAAACGAGTTTGATAATCCATCTCCATCTATGTCAGATTTTAAGAAGGAATTTAAAGACAATTATAATATGGATGCTACAAAAGAATTTTATGTTGAAGAGTTAGAAGATATAAGAGATATACAATATCACGGTAAACATAAAGGATATAAGATGTTTACTTATTTTGATGATGAAAGAAATGAACTTCGTGGCAGATGTCCGGTGCTTGGTATAAGCATAGGGGAGAACTTTATTGGAAAGAAAGGCATCGATCCTATGGTTAAAGAGATAAAAGATGTTATAGATTGGTTTACTTCTGGTATCAGGGAAGGTGAAAGTAAAGGAGTATATTATAGTCCGTTTTTAAAGAAAAATATTAGAGTTTAATTAAAAGGAAATAATATGAAATTAAAAAGAAGGGAAATAGATCGTCTTAACGATCAGATGAAATATGTTATAGATGAATTGATAGGTATATCGGAAGCGTTGGAAATAGTAGAGGAAAAATTAGGGTTGGAAAGATACGATAGAAAGAAAAAGATAAAAAAGTTAAAGAAAACAGAAAAGAAATTAAAATAAGGAGAAAAGATAATGGATATAAGAGAATTATCAGAAGATATGATTAAAAATATATCAGAAAATATAGTTAAATCTGTAGAAGAGAATATAAATAAACAAGTTAATGATAGATTAAAATTACATATGAAAGATGTTGAAAATTATATAAATAAAGAGATGGACTTATTTCACAAAGATGTGGATGAATTAAGAGAAGATATGAATAAACAATATAAGGAAAATAATGAATTGATAAAAGAATTAACGAATATGTTGATGGAGGATATGGAAGAAGAGGAGTAAATAATGGCTAAATTAAATTCTATTAGAATTGTGTTTGATAAAGATATTGATTCAAATTCTGAATCTTACAAACAAGTTTTGAATGAATATAAGATTATTTACAGGAATAAATTATGCCTAAATTAAGATCAATTAGAGTTAATTTTAACAAAAATAATAATCCTGATTCTATTTATCTCTTTTCATTAAAAACCAACTTTTTATCCTCACCTAACCCAACGCACACCAAGTTCCCCTCTGTAAATTCACCATTGAGCAGTTTCGAAGCCAAGGGGTCCTGAACATATTTCTGTATGGTCCTTTTAAGAGGTCTTGCGCCGTAAACGGGGTCGTATCCAAGTTTCGCTATATGCTTCTTTACTTCATCGCTCAGCTCAAGCCTAATATTCTTCTCCTCCAGCCTTCTGCTCAGATAATCGATCTGTATGCCGACTATTCTGACCAGCTGCTCTATTGCCAGTGGTTTGAAAATTATTGTCTCATCAATGCGATTCAAGAATTCCGGTCTAAAAGAACCTCTCAGAACTTCATTGACCTTTTTCACCATCTCATCCTCGTCAGATAAAAGTTCCTGAATATAATGACTTCCAAGATTAGAGGTCATTATGATCACCGTGTTCTTAAAATCCACGGTCCTCCCCTGTCCATCGGTCAGCCTGCCGTCGTCAAGGATCTGAAGCAGAATATTAAAGACGTCTCCGTGTGCCTTTTCGATCTCGTCAAACAGTATTACGGAGTACGGACGCCTTCTTACGGCTTCGCTTAACTGACCACCTTCTTCATAGCCAACGTAGCCGGGAGGTGCACCCACTAATCTCGAAACCGCATGCTTTTCCATATACTCGCTCATGTCGACCCTCACCATTGCACGTTCATCATCGAACATGAACTCCGCAAGGGCCCTTGCAAGCTCGGTCTTACCCACGCCGGTTGGTCCAAGGAATATAAACGAACCTATCGGTCTGTCCGGGTCGGAAAGACCCGCACGAGACCTTCTCAACGCGTTTGAAACAGCTTCTATTGCTTCATGCTGTCCAATCACCCTTTGAGAAAGCTTATCTTCCATGTGAACGAGTTTTTCAACTTCACCTTCCATAAGCTTTGAAACGGGCACGCCGGTCCATTTGGAAACGATCAGTGCAATATCCTCCGCTTCAACTTCCTCTCTGAGCATTTTTTTCTCTCCCTGCAGCCTGGAGAGTTTCCTGTTCCCATCTTCAAGTTCACTGTTCAGTTCCGGAAGCCTTCCGTAAAGGAGTTCCGATGCCCTGGACAGGTCCCCTTCCCTCTGGGCTTTTTCCGCGTCGGTCTTCTGCTGCTCGATCTTTTCCTTAATTTCCCTGATACCCGTTATTAACTCTTTTTCCCTCTGCCAGTGAGACTTAAGACCACCCGATTCCTCTTTTAAATTGGCCATGTTCTCCTCAATGGCTTTCAGTTTTTCTTTTGAAGCTTTATCTTTCTCCTTTTTCAGTCCCTCTTTCTCGATCTCCAGCTGCAGGATCTTTCTTTCGATCTCGTCTATATCGGTTGGCATTGAGTCTATTTCCATTTTAAGTTTGGCAGCCGCCTCGTCAATAAGATCAACGGCTTTATCGGGCAGAAACCTGTTGGAGATATACCTGTCGGAAAGAACGCCTGCTGCGATAATCGCCTCATCCTTTATTTTTACGCCGTGGTGGATCTCATATTTTTCCTTCAGGCCACGAAGGATCGATATAGAATCCTGCACGGAAGGTTCATCAACGAACACCTGCTGAAACCTTCTTTCAAGCGCGGCGTCCTTCTCGATGTATTTCCTGTATTCATCAAGGGTCGTTGCACCGATACAGTGAAGCTCCCCTCTTGCAAGCGCCGGCTTGAGCATGTTTGAAGCATCAAGTGACCCTTCAGCGCCCCCGGCACCCACGACGGTATGGATCTCATCAATAAAAAGAATTATCTCACCTTGCGATTCAGATACTTCTTTCAACACGGCCTTTAATCTTTCCTCGAACTGACCTCTGTATTTTGCACCTGCAAGGAGAGAACCGATATCCAGCGTTATGAGCCTCTTGTTCTTAAGCCCGTCCGGAACGTCACCTTTTACTATACGCTGAGCAAGTCCTTCAACGATCGCGGTCTTTCCCACGCCCGGCTCCCCTATCAGCACGGGATTGTTCTTTGTTCTTCGCAAGATCACCTGTATGACCCTTCTTATTTCGTCATCCCTTCCAATAACTGGGTCGGTCTTTCCCTGCTCCGCCAGTTCGGTAAAATCCCTGCCGTATTTTTTAAGGGACTGGAAAGTATCTTCTGGTGATTGTGTATCCACTTTCTGATTACCTCTTATCTTTTTCAATACCTCTATGATATTAGCTTTTGTAACGTTCCTTTCTTTAAGCCCTTCCTTAAGTTCAGACAGAGCGTTCTCTGCGATCCCTATAAGCAGATGTTCCGTGCTTATGTACTGATCACCCAGGGAACCTGCTTCCCTTTCGGCGGTATTAAAACATTTATTAAGCTCTCTGCTCGTGTATACCTGCTCTGAATCGGACGTGACCTTCGGAAGTTTTCCAACCTCGTTCAATGCAAGCTGCCTGACCTCCTGAACGCTCGAGCCAAGGTGCTCAATGATCTCTGCTGGAATTCCCCGCTCGCTCAGCAGAGCGGCCAGCAGATGAGAGACGTCAATTACCTGGTTCTTTTCATCAGTTGCCAGACCCTGTGCTCCAACGACCGCTTCCTGAGACTTTACCGTTAATTTATCAAATTTCATGTTCTTAAAGTATTAACGAATTTCGATCAGGCAAGGGGTAATATTAAAATTTTTTCACCTGTCAGAAGTAATTGACATAATTTTACCAACGAGCATATTTTTACAAGCGAGGTCCCCGTAGCTCAGCAGGATAGAGCACAAGATTCCTAATCTTGGGGTCGGAGGTTCGAATCCTCTCGGGGACGCGCGTTATCAAGTTCATCGTATTCAACGATCTTTTCCACTGCACTTACCAGATCGTCCAGCACGAAATCCGCTGTTTCCGATCTTTGCACGGAACCGGTCCTGACCAGTATCGTTCTTATATCCGTAATATTACCCGCTATAACGTCCCGCTCACTGTCCCCTACCATCCACGACCTTGACCTGTCCACGTTGTGTTTGCTTATCAGCTTTTTTATCATTCCGTTCTTGGGTTTTCTGCATGAGCAGATCACGTTGTACGGGGCAAGGGTCCCCATCGGGTTGTGCGGACAGTATGAGAATTCCTCAAAGTAAAATCCATGGTCCTTAAAATGATCGTTCATATGCTCATGCAGTTCCCTTACGTCGTCCTCGGTCATACAGCCCCTCGACACTCTGCCTTGATTGGTTACCAGAAAGAGTTTAAATCCATGATCGTAAAGCCTTTTCAGTGCCCTGGTAAACTCCTCCGGAATGTAGAAATCACCCACTCTGTAAATATAGTTATCCCCCTCTGCCGGTATAGTTATGGTCTTGTCTCTGTCAAAAAATACGGCTTTATTCATCATATACTTGAACGACGAGCACTATAAATGCTTTATAATGGTCCAGATTATCTTATATCCGGCTTTTACGCTCCCGGATAAGGTCCCGGTAATTTTGGAAACCCCTATACGTTTTTTGTAGCTCACCGGAACTTCAACACATTTAAAACCTTTTTTAGCTGCCTTAACCTGCATTTCAACCGTCCAGCCGAAAGTCCTGTCCTTCATATCAAGCTGCTTTAATCTGCTGTATCTTACAGCTCTGAAGGGACCAAGGTCCGTAAACTCGGCGCGGTAAAGCAGCTTAATTAACAAAGTGGCAAGAAAATTACCAAAAACCGCCTGCGGAAGCATCGCACCTTTCTCTCTTTTTCCCCTAGTCCTCGAACCGATCACCAGATCATATTCACCATCCGTTATAGGTTTTACCAGACAAGGCATCTCCCGGGGATCATCGGAGTAATCAGCATCCAGGAACACCACCACGGCAGGCTGATCGGAAACTTCCTTCGACCCTAAATATTCAAGTCCTTTAAGACAGGCACTGCCGTATCCCGTTTCAGGCTGATATAACACCGTTGCGCCTTTTGCTGAAGCAACTTCTGCAGTACGGTCAGTGGAACCGTTATCAACGACTATAACCTCATTTACAGTACCGGAAGGGATCTCATCCAGTACAAACCCTATGGAACTCTGCTCGTTCAACGCGGGAATTATTACATCGACTTTATACATATATAATAACACGGTAATACCGTTAATTAGTCAAGAAATCAACTATCAAAAATCTGTACTGCTTCCATAAAGAACTGACGTGCAAGAGCGGCTTAACGACCGAGACCGTGACGCACGTTCAGTACCAGGCTAAAGACCGACGGCACCAGAAACACGGTAAAAACGGTGGAAAATATCAATCCACCAACGATCACACTGCCAAGTCCACGATAAAGCTCGGACCCGGCTCCCGGGGAAAGAACAAGGGGCATCATACCGAACACGGTCGTCATCGTGCTCATAATGATCGGTCTTATCCTTGAATTAACTGACCGGATCACGGCCTGATCAAGAGGGAGTGCCTCGTTGCGTATGAAGTTCAAGGACTGATGGACGATAAGGATCGCATTGTTGACAACTATCCCTATAAGGATCACAAAACCCAGCATAGTTATAATATCAAGTGACTGATAAGTAAAGAGATTTAAGAACCTAAGCCCTATAAAACCTCCCATGGACGCAAGCGGTACGCTGAACATTATCACCAGAGGATACAGAAAGCTCTCAAATAACGATGACATCAGTAAAAATGCTATTGCAACTGCCAGGAGGAAGTTCCACTGAAGTGCTTCCCTTGTTTCAGTAAGTTTGTCAGCCGTACCGGTCAGCTGGATGTTGAATTTTGATGGTATCTGACCACTCTGTTTCAGCGGACCGATAACCTCGTCACGTATTTTATCGACCGCGCTCTCAAGGGGCATTTTCTCTGGCGGATTGATCTGTATGGCAATGGTCCTTTCCCTTTCATAATGATCTATCCGTTCGGGACCGTTCGTCAGCCTGGCATCGGCAAGCGACCCCAGAGTTACCAGTTTTCCATCCCCCACGTGGATCATTATATCCTCTATGTTCTGGGTCCGGCTGCTGAACCTGTCATCTCCTTTAATAACAAGGTCGATCTCCTGTCCATCAATAACGTAGTCGCTCACCTTGGCACCGTTTACAAGAGCCCGGACCAGAAATCCAAGCTCCCTGTTAGACAGACCAACGTCAGAAGCACGTTCCCTGTCGGTGATGAGCTGAAGTTCCGGATTACCCAGGTCCAGGCCGGGTATAGGTCTCATCTGAGAATCCGGCATTGCCCTGGTGGCGGCAAAGAATATCTTCCGCGTAACGTCAAGCAATCCCTGTATCTCGGAACCCGTTATCTGAACTTTTATGGACCTGCCCTCTCCAAGTCCACGACTGAACAGGCTTGACTGAGTAACGACTGCAAACGTGCCTGGGATCTTTGAAAGGCTCTGCCGGATCAGAGGTATTAACTCCTTAACTCTCCTCTCGTCCTCCGCCACTGCTCCCATAAAGACCTGACGTCCCCTTGCAACGTAGAAGAAGTTCTTTATTTCAGGATAGCCGTCCTCTGCTGACCTGGCAGCATGGGTATTCTGGACCAGATACGGTGATATATCGGCTTCGATCTGCTCACCGATGGATATGAACTCATCAACGTTGTATCCGGGTGGTGGTATAAGTATGCCAAAGACCAGGTTCCTGTTCCCCGTGGGCAGGTATTCCGTCTTTGGCACGAGCATGTAGCTGAACAGAACGGAAGCCGCAGTAAATATAATAATTACCATGATCTTTATTCTGACGTTATGAACTATAAGGGTTACAGCCGAGGAGATCAGTTCCGTGACCGATCTGCCAAGATCGTAAACGGACGACAGTAACCAGTGCTTTCTTTTTTCGAAGCTGCCGGCAACGTTCAGGATACCGGAAGCAACCGCGGGGATAACGGTAACGGACACTATAAGGCTCAGAATGACCGAGACGCTGACCGCAATAGCTATATCTTTAAACAGCTGTCCCGCCTGCTCTTCTATGAAGATTATCGGTAAAAACACCGCTGCCGTGGTCAAGGTGCTTGCAAACACGGCACCCCAGACCTCGACCGTACCGTCATAAGCGGCCTTGATCCTCGCTTTTCCCATCTGCATGTGTCTGTATATGTTCTCAAGCACGACGATCGAGTTGTCTATTACCATCCCGACCGCAAAGCTCATACCTGCAAGACTTATAACGTTTATCGTTCGTCCCAGCAGGGCCATGAGCGTGAACGTGCCAATAACGCTTATCGGGATCGCGGTTGCAATGATCAGAACGCTGCTGCCGCTCCTCAGAAAAATAAACAGCACCGACACGGCAAGAAACCCGCCGATTATCAAATTCCGCTTTACAAGGTCGATCGCATTTTTAATATAGCCCGACTGCTCATAAACGTTCTGAAGGTACAGGCCGTTCTCTCTTAACAGTCCCTCGTTCAATCTCTTCAGCTCCAGTTTCATGTTCTTTACGACCTCGATCGTGTTAGCACCACTTTCCTTCAGAGCGTTAATTGCGATCGCGGGTTCGCCGTTCTGTCTGACCGCGTACTGCGGGTCTTTGTAG
Source organism: Thermodesulfobacteriota bacterium (assembly GCA_965215275.1). GTDB lineage: Bacteria > Desulfobacterota_D > UBA1144 > Nemesobacterales > JAJCZQ01 > CAZUNK01. Next base: position 490,477 of record OZ244044.1, read on the forward strand.
CCAAGCTGCACTCTCGCCACGTCACTCAGGTACACGGGGTTTCCATTCTCGTTCCTTATAACGATCCTTCCCAATTCTTCCGGCGAACCGTATTCCCCGATGGTCCGTACAACGTACCTTCGCTTGCCTTCATCGAACGAACCGCCGCTGTAGTTCTCGTTCTCTCTGCTTACGGCGTCTGCAAGCTCTCCGACCGTGATCCCTCTCAATGCAAGGTCGTTAGGGTCGAACACCACCTGCATCTCCCTTTCCTTGCCTCCGAACACGTTCGAAGACCCCACTCCGGCAACTCTTTCAAGTCTGGGTTTAATGAACTCCTCTGCAAAGTCGTGGTAGTTATATATATGTGTCTTGTTGTCCGGGAGAGGTTTCAGTATGAACCATGCTATCGCGTTCGACCTGGTATCCACGCTGCTGATGGTGGGATTGTCCGAATCATCAGGATACTCCTTGACCTGATCCAGCTTGTTCGAGACCTTAACGACCTTTGAATCCAAATCCGTACCGACTTCAAACTCAAGTACAACGGTCGCACTGTCCCCGGAACTTTCGCTCGTCAGTTCAACAAGTCCCTCCACGCCTTTGAGCTTCTCTTCCTGCTTGTTGACTATCTCGCTCTCGACCTCAAAGGGACTTGCACCTGGCCAGACCGTACTCACCGTGACCTTGGGATTCTCAACGTCAGGGGTCAGCTGAACGGGAACGCGAAAAAGAGAGATCAGACCGAACAGGATTACGAATATAACCGCAACGGCCACGGTCACGGGACGTTTTATGGATGTCTCAACTAATTTCATTACCAATTACGGAGGTTACCTGCACGGGCTGCATCGGACGCAGTCTTTCATTACCCCTCACGATGACCCGCTCACCGGACGTAAGCTTGCCTTGTACCTCTACCAGACCCTCGTAAGATAAACCGATGATCACGTTGACCGGCTGGGCAAGGTTTCCCCTTACAACGAACACGACCTTACCATTTCCGCCGTCGACAACTGCATCCTTTGGGACCATTTTAGCCTTTCTTGTCTCTCCGAGATGAAACAGTACCTTTGCCGACATTGAAGACTTAATTATATGATCGTCATTTCTTACCCTGACCTTTACCGGAAAGGTCCTTGACTTCGGATCGGCCTGAGGAACCACTGATATGATCTCTCCTGTAAACTTTCTGCCCGGTAATGAATACAGAGACGTCTCCACTGTGTCGCCAACGCTGACCAGGGACACGTATTTTTCAGGCAGTTCCACGACCATGTGAACATCGTCGATGTTTATAAGTTCAACGACGCTGTCGCCACTGTCGAGCCACTCGCCGACCTGGCTGTACTCTTCGGTTATATAACCGTTGAACGGAGCCCTGATCTCCGCTTTGGATATATCATATTTAAGCCCGTTAATTCTGCTCTGAAGCAGTTCCTGCCTTGCTGCCAGCACGTCCCTTGAGGAAAACACATCGGTTATCTGGCTCTCTGAAGCTATACCTTTTTCACGCAGTTTTTTCGCCCTTTTCACCTTGTCCTGAGCGTACTTTAACTCCACGCTGGTCTCATTTTTAGCCTTTATGGCCTCATCCAGTAATATCTTCATCTTCTGGGTGTTCTGCCTTGCGATCATCCGTCCGGCCTTTACGTAGTCCCCCTCCAGATAAGGATATTCGATCACCATCTCGCTAACTATCGCTGAAACCAGACTTCTTTTCACAGGTTCGACCGTGCCGACAAGTTCCATGGGCTTTCTCAGGTCCTTTACCACTACTTCAGAGACGGTAACCGGAACTGCAGGAACGGGCTGCGCCTGCAGAAGCTGAGATAAAGATAAAAAAGATATAAGCGTTATCAGAACTGTTTTCATAACCGTCAGATAATTTGGCTGATCCAAGATCAGATGATAATTTTTGTTAATAAACACCACAAGACCTTTATTAAATCTACCATATTAATCACTAAAGATTGCCAGTAAATACCAAAAAACATCTAAAACTTTCTTGACAACTACTTCTAAAAACATAATTTATCTGTAAAATTAAAGATGAAAGCAAAGATAAAAGGAGTCCGTTATGGCAAGTGAAGCAATTATTGAACTTAGCGATGCAAGTTTTGAATCAGAAGTAATTAAAAGCGAAAATCCCGTTTTAGTGGATTTCTGGGCACCTTGGTGCGGACCGTGTAAGGCACTTGCTCCGATCGTTGATGAAATATCAAGTGAATTTACAGATAAGGTTAAAGTGGGTAAGGTCAACGTTGATGATAACCCGGAAACCTCAATGAAGTTCGGTATCAGAAGCATACCAACTTTAATGGTGTTCAAAAACGGCGAGGTATTGGAACAGATCGTAGGGGCCGTGCCCAAGAGCGAAATAGAAAGAGTGCTTGAAAAAGCACTGTAGCAACAAACATAAATTTCTGTATACAGAAAAAAACGTTCATGAGTGATCAGTTAAGTACAGAAAAAACTTCATTAAGGTCTGATACCTGTAAAGAGTAGATAATGAACAGAAAGACCAACGTCCAATCCGGCGTACTTGCGCTCATAATCCTGCTGGTGGCTTTCAGCCGGCTTCTGCCGCTGCCTTTGAACTTTTCACCACTTGCGGCAATTTCCTTGTTCGCAGCCGCACATTTTACCAACAGGTGGAAAGCATTTTTGATCCCGGTCATCGCAACGTGGCTGACCGACCTTGTCATTATCAATACGGTCTACTCATATTACTACTCGGAGTTCGTCTGGTTTTACAGCGGGTTCTACTGGCAATATGCGGGTTACGCGGCAATTGTGCTTTTTGGAACGTTCCTGTATGCAAAAAATATCTCCGCCTTTAAAGTCACAAGCGGGGCAGTAGGTTCAGGAATAATATTCTTTCTCATATCCAACTTTGGCGTCTGGGTCTCAACTGCCACATATTCACCCGATCTGAGCGGACTGATCGCCTGCTACGTTGCAGGAATACCTTTCTACAAGGGAACGTTGCTCGGAGACCTATGCTTTTCCGTGCTGCTCTTTGGCGGTTACTATTTAATGCAAAGAAGATTTGCTTCACTGGAACTGCAGCGTTTGAAGTATGTATGAGCACAAAGTAAAGACCTGCCCAAGATGCGGCCAGGTTTTTGAGTGCAGACCGAACGACGTTACTAACTGCGGATGCTTTAACGTCTCTCTTACACAAGAAACACGGAACTTCCTGCAAAAGACGAAGTGGGATGACTGTCTGTGCAACAACTGCCTTAATCACTTTGGTAAACTGGGTCGGACGGTTCAAAAACACCAATTCCCAGCATCAGATGAAACGCTTACAGAAGGCATACATTATTATAAGGAAGATAAAGTCTGGATATTCACCGAACTATACCATTACCTCAGAGGATACTGCTGTCAAAATGGATGCAGACATTGTGTGTATGGATATAAAGAATCAGGATAAAGACAGTTTGCAAAGCAAGAGCAGAACTTACTTTAACTGGAGCGGTGGTAAGGATTCCACACTGGCACTGCATTACCTGCTTGAACAGAAAACACATAATATTGACCTGCTGCTGACCACCGTTAATCCGAAATTCAACAGAGTATCGATGCACGGAGTTCGTAGAGAGGTTCTGGAGGCACAGGCAAGATCAATAGGTATCCAGCTTGAAGTACTTGAAGTGCCTGAAGACCTCACAATGCAGCAGTATGATAAAAAAATGAACGACAAGATCCAGAAGCTTAGATCCCATAACTACACGCACACCGTCTTTGGGGATATTTTTCTGGAAGACCTAAGACGGTACAGGGAGAAAATGCTTTTTCCTCATGGTATAAAACCTGTTTTTCCTCTATGGAAGAAAAACACTCACATGCTGATCAAAGATTTTTTAAGGCTGGGATACAGGTCCATTATCGTCTGTATAAACACCTCTAAATTAGATGGCTCCTTTTTAGGAATGGAATTAAGTGAAGACCTGATAGAAAAACTGCCCGAAGACGTTGACCACTGCGGAGAGAACGGAGAATTTCATACATTGTGTTTTGATGGACCCATATTTAACAAGCCACTGGATGTTTTCGCTGGACAGAAAGTCTTCAGAACTTACAAAGAGCCTTCCGGCCAGAATGAGAGCATTATATTTGGTTTTTGTGATGTAATAGTTAAAAAGGGGAATTATATATTAGAATCAAATCAAAATAATTGAAATATAAGCAAGTTGGTATAATACCAGTTAATAAATATCCTTAATATAAGGAAACTTTATATCGGGTGGGACAGTTCATGCTTCCGATAGGTGCTAAACGATATTATAAATAAGAAGGAAACGGAAGATAGAGAGGTTCTGCACTCATAACAGTATGCTTTTCTTACTTTCCCATTGAAAATTTAACTATTTATTTTTGCGTATTGGCCTTAAGGATTATTAGCTTGTATCAATTTTGGATTTTGCTTTTTCAGCCATTTGTAAAAACGCTCAGGGTCTTCAAACAGCGGAGGATTTGCACTCCGTTGTATGTAACCATCTTTAATTTCCAACCCTCCCCAATCATTTAGTATGTGTTTTTTTACACGGTAGACCTTACCTCGCAACTCACCGATTGGAATACATTTCTCAAACCGCCCGGATACACCCTCTTTGCCTCTGACTACTATGTCTGAATCCTTCCGTTCAGCATTACGAGTATGGGCATTTTCATCAAACCGATTAGGTTCTACATCTTTTACTCTCACAATCTCTTTTACTACCAATGCGCCGATAAGTGCATAAACAAGGTTGTCTTTTGTCTTTTTTATAGGCTCCAAACTGGCATAGAATACAACCAGATCGTCTTCTTTAAAATCCAGCAGTTTTTTCCCTCGAGAACTGGTATCGCCATATGTAAGGTGTTCAAAGTCTGGGTCCAGGTGCATATGCTTTTCTATTAAGTGGTCGGGTAATGAAATGCTGTCGTTATTACGCTTTGAGAAACTATCCAATGCCGGAACTATAAGCTTGGAATAGTATCTTTCCATACCAAGAGCGTTGGGTATTTTAGTTTGTTGTATAGGCACATATACAAAATCTCCTGTTTCCGGATTACAGGGAGCATTCCAATCGCCTGAATCTTCACTTCCGTCAATAGCTACTCGCACTAGTATAGCTTTCATTAACATACCTCCTTATTAATCGTTTGGATCTCCGTGTATTCCTGGTTTATGATTGTTTTTTAACCAAGATATAAATTTATCTATTTCGGGTTGATGATGATATTTAAGACGGGGAATATTTCCATCTTTTCCACGTGTATCTTCAAAAATTTTGGGGGTATCTTTTGCATTATCTCCAAAATAATAAAATTCCTCTTTCTTTGAAATAAACACATGGTTAGGATGTTTCATATCCTTGTCTTGCTGGTCTTTGTTACGAGGATGATCATCACTATTCGGGCATGGTTCTAATTCACCTTTACTATTTTTTCTATATATATTATCTCCACGTTCTTCCTTCCAATTACCTTTTTTATACTTTTTTCTCTCAAAACGCGGGTCGTTAAAGTACTTATCAAAATCCATTTTTTCAGAAATTTCCATTGCGTATAGCAGTTTACTACCTCTGCTTTTATCTAAAAGACCTACTATCCAATCACCTTTTTTTAAATTTAACTCTTTATGATTAGGAACACAAAACGCTAACGTGCAGTATCCCCAGAAGGGGTTTGGAGCACTTCCTCCATCGTACGGAACTTTATATACACATACCTTCATACAATATACCTCCTACATATTAATTTGGTTTTATGATAAACAATAATGGGCAGATTAATTAGCAGCTAATTCAATACCAGCCATTCCCACAAATGGTTTCTGATCTGCTTCTAACTCATTTGTTGAAAAGTTAAATAAAGCAAACCGAAGGATAAAACTACAATACCTTTGCATAAATATGATGATGAACCCCCTTGTTTGCTCGGCACACTAAGCGCCGGGTCTTTGTCCATCATCAAAGGAATCTTTGAAGTTCCGCTTATTCCCCTATAGGGGGTGTTTTATTCACGGAGACCCGACATACGGGTTTCCTTTGATAATGGACGATGAATAGTTTACTTAAAACAGAATATAGTGTCAAATAGCTTTAGATTATGCCTTCAACCTGAATTAGAAAAAATGCTATAAATACTCAATTATTTCATGGATGGGAAAGAAAAAAGTGCTAATAATAATTAACTATGTGGCTATAAGAGAGGATTTAATAGAAAAACTGCCCGAAGATGTTAATCCCTGTGGTGAGAACGGAAAATTGCACACATTGTGTTTTGATGGACCCATATTTAATAAGCCACTGGATGTTTTCGTTGGACAGAAAGTCATCAGAACTTACAAAGAACCTTCTAATCAGAACGAGAACATTATATTTGGTTTTTGTGATGTGACACTGACAAATTAAACTGTTCGTTGCAAACTGTGTAGTTGACTTACAAACCAATTCACAAGAACCTAGTATAGAGGAAACTATTCTTGACATTCAGTTGGAATAAAAGTATTATATTATGACAATGCAGATTTTTATACCCCCCCCCCCCATCAATCCCGTAGCAAACGCGACACTCCTAAATGGGAGAACAGAACTTCATTTTACAGGAATAATCTAGAGTTTTTACGAGCAACAAATAGTAATAGTGTTTTTCTAGTAGTAACAGACCCACCTTTTAATAAAAACAAGGTTTTTTCCGCTATACCTGGCAGTTCAGTTTCTGAAATAAAGTTTCAGCATAGATTGTCTTGGGATGACTCTGTTTATGAAAAACGGGGAGATGAAATCACTGATAACCTTACTATACGTCAAGCTATGTATGTAGTTTCCACTATTTAAGAGGAGGACAATTAAAATGAAAACAATAAGTCAATACAAATACGAAATTACCATGGTCCTTTTAATCTTACTTATGGGTCTTGGCGTTCTTTTTTTCTTCAAGTCTTTTTTTGACACTGGTATTAACGACTTAACTACTGAAATATTGGCTGCATTCCTAGGTTCTATAATAACTGTTATGATCACAATGCTAATAATCCGCCAGCAAGGAAGTATAGAAAAGGCTCAAGAAACTGCCGCCACCAGCAAAACCATAATTTTTGAAAAGAAACTTGAATTATTTAGGTTATTTATTCGCACTTATACCAAGTGTGCCATAGACGGTAAACTTGAAAAAAAAGAATTAGGAGAGTTAGAAGAATTATCGATGGCTATTTCACTTCTATCTCACAAAGTGCAAGTAATAGGAGGCTCATCAGAAGATTTGTTGGATAAATTGAGCCGTTTTATCCTGCAACTACAAATATTCAATTTAAAGGACCCAGAAGAATGGGGAGAAGACGAAGAGAAAAAATATGAAAAATATTTCAAATTAGATGAAGAACCCGATCCCAAAAAACCCAATCCCCCAGAACCAATGTCCATAACAGAAATAATGAATATAATGAGAATGGAACTTGCAGTAAATCAATTAGTTGATAACGAAATAGAAGGAGATAACTACAAAAAAGAAAATTACAAATTCACTAAAAGAATGTTGAGATATAGAGAATATAGAAACAATTAAAAAGCCAATTTAAAAATTATTGTAGTTAGTTTTGTTTTGTATAATTTACTTTAAAAACTTTTATAACTTTTTCACGACAACGGTTCTTTAAAATAATAAACCAATTAGCCACTTGAAGATGCTCCACCCAACCCAGCTCTTTATAAAATCTCATTTTGGTAGGTATTTTAATTCAGTCCCTAATTATCTTTGCAATCATCATACCATTTTGTTATAATTTTTTTAGTTATTTTTATTTTAGGAGGAAAAATGAAATGACTAGTCTGAAAGTGCGTCAAATCGGCAACTCTCTTGGTGTTGTATTGCCAAAAGAAGTATTAACTCGGTTAAACATTACCGATGGAGATGTTTTGTATCTCACAGATCTTCTGGATAATTCCATACAGATCACGTCCTTTGACCCAGCTTTTGAAGATCAGATGAAGGCGGCAGAAGAAATAATGGAAAAATATAGCAATACATTGCGAGAACTTGCTAAGTGAACGAACCTATATGGATTGTCAGTTCCGTAGCTAACTCCATACACAATGCAGTGATCGCTAAATATGGTGGGGGAACATCTGGTATCAGAGATGAAGGCTTGCTTGAATCAGCACTTGCCCGCCCCATTAACTCCCATGCCTATGGCCAAACGGACCTGTGTGCTCTGGCCGCAAGCTATGCCTACGGAATTGCTCGCAATCACCCTTATATTGATGGGAACAAACGTACTGCATTTGTCACAGCTTGTCTCTTCCTACAAACCAATGGACTTGAAGTAACTATGGATGAAGCGATTGCAACTACGGCAATGCTTGACCTTGCAGCGGGGAAAATCAGCGAAGAGGAGTTTGCAACATGGTTGCACGCTCATACCAAGAAATAATCCTGTATTACTTTAAACTCTACCCTCAAGACCAGGGTTCTTTAAAATAATGAACAAAATTAGCTACTTGCGGACGCTCCGTCCAGCCCAGTTTCTTATAAAATCCCATTTTATAAGAAGGTTTTTCTTTCCCGTTTGTTACCATCAACCTATAAGCGTCCCTGTTTTTTCCTTCATTGATAACCGACTTGATCAACAATCTGCCCGCACCTTTTCCGCTTGCCGAAGGCAGAACAAAAACGTCGGACACGTAACCCTCAACGCTGCCAAGCATAATGAACGGAACCCAGTGAACGTTGATAAACCCTATCACACTGCCCTGCTCGTCAATGGCAACGTAGACCGTATGTCCTTCCGGGTCATTTAAGGCATGATCGATCAGGAGTTTAATTGGGTTGGCAACTTCCTGCCTGGACATTGAGTTCCTTCTTTCAGACCAGCCTATCTCCTGCAAAATACCTGCCATTGAGTAAGCATCTTCTATAACTGCCTTTCTGATCTTCAGCATCGTTTTTTCTCAGTTAGTTCCCCTTCAGACTTTCCAAGACCTGCCTCAGTCTGCCAACTGTCTTCTCCGAAGCCAAACTGACGGCTATGTCCTTGTCTGAAGACCCCGATATTTCCTGGATCTTCCGGAAAACATCACCCCTCATTGCTTTTTTCGCAATTGAATAAGCATAGATATTATCATCTTTAAACTCCGAGGCATGACTGGTCGCTATATCCATCAAGCGGCCACTTGTAGTAACGTCATGGAAAACCCCCAACTTCAACGCCTCCTCAGGACCATAAAGAACACCCCTGAATATCATCTCCTCGGCCCTCCTGCTGCCAACCGAGTATTTTACTATCTCTGCAAAGGCACTCGGCATTGGAAATCCAACCGTGATCTCGTTCAAGCCAAATTTTGCATCCGTGTTCACTGCAAATCTCATATCACAGCAAAGTGCCAGTATAAGCCCGCCCGCTATTGCGTGACCGTTGATCGCACCTATTACGGGAACTTCTAGCTCAAAAACCCTCAATATGGAATTCCTGAACGTGTCATACCAGCTTTGTATCGCTTTTTTGTCTCCACTTTCAAATATAGGTATACAGTGGTTCAGATCGATACCAGCTGAAAAAACGTTACCCACGGAGGTCAGTACGACCGGCTTGTTCCCGTGCTGACTTTCAATCAGGTCAAAAGCGTTATTGAGGTCAGTAAAAAAAGCATCGTTCATAATATTGAGCTTATTAGAAGCCATCCTTACGACCACCACGCCTTCCTTTTCATCTATCAGCCAGTTCACGACTGCTCCTTTAATTCAGGGAATTATTTTAAACCTTTGCTAAAAACTGCCATAACTCACCTGATCATCTTTACCCAGGAATCCCTAAGTGTAACGGTTCTGTTAAAAACCCGCTTATCGTCCGAACCGTCCTTGGGGTCCAGAATAAAATACCCTTTCCTCTCAAACTGATAATTAACTCCTGCTTTTGCATCAGCAAGTCCCGGTTCCAGAAGCGCGTTGCTGATCACTCTGACGGAGTCCGGGTTTAAAAGTTCCCTGTAATCCCGGTTCGGGTCGTGAACCGGATCAGCAGCCGTAAACAACCTGTCATAAAGCCTGATCTCCGCCGTTATGGCGTGCTTTGCACTAACCCAGTGGATAGTACCTCTGACCTTTCTTCCGTCTGACGACCTGCCACCTTTTGTTTCCGGGTCGTAAGTACAGTGAACTTCCTTTATTTCTCCGGTTCTGTCGTCCTTTATGAGATCAACACATTTAATGTAGTACGCGTACCTAAGTCTCACTTCACTGCCCGGAAAAAGCCTGAAATATTTTTTAGGCGGGTCTTCCATAAAATCGTCCCTGTCAATATAGATCTCTCTGCTGAACGGTAAAAGGCGAATACCGTCATCAGGATCTTCTGGATTGTTAACCGCTTCAACCTCTTCCTCTCGGTCAGCCGGGTAGTTAACTATCACGACCTTAAGCGGATCAAGCACGCCCATTACCCGTAACGCCTTTTTATTCAGGTATTCCCTGATACTGTGCTCCAGCAGGGAAAAATCGATCACACTGTCGTTCTTGGTAATGCCCACCCGCTCACAGAAACTCTTTATGGACCCCGGGGTGTACCCTCTTCTTCTCAGTCCCGCTATCGTGGGCATCCTCGGGTCATCCCATCCTGATACATGACCTTCGTTTACAAGCTCGGTAAGCATTCGCTTGCTGAGGACCGTGTAGCTGAGAGACAGCCTTGCAAACTCTATCTGCTGCGGACGATATATACCGAGCTGGTCCAGGAACCAGTTATAAAGAGGTCTGTGGTCTTCAAACTCCAGCGTGCAGAGCGAATGAGTAATTCCTTCAATTGAATCCGACTGCCCATGTGCCCAGTCATAAGTGGGATACACGTACCATCTTTCACCCGTGTGGTAATGAGGCGTCTCAAGTATCCTGAACATAACGGGGTCTCGCATGTTCATATTACCGTGGGCCATGTCGATCTTTGCCCTAAGCACGTGCGTGTGCTCGGCAAATTTGCCGGTCCTCATCTTGTCAAAAAGCTCTAGGTTTTCCTCTACCGACCTGTTCCTGTACGGACTTTCCCTTCCAGTCTCGTTCAAGGTCCCCCTGTACTGCCTGATCTCATCGGCGCTCAGACTGTCGACGTAAGCCCTTCCCTTCCTGATAAGATCAACTGCAAATTCACACAGCTTTTCAAAATAATCAGACGCATAATGGGTCCTGTTTCCCCAGCCAAATCCCAGCCATTTTATATCTTCCTTGATAGATCCAACGTACTCCTCCTCTTCTCTGGCCGGGTTAGTATCATCAAAACGAAGGTTGCAGGTGCCCCCGAACTCTTCGGCTATACCGAAGTTAAGACAGATCGCCTTTGCATGCCCTATGTGAAGACAGCCATTGGGTTCCGGAGGAAACCGCGTGACGACCTTTCCGTCGTTCTTGCCCGTTTTTATATCATCGTCAATTATAGAACGGATAAAATCACGCGTCTGGACCAACGTCCTATGTTCTGACCCTTCTTTATTCATGAAAAGTTAAAAAAGACCGCGGACAAAAGCAGCTGGTCAACTGTTTTTCCACTTGATGTTACAACCTATGCTCGGTACCTGGCTGCCGGATATTTCCTTTCCCTCGATCAGATCGTCAAGCACCTTTCTTATATCTGAGCCCGTAACGGGTTTTTCGTTCCCGGGCCGGGAATCGTCCATCTGACCACGATAGACCAGTTTAGAATCCCCGTCATAGATAAAAAAGTCCGGCGTGCAGGCGGCATCGTAGGACCTTGCAACTTCCTGCGTCTCGTCAAACAGGTATGGAAAAGGATAGCCGAGCCTGTGAGCAACGGCTTTCATGTTATGAGGAGAGTCGTCGGGATAATTTTCCACGTCATTCGAATTTATCGCAATGAACTGCACGCCCCGAGGCAGGTAATCGTTTGCCAGATCAACCAGACCGGTCTGAATATGCTTTACGTAGGGACAGTGATTACAGATAAACATTATCACGGTCGCAGTATCCGATTTCAGTTCGTCCAGACTCACGTCCTGCCCGCTTACCGCGTCCGGAAGTTTAAATCCCGGGGCGGCCGAACCGAGCGGCACCATTGTTGATGGAGTTAAGACCATAATGCTTCCTCCGGTTTAATTATTTTGATCACTGAATCCAATATCACTATGAGAACCATCGCAGTAGGGTTTGTTCTTTGAAGCACCACATCTGCACAGACTGTAATGCTCCCGGGAAGGAGGCTGAAGTTCTTCAGGGACGTTTATCCCGATACCGCCAACCACGTTATAAGGTCCGTTCCGAGCGACCTTGATCTCAGCATCTCTTTCAAAATCCCTGACCTGAAAATTACCGACCGAATAGCTCAGTGCACCGGATGGACATCTTTCAACGACTTTTTTTATCTGATCGGCTGCAGCACCGTCGGGACGGATCCACGGCTTGGAACTAACGTCAAAGACCGAACTTAATCCCGATACACATTCTCCGGCGTGACAGCAGACCGCTCTGTTGTCGTAAATGGTCACTTCCTTTCCTTCGTAAGAAGTCTCTCTGTTTAAAGAAGCCGTTCTTTCTCTTTCTGACGTAAAACCCGCTTTCCTGTGCGTACCGTCGCAAAATGGTTTGTTCGAGGAACTGCCGCACCTGCAAAGAGCTATCTTTTCATCCGTTTTTACCGCGGACCCATTTGCATCCGTCAGTTTTTTCAGATTATCAACGATCAGGGGACCGTCGCTCAGCACGTCAATTTTAACTTTATCGCTCATAAACCTTCCGACCTTTTACCTTCATATAATGAAAAGATAGCACAGGATCAGGGTAAATTCCAATAAGTAAGTTATATATCATCAGCCAGAACGGAACGAGCAGCAATAAACCCTGATCATCATCTTTTCAGGTCACACTGAACTTCAGGACAGAAGATCCCTTACTCTCTTTATACGGTCTTCTACAGGCTCCTGCTCCTCAGGGGTCTGTGGAACGTTCATGCCTTTAATTACGGCAGGTCTTTTACCTATCTGCTCATACCATCTTTTAAGGTTCGGGAACTGCTCCAGATCAATTCCCGCCCACTCGTGCGCGTCTATCCACGGCCAGTGCGCAATGTCAGCTATTGAATACTCCCCGGCAATGAACTCACTTTCTGACAGCTGTCCGTCCATAACGCCGTACAGTCTTTTCGTCTCGTTCTGGTAACGGTCAATAGCGTACTGTATTTTCTCGGGAGCGTACCTGTAAAACACGTTCGCCTGCCCCTGCATCGGACCGACCCCCGCCATCTGGAACATGAGCCACTGTATAACGCGGTATCTGGCTTTACCCGATACAGGCAAAAACTTTCCGGTTTTTTCTGCCAGATAGATAAGTATTGCCCCGGATTCGAACAGACAAAGGTTTTCATTATCCTCATCTATTATTGCAGGTATCCTGCCGTTGGGATTGATACGAAGGTACCAGTCCTGTTTCTGCTCCATTTTTTCCAGGTCCACCGAACGGGTACTGTACTCAAGCCCCATTTCTTCAAGTGCAATTGAAACTTTCCTGCCGTTCGGCGTAGCCGCCGTGTACAGTCTGATCACCTTTTAACCTCTGTTACTGACGTTAAATTCGTTTTTCTTTTCACTCTGCCGACACGTGCTCAAGTATACTGTAGATCCTTCCGACCATGTTCTGCGGTTCATCTATCAGTCCCGCCATAAGAAGTGAATTATCGTATATCTGCTCGACAACGGTCTTTGCCAGAGGCTCGTCCTTCTGTCTTAGCAGGTTAAGGTTTTTTATCAGCTTATGCGAATCGTTTATCTCCAGCCTTACCTTGTAGTCGGTTTTTTTACTCTTGTCCATAAAGTTTGCAAATCTTCTCATGCTGTGGGTCATCATTTTATCCGTGTTAAGTGCGACCACGGGACTGTCGATCAGTCTCGTACTGACCTTCACTTCCTCGACCTCATCACCTAAAGTATCCTTGATCCAGCCGCAGAGGTCCTTTGATTCATCCTCGCTTATCAGGCTCTTTTTGTCCCTGGACGTTTTAAAATCAAGGTCTGCCGTGTCAACGGAGACGACCTTCCTGCCGTCAAACTCCTTTATACCGTTAATGACAAAGTCATCGATCGGTTCGTAAATATAAATCGCCTCCAAACCGCGGTCCTTGACCACCTCCATCTGCGGACTGCCGTCGATCAGTCCCCTGTCGTTCCCAAAGGCGTAGTATATCTCCTTCTGATCGTCCTTCATACCAGAAACGTAGTCTTCAAGGGATTTAAGCTCTCCCTTGTCGGTTGATGAGGTCTCGAACATCAGCAGTTTTTGCAGCTGTTCACGGTTCAGGAAATCAGAAGATGCACCTTCTTTGATAAAAAACCCGAACTTATTATAGAATTCCGAGTATTTCTTTTTATCTTTTTTTGATTCGTCAGACAAGAACCTGATAAACCTCTTCGTTATTGCCTTTCCCAGTTTGTCCATAAGGGAGCTGTCCTGCATGCTTTCCCTTGAAATGTTCAAAGGCAGGTCCGCACTGTCAACCACCCCTTTTAAAAATCTGAGCCACTCCGGCAGAAAGTACTTCGGACTTGAATCTATCAGTACTCTTTTACAGTAGATGCTCACTCCCGGATCGACCCGTCCAAGTCCCGGTATCTCCGGGTTCTCCGTTGGAACGAACAGCAGTGCATTTATTTCGATCGGTGCATCGGAACTGAAATGCAGTGTATAGTTCGGATCGTCAAAGGCGTTTGACTGGAATTTATAAAACTCCTTGTATTCGTCCTCTTTTATATCGCTTTTGTTTCTCAGCCATATAGCTTCGATCTTGTTTATCTGCTCACCATCAAGTTTTATAGGGAACTGAACGAATCCTGAATATCTGTTCAGTACATCCTTGACCCTGTGGGTATCGGAAAATTCCTTATACTCATCCTTTAAAAGAATAACTACCTTCGTTCCCCTTCTGTTGCCTTTTACCTTCTCGACCTCGAACGTTCCCGAACCATCGCTCTTCCACAGAAGGTGCTCCTCTTTGCTTTTCCAGCTGCGAGTATAGACCTCCACACTCTTTGCGACCATGAACGAACTGTAAAATCCCACTCCGAACTGCCCGATCAGGTTTTCGTTTACGGATCTTTCCTCCTTTATGGACTCCAGAAATCGCTTTGACCCTGAATGAGCGATAGTTCCCAGATTTTCCACCAGTTCGTCCCTCGTCATACCGACCCCAAAATCCGTTATCGTGATGGTATTGTCCTTCTCACTTGTTTTGATCTCTATCTCAAGAGGCAGTTTCTCGTCAAATATCCCCTTTTCCGTCTGCTGGATGTATCTCAGTTTCTCAAGTGCATCGGAGGCATTGGAAACAAGTTCTCTTATAAATATCTCCTTGTCCGTGTACAAGGAGTGAACAACAATGTCCAGAAGCTGCTTTACCTCTGCCTGAAATTCATGTCTGTCTGACTTTTGCTTCGCCATATTAAATTCTCCCGTGTATAAAAGTGTGAATAAAAAATAATTACGGTTTGATAATATTCAAGACCTGTTTTTGGACAATTACATCCCATACAAGTAATTACAGGATCTCATAGTATGCGGAACTTTGAAAAATCCTTTCGAGGGCTTCATTCATAGATAAGGGACTTTCTTACCGTATCTAACTGAAAATCCCATGGAGTAATCCCGTCTAATTTTGAACTTTTAAACTTTAATATCTTTTTTTAAAAAAGGACTCCAGTATCCTGTACCTTTTTCTCTGATACTATAAACAGTATCGTCTATAAGATATTTTAACTCTTCAACTATAAGATCAACATCTTTTTTATGTCCGATACAACTTTCCGGTATGGTCAAACCAAGTATATGGTTTACAGCTAAAAGGGTATCATTGTAAGTATTAATATAAGTAAACATTTTATATCCTTTATATTTACCATGATATTTAATATCCTCTGCTGTCTTTAGTTCTTCAGCATAAAACTCTTCCGTAATATCCATACCATATTTGTCATAAAATTCCTTCTTAATATCTGATATAGATTTATCATCAAATTCATCTATATGATCTTCATCTTCGTCTGTACATTCATTTGCAAGAATTTCCTTTGCTTCTTTATCACGCGTTATATTTTTCTTTTTATCTTCTTTTATTATATATTTTGTAAAATTATTGAATTCTTCAATTTGTTTAAAACTTATATCATCATCATCATTTCCAGAAACAATAATATATAAATTAGGATGATGTTTATGATGTAACATTCTATGATTATTCCCAATTATTTCTTCATACATATCTTCATTCATATTTTTATTACTCCTTAAACTCTGATTATTTTTCCTAAAAATGTGTTTAAATAATCTCCACCAGATTTTTTTAATAAAAGAAACAAACTCATCTACCTACAAGATCTTTAAATCCTTCGATTACAAGATAAATATCTCTTTTATTTCCAATATCAGGTTATGACAATCCAGAAACTTTCAAAATCTCACAGCCGTTAAAATATGGAAGTCCAGGATAACGATACTTAACTCTGTTCGTCTTCAGCCTTCAGAACTTATCTTCTACTTCCTTTTTTATCTCTTTTCTTTCTTTGGCAAAGTCAACTTCCGTATATTCCCTGCCTGCTCTGCCGTACCAGTATCTGGAATTAGAAGTATCCCCTTCTTCTCTGTGCAGGTTCGCATGGACCCAGTACGCGTACTCGTTCTCTATATCCTGTACCGTTCTATGTGCGTCATCCCATCTGCCGTCCTCCGCCAGTGAAATGGCACGTAGCAGATCATCTTTCAACATATCTTAAAGTATCTTATCATATAAAAAGTTTGAAAAAAACACAGATTCAGTTCATATTTGAGAAGCAGAACGGTTTGGAGAATTTAAAGGTCATGTCTTTAATAACAGATGTCCATGCACGAGAAATACTTGATTCCAGGGGAAATCCCACGGTCGAGGTCGAGGTGTACTGTGCCGATGGCTACTACGGACGAGCGGGGGTCCCTTCAGGTGCTTCAACGGGTTCCAAGGAAGCTCTTGAACTCAGAGATAAGGATAAAAAACGATTTATGGGCAAAGGGGTTAAAAAAGCCGTAAAGAACGTAAATCAGATAATTGCCCCAAAACTGATCGGGGCAAACTCCCACGACCAGCTATGGATCGATAATCTTTTAATTGAACTGGACGGAACACCTTCAAAATCAAAACTTGGAGCTAACGCAATACTTGGAGTGTCCATAGCCGCCGCCAAAGCTGCAGCAGATTCACTCGATATTCCCCTTTACAGATATCTGGGAAATCCTTTGTCGAACGTTCTGCCGGTCCCTCTGATGAATATAATCAACGGCGGAGAACATGCAGATAATAATCTTGATTTTCAGGAGTTTATGATAGTACCCCATGGCTTTAACAGATTTTCCGAGGCACTGAGGGCCGGCGTGGAGGTATTCCATACCCTGAAGCAGCTTTTAGCCAGGAAAGGTCATGCGACCTCCGTTGGGGACGAAGGTGGTTTTGCACCGGACCTCAAGTCGAACGAACAGGCGGTCGAACTGATCCTGGACGCCGTTTCAAAAGCCGGCTACAAACCCGCTGAGCAGATATCCATCGCTCTTGACGCAGCTTCCAGCGAGTTCTACAGCAACAGGAAATATGAACTGGAGAATAAAAAAATATCCTCACAGAAACTGATAGACCTGTACGCTGAATGGACAGACAGGTATCCGATAATCTCGATCGAGGACCCGCTTTCGGAAAACGACTGGGAGGGATGGAAGAACATCACAAGGACCATAGGGGATAAAGTACAGCTGGTGGGAGATGATCTGTTCGTTACAAATACCAAGATCCTGAAAAAGGGAATAAAACAGCAGGCCGGAAACTCTATCTTGATCAAGGTCAACCAGATCGGGACTTTGAGCGAAACGCTCCAGGCAATTGAGATGGCAAAGAACGGCGGTTACAGTTACATAATATCACACAGGTCTGGAGAAACCGAAGACTCAACGATAGCTGACATAGCGGTGGCAACAGGCTCGGGTCAGATAAAGACCGGGTCGGTTTCCAGGAGCGACAGGGTTGCAAAATATAACCAGCTCCTGCGAATTGAGGAACATCTTGGTTCTAAAGCCAGGTACACAGGGTCCGAGGCAATAAAACAGCTGGGTAAAAGGACTTGAAATGAAACACAGAACGCTTTTTGACAAAATATGGGACGCTCACGTGATCTACGAGCAGGATCAGAAGCCAACCCTTTTGTACATTGATCTGCACCTGGTGCACGAGGTGACCTCTCCGCAGGCATTCGAAGGACTGAAACTGAACGACAGAACGGTCAGAAGGCCCGACCTGACCTTTGCGACCATGGACCACAACGTTCCCACCACTGACAGGTCCATGCCCATAGAAGATGAAATATCCGCACGGCAGATGGAAACCCTCAGACAGAACTGCAACGTGCATGGAATAGAACTTTACGGGATCAAGACCAACAGTCACTCTCAGGGGATCGTTCACGTCATCGGTCCCGAGCTGGGGCTTACAAGACCGGGTATGACGATAGTATGCGGGGACAGCCATACTTCAACCCACGGAGCTTTTGGATCGCTTGCGTTCGGTATTGGAACAAGTGAGGTAGAGCACGTGCTTTCAACCCAGTGTCTCTGGCAGAACAAACCCAGTGTATTTGAAATAAAGATAGAAGGTGAAAGGCAATACGGGGTCAGTGCAAAAGATATAATCCTGAGCATTATAGGCAGTATAGGAACCGCAGGTGCCACGCAGCACGTAGTTGAATACAGGGGCAATGCGATCGAAGATCTGTCAATGGAAGAAAGAATGACCATCTGTAACATGTCGATCGAAGCAGGCGCAAAAGCAGGAATGATAGCACCTGATCAGAAAACGTTCGATTACGTCAGAGGGAGAAAATACTCACCAGCTGGAAAAGACATGGATGAAGCACTGGCTTACTGGCAAAGCTTGAAAACCGATGATAACGCGGTATTTGACAGGTCCATAACCCTGAACGCATCAGAGATGGCCCCTCAGGTAAGCTGGGGAACGAATCCGGGTATGGTAACCGACGTTACTGCCAAAGTCCCAGACCCCAAACGAGTAAATGACGAAGAGGAAAGGAAATCGGCGATGCACGCACTTGAGTACATGGACTTAAAGCCCAATACCCCGATCGAAGATATAAGGATCGACAGGGTATTTATCGGGTCGTGTACGAACGCCAGACTTGAAGACCTGACGGCTGCTGCCAGGGTCGTAAAGGGTAAAAAGATCGCTGCAAGCGTCAGAGCAATGGTCGTTCCCGGATCGCAGGTGGTAAAACTGAAAGCTGAAAAGATCGGACTGGATAAGATCTTTAAAGAAGCAGGGTTCGAATGGCGGGAGGCAGGCTGCAGTATGTGCCTTGGGATGAACGCGGATATCCTCTCTCCTGGAGAAAGATGTGCAAGTACATCGAACAGGAACTTTGAAGGCAGGCAGGGCAAAGGGGGAAGGACCCACCTGGTAAGTCCCATAATGGCAGCGGCAGCGGCCATAAAGGGACATTTTGTGGACGTCAGATCCCTGGAACTCAATAAGGAAATATAAAGAGAACAACAATGGAAGCGTATATTAAAGAAAGCGGGATAGTTGCTCCTCTGGACAGGGCCAACGTGGACACGGACCAGATAATCCCGAAACAGTTCCTTAAAAGAATAGAAAGGACGGGTTTTGGAGAATTCCTGTTCTATGACTGGCGCTATAAGGACGACGGTACGCCAGATCCTGATTTTATTTTAAATCATAAAAAATACAAAGGTGCCAGTATACTTATTGCAAGGGATAACTTCGGAAGTGGCAGTTCAAGAGAGCATGCACCGTGGGCACTCAAAGAATATGGATTTAAAACGATAATAGCCCCTTCCTTTGCGGATATTTTCTACAATAACTGCTTTAAGAACTCCATTCTGCCTGTGGAGATGGACAGAGAGGTGGTCAATAAACTTTTTGAAAATACCCTCCTTACCGACCGTTATGAATTAACGGTAGATCTGGAGGAACAGAAAATACACGATCAGATGGGAAGTTCATGGAGCTTTGAAGTGGACGGGTCTAAAAAAGAAGCATTATTAAAAGGCCTTGATGACATATCTCAGACGCTCTTACTTGAAAAACACATCAAGAAGTACGAAGAATCCATCAAGGATAAACCGTGGACACAGCCACAAAGGTCCTGATAATCACAAAGCAGTAACTGCAAACAGAGAACGATACGATGAACCCACTGTTAATCGATTTTGAAAAGTTCCTGAAATATGAAAAAAACTGTTCCGGGCACACGGTTCGTTCATACCTGAGCGACCTTGGCGAGTTCATGGCCTTTCTGGAAGAAAACTCCACCTTTCTCAAAGACGTCAGTGTAAAGGAGATCAAGGCGTATCTGCTCCTGATGCATAACAAGAATTCCAGATCGACCGTTTCAAGGAAACTCACGACCTTACGGTCTTTCTTTGACTTCCTCGTCGGCAAAGGCGCTTTGGAGAAAAATCTCCCGAAACTGATCCCGCTCCCAAAGAAAGAGAAACCCCTTCCTGTATTCCTGTCAGTTGATGAAGCCTATGCACTGATAGATTCGGTAAAAGAAGACGACGTCTTATCCATAAGGAACAAGGCTGTACTGGAGGTCCTTTACTCCACCGGGATCAGGGTCAGTGAGCTGTCCAACATCAGGATACTGGAGATCGACAGGGCTCAAAATACCATAAAGGTCACAGGGAAAGGCAGAAAGGAGAGATTAGTACCCTACGGTTCAAAAGCGGATAAGGCCATTGCCAGTTACCTGAAGCTGCGGCACGAACTGAACCCGAAACAGGACTATCTTTTTCTGAACAACAGAGGGACACGACTTACGGCAAGAAGTATTGACAGAATAGTTAAAAAATACGGTATACTGAGCGGTATTTCAAAAAAGATCGGACCCCACTCGCTCAGGCACACGTTCGCAACTCACCTGCTGGGCAATGGAGCTGATCTGAGGGCAATTCAGGAACTTCTGGGACATTCGAGTTTGTCCACAACGCAGAAATACACCCATACCTCCGTTGAAAAATTAATGAACATATATGATAAGACCCATCCCAGGGCATAGGGACCTGTATGAAAGACTTTCATGGAACTACGATAGTTTGCGTAAAAAAGAACTCAAAGGTAGCCCTTGGGGGAGACGGACAGGTCACTCTCGGGGACACGGCCATTAAGCATTCGGCAAAAAAGGTCAGAAAGATATACGAAGACAAGGTATCCATAGGTTTTGCCGGCTCAACGGCGGACGCTATCACGCTTTTTGACAAGTTCGAGGCAAAGCTTCAGGAATTTGGAGGTAATCTGAAACGGTCGGCGGTGGAGCTTGGAAAAGACTGGAGAACTGACAAGGTCCTGCGAAGATTAGAAGCACTGCTCATAGTTGCAGACAAGAACTATATGTTCCTCATATCCGGCAGCGGCGACGTAATAGAATCCGATGATAACATCCTGGCAATTGGCTCAGGCGGGGCATATGCAAGGGCAGCGGCAAAAGCCCTTTCTGAATTTTCCGATATGGAACCGGAAGATATCGTGAGAAATTCCCTGGAGATAGCCGCTGAAATCTGTATTTACACGAATAACAACATTACTATTGAGGTTATATAAATGACCAAGCAGCCATTTTTTACTCCACGAGAAATAGTTTCTGAACTGGACAAATACATTATTGGTCAAAATAAAGCCAAGAGAGCCGTATCGATCGCCCTCAGGAACCGCTGGAGAAGGCAGCGGGTTTCCAAAGAGTTAAGGGACGAGATCTCTCCCAAAAATATCCTGATGATCGGTCCCACGGGCGTGGGAAAGACCGAGATCGCCCGAAGGATGGCAAAACTGGCACAGGCTCCCTTCATCAAGATCGAGGCTTCAAAGTTCACTGAAGTCGGTTACGTGGGCAGGGACGTGGAATCCATGATCCGCGATCTGACCGAGATAGCGATCAAAATGGTCGCAGACGAGGAAATAGTCAGAGTTAAAACAAAAGCAGAGGAATTAGCAGAAGAAAGAATGCTTGACCTTCTGGTACCACCACCTCCCAGTGCTTCTTCCCCAGACCCTGACGACGAATCCAAACCTCGTGAAAAAACCGAGACCACACGTGAAAAATTCAGAAAACTTTTAAGAAAAGACAAACTGAACGACAGGTACGTTGAAATTGAAGTAACTGCCAGGCATAGCCCGATACAGGTATTCAGCACGTCCGGTATAGAAGAGATGGACGTCAATTTATCCGATATGCTCGGCAACTTCATTCCAAAGAAAACAAAAAAAAGAAAAGTAAAAGTACCCGAAGCAATGGAGATATTCATTCAGGAAGAATCACAAAGACTGGTGGACATGGATAACGTTGTTAAAACGGCCATAGAGAGGGTGGAGGAGTCAGGGATTGTATTTATTGACGAAATTGATAAGATCGCCGGCAGGGAAAGCAGTGCAGGACCGGACGTGTCAAGAGAAGGCGTCCAGAGAGACCTGCTTCCAATAATAGAAGGATGCACCGTAAATACAAAACACGGAATGGTAAAAACCGACCATATATTATTCGTGGGAGCAGGAGCCTTTCACGTTTCAAAGCCATCTGATCTAATTCCTGAACTTCAGGGAAGATTCCCTATAAGGGTTGAACTTGAAGCACTAAAAAAGGAAGATTTTATATCCATATTGACGGAACCAAAAAACGCACTTACCAAACAGTACGTAGAACTTATGAAAACGGAAGATATAAAACTTGTTTTTCGAGATGACGGCATTGAAGAAATAGCTGACGCGGCAACGCAGGTCAATGACGCAACTGAAAATATTGGTGCAAGAAGGCTTCATACTATTCTCGAAAAGCTGCTGGACGAGGTTTCATTTGATGCTCCGGAGATGATAAACAAAGTAGTGGAAATTGATTCAAAGTATGTGTCAAATAAAATCTCCGACATACTGCAGGACAGGGATCTAAGCAGATATATTCTGTAACTTCTGCCATTATCCACACCAATTCTATTTACGGAACAGTAAAGACTGGTTTGTCGATACCACTGACTGCCTTTTATAAGGGATTATCGGTAAAATCGTTATATGTAAACAGCCTGAAGCATGTACTGTTCGGCACCACTGCTTCCCACAACAATATAGTACATTCCCGATATGAGGCGAATTTGCTATCAGATTATTGTTGCCGTCACACAAATGTAAATTAGTTCAATGTTTTGAAAAAACGCATTGCTACAGATTTATATAAGACCTTCTCTTCCTTCTGATCAATACTGATACAGGTATCAGCATCAGACATGCTATTACTCCGAACAGTCCAGAAACAACGTCGTTCTGATCGGAAATTGCACATCCTCCTCCACCACCAGCTTCAGTATCTGGTGTTGGTCCCGGTCTCGGCGGAGCAGGACGATTCACTACCCTGATCGTGAAACTCAACTCAGCCATATCCCCATCTTCGTCTGTTACCGTATACGTGTAAGTATCAGACGATGATACACTGGTGGGTGTTCCGCTTATCACTCGGGTAGATGCGTTAAAATCCAGTCCAGTTGGTAATGCTGGTGTTAAACTGTATCTTAATGTTCCATTCCCTCCTGCTGCCTCAGGCAGTGTTACTGTTACTGCTGTACCCACCACATAATTCCTATTAGTAACTGTTGCACTGCCAAAGGTTGGCACGTCAGATCCTACCGTGATCCCGAACGTCAACTCAGCCATATCCCCGTCTTCGTCCGTTACAGTATATGTATAAACTGTCCTGCTCGCTGCAGTAACCGGTGTCCCGCTTATTACTCGGGTGTTATTGTCAAAATTCAATCCAGTCGGTAATCCAGGGGTTATACTGTACCTTAATACTCCATTCCCTCCTGCTGCCTCAGGCAGTGTTTCTGTTACTGCTGTACCGGTTATATACTCCTGATCATCTATCGTATCACTGAAGCCTGGTTCTTCGTTTGCAGCCACCGTGATCCCGAACGTCAGATCAGTCGTATCCCCGTCTTCGTCCGTTACTGTATATGTATAAACTGTCCTGCTCGCTGCAGTAGTCGGTGTCCCGCTTATCTCTCGGGCAGATGCATTAAAATCCAATCCGGCAGGTAATCTAGGGGTTATACTGTAAGTTAATGGAGCATTCCCTCCCGTTGCTGCAGGCAGCGTTACCGGAAGGTTTGTCATTTTTCCTGCTACATACTCCTGATCAGCTATCGTATCGCTGAAGCCTGGTTCTACGTCTGCTGATATCGTGATACCGAACGTCAAATCAGCTGTATCCCCATCATCATCCGTTACTGTATATGTATAAGCCGTCCTGCTCGCTGCAGTAGCCGGTGTCCCGCTTATTACTCGAGTGTTAATGTCAAAATCCAATCCAGTCGGTAATGCCGGGGTTATACTGTAAGTTAATGGAGCATTCCCTCCCGCTGCTACAGGCAGTGTTACCGGAAGGTTTGTTCCCGTCCCTGCTATGTACTCCTGATCAGCTATCGTATCGCTGAAGCTTGGTTCTTCGTTTGCAGCTACCGTGATCCCGAACGTCAGATCATCCGTATCCCCATCTTCATCCGTTACAGTATATGTATAAGCCGTCCTGCTCGCTGCAGTAGTCGGAGTTCCACTTATCACTCGGGTAGCAGGGGTAAAATCCAATCCGGCAGGTAGTCCAGGGGTTATACTGTAAGTTAATGGAGCATTCCCTCCCGTTGCTGCAGGCAATGTTACCGGAAGGTTTGTTCCCGTCCCTGCTATGTACTCCTGATCAGCTATCGTATCGCTGAAGCCTGGTTCTTCATTTGCAGCTACCGTGATCCCGAACGTCAGATCATCCGTATCCCCATCCTCGTCCGTTACTGTATATGTATAAGCCGTCCTGCTCGCTGCAGCAGCCGGTGTTCCGCTTATTACTCGAGTGTTACTGTCAAAATCCAATCCAGTCGGTAAAGCCGGGGTTATACTGTAAGTTAATGGAGCATTCCCTCCCGTTGCTGCAGGCAATGTTACCGGAAGGTTTATCGTTTTCCCTGCTACATACTCCTGATCACCTATCGTATCGCTGAAGCCTGGTTCTACGTCTGCTGATATCGTGATCCCGAACGTCAGATCATCCGTATCCCCATCCTCGTCCGTTACTGTATATGTATAAACTGTCCTGCTCGCTGCAGCAGCCGGTGTTCCGCTTATTACTCGAGTGTTACTGTCAAAATCCAATCCAGTTGGTAATGCAGGGGTTATACTGTAAGTTAATGGAGCATTCCCTCCCGCTGCCTCAGGCAGTGTTACCGGAAGGTTCGTTGCTGTCCCTGCTACATACTCCTGATCATCTATCGTATCACTGAAGCCTGGTTCTTCGTTTGCAGCTACCGTGATACCGAACGTCAGATCAGTCGTATCTCCATCTATGTCTTCTACCGTATATGTATAGGTATTCTTACTTGCTGCAGCAGTCGGTGTCCCGCTTATTACTCGAGTGTTACTGTCAAAATCCAATCCAGTTGGTAAAGCAGGGGTTATACTGTAAGTTAATGGAGCATTCCCTCCCGCTGCTACAGGCAGTGTTACCGGAAGGTTAGTTGCTGTCCCTGCTACGTACTCCTGATCAGCTATCGTATCACTGAAGCCTGGTTCTACGTCTGCAGCTATTGTAATACCAAACGTCAAATCAGTCGTATCTCCATCTATGTCTTCTACCGTATATGTATAGGTATTCTTACTCGCTGCAGTAGTTGGAGTTCCGCTTATCGCTCGGGTAGCAGGGGTAAAATCCAATCCAGTTGGTAAAGCGGGAGTTATACTGTAAGTTAATGGAGCATTCCCTCCTGCTGCCTCAGGCAGTGTTACCGGAAGGTTTGTTGCTGTCCCTGCTACGTACTCCTGATCAGCTATCGTATCACTGAAGCCTGGTTCTACGTCAGCTGATATCGTGATACCGAACGTCAGATCATCCGTATCACCATCTTCGTCCGTTACTGTATATGTATAAGCCGTTCTGCTCGCTGCAGCAGCCGGTGTCCCGCTTATTACTCGAGTGTTACTGTCAAAATCCAATCCAGTCGGTAATGCCGGGGTTATACTGTAAGTTAATGGAGCATTCCCTCCCGCTGCCTCAGGCAGTGTTACCGGAAGGTTTGTTGCCGTACCTGCTATGTACTCCTGATCATCTATCGTATCACTGAAACTTGGCACTTCGTTTGCAGCTATTGTGATACCGAACGTCAGATCATCCGTATCCCCATCATCATCCGTTACAGTATATGTATAGGTATTCTTACTTGCTGCAGCAGTCGGTGTCCCGCTTATTACTCGAGTGTTACTGTCAAAATCCAATCCAGTTGGTAACGCAGGGGTTATACTGTAAGTTAATGGAGCATTCCCTCCCGCTGCTACAGGCAGTGTTACCGGAAGGTTTGTCGTTTTCCCTGCTACGTACTCCTGATCATCTATCGTATCACTGCTAAAGTCCGGTATTGTGTTACCCTTTCTATGACCATAAACTTTAATGCTCCACGAGTGTAAAGTCCCGGTATCTAACTCTTCAGTATCATCAATCTTCAAAATCCATTTTCCAGCAGGGTCTTCTCCGAGGTGTTTGGCTGAACCAAAACGATGGGTTTGATCGGTATAACTAAAATCACCTCTTGAGAGCACTCTTTCGACATCGTCCGTACTTTCACTAAGAACACTGGACTCTTCTACAAATCGCCTGACCAGCTGCGACACAGTACCGGCAGGGGACGTTACTTGTATATTTAAATCCGGTAAGAAAGTGTGAGAAAAAACGAGTTCAACCTCTACAAACTCCACAAATGAAAATTCGTCATTATCGGGTATGGTCAGGTTGGAAGTAACTGTTCCGTCTGCTCCACCTGTGCGATCGGGGATCGCTATATCCCTATCTGTAGAAGCAATAGCCTGAGTTGCCATTGCTCCTCCAACACGGTTCCAACTTTCAGCAAGTCCTGCTGCCGCCTCAGTATCTACTACGCCAAAACCGTACTTTGGATTGTAATTATAACTGTCTGTATCAGAACCGTATTTGAGTGCTACTGTCTCCCAGCCAGAGTCGGTCGGGTCGTTCTTACGAGCTGAAGCTGCCAGTATCAACTTCAAGTCCCTCCAGCTCAGGTCACTGTTTACCTCCCGCATCAGTGCCGCAACCCCTGAAACCTGTGCAGCTGAATATGATGTACCACTAACTATAAAAGCATAGCGGTCTTTATTATAGGTCGTTGTAATATTGAAACCTGGAGCACATACCCACAGATTTACTCCTTCTTCCGAAAAAGAACTTTTAGTTCCATCACCATCTACTGAACAGACGGTAGTTACAGGGTAGTAGTTAGAATATTCATCAAAATTAGCTTGATCGTATTCATGGGCAGCATTTTGAGATTGAGAGCCGTATGGTGGAACAGTATCAAACAGGTCGTGCAGATAACGGAACCTGTCATATCCATCTCCAGCTGCCCAGACATAAAATACTCCTTTACCACCAAACCCTTCTCTGATACCTGTTTCAACCCCTTCTTCCCACATAGCTGAAACCCCGTGAAGAAGAGGTATATCCTCCGGTCCCCAGTTGTTATTAGAGACCGCCGTTACAATGTGATTACGGGTCATTGCATCTTTCGCGTTAGCATCACTGAAATTACCTGCCAAATTATAACTATAGATGCTCGCCTGTGGTGCTACACCTCTCACACCAAGCTGGTTATCACCCACTCCTGCTATAATGCCTGCTACTTGTGTACCATGAGAACTTGAAGGATTGAATACATTACTGTTTCCAGAGTAATCATGATTCAGGCTGGAATTTACATTGGCGGCAAGATCCTCATGCGAGGAGTCCATACCATCACCAACCACCGCCACGCTAACCCCCCCCCCCCCGAGATTTCATTATTCCAGACTCCCTCCACATTTATATCCTCTCCGGCGGTTATTGCCTGCCCGTCAAAACTCAGCTGCCCTGTATTTTTCAGATGCCACTGACACCCGTATAAGGGATCATCGGTAAAATTGGTAGTAATGCCTCTGCAATCAGATAGCAAAGTATTATAATCAGTATCTGTTGCAACTGTAAGCTGGTAACTATCAGCGCCGCTGCTTCCCACAACTATATAGTACGTTCCAGGCCTTAGGCGAGCTGGGATATTGTCAGTACTGCTTGCTATAAGATCATCATTGCTGTCACAAAGCTGTAAACTGTAATCTAAATTATCATTGGTGAAGGTTGTCTCTATATTTACATTAACGTCAGATGCCGGGTCTATCTGAAAATATTCCAGTCCACCGGCACTTTCAAAACTTCCATCGTGTGCCGCTGCGTCCACTGTCAACGTGGCTTCAACCGTTGCACTGGAGTTACAATTATTATCACTGGTCTGACCATATGCACCTATGGACATAAAACATAGAAAAGAAAATAACAGTAAAACTACTGATATGATATTCCTTAAGGTAATCTTCTTACAGTTGTTCATGCTCCCCCCCCCCCTTTTTTTTTATTTGGTTACAACTTCCTGCCACCAGTTAGGGCTGGATAAAATCACTCCCTCCTTCCCTGATAATTCGTTCGCAAGATGCAGAGATGCAAATCCTGCTCCGGTATTTATGAAAAACGCATTCCTGGTAAAGTCCATCCTCGATACTCCATCCATGGATATTCCGTTATCTGCAAAAAAAACTTCCATCTCCTCTCGGCTTAATTCAGGTGCAAAAACAAGCACAACCCCTCCAGGCAGCGTCATTAACTGTCCTGACTGTCCCCGAAACACTGGTTGAGTATCCTCACCGTTATTAACCTGCTTCCTGACTATGCTCATCTGTCCACTCTTGGTAATTACTTCATCCTCTGGCCTGTTCACACTGCTCTTCTGTACCGCTAATCCCGGCTGTACACGAACTCTTCTGGTTATATCCCCATCCTGCCATATATAAACGGTGCCTTTTTCAGAAGCTACCGAACCTCTGTCTGTTTTCAGCATATCCTTGTTATAAATCCTAGGCTCCGCTGAATAAGAACTGTCCAACACATACACAACGCTCATTGACAATATCGATGCAGTAACTATGAATCCTGAAAAAAACTTGTAATAGAGATCAGTTAATAAGTTGAATTTTTTCATTAGAGTGATCACCTTTTAAGATTTTATTCTGTTAATGTAATTTATGGTATAGATTTTATCAAACTTTAACTCTTTATCATTCTATGAAGTTTTGCATTAATCTTGTTAGCTTTACAGTCAATGAGTGTGTATATCTTTTCCTACCCGTGCAAGGTAAAGGTTATTTTTTCCATCAGATGTTGACAGGCGTGTGACTTGAAGATCTGGCTCTCTCAACACCTCAGGGATTAGGCAGAACCGCATTACTACATCTTTATATAAGATCTTCTCTTCCTTCTGATCACTACTGATACAGGTATCAGCATCAGACATGTCATTACTCCGAACAGACCAGAAACAACGTCGTTTTGATCGGAAACTGAACATCCTCCACCACCTCCAGTATCAGGATCTGGTGTTGGGTTTGGTCCTGTACTACCCCTCCTGTGCCCATAAACTTTAATGCTCCATGAGTGTAAAGTCCCGGTATCTAACTCTTCAGTATCATCTATTTTCAAAATCCATTCTCCAGCAGGATCTTCTCCGAGGTGTTTGGCTGAACCAAAACGATGAGTGCGGAAGTTGTAACGAAAGTCTGTACTAGTGAATGAAGGGTTAGTTCTAATAAGTGATAAAGCATCGTCTACATATTCCTCAGTAAGTTCCGACACAGTACCGTCAGGGGAGTTTATCTGTATATTCAGATCTGGAAAGAACTCGTGAGAGAAATTGAGATTGATCTCTACGAATTCTGTAAAAAGATCAGTATCGGGTATGTTCAGTCTGGAAGTAATTGTTCCGGCTACGTCACCTACAGCGTCGGGGATCGCTGTATTAATATTACCCGAGGAAGCAGGCAGGGTTCTCATCTGTGGAACAGTGGTCCAGCTTCTGGCAAGTTCTACCGCTGCCTCAGCATCCACCACGCCAAAACCGTACTTTGGATTGTAATTATACCTGTCTGTATCAGGACCGTATTTAACTGCTACTTCTTCCCAGTCCAAGTCGGTCTGGTCGGTCTTGCGGGCTGAAGCTGCCAAGATCAACTTCAGGTCACGCCAGCTCAGATCACTGTTTACCTCACGCATCAGTGCGGCAACCCCTGAAACGACCGGAGCAGAGAACGACGTTCCGCTGCCTCCAAAATCATAGCGGTCCTTATTACCGGTCGTCGTAATAAACGAACCCGGAGCACATACCCACAGATTTACTCCCTCTTCTGAAAAAGAACTCGACGTACCAGAACCATTTACCGAACAGACGGAAGTTACAGCGTAGTAGTTAGAATATTCTTCAAAATTAGCCTGGTCGAACTGAGCATATCCATTGCCAGCTGCCCAGCTGTAAAAAACCCCTTTACCACCAAACCCTTCCCTGATACCCCTTTCCACTGCCATTTCCCAAGCGCTATCAGCAGAGTGAAGAACAGCAGTATCCGGTGCTCCCCAGCTGTTGTTGGATACCGCAGTTGTAGTTCGGTTACGGGTCATAGCGTCTACCCTGTTAAGAGAAATAAAATTACCCCCTCCTATCAAGTTATAATGATAGATACTTGCCTGAGGTGCCACTCCTCTTATGCCAGTTCCATTATCACCCACTGCTGCTAAAATGCCCGCTACATTTGTACCATGAGCATCTGAAGGGTTGAATACATTTCTGTTTCCAGAGTAATCATGGTTCAGGCTGGGATTTACATTGGCAGCCAGGTCTTCATGATCGGGGTCCATACCATTATCTACCACAGCCACGTTAACTCCATTTCCAAATACTGCATCATTCCAGATCCCCTCTATGTTTATATCTTCTCCGGCGGCTATTGCCTGCCCGTTGAACTCCAACTGCCCCGTATTTTTCAGATGCCACTGACACCCGTATAAGGGATCATTGGTAAAATTGGTAGTAATGCCTCTGCAATCAGATAGCAAAGTATTATAATCAGTATCTGTTGCAACTGTAAGCCGGTAACTATCAGCACCGCTGCTTCTCACAACGATATAGTACGTTCCGGGTCTGAGGCGGGTTTGTATAGTGGCCATACCGGACATAGTCACTTCAGTAGTACTTGCTATCAGATCATCATTGCTGTCACAAAGCTGTAAACTGTATTCTCGATTATTATTGGTGAAGGTTGTCTCTATTTTTACATTGACGTCGGATGCCGGGGCTATCCGAAAATATTCCAGTCCACCGGCACTTCCAAAACTTCCATTG
Source organism: Thermodesulfobacteriota bacterium (assembly GCA_965215275.1). Taxonomy (GTDB): domain Bacteria; phylum Desulfobacterota_D; class UBA1144; order Nemesobacterales; family JAJCZQ01; genus CAZUNK01. The sequence continues at coordinate 521,773 of OZ244044.1, forward strand.
TGTGCTGCTCCGTCCACTGTCAACGTGGCTTCAATCGCTTCACTGGAGTCGCAATTATTAACACTGGTCTGACCATATGCACCTATGGACATAAAACACATAGAAGCAAATACAAAGCACAGCAGATAAAATGATGGAACTTGCATATTTATAATTTCTCTTCGTAATTACTCATATTCACATTACTTGATCACAACCTTACGCCATCAGTTGTGATTTGATAATATAACACTACTTTAAAAAAAGAATTCTGGTCTTTTTAGTTTTTGAGGATATTTCTATTTTTCGTGATCCTGACAAGGTCATTTCACTTGGTTTTAACAAGCTGCTTATCCTCAATCTTCTCAGCATCAAATGCAATACAAACTAAATGAAGGTTTTCTATCTACATAGATTCTTTAAAGTGTAAAACCCTGTATTTTCGTTTGATCGAACGTTAAATCAATATCTGAATAGACTGCAGTTATTTTAACAGGCCAGATTATACAAACAACCCCAATTTACAGCGTATTTGTTGTTCTTTTGTCTGAATTACTTTGAACAAATGTAATTCCCAAGCGTTATATTGGATGGGAAAGCTTGTGCTCCCGATGCATCCTAAAAAACCAGAAGGGAACGGGAATGAGAGAAGTATCCTGTACTCATAACAGTATGATTTTTATTAAAGTATATAAATCCGTAAAATAAACATGTAATTTCGCTGATCAAGGTCAAAAATACTATGTAAAGTTATCCTGTTTAAGTTTAAAAACTACTGTACGATGAAAATCAAAATCACAGGGTCCATTACAGAGGTTGATAAAGACGCCTATAACGCTATTCAGGATAAAACCCATCCTTTCCTTGATCATGATTTCCTGATGAGCCTGGAAAAATCCGGCTGTATAGGCAAGCTAACGAGCTGGGACCCAAGGTACATCCTCCTCTTTGACGACCAAAAACTGATAGCCTCTCTTGCCTTTTTTATAAAAACGGATTCTCATGGAGAGTTTATCTTTGACTGGGAATGGGCAAGGGCTTACGAAAACGCAGGACTGACCTACTACCCAAAAGGAGTTGTAGGGGTCCCGTTCACTCCGACAACGGGAAAAAGGATCAATGTTCATCCAGAATACGATCACAGAACGTGTTCCCGACTTCTAATTGACGCCATGGTCACATTATCAAAAGAACTTTCCCTTTCATCCATCCACTGCCTGTTCATAGACGGGCAAGAGCGGGAGATATTAGCTGAAGCCGGCTTTCTTGACAGGACCACGCACCAGTATCACTGGGAGAACAGAAACTATGCAAATTTTGATAATTTTCTTGAAGATCTCAGATCCTCTAAGAGAAAGCAGATAAAAAAGGAAAGAAAGCCCTTTTACAACTCCAAAGTGAAGATACACGTGCTCGGAGGAGACAGTATAAACAAAGAACACATTGACGCTATGTGGCAGTTCTACAACGATACAAATATGAGAAAGTGGGGAAATGCTTACTTAAATTATGAATTTTTTGACTTAATTCACGAACATTTCTCTGATAAGATCCTGATGGTGATGGCAAAGAACGAAGAAACATGGCTTGGCGGTTCAATAAATTTTCTGACAACCTCCAAACTTTTCGGCAGATACTGGGGAACTGTAACGAACATAAGCAATTTACATTTTGAGTGTTGTTATTATAGTTTAATTGAATATGCGATACAGAATAAGATCAAATGGTTTGAAGCAGGCGCACAGGGAGAACATAAATTCCTGCGGGGATTCAAGGCAGTGCCGGTATACAGTTCTCATCTCATCTTCAACCCGTCTGCAAGGGATTTCGTAAAAAAATATCTGATGCACGAAAGAAACTATTTTCTGGAACTTATAAAAAAGTATAATAAAAGGTCGCCGTTAAAATACTTAAACGGCAGTCAGGTATAATACAGTTATGTCCGAAGACAGGGAAAAACTGGGATTTGTAAAAGGAACTGAAAGGGTCACAGAAAAAAAGCCCCTGTTAAAAAAGCCGGACATGTACAGGATAGTTCTCCTGAACGACAACTACACGCCAAGGGATTTCGTTGTATGGGTAATTATGAAAATCTTCTACAAGACACAGGAAGAAAGCAGCAGGATAATGCTTGAAGCACATATAAAAGGAAAAAGTACAATAGGCGTTTATACTTACGATATAGCAAAGTCAAAAATCGTTCAGGTCAACGATCTGGCTCATCAGTACGAACATCCGTTAAAATGTACTCTGGAAGTTGAATCTGGAGGAGAATGAAATTGATTCTCTCGGAAGAACTTGAAAGGACCTTATACAGGGCATATAAACAGGCAAAGGACCGCAGGCATGAGTTTATAACCCCTGAACACCTCCTGCTTGAACTGATAAACGATGAAGTTGCCTCAGTTGCACTGATCAGGTGCGGGGCTGATCTGGAAGTCTTAAAAGGGTCCCTGGAGGACTTTTTAAAGGACAAGATACCCAGTATAACGTCAGAACCGTCTCCGGAACCCAAATACTCCGACGGCAGTAAATACGTACTGAAACTTACCTCCATCCATGCAGAAACAGCTGAAACGACAGAGATCAACGGATGTAACCTGCTGATCTCCATGTTCAGACTGCACGAGTCCCATGCGGTATTTTTCCTGCTTGAGCAGGGACTGAGCAGATATGAGTTGGTAAAATACATCTCGCACAGATCAGTGCTGTCCTCAGACCTTGAAGACACAGGCCACAAGAACGCGGAAAAAGCCGTAACGGAAACAAAAAAGAACAAACGGGACGCTCTTGCTGCTTTTTGCACAGACCTTGTAAACAACGCCCAGGAAGGCAGGATAGATCCGATAATCGGCAGAGAGAACGAACTTGAAAGAGTGGTTCATATACTGTCAAGACGCAGAAAGAACAATCCCATATTGGTCGGGGACGCAGGAGTTGGAAAAACCGCGATCGCAGAGGGGCTTGCCTACAAGATCGTCAAAGGAGAAGTACCCAAAGACCTCAAGGATACAAGTATATACGCTCTGGACATGGGAACTCTGACGGCAGGTACCAGATACAGAGGGGATTTTGAAGAAAGACTGAAAGGAATAATAGAGGCCGCAAGGAACAGTCCTTCGACAGTGTTGTTCATTGACGAGATACACACGGTCATTGGAGCCGGTGCCGTGTCGGGTGGAAGTCTTGATGCCTCGAACATGCTGAAGCCCGTTCTTGCCAGCGGCGAAATAAAGTGCATAGGAACGACGACCCTGAAGGAGTTCAGAAGTATATTCGAGAAAGACAACGCACTTGCCAGACGTTTCCAGAAGATCGACGTGCACGAACCGAGCGAAGATGAGTCCATAAAAATACTGAACGGTATTAAGAAGTACTATGAAAAATATCATAAGGTCTATTACTCTCCAAAGGCCATCAAGGCATCAGTTGAACTGTCCGCAAAGTTCATGAACGACAGGAGACTTCCCGATAAGGCAATTGACGTTCTTGACGAGACGGGTGCCGCGGTCAAGCTGAGGAACGATTTGAAAGAGTACGCACAGGTAACCGTCAAGGACGTTGAAAGCACCGTTGCAAAAATAGCAAAAATACCTTCCCGAACGGTCAGAGCTGAGGATAAGAACCTGCTTCTTAACATGGAAGACAGTCTGAAAGAGCATATCTATGGTCAGGACAAGGCCATTGAAAAGCTCGTAACCTCCATTCATATCTCCCGCTCCGGACTGAAGGAACTACACAAGCCGATCGGGTCATTTATGTTCTCCGGACCCACCGGCGTCGGTAAAACGGAACTTGCTAAAAAACTTGCAGATATACTGGGAACGGAATTCATCAGGTTCGATATGAGCGAGTACATGGAAAAACATACCGTCTCCCGGCTCATAGGTTCACCCCCTGGCTACGTTGGTTTTGACCAGGGAGGACAGCTAACGGAGGCAGTAAACAGGTCGCCCCACTCAGTACTGCTACTTGATGAGATCGAAAAAGCACATGAAGATATATACAACGTGCTGCTTCAGGTCATGGACCACGCTTCTCTGACGGATTCAAACGGCAGAAAGGTCGACTTCCGGCAGGTTATTCTCATATTCACCACTAATACCGGTTCAAAGGAAAGTTCAAAACGAAACGTTGGATTTACCCAGAAGGAGTTCGAAGACAAAAGCAGTGAGGCAATTGAAAGCTTTTTCAGTCCTGAATTCAGAAACCGGCTGACCGCAATACTGAAATTTAACTCCCTTGCCCCCGTCACCATTGAAAAAATAGTTGACAAGGTCATCAGAGAACTGGAAGACCGGGTCAAGGCAAAGAAAATAAGAATAAAACTATCAGAAGAAGCAAGAAAGTACATTGCAAAAAACGGTTACGACGCACTGCTCGGAGCAAGGCCGATCAAGAGGCTCATTGATAACGAGATCACAGAAAAACTGTCCAGAGAACTGCTGTTCGGAGATCTGCCGGTCGGCGGAACGGTAAGCGTCGTTCTGGAGAAAGGTGATCTGAAGCTCCTTTACAGTTAAGTTTCAGGGACATTCTTTCATCCGTATTTAAAGACCGTTTTAAAATTTTGATCATGGCAGAGATAAATAACACCAAGAACAGTATGGTCCAGTTCGTATATCCCGAACATGCCAACAACCTCGGGACGCTTCACGGAGGACGACTGATGGACTGGATCATGCTGATCGGCACTATCACTTCGTCAAGATTTTCAAAGTCCACGACGCTTCTGGGTGCAACGGACAGTATAGACTTCATAAATCCGATCAAGATAGGCGACATCGTGATGCTTGACAGCTGGATAGAATACGTGGGAAGCTCATCTCTGGAGGTTGTCGTCAGAGTGTATTCTGAGAACATCGAGACGGGGGAGAAAAAGTTCATTACGCTTTCGAATCTGGCATTTGTTGCGATCGGAGACAACGGAAGACCAAAACATATCGACAAGAAGATGATACCTAATAACAGCAGAGAAGAGAGGCTGATCCGAAAAGCCGAGGAAAGGAAGAGAAGAAGGCTTCCGGAGATACAGAAAAGAAAGGAGAAGGTACTGAACGCTCTGGACGAGACCGAAACGACCAGGTTCAACCTCTGCACCACAAGTCCGGCAATGCCCGAGGATGCATTTTTTCACGGAAGTTATATGTCCGTGGGAAAACTCCTTAAATATATTGACGAAAGTGCAAGCATACTCGCGATGAGGTATGCAAAGGGAGTGCTCGTAACCGGATCTCTGAACAATCTGTTTTTCTACTCACCCATTAAAGTGGGAGAGGCCGTTATACTGAACGCCGGGATCACCTACGTGGGATCGACTTCAATAGAAATTGCAACGAAGATCAATTCTGAAAATATGGAAACAGGCGAAATAAAGCACGTCTGCACGACGTTCCTGACCTTTGTTCACATCGATAAAGAGGGAAAGATCAAACCCGTGCCGAAATTTCAACCTGAAACACCTTATGAGATCAGAGAATGGAAAGAAGCAGAACGCAGAAAAAGTGTACGTGTGGAAAGAGTGAAAGACATTAAAATGCATGCAGGTGGTTACCTTGATGATTATAAAAACACCGTAACCGGCAAGGAAGGTCAGTCAGCCGTTTAATTACAGTTTGATACCATGTCTGAAAATTCAACTGGCAACAGATCCATTGGCATATTTGACTCTGGTATCGGTGGACTGACGGTAGTTAAGGAAATAATAAAACTGCTGCCTCGTGAAAACCTTATATATCTTGGTGATACCGCAAGAGTTCCATACGGAACCAAATCAAAGAATACCGTAATTAAATACGCCGAGAGCAACGCTAATTTTCTTTTATCCAAAGGTATAAAGATCCTCATCATAGCCTGCAATACCGCCTCAGCTTACTCTCTGGACGCTTTAAGGAGTAAATTATCCATACCGGTAATGGGAGTAATAGAACCCGGTGCTGAAAAAGCCGCACAAGTTACATCAAATGGAAAAGTTGGGGTGATCGGTACTCCGTCAACGATCAGAAGTGAGGCCTACAGCAAAGCTTTGCTCAGCATCAACGGCGATCTTGAGATATTCCAGAAACCCTGCCCCCTGTTCGTTCATCTTGCAGAGGAAGGATGGCACGACGGCGATATTTTACTACAGGTAGCGCAAAAATACCTGAACGATATGGTCCGGCGGAAAATCGACGTTTTAATACTTGGATGCACGCACTACCCTATACTGAAAGACACCATAAAAAAAGTGGTTGGTGAAGACGTTACGCTTATAGACTCCGCTGAAGAAACGGCCAGTGAACTGCTCAGGATAGTGACGGCAGGCAGAACAGGCAGCTCCGGGCAAAAAGAAATAACAAGAGACTTCTACTTAACCGACGACTCTGAAACTTTTATTGATATTGCAAGTAAGTTCCTTGGAGATGATATATCTGAGATCAAAGTAACGGATATAGTACTATGACCAGGGGATAACGGTCTTATGAGGACCATAAAAAGTACAGATGTTCCTAAAAACTGACTATCTGCTGTGTTTTTTATTTGCCTTCATGTGTTTTATGTCCATTGAGGCATATGGTCAGACCAGTGTTGATCATTGCGACTCCAGTGAAACGCCTGAAGCTACCTTGACAGTGGACGCAGCGGCACACGATGGAAGCTTTGAAAATACCGGTGCTGATCCGCATTATTTTCAGATAGACGCAGCATCCGATATTAACGTAGAAATAACGACAACTGGTATTGCTGACGGTTTTTTACAACTGTGTGACGGCAGCGATGATCTGATAGCAAGCAGTACTAACAGAATTCCAGCTCGCCTCAGACCTGGAACGTACTATATCGTTGTGGGAAGCAGTGGTGCTGACAGTTACCGGCTTTCAGTTGCAACAGATACTGATTATAACGACCTGTTATCTGATTGTGGGAACGTTACCACCGATTTTAATGATCCATTATACGGCTGTCAGTGGCATCTGAAAAATACGGGTCAGTGGATTTTCAACGGGCAGAGAATAACCGCCGGCGAAGATATAAACACAGAGGGAGTGTGGAATGATGGAATATCCGGCAGTAGAGTTAACGTGGCAGTGGTAGACAGTGGTATGGACCCCTTGCATGAGGACCTGGTCGCCAATGTAAATCCCAGCCTGAACCATGATTACTCTGGAAACGGTAATGTATTTGATCCTTCAAGTGCTCATGGTACACGTGTAGCGGGCGTTATAGCAGCAGTGGGTGATAATGGGATCGGTATAAGGGGGATAGCACCTCAGGCAAGTATCTATAATTATAACCTGGTAACGGAAGGTAATGGTACTTCCGCTAACATAGCAGATGCTATGACCCGTAACCATATTACAACTGCGGTATCCAACAACAGTTGGGGACCGGATGGTATACTCGTTCTTTTCTCCGCTGGTAGAACCTGGGAACTGGCAGTGGAAACAGGTATCAGGGAAGGGTTTGGTGGTAAAGGAATTTTTTATGTCTATTCAGTTGGAAATGGAGGTGATGAATTCGACCAGGCTAATTTTGCGGAGTTTTCTAATTATTATGCCGTGACTCCCGTCTGTTCAGTAGACGCTTTTGGCAGAAAAAGTCTTTTTTCGGAAGAAGGAGTAAATCTGTGGATATGTGCTCCAGGTTCGCTTATTACAACGACAGATAATAAAGACCGCTATAACTTTGGGGTTAGCGGAACGTCATATTCCGCTCCGGTCGTTTCAGGGGTCGCAGCACTGATGCGTGAGGTAAACGGTGACCTTAGCTGGAGGGACCTGAAACTTATACTGGCAGCTTCAGCCCGCAGGAACGACCCGACCGATCCGGGCTGGAAGACGGGAGCACTTAAATACGGTTCTGATACAGACAGTTATAGTTACAATCCAAAGTACGGTTTTGGCGTAGTGGATGCCGAGGCAGCAGTAGAACTTGCCGAGAACTGGACTAACGTTCCAAGGATGAGAACTCAGACTGCTTCCTCGGGTAATATTAATACAGCGATCCCCGATCACACAGGTGGAGCAGACGGAGAAATTCTTTCCAGCCTGAACGTATCCGATACTGATATTTTTACAGAATTCGTTGAGGTCAGTATCAATTTCTCTCACGCTTTTTTTCCAGATCTGGAAATACAGATAACGTCCCCTGGTGGCACTGTGTCGCAACTTACTGAGGAATATGTAGAAGGAGCGATATCGTACATATCTGACGGTTTACTCCCCAGGAACGACTTTGATTACAGCTCCTACACTCATCGTTTTGGTTCAGCCAAACACCTCGGAGAGGACCCTGCTGGAGAATGGATTTTGAAGATCGATGATACTGAAGAGGTAGATACCGGGACTTTACACTCATGGAGCATTAAAGTTTATGGGCATAAGACCGTAGAAGGTACGGCACCAAGCTTTGACGGTAAGACGATAACTAATAAGGAATATGTAACGGGCAGAGCAATAACAGCAGAGAAGCTGCCTGAAGCAGCGGGAGGGGATGGAACATTAAGATACAGTATAACGCCAGCATTACCGACTGGATTGAGTTTTGACAGTAACACCCGAGTAATAAGCGGGACACCGACTACTGCAGCGAGCAGGACGGCTTATACATATACTGTAACGGACGAAGACGGGGATACGGCTGATTTGACGTTCGGGATCACAGTAGCTGAAGACGAAAAACCAACTTTCAGTGATACGATAGATGATCAGAAGTATATAGCAGGGACGGCAACGAACCTTCCGGTAACGCTGCCTGAGGCAGCAGGAGGGAACGCTCCATTAACTTACAGTATAGATCCTGCATTACCGACTGGATTGAGTTTTAACGCATCCACCCCACCCCACGAAATAAGCGGAACACCCACTACTGCGATACCTGAGACCCCTTATACATGGAGTGTTACAGATGTAGATGGAGATACAGCTGAGTTGACGTTCAGAATAACTATAGAAGAAGACAGCACTCCGGACCTTGACGGTACGACAGTTTCTACTCAAATGGAGTACACATACACAGCAGGGAGACCATTAACGCTGCCTGCAGCAACGGGAGGAAATCCACCAGTTACTTACAGTATAACTCCTGATCTGCCAGCTGGATTGATATTTAACGAAGTTACCCGGGTAATAAGTGGCACACCCAGGAGCGCATCGTCTGGAACTTACACTTATACGGTAACGGACAGGAATGGAGATATGGATAAGGTGACTTTCATACTCAGTGTAGAGGTTTCTTCTTCTCCAGGACCAACAACAACACGAAGACCAGGAACGTCAGGTACTGATGCAGGAGGTGGAGGAGGATGTGCTGTCTCCCATCAGAGAGGCGTTGTTCCTGATATGCTCGGAGCAGTAGCATGTCTGATACTTATACCTGTATCAGTACTAGTTAAAAGGAATAGAAGGTCTCAGATAAAGACTTAGCAACGCAGTCCTTTCCAAAGTACTTAACGAACTGAGGTCTTTCCTTCAGGATAAAGGAATAACAGTGCGTAGAAAACCAAAGATAAATCTACCAGCAGATGGGGATTTTTATGGCATTGATGCTTGTTTTTTAAGTCTCGGACAACAAGGTATATACACGCCATTATACTATACGCCAAATCAAGACTTAAAAAATCTGATAAAAACCGACGGAGTAATATAATTTGCTAACTTAACCGTGTAATTCTATTAACCCTTACTATGAGAACGGGTCATTAATCAGCCAGAGCAGATTTTAGTTCCTCGGTCAATACGGGCAACACTTCAAAAAGGTCACCACATATACCATAATCAGACTTTTGAAAGATCGGCGTTTCAGGGTCCTTATTAATAGATACTATCACCTTTGACGTTCCCATACCCGAAAAATGCTGAACAGCACCTGATATTGCAACTGCAAAGTACAAAGTAGGCGAAACGGCTTTACCGGTCTGCCCCACCTGCATGTCATAGGGACAATACCCTGCATCCACTGCCGCCCTTGTTGCACCTGCTGCTGCTCCAAGTACATTGGCAAGTTCGTAAATATATTTAAAGTTCTCCTCGCTCCCCAAGCCTCTTCCTCCAGATACCACTCTCTGAGCTTCTGTAAGTTCAGGTCTGTCAGACAATTTGGTCTTAAGCTCAACGACTTTAATTTTTATATCGTCATCGCTTATGTCTATCTGCTCGGCAATAACCTCAGGAGATAAAGAGAACTCCTCCTCTTTGTAAGTGTTCGGTCTTATAGTTGCCATCATCACGTTATCTGAATGGAATTCAACTTCAGATATCGCCTTACTGGAATGCGAATATCTTTTAACTTTTAACCTGTTGTCATCCGTAAGACCTACTTCTATTGCTTCCATTGCAAGACCTGACCCTGTCCTTGCCGCAACTCTCGGAACGTAGTCTTCCGTAAAAGCGGTATTTCCCGCCAGAACGACATGAGGACGATGCCTGTTAATAAGTTCCGAAAGTGCCTTTACGTAACCGTCGGGAGTAAAGTCCTTTAATTTCGGATCATCAACCACGTAAACCTTATCAGCACCGTATTTTCCCAGTTCCTGGGCTTTTTCCGTTACGCCATCGCCCATTAAAACCCCACAGACGGTACCACCGATCTTTTCCTGCATGGACCTTCTGGCTTCGGAAAGAGCTTCAAAAGATACCTTCCTGATACTTCCATCTATTTTCATATCTGCAACTACCCATATTTCATTGTTCATTAATAGACCCTCCAAATTATAATAAAATGAAAATCATATAACCTTTGCGTCATCCTTCAGAAGCCTGACCAGTTCCTTTACCGACTGAGAGATCTCCTCACCCTTGACCGTGGTATCATCAGAACCCTTTATAATCTTCAACTTTCTGGAAATTTCAGGAATGACGATCTTTACCGTCTTTACCTTAGATCCGTTTTTCCCCACGGCGTCCCTTGAAATCCCAAGGGCATCAAAGTCTATTTCATCCAGAGTTACCTCTTTCACGGGTTTTTTCTTGGCTTTCATAATACCCGGAAGCGAGGCATACCTGGGTTCATTCATGGCGTCAGGACAGGTAATCAGGACCGGGAGAGGAACTTCCACCACTGCTGAACCACCATCTATCTCCTTCTGACAGACCAGCCTGCTCTCACTGATGTCGATCACCTTGCTTACAAGGGACACATGAGGAATGTTCAGTTCCTCGGCCAGCTGAACCGGGACCTGCACGGATTCATCATCTATGACCTTCATACCCGTCAGAACAAAACTCACGTCTTCAAGCTTCTTGATCTCACTTGCCGCAATTTTAGCCAGAGTGTAATTATCCGTCTCGGCAAAACCTTCATCCTTTATATGCAAACCCGAATCCGCACCCATCGCCAGTGCCTGTCTGATGGCTTCGATCGCTCTTGCGGGACCGGCTGTTGCTATGATCACTTCCCCTCCAAGTTTTTCTCTGGTTTCGAGCGCTTCCTCAACCGCAAATTCATCGTAAGGGTTCAGTATCCACTTAACTTCCTCGGTATCGATACTGTCCCCACCCGGTGAAACGGATACTCTGGCTTCGGTATCAAGGGTTTGACTTATGTACACAACGATTTTCATAACGTCCTCCTAGTCTATTTTTTGTCGCTGGATCCTTTGAAGTTCAAATCTAATCATATTTGGGAACCCAAATCAGCTTGATATATAATATCTAAATAAAAATCCTGAATTTTATATCGTGAAAACGGATTGTCAAGATTGACAGGCATCTCCCCCGTTCGCCTGGATAAACTACCGTAATGGACTCCTTTAAACTTCTCGTCCTGGTCTTTATAATTATAACTTGGGGTTATTCCTGGGTACTTATGAAACAGGCTCTTGAATTTATGATGCCGCTGACCTTCGTAGCCCTGAGGGTCGCCGTTGGTGGATTGGTTATTTTGCCTTTCATGCTGAGGGACAGATCATTTGAACTGTCAGGCTTTTTCAAGACCGATCATCTGGTACTTGGTATTCTTCAAACTACGGCAATGTTCGGACTTCTGATCTGCGGAATGAAGTTTGTAACTGCCGGTAAAACTGCCGTTGTTCTGTACACAATGCCCGTCTGGACCAGCCTGCTGCTCCATTTTGCCGTTAAAGAAAGACTGAACCGACAACAATGGCTTGGAGTTATGTCCGGACTTGCCGGCATGATCTGTATACTCGGATGGGATACACTGGTCAGCCAGGACAGAAATACGATCTTTGGAGAGATACTCATACTTCTTGCGGCCATTTCATGGGCAGTAGCGAACATATGGGTGAAATTCCGATTGAAAAACAACAAGCCCATGCTGCTCAACGGCTATCAGCAGCTGACAGGTGTGGTATTTTTGATCGCTCTCTCAATATCCACGGAAGGACTTTTCAAGGTCGAATGGAACTATTTCTCAGTATATATAATCCTGTTCACCGGCGTTATAGCTTCCGCAGTGAACTTTTCGGCGTGGTTTTACCTGCTGAACACAACTGATGTAAATCTGGCGGCATATCCCTCATTATTGGTACCGGTCTGCGGACTGATATTTGACTGGATAATACTGGGAACGACCTTAGATATGGGATTAATAGCCGGGGGAGCTTTTATAATCCTGGGTATTTATAAAATTTCAAAAAGATAATACTGTTTACCTGCCACGGACCAGACGGCCGACGATCTGATCGTGTATCAACCCATTGGAAGCAACTATTTCTTCTTTATAAACCGTAAAATTTCCACCGGTAAGGTCCGTAATCCTCCCGCTGGCCTCTTTGACGATAAAAGCACCCGCTGCCGTGTCCCAGCAGTTAAGCCCGAGTTCCCAGAAGCCATCGTATCTGCCGCATGCAACGTAGCAAAGATCAAGTGCTGCCGAACCATCCCTGCGAACGCCGCGGGCACTGCGGATAAAATTGCAGAAGTTCACCAGATTTATCTCCACGATACTCTCATCCTTGTGTAAAAAACCCGTGGCAAGCAAACTGTTCTCTAAATCGTCCGTCTTTGAAGGAGCTATCGATTTTCCGTTCAGATATGCTCCCTTTCCGGATTCTGCACTGAACATCTCCTTTTTAACAGGGTCATAAACCACACCAAGTATTATCTCACCCTTATATTCCAGAGCGATAGACACGGAAAAGAACGGATATGAATGAGTATAGTTCATAGTCCCGTCAATAGGGTCTATTAACCATCTGTACTCGGACACGTCATCTGATACGCCGCCCTCTTCTGCCAGTATGGAATGACCTGGATGATCAGATCTTATCAGATCAACGATCAACTTTTCAGACAGGAGATCGACCTCGGTAACGAGATCGTTCTTTGCCTTCAGGCTCACTGAATTAACGTTGCCAAGATTGGCCATTAGAACACTGCCCGACCCCATAGCGGCTTTAACGGCAGTGTCTATATAACTCATCAGAAGGCCATACGTGCAGTCACGCCAAAAGTACGAGGCTGACCAACGTGATAGGCAAGACGGGCCCTTCCTCCGCGTTCGCGGTCTAATGACAACTTCGCGTTCTCGTCCGTAATGTTGTTCACGTAAAGAACGAATTCCAGATCATCGTACATTAATCCAGCACTGACGTTAACAAGGTGATAGGCATCAAGCTCCAGGAATTCCCGCAAGTCCACATCAGACGAGTAAGCACCACCAGTTATGCCCGTGTACAGATCATCTGTCGGAAATGGAACGTCTTCCTGGTCTTTAGGCTGTGTGATCTGTTCACCCACGAACTGCCAGGAGGCAGATATGTAACTCTCTCCTGATCTCAGAAGACCCGGAAAAGTATAGGTGGCAGACGCGGATAGCTGCCAGTCCGGTACGGACGGTATGCGATTGCCTTTTCTTATACCTTCAACAATATTATCATTTGTATCCGGCTTTGTGTTATCAAACAACAGTGTGCTGTCAAATTCCGCTTCTACGTAACTGCCTGCAAAAGTAAGAAGCAGAGAGTCCATCAAGTAAGCCCTGAGCTCAAGTTCAGCTCCCAGAGTGTGGGACTCAGGCACATTGTAGGATAGCCTCGAGGAACAGGACCCTGCTTCCAAGTTAACCTGCAGATTTTCAATGTCCGTATAGAATGCCGCCGCGTTCAGTCCAATACTGCCATCATTAAACAAACTTTTAAATCCAACTTCATAGTTCCATAAAGTTTCATCCTCATAGTCCTCCGGAAAACTTCCAAAAGTCTCCACGTCCCGACCTTCGCAAAGCACAATGTTAAGGGGGTCGTTCACGCCCCCGAGACGAAATCCTTTTGAGGCCTGGGCATTAACTGTAAACTGAGGAGAAAGATCGTATCTGATAATAAACCTCGGACTGAAGCCGTCAGACTTGGTCTTATCATCCAGGTCGGAGGGAGCAGCATCGTTCGTTTCTGCTTTAAAAGTCTTTTCTTCCTCCCATCTGTACCATCTCAAACCTGACGTTAAAGCAATACTGTCGGACAGGGCGTAGGTAGCTTCGCCAAATAATGCGACTTGGCTGATATCGTACGTCAAACTGGAAACGTAAGTCACGTCCCTTAAAACAATTTCATTGAAAGTAACTGACATTCCAGTGTAGGCATCGATCCCCGGGTAAATAAAAAGCTGACCATAATCACGTTCGATCTCTGAATAAAATACCCCCGTGATCCACTGTAACGCGCTTTCGTTGTTGGAACTGAAATGCAGTTCATGGGTCATCTGGGTCATGTCCGTATCATCATCCAGATAACCTGATGCAACTCCCAGGTCCTCTCCGTCATTTACATAATACTGAAGAATAAAGCTGGCATCCAGCGTAGTGCTATCACGGCGAACCAGAATATCCCGTTTTATATAGCTGGTAGAATAACTGACCCTGAAAAGATCATCCAGGCTCCAGTCAACGACGTTGTCAAGTATCAAAGTCTCATCTTCAAATGCCTCGTCAGACAAGAGGAACTGCTGACGTTCACCAATTCTGCCGGGTACCAAAGTATCTTCAGAAAAATGGTTGGCAAAAAGGTTGAATATCTCCTGCCGGTTAAAACCGTTCATATCAACATTCTGATACAGAACACGAGGGGTAATGGACAGATTATCGACAGGTTGTATCAGCAGAGCAAGACGCCCGCCGTAGCGGCTTCCATCATTAACGTCCTTATCCTCAAGTCCTGTCTCACGGATAGCATCAATGAACCCGCCATATTTCGTAACATAGGTAACCAGACGGGCAGCCGCATAATCGGTCAGAGGAACGTTAAATGCCGTCCTGAAACTGCCTCCCGTGGAACCTCCATCAACGGTGTTAAGGTCAACTTCAGATCTTGATTCCGAAACGTTCAGCAGGGGTTGATTGGTTATGTAACGAACAGCACCACCTATGGAACCTGCTCCGAACAGCGTCCCCTGAGGTCCTCTCAGCGTTTCCACCCGCCTTACGTCAAAAAGGTCAAGATCCGGAGTGAAAAGCGATAACGAAACAGGTGTCTCGTCAAGATAGATCCCAACCTGCTCCTTAACTCCCGGCTGATCACGAACTATCTGTCCAGATGAAATACCACGTACGTTAACCACGCTCTGTCCAGGACCGAGGTTCTGTATGGAAAGTCCTGCTACGTTACGGGACAGGTCTTCAATATCAGCAGTGTTAAGTCTCTTAAGGTCCTCTTCAGACTGAACGTTCAACGAAAACGGCACGTCCTGTGCTGATAAAAGCCCGCGTTTGGTGGCAGTTACCATCACCTCTCCCAGCCTTTGAGTGCCTTCGGAAGAATAAACCTTGGATTCCTTTCCCATCTGTTCTCTGTCTTTAGTATACGATCTCTGTTCGGACCCCTTTTCCATCTTCCCCTCTTTCTCAACCTGCGGTTTAGGGGCACCGGCCTCTGCCAGCGTGCTCAGACACAGGGTCAAAACAAGTGTAAATACAAAGCTGAGGTAGCTATACATTCTCGCTCTCTTCATATATAATCCTCCACTTATCTTTTAGAACAACAGGATCTTTATAGTTTATACCGTACAGCGTCATATAATCCAGTCTTTCTCCGGTTTCTCAACCTTCAAAGGAATAAACCAGCCGACAGGTTCGGGTAAAACGCCAGAATACAACACATATAGACCAGTACAGGTGCCTTGACTATAAAGCAGAACCAACGAATACTTCGCTGCATATCTTAAACTCATTCACAACACTTCCAGCTTCCAGCTTCCAGCTTCTGATCAGAAGGCAACACGAGCGACCATACCGAAGGTACGAGGCTGACCTACGCGATAGGCAAGACGGGCTCTCCCACCACGTTCACGATCAAATGACAGCTGGGCGTTTTCATCCGTGACATTATCCACGTAAAACATCACTTCTATGTCGTCATATAACAATCCTGCTCTTAAATTTATCAAGCTGTACGAATCCAGTTCCAGTTTATCGCGGAAATTCAGGTCTATCTGTTCTGCCGGTGTCGGACCAGTCAATGAATCAGCAGCTGGGAAGTCTCCGTCCTCCTGGTCACCGGGCTGCGTGATCTGTTTTCCTACAAACTGCCACGAAGCAGATATGTAGCTCTCGCTGGCTTGCAGCAATCCCGGGAAAGTATAGATAGCAGACGCGGACAACTGCCAATCGGGCACAGACGGTATACGGTTGCCCTTTTTTATACCTTCAACAACATTATCATTTACATCCAGCAGTGTGCTGTCAAATTCTGCTTCTACATAGCTGCCGGCAAAAGTAACCAGTAAAGATTCACTGGCCTGCATGGAAAGCTCAAATTCCGCTCCCATGGTATGAGCCTCTGGAACGCTTATTGTAATACGCGATGAGCATGCACCAGCGTCTATGTTCACACCCAGGTTATCAATACTGGCGTAGAAAAGCGACCCGTTCAACTGAAACGCTTCAAAAGACGACTTAAGGCCAAATTCGTAGTTCCACAGGGTCTCGTCTTTAAATTCCTGGTAAACTCTGTAGGTATCATATTCATTTTCTTGAGTTTCATCATCATCACAAAGAAGTTGATTCAACGGGTCGTTCACGCCACCGAGGCGAAATCCCCGTGAAGCCTGCGCATTGACCGAAAGATCATCTGTAAAGTTATAAGCTATCAGGAACCTTGGAGCAAATCCATCGGAGTCAACTGTAACTTCCTGGTTCTGAGCATCAGAATTAGAATATATACCACCCGACCTGAAAGTCTTATCTTCCTCCCAGTTGTAGTAGCGTAACCCGGCGATCAGTTCAATCCTGTCCGAGACCGTGTACGTGGTTTCACCAAACACCGCGAACTGCCTGAGGTCATAGGTCAGTTCTGACATGTACGGTGAATCCTCATCTGTAAATCCATTGCTGGTACTAGTAATAGCACCTCCAAATCCAGCATCACGCAAGACATCGTCATATCCCGGTGTGGGAACCCTCTGTGCATAGTCCCGATTCGTGTCTGAATAGAAAAATCCCATAAGCCATTGAACGGACCTGTCGTCATTGGAACTGAAATGCACTTCCTGGGTAAACTGTTCCAAATCAGTAGTGTCTCGCAGATTAGCAGGTCTGACCACTTCATCAGCTGGTAACATCAAATTAATAACACTCACGCTACCAGCCAGTGCACTGGCATCACGGCTGACCAGAATGTCACGGTTGGTATAGCTAACTGAATAATTAACGTCGAACATATCTTCCAGTTCCCATTTGACCACTGTATCAAGTATAAGGGTTTCATCCTCAAATGCCTCATCAAGAAGCAGGAACTGCTGACGCTCGCCGAGCGTAACGGCAGTACGGGTAGTTGAATGAGGATTGGCAAAAGTGTTGAATATTTCCTCCCGGTTAAAACCGTCCAGTTCAACGTTTTGATAAACAATTCGTGGAGTAACGGATATAGTTTCAGTTGGTTTGAACAACAGTGCAAAACGGCCTCCATAACGAACACCGTCGTTAACGTCCTCATCAGTTCCACCATCCTCACGAAGGGCGTCGATAAAACCGGTGTACTGCGTGCCGTAGACAACCCCACGGAAAGCAATATCATCACCTAGCGGAACATTGACCGCCATCTTGAAATCACCACCTGAAGAACCCCCGTCAACGGTGTTAAGATCAACTTCGAACTTTGATTCCGAAACGTTCAGCAGAGGTTGATTGGTTATGTAACGAACGGCACCACCTATGGAACCTGCTCCGAACAGCGTCCCCTGAGGTCCTCTCAGCGTTTCCACACGTCTTACGTCAAAAAGGTCAAGATCGGGAGTGAAAAGCGATAACGAAACAGGTGTCTCGTCAAGATAGATACCAACCTGTTCCTTAACTCCAGGCTGATCACGAACTATCTGTCCAGATGAAATACCACGTACGTTAACCACGCTCTGTCCAGGACCGAGGTTCTGTATGGAAAGTCCCGCTACGTTACGGGACAGGTCTTCAATATCAGTAGTGTTAAGTCTCTGAAGGTCCTCTTCAGACTGAACGTTCAACGAAAACGGCACGTCCTGTGCTGATAAAAGCCCGCGTTTGGTGGCAGTTACCATCACCTCTCCCAGCCTTTGAGTGCCTTCGGAAGAATAAACCTTGGATTCCTTTCCCATCTGTTCTCTGTCTTTAGTATACGATCTCTGTTCGGACCCCTTTTCCATCTTCCCCTCTTTCTCAACCTGCGGTTTAGGGGCACCGGCCTCCGCCAGCGTGCTCAGACACAGGGTCAAAACAAGTGTAAATACAAAGCTAAGGTAGCTATACATTCTCGCTCTCTTCATCCATAAACCCTCCACTTACTATTATATTAAATGGGAATTATATACAATAGTGACGAAGCCTCCAATAAATAGTTGACAAACTATAGATTTGTCATTATTACAGGTAAGAAAGTTAAATAATTGGAGGAAGTTATATGTCAAACAAGGCACCTGGGAAATCATACAGGAAAGGGATATCGTTAGTAAAGTTATTCAGGAAATTCCCTTCTGATGCAGTTGCAGAGGAATGGTTTGTAAAACGGAGGTGGGGAAAGGAACCCGTATGTCCGTATTGCGGGACAAGAAACGTTCAGACAGGGACTGGTCATAAGACGATGCCGTACAGGTGCAGGGAGAAAGGATGTTCGAAATGGTTCAGTGTAAGGAGCAGGACGGTTATGCAGTCTTCTGATATCAGGTATCAGGCTTGGGCAGTGGCAATATATCTATTTGCCACGTCATTAAAGGGAGTATCAGGTATGAAGCTGCATAGAGATCTGGATATTACGCAGAGGTCAGCATGGCATTTATCGCATCGGATCAGAGAGGCATGGAACAGAGAAGAACTGAAAGTATTTACAGGTTCAGTGGAGGCAGATGAGACGTTTATAGGTGGAAAAGAGAGAAACAAGCATAGCGACAAGCGTAGTCATACACGAGGACCTGGAGGGAAGTCCATTGTTGCAGGAATGAAGAACAGAGAGACAAACAGGGTAATAGCCCAACCGGTTTCTGAACGGAGTAAAGAGGAAATACAGGGTTTTATAGTTAAGAACATAGGTCGTGGAGTAAAAATATATACCGATGATCATAAAAGCTATACAGGGTTGCCTTATGAGCATGAGAGCGTGAATCATAGTGTAAGGGAGTACGTTAAAGAGCAGGCACATGTAAACGGAGTGGAATCATTCTGGGCAATGTTAAAAAGAGGATATACCGGCACGTACCACAGAATGAGTAAAAAGCATTTAAATCGTTATGTAAATGAGTTTGCGGGGAGGCATAATATAAGAAGACTGGACACGGAAGATCAGATGGGAACAATAGCAAGGGCAATGTATGGAAAGACCTTGCCTTATAAAGAACTGATAAGGTAATATGAATAATGTTATAGGATAAAAAAACAGACCAAAAAACAAAGAAACTCACAATGACGAACAAGAAAAAAACAATAGAGATCTTACCAGACAGTTATGAACCAACAGAAGAAGAGAAAGAGGATTCGTTCGCTATTGATACAACTCCGCAAAAGTTAGCAAAAGCTATCCTCCAGCCTGTTAATGTTAAAAAGAAGGATGTAAAGAAACACATTGCTGAACGTTCAAAAAACAAGAAATAATCCAGGCTTCGTCACTATTGTATATAATTCCCTATTAAATAGATGTTACACTATTAAGGAAAGGAATGTCAACTATGAAAATCGCCATAGGAAGTGATGAAAGCAATCATCTGACGGAGTTTGTGATAGACAGACTGAAAGAGATGGACTTTGAACTGGACGTGCACGGACCGTTAAGGAACGACAATATCCAGTGGACGGACGTTGCAAGGGAGGTTGCAGAAAAAGTCTCAAGCAAAAAATGCAGTCAGGGGATCCTTTTTTGCTGGTCAGGAACAGGGGTTTCCATTGCGGCGAACAAGGTCCCGGGCGTAAGAGCAGCTCTCTGCACGGACGCAGAAACCGCTAGGGGCGCCAGAAAATGGAACGATGCTAACGTTCTGGCAATGAGCCTGAGACTGACCTCTCCAAAGGTTGCCCAAGAGATAATAGAGGCCTGGTTCAATTCGTCCCCAGAGGAAGAGGAAAGAGAGAACATACAGAAAGTATCTGAAATAGAGGAAAAATACTCCAGGTAAGCAGATGAAGGACGTTACATATAACATTGCCATCGTCGGTTCCACCGGCACCGTCGGGCAGGAAATGATAAAAATACTGTACGAGAGGAACTTCCCGGTTGGAGAACTGCGCCTCATTGCTTCAAAAAGGTCCAGAGGGAAAGAACAGAAGGTCAACGGCAGGAACTTAACGGTGGAGGAGCTTGATAACGGATGTTTTGAAGGAACGGACCTTGCGTTGTTCTCAGCCGGAGCGTCAAGGTCGGCAAAGTACGCAGAATCCGCCGTAAGAGCAGGAGCGGTGGTCATAGATAACAGTTCAGCTTACAGACTGGATAAAGAAGTGCCCCTGATCGTTCCGGAAATAAATCCAAATGCCATCTCACTTTATAAGCAAAAAGGGATCATAGCAAATCCCAACTGCACCACGGCCGTTGCCTGCATGGCCTTAAAGCCCATTCACGACGCTGCACATATAAAAAGGGTCGTTGCAACCAGCTTCCAGGCCGTCTCCGGTGCGGGTGCGGGAGGAATTCACGAACTGAACGACCAGACGAAAAAGTTATCATCGACCTCGGGCAGTAAAGAGGCAGCATTGGAACCAGACGTTTTTCCACATCAGATAGCGTTAAACGTCATACCTCACATAGACAGCTTTCAGGAAAACGGCTATACAAAGGAAGAAATGAAACTCCATTATGAAACAAGAAAGATCCTTGAAGACGATACGATACAGGTCAGTGCAACTACCGTACGCGTGCCGGTGATCAGGTCACACTGCATTGCTTTAAATATAGAAACGGAAATGGAAATATCCGTGGAAGATACAAGGAAGGTTATAAATAATTTCCCTGGTGTGGCGGTTCTGGACAGTCCTGATAACAAGCTGTATCCCATGCCGGTTAACACGTCCGGTAAGGACGAATGCCTGGTCGGCAGGATCAGAAAGGATTACTCTGTGGAGAAAGGCATAAGCCTCTGGGCTGCTGGTGACCAGGTCAGGAAAGGTGCCGCTCTGAACGCCGTTCAGATAGCGGAACTTCTTATCTCTCGACATGAACAGTTTGGTCAAAAAGGTCATTGATCATTTCAGAAGTCCTACCGGCGATGAACTTCTTACACTGCCGCTGCCGATCAGGAAAGATATCTCCCTGAACCTTAAAAGCGGAGAAGAAAAGCTTGTACTGAGCATAAGAACCCACAGGACCATTCATAAGGCAGGCACTTTCAGCGACAGCAACACTTTTTACGGTGCCTACGCAATTATAACGTCCGAAAGGCTGATATTTGCAAAGAACAGTTCCAGACTTAAAACGTTCCATGAAGTCCCAATGTCACTGATAGATAACTACACTTACGAAAAGAACGGAAATGAACCACTGCTTAACGTCAGTTCTGCCGGCTCAAAACTCATCTTGGAACTGCCTTCTGGTTCATCCGAGCAGGCAGAAACGTTCACGGACGCACTGCAAACCGCTTTGAATCGGCACAAAACAGTGGAATGCTGCAAATGCAGTAAAAAAATCGCCCCGGATAGTGTATATTGTAGTCACTGCGGCGAAAAAATAGAAAAGGAATAACCAGCAAGATGATTAAAGGATCGATCGTTGCGATCGTCACACCGTTCAAAGATAACAAAGTGGATGAAAATGCACTGGAGGGTCTGATCGAGTTCCAGATAGCGAACGGAACTCACGGTATACTCCCGTGTGGCACTACAGGTGAATCTCCCACCCTTTCACATACTGAACACCAGAACGTCATAAAACTTACCGTCGATGCAGTAAATAAAAGGGTCCCGGTAGTTGCCGGCACCGGTTCAAACAGCACCCAGGAAGCCGTGGTACTAACACAGTTTGCACAAGAAGTCGGCGTGGAGGCCTCCCTTCTGATAACACCTTACTACAACAAGCCCACGCAGGAAGGTCTTTATCATCATTTCAAAACAGTGGCAAGCAACGTTGATATACCCATAATACTGTACAACGTCCCTTCAAGGACCGGAGTGAACATTCAGCCGGAAACCGTCTACAGACTTAGCAGCAACTGTAAGAACATCGTTGGTATCAAAGAAGCCAGTGGGTCGCTTTCACAGGCGAGCAAGATACTTGGTCTGTGCGGGATGGATTTTTCCCTTTTCTCCGGCGAGGACGCAAATAACTTTCCTATTCTGGCAATTGGAGGACAAGGATTTATAACAGTTACCGCTAACGTAGCTCCAAAGAAGGTTGCAGACCTCTATAACAGATTTACATCAGGGGATATTTATGGAGCAAGAAACATCCATTATGAACTTTTATCCCTCAATGAGGCTTTGTTCTTAGAAACAAATCCCGTCCCGGTCAAGAGGGCTTTAGCACTTATGAAAAAAATTGAATTTGGCTGCAGACTTCCACTGTGCGAAATGTCAAAGGTAAATCTCGATAAACTCAGGCAGGTACTTAAAGACTACGACCTGGTCCCTTAAAACACAATTGTCTATCATAGGCTATAAATACGAAGAACCTGTCTGGCAAAGAGGCAAAACGCCGGCAGGGGTTGATGAGGCTGGCAGAGGATGCCTGGCGGGACCCGTTGTAGCCGCATGCGTGGTCCTTTCACCTTTAAATCCGGTCGATGGTATAGACGACTCCAAATCCCTGTCTTCATCAAAAAGAGAAAACCTATGCGAAACGATCAAGAAAAACTGTCTTGCTTACTCGATCGGTATCGTAGAGAACGATGAAATAGACAGAATAAACATTTTAAACGCTACAATAAAAGCAATGGAAATCGGAATTACCGGCCTGAGCATAAGACCGGATATAACTTATATTGATGGGAACAAGACCACAGACCTTGACATAAAACAGATGGCAATCGTTCAAGGAGACAAGAAATGTAACTCTATTGCAGCCGCTTCAATAATTGCCAAGGTAACAAGGGACAGTATTATGAAAAAACTGCACGATACGTATCCACAGTACAACTTCAGCAAGCATAAGGGATACCCTACAAAAAAGCATTATGAAGCAATAGAGAAGTACGGTCCCTGCCCGATTCATCGACTATCCTATAAAGGCGTTACAAAGCTATGAACGCCTGTTATCAAAATCGCTTCAATAAACACAAAGATATTTGTATAATATACTAAAATGCTGAACAGAGAGGAAAAATTGCAGTTGCCAGACAAACTATACTTCAAGATTAGCGAGGTTAGTGAGCACACCGGCGTTAAAGCTCATGTTTTAAGGTACTGGGAAAGCAATTTTGACGAAATTAAACCAATAAGAAGGAATTCACAAAGGCTTTACGACCGTAGGACCATAAAGAATATCTTTAAGATCAAAGACATGCTGCAGAGTTATACCATAGCTGGTGCTAAGAAAAAACTGGAACATAATAAAACAACAGACCGTAAGCAGGTAAAAAGCAGTGACAGGTATCTGATCGAAGAGATTCTCAGCGAACTGAAAACTTTGAGAAAACTGCTTAAATAAGGGACATTATGGATAAATATAGGTATAAATAGGTTGAGACCAAAACTGATCTTTATTTTTAACTTTTTTACACTTACTACTTACTTTCACTAATTCTGAAATTACCTTTCCCAAAAAATCCTTTAGGACGCTTTTCAATGACTTTAACCATAGCTTCTTTAGCATCTTCTATTGAACTAACTTGATTATTCATATGAACCTTCATGCTGCTCTATTTGTCATTTCACTATTAGAACCCCTGAGAAGTGTTATAGATTTTAAACTCTAATATCCTTACCTAATACCAAACTACGAATAACTCCATTACTATGTTTTCTAATACTCTTAATCTGATTTTCTATAACACGTTTGAAATTCTCTATCATAGCATCATAACTTTTATAAAAAGTCTCATTTTCATCATAATAGTCATCAACATTTAATGTAGGACAACATACTTGATCAATACCAGGTTCATTAATACCTGTAAAATAATAGATATCATGACCTTTATGAGAACCTATATGTTCAATATTTCTCATAAATTCATATCCATCTCCGAATATATTTTTCCTTTCAGACATATCATATCTGCTTTCATTTAAATACTAGAACTCCTGAGAACCGTTATGAATTTTAAACTCTAATATCTTTATCTAATACAAAACTACGAATAATACCTTTACTATGTTTCCTTACATATTGAATCATATCTTCTATAACATCTTTAAAATTCTCTATCATAGCATCATAACTTTTATAAAAATTCTCAGATTCATCATAATAATCATGGAGATTTAATGCAGGACAACATACCTGATCAATACCAGGTTCATTAATACCTGTAAAATAATAGATATCATGACCTTTATGAGAACCTATATGTTTAATGTTTCTCATAAATTCATTTCGATCACCAAATATATTTTTCCTTTCAGACATATCATATCTGCTTTTAATAACCTTTTGTTCATTCATAAATATATACCTCCCTAAATAATAATCTATTAACTCTTCATCAAGAGTGCTGGGAATTCCAGCAAGTCTTTCTGCATCCCTAACATCTTGTATTGCTTTTCTAACATCTCTTCTATTATAATTCTTAACTCCAACCCTTTTATGATATGTAATAACTAATTTAACCCTACCATAATTTACCCCTTCTTCACCATCATAATCAAATTTATGATGAGCACCATTTACATCAGAAACAAAAAATCCTACTTTATCTAAAGCTTTAAAAAGTTTATCAAGTTTTGTTCCTGATTTAATTCCTGTAAGTGTTTTAACTCTCGCCATATCTATCTCCTATATAATCTACTATGCAGTTGCTTCAGCAACAGGAAACTCATTATCAATCAATAATGATTTTAATTGATTGATATAATCTCTAATTTTAGTGCTTGAATAACCCATCAATCTACCAAGTGTCGTCAGTGGAATTAATCCAGAACCGTCATTGTAACTACGAGTCATTTTAGCATCACGAGTTATGTATTCGTTATAAACACGATTTGATGGATTACTGCTTCTCTCACTATATTTGTCTAACAATCCTGTAATACCCTAAATAAAACCCGTCTCCATGACATTAGAGACGGTGTACACTTAATAAAGAATATAAAAAGGACCCCAAGCGGGGTCCTTTTCTTACTTGATCTCTAACTTGACCTGATCGGGCCTGGTTTCCTCTTTCTTCTTCAACTCCACCTTGAGAATACCGTCTTTGAAACTGGCGTCGGCTTTGTTGATGTCAACATCATCCGAGATGCTGAAACTTCTTGAAAACTTACCGTAACCGCTCTCAATCCTTAGGTAATCTCCTTCCTCGTCCTTTTTTTCAAACCTCTTCTCTCCTTTCAGGGTAAGAGTGTTATGGGCCAGATCAATATCAATATCTTCCTTTTTTACGCCAGGTAATTCTGCCGTTATCACATATCCGACCTTATTTTCGGATATATTGACCTTAGGCGACCAAGGAACAGAGGGTTCTCTGCTAAAAAAACTATCATCAAACTCTCTTAATAGATTGAGTGGTTCCCAATTTCTTAAAATTAAACTCATATAAATTACCTCCTGTTATTTAATTTTTGTCTATAATTTGAAAATATTCACGATTTCCTGTCAGTCAAGATAGTTTAATAAAAAAATTTTTTTACTTGCCTGATTATCACTAAATCAATTACATTATTTGACAATGGTCGGGAGAAAAGCGATGAAGAGACAGGGCGGATGGCTGCTTGCAAAGACCCTTTATGATATGGGCATCCGGGACATATTCTCACTTGCAGGGGGACATATAAACCCCATATATAAAGCATGCTCAGATCTGGGAATAAGGCTGATAGATACTCACCACGAGCAAGGAGCCTCAATGGCAGCAGATGCCTATGGACGGTCGACAAGGTCTCCAGGAGTTTGCCTGGTCACGGCAGGACCTGGGCTGACCAACGCTATTACCGGTCTTGCAGGGTCATACCTGTCCAACTCCCCTATGCTCCTGATCTCCGGCCGGTCGGGCATTGAGGAAAACGACAGACTTTCACTTCAGGAAATAGATCAGCTGGCAATGGTAAGACCCATAACGAAATGGGCAAGGAACATCTACGATATAAACAGGATCCCCGAATACGTCTCAAGGGCTTTTAAGATATCACTGACTGGCAGACCGGGACCGGTCTACCTGGGCGTTTCCTACGAAGTACTGTATCCACAAACCAGAATGAGCGGCCTTTCCTCTTATGATATTTCAGTACCTGACACCTCTTACGAACCAAAGGACACTGAAACAGATGACCTGTTAAAACTGCTGCAAAAAGCCAAAAAACCGATAACTATACTTGGAAGTGGTAGCTGGTACTCAGGATGCGAGGGAGATATAAAAGAATTCATGCTGAAACTGAACGTTCCCACTTTCACGCTCAACATGGGTCGGGGTATCGTTCCTGATAAGAACTGCTTTGGTGCAGCAAGTCCTTCATCTCCAAAAGGATTCAGAGAGATCTCCTCAAAAGCCGACCTTATCCTGCTTCTGGGTATCAGACCGAGCATCTATATGGGCTTTGGAAATACATTTAACGAAAAAGCAAAGGTCGTGCAGGTGGACATTGATCCTGAAGAGATCAGCAGGAACGTCAAAGCCGATATGTCAATAGTTGCTGACCTGAGGTCCTTTATCCTGAAAATGAACGATGGTATGAACAAGAGAACAAAGGAGCTTAGCTACCGCGACTGGAACGATCAGGCTGAACAGATAAAGAACAGCACTTACAAAGATTTTCAAAAGAAAGTCCTGAGCTCAAGAAAAAAAGCCGTTCATCCTGCAAAAGTAGCAAAAGTGGTAAGTGACCTAGTAAAGAACGACGGGATAGCCGTTGTAGATGGAGGTGACTGCCAGTCGTGGACGGACGTAACGTACCAAGTGGAAAACCCGGGACACTACATAAAAGGCGGACCACTCGGATGTATGGGCGTGGGAATACCTTTTGCACTGGGAACCAAGGCCGCAAACCCCGATAAGAACGTTGTTCTGATAACCGGGGACGGAGCGGCTGCGATGAACTTTATGGAGATCGAAACAGCGGTAAAGCATCATCTGCCTTTTGTCGTTGTGGTGTGTAACGATTCCGCATGGGGAATGACCAAGCATCAGATAGAGATCACCTATCCTGAATTCAAAAAAATGCAGGGCGTTGACCTTGGCTTCGTCCGGCTTGATAAGATCGCAGAAGCATTGGGAGGACACGGTGAGATGGTTACCGAGATAACAAAGCTCGAACCGGCCTTGAAAAGAGCATTGAAGTCAGACCGAACAGCGGTAATAAACGTCCAGACCGATCCTAAAGCCGTAAGCGGAGCGACGCGTTTTATCACTGAAATGATGATGAAGGGTATGTAAATTCCATGCCAGCGGCAGATCCGTTACTTTATTGTTGCCCAAGCTTTACCGGCAGCGATCATTTTGAAGGTCCCTGCTGCAGATGTTACGACCGGCCGTTTTACAGATGAGTATCTACAGGATACACAAAACCCAGCACCTGCCTATAACGATCAAGGAAGCCTGGGATTTTTTCTCAAATCCCAATAACCTGAAAAAGATCACTCCTCCGGAACTTGGACTTGAAGTAAGATCGGAAACCGGTGACAGGATATATGACGGTATGATAATAATTTACAGCGTTAATCCTCTGCCATATTACAAAACCGAGTGGGTAACGGAGATAAAGCACGTAAGGGGTCCGTACCGCTTTGTGGATGAACAGGTGATCGGACCCTATAAATTCTGGCATCATCAGCATTCTTTCAGTGAATCAGACAATGGTACACTGGTGGAAGATCTGATACATTATTCAGTACCTTACGGATATCTCGGAAGGCTGCTCAACAAGCTCTATGTGGTCCGGAGCTTAGATCGTATTTTTGAATACAGGTCCGACGTACTTAACAGGATCTTCTCAGGCAAGGTCAAATAACACGTGGAACTCAAGTAAACAGATGAAGACCTGCCGTCAGGAAAACCGCCTGATCTGATGCCCGGACGTCATTTTACCTTTCTGTTACCAGGAGGATCATGTATAATTCCCATTGTGGTTCAGTAACATCAGCTTCAGGACTTATAACCACTTTATAAACTGAACGGATAATACCTTATGAGGTTTTCAGAGTTTTACAGCACAAGAAAAAGGCCGGTCATCTCATTTGAAGTCTTTCCACCTCGCACGTCAAACGGGCTGAAAGAACTGGAACATACCCTGAACGACCTCGCGGACCTTTCTCCTGATTTTATCACGGTTACCTACGGTGCAATGGGAACGACAAGGGACAGAACACTTCAGGTCGCAGATTATATAAACAATCAACTGAAGGTAGAAACGGCATGCCACTTAACGTGCGTTGGTTCAGATCAGGACGTAATTAACTCCGTTCTTTCGGCAATCAATAAGCTGCATATAAGTAATATAGTTGCATTGAGAGGTGACCCGCCCAAAGGAGAAAGTTCGTTCACGCCGCCTGAGAACGGCTTCTCTCATGCTGATGAACTCGTAAGGCATATCAGAAAGTATGAGAAACAGAACGGCTGCTCTGCCAGCTCCAGATTTGGCATAGCGGTAGCCGGATACCCTGAAAAGCATATCGAAGCTCCAAGTTTTGAATCTGACCTTAAAAACCTCAGGAAGAAAACAGATGCCGGTGCGGACGTAATTATAACTCAGCTGTTCTTTGATAATGCTCACTACTTTGAATTTGTAAAAAGAGTGAAAACCACGGGGATTGATACTCCCGTGGTTCCTGGTCTAATGCCCATACTGTCAGCCAGCCAGATAAAAAAAATAACCACTATGTGTGGCAGCAGCATTCCTGCTGAACTTACAGAGAAACTTAACGACCCGGGTTACGATGCAGAGGAGATCGGGATCAGCCACTGTATAAAGCAGCTGAACGGACTTCTGCAAAGTGGCGTGCCAGGCGTGCATTTTTACGTTTTAAACAAATCCAGTCATATTAAAAAGATATTAAAGTCCGTACTTGTCAAATAATCAGGGACCCCGCAGTTGAAATTCAATGCCAGATACAAAAAGCCTGTTCGATAAAATATCCAGGTATTACGATCTTTTAAATACCGTGCTCAGTCTGGGAATTGATAAAAGATGGCGTAAAAAGCTCGTACGCCGGGTGGATAAGGGGTCCACAGTCCTGGACGTGGCGACCGGAACGGCCGAGGTGATCTCAGAGGGGTTTAAAAACGAGGTGTTCTCCGAGAGCGTGGGTCTGGACCCGAGCATGAAAATGCTTGAGATCGGCTTTGGTAAACTAAACGCAGGACGGAAAGATAACCCGTTTTTACTCATCCAGGGAACCGCGGAAAATCTCCCGTTCGGTGACAACAGCTTTGATGCCGTCACCATCGCGTTCGGTATAAGGAACACCATACATTAC
Organism: Thermodesulfobacteriota bacterium; assembly: GCA_965215275.1. Classification (GTDB taxonomy): domain Bacteria; phylum Desulfobacterota_D; class UBA1144; order Nemesobacterales; family JAJCZQ01; genus CAZUNK01. Next base: position 551,630 of record OZ244044.1, read on the forward strand.
AGGACGTCCCTGAAAGAGATGTTCCGCGTTATAAGACCAGGCGGAAAAGTTGCCATCCTGGAATTTTCCATACCGACCTACCCAGTCGTCAGGCAGGTATATCTTTTTTACTTCAGATACGTAATACCCTTTGTTGGTTCAATGTTCAGCAGCAGAAAAGAGTACGAGTACCTTTCAGAATCAACATTAGGGTTTCCACAAAGAACGAAATTCCTGGACGTTATGACGGGCAGCGGATTCGCTGACTGCAGATATGAGGAACTTACGCTCGGAATAGCTATAATATACGTCGGGGTGAAAAAATAACGTCTTTTATCAGCCGCTCTGATATTATCCCGTTTACGGGAAATATCCCTACGGAACAGAGACGCGGCTGAAACTGTATCCCGTTAAATCCAGACAAAAGTCCACCTTATCTTACGACGCGTAAGCCACGGACCTTACCTCCCGAATAACTGTTACCTTCACCCGTCCCGGATAGACCACCTCTTTTTCTATTTTCTTTGCAATTTCGTGCGAGAGCATTGCCGCTTCATCATCATTGACGTTCGAGTTCTGAACCATGACCCTGACCTCCCTGCCCGCCTGGATCGCATAACATTTTTCAACCCCGTGAAACGAGTTCGCTATCTCCTCGATGCCATGGATCCTGTTTATGTAAGCTTCGTAAGACTCTCTTCTGGCTCCCGGTCTTGCAGCAGAAATAGCGTCCGCCGCCTGAACCAGCAGAGGCAGCACGCCTTGCGGCTGCGGATCATGGGACTTGGCACACGCGTCTATGACCGCCTCTGGTTCACCATATTTTTTAACAAGGTCTATGCCAATATCAATATGTGAACCCTGGAATTCGTGATCGACCGATTTCCCTATATCGTGCAGAAGTCCTGCCCTTCTTGCCAGCTTGGTGTCAAAACCGATCTCAGAGGCCAGCATACCGCATATAAATCCAACTTCTATTGAGTGGCTGAGTATGTTCTGTGAATAGCTGGTCCTGTACTTCAGTCTCCCGATGTAATGAACGAGTTCGGAGTGCATATTGGATATACCAAGATCAAAAACGGCCTCCTCCCCTGCTTTCTGTATTTCCTTCTCGACCTCTTCTTCAACCTCTTTGACTATTTCCTCGATCCTTGCCGGATGTATGTGTCCATCCTGGATCAGTTTTTCGAGAGACTTTTTGGCAATGTCCCTCCTTATGGGGTTAAGGGAAGAGACGACCACGGTCTCAGGGGTATCATCAATTATCAGGTCCACCCCGGTCTGCAGTTCCAAAGACCTGATATTCCTGCCTTCACGGCCTATCACCCTGCCCTTCATGTCATCACTGGGCAAATTGACCACGGAAACGGTCTTCTCTCCACTGTACGACCCTGCGTACCTTTGCATTGCCAGAGAGATCACGTTCTTTGCCTTTTCCTCAGCTGTTTTATTAAGCTCCTCTTCTATCTCTTTCAGTTTCCTCGCGGATTCATGCTTTGCCTCGTTTTCAACTATATTCACGAGTTCCTGTTTTGCGGCCTCTCTGCTCATTCCGGCTATCTTTTCGATCCCGGTCTTTGCCTGCTCGATCATAGCGTCAAGTTCATCCTGTTTTGTCTCCAGTTCCGATCTCTGCTCATTAAGCTGTTTTTCCATCTTCTCGGCTCTGATAAGTTTTTTATCATAGCTTGCGTATTTCTTGTCTATGATCTCCTCTTTGTTCTGAAGTCTCTGCTCGACCCTGGAAAACTCTTTCTGCTTCTGGCTTATCAGCCTGTCAAGTTGTGAATTTTTTTTCTCAACGATCTCCTTTGCCTTCAGTTCACTTTTCATCATCAGCCGTTCTGCCTCTTTCTTAGCTTCGTCCAGAACGCTCTGAGCTTTACGCTCATTGGCTTCCTGTTTTTTGTTCACAACCAGTTTTCTATAAGCAAATTTAGCCGCTATACCAGCTGCGAAAGCAGCAGCCGTAATAATTGCAATAATCGTGACACCCATTACTTTCTACCTCCTTTTCTAATGTTCACAGCTAAGCACACCATCCTCACTGATCAGATGACCAGCTCTCCTGTCAAGTACGTCAGTGGGAACAAGGTCAAAGATCTGAAAACTGAAGCACAAACCCACGACCCTGCCGTAAGGTACAGAGGCCAAAGCTCTGTCGTAATGACCTTTTCCATAACCCAGTCTGTTGCCCCTTACGTCAAAAGCCACCCCTGGAACGATAAAAAGGTCTATATCTTCCGTTTTCATCTCAGGTAATCCGGGACAGGGTTCATATATGCCGTACCTGTCGTTAAGTATGAGTTCGCACGGGTCCTCCACCCTGCTGAATACAAGACCCCCGTCCCTTACCTTCGGGAACAGAACGCTCTTGCCCAGATCAAGGGAGCGTTTAAAGATATCCAGGGTATCTACCTCGTTCTTAAAGGAATGGTACAGGGCAAGACTTCGGGAGCCTCTATAAAGAGAAGTCTCAATAAGGTCGTTGCAGATCGACCGGCTGGCCCGGCCTATGTACCCTCTGGACAACTGCAGGCGCTTCTGCAGGACCTTCCTGCGAACGGCCTGCTTCACCCTTTGGACAGACAGCGTATCTGAAACGTCCTGAAAGTTCAGCTTATGTACTTCAGGTACATAACCACGATCGTGGGATGATGGATCTTCATAAGAACTAAGCTTGCTTAGCTCCGCCCCTTGTGAAATTCCCCTGCAGGTCCTCGACCCTTGTGAGTGATTTGTCCAGTATCTCAACCAGTCCGCTTGACTTCTGTTCTGCACGGCTTTTATGCTCCTCGAGCTCTTTTCTTGCTCTGAAAAGATCATCAACGATCTTGAAAGCCGCTACAAGAAACTGGTAAGGGATCTCCGGAACTTCGTCATCACTTGAAAATTCTCTGACCTTTTCCTCTAAAAACTGGGCAATTTCCCTTACGTAATGCTCTTCAGCATCACTTCTAATCGTAAAACTTTGACCAAACAGATTTATCGGGACCCTTTTCATTATCTAATTACCCTGGATTTGTCAGATATTTCTCAATTTTTTCGATAACCGCTTCCACGTTCTGTTTCAAGTGAGATCTCTCGTCTTTAAGGCTGCTTATTTCATCTTTCAAAGATACCACTTCAGACTTTAGTTCCTCGTAACCATCAATAATTTTATTGTTCTTATCTATAAAATCTTTCAGCTTGCTCTCAAGAATATCCATTGATCATTCCTTTAAGGTAAGAGTTTATCCGTGTATTGAAATTATTGCAAGTCGTGTAATATTTAAACTCAAATGACGAATACTGGAATGTTAAGCAGACTGGACGAAGTTGAAAGCAAGTACAGCGAGATAGAGAGCAGTCTGAATCAGGCTGGCCTCTCTCCCGAAGAGATAAAGAACTTCTCACTGGAAAGAGCGGAACTGGAAGATATAGTCCATACGTACAGAGAGTTCAAAAGGGTATCGCATAACATAGAGGAAAACAAAGAACTTCTGAACGATAAGGACCTCTCTGCTCTTGTAAAGGAAGAAAACCTGCTGCTCCAGGAAGAGAGAAAAGACCTGGAGAACAGGCTCAGACTGCACCTTCTTCCCAAAGACCCAAAAGATAAAAAAAACGTTATAATGGAGATCAGAGCAGGTGCCGGAGGAGAGGAAGCGGCACTTTTCGCCTCTGACCTTTCCCGTATGTACACAAGGTTTTGTGAAAACAGACAATGGAAACTGGAACCTCTTAACATTAACGAAACAGGTATCGGGGGAATAAAGGAAATATCGTGTTCGATCGAGGGAAAGAACGTTTACGGGACTTTAAAGTACGAAAGCGGGGTCCACAGGGTACAGCGAATACCTGAGACCGAAACGGGAGGCAGAATACACACTTCGACCGCAACGGTCGCTATACTGCCAGACGCAGATGAGGTGGACGTTCAGATCAGTGAAAAGGACCTGCGCACGGACACGTACAGGGCATCAGGGGCAGGCGGACAGCACGTGAATAAAACAGATTCCGCCATAAGGATCACTCACGTGCCGTCGGGCATCGTCGTACAGTGTCAGGATGAACGCTCACAGCACAAGAACAGAGCACATGCAATGAAGATGCTCAGAGCAAAACTGTACGAAATAGAGGAATCAAAAAGAGAGGCTGAACTTTCCGACAACAGGAAGTATCAGGTCGGTTCCGGCGACAGGAGCGAGAAGATAAGGACCTATAATTTTCCACAAAGCCGCGTGACCGATCACAGGATAGGACTCACGGTGCACAAGATAGAATCCATACTGGACGGCAACCTGGATGAACTCATACAGTCCCTTATAACGTTTTATCAGGCGGAGGGCCTTAAAAACCTTTAAACGGCACGAGAAGACCACCGGGTATCTACGCTTTAATGAGATAACCTGATATAATGCTCTTTGATGTATATTCCCTATACAATTTCACTTACCTACTTTCTCAGCCTGATATTCTTTATATTCGACCTGTGGGAACCAAGGGAAAGGACCTCCAGGATCGGATCTTACCTTGGTATTTCAGGCTTTCTGTTCCATACCTACTACCTGTATGGGATAATGTTCGAAGGCAGTGCTCACGCCGGTGGTCTGACAAAGTCGCTGATAATATTCGCGTGGTTCATCCCGCTTGTTTTCCTGATCTCACGTATGCTCTACAAACTCCCGTCCCTGGGAGCGTTTATATTCTCGCTCGCGTTCGTTGGTACGGTGCCGAGCCTGGTGGTTCCGCATGGAGTGATCGCAGCCGACGACCCGACCATAAACAATCCCTGGATACTTGTGCACGTTATCGTCGTGTTTCTCGCTTCGGCAATTTTTGCAATAGCTTTCGTGGCAGGGGTGTTCTATCTCTTTGAAGAAGGCAGGATCAAGGAAAAGCGTCTCAGCAGGATATTACAGCAGCTGCCGTCCTTAAACACCCTTGATAAGGTCAATCACATCGGGCTGATGATCGGGTTTCCGATGATCACGGTCGGTATGGCAATAGGGTTTTTTGTTGCAAATCAGATCTGGGGGTCTGCGTGGAACTGGGGTAACAAGGAAACCCTGTCAGTAGTTACCTGGTCAACGTATGCAGTTTTACTCAACTGCAGGCTGTCGTTCGGCTGGAAAGGGAAAAGGTCCGCCGTGGGGGCGATCATAGGATTTGGGATTATCATCATTACACTGATAAACACGGCCTGAAGACCATATTCTCGTATCAGGATCGAACCTGTTGCATTATTGTGCGTATATATTTACAATTAAACACGATAATAATTAAGGAGGTATAACAATGGCTGTAGCACGAATAACCGAAGTTGTGGGTGGTTCTCCCAAATCATGGGAAGACGCCGTACAGCAGGCTCTCGAAAGAGCCAACAAGACCATAAGGGGACTTACGGGCATTGAAGTAACAAAAATGAACGCTCATATAGAGGATGGTAAAATAACAGAATACAGGGCTCATGTCAGAATAACCTTTATTCTTGAAGAATAAACTATTCAATAACGGCAGTCAGACCTTTACGTCATGATCAGTCCACCTGAATTCGAACGGACTGGTCATGACCTTCACCTGTACTTCTTTTTCATCACGCTGTTAATTCTGATACTGATAAATGAACGAGTTTGTAAAATCGCACGGGCTTGGCAATGACTACATCGTACTGGACGGTAACAAACTCTCCTTTGATCTCACCCCGGAGACCGTAAGACTGATCTGCCACAGGAACTTTGGCATAGGTTCCGATGGAATATTGCTTTTAACTTCCACTGAACCCGGCACCTTTGGATTAAGGATACTTAATCCTGACGGAAGCGAGGCGGAAAAAAGCGGGAACGGGCTGAGAATATTCTCCAAGTATCTTTATGAACACGGATATACCGGCAGCAGTAAATTTCAGATAAGAACTCTCGGCGGCATGGTAACGTGTGAACTGGACATCGCCGGCAAAACGGTAGAACACGTAACGGTGGAAATGGGATTTGCAAATTTCAACAGCAGGGATATACCGGTAGAGGGTAAAGAAAGAGAGGTTGTTGACGAAGAGATAAGGATAGAAGGAGATATACTGAAGTTTACCGCGTTGTCGGTCGGTAATCCCCACTGCGTGATATTTTCTGATGACCTTGAGCCAGGCTATATAAAAAAAGTCGGTCCCATTATTGAGAACAACAGATCGTTTCCCAGCAGAATAAACGTCCAGCTTGCAAAGGTCACTTCAAAAGACTCAATTGACATTTTAATATGGGAACGCGGAGCAGGATACACGCTCGCCTCGGGCAGCAGTTCCTGTGCGGTAGCGGCAGCGGCTGTAAAAAACGGTTTAACGGACAATGAAGTTCAGATAAACATGCCCGGCGGAACGCTGAACGTTCATGTAAGGAAAGACTGGTCTATAAAGATGAAAGGACCAGTGGAAGAGGTAGCATCCGGCGTTATCAGCAATGACCTGCTTGCAAAAATTCAGAACTGAGCTAATAGTATCCTGTTTTCTCATCATTGATCAGATGGTCCATTATCTGTATTAAATCGGTATTTTAGTTACCTCTTTACCATGTATTATCATTTTGAATGAAAGGCTATGCTTCACCTTATTCGTACATATTTCAGTAATGTTCTAAAAGCAATATATTATTATTGTGGAAAAGAAATGTATTGCCCAGTATGCAAAAGATCGTCCAGAGAGTTTCTTCCCGTTAATAATCGCAAAAATGCTCAATGCCCAATATGCGGTTCCTATGAAAGACATCGCTTGATATACCTTTTCCTTTTAAAAACATATTCTACCCCCCCCCTCCATCTGTAAAAGTGCTTGATATCGCACCAGCCGTGTGCCTTGCGCAAAAGTTAAAGGAACATTTTGGTAAAAGGTACTTGTCCGCCGGTCTAAGTGACCGAGACGTGATGGTAGAAATGGATATAACGAACATCAAATATCCAGACAGGTCTTTCGACCTGATCATCTGCAGTCACGTACTGGAACATATTCAGGATGATAAAAAAGCTATAAGCGAACTATACAGAGTACTAAAGGATAACAGCATGGCTGTAATACTAGTTCCCTTAACTTTAACTCAAAAAACATTTGAGGACCCATCAATAACAGACCCTGAAGAACGCCTCAAAACCTTTGGTCAACATGATCATGTCCGGATATGCGGAAAAGATTATACAGACAGAATACGCGATGCTGGATTTCACGTCGAAACTGTTACACCAGATACATTCCTTTCAGATAAAGAGATCATAAGATTTGGATTAGTGATAGAAGAACCGATCTTTTTAGCACGAAAGTAACATGCCAGGCGAGACTTTCTATCACCTGTTTTCCCTTAACTGGAAACAGGATCATTCGTCCCTGTCAGGTAATCTGTAACTGGTGCTGCGTCCCCCACCGGGGTTCTGAATGAATATACCTCGTTCCTTCAATTCCCGAATATCCCTGAGCGCCGTGTCATTAGAGCATTTTGCCATCTTGGCATATTTGGAGGTGTTCATATACCCTTTAAAATCATCTTCGAGCATGCGATTGATGATCATGCGTTGGTTCTCATTAACGGGCCTCTGATTGATCTTATTCCAAAGCTGTGCCTTGAACAGAACATTGCCAAGGGTGATTTCAGCACTGGAGATCGCTTGTCCTAAACAATCCAAGAACCATTCGAGCCAGCCCGTGATTTCCGGCGTGCCGCGTTGCTGCTTCTCCAGCTGGTCGTAGTAATCCTTACGTTTGGCCTCAATTTGAGATGACATGCTGTAGAAACGGTCAGGTGTGCCATCGGCACGAGCCAGCGCCATATCACCAATGGCTCGTGCAATACGGCCATTCCCATCTTCGAACGGATGAATGGTGACAAACCAAAAATGAGCTATGCCTGCTTTCAAAACCGGGTAGACGTCATGCCCGTTGTCATACCAATCAAAAAAGGCCTGCATTTCCTTTTCCAGCCGGTCGGCGTCCGGTGCTTCAAAGTGGACCTTCTCTTTGCCTGTCGGACCAGAAACAACGTGCATAGGACCTGCATCCGGTGTACGCCATCCGCCAACGGTGATCCGACGCATGCCGCTGATCCCTGTCGGGAACAGTGCTGCATGCCAGCCAAACAGGCGGTCTCTGGTCAAAGGTTTTGAAAACCGCTGCGTGGCGTCCAGCATCATTTCAACGACCCCTTCCACGTCACGGCTTGCAGGTATAAGTCCGGCTACGTCGATCCCCAGTCTACGGGCGATGGAGGAGCGTACTTCCAACGGGTTGAGTTTCTCACCCTCAATGGCTGATGATTTCACTACGTCATTGGTCAGGGTGATGAGACTGGCCTCACGCCTGAACTCAAAACCAATACCTTTCATATAACCAAGCAAATGCCCTTGACGGTGGCTTATATCAGCCAGCCTGGAAGTTATAAATCCGGTATCCCAGGTAAAGTCTGGCCAGTTTTGATGCTTATGTATCCACATATTAATAACCGCGTTATTTAAGGTAATTATAGGGTCTGTTCACAGCAAGGTCAAGCCTATTCACCGCAAAATGTGCGGTGATTAATCAGTCTATTCACTGCAAAATATGCGGTGATTAATCAGTCTGTTCACCGCATGTGTTCCCTGCAGCATAGTCATACAGCCAGCAGAAAGTATTGACCAGCTTCATCTGCTCAACCGTGTTACAGAGGATCTCCAGCAGCTGGGGATTGAGCACAACAATGGCCAGACACTGTGCACGGGAGATGGCAACGTTCAGGCGGTTCTTGCTGTACAGAAACTCAATGTTGCGCGGCAGGTCTTCGGCACTGGACGTGACCATGGAGACCAGCACGACCGGTGCTTCCTGCCCCTGGAACTTGTCAACGGTACCCACCCTGGCATTCTCGGGCAGTACAGAGCGCAGGTAGTTCACCTGTATGTTATAGGGGGTCACCACCAGAATATCGTCTTCGGTGATCGGGCGCGTGATGCCATCAAGACCTGTAAAACTCTGCCCGAGCAAGCCTTGATATCTGACTTTGATGATCTCACCTTCTTCTACGCTCTTTTGTGAACAGCCTTTGTGATCTGCTGGAATAACCACAATACCTTCATCTGGCAGATCTATACCTTGCAGGCTAATACTCCGTTTGGCAGTGCTTTCATGGGCGGTCAAACGGCCATCGTAAAAAGCCTTCGAGATAAACTTGCAGATGCTTGGGCGCATGCGCCATGTCTGACCAAGGAAGATGCCTCGCTCATCTTTGATAGTTGAACGACCACACAGCAGGAACTCCAGAACGGATAATCCGGCTTCTCCGGGGTGCGTGCCCTGAATGGGTTGCCCCAGCTGCATCTGATCCCCCACCAGAATGACGTTCTTGGTAGCACTGGACATGGCTACGACGTTGGCAGTGGAGACTTGCCCGGCTTCATCAATGAACAGGTAATCCAGCTTCCCATCGAAATGCAGTTTAGCAAATGTCCAGGCCGTTCCGGCAAACAGGTCTGCGTTAAGGTCCATATCCCCGGTACTGGTCTCTGAGCAGATGAACTTCCCTTCAAAGACCGTCTCGTTATTGTTGATGGTGGCTTTTTTGATACCACGGAAGCGTACGCTTTTTTCTGTAGCGACATCTTCGACTTTCCTCAGAATATTATGAATGGCCTTATGCGAGTTGGAGGCAATACCGATCTTTTTGCCGCGCTTTATCAAGTCCACGATAATGTGGCTGCTGGTATAGGTCTTACCTGCACCCGGAGGACCTTGTATAAAAATATAGCTGTTCTCCAGTGCAGCAATGGCTTTCAGTGCATCACCCTGCAGATCATTTGAGGTAATAATGGCCTTGTCCGACTGTTTACCTTTAATACGTGGAACTTCGCGGTTCAGCAGTTCCGTAGCGAGGTGAACCTTGCCAGGTGATTTCAACACATGATCCGCGTAGCGGTAAATGGCTGATCGGAGGTCATTAGCGTCGATAGGAGCATGTGGACCGATGGACAGGCTTTCCGGCAGCGGATCTCGACCGTTTCCGCGCTTGATCTTGACGATACAGTCAGAATCATCGATCTCGACGATGACGCCAGCTGGGGCCATAACTGCGACATTATCTACATTCGAGTTGACCTTCAGCTTGTATTCCTGTGGCGGAAAGCTGTAGGTGTAGACCAGTGAGCGTTTTTCATGCTCGGGACCACCAACTTGCTTCAGGCCGGCAAGGCATTCGATGTCATCGATCAACTCATCTTCAGGCTTGTTCTGCCGATCAAATCTACTCCACCATTGCGGCTTGGCTTCCCGTCTGTGAAACTCCAGCAAATGGGCCAGTTTCTCATTGATGGGTGGCGGGTTTTCTCCGGTCATGCCCAAATGGTTCTGGTAATCCTCATATTGTATTTCCCAAGGCTTGCGCTCCACCGGTTTTTCTTCCCCGGCATCCTCCGTCAAGTCTTTTTTGGACCGCTGCGTACCCACGGTTTTGAGAGTTAAAAGCCAGTTTCGCAGTAAATGCGTGGAAACACAGTCCTTCTCGTTATACTCAACAATCTCCTGCAGTAACTCATCGTTACCAGTTTCACGCCATTTATTATAAACGACTATACTTTCTGCAGCCGTCTTCACCGCGTCGTCCCGCTCGTTCATGTAAAAGGTCTCAAGGTTCTTAAGGGAATAGCCCGGCTCTGAGGTGCGAATGCTCTCGCGCACGACCGCATACAGATCGATGAACTTATGATAGCGCAGCAGATTGTCCATCTGCTCTTCACGCACTGCATAACGACAGGCCAGACGTTTAAGTGCCGTTGTTTCATAATGGTTGTAGTGATAGATATGAGCATTGGGATGTTTGGTCAGATGATTTTCCAGAAAGGCCATAAAGCGTTCAAAGGTCTTTTTCTCTTCCTTGTGATCATGTGCCCAGAACGGCTTGAATACCCCTGTACCGTTCTTTAAATAGTAAACCCCGAACAGGTATTCCAGGCCATTTGGATAAAGCGGGTCTCCCTCCATATCGAAGAACAGGTCTCCATTGTCCTGCACGGGTATGCGGTCAAAACCTTTTCCCGGCAGAACGACCTTAATAACCTCGTACTTATTTTCGCCCGTGGTCTTCTTGTGATGCTGCAAGACGGCTTGAGAGCGCAGGCGCGAGAACCCGTCACGGTTCAGGTCAGGGATCTTTGTATCCTCTGCCGTGGAAGCCAGATCAGCGACCGTCCGAACATCTGCCTTTCGTAGTTTGTCCATCTGCGACCGCCGAATATTGGCCACAAGGCTGAGATGATCGTCTTCCTCCCACTGTGCTTTACAGCGGTCCTGCCACTGGCAGAATTTACAGTGGCTGCAGGGCTCAGGATAGGAATCTGCAGGCAAGTTCTTTATGTAGTTCTCAAAGCGGTCCTTGGCACGGGCGTAATAGTAGCGGAAGTCATCCACCCGGAAACTGTGCTTCTCATTATTCCCCAGAAACAGGTGCATGTTCACCGGATGAAGCTCCTGCAAGGTGGTCAGCAGTTCGGAATAGACGCACAGTTGCATTATGTGCTTAGGTTCGGCATTCCGCTTCAGTTTAGTGTCCAGGACCTCATAGCTGAAATTACCCAAGCCGGACGGCGTATCGCACTTGATCAGAAAGTCTGCATCACCCCGCCACGGTGCAGCAAATAACACGGCCTGATATATCACGTCCGTGCCGGATTTCATGGCATTAAGCGTCAGTTCTGCCCGGTCCTTCAGTTCCCCGTCTTTGGGAATTTCAGCAACGGTCTTGCCTTCATCCTTCAGGAGCTGGAGGTAGGAATCCTCATGCTCCAAGCCTTTCTTCTGTATCAACTGGTTCGTTGGACTGTCCTCGGTGGTTGCTATATCCTCGTTCAGTGCCTTCACATGAAGAAAACTCGCATGGTGGCACCCTAAAAAGGTGACCAAGTCCGAAGGTGAATAGAGTATCTGTCCGTTACTGTCTTGCCGCATATTTTTTTACAAAAACGCCATTGCTGTATTTTTTATGGTTGAAGCACAAAGCATTCCATAATACTTTAATTTTAACAGCAATCAAATTACAGACGTTTTGTCAAGATGGCTAATATTCTGAAAAAGATGGCGGCATGAGCAAAAAAATCGCAAAGCCTGACTATACAAGACGAAACCACCGAATTTCTTCTCTACACGGCTCCGGAGGGAGGAATAAAAGTTGAGGTTATTCTGAACAGCGAGACTATCTGGTTAACCCAGCAGCGTATGTCCGATTTGTTTGGAGTAAGTCGCACAAGTATTGGAAGGCATCTAAAAAATATCTTTGCAGCAGGAAAATTAGACGAAGACGTGGTATGTGCAGAAATTGCACATACCACTAAGCACGGTGCAATTCCGGGCAAAACTCAAAAAAGATTGGGTGCGATTTATACCTTGCAATTTGCTCTGACTTGGTGCAAAATGCAAGGTATGTTAAAAAGATGGATTACAAACAGGCTTCAGAGAAATATCGCACGGAATCCGGCCGTGGTACTTCTTGGTGCACGTCAAGTAGGTAAAACGACGCTTGCTCAACATATATCTGAAAGCATGAACTCAATATACCTCGATCTGGAAGCTCAGGAAGATCTATTAAAGCTCAGTGACCCCACCAGTTTTTTAAAAAGTCATAGTGACAAACTTATAATACTTGACGAAATACAGCGTGCACCTGATCTGTTCATGGTTCTACGCGGACTGATCGATAAGAACCGTCAGCAGGGCCGCAATGCTGCACAGTTTCTTCTGCTAGGTTCAGCATCAATGGATTTGCTACGGCAATCCTCGGAAAGCCTTGCAGGTCGAATCAGTTACATCGAAATGACCGGTCTTAATGTACTTGAGATTGGTAAGGAAAAACAAAACATCCAGAGCGTATGGCTGCGCGGAGGATTTCCTATAAGCTATCTCGCACAAGACGATGATATGGCCATGGAATGGCTCGAAAACCTTATACGAACTTATCTGGAACGGGATGTTCCACAAATGGGTTTTAACGTCTCAGCCAGCAAGTTACGTCGTCTCTGGACAATGCTAGCGCACCTGCAAGGTGAAACGGTTAATGTGAGTAAGCTGGCTGCAAACCTTGAAGTGGGACGTTCAGCCATAAACCATTACATAGATATCCTTACCAACCTGTTACTGGTCCGGCGCATTGAACCGTGGCACGCCAACATCAAAAAGAGACTGGTGAGATCACCGCGATATTATGTACGTGATAGCGGCATCCTGCACCGCTTGCTGGGTATTGGAAATTACGATGCGTTGCTGTCCAATCCCATACTTGGCAAAAGCTGGGAAGGGTTTGTCGTCGAGAACATCCATTCTGTACTGCCACCACTTGCCGAAACATATTTCTACCGTACATCAGCTGGAGCAGAAATCGATCTGGTCATCAAAATGCCAAATGCGGAAGTATGGGCTGTGGAAATTAAGCACGGCGTTGCTCCCAAGCTAGGCAAACATTACAGCCAGACGTGCAACGACGTCGGTGCCACGCATAAATACATCGTCTATGGTGGTGATGATGTATTTACTGTCGGAGATAGCATTACAGTTATTTCCCTGCCAAAGATCATGGAAAAGCTTATTTTCTGCCAGTCATGATGCATTTGAAACATTCAGCGAGGAACAATTTTTGCCAATGCTATATTCCATATGGACTAGTTGTTTTTAGTTTGTCGGGAATCTCCACCTAACTGGAATAGTTTTTTCACTCTTGTAAATTTATAATATCTATGCTAAAAAACTATTTGGAGACTAACTATGGATGAGTCGGCTAAAACAGGGGAACAACTGTTTCGAGAAGTTATAAAAGTCAACAACGAATCTGATATTCAAACCCGATTATATACTATTTTGTCTCATATTACGGGACAAGAGTGGTTAACAGAACATAATTATGGTACTGGACCCATTGATTTGCTCTGTCCTGCTTGGGGGATCGTTATTGAATGCAAGAAACGCGGTTCCGTTGATCCTAATCTTCCAGGACACAAAGGGAATGAGACTCAAAAAGGTCAACTTGAAAGATATTTATCAGATGTGGAAAAACCTTTATATAAATATCAGTTGGTGGGTTTTTTAACAGATGGTATCTCTTGGTGGGGATATAATTGGAGCGATTATGAAAGAAAAGCTATCCCACTTATCAATTATCCATCTCGAAAAGATATAAATAGCTATGATGAACTCAAGGATTTTATGGAAAATATCCCTGAGTTAAAACAAAATAAATCGTCTGGTTACAAGGTTAAACCCCCTGAAAATCTTGGTGAGTTACTGTTCGACCCATTGACTAAAAAAATAACAGACATTCAAAGAAAAATGGAACAAAAAAAGGAATTCAAGACAAAGTTGATTCTCTGGGAAAATGTCTTAAAGGGTTCAGGAATTACTCCACCAGGCACACTGAAAAAATACGAAGTATTCGGATTGCACAGTCTTTTAGTTATTACTTCACGCTTACTGATTGGAATATTGAACAATGAAAATGATGTAGAAAACTTGCTTACAACCAGTGGCGATGGTTTTCAGGGATGGCTGTTGGAAACGCATGAAGGCGAAAAATTAATAAAAGAAAAACTGTATAAGGAATTATTAAAATATGATTGGCAGGGTGTTACAAAAGATATATTAAAAGCAGTTTATCATTCACTTATAGATAAAGAACATCGTAAAGAGTTTGGAGAATACTATACACCTGATAACTTGGCAGAAATAGTAGTGGAGGAAGTATTAGATGATGACTGGTGCGATAATGCTATAAAACGAGTAGCAGATATACTTGATAATCCAAAAGAGGCAGATTCATCCCATCTGGGCATGCTTGATCCTTCTTGTGGTTCAGGAACATTTCTCTTTCATGCAGCACAACGTATCTATAATAGAATTAGGGAAAAACATAGACACGAATTCCATAGAGCAGCTGAAATTACAGCAAGGCTTGTACACGGAATTGACATACATCCAGTAGCCGTGGAAATGGCTAAAGCTACTTTGTCTATGGCACTTCCAAATTCAAGGGATTTACATTTACGGGTAATACTGGCTGATGCTATGCAATCAGAAGAAGTTGGAGCATTGCCACTCGACATTACCATAGACCCATTTGGTAAAAAGGGGTTTATTTTCCCCCGTGCAATCATTACACATAAGAAGGCAAATCAAATTATAGAATGTGTTGTATCTGCAGCAGTAAGAGAAGACGAAAAAAAACTAGAACAAGTCAGCTCTTTTGTTGAAGAATCATTAATTAAAAAGTTATATGGTAATCTGGTTGATTTAATCAGAAATGAGGGTAATCACGTATGGAACTGGTATTTATTGAATATAATAGCAAGTGCCAATTTGAATCGGTATGGAGTGGACCGTATAGTGGGTAATCCCCCTTGGCTGGTAGCAAATGATACTCCAGAGGGACAAAGAAAAGCTAAAATAGACCGCCTACGTAAAGAAGAAAGTGTTAAACCAAAATTCAACAGTTCTGCAAAAGGAGACCTCGCAAGTGTGTTCACGGCACGAGTAACAGGACTGTATGCTTCAAAGGAAGGAACTCGTTATGGATGGATATTACCTGGGTCAGCTATTATTGGTCAAACTTGGAATAAGTGGCAAGAAGGGATATGGGGACATGCTAAAGTAAAACACGAGTTTGCATGGAGCTTAGATAAAATTGAACCTCCTGTTTTTCCGCATTCTCCAAATGGAACCTGTGTTTTTATTGGACAAACCACTTCTCCCCCCCCCCCCCACAAAAAACTATTGTGCAGATATGGGAAGGTACTCTAGATGCTCCAACCATCTCTGAAAAATTCGTCAGAGAATCAAAAAAGTCTTATTATCTTGATAAATTTCGAAGAGGGGCAATGTCATCTCCTTATGCCCTTTTAATAATAATAAATTCGGAAGAAAAAAAGAACGGTCTTGTAAATGTTCAGTTCAACATAGGAACCAAGACCCCTTGGAAAGGTTTAAATATGACAGCAACCGTAGAGAAAGATGCTTTATTATCTATTGTACGCAGTCAAGAACTCAAGGCTTTTAAGACAGAAACTAATAAGACTTTCTTTTTAGCACCTTTAGAAAAAGGTAAATTACTTTCTCCAGACAGGCAAAAATATAAAGATAACTATCCAAAAACATTAGATTATTGGAAACGGGCAGATAAGATATATAGATGTCATCGCTCCAGTAAAGCAGGAGAAACCCTGTTTGATAATCTGGATTGGAAAGGGACTTTATCAACACAACTTGAACCTGCGAAAAAGGAACGTAAGTTCAAAGTTATATATAACAAATCAGGAAATATCCTACAAGGGGCAATTGTTTCAGGGAAACAAGTTGTCCATGAATCAGCTTATTATCTTGTAACTGATTATATGGAGGAAGCTCTATATCTTTGTGGAATTATAAACGCACCTGTTATGCAGGATGTCTGGCAAGAGAGTAAAACATCAAAGATAGCTTTTGATAAAAGTCCTTGGAGGCATGTTCCTGTTCCCAGATATAAGCCAAATAATAAAGAACATAAGGCAATCGTCAGTGCGGCAAAAGAAGTAGAGCAAGCACAAAATCCATCCGACAAACTGGATATATTGAACGAACCGGTTCAAACACTGTTACAAGATTTTCTTTTCAACAGCCCATAATTAGCGTTTTATATAGCAGGGTTTTATTGCTCATATACAACACCATATTATGCATCTGGACAATATTGAAAATATAATAATGGGCAGAAAGAGATAACAACAGCAATAAACCTAATCCGTGTTGTAAGATAAACCATTTATTAGAAAGTTAAGAATTAAAGGAAATTATAATATTTTGTCAATTTTCCTTAATAATTTCCCCAAAATTACTTGCAGGAAATGTTTTAGCTTAACAGATGATATCATATCTTCTTCCGTGAAGCAGAAAAATGCTATAAGAATCACTTCATTATAAGAGTTGCAGATAATGTTTTAAGGCAATTGTCGGGAGACCATAAAAACAGCCTCCCGAACTGATCAATAAAAAATATGGACCGCAATAAAGGCAAAAAAGAATCCCGCTATATATAAAAATCCAGCAACGCCTAAAATAATCCAGTTGACCTTACGCAGTCGACTGCACATTTTGGCTTTTGAGGGATTAACTGGACAAGGTGCATGACGTGCTCGCCACTGCATAAACGCTGCCAGCACTATAAGCACGCCTGACACTGCAAAAACCACACCTTTATAATCAGATATAGCAGTGATCCATGGTGCAGCACCGACCAGTCCAGCCAGAACCGACCCCATGCTGAGCGTCACCAGCAAAGCAGGCAACGCACAGCAGAGCAGCGTTCCAACGGAAGTGAAAAGGCTCAGTGACGGCAGAACCGTCTGCTGCCACAGGTAAGACCCATTATTATTCCCCATACCTGATCTCCCGTACATTGTAGCCAGAATCAGTGATCAGCCGTGTGATAGTCCCATCGTCCAGTTTCTGACCTTCATTAAAGTGAATTGTGATGACCTTTTCATTCAGATCAACCTCGATGGATTCCACAGCTTCCTGCTTTCCAAAGACTTTTTCTAAAGCACGAGCACAGAAATCGCATACCATACCGTTCACATCGGCATAAACTGTACCACCGGGGTGAGCAGCAAAAGCTGGAACAGATAAAGAGATCAAAAGAACAGTTGTTAAGAATATTTTTTTCATGATCGGTTGCCTCCTTAATATCTAAAAACGTAATTGAATAAAACTTCGCCACGATTGTTCACGCCAGCCTCTATCAGGTGAACATACTTGAAAAAGCGAACAAGCGGCGTAACGGTAAAGTCGTCGTCCGCCTCGGGCACATGCTTGACCTGCAGCATAAACCACGTATGAAGGTCGTCATAATCCCCTTTATAAGGAGCCCAGCCGACACGAGCGGATTGCTGAAAAAAATCATCGATCTTGCCAGCCTCGGTGTAGCGATTTTCATACGATACGAAATAACGACGGTTTTCCCAGTCAGCGGCAATTCCCGCAAAGCCCGCGGCACTGGTCTCTCCGTCAAATTCACCAGCATAACTGTAAGCCACACCAACGCCAGACTTGAGGTAAAGACTGGCCTGCGAATCCGGGTTGTTCCATCGCTTGAGGAGGTTATTCATCTGAACGGCATTTAAAGTAAACTCCTTGTCCCTCCAGTATTCAAACCTATAACCCAGTGATGTCCTTACAGTGGGTGAGTAATGAACGTGGGCACTGTTTCTGTACCCGTCATTCATTAACATCAACGTCCAGCCGCCCGGATATGACACCGGTCGTGCCTGAACAATACTTGGGATAATCAGCCCCATCCCAAGAAGGGCATATAATAGAAATCGCATATTGTTCTCCTGCTTTGCGATTAAAGTTAGCGCCGAAAAAATCGCAGCTTATGTAAGCAAAAATCAGGAGATGTGTTTTGGAGGGGGTTTTGGTGGTATATGGATCAGAGATGCCAGTACGTCACTATCAATTGAAAAGGACCGTTTGATCACCAAGGGAAGACTTATGCCTTCGCTTGGTTTCATAAAAAGAGAAGGGCTGGAGGAAATATGGGCACAGAAACATATTCCTTCGCAGTGCATGTTATCAGATTGCTGCTTCTCTTCAGTTTGGTGGCATGGGAAATTATCATCCATTGAAACTTCTTTGCTCACCGAGGATGAACTGTTCATATCGTGCATGCATGGCTTATACCACGCAGACACGATGCTTGTGTTTGCAAGGAATAAGACTAACGATACAAAAACAAATACTTTCCTCATAACATTATTATAAACATATTAGTTTGAAAAATCACTAACCATCGGAATCTTTATTGTGATCTGGGTTTCTGCCTTGATTCTTGCGGTAGGTAGCAAGCCGTTCAGCCTCTTTTTTCTTGGCTCCGTCTTTAGTCATCCGTCTTGATGTAACTTTCATGTGACCGAAATTCTTACCCTCTTTCCGATGCTGTCGCTCGCGTCTGTCTGGGTCATTGGTTGTGCCAACATAAAGAACCTTATTCCCTTGCTTTAATTCATAAGTAAACGTATCTCGTTTTTTCGCCATCACAAAATTCTCCCAAATACGGTAATCATAACCTTGCAGGAGATAGGGACATCAAAGCCAAATCTCAATCTCCACTTGTCAGTGAAAAAAACGAATAAAATGGCATAATCTTGATCTTCCTGATATTTGATTACAAAATTTTTATCATATCAACATATAATTATGGAACCTATAGGAATTATATATAATGTTACTCAAAATTTGATTTCTATAATAAGATAAAATATTATACAATGACAAGAGGTTAAAATATAAGAAATTAAAAAGATGAACAACCCTTCCACCCCCCCCCATCAACCCGGTATAATATAACAAAACACAGCTGGGGCACTGACTCATGCCCTTTAATAAGTAGCCGCCAGACGACCCCAGAAGTCGCTCCATTTTTCTTGGTAGATAATGACTTTCGCTGGCGTGTATGTGAGTACGACTGCAATCTTTCCTATTTTACTGACTTTGTTATCAACCGGGTATCCGAAGACCATAGTTTCAATGACCCGGAATACCATCTCTGGTTTAAGGTCCTCCAAGATCTCCGCAGCATAGAAAACCTGGTTATTGCTCCGGGCAGCAGCACGGACGAACAGGAACGACCAAAGGAGACCTATGCTCAAATTTGAAGACATTAAAAAAGACGCTCAAATCCGGGGTCTGGAAGGCGACAAGATCGTCCGGGTCGTCAGTTGTGAACTCGTTGGAACGGATGCCGTCAACATTTTCTACGTAGACCCTGATGGTAAACCTGGAACCCAGATGCTGTTCCGTTCGGACGAGTCGCGGTTAGAACAGGCCAAAGCTGGTCGTCCCTGGTCATTTGATGCACCGGGCGCTGAATTTAAACTCGGACTGGAAGCCTACCGCATCAGCCTGGCTCATCTGTTTGATCCGATGATGGCGGTACATACGTCCAGCATAGAACCGCTTCCTCATCAGATATCTGCAGTGTACGAGTCTATGCTGCCACGCCAGCCGCTGCGCTTTGTACTGGCCGATGATCCCGGCTCAGGTAAAACCATCATGACCGGGCTTTACATTCGTGAACTGCTGATGCGCTCGGATGCAAAACGCATTCTTATAGTCTCGCCTGGTTTCCTGTCAGAGCAGTGGCAGGATGAACTGCTGGAAAAATTCGGCCTTCACTTCGAAATATTCAGCCGCGAGAAACAGGAACAATGTGCATCAGGTAACTTCTTCGAAGAGCAGAATCAGCTCATTGCCCGACTGGATCAGTTATCCCGCAACAATGACTATCAGGAAAAACTCAAAGTCACCGACTGGGACCTGATCGTGGTGGATGAGGCACACAAGATGTCCGCCCATTACTTCGGCAGCACGGTCAAAGAAACCCGCAGGTTCAAACTGGGCAAATTGCTGGGTTCCATAACACGGCATTACCTGCTGGTAACAGCCACCCCGCACAACGGCAAGGAAGAAGACTTTCAGTTGTTCATGTCTCTGCTGGATGGCGACCGTTTTTACGGTAAATTCCGTGAAGGTGCACACAAGGTCGACATCGACGACATGATGCGCCGCATGGTCAAAGAAAACCTGCGCAAATTCGATGGCACCCCGCTATTTCCTGAGCGCAGAGCCTATACGGCCAATTACGAACTCTCCGATCAGGAAGCAGCACTTTATGACGATGTGACAGAATACGTGCGCGAAGAAATGAACCGGGCAGACAAACTCGACGATAAGAAGAAAAACACCGTCGGTTTTGCACTGACCCAGTTGCAACGCCGCCTGGCATCCAGCCCAGAGTCCATATATCAATCCCTCAAGCGCCGCCACAGAAAGCTGGAAGACCAACTCAAAGAGATGAAACTGGTCGCCAGGGGTCGATCGATCAATAAAAAGGGGGTTGCTGAAACCCTGGATGAATATGTCGTCAGAAAGCAGATAGATGTTCCCGACAATCTCGACGAAGCCTACGATGAACTTACCGGCGAAGAATACGAAACTTTTGCTGAAGAAGTAGTGGACCAGTCCACCGCTGCTGCCACCATTCCAGAACTCGAAGCCGAGATCAGTATTTTGAAGAAACTGGAGCCCAAGGCGCACGAGGTCGTGCAATCTGGCAGCGACAAAAAATGGGAGGAGCTTTCCAGCCTGTTACAGGACTCTCCGGAAATGGGTATCAGCGTCCCACGGAACAAATCAGGTAATCGACTTAAACTAATCATCTTCACGGAATACAGAGATACTCTGACCTATCTGGTAGACCGCATAAGAGGTTTGATCGGCCGCCCCGAGTCCGTGGTATCCATACAGGGCGGAACCAACCGTGATGACCGGCGCAAAATACAGGAAGAGTTCCGCAACAATCCCGATGTACTGATCATGGTTGCCACCGATGCTGCTGGTGAAGGTGTGAACCTGCAAAATGCCCATCTGATGGTCAACTACGACCTGCCGTGGAATCCCAATCGCCTGGAGCAGCGTTTTGGTCGCATCCACCGTATCGGTCAAACTGAGGTCTGTCACCTCTGGAACATTGTCGCAGCCAAGACCCGCGAAGGTGCGGTATTTCAAAAACTGCTGGACAAACTGGACGTGGAGCGCGAAGCACTGGGTGGCAAAGTTTTCGATATTCTGGGTGAAGCCTTTGAAAATATCTCACTCAAGGATTTGTTGCTGGAAGCTATCCGCTATGGAGAGCAGCCAGAGGTCAAAGCCAAACTCTATAAGGTTATTGATAACGCACTGGACACCGCCCATCTGAAAGAGATTATTAAACGTAACGCACTGGTAGAGCAAAGCATCGGACTTGATCAGTTCTACGCAGTTAAAGAAGAGATGGAAAAGGCAGAGGCACGCAAGCTGCAGCCCTATTTCATCCGAGCCTTTTTTACCGAGGCCTTCGGTACCCTCGGTGGCAAGATGCACAACAGGGAAACCGGCCGCTTTGAAATCCGCCATGTGCCCGCATCCATTCGCGAGCGTGATCGGGTAATCGGTGAAACCCTCACCCCTGTACTGAAAAAATACGAACGCGTCTGTTTCGAGAAACAACACCTGAGCATTCAAGGTAAGCCCATGGCCGACTTACTGCACCCGGGTCATCCGCTCATGCAATCAGTAACCGATATAGTACTTGAAGCACACAGAAAAAAACTGAAACAAGGTTCGGTGCTAGTTGACCCCAATGATAACGGCATTGAGCCAAAAGTACTCTTCATGATCGACCACAGCCTGCGTCAAAGTGTCAATGGAACAAGGAGCGGAAAAGATGTTGTCGTTTCCCGTCGATTGCAGTTTGTCGAAATTAATCAGCACGAAGAGGTCGTTAATGCAGGCTGGGCACCTCACCTTGATCTGCAGCCTATCGATGACAACGACCATGGTCTGGTTAAGGATGTTTTAGACGCACCATGGATCACCGACAACCTTGAAACACTGGCACTCAAGCATGCGTCAACCCACCTAGTGCCAGAACACTATCAAGAGGTAAAAACACGACGCGAGGAACAAGTCGATAAGATCCATGCCGCTGTACGTGAACGCCTGGTTAAAGAGATCGGCTACTGGTCCGGGCGTTATATAAAACTCTCTGATGACGTTAAGGCTGGAAAGCAGCCACGTGTGCAGCCCGAGATGGCCAAGCGGCGATATGAAGAACTCACCGCCAGGCTAGAACAACGGGAGAAAGAACTCATCGCCATGCGCAGCGTGGTTTCCGGCAGTCCAGTCGTAATAGGTGGCAGCCTGATCATCCCGCAGGGCATGCTGGCACAGCACAAAGGTGAGACCAATTTCACTGCTGATGCAGCCTCTCGTTCCCGTATTGAGCAAATCGCCATGGATGCCGTCATTAAAACGGAAAAAGCCTTTGGACATGAAGTCAAGAACATTGCAGCGGACAAATGCGGCTGGGACGTCACCGCAAGACCACCTGCTGTTAACGGCAAGCTGCTGGAGGACCGACATATTGAGGTCAAAGGCAGAGCTAAAGGCCAGAGCACAATAACGGTAAGCCGTAATGAGATCATATATGGGCTAAATCAAGCCGAAAAATTCATCCTGGCCATTGTGATCGTAGACGGCGATAGCTATGAAGAACCTTACTACATCAAATATCCGTTTTCTCAGGAACCGGGTTTTGGGGTGGCGAGTATCACTTTCGACCTAAAGGACTTGATATCCAAGGCAGTGGCACCAGAACAAACATTACAGGTGGTGGAATAAATGAGCACAAAAATTAAAACTCCAAAGAAACTCATTGAGGTGGCACTGCCATTAGATGATATTAGTTCAGCAAGTATTAAGGAAAAAAACGGATCCATAAAAGGGCATCCACGTGCACTTCATTTATGGTGGGCAAGACGACCTTTGGCAGCAGCCAGGTCCATTCTGTTTGCACAACTGGTAAACGACCCTGGTGGATCATGTGGACATTATCCAGGTATGACGAAGGAAAAAGCCAGGATAGAGCGCGAAAGACTGTTTGATATCATGAGGCAATTAGCCAAATGGGAAAACATTAATAACGATGATCTTCTAAAAACCGCTCGACAGGAAATACTGAAAAGTTGGGCCTCAACATGCAAAATAACAGGTGACGATCCAAATGTTATGCCTCCGGTCCTTGATCCTTTTGCCGGTGGTCATTCCATACCGATCGAAGCACAGAGATTAGGATTAAAGACCCTAGGTACTGACCTAAACCCGGTAGCAGTTACCATTGGCAAAGCATTAATTGAAGTTCCTGCCCGTTTCCATGACAAGGAACCCATTGGTCCTCTTCCTGAAGGTTTAAAACAAAATGATCTACTCGACCAATGGAGTGGCACACAGGGTTTGTCCGAGGATATAAAAAGGTACGGCACGATGCTTTATGATCTGGCAAAGCAGAAGATCGGTCATCTTTATCCAGCCATAAAACTGCCTAAAGAACTTGGTTCAACTGAATCTAGCGTTATAGCATGGATCTGGGCCAAGACAACTAAGTGTCCTAATCCAGCTTGTGGTGCAGAAGTGCCATTAATCAGGTCATTCGAACTTTCTGAAAAGAAAGGAAAAAAGGCAAGAATAGAGGCCGTGATAAACAGAGACACCGATCCTCCATCAATTTCTTTTAAGGTCCATATGGACGATCAGCCCGCCGAAGCAAGAAACATAAGCAGAGCAGGTGCGAAATGCCTGTGTTGTGGTTCTCTTGTACCACTGAAGAGTATTAAAAAACATGGTAAAGAAGGGGGCATCGGTACTCGACTTATCGCTACTGTGTGTAATACAGAAAGTGGCCGAGTTTATGTGACACCAGACGCAACACAGGAAGAAACAGCTAAATCCGTTTCACCTCATAATTATCCTTATGATTATCCTTCATCACAATTACCTGATAAAGCTATAAGTTTCAATGTCCAAATTTATGGCATTACCAGACACTCACAACTGTTTACAGATAGACAATTACTGCTATTGGGGACTTTGTTCGAACTCCTTACTGATATTAGAGAACAGGTCTTAAAAGATGCAATAAGCAGTGGTTTTGAGCATGGGAATAGACTTTCAGAAGGTGGAACCGGTGCTGAAGCTTACGCTGATGCTATTATACTTTATCTTTCACTTTCTATTTCCCAATGCACGAGTTATCACTGTATAAATGCTCGTTGGGTAAAACATAGCCAGCGTATTGCTCATGCCTTCGGACGCCAAGCAATCGTCATGAGTTGGGATTTTGCCGAGAGCAACCCTTTTTATGGACCTTTAACCATTACCACTGCAGTCAAGCGGGTAGCTTCATCTTTGGCGAACGTGGACCCATATACATGTGGTTCGGTTTCACAACGAAATGCTAATAGTAATAACGACAAATTAAAGGACGTGATAATTTCTACCGACCCACCATACTATAACAACATTGGGTATGCAAACCTGTCTGACTTTTTTTACGTGTGGCTTCGCCTTGGGTTAAGAGATGTTTTTCCAAGACTTTACTCAACCATTACAGTCCCAAAATCAGATGAATTAGTTGCTGAACCATATAGACATGGAGGCAAAAAGAATGCTGAATCCTTTTTTTTGGAAGGAATGACCGGAGCCATGTCAAATATGGCAGAGATATCCCATCCCGCATTCCCAGTAACAATTTACTACGGCTTTAAACAGTCCGAATCAAGTTCGGCAGGAACTGCTTCAACCGGATGGGATACCTTCTTGCAAGCCGTCATTTCTGCAGGTTTTACCATTACCGGAACATGGCCACTTAAGACGGAGAGTCCCACAAGGCTTCTGAGCCAAGGAACTAATACATTAACCTCATCTATCGTATTGGTATGTCGAAAAAGATCTACACACACCGAAGCAATTTCCAGACGTCAATTCCAGAGGGAATTACGTGAGGAGATGTCTGAAGCATTAGAAGAAATGATCGGTGGAAGCGAAGGCTCATCGCCAGTAGCTCCCGTAGATCTGGCACAAGCCGCAATTGGTCCTGGCATGGCAATCTTCTCCAGATACTCAGCGATCTTGAACCAAGATGGCTCACCTATGACCGTTCATGAAGCCTTAATTTTAATTAATCGAGAGATCACTGAATATCTAAACCCTGAAAGCGGCAGGTTTGATGAAGATACCTTGTTTTGCTCTTCATGGTTTGATCAGTACGGCTGGTCAGAGGGTAAATTCGGAGAAGCCGACACCTTGGCTCGAGCAAAGGGTACGTCCGTAGATGGCGTAAGGGATGCTGGTGTAATAGAATCAGGAGCTGGAAAAGTTCGATTATACCGCTGGGAAGAGTATCCAGCAGAGTGGAACCCTTATCAAGACAATCGCACTCCCGTTTGGGAGGCACTCCATCATATAATCCGTGTCCTTAACCAAAAAAGTGAATCAGATGCAGGTTTTTTACTTGCTCGTATGCCAGAGCGTGGTGAATCCATTCGCCAGCTTGCTTATCACCTCTACACACTATGTGAGCGTAAGAACTGGGCTGAGGAAGCCAGGGCTTATAACGAGTTAATTTCTGCCTGGCATGACATTGTCGCTGCATCACACAACGTTGGACATATCGGATCGCAAACCGAACTTGAGATTTAAAGGAGGATAAGAACAATGACGATCAAACCCTGGCGTGAAATTATAAAACCTCACAAAGATGTGCTCGAGGGTACGTTCAAGCAATCTGAATTTGCAGCCGATATCTCTCAGGTGGCCTCCTGTACAGCAACCGATGAATACCAAGACCCAGAGAAGTTCTTTGCCCGCACATTCATTACGGAGGGCATGCGCCTGTTATTAATTTCCGTTGCTCAGCGACTGGCTGGTCAGGGTGGCGACCCTGTTATACAACTGCAAACCGCTTTTGGTGGTGGCAAGACCCATACCATGCTGGCCGTGTTCCATATGGCTGATCGAAAAGTCAGCACCGATAAACTGGCAGGTATCCCTACTGTCCTTGATGAAGCAGGTATTTCTCAATTGCCTCGTGCCAAGGTCGCCGTACTGGATGGTATTAAACTCTCCCCAAGCCAACCGCTTGATCACGATGGCCTGACCGTTAATACCCTGTGGGGTGAACTGGCCTGCCAACTTCTAGGCAAAGCTGGATATAACAAAGTAGCACAAGCGGATCAGGATGGAACATCACCAGGTAAAGACGTTCTGGTGGATCTGCTGAACGAAGCATCTCCATGTGTGGTACTGATCGATGAACTCGTTGCTTTCATCCGTCAGTTCGATATTGGTAAGCAGTTCAATGCCGGAACTTTCGACAGCAATATCTCGTTCATCCAGGCACTCACTGAAGCTATGAAATCGGTTCCTGATGCCATTCTTTTAGCCTCCCTACCCGCGTCTGATCTTGAGGTCGGTGGTAACATGGGTCAAAGAGCATTGAACTCTCTTGAGCAATATTTTGCACGTGTGGAATCCGTCTGGAAACCGGTTGCCACCGAAGAAGCTTTTGAGATCGTCAGACGCCGTCTGTTCGATACCGTTGACGACAGCACTGAACTTGAAAACGTATGTAAGCGTTTCGCTGATCTCTACCGGGACAACAGCGACAAGTTCCCATCGGATACCCAGTCCAGTCACTATCAGGACCGACTACGTCAGTCCTATCCTATTCATCCGGAAATCTTTGACCGGCTGTATGAAGACTGGTCCACACTGGATAAATTCCAGCGTACCCGTGGCGTATTGCAATACATGGCAATAGTTATCCATCACCTGTGGAATTCTGACAACCGTGACGCACTCATCATGCCTGGTTCTATTCCAATGTATGACGACAATGTAAGAACCAAGAGCATTCATTATCTGCCGCAGGGATGGGAACCTGTTATTGAGAAAGAAATTGATGGACCAAGATCAGAACCCTTTAATATTGACGGTCATGACACCCGGTTTGGCAGCGTACAGGCTGCTCGTCGTGCCGCACGTACTATTTTCCTTGGCAGTGCGCCATCGACTGGTGACCAGATGATCCGCGGGATCAAGGCAGATCAAATCCTGCTGGGAACTTTGCAGCCGGGACAGACGGCTGGTGTATTTGAAGACGTCCTGCGCCGCTTACGTGACCGATTGCACCACCTCTACTCGAAAGAGGAGCGTTTATGGTTCGATACCAAACCGAACCTTCGGCGCGAAATGGAAAGCCGTAAGCAAAATATCAATGATCAGAAGGAGGTACAACCACAACTCAAGGCTCGGGTCACCGGAGTCTTTGGGCGTAATAATTCCTTTGCCGGTATCCATGTATTCACACCATCCGCTGATGTGCCGGACGAATGGGGAACTGGTCCAAGGCTGGTCGTACTGTCACCAAGATCATCATACAGCCGTGGTGATGATGACAATATGGCCTGTGCTACCGAAGAGATACTACACAAACGTGGTGAACATCCCCGTCAGAAACAGAACCGTTTGATCTTCCTTGCTCCAGACTACGACGTTGTTAGCCGGTTAAGTGATCAGGCAAGAACCTATCTGGCATGGAAATCCATCCTTGATGATTTCCAGTCGGATAAACTGGTCTATCAAAGTAATCAGCTTGCCGAGGTTAAACGTGCCGTAGAAGGTGCCGAGCAAACGCTTCAGCGATTAGTCCGTGAAACCTACAAATGGCTGATCTGCCCCGTTGTGGAAGAACCCGTCCGTGGCAAACAACCACTTAAGTGGGAGACCATCTTGGTATCCCCCACCGCACAGAACCTTGTGCAGGAGATCGAAAACAAACTCCGCGAAGAAGATTGGCTGATATCAGAATGGTCACCCATACACCTACGCAACATACTAAACAAGTGGTATTTCAAGGATGGCGTCACAGAGGTCAGTGCACTTAAGGTTTACCAAGACTGCTGCAATTACCTCTATTTGCCCCGACTACAAAATGACCAAGTGTTAAAGCGTTCCATTGAGCAAGGGCTGAAAACGGAAGACTTCTTTGGTTTCGCAAGAGGCAAGGAAGAAGGCAAATACCTCGGATTTGTCTTTGGTAACAACACCATGGTTACTCTGGATGATTCAGAATTACTAATAGAACGTGATGCTGCCGCTGCGTACAAAGAAAGTATTAAGCCGCCACAGTCAGAACCAGATACCACGGGAGGTAGTGATCAGCCTGATAATACTATTCCACCAAGCGGAGGAACTGCCTCACAACCTGGAGATAAAGTATCAGCAAAACCTACTCCGGGAGCAATGGTTAAAAAAGAGTTTTATGGCACGACCACGCTGGAACCTGTCGGTGCAACCATGGAGTTTCAGAAAATCGTGGATGAAGTGGTCCAGCAATTTACTTCGAAACTGGGTGTTGAGGTCACAATTACAGTATATATCACAGCTAAATCCCGTGATGGTTTTGATGAATCCATGCAACGTTCGATCAAGGAAAACTGTAACGTGCTCCAGTTCAGTAGTGCGGAATTTGAGGAAGGTGAGCAATAATTGACTTTGCCTCGCTCTTAAATACTACAGACAAGATCAATAAGGTGGATAAAATCACAAAAAAGCCGTTTAGCAGACAGGAGCAAAGGAACCAAAGTTTATTTGTTTTACAAATACACATAAATTAGAATCAAAGAGAACATCTCCTCCACCATTACTGGAACTGTTAATATTCTATACAAGTGCACATCATGTTCTGGGATTGAGCATGGTAAAAACAATGAAAGACACAGATAATCAGCAGTAAAGAGAATAGTGTGAACAAAAAAAACGTGACAAATAACAAGGTTTTAATGCCTGCTATTGAAAAGGTGGAACAATCTGATTCTGTCTATCCCAGTCGCTTGCTCACCGTATTGAAAAACAAAGCACCAACAACACTTTATTTACAAGGGAATATCAGCCTTCTGGAAATGGATGGAATCGGATTTTCCGGGTCCAGAAATTCCAGTCAAAATGGAATAGATACAGTCAGAGACTGTGCTGAGCAAGCTGCCAATGCCGGGCTCGCCGTAATCTCCGGCAATGCCGCAGGCATAGACCTTGAAGCACATTATCACGCGCTCTCCGCGAATGGCTCGACCATTCTCGTTATTCCAGAAGGAATTAACCATTTCCGAATAAAGCGTGCACTGGTACCCGTCTGGGATTGGGAGCGTACACTCGTAATCAGTCAATTCAACCCTGACGATGCATGGAAAAATTATCGTGCTATGAAACGTAATCAGGTGATCATTGGTTTAAGCAAAGCAATGATCGTCATCGAGGCTGGAGAAAAAGGCGGGACCATGAATGCCGGGATGGAGACACTTAAACGTGATACCCCTCTCTACGTGGCTGAATACCAGGATATGTCAGTTGATGCTCGGGGCAACAAAAAACTACTTGAGCTTGGTGGAAAGCGGCTGGCTCGCAGCCGTTCAACAGTCCGTGCGAATATGAAAAATGTCTTTGATGATGTTACTAGAGACCCTGCAAACCAATCCCATCAAGATCAGACAGGACTTATTTAGTTGTGAATTACTGATGTCTGAAGATAAACCGTCACAAGGTTATTAAAAGTATACAGTCCACTTTTTATTTAATGGCGGAGAGGGAGGGATTCGAACCCTCGGTACGCGGTTAACGCACACACGCTTTCCAGGCGTGCACCTTCGGCCACTCGGTCACCTCTCCTTTAAGCTAATTGAAATAATGGCACGTTAAAGTCTGCAGTTAAAGTTAAAACCCCGTGCTATATTTCCTGAGTTTACTTAGGACGGCACTTGCAGATATCAACCCTGATGTACTCAACTACGTTGGTTATATCTTCAGATGTAAGCGTGCCTTCCCATGGAGGCATCAGGAAAGACTTTCCAACTGAAGGACCTCCCTTGCTTATAACCTTTATAAGATGTGCGTCACTTAAACCAGACACGTAATCAGCACTGCTCAGGTCCCTCGGTTTTGGATTAAGGGCAGCTGCCGCCACACCATCACCTTTACCACCCATGCCATGACAGGAAGCACAGATGTTGTTATATATTACCTTGCCCTTTGAAGCATCGGCGGCGTGGCTATTTGAGGCAGTGGTAAAACTCAATCCTGAAAATATCAAAAACAATAAGATAGCACTTAATCCTTTATTCAAAATCCTGCCTCCCGACTTTTTTCTAAATCCTAAACTTTACCACAAATTTATATTGGTAAAAAATTTTTATATGGGAATAATTATTTTAAACGGGCGGGTGGCGGAATGGTAGACGCGACGGTCTCAAAAACCGTTGGGCTTTGCCCGTGAGGGTTCGACTCCCTCTCCGCCTATAAATTTATCTGGTAAGTTCTAAACGCAATATATAATAAACCCCACTCATAATCACTATGAAAATACTTGTTTCTAACGATGACGGTATAAGTTCCGAGGGATTAAATTCTCTTGTAGAAGTGGCAGAAGACCTTGCCGATGAAGTATTTGTCGTTGCTCCTGACAGAGACCAAAGTGCCGCAAGCCATTCCCTCAGCCTGCACACACCGCTCAGGGCGGTCAAGGTCGCAGAAAATGTTTACAGCGTAGAAGGAACACCAACTGACTGCATTAATCTTGCAGTCAACGGCTTATTTAAAGACAATAAACCTGATCTGATCATATCCGGCATTAACAAAGCGGCGAACATGGGAGACGATATAACTTATTCAGGAACCGTAAGTGCGGCAATAGAAGGCACCTTGCTGAAAGTTCCCTCAATTGCCTTCTCGCTCGCTTCACGAAACAACTTCAATTTCAAAACGGGTTCATATTATTCAAAAGTAGTTACAAAACACGTTATTGAAAATGGACTTCCTGAAGGGGTTCTTCTTAACGTGAACATCCCGAACCTTGATGTAGATGAAGTCAAGGGGATAAAGGTAACCAGACAGGGTAAAAGAGTGTACAACGAATCGATCGTAAGCAATATAGACCCTCGGGGAAAAGAGTACTTCTGGATCGGAGGCAACGAGATCGCCTACGTAAATATAGAGGAATCGGACATTGTTTCTGTAAATGAAGGATATGTGTCCGTAACGCCTATAAGACTGGATATGACCGACTATGACTACTTAAAGGAGCTGAGCGGCGTAAAGTTCAATGAACTGAAATAATGTTGAAATCCCTTTATGATAAGATCCTTAAGTGGTGCGAAAATAAATACAGCGTGTACGTACTGGCTGGCGTCTCTTTTTTTGAAGCATCCATATTCCCGATCCCGCCCGACCCTATCCTTATAACCATCTGCCTGAGCAAGCCAAAGAGGTCCCTTTACATCGCACTTGTATGCTCGGTTTTTTCAGTCCTTGGTGCGATCCTGGGTTATTTTATCGGTTCAGCCCTATGGTCGGCAGTTGACGGTTTTTTCTTTGACTACATTTTCAGTGAGCAGGTTTTTCTGAACGTACGGGAGCTTTATCATGAAAACTCCTTTACAGCTTTACTGGCAGCGGCGTTCACACCGATCCCGTACAAAGTCTTTACGGTCGCCGCGGGGGTCTTTCAAATAAGCCTGACAGACCTTATCGCAGCATCGGCGATCGGCAGGTCCGCAAGGTTCTTTCTTGAAGGAGGA
The DNA here is from genome assembly GCA_965215275.1 of Thermodesulfobacteriota bacterium. Lineage (GTDB taxonomy): Bacteria > Desulfobacterota_D > UBA1144 > Nemesobacterales > JAJCZQ01 > CAZUNK01. The sequence continues at coordinate 583,604 of OZ244044.1, forward strand.
CTGATATATTTCTTCGGAGCGGGAATAAAAACGTTCATAGACAGGTACTTTAATCTCTTAACGATAGCAGCTACCCTGCTTATAATAGCCTTGATAATAGTTTACAGATTACTGGACTGGTAACTTGTACCATCTACTTTGCAGATTAAGCTGGTGTATATATTGATAGAAAATCCATATACCTTGGTCTATACTATAGGTTATGAACAGGCATTACTATAAAGGTAAAACATCAATAAGAGATATATGCATCTTCTGGTCAGTCTCCGTCCTGCTCCATATCCTGCTCCTGTTTGCTCTATCCTTTGATCCCATGTCTCAAGACCTTCACGTAGAAAAGCCTGCAAAGACGGACTATTATGAAATAACCGAGTTCCCCGTTCCGGAAGATAAGGAAACAGAACCGCCCGAAGACTCAAAGCTCCTGGCGGAAAAAAACCGTAAAGTTGAAAAAGAATCAGCACCCGACACCAACACTAAACTGTCAAGACAGATAAGACAGACGGCACAGAAGCCCGCGTCTCCAAAAAAACCCGCGGTCGCAAAGACGGACAGAGCAGAAAGGTCCAAAGCCAAACAGGAAAACGCCCTTGAAAAGACACAGGACAAAGTATCACTGCTTCCCCCAAAACAGAAATGGATAAAGAAAAAGACCGAAAAAGAGGCAGACAGACCAGCCAGGGATGAAAGGAAACTGGCTCGTGAAATGCCGGAGGTTCCTGCACCTTACAGATCGAAACTCCTGCCGGAAATAGGGGCAGACCACCTTAAGAAGAAAGAAGACACCATTGATCTGAACACGAATCATTTTAAATACTATTCATATTTTATCGGCTTGAAAAAACAGATCGAAAACGTGTGGCACTATCCAAAAGACGCTGCAGTCAAAGGAAAACACGGAAAACTGAACCTGATATTCACGGTATCGAGCGACGGCGATCTGGAGAAATTAAAGGTCTTACGGTCTTCAGGCTACGCTTCTCTTGACGATGAAGCAGTAAGGGCCATAAAGGTCGCAGCTCCTTATCACCCTTTTCCGAAAAGCTGGGAAGGAATGGAAAGACTGAACATAAAAGCTTCCTTTGAATACCGCTCTTCAAGGTCCCTGTACGTCAGATAGGTCCTGAACTCGTGCAGAGCTACCCGTTCAGAAACTCTACCTTCGCGGGTCCCCGGGCTTTTACTACCTCCCCTATTATGCATGCCTTCTGATCCAGTTTACCCAGCCTGTTCAGCACTTTGTTCTTCTCGGAAGCAGGGACCACAAGTACCATGCCAATACCGCAGTTGAACGTTCTGAGCATTTCATCCTGGTCAACGTTTCCCAGTTCCTTTATAAGCTTCATGATCCTGGGCATCTTCCATAAAGACAGATCGATAATCGCCTTTGTGTGCTTTGGCATCACCCTCGGGATATTGTCGGTCAGTCCACCTCCGGTAACGTGAGCAATGGCCTTAACCTCGTATTTACCTACGATATCCAGCACGGTCTTTACATAGATCCTTGTCGGCTTAAGCAGTTCTCTGTAAAGAGGGACCCTGAAACCCTTTGGTTTATGGTCTAATTTCAGTCTGGACCTTTTAAACAGGACCTTCCTTGCAAGCGAATACCCGTTAGAGTGCAGTCCGGAGGAACAAAGTCCTATCAGGACGTCCCCATGACCTGCTTTACTGCCGTTAATGAACCTGCTTTTTTCAACGACCCCAACAGCAAATCCCGCAAGGTCAAATTCGTTCCTTTTATAAAAACCCGGCATCTCCGCCGTTTCTCCACCCAGAAGCACACACCCTGACTCTTTACATCCCCTGACGATACCTTTTATGACCTCAGCGTGCTGGCTCGGAACCAGTTTTGAGGTCGCCAGATAATCAAGGAAGAACAGCGGCTCCGCTCCGCAGGTCACAACGTCGTTAACGGACATTGCAACAAGGTCTATCCCGACCGTGTCAAGTATCCCGGAATCGAACGCGAGTTTCAGTTTTGTGCCAACGCCGTCAGTGGAAGACACGAGCAGAGGCTGCCTGTATTTGCGGGATAGTGAAAAAGCTCCGGAAAAACCCCCTATCTCCGTACCGGAATATACGTTGTGCGTGGATCTGACCAGAGGTCTTATAAGCCGTACAAATTCGCTGCCTGCATCAATATCAACACCTGAACTCTTGTACGTGGATTTACTCACTTAAGATCATCGCCCTGACCTGCGATCAGTTACTCATCTTCCAAGATCTTAACAGACCTTATAACCACGGACGTTGTTGGAACATCACTGAAATGCTCCACGACCCCCGTTTCCACCGCACCTATTTTATCAACCACGTCCATACCTTCCACCACCTCACCAAAGACGGCGTATCCATAATCCCTCTGTCCATGATCTAAAAAACCGTTGTCTGCCAGATTGATAAAGAACTGCGAGGTGGCACTGTTAATGTCCGAGGTCCTTGCCATGGCGAGGGAACCTCTCTTATTTAAAAGGCCGTTCTTAGCTTCATTGTCGATCGGCTGCCTGGTCGGCTTCTGGACCATACCTTCGGTAAAGCCGCCCGTCTGTATCATAAAACCGGGTATCACCCTGTGAAATATAACGCCGTCGTAAAAACCCTCCCTTGCATAAGCAAGGAAGTTATCCACCGTAACCGGTGCTTTTTTCCCGTTCAGTTCTACTTTTATATCGCCGAGATTCGTCGAGATCAGTACCATTGAAATTACTCCTTTACCGCTGGTTTTTTGCATTTCCTTTTCTTTCTTTTTCACAAAAGTATCACAGGCAGATAGTGCAGCAGTAAATACCACTGCCATCAGCACCAAAATGATCTTATAACACATGCTTGAACGAACATTCATATTAGTCATTTCCCTTTATCTGTTAGTTAAACCGAAAATATAGTGTATCATATAGGGTCTGGTTTCAAAACAGCTTTTTGAGGAAAAAGTATGAGCAAGATCGAATTCGGAGTTATGCTGCGGCAGCAAAAGATAGACTTCTCGGATATACGCGAGGCGGCGCAGCTTTGCGATAAACTGGGATATGATTCCATATGGTTTTACGACCACGTTCTCGGGCAAGGCATTATCGGCATTGACATTTTGGAACCCTGGACACTTATGTCGGCACTTGCACCTGTAACCGAACGGATTAGGATCGGGACCATGGTGCTGTGCAACGGGTTCAGACATCCTCCGCTGCTGGCAAAAATGGCCTCAACCCTTGATCATATATCCACAGGCAGACTTGAACTTGCCATCGGCGCAGGCTGGTTCGAAGAAGAGTTCAAAGCGTATGGGTACGACTTCCCGGATGCAAAGACCAGAATAGAGATGCTCAGGGAATCAGTTGAGATATTAAAACTTTTATGGATAGAGGAAAAAGCAAATTACAACGGAAAATACTATAAAGTAGAAGAGGCCTTATGTAATCCCAAACCCGTTCAGAAACCTCACATTCCCGTTATAATCGGAGGAGCCGGGGAAAATCATCTGTTAAAAGTCGTTGCTGCGGTGGCCGATGAATGGAACTGTCCCGCAACCCACTCGGTTGAATTCGACAGGAAATACCTGGCACTGAAACGGCACTGTAATGACCTGCAAAGAGATATTGAGACAATACGCATATCCGAGCAAACCGTGTGCGTGCTGGTCGGCAGGGAAAACGAACTTGCGGAAAAGCTCGAGAAAGCTCAACGCAGATACTCGTTCTTTGGAGACGTGGAAAAGCTGGGAATAGTTGGAACGCCGGATCAATGTATCAAAAAAATAAACGCCAATAAGGAAAAAGGCATAACAAAATACACGATCTTTTTTTCAGACGTAATGAATAAAGAAACCCTTGAACTGTTTGCAAAAGAAGTTATACCGGAGTTTGATCGTTAGCAGGATCATGCTGATGTTATATGGAACTCTCAAAATGATCTTGAAAATATGACCGATAAAAGACCTTATACTCGCGAGAAACTTATTTATAAAAGATTTGTCTCACGTTTTAGTCCTACTAGTGTAGAGAGATATGTCCCTAACAGGCGAGGTTTAGAAGGTTTATTTGTAATCAGAGAGGTCGACCTGTGGAACAAGGGTATTGAAGAAATATATATAGTCGTTGATGCTTCTTCATCGTTTGATGAAAAGAAATTATCATCTGTTATTCACCACATTTACAAACTTTTAGTCAGAGACAGAGTTGACGTTAAATGGAATATACTGATCTTTGCCACCAAGGCTGAACTGATCAAAAAAGTTAAAATAAAAAACGCTGATACCGTCTGTGAGATCATTAATGAAAACCGGGATAAAGTTGGCAGTACTGCTGAATTTGCACCAGTCGAAAGCATTTTAAGGAAGAATTTTGGAAATATAACAGGGATAATTTTTGTTAGTGACTACGATTTTACAGAAGAGGACAGAAAGAATTTTTATCAGTTCGTTATTAAAAAATCACTTGCTGGATTTAAAGTTCCAATGCTGGTAATTGAGGTCGGTGGTGCCGTTCAGGAAGAAGTTATACAGACTTTCAGTAAAAAATCACACATAGACCTTTGCATTTTTAACTATTGATCAACGGTCCTGCTTACTTGATCTCTATTTCCCGCTCGGTAGCGTTCCAGTCCGCCTGAATTAACTTACCGTCCTTGTCCAGCACCTCTAACCTGATATGGTAGGTGCCAGTACTGAGACCAGATACAAAAGCTGGTGTCCATTCGTCAGTTTCAAAAATATATTCACGGGTGTCACCTTTTTTACGGACCCTGTACCTTGCCGTATTCCCGTCGGCACTCAGTTCCACGTTGTTTAAATAAAAATCCAGCATGATCTTTTTTGCAGCATCACCAGCATAAACCCCTTTAGGACGGCTATAAACAACAAAAGGACTTCCTGTTCTTACAGGCTGAAATTCCAATCTGTTACCAGTCAGCTTAAAACTGACCACGCTGCCTGCACCCGGCGTCTTGACGCTTTCATGATAGGAACGGCCTGGAAATGCAAACAGCGTGTGCTGTCCTTCCGTTACTTCCTTTATATGTACCAGGTTATCCTTACCGTGCCTGTAAATCGCCAGATATGGCTTATTATCTATGATCAGATGAACGTGCTGCCCTCTTGGGGAATTTGCTATCTCCGCCGCTCTCGGCGTCTTTGTCTGAATACCTAACACAAAATCATCCACGTCCAGTTCCACGTCAATCCCGTTACCCTTCCTGGTGATATTTACGATCCTTACATTAGGTTTTCCCGAAACTGCAGGTGACCTTTCTGCCTTGCTGATAACCACACCCGTTTTATTCCAGCAACCGGCCGCAAACGTTAATGCAGTTATAACAGAAATAAAAAGAACTTTAACTCGTTTAATCTTCATTTTTTCAACCCGCTTAAAAATTTCAGTTATGATTTATATCAAGTAGTATTATAACACCAGAGAAAAATGAAAAGAAGACCGTCTCAAACCGTTCCCCATGAGGACATAGCAGGTCTGGACGTTCCCAGCAGACCAAGAAGGAACAGAAAGTCCGAGAGTATCAGAAAGCTGATACGAGAATCCCATCTTACACCGGGTGACCTCATTTATCCCCTGTTTATACACGATAAGGATACCGATGAAGATATAAGTTCAATGCCCGGATGTAAAAGGTTTGGCATAAAAGGACTGCTGAACGAAGTAAGAACGTCCCTTAAGCTCGGAATTTCGGCATTCGTGCTGTTCCCTGCAATCAAGGAAGATCTGAAGTCCTCTTTATGCGAGGAGTCGTATAACAAGGATGGACTGGTTCAAAGGGCCGTCAGATCGATCAAGGAAAATATCCCCGAGGCCACGGTCATAACCGACGTCGCCCTTGATCCCTATAACAGCGATGGACACGACGGAGTTGTATCTCCCAAGGGTGAAATACTGAACGACTACACGGTTGAGGTGCTGTGCAAGCAGGCACTCTCACACGCACGGTCCGGGGCAGACGTCGTTTCACCAAGCGATATGATGGACGGAAGGATAGGTGCTATCAGAGAGACGCTTGACGAAGAGGAGTTTACAGGCGTTTCAATTATGTCCTACACGGCAAAATACGCATCGTCGTTTTACGGGCCATTTCGTGGTGCACTGGATTCCGCTCCCAAATCAGGTGATAAGAAAACCTATCAGATGGACCCTGCCAATTCCCGTGAGGCGTTAAGGGAACTTATGCTCGATGAAGAGGAAGGTGCCGATATAGTGATGGTCAAGCCCGCCGGATACTATCTTGACCTTGTACATCTCTTTAAAGAAAACACGGAACTCCCGGTTGCCTCATATCAGGTAAGTGGTGAGTATCTGATGATCAAGGCAGCTTCGGCTTCAGGATGGTTAGATGAAGATAAGGCCGTTTTAGAAAGCCTGATGAGCATAAAACGAGCAGGTGCTGATATGATACTGACGTATTTTGCACCAAAAGCGGCTTTACTTCTGAGAGATACTTAACGATCAGAGGTATATTTAACAGAACTGCAGAGCGTTAAGGTCCGTATGCTCAGATCCGACAGGAAAGAACACGGACAAAGATATCAGCTAAATGTATTATCGTTCTCTTTACAATTCCACAGACTTTTGATACAATGTTTTGTTTACGATTTATGAGGTGAAAAAAGTATGAAAAAAGGCATACACCCTGAATACAATTACGTGGTCTTTAAAGACGCCTCCTCTGATTTTGCAGTGCTGACAAGATCGACCAGGACCTCCGAAGAGAAGATCAAATGGACAGATGGTAATGAATATCCGCTCATTACGGTCGAGATATCAAGTGGTTCCCATCCCTTTTACACCGGAAAGGAAAAGTCCTACGAGAAAGAAGGCCGCGTGGAACGATTCATGAAGAAATACGGCAAAGCGACTAAAAAATCAGAAACGCAGGAAAAAAACACCTGATCAGAATACCATTTCCTCACCGTCCCGGGGAATTAACAGTCTGTCGGGGCTGATATTTTCCCTGTCGGCAAGTTTTCTCAGATCCGCTCTTGTTATCTTGTAGTGATCAAGGCTTTCCATGTGGACCGCCACGACCTTTGCCTCAGGTGCGAACTTACACGTGCTCACGGTCTGAAAACCGTCCATGACTATCGGTTCGGAATTACCCAGCCTTGCACCACTTGAATGAGTAATGATAACGTCGGGCTTATGCTCAAGAATTACGCTTTCTACCCCGTCGTACCATATAGTATCACCAGCCCAGTAAACCGTTGGCTCATTTTCAGCTTTAAAGACAAAGCCCGATACCTTTCCCATTGACTGTGCCCATACCCCTACCCCGTGCTGACCTGCGACCCTGGTTATTTCGATACCTTCCCATACGGATGAGCTCTCGACCGGACGCACGTTCGTAAAACCGGTGCTCCCGATCATCGGTTCATCGCCCGGCTGACAGAATATGGTCAGGTCCCTGGGCATGACCTCCTGGGCTTTTGGATCAAAATGATCTATATGAAGATGTGAAACGATGCAGAGTTCAACACCTGACAGTACCTCTTCGATCGGTACCGGCATATCCTCGAGTGGATTAGGGGACCGGCCGATAAAAGTTTCGTAAGCATACTTTCCTGCAAGCATAGGGTCCGTTAAAACCGTCCTTCCAGCATACTCAATCTTCATCGTGGCATTTCTTATAAGTCGTAATTTCATTTCGGTCGCTCCCGGTTCAGTTTCAGGACCTTGCAAATTTTATAAGCGGTTCAAAGTTAAATTTATCAGCTTCCTTCAATGCCTTGATATATACTTTCCTTATCTTGCCTTTCTGGATCAAACTGACTCCCCCACCCCAGGTGAACCTTTTCCGCTTAAGTACGTTCTCAAGAAGAATATCCGCCATCAGCCTTGAAGTCCTGCCGTTACCATTACTGAAAGGATGGATAAAGACCAGGCGATGATGAAGTCTCGCGGCTATTTCATCCGGGGGATAGGTGTTACTTTCTATCCATATCTCCACGTCTCTGCACATATTCCTTACGGAAGAAGATATCTCCCACCATGATACCCCGATGTTCGTATCCTGTTTTCTGAAATAACCGGCGTTTTTCCATACCTGACCGAACATCCTGCGATGCAGGTCCCTTATAAACTTTCCGCTCAGGATATTATCAGGTTTTACCTTTTTCAGCCAGATCAATGCCTCTTTAATGTTCTGATATTCCCATCTGTTCAAATCTTCACGGTTAGTAACATGGATCAATAAAAGCTCTCTTGCCTCGTCCGGGTCGATCGGGGTTGATCCCATTGGGGCTTTATTTTTGCTCATTGACTAATCCCACAGGTCTCTGGGCATATCGTTCATTATGCCTTCCACGTCTTCTGAAAATAAATTTTTCAAATTCTTATCCTTTATTTTCTGCTTTTCAAGGACCATTGTCTGATCAACTATTTTCAGTCTTTCTCTTGCGACCTCTTCAGCTCTCTTTCTTACGGTGTCCTCCAGACTGGTCCGAGGAATAAGGCTATAGACAAGAACACAGTCCAGACTTTCAGCAACCTTTCTGAGGGTTTTTATCGTTATGGAACCCACGACCTCATCCTGCTCAAGCCTGGCAACGCTCTGCTTGGACGTATTCAGCCTCCTGGCAAGCTGCCTTCCGCTCATTCCCAGCCCTTCCCTTATTGAACGTATCCAGCCAAGTGGAGGAGTTCTGAGCTTTTTCAGCAAAGCGAACCCGGACAAAGCCCCGTCTATCTGTTCTCTTACGATCTTTTTTTTCGTCTTCATAATTGACAATATATATTATGACTTTTATTTTTATATGACAATATATATATTGTCATATCTCCACGACCCTGTCAAGTTCCAATGTAAGTTATTTTACTACTTCTGGATCGTTAAAGTCAATTATCAGGAGTTCACAGGTGTTTCGAACGAACGTGGACGACCGAGCAGCAGCTCAGGCAAAACGGACCGAGAACTTCCAGGGTTACAGTATTTACGGACCTGTAGGGTTCAATCAGCTGCCTTTGACAGCAGGGATTCTGCCAGACGCTTACCCATATCTTCGGCTTCCTGCCTGCTGCCATCTGACCTTTCAGTTACAAGATCCCTGCCAAGTTCATCAGATACAAACCCTACTGCGCTCATGCCTTCCCCTGACGCTCTGGCATAGCAACCGGCGGGAACGTTGCAGTCACCTTCCAGGTGCTTCAGGAAAGACCTTTCAAGTAAGGTCTCGTACAGCGTCTCCGGATGGTTTATATCATCCAGTATATCGCTGATATACTTATCGTCTTCTCTGGATTCCATGGCGATAGTTCCCTGACCCGGTGCAGGGATGAAAACGTTTGGGTCCAGGACCTGAGAGATCTTATGCTGAAGGTCCATCCTGTTCAGTCCGGCTCTGGCAAGGATCACGGCGTCAAGGTCCTCAAGGTACAGCTTTTTAACCCTTGTATCCACGTTCCCTCTGATAGGAACGACTTCAAGGTGTGGATAATAGTGCAGTATTTGTGCCTTTCTTCTAACGCTTCCGGTCCCGACCCTGGAACCGGGGATCAGATCATCAAGGTGACGGTTTTTTTTTGAAACGACCGCGTCCTCGGGATGATCCCTTTCAGAGACCGCTCCGATCTTAAGCCCGTCAGGAAGTTCCGATGGAAGGTCCTTTAAACTGTGCACGGCAACATCGACCTCTTCGTTCAGGAGCGATACTTCGATCTCCCTGACAAAAGCACCCTTACCTCCTATATCAGAAAGAGAAGACGCGGACATCCTGTCTCCGCGGGTTTTTATAATGGATATCTGAACATCGGTATCAGGGAGACGCTCCAGCAGTGCGGACCTTACAGAACCGGCCTGCCAAAGTGCCAGTTTACTTCCCCTGGTTCCAACTATTAACGTTCTCCTCGTCACTTTGCGGGATCTCCAGCTTTTCACCCAGACCGTAAAGCCTCTGGATAGTTTCAGAATAAAGCATTCCGACCGAGGTCGAGGATTCTCTTTTAAGTCCTGAAATCGGTCCGTGAAGCACCTTGGCAATGATCCTGTCAGCCAAATTATCAATAACCTTCTTCTGTTCCTGCTCAAGATGACCGAGCTTGCCGTACGCCCGTTCGAGTTCCCCGGTCTTTATATCTTCCATCTTGTCCTTCAGTTTTATTATCGTTGGAACTCCCTTTAAACCGTTGATCCAGTTTATAAACCTTGAAGTGTGTTCCTCCACGATCCTCTCGGCCTCTGCCGCACTTTCTTCTCTCTTGTTGATATTCTGGTCCAGTACGCTCTGAAGGTCGTCAATATCATAGAGATATACACCTGAAATATCGTTCACCCTTGGGTCAATGTTCCTCGGTACCGCAAGGTCAACAAAGAACATCAGTTCGTTCCTTCTGAGCCTGAGCGCCTGCAGGACGTGCTCGGACTTAAAGATAAAATCACTGGAACCGGTCGCGGTAACCACTATATCGACGTCAGTGAGCTTATAATATATATCTTCAAATCTGACCGGCGTGCCGTGAAGCCGGCGTGCGAGAATTTCCGCGTTCTCATGGTTCCTGCTGGCTATGTACAGGTCCTTTATTCCAGATCTTATCAGATTTCTTGCAGTCAGTTCAGCTATCTCTCCGGTACCTATGAGCAGCACGCTCCTGTTGTCAAGGTCGTCAAATATCCTCTTTGACAGCTTAACCGCAAGATAACCAACTGATACCGACAGGGAACCTATGTTCGTGTCGGAACGAACTCGCTTGGCCACGGAAAAGGCGTATTGAAAAAGTCTGTGAAGTATTATCCCCGCTGCTCCGCTCTGAAGGGAACCGTTGTACGATTCTTTGACCTGACCGAGTATCTGTGGCTCACCTATCAGCATGGAATCAAGGCTGCAGGATACTCTGAGCAGATGCCTTACGGCCTGAGCGTTGGAGTAGCTGTAAAAATTATCGTCTATGATCTTTCTGTTCAGGCCATTTTCAGAAATAAAATATTCCTGTACGTCGTCTATAAACGAGTCGTGATCATCAGTAACGGCGTATATCTCAGTACGGTTGCACGTCGATATTATGACACACTCGTTTATGCTTTTCCTTTCCCTGAACTTTGTAACGGGATCAGCCGAACTGACGCCCAGTGCGATCTGTTCCCTTATGTGCACCGGAGCGGTTTTGTGGCTAATTCCATATACTATTAATTGATACATAGCTGTCAAACCTGCATAAGAACGGTCATTACTTGAACCTGTGTTCGCTCTTGTGACTGATCAGGCTCAGAAGTTCCATCCTTGTTCTCTCGTCCTTTCTGAACGAACCGAGCATGGAGCTTGTGAGCATGTTGGCATCTGATTTCATTATTCCTCTCATCGCCATACACAGATGAAAACCGTTAACAACTACAGCAACGCCCTTTGGATCTAACGCATCGTTCAGAAAATTCGCTATCTGCACCGTCATGTTCTCCTGCACCTGAAGCCTTTTGGCGTAAATATCCACAATTCTTGGTATTTTGCTGAGCCCTATTACCTTTCCATTCGGAACATACGCAACGTGACACTTGCCGAAAAAAGGAAGTATATGATGCTCGCAAAGACTGTAAAACTCAATATCCTTTACAATGATCATCTCGTCATAATCAATATCATATATAGCTTCGTTTATGGTATCTTTCGGACATTCCTTATAGCCACGGGTAAGTTCTCCGTACAGTCTTGCAACCCTTTCAGGAGTGCCTTTCAGTCCTTCCCTGTCAGGATCTTCCCCTATTGATCCCAGGATCTCCCTAACGGCATTTTCCACGCTCATCTGATCTCCTCCTTGTAATACTCAAAACAGCTTCTGTCATTTTCCCATACTTTCACGTACTTAAGTGCACCATTGAACCTGCCGGACAGACAATTCCAGATATAAACCGCGATATTCTCCACCGTGGACTGGTTCTTCCGAAAGTACTCGACCTCCTGGTCTATCCTTCTGTGATCAAGGCTGTTCTTTATCTCGTTAACGCCGTCCTCGATCGCCGGTCTTTCCATTATCATACCCGTGCTTTCCGATATGTCCGATGAAACCCTGAACTCGACCTTATAATCATGTCCATGACCCTGCGGATTTGCACATTTATCAAAGATCTTAAGATTTTCCTCCTCGCCCATACCTTCCACAAAGAGCCTGTGTCCCGCGGAAAAATCAAAGACCCTGGTAAGAAAGACCTTTTCCATCACTCCTTCCAGTAATCAACGTAGAGATCATCCGTCTCATAAAGTCTGACCTTAAAAAGCCTGCAGTCGGCACCCCTTTGGCTCAGCTCATCCTCAATATCGCTCCACAACGTCCTGGCAATGTTCTCAGGCGTTGGTATAAGGGTCCTGAACGCTTCAACGTCCTCGTTTAAAAATTTATGGTCGTACTTTTCCAGAACGGTATTCAATATGGATTTCAGGTCAAAGATGTTTATAACCATTCCCGTCTGTTCATCGATCTCTCCGGTAACCGTTGCCTCGACCTTGAAATTATGACCATGTCCCAAGGGAAAGGTGCTCTTGCCAAATATCTTTTTATTGGTGTCCTCGTCCCAGCTGGTGTTCCAGTACCTGTGAGAAGCTGAGAACTCAGCTTTTTGCGTTATCAGATTTTTATGCACCGTCATTTAAGTTTAACCGATCTCAATATATTTTCTTCCAGGTCGGTCGCTTCCCGTGCTGCACTGGCCCTGTCCGCCAAAAGCTTATTGAAGGCAGGTCCTATCCTGTCAAGCGTAGGCTCTATCTTATCAAGAAAAGGTTTTGGATAAACGCCCATTATTATGATCATCACGGCTATCGGGAGCATGGACACGGATTCCCTTACGTTCATATCCGAGAGTCCCCTGTTCTGTCCTTTATCCAGTGGACCGAACATGACCCTCTGATAAGCCCAGAGCATATACACTGCCCCCAGCACGAGCCCGGTCGCTCCAAAGGCCGCAAGGACGTAACTTTCCTTGAATACTCCAAGCAGGATCAGAAACTCTCCAATAAAACCATTAAGGAGAGGCAGTCCTATGGAGGCAAGCATCGCGAGCATAAAAAACGCCGCAAACACCGGCATTACCTTCGCAATACCGCCAAAATCCACGATCTTTTTAGTATGGCGACGATCGTATAACATCCCGACCAGCAAGAACAACGCACCGGTCGAAAGTCCGTGAGACACCATATGATAGACAGCTCCTTCCACTCCCTGTAAGTTCAAGACGAATATACCGAGCATGATCAATCCGAGATGACTCACGCTTGAATAGGCAACCAGTTTTTTCAAGTCTTTCTGTGCAAAAGCGACCATAGCAGCATAGATCACACCTATGATGGCAATTATGGATAAAATGGGGACGTAAGCGATCGTTGCCTCAGGAAAGAAAGGTATCAGAAACCTTAAAAAACCATACACTCCCATTTTAAGCAGAACACTTGCAAGGATCACGCTCCCGGCCGTTGGAGCTTCAACGTGTGCATCGGGAAGCCACGTGTGGAACGGGAACATCGGCACTTTGATCGCAAACGCGAGAAAAAAGGCAAAAAAGCAAAGGCCTTGAGGACTTAAGAACCCTGAGAACGGCAGCGTTACGTTGTACAGGTCGTATATGTTCATTGAAGCAAAACCCATCTGCCCTTTATGTGCGAAGTAAAGATAGAGGATCGCAACAAGCATCAGACCGCTTCCCAGTGCCGTGTAAATAAAAAACTTTATCGCCGCGTAAATCCTTCTCTCTGTACCCCATATACCTATAATGAAGTACATCGGTATAAGCACCGCTTCCCAGAATACAAAGAAAAGTATCAGATCGAGTGCCGCAAAGGTTCCGATCAAAGCAGTTTCCAGAAGGAGGATAAGGCTCAGCATTTCCCCCAGTCCTTTCTGAATGGAGTTCCATGTACACAAAAGCGTAACAGGGACTATGAAGGTCGTAAGGAGTACCAGAAGAAGACTTATGCCATCCAGACCCACGTGATAACTGATCCCCAGATCGGTCAGCCACTCCACTTTCTGTTCAAACTGGATACCACCAAATGAACTTTTAAAATTGATGAATAAAGGAATTGAGATCAAAAACTCGATCGCGGAAACGGCAAACGCTCCAATTTTTATGTATTGCTCCGACTTTTTGAACAACAGAGAGCAAAACAGAATAAAAACGATCCCGATCAAAGGGAAAAAGATCAGCAGGCTAAGATTTACCGGAAAAAATGCGTCCAAATTTTGGTCCTCTTGGGTTAATGTGCGAAAAAACAGTTCAATTATACTTTATAGGCTGGTTTTCTCAAAACCCAAAATTACAGGTTCATATATTTCTTCTGTGAACTCAAATAGCAGGTTGGCAAGTTCATTAGCAAACTCACTCCTGTTGTGAGGTAATATCCGTTTAAGGGTTTCCATCTGTTCAAGGGTTCCCCTTGTTTGAAAATCATAGCCTGTATTTTCACAGACGGCGAGATACCACTTGTTATCAGTTATTTCTCTGTCGTCTTCAAGGTTTTTTCTAATATTTTTAATTTCTTCAGTATACTGCCTTATTTTCTCTTCAAACCTTTCCTTCTTTCTTTCATTAATCCACAGCCCATAGCAAAGATTATACCCTTCGCTGCCAGATAGCCTCTCAAAAATTACTCTAATATCACCATCTGCAAAGCAAAATCCCAACTTAGACCATTTGTTCTTAGTATAGTCTTTTTCTATCTTCCATCCTTTTTTCCCTTCTTCCACTTTTCTTTTTAATTCTCCCTTTACCTCTTCCCAGAATTCCTCTACCAACCGATCTTTAATTTTTGGAAAATTCTCTGAAATCTCACAAGCCGCAGAAAAGTTCTCCTCTGTTTCGGTTAAAAATTCAAAAACCTTTTCGTCATACTTGCTCGTCATTTCATTCTCCTTACTTTCATAAAAACTATAAACTAATTATCACTTCTATATATGTTTTCAGTAAATATTTAACCTTGGATGCCCCAATCTTTCTTACATTCTCTCAGCCAATCTTTAATATATTTTTACAGCTAATACTACATAAAACATTGTTGTCCTTTAGATACTCTCTTTTTCCTTACACATTGAAGTATTTGAAGCATCCTTGCTTCCAACCGTCAGGAAATTTATAGTTTAGCTCTAATTGATCTGATTGATCATAAGCATGTATTTTATTCTCTATCACGATAACAAATCTCTTTTGGGATTAATCAAGTGCTGCGAAGGTACTTATAAAGGCAATCTCCAGAAGAATAATCTTTAACACTTCCCCAAGCCTTTCTGAATGGAATTCCAGGTACACAAAAGCGTAACAGGAACTATAAAAGTCGTAAGGAGTACCAAAAAATTTATCCCTTATAAAACCAAATAATAACTGATTCCCAAATTAGTCAATCAATCTACTTTTTTTCAAACAACAGAGAGTAAAACAGAATGAAAACGACCCCGATCAAGGGAAAAATCAGCAGACTAAGGTTTCCCGAAAAAATGCGTCCAAATTTTGGTCCTCTTTGGGTTGATATGAAAAAACGGTGCAATTATATTTCACGAGTTAGTTTTATCAGGACCTGTAATCCCCCGAATTATAGGTTCTTCTATCTCTTCTGTGAACTCAAATAGCAGGTTAGCAAGTTCACTAGCAAATTCACTCCTGTTGTGAGGTAAGATCCGTCTAAGGGTTTCCCTTGTTTTAAAATCATAGCCTGTATCTTTATAGGCAAGCCGCCAATCGTTACTAATCATTTCTTTGTCGTCTTTAAGTTTTTTAATCTCTGAATCGTACAGTTCTATTTTTTCTTTAAACTCTTCCTTGTTGTCGTAATTTCTCCACAGCCCATAATAGTTGCTTTTTTCACTTGATAGCCCCCCGAAAATTACTCTAATGTCACCACCTGCAAACCAAAATCCCAGATTAGCATTTTTGTTCATAGTATCGCCTTCTTTTTTTATATCCCATCCTTTTTCATTTTTTCTTTCTAATTCTCCCTTTACCTCTTCCCAGAACTCTTTTATAAATCGTTCTTTAATTTTTGGAAAGTTCTCTGAAATCTCACAAGCCGCAGAAAAGTTCTCCTCTGTTTCGGTTAAAAATTCAAAAATTTTTTCGTCATATTTGCTCGTCATTTCATTCTCCTTACTTTCATAAAAACTATAAACTAATGATTACTTCTATATATGCTTTCAGTAAATATTTAACCTTGGATGCCTCAACATCTTTCATACATTCTTCCAGCCAAGTTTTAATATCGTTTTTATAACTAATATCACGTAATACATCTTTACCCTTTAGTTCATTTTCTAATTCCTGCTTGATTGTATAATCTGAAGCATCTTTTCCTTGAACCGTCAGATAAAATAATGCCATTTGTTCATCTTTATACCTTTTGCTTAGAAATTCATGGTATCGCTTTAATTGATCTTCTTGATCAGAGGCATATATTTTATTCTCTATCACGATACCAAATCTCTTTTGGGGATCATTGGAATGAACGTACAGGTCTAATCTGCCCCATCCCGTGTGATACTCTTTACCGACTATATAGCCGCTTTCCTTTTCAAGTTTAAAATGTTCCCTTTTTTCTTCCGAAATAAACCTGTCAATGAAGGACCGTAAGAATAAACCACCTTGTCCATGCGTGCCGTCCGGCTGTAACAGGTCTTTCAAAAATAGGGTATGTGTTTTTTCAGAAGTACTGACATCTATGATCTTAAAAATATTGTAATCAAATGCCTCTTTTTTATTGCACTCCGCAAACTTAGACCTAAAAGTATTATAATGTCCCAGCAGTGCCTGGAAATTCTGCTTAAACTCATCCACCCTTTCATCTGCAGTTTCTTCGGAAAACCGTCTGTAACGGTCTAAAAAGGATGATATTCGTTCTGTTTCATTCATAGATAAACTAACCTAAACTTACCCGTAACTTGACATACTTTATCTATCAAATACACTCTAAAAAGTATTTTCAGGCGCGGGGTGGAGCAGCTTGGTAGCTCGTCGGGCTCATAACCCGAAGGTCGGGGGTTCAAATCCCTCCCCCGCTACCATTACCAGTTTCGTAAATTTCATTTCTGAACTGCAAAAGTCTCTATCTCTTTAACGAGTTCATCCACGATCTGGCTTTCCTTAAAAGAGCGGACAAGTTTTCCATCCTTGTAAAGCATGCCTTTTCCCCTGCCCCCGGCTATTCCTATATCAGCCTCCGAAGCCTCACCCGGACCATTTACCACGCAACCGAGTATCGCCACTTTTACCGGTTTGGGCAGTTCAATACCGTGAACTCTCTTTTCAACGTCGTTGACGAGTTTCACAAGATCGATCTCCAGCCTTCCACAGCCGGGACATGATATAAGTTCAATACCGTTGTTTCTTATCCCCAGGGATTTAAGGATGTTTATACCCGCTATGACCTCATTGACCGGATCACCCGTTAGTGACACTCTGATAGTATCCCCTATGCCATCCACCAAAAGAGTTCCTATACCAATTGAGGATTTTACCACCCCCATTTTGGGGGTTCCTGCCTCGGTTACGCCAAGATGGAGCGGATATTCTGTCTTTTCCGCAAGAAGTCTGTACGCTTTTACCATCTTTCTTACGTCGGTGGATTTAACCGAGATCTTAATGTCATAAAAGTCAAAATCCTCCAGAATACTTACGTGTCTGAGAGCACTTTCAACTAAGGCCTCGGCCGTGGGACTTCCATGCTTTTTCAGTATGTCTTTTTCAAGCGAACCGGAATTAACGCCGATCCTGATCGGGATGCCTCTCTCCTTCACGGCATCCACAACGGTTTTTATCCTGTATCTTGCACCTATGTTACCGGGATTGATCCTCATACCGTCAACGCCCTGGTTAACTGCTTCAAGAGCAAGTTTGTAGTCAAAGTGAATATCTGATATCAGCGGGATATTTATCTGCTTTTTTATTTCTCCTATTGCTTTGGCCGCGTAAATATCCGGAACTGCCACGCGTACTATATCGCAGCCAGCGTCCTCCAGCTCGCGTATCTCGGCAACCGTAGCATCTACGTCCCTCGTATCCGTTATCGTCATTGACTGAACGGACACGGGAGCACCGCCTCCTATTTTTATGTTTCCAACCGAGATCTGCCTGGACTCTCTGATCATATCAGGGGACTATCCTATACAAAACCGTCTCTGGTTTCAACTATATTAACCACTTTCTGGCAATACACGAACTATCTTTACACTGAAAAGGACCAATGAACGTAATACTTTGAAAAAAGTTTTAAAGCTGTATATTTTAGTTTATTTTAAATCGTTCATACGTTAAGGCAATCAACGGAGGTTTCAGCTAAACATGGAAATTGACGGGTCAAAATTGTTAGAAGATCATAAGATTAAAAACACAGGAAAGGTATATTACAACCTTTCCATTCCTGAACTTTACGAAGAGGCAATAAGACGAGGCGAGGCACAAATTGGACAAGAAGGTACATTGATCGGGGATACAAGACCGCACACGGGAAGATCGCCCAAGGACAGATTTATAGTTAAAGAACCTTCGACAGAAGATAAAATCGACTGGGGTCAGGTAAATCAACCGATCTCACCCGAGGCATTCGATTCTCTTTACAACAAGGTCGTAAATTACTTTGAAAGTAAGGACGTTTTTGTAAGGGACCTCTGTGTTTGTGCTCATGAGAACTATAAAACGAACGTCAGGGTGATAAACGAGTTTGCATGGCATAACGTTTTTGTAAATAATCTTTTTATAAGACCTAACGCAGATGATCTGCCCCATAAAAATGTTGACTTTACAGTTATTTCCGCTCCCGGATTCAAAGCTGACCCTGAAACGGATTCCACAAGAACAGAAACCTTTATAATCCTGAACCTGCAAAAAAGAATAGCCCTGATAGGTGGGACCAAATACGCAGGTGAGATGAAAAAATCCGTGTTCGCCGCTATGAATTTCCTGTTACCTGAAAAGAACGTGTTTCCCATGCACTGCTCCGCCAACGTCGGCAAAAAAGGTGATGTTGCCTTGTTCTTCGGACTGTCAGGAACTGGAAAGACAACATTATCAGCGGACCCGGAGAGAAAGCTTATAGGCGACGACGAACACGGGTGGTATGATCAGGGGGTATTTAACTTTGAAGGTGGATGCTATGCCAAGGCAATCAAGTTAAGTCCGAAGACGGAACCTGAAATTTATAACGCAACTCTGCGTTTCGGGTCGGTTGTAGAAAACGTGGAACTTGATCCGAAAACAAGAAAAATAGATTTCAACAGCGATAAATTTACCGAAAATACAAGAAGTGCATATCCGCTTACTTCATTAAATGGAACTGTTGAAAATGGATTAGGAAATATCCCTTCAACAATTTTTATGCTTACCTATGATGCGTTCGGTGTTCTGCCTCCCATATCTAAACTAACTCCTCAGCAGGCAATGTATTTCTTTCTACTTGGCTATACTGCAAAAGTGGCAGGAACGGAGAGAGGCGTGAGCGAACCTCAGGCAACGTTCAGTTCTTGCTTTGGAGCTCCTTTTCTTCCACGACCGCCAAAGTTTTACGGTGAGATGTTAAAAAATAAAATGGAGAAGCACAAGGTTGAGATATGGCTGCTTAACACTGGTATATGTGGAGGACCTTATGGTATCGGACAAAGAATGCCACTTCCATCAACCAGAGACCTGGTCACCGCGGCAATGAATGGAACTTTGAACAAATCCGAATTTGTGGAAATTCCCATTCTTGGACTCAAGGTTCCAGCAAAGTGCCAGAGCGTCGCTTCAAACCTTTTACAACCCAGGCTTTCGTGGAGCAATCCTGAAGAATATGACGCAAAGGCAAATGAATTAAAAAAACTGTTTGAAGAAGAATATAACAAATATCGGAAATAATATACTTTAGTAAACAAGATATTCAGAAAATTATATATACTAGTGCCTTCTATCGCATCTCTTATTGTCTCAATTATTTTTCCGTAGTAATGAACTTCTCACTTCATAGACCGTTTGTCCTGTTTTTCAACTCGTTCAGAATATCAAGGGCAGTTCAATACACAGTAATACACCCGTTCAATGCTTCTGAAAGGACCGCATTGCTACGTCTTTATCTGATATCTTCTCTTCCTTCTGATAGCTACTGACACGGGTATAAGTATCAGACATGCCATTACTCCAAGCAGATCAGGAACAACGTTGCTCTGATCTGAGACAGCACATCCTCCTCCACCTCCACCTGCTTCAGTATCTGGTGCTGGTCTTGGTCTTGGATTTGGTGGTGGCGGCGGAGCAGGAGGAGCCTCTACAATAAGTATGAAACTCACCTCATCCGTATCTCCATTCCTGTCCGTTACTATATACCTGTAAGTATCAGTCGATGCTCTCGTCGGTGTGCCACTTATTTCTCGGGTAACTTCGTTAAAACTCAATCCAGCTGGCAGATCAGGAGTTATACTGTAAGTAACTGGTGGATTCCCTCCCGTTGCCTCTGGCAGCGTTATTGGTCTCCCTGCTGTGTACTCCATTTGAGTAGAAATTGTCGTACCGTCAAGGTCTGGAGTGCTGTCTTCTTCTATTGTTATTCTGAACATCAACTCAGCTGTATCTCCATCTACATCTGTAACACTCCATGTATAAGGAGTTTCATGCATCGCAGTAGTGGGTGTACCGCTTATTTCTTGAGTAGCTGAGTTAAAACTCAATCCAGTTGGCAATGCAGGCGTTATACTGTACCTTAATCCTCCATTCCCTGATGTTGCTGCAGGCAGCGTTACCGGTGTTATTGAACTCCCTGCTATATATTCCTTATCATCTATCGTCTCACCACTAAAAGTTGGCATTGCGTCTGCTAATATTGTGATCCCGAACATCAACTCAGCTGTATCTCCATCTACGTCAGTTACAGTATATGTATAAACTGTTCTGCTCGCTGCAGTAGTCGGTGTCCCGCTTATCTCGCGGGTAGCAGGGGTAAAAATCAATCCAGCAGGTAATCCAGGTGTTATACTGTAAGTTAATGTTCCGTTCCCTCCCGCTGCTGCAGGCAGCGTTACCGGAAGGTTTATTGTTTTCCCTGCTATGTACTCCTGATCATCTATCATATCACTGAAGGTTGGTTCTTCATTTGCAGTTACAGTGATACCGAACGTCAACTTTGCAGTATCTCCATCTATGTCTTCTACCGTATATGTATAAGTATCCTTACTCATTGCAGTAGCCGGTGTCCCACTTATCTCGCGGGTATTTTCGTTAAAATCCAATCCAGTTGGTAACTTAGGTGTTAAACTGTAAGTTAATGTTCCATTCCCTCCTGCTGCCTCAGGCAGCGTTACTGGAATGTTTATTGTTTTCCCTGCTATGTACTCCTGATTAGCTATCGTATCACTGAAACTTGGTTCTTCGTTTGCAGCTACTGTGATACCGAAACTCAAATCAGCCGTATCTCCATCTATGTCTTCTACCGTATATGTATAAGTATCCTTACTCATTGCAGTAGCCGGTGTCCCACTTATCTCGCGGGTAGCAGAGGTAAAGATTAATCCAGTCGGTAATGCAGGCGTTAAACTGTAAGTTAATGGAGCATTTCCTCCCGCTGCTGCAGGCAGTGTCACCGGAAGGTTTGTCGTTTTCCCTGCTATATACTCCTGATTAGCTATCGTATCACTGAAACTTGGTTCTTCGTTTGCAGCTACTGTGATACCGAAACTCAAATCAGCCGTATCTCCATCTTTGTCTCTTACCGTATACGTGTAAGTACCAGATGATGCACTCGCAGGTGTGCCGCTTATCACTCGGGTAGATGCGTTAAAATACAATCCAGTTGGTAACTTAGGTGTTAAACTGTAAGTTAATGGAGCATTCCCTCCCGCTGCTGCAGGTAATGTTACAGGAAGGTTTGTTGTTTTCCCTGCTATGTACTCCTGATCGGTTATCGCATCACTGAAGGCTGGTTCTTCGTTTGCAGCCACTGTGATACCGAAACTCAATTCATCCGTATCCCCGTCTTCGTCCGTTACTGTATATGTATAAACTGTTCTGCTCGCTGCAGTAGTCGGTGTCCCGCTTATCTCGCGGTGGGGGGGGGTAGATGCGTTAAAATTCAATCCAGTTGGTAATGTTGGGGTTATACTGTATCTTAATGCTCCATTCCCTCCCGTTGCCTCAGGTAGTATTTCCGTTACTGCGATACCCGTCAGATACTCCTTATCAGCTATCATCTCACCGCCAAAAGTCGGTTCTGTGTCTGCTTCTACCGTGATCCCAAACCTTAACTCAAACCTATCTCCGTCTTTGTCTCTTACCGTATACGTGTAAGTACCAGATGATGCACTCACAGGTGTGCCGCTTATCACTCGGGTAGATGCGCTAAAATTTAATCCAGCAGGTAATATAGGTGTTATACTGTAAGTTAATGGAGCATTCCCTCCCGCTGCTGCGGGCAGTGTTACCGGAAGGTTCGTTGCCGTCCCTGCTACGTACTCCTGATCATCTATCGTCTCACTGAAAGTTGGTCTGTCGTCTGCAGCTACTGTGATCCCGAACATCAGATCATCCGTATCTCCGTCTTTATCTGTTACCGTATACGTGTAAGTATCCTCAGGCATTGCAGTAGTGGGTGTGCCACTTAGCACTCGGGTAATTTCGTTCAAATCCAATCCAGCAGGTAAAGCAGGCGTTATAGTATATCTTAATGTTCCATTCCCTCCCGTTGCCTCAGGCAGCGTTACAGGAAGGTTTGTTGTTTTCCCTGCTATGTACTCCTGATCACCTATCATCTTACCGCCAAAGTCCGGCAGGCTGTCTGCTTCTACCGTGATCCCGAATGTCAAATCATCCGTATCTCCGTCTTTGTCTCTTACCGTATACGTGTAAGTATCCTTAGGCATTGCAGCAGTGGGTGCGCCACTTATCTCTCGGGTAGCAGGGGTAAAGATCAATCCAGCAGGTAAAGAAGGATTTAAACTGTATATTAAATCTCCATTCCCTCCCGTTGCCTCAGGCAGCGTTACAGGAAGATTTGCTGTTTTCCCTGCTACGTACTCCTTATCAGCTATCATATTACCGCCAAAGTCCGGCATGCTGTCTGCTTCTACCGTGATCCCGAACGTCAGATCATCACTATCTCCGTCTTTGTCTGTTACAGTATATGTATACATTCTCTTATTCGTTGCAGTAGTGGGTGTGCCACTTATCTCTCGGGTGGTTTCGTCAAAATCCAATCCAGCAGGTAAATCAGGTGTTATAGTGTATCTTAATGTTCCATTCCCTCCCGTTGCTTCAGGCAGCGTTACTGGAAGATTTGTTGTTTTCCCTGCTACGTACTCCTTATCAGCTATCATATTACCGCCAAATTCCGGCATGCTGTCAGTTTCTACTGTGATCCCGAACGTCAGATCAGCTGTATCTCCTTCTTCGTCTCTTACCGTATACGTGTAAGTACCAGATGATGCACTCTCAGGTGTGCCACTTAGCACTCGGGTAGCAGGGGTAAAGATCAATCCAGCTGGTAAAGCAGGTGTTATACTATAGGTTAATGCTCCATCCCCTCCCACTGCAACAGGTAGAGTTTCCGTTATTGCTGTATCCGTAACATACTCCTTATCAGATATAGTCTCGCCGCTAAAGGTCGGCACATCAGATCCTACAGTGATCCCGAACTTTATTTGATCTGTATCTCCATCACCATCGATAACAGTATATGTATACATGGTCTTACTCGTTACAGTAGTGGGTGTTCCACTTATCTCTCGGGTGGTTTCGTCAAAATCCAATCCATCTGGTAAAAAAGAGAATATGACGGGTATATCAGAAGGAGCTAAACTGTACGTTAAGGTTCCATTCCCTCCCGTTGCAGCAGGTAGTATTTCCGTTACTGCGACACCCGTCAGATACTCCTTATCAGCTATCATATTACTGCCAAAGTCCGGCATTCTGTCAGCTTCTACCGTGATCCCGAACGTCAACTCATCCGTATCTCCTTCTTCGTCTTCTGCTGTATACGTGTAAACAGTCTTACTCATTGCAGTAGTGGGTGTTCCGCTTATCTCTCGGGTAGCAGGGGTAAAGATCAATCCAGTTGGTAAAGCAGGTGTTATACTATAGGTTAATGCTCCATCCCCTCCCACTGCAACAGGTAGAGTTTCCGTTATTGCTGTATCCGTAACATACTCCTTATCAGATATAGTCTCGCCGCTAAAGGTCGGCACATCAGATCCTACAGTGATCCCGAACTTTATTTGAGATGTATCTCCTTCATCATCAGTAGCAGCATATGTATACATGGTCTTGCTCGTTACAGTAGTGGGTGTCCCGCTTATCTCTCGGGTGGCTTCGTCAAAATCCAATCCATCCGGCAAAGCAGGTGTTAAACTATAAATTAATGTTCCATTCCCTCCCGCTGCCTCAGGCAGTGTTTCCGTTACTGCAATACCCGTCAGATACTCCTTATCAGTTATCATATTACTGCTAAAGCTTGGTACTGTATCGTCACTCCTATGACCATAGACTTTGATACTCCACGAGTGCAAGGTCCCGACATCTCTAGAAGCAGTATCAGAGATATTAAGGGTCCATTCTCCAGCAGGATCTTCTCCTAGGTGTTTAGCTGAACCAAAACGATGAGTGTAATTGGTATAAGAGGTACGTGTTCCAAAAAGAAAAGCAAAGACCATAGCTCCCTGTACATGCTCCTTTGAAAGTTTCGACACGGTACCGTCAGGGGAGGTTATCTGTATCTCCAGATCTGCAAAGAAAGTGTGAGTGAACCTGAGATTGATCTCTACAAATTCCGTAAAAAGGTCAGTATCGGATATGTTCAGGCTGGAAATAATTTCTCCGTCTGCTCCACCTGTGTGATCGGGGATCGCTGTATTAATATTACCCGAGGAAGCAGTCAGGGTTTTCATCTGTGCAACCCGGTTCCAATTTTCGGCAAGTTCCACTGCCGCTTCAGCATCTACTACGCCAAAACCGTACTTTGGATTGTAATTATAACTGTCTGTATCAGAACCGTATTTAAGTGCTCCCGTTTCCCAGCCCGGGTCGGTCGGGTCGTTCCTGCGAGCTGAAGCTGCCAGTATCAACTTCAGGTCCCTCCAGCTCAGATCACCGTTTACCTCTCTCATCAGTGCTGCTACACCTGAAACGGCCGGAGCGGAAAATGATGTTCCTTCCTCTCTAAAACCATAGCGGTCGTTATTAGCGGTCGTTGTAATAAACGAACCTGGAGCACATATCCATAGACTTACTCCCTCTTCTGAAAAGGAACTTTTCCTGCCGAAACCGTCTACTGAACAGACAGAAGTTACGGCGTAGTAATTAGAATACTCTTCAAAATTAGCTTGGTCGTATAAAGTATGTCCATTTCCAGCCGACCAGACATAAAAAACTCCTTTACCACCAAACCCTTCCCTGATACCCGTTTCCACTGCCAGTTCCCAGGCTCTCCCGGAATTATGAAGACTGGGACGATCTGTTGCTCCCCAGCTGTTGCTGGATACCGCTGTTATAACGTGATTACGGGTCATAGCGTCTGCTATATTAGCTGAAGTACCATTACTCCCATCTAACAAGTTATAACTGTAGATACTTGCCTGAGGTGCTACCCCTCTCACGCCCAGTTCATTATCACCCACTGCCGCTATAACGCCCCCTGTTCGTGTACCATGACCTAAAGGACTGAATACATTATCGTTTCCGGAGTAATCATGATTGAGGTCGGAATTCACATTGTCAGCAAGGTCCTCATGATCGGAGTCTATACCATCATCGACCACCGCAACGTTAATGCCACTCGCCAATATTTCATCATTCCAGACCCCCTCCACGTTTATATCCTCTCCGGCGGTTATTCTCTGCCCGTTAAATCTCCACTGCCCCGTATTGTTCAGATGCCACTGACAACCGTATAAAGGGTCGTCGGGAAAACCGGTGATAAGGTCCTCACAATCAGAGGAAGAAGTATTATCTCTGGTATCCGTTATAACCTGAAGCTGGTACTGGTCGGCACCACTGCTTCCCACGACGATATAGTACGTTCCCGGAACGAGAGGAGCTGAAATATTCCGATTATCGTTGCTGTCACTTGCTATCAGGTCATCACTGCTGTCACACAACTGTAAACTGTAATCGAGATTATTACTGGTAAAGACTGTCCTTATAATGACGTCAATATCGGACGCCGGGTCCATCTGAAAGTAATGCAGCCCGCCGGCACTTTCAAAACTCCCATCGTGTGCCGCTCCGTCCACTGTCAACGTGGCTTCGGTCACTGCACCGGAGTCACAGTTATTATCACTGGTCTGACCATAGGCAGCTATGGACGTTAAAAAGCACAGCATAAAAAAGATAAAGGGAATTATATGCATAACTTCATACACGAATAAGTCGTCAGCATCCCGCTTTGCATGAAAAGCGGTCTCAACGACGTATCAGGATATCCGTTATAACGGTACAGTCGCTGACTGCTTTGTTTTATATTCATCAGATCCGGACTTACCCGTTTTACTGATAAGGTTACCGGTTTTTCATAAAGTAAACCTCTGATCCCTGACGTAACGTCCATGAGTTGATTTCAGCTCACCTGATCTTCCATTACCGGCTGTCCAGTAACTTTATTTCAAAAACCTTCGGCCAAAGTTTACCGGTTACAAATATCCTGCCCTTCTGCTTATCAAAGGCAATACCATTGAGAACCCCGACCTTACCGCCTGCCTTGACCATGTAATGAAGATTTGACAGGTCGTACCGGTCAATGACCTTTCCCGTACCGGGGTCTACAGAGATTATTTTATTAGATTTCCATATATTTGCATAAATTTTTCCGTTTATGTATTCAAGTTCGTTAAGCAGGTTCACCGCCCTGCCATTGTAAGAGACCGTAATTACCCTGGCTTGCTCCAGGGATACAGGATCGTAAAAGAAAAGTCTGTCCGTGCCATTACTTATTATAAGGCTTTCTCCATCGTTGGTTATTCCCCACCCCTCAAAAGGATAATCAAAATAGCCAACTATATTGAAGTCCTCAATATCATATATTATCCCGGTCATCGCCTTCCAGGTCAGCTGGTAGATCATGTCGTTCAACACGGTTATTCCTTCACCAAAAAGGTCACGCGGGAGATCGTGGATCTTTTCGACCCTGCCAGTTCGCAGATCGATCTTACGCAGTGACGACCTGCCGTACAGACCAGTGCCTTCATACAGATTACCGTTGTAAAATACAAGCCCCTGTGTAAACGCATCCTCACTATGAGGATATGATCTGATCACCGATACGCTTTTTATGGTGGATAAAGCAGATGCACTCCCTGCATATGACGCACACGGAACTGTCAGGACAAACGCCAGTACGGTAAAGACAGCGTGATCGGCCCCTGAGCTAAACAACCTCATTTGAAGGTAAATTAAATACTTCCTGAAAAAACTGCAAATCATACGGTTAAGCACCAATGCTCTCAATAATTTTTTAATTTTCTTGTCTTATCCTGAAAATTTAGGTATAGTTAAAAATATTATTAGTATACATAAATAAATTTTTATGCTTTACAAAAATATTATTCAGTCAGTTTTAGTTTTACAAGAAGTCATTTATTAAACGGCGGGTTCTCATAATAACAGTTGCCGATGATCCGGAGATAATAAAGATGCTTACTCGATCAATAGAAGATTATTTAAAGGTCATTTATGAAGTTCAGCAGGAGAACGAAAAAGTTACAACTAACTCCCTGTCCAGGAAGTTAAACGTGGCACCTGCTTCGGTTACCGGCATGATCAAGAGACTGTCGTCAAGAAAGCTGATCACTTATAAGAAATACCAGGGGGTAAATCTAA
Organism: Thermodesulfobacteriota bacterium; assembly: GCA_965215275.1. GTDB lineage: Bacteria > Desulfobacterota_D > UBA1144 > Nemesobacterales > JAJCZQ01 > CAZUNK01. The sequence goes on from OZ244044.1 coordinate 611,327, forward strand.
CTCCCTCAGGGGAAAAGATAGCTCTGGAAATAATAAGACATCACAGGCTCATTGAGCTTTATCTTAAGGAGGCACTTGGTGTGACCTGGGACAAGGTTCACGAGGAAGCAGAAAAACTGGAGCACGTAATATCAGAGGATATAGAGAACAGAATGGATGAATTCCTTGGTCATCCGACCTCAGACCCGCACGGGTCCCTGATCCCGGGAAGGAACGGGGAACTCATTGAAAGAGAATGTACAAGACTGATAGAGGTAAAACCCAGATGCACGGCCGTGGTAGCGGAGGTCAGTGACCATGACCCCGATCTGCTCAGATATCTGGGAAAGCTCGGTTTTTATCCGGGGACGGTCATCAGGATCGATTCCATTGAACCTTTTGACGGACCAATGAAGATAGAGATCAACGACAGGACCGAGTTCATAGGCGTGGAAGTAGCCAGGTATATATCAGTAACGGAAGTTCAAATAGCACAGTAAACAAGAAAGCCGATGAGACCAGTCGTACCGATCCTGATAATTTTTTCACTGCTGTCCTGTTTTCAGAGCAGCGGTCCGGGCACTGAAGAAGATATATCACAGAAGATCAACGTTGTAACGACGACCGGGATGATAAATGACGTCGTTCTCAATCTGGGCGGAGACAAGGTCAGCACGCGATCCCTTATGGGACCAGGCGTTGACCCTCATCTTTACAAGGCGAGTGCATGGGACGTTCAGACATTGCTGAAAGCCGACGTTATCCTGTACAACGGACTGAACCTTGAAGGCAAAATGACCGAAGTGTTCAGGAACATGTCCAGGCGTGGTATTTCCACTACAGCCGTTGCCGAGGAACTGGAAAGATCCAGACTCCAGAGGCCCGAATCCCTTCAAGGCTATTATTACGACCCGCACATATGGTTTGACGTGGAACTCTGGACGGACGTGGTAAAGGTCATAAAGGACGTGTTGATCAGACAGGACCGTCAGAACAGCAAGATCTACACGGCCAACGCGGAAATCTATAAAAACAAACTAAAAGACCTGCAGGGATACGTACATGAAAGGACACATGCACTGCCCGGAGAAAAAAAAGTGCTCGTCACCGCACATGACGCGTTCGGATACTTCGGGACCGCCTACGGTTTCGAGGTTATAGGACTTCAGGGTATCAGCACTGATTCAGAGGCAGGCGTGGCAGACGTGCAGGGATTATCAAAGTTAATAGCTGAAAGAAAGATCCCCGCCATATTCGTTGAGTCATCCGTTTCACCAAAGTACATCGAGGCCGTAAAAAAGGCCGTAAAGGCAAGAGGATTTGACGTCAGGATCGGAGGGACGCTGTATTCTGACGCCCTGGGAGATCCGGGAACGCCTGAGGCGGAATATATAGGTATGTTCAAGCACAACGTAGACACGATCGTGGACGCTCTAGGTCATGAAGGAAGATAGATCAGCATTAAACGTTACGGACCTGACGGTTGCTTATGATAACAAACCCGCCTTGTGGGATATTGACCTTAACGTTCCCAGAGGCGTCCTAATGGCGATCATAGGTCCGAACGGTGCAGGTAAGACAACGCTGATAAAAGCGATCCAGGGTCTGGTGCCAATTACGGCAGGAAGGGTGCTGATCTTTGGAAAACCGTATCATGAAAACAGAAAACTGGTCTCATACGTCCCGCAGCGCGGAAGCGTTGACTGGGACTTTCCGACAAGCGTGCTTGACGTTGTCAAGATGGGTACGTACGGCTCCCTGGGATGGTTCAGACGTCCCGGTAAAAAGGAGCACTTACTCGCACTTGAAGCTCTTGAAAAGGTCGGAATGACCGAGTTTCAGAACAGACAGATAAGCAAACTCTCGGGCGGACAGCAGCAGAGGGTCTTTCTTGCAAGAGCACTGGTGCAGAACGCTGAAATATATATAATGGACGAACCCTTTCAGGGAGTTGACGCCACTACGGAAAAAGCGATCATCTCCATTCTGAAGGAGATCAGATCGCTGGGAAAGACCCTTCTGATCGTTCATCACGACCTGCAGACCGTCAGGGAATATTTCGACAGCGTCGCACTTCTGAACGTCAGATTGATCGAGAGCGGGAACGTGCAGGACGTCTTTAACCCGGAAAAACTGGCCAACACCTACGGAGGCAGTATCAAGTACATTGAGAAAAAATTCAATCAGATAAGTTCGGTTTTTTAATTATGGTCCTTGAAGAGCTCATATTTGATTACACGTTAAGGAACATAGCTTTCGGGTCAGGCGTACTGGGTATCGTAAGCGGCTTTCTGGGTACCATAGTCGTGCTCCGAGAACAAAGTCTGCTGGGAGATACGATGTCCCACGCCGCTCTTCCCGGTATTGCGGCAGCGTTCCTGATATTCAGCACCAAGCACACCTTCGTTCTTATTCTCGGGGCAGGGACGGCAGCTTTGCTGGCAACTCTCTGTATCCACGTGACCGTTAATTATTCCAAGATAAAGTTCGATTCCGCACTTGCGATCTGGCTTTCGACTTATTTCGGTCTGGGGCTCGTTCTGCTGACGATGATACAGCATCTTCCAAACGCCAATCAGGCGGGTCTGGACAAATTCATTTTCGGACAAGCCGCTGCCCTGACCCACGACGACCTGAGAACGATGATAATATTAGGGGTGATCTCCATTCTTGTTACACTTCTGCTCTGGAAAGAGATCAAGATACTGATCTTCGACCCAACGTACGCAAAAAGCCTGGGAATAAACGTCACTCTTATCAGTTCAGTTCTGATAGTCCTGATCGTCATAGCAATAATGATCGGACTTCAGACGGTCGGGGTCATTCTGATGAGCTCAATGCTCATTGCCCCGGCATTAGCTGCAAGGCAGTGGACCGACCGTTTCAGTCTGATGGTCGTACTTGCAGCCGTTTTCGGATCGACCGCCGGAATGCTCGGTTCCGTTCTGAGCAGTAAGGTCACGCAACTGCCGACCGGACCGGCAATAATAGTATGTGCGTCAGCAATAGTGCTCCTTTCCATAGCCTTTTCTCCCAAATACGGTCTGATCTCCAGAAAAGTGAAGGACTACCAAGGAAAAAGAAAGATCAGATTAGACACCATACTGGTTAACCTGCTTAAACTTTCCGAAAATCACAACGACCCGTTCCATCCCCATTCGATCGGCGTTCTGAGAACGATGGACGAAGATCGGACGCACGTGGACGCAGGGCTGAAAAAACTGCAGAAACAAAGACTCGTTACAAGTATCGGAGAGGACGAGTGGGCTCTCACGAGGCTGGGGTACGACAGGGCAAGGAACGACCTAAGGATCCTGGAAAGATGAACGCCGCTCAGATAGAAATACTTATAATCGCCGTTCTTGTATCTTCCTCATGCGCGGTAATAGGTAATTTTTTAATACTGAGGTCCATGGCAATGATGTCAGATGCAATAAGTCATTCGGTCCTGCTTGGGATCGTTCTTGTATTTTTTATCGTACAAAGCCTGAACTCGCCATTTCTGATCATAGGAGCCACGCTCAGCGGCCTGGCGACCGTCCTGCTGGTAGATATTTTCAATCGGAAAAAGTACATAAAGAAAGATGCCGCGATCGGACTCGTGTTCCCCCTTCTGTTCAGTATAGCGATCATAATCATCTCCAGGTACGCAAGGAACGTACACATTGATATAGACACCGTTCTGCTTGGTGAACTCGCGTTTGCCCCTTTTAACAGATTTGTGGTATATGGGATTGATATAGGACCAAAATCCCTCCTCGTTATGGCGACCTTGTTCGTTGTTAACGTTATGTTCGTCACCGCTTTTTACAAGGAACTTAAAATAACCACCTTTGACCGGGCCTTATCAAAGTCGTTCGGATTCCTGCCCTCCCCTATCAATCTCGGATTGATGACAATGGTATCGGTTACGTGCGTGGCCGCTTTTGACGCCGTAGGTTCCGTGCTCGTTATCGCCTATATGATAATCCCTCCGGCAACCGCGTTCTTGATAACTGAAAGATTATCCCTTATGATCCTTATCAGCGTAGTGGTTGGAGTACTTGCGTCTTTTACCGGCTTTCTTCTGGCAAATTTAATAAACGCCAATATTGCGGGAACCATATCGGTCGTCTGTGGAGCGCTTTTTATCCTGACGATGCTTTTTTCACCCAGGAACGGAATAATATTCAATATGAGAGAAAAGGTCAGAAAAAGATGGATCTTTGCACAAAACCTGCTTCTTTTTCACCTCTCAAACCATGAAGGAGAGCCGGATTATGATCGTGAATCAAGGATTTCACATCTATATGACCATATGCTCTGGAGCGAAAAATTCGGGAAAAAGGTCATAAGTATGGCCCAGAAGAACGGATTTATCTTGATATCGGACGAGAACCTGGTCCTGACGGCAAAAGGGAAAAACCACGTTAAGGACATAGACCTGTCTTATTGAAACCCCCTACCGCAATGAAACCAACGAAACGGATCTCATAACTCCGTTTATCCTGGGTCGCTGAAGGGACCTAGGTAGAAAAACCTTCCCTGGACAGCCAGGATAAGATCACATCGACCGTACTTTCAGGGTTTTCCATACAGTCATGTCTGGCATTGGGAATGTACCTGAGTATAACGTTCTCGTTTCCGGCTTTATTGAGTATCTCCTTCAGGTCCTTTGGTTCCCAGAGGTCGACTATATCGTCGCTTTCACCATGGATAAACAGAATGGGGACCTTAACCTTTGATATATGCCTGTAGGTCTTGGCAAGGTCAGCCTCGGGACTTCTCATAAACCACCACGTTCTGTAAGAGAACATCTCTATATCGCCCGGACCGTAAGAATTTCCCCATGCCTTGTAAACTATAAACAGCTGGTCGTTCTTACTGCTGTCAGGGTCCTGGCCGAGGATCTGCTTCGCCCGTTTGTATATATCATCGTACTGGGGAACGCTGTTGAATTTCTTCAGTCTCCTTTTCTGTGAATCAGGTAACGAATAGGAACATCCTTCAAGTATCAGTCCTTTTATATCCTCACCACCGCTTTGGGTCACGTAATACACCGCCAGATTGGCACCAAGACTGTAGCCCAGAACGTATATGTTCTCAAACCCGTTCCTTATGAGAAGCTTCACGGACTCTTCTATATCCTGTCCGGCTTCATGATAGATGCCTTCACCAAATATCTGTCCTAAAAACCCCATTCTCGTGTTAATGGAAAGCGTGCTTATACCCCTTTCAAGTAACATGGGTGGAAGTATCTGAGGAGTACCCCGTGCGAGAAAATTGCCCAGTACCCCGTGTACATTGATAATTATCGGCTTCCTGAACATCTCCTTACTGTTTTTAAATTCAGGAGTGGTTAAAAGAGCGTTAATTTCAAATCCGTCCGGGGCGTTATAAGTTAATAATCTACGCTGTTTAGCTATCATCTAATTTCTGAATCTTCTATCCAGCCACCTGACTATAATATCTCCCAGTTCCTCTTCCTTACCCGAAAGCTGATGACCCGTGTTCAGATAAAAGGCGGACACGTCGTCATTACCGGCTTCAATAGCGACCTGGGCCAGATCGTGCATCTCGTGAGAGCGTACGAACTCGTCGCTCCAGCCCTGTATAAGCAAGATCGGTTTGGTTATGTTCCTTATCTGAACGTACCCCTTTGCATCCTCGGCTTCCGGACCTGCCAGATACCACCAGGTCCTGTAGGTGTAAACCTCGGTATGATGCGGTCTGAAAGTATCTCCCCTTGCCTTATATATCAGTATCGTTCTGTCATGGTCCGGCGCCTTTGGTCTTGACTTCAGTATCTGTTTCGCTTCCTCATAAACCTCATCGTACGAAGGTTTGCTGCCGTAATGATCCCAGCGCCTTTTGATGGAGTCGGGCATTGAATAAGGCGTTGCCAGAGCTATAACGCCTTTTAATGCTTTCAGATCATTTCTGGCCGAGGAATATTTAATAACTATACTTCCGCCAAGACTGTAGCCGGAAACGATTATTTTAGTATAGCCACTTTTTTCAAGATAGCGGATAACCCCGTCTATTTGAGGAATGGTATCCTCCAGAATGCCGTAGCCGAAGAACAGGCCAAAATTGGCCATCCTGGTATTTATAGCAATCGAAGAATAACCAGCTTTTGCAAGTATAGGTGGCAGAAACCGCTGACTTCCGTCAAGGAAGTTTCCCAAAAAACCATGAACGTGAACCACGATCGGTTCCTTGTCTTCAGTATCACTGTGTTTGAGAGCTTTGTAAAAAAGAGCGTTTACCTTACTTTTGCCAACTGGAATAGAGATCAGCTCCTGTTCCATATACTTCATGTTAACTGCCTCATCGGTCATAGAAAGATCTGCCACGATACAAGTTCTAATATGGAACAGATTACAACAATTATATGATATTTTCCAACACGGCGTGGTCGCTTCTTATATCGTCAGCATGTGATTTTGCCTCTTCCCATGTCTTACATTTGCAGTACTCGGCAACCCTTTCAGAACGAGAGGACTTCAATAACAACGTGTCAGATTTTGAATCCCAGATGATCTGCCAGTTATCCTCCTTGAAGTTCCTCACCCATCCAAACGGAAATGACGCTGCAAGTCCAATTCCACGCTCGTTTTTCATTGACGTTCCTGACAACCTCACCGGCACCAAAGTACCCTTTAAATCTGGCTCCAACAAGACTGCATTCTATCTTTGCAGTACATGTTCCAGGGTACCTCACGGCATCCGTCCCTGATGACCGGTTTCTGTCCTGCATTTCACTTTTATACCCTCTGTGAAAGACAAACAGATACCATGCTGCTGCCAAGCGGATAAAACAAAAATATAAACTGGAACACGGGTTTAAATGGGCTTTTCACAGCACAAACACCAGCCGGTCATCAGCTTAGGGGTTCATATACTCTATCAGACAAATCCTTGTAACTGCTTGCTTTTCTTATTTTTCTTTGGGAATTACACCGAATAGCTGACAACCCACGGATCATTCCTCTTTTTCCTCTCCATAATACCCTGTTCAAGATCCGTTTTACCCATAAGGAACTTAATAACGCTGTCAGACGCTGTCTCGTTCATTATCTGATCCCTTATGTTATTGTACGTATTTACCTTCTTTTTTAGTACTGTCTCTAGCGTCTTTTAAAACCTTTAATTCTCCTTTCATAAACTTTTTACCACTTTCATCCAAAAGATCCTTATTACTTAACATGTCTTCCGCTATTTCTATTAACTCATTTACTATCTTTAAAGAAAAATCCCTGTTATCCTGAGCTACTTCTGATTCCGGATCAATTTCTAACGCCTTATTAAAATCCATAAGCGCCTCTTCATGATGTCCGAGCTTTACTTTACCAAACCCCCTGTTGGTATAGATCTCTGCCAGATAAGAACATCTTAATGATTCATCTTCTTTGTTAATTAAGTGACTGAGCTCTATAGCCTTGGTAAGGTCCTCAACTGCCTCTTCATACTGCTCCGTTTCAAGTTTAATACAACCTCTATAACTGTATGCTTCTTGACATTGAGGATTCTGCTCTATAGCTTTATCAAGTTTTTTAATAGCTTCTTTCTGCTTTTTAGTCATTACTTACCCCTTTATCTTTTACCAACCTGTTCATTATAATTCCCTTTCAGTTCATTACAGGAACGGACCGATCAGAGGTTTGTTCAGCCCTGTTTATTAACCGTTATTTTCCCTGTGGTTACTAACTCATTGAGCAGTGAAGTCAGTTCCGCCTTCTGCTGAGCAAATTTTTGATCAAACCTTGCATCTTGCTCAGCGAACTTTGCATCTTGCTGATCAAATCTTGCATCTTGCTTTTTAGCAAAACTATCTACTATGCTTTCAACGTCCTGTCTGAATTCTTTACCCATTTCCTTCTCCTTAATACTTAACTGGTTATCTATATATACTCTGACAAAGAAAAACGCAGTTGCAACTATTGACGTTGCTAATAATACGAACGCAACTAAATTCGTTCTTAATTTGTCATAATAATTATCATAAGTAGATATACCAAAAACACATATACCAAGCACAAGGTATATAAATATTAAAGCAGTTAACCAACCATCTATTTTACGTTTAATATCTTCTCTTTCCATAGTAAATTTATATCAGACCGAGAATGTTTAGTCAACATTTTTAGCTAATTAATTCCTCGTATTTTAGCCTCTTACCTTCTAATCCTTTAACAATGTTCTCCATCTGATCCATAAGCAGGTAAAGGTCCGTTGTTATGCCGTCCAGCATAATCATCAACATGGCGTTACAGGTGTTTCTTGCTCATCTTGAAGTTTATTTATGCCACTTTATGGTATGAAGGACAGATATTTCCTATTTTACACCGGTCGCAAAGGGGCTTTCTTGATCTGCATATTGATCTTCCATGATCGCCAAGTGCGTTTGAAAAGAACGTACAACTGCTTTCAGGAACGATCTTTCTGAGATCAGACTCTATCCTGACCGCGTCGGTACTTCTGGTAAGACCCAATCTTCTGCTAAGTCTTCCCACGTGGGTATCTACGATAATTCCAGGCTTGCCATAATAGTTCCCTATGATCACGTTGGCGGTCTTTCTGCCAACCCCTTTTAACTTTACCAGTTCCTCAATAGTGTCTGGTGGTTCTCCATTGTGATCCTTAACAAGCGATCTGGTACATTCTATAATGGACCTTGCCTTGGCGTTATAAAACCCTGCTGACCTTATATCGTTCTTCAGTACCTCTATATCGGCTACAGAAAGCTCATGAGCATTTGGATACTTCTTAAAAAGGTCCTTCGTTATCTTGTTGACCCTTGCGTCCGTGCACCGTGCAGATAATATAGAACCGATCAGCAACTCGAAGGCGTTTTTAAAGTTCAGGTGGCACCTGGCGTTCGGGTACTCTTTTTTAAGGAAGGCAAGAACCTTCGTTAATCTCTCTTTTCTTTGTGACAAATCGACCTTCAACGCTGCACGGAAAGTAACAGAGGAACCTGATCAGCGTCAACCTCGTACTGAACGGAAAACGGCAGATACGTTTGAAACAAACCACCTTTATAAGGTCACACCTTATATGAACAGGTATTAACAGTAACTAATCGTCTTTACGTGCGGGTTCCAGACCTTCTTTTCCGTCAAAGAAATCTTTGTTCATATCAATGAATTTCTGCCACTTTTCAGGAAGTTCATCTTCATGGTAGATAGCATCAACAGGACAGGGGTCCACGCATGCCCCACAGTCTATACATTCCTCAGGATGAATAAAAAGCTGATCATCACCTTCATAAATGCAATCAACGGGACATGCCTCAACGCAGGCTTTATCTTTAACGTTGATACACGGTTCAGCAATTATGTATGCCATCTAACAGTACCTCTCCAATGCAGTAATTAAGTGATCTAACCGTAGAAATAATACTTTATTTGTCAAGAATAAAAAGATTCTGTGTATTATTTACTTTCAGGAACTTTACTTTTCATCTGACCGTCAGGCTTTCTATTCCTGTTCAGTCCGGCCTCCGGCGTGCCAGGTCCATCCGGAGCAACGGGAGATTCCATTAAAAAGTCCACGTCCGTACCTTCATCCACGTCAGTATCCGAAACGGGGGCTTCCCGATCGTCAGAAATGATCTCCTGGATCTCCGACGTTCCTTCAATTACGGAAGACTGTGTCTTCTGAATGGAAAAATACCCTAAGGATAAAGAAGTAATAAAGAAAACCACGGCAAGCAGTCTGGTCAGTTTTGCCAGGAAAGGGACCGCACCACTCGCGCCAAAAACCGATTCCGAGGTCCCTCCTCCAAAGACCGAGCCCAGATCACCAGACTTCCCGGGCTGCAGAAGTACCACGAGTACCAATATCAAACTCACTAATATATGAACTATTTCCACTACCGGTATTATAAACTGCACTGTAAACTAACTCCCTATGATCTCGATCAGATTTATAAACGACTCGGCATTAAGACTGGCCCCGCCGATCAACGCCCCTTTGGCGTCCTGTGCCTTAAGTATTAAGTTAATATTATCCTGATTAACGCTCCCACCGTAAATTATCCTTATATTATCCGCATCCTTGCCGAATAGTTCAATTAATTTATCCCTTATCTCTTTATGTGACCGCTCGATCTCCTCAGGAGTGGCATTATTACCCGTTCCGACCGCCCATATCGGTTCATAGGCAACAACTATATTTTCTGCATTATCACCCTTGACGTCCTGAAGTGCACTTTCTATCTGACGTCTTAAAACGATCGGCGTCATCCCTTTTTCTCTCTGTACCAGGGTTTCACCTATACAGATGATCGTCTTTAATCCCGCACTCAGGGACGCAAGGACCTTCTTTCTTACGTCGTAGTCTGTTTCACCAAGGATCTGTCTCCTTTCCGAATGCCCAACGATCACCCAGGAGCAGCCTATATCCACCAGCATCGCGGGAGATATCTCTCCAGTATAAGCTCCGGAGTCTTCCCAAAAAACGTTCTGTGCTCCCAGTGACACGTCCGTATGGTTTATGACCCTGTGAACGATCTCCATGTTCGTAAACGGAGGGGCCAGGACGATCTCAAATTTCAGATGTGCAGGACTTACCATGTTTAAAATAGATTTCGTCAAGAACTCAGCTTCTTCTCTAAGAAGGTTCATCTTCCAATTAGCCACTATTAACTTTTTCTTCATTTAAAACTCGGATCGGGTGGATTTTAATAATGTAACGCTCTTTTACAGGTACCGTGTCGATAATAATAACAGAGAAAAAAAGTAATTAAAGAACTCTCACTATACACACCTTCTCAAAAAGGTAAAAAACTTTTTTCATAACTGCAGACACTTAACGATCAGAACGTTTAAGTTCAGGCCGAAGCGGCACAGGCCGCCAAGGTCGTCCGGTCTACCGTCCAGGCTGATCAAAATACTCTTTCAGTCGTCCCATTCCTTTCTGTATCATTTCCACGGAAGTTGCATACGAGAACCTTATATAGCCTTCACCTCCGCCGCCAAAATCGATCCCGGGAGCAACGCCGACCCCGGCCCTGTTTAAAATATCAAACGCAATTGCCTTGGAGTCCATGCCTATTTCTGAAACGTTTAAAAATATATAAAAGGCCCCGTCCGGCTTATAACTGAGAGCAAAGCCCAGTTCCTCTATACCTTTGAGCATCTCTATCCTTCTCCTGTTAAAGACCTCCACCATGTTCATGTCTTCCAGACCGACCCCCTGCAGTGCCTCTACTCCAGCTCTTTGAACAAAAGGATTTGCCGAGATAAAGAGATTTTGCTGGAGTTTCTGAACAAAACGAACAAAGCCGGCAGGTGCGATAATATAGCCAAGCCTCCAGCCCGTCATTGCATATAACTTGGAAAATCCGTTTATCACAAAGGCATTATCGGTAAATTCCAGGATCGATCTTGCTTTTTTACCGTATTCCAGCCCGTGATAGATCTCGTCTGAAATCACCATAATCCCCATATCCGCGATCTTGCTGATCAGGAACGGGTCCATCGTAACGCCCGTCGGGTTCGCAGGGGAATTTATAATAACGGCTTTCGTTCTTTTCGTTATCGCCTTTTTCACGTCAGATATTTCCACCTGAAATCCATTTTCCTCATATATCCTTACTTTTTTAGGCACTCCTCCCGCGACCTTGATTATCTGGGGATAGCACGAGTAATGAGGGTCGGTGATAATTATTTCATCACCGGGATCTATGACCGCCGTTACAGCAAGGAACAGTGCCGGGGAACTTCCAAGCGTGACAATAACGTTCTCAGGACCTATACTCCGTCCATAAGCACCTTTATAGCTGCTGACGATGGCATCTCTGAGCTCCGATATCCCGACGCTCTCCGTATATTTGGTCTCGCCCCTTTTGATCGATTCTATTGCGGCGCTGCATATATCATCGTGAGTTGCAAAATCAGGTTCCCCAACCTCAAAATGTATGATGTCTTTCCCTTCTCTTTCAAGCCTTTTTGCACGTTCAAGGACCTCCATGACGTAAAAGGGGGAAAGATGCTTTGCCAGTTTGGAAGGCATAAGATAACCGGTTATTTAAGGATCAGAGCTTTTTTGATCTTTCTTTTAAACAGCTGCTTTTTAAGTCCTGACATCCTGTCAAAGAACATTATTCCGTCCAGATGATCTATTTCATGCTGTAAAACCCTGGAAAGAAAATCAGAAGCTTCAACCACCACTGTATTACCATTTCTGTTAAAAGCCTCCACGACGATGCTTGCTTTCCTTTTAATGGTGCTTTTAAAACCCGGCAGGCTCAGACACCCTTCTTCGCTCATCTGAGAACCATCTGACCGGATAATCTCAGGGTTGATGAACTCCTGGGTATTTTTCCTGCCATCTCCCACAAAATCAACGTCAACGACCACTGCCCTGATGTTCTCACCTACCTGCGGTCCCGCCAGTCCGACGCCTTGTGCCTTGTACATTGTCTCTGCCATATCATCGAGCAGTCTGTGAAGAACGCCGTCGAAACTATTGACCGAGGCAGACCTTTTTGTCAGTCTGCGGTCAGGATAAACCAGTATTTCACGTAAAGACATTATAACTTTGAAAGATAATATATAAATAACCGTCTCAAGGCTGAAACCGGGACCCGTCCGGGACAGTCAAGACCTGGCTTTACCCGAAGTGAACGATCAGCCGTTTATTCGCTTAACGAGTTCTCTGCTCACTTTGAAACGAGGGAGTTTCTTGTCAGGTACGTGAACGTGCTCGCCGGTCCTTGGGTTCCTGCCTTCGTACGAGCGGTATCCTTTAGTGAAGAAACTGCCGAATTCCCTGATCTCAATGCGCCCATCTTTTTTAAGAACGTCCAACATGCTCTCTATAAGAACGTTCAATATGCTCTCAGACTGCTCCGGCTGTAATTCAAACTTTTCAGCGATTTCCTTTTCTATATCAGACTTTCTCATCCGATCTCACGCTACCAGTAAACGGTTTTGTAAACTATTTGCTTTAAATCCGTTTGTCAAGTATATGTTTTCAGGTCCATTGGATCTTTTCAGATAAATTACAGGTCCTAAAACGCGAGGTAAGTCGGCCAGAAGACAGATAACTGATGAGCAAGGTTGAAAAATTCCTGAACGAAGCTGAACGACTTAAAGAAGATGGTAAATTTGCCGAGGCACTGTCCACGCTGAACAAGGCCAATAAGATCTCTCCCAACAACCCCTGCGTGTTCCTGTCATACGCGGTCACCTATGATATGATGAACCAGCTTGAAAGTTCAGCGGGATATTTTTCCAAGGCACTGAAACTGGAACCGGACAACCCCACGATATTAACCCATTACGGTATAACGCTCTGTAAGACACACAAGTACGAAGAGGCGATCGTTACCTTTAAAAAAGCACTTCACACGGACCCTGACCACTCCTTTGCAAAATGGCATTTAGGGATCACCTACAGAACGATCGGACTTTATGAAGACGCCACCAGGCTGATGAAGGAGTGTCTGGCCTCCGATCATGAGGACTTTGCAGACGAGATACACTACCAGCTGGGTTCAGGTTATTACGACATGGGATGGACCTAGGAGGCGATCAGGGAGTTCAAGGCCCATCTTGAGATAGTTCCTGACGACCCGTGGGCAAACCTGTCCCTGGGCAACTGTTTTTTAGACATGGGATGGGTCGATGAAGCAATTAAAAGATTTCAGGGGATCATCAGTCTTGATCCCGAGTTCATCCCTTCATACAACGCACTTGCCTTTTCTTTTGCTGAAAAAGGATGGTACAAGGAAGCCCTTGAGGTCCTGAAGGACGCACAGAGGATATCCCCAGAAGATCAGATGATAAAGGACAGTATTGACTATATAGAATCACTGATCGATAACGGTAATAAAACCGTAATGCTGATATATATACTGCTGAAGATCCATGCTGACGGCTTAAAAAAGCGGCGGGATCAATGGACGGAGAAGCAAAGCAGGGAAGCTAAAACGTACTACCGCAGGCAGGTTTAACCACTGCCTGGATTAAGGATCACCTTCAGGCTTTCCTTTGACCCTTCCGCTATATTAAAACCTTTCATACCTTCATCAAGAGGAAGGCGGTGAGTTATCATATCCGCAAGGTTGAGCCTCCTGTGCCTTATCAGGTCCAGTGCTAATTTCAGGTCTTTTGGTGCCGCCGCATATGAACTTATGATCTTAACTCCCGACCACCACAGGTCATTAAAGTTGATCTTCAGTTCGTACCGGGGGTCGGACGGAGCAAAGAACAGTATGGTCCCGCCTTTTTCAACGATGGATAACGCCAGATCGATGGCCGATCCGGCACCGGTGCAGACGATCACAAGGTCCATGAGTGCATTCGTATCTTTTTTTATCTTTCTGGAAATATCCTTATCAGACGCCGTGTAAACCCGGTCGGCACCAAATCTTTCCGCCATCCTGAGCTTAAATTCATTTACATCGACGGCACAGGTATATCCCGCTCCCTGACCTATGGCGTACTGTAGATTTAACATACCCGTAACGCCGCTCCCGATCACGGCCGTGCTCATCCCGACCTCAAAACCCGCAAGCCTGTGACCTCTTACCACGCAGCCAAGTGGTTCGGTAAAAGAACCTTCATCACAGGAAACGTCATCGGGGAGCAGGAACGTTCCACTGTTCACGTTCATCTGCGGAAGTCTGATATACTCTGAAAATCCACCCGGGTCGAAATACGTCTCTTTAATGTACGGACAGACCGTATGACGGTCAGAAAGACAGTAATTACAGGTATTGCAGGGAACATGATGGGTTGCAACTATCCTGTCACCCTTTCTGAACTCAGACACACACCTACCGGTCGCAACGACCCGGCCGGCTACCTCGTGTCCCAGAACAAGTGGTGCCTTTGGCAGTCTGTACCATTCCATGAGGTCGCTGCCGCATATTCCACTTGACTCGACCTTCATCAGGATCTCACCATCCTTTATTTCAGGGACCGGTCGCTCCTCTAATCTGATATCGTGATTGTTATAATAGGTCAGGACCTTCATGGCGATTTGGGGTTTTAAAAAGCCTGAACTGTATTTACTGCTCGTTGTTTTTTACCGACCTGAACAGTTCAAGTGCTTTTTCCGGGCCGTTATCCTCGTGCACTATGGATCTGATCGCCCTTATCATGGCAACCGGATGGTCATGCTGCCAGATATTCCTTCCCATATCCACGCCCGCTGCTCCCTTGTTCACGGCATCGTGCACCATATTAAAGACGTCCATTTCAGTTTCAAGCTTAGGTCCGCCTGCAATTACAACGGGTACAGGACAGCTTGACGTTACTTTCTCAAAATCCTCGCAGTAATAGGTCTTTACTATATGCGCCCCAAGTTCCGCACAGATCCGGCAGCAGAGGGACAGATATCTCGAATCCCGTTTTTCAAGTTCCTTACCCACGGCCGTTATACCGAGCACGGGAATTCCATATCTTTCTCCCTGGTTTACCAGTTCAGCAAGGTTCAAGAGCGTCTGTTTTTCGAACTTAGTACCAACGAACACCGACAGCCCTACCCCAACGACGTTCAGTCTTATGGCCTCTTCAAAGGAAGTGGTCAGTCCCTCATCCTCCAGATGTGGTCCGGTTATACTGGTTCCCCCGGATACCCTGAGCACCACGTTAGCTCCCGAGTCGGGATCAATGGAAGTTCGTAAAACCCCTCTTGTCAGCATAATGGTGTCTGCATAAGGAATGAGCGGCGTTATGGTCTGCCTTGGTATCTCCAGTCTGTGAGTGGGTCCCAGGAAATATCCATGGTCGAGAGCGAGCATGACGGACCTTCCCGTTTCAGGCTGAATTATTTTAGATAATCTGTTCTTCATCCCCCAGTCCATAGTTATCACCTCACAGGTTCTGTCAGTTTTACAGGGGAAGTATATATTCAACTAAGCAGAAATAAAAGATGGATACTGTATATTTATAGTTATTAACTGATCCGTTGATCAGGATCTTTACAGTATGAGATATTATTTATGCACTTGACATTCGGTCATTATACAGAGTAGAATAATCATTAATATGTCATTCAGAACAATACCCCCCCCCGTCTAATCTGTTAATCCATTTTTTCTTTCTTCTGTGTTTTGTATCCATTGAGGCATATGGTCAGAGCGATAATGATTGTGGTGGTGCATCCAGTGCGGCTATTGAAGCCACGTTGCAGCTGGACGGAATGCAGCAAGAGGGGGGTTTTGTCAGCGGTGGAATGCATTACTATCAGATAGACGTAACGACCCCTGTTATAGCAAATATAAGGATAGGTATATTAGTTTCTTTCAGCACTCGAGAAAAAAGTTTACAGCTGTGTGACAGCAATTATGATCTGATAGACATTGATACTTTTGGAACTGAAAGATCTACTGGGAATATTTCAGCTCGCCTCAGAACGGGAACGTACTATGCCGTTGTGAAAGTTGGTGATACTGTGGGATACAGGGTTTCAGTTGCAACGGTCGTTAATAACTGTGACGCCAGTACAAGTACAGAAGACACGCTGGAGGTTGACGGAGGTCCGAAAAACGGAAGTCTGAGCACAGGTGAACTGGATTACTTTCAGTTAGACGTAACGGATGATACCGTAATAGATATAGAGATGGATGAACTATCATCCACCACCAGGGTCTCAATACAGCTGTGTGACAGCAGTGACGGTCTTATAGCCAGTGATACTTTTGGACAGTTTATTGACAGAACTGCCGGTACCATCAGGGCTTTTGTCAGAACGGGAACGTACTACGTCTACGTGGGAAGCAATAGTGCTGTATCGTACAGGGTTTCAGTTGCAACGGCTGATGACTGTGACTTCAGTGAAACTGCTGAAGCCACGTTGATGGTGGACGCGGCGGCACATGATGGAAAGTTAAGTGCCGGTGATGAGCTTCATTATTTTCAGATAGGTCCAGCAAACGATATCAGTGTAACCATAGAGGCAGTTTTCACCCATGATAACCCTGATAACAGTTTACAGCTGTGTGACGGCAGTGATGATCTGATAGACGTTAGTGCTGACAGTATTTCAGCTCTTCTAATACAGGGAACGAGTTACTATATAGTTGTGGGAAGCAGTGCTCCTAATGATTATATGCTTACAGTCGAAGAAAGAGATACTGATCCTCCGCCTCCTCCGACACCGCCACCACCACCAAGACCAGACCCACCATCACCAGACCCAAGTCCAAGAGCATCAGATACTGAAGCTGGAGGTGGTGGAGGGTGTGCGATCTCAGATCAGAACGAAGCTGTTTACGATCTGCTCGCAGCAGTGGCATCTCTGATGCTTATACCCGTATCTGTAGTTATAAGAAGGAAGATAAGGTCTCATATAAAAACTTAGCGATCATTCATTTCCAATGCACTGAACTAACTGAAGTTTTTCCGTCAGATATAAATTCGTTAAGAACATTGTCTTCGTTCATTCAGAATAGCTTTATATATTGTTCCTTTTACAAAGTCAGGGTCGTATTTAAGCAAAACCAAAGGTCTATCAAAGAAAAGTGGTCACACCACTTACGGGAGGAGCAGGAGAAAAAACCTGAGATCAGATCATCTTTACCCTCTCTGAAACGGTCTTGAATGCTTCAATCGCCAGATCAATGTGCTCCTTGTTATGTACCGCCATAATAGAGGTACGTATCCTGCATTTGCCGGGAGGTACGGAAGGCGGCCTTACCGCTGGAGTGAACACCCCTTCCTTTATCAGCTGATCTGCAAATCTAAGCGCCGGTTCCGGCTCTCCTATCAGGATCGGAACAATGGCCGAACTTGAGAAAATGGTCCTCAGACCTATTTTCTCAATGCCTAATCTAAACCTGTGTATCATTTTCCACAGATGATCACGCCTGCTCTTCTCCTCAGCAATTATATCGATCGCCTCCATTGACGCGGCCAAGGAGGCAGGTGGAAGGGACGTGTCGAATATATAGCTTCTTACCCGGTTCCTGATAAGGTCCACCAAGTTCCTGCTTCCTGCAACGTATCCCCCTAACGACCCGACCGCCTTGGAAAGAGTTCCCATTACGACCGGCACCTTGTCCTCCACGTTAAAATGTTCCGTTGCACCACTGCCCCTTTCACCAAGGACGCCAGTGGCATGGGCCTCGTCAACCATGAGCATTGCACCGTACCTTTCACAGATCGCAGACAGCTGTTTCAGATCAACAAGGTCACCGTCCATACTGAATACCGTGTCAGTAACGACAAGTTTTTTACCCTTGCTTTCAGAATCCTTTATAAGCAAGGTCTTAAGTTCTTCAAGGTCAAGATGGGAATAAACTCGCAAATCTGCCTTTGACAGTCTGCATCCGTCAATAATGGACGCGTGATTCAGCTGGTCACTGTAAACAAAATCGCCCTGACCTACCAGAGCGGAAATCGTGCCAACATTGGCAAGATAGCCTGAACTGAACAGTATGGCCGCCTGGGTATTTTTAAATCCGGCTATTTTTTCCTCAAGCTCCCGGTGCAGATCAGAACTGCCACTTACCAGCCTTGAACCACCGCTTCCGGTACCGTATTTTTCAAGAGCCGTCCTGGCAGCACTTATGACCCTCGGATCAACTGACAGACCCAGGTAGCTGTTCGAGGCAAAAAGTAAATACCTCCGTCCTCGTATCACTACTTCCGGGGTCTGACCTGACTGAAGTTCCGTAAGGGTCCTGAAGAGTTTCCTGTCGCAAATGTCCCTTAACTCTTCATCTATCCACTGCATACTTTCCATAGTTTAAAAGATCAGTCGATGCCTTCCGTGGCCTCTTTTATGGACTTATAAGTCACCTGGACGAGTTTTTTCAGATCGTCCATGGGTATTCCTACCGGAGGCATCAATACCACTACGTCGCCAAGAGGTCTTATAAGCACCTCATCCTCCAGAGCCTTGTCGGCAACTTTCCAGCCCATTTTCAGACCCGGCTTAAATCGTTCACCGGTTTTTTTATCCTTTACCAGCTCAATACCGACCATAAATCCCTTGTTCCTGACGTTACCCACGTGATCCAAAGACAAAAACTCCTTGAGCTCGTCTTCAAGGAACTCTATCTTATCCCGAAGTTCTTCAAGAACGTTATTGTTCCTGAAGGCCTCAAGGTTTCCCTTGGCCGCGGCACACGATAAGGGATTTCCCGCATAGCTGTGCCCGTGATAAAACGTTTTATACTCCTCGTAACTTCCCAGAAATTCATCATAGATATCCTGAGTCGTTATCGTGGCAGAAAGAGGCAGATAACCTCCGGTCAGCCCTTTGCCAAGAACTAAAATATCCGGAGTAACGTCCTCATGCTCGCAGGCGAACATCTTTCCCGTTCTGCCAAACCCGGTGGCAACTTCGTCCAGTATCATTAAAACGTCATACATGTCACAGTACTCCCTGACCCTTTTGAGATAGCCTTCAGGAGAAACTATCATTCCTCCAGCAGCCTGGACGTAAGGTTCCATAATGACCGCCGCGATTTCCTCGTTGTTTTTCTCAAGGAGACTTCCGAGTTCATCGGCACAGGCAATATCACACTCCGGATAGGTCTTGTTAAGCGGACATCTGTAACAGTAATACGAAGGAGCTTTGAAAGACTCGAACAGAAGAGGCTTGAAAGTGGAATGGAACAGGTCAATTCCACCTACCGAGACCGCACCGAGCGTATCTCCGTGGTAGCCATTTTCCAGATGTACGAACCTGATCTTATTTTCCTTACCCTTGTGCTGCCAGTACTGAAAGGCCATTTTAATGGCCACTTCAACCGCAGAAGCTCCATCACCTGAATAAAAGACCTTCTTCAGTCCAGAGGGACATATATCAATTATCTCTTTTGCCAGTTCCGCAGCAGGCGGGTTCGTAACGCCCAGAAGCGTACTGTGAGCAAGGGTCTTTATCTGTTCATTTATGGCATCATCAATTTCAGGGACCTTATGACCGTGGACATTTACCCATAAGGATGAAACACCATCTATATATTTTTTTCCTTTGGAGTCAATAAGATAAGCCCCGTCCGAATCCTCAATAACGATCGGGTCTTTTTCCTCATATTCCTTCATCTGGGTAAAGGGATGCCAGATGTGGTCCTTATCATATTTGCTGATCTTTTTCGTGCTATCTGACATTTTGAGAAACTGTAAAAGTAAGTCCCGTAGGTAATGTAGGAGACTGATCTTGTTCGTACTATCCGACATTTTGAAAGTCATCTGTTCAAATTTCTTATCTTTACGACTGATCTTGTTCGTACTATCCGACATTTTGAAAGCTATAACGAACCGTCCAGGTTAACAAAGCCATAGATCTCTGTAATCAGTAGATCTCATGCCTTTCAGGTTTCACCTTTATAACGAGCGTCCCTGCGATCATATCGTGTAAACCCTGTTTTCTCTTCGTAAAACCGATCATTAAAAAACCGATGCAGAGAATTAATGCGGAAAGTATCTTTGCAAAGAACCGTCCAGTCGCCCTGGCAAAAGACACGCGATTACCCTCTCCATCAACGACCTTCAGACTCAAGATCCTTTTCCCAACGGTCGCCTGCCAGGATGATGAGATCAGTACGGCCTCATAGATCCAGCCAATCAGAAAAGTCCATGAGGTAAATATGGATTCCTGTAAACCGTCAGGCAGTTCAAAGAAACCCGTTCCGATAAAAACCACGGCAAAGATCAAACACAGGAATACTGCAATAACAAACTGTATAACAGAATCAATGACGTGAGCTACGAAACGTCTGAAGAAACCGCCGAACTTGGTGGTATCCCCTACTTTATACCCCGTCTCTTGTGGGTTCATATCTTTTCTACCTTAAGACCAGTTCTAATTACTTATATCGGTCCTTACAGGCATCTGCAGATCATCAAGCATTTTCAGGTCTTCTTCAGGAGACCTTCCCGGGGTCGTCAGATAGTTACCAAGTATCATTGCATTTGCACCCGCCACAAGTCCCATCGCCTGAAGGTCCCTGAGCGTTACCTCTCGTCCTCCAGCCGTCATGATGATCTTATCAGGAAGCACGAGCCTGTAAACAGATATCATCTTGACCGCGTCAAATGGAGATATCTGCTCGTAATCCCTGAAAGGCGTTCCAGGTCTTGGATTGAGAAAATTAATAGGTACCCAGGTCGGGTCCAGGTCCCTTATCTCGAATGCAAACTCAATTCTCTGCTGAACGCTCTCGCCCATACCCAGAATTCCTCCTGAACACAGGTGCATTCCGGCGTTCTTTACGTATTTTGCGGTCTGCATCCTGTCATCGTAAGTATGGGTAGTGCAGATACTTGGGAAGTGACTGCGGCACGTTTCCATATTATGATTGTATCTCCATACCCCATGTTCGCTCAGTACGTTCGCCTGGTCCTCAGTAAGTTCCCCTAACGAACAGCCGACCTTCAGGTTCGTTTTTTCAACCAGAAGATCAACTGCTTCAAGGACCTTTTTGAATATTCTCGGCGTGGGACCCTTTGCACTTATAACGATACAAAAATCCATCGCTCCCATTTCTTCAGCTTGCCTGGCGGCACGAAGTATCCTTTCAGCCGCCATTAACGGATGAGCCTCGACCTCCGTGTCATAGTGTGCCGACTGAGAACAAAAAGAGCAGTCCTCGGGACAGTTGCCGGTCTGTGCGCTAATGATCGACCTTAGAAACACACCGTCTCCCTTGTACTTTAAGGTTACTTTCCGTGCCAACGATATTAGATCGGGAACTTCGTTCTTTGGCAGTTCCACAAGTGCCAGTGCCTCTTCAAAATCAATTGGCTCTTTTTTATTTAATAACTTGTCTGAAACAGATCCTAAAACGTTAATTGTAGTGCCTCCAGTAAAATTATAGTTTTATACCCGCAAACAAAACAGGCAGATGATCAAAATGTCTTAAAGGTGTTTTAGTTTATCACAATTTTCAGGAATTGCTTATTATTTAACCAGTGAATTTGAAAATCATACAGGACTGCAGGTTGGAGGTTGGAAGAATTTCTGACAAATTAATGCTTAAACATCGCAGATTATGTAAAACATGTAAAAAAAATCGCAAAATCTTTACACGTTTTGAAAATATGTAAAAAAAACAGAGAAATCTTTACATGTTATGGGAACCTTGCTCGTCCGTTAATATATTCAATAAAGGAATTATATACTTAATTACCAAAAAACTCAGACTACTTCTCTGCACTAGCGTTAAAGTTTTGAACAGATCTTTTCAGTATGAGATATCATTTATACACTTGACATTCGTTCATAATACGAAGTGAAATATCAATGTTATGAAAAGTTCAAATATAAAAACGAGTAGTTCCATTACCCCCCCCCATCTAAATCAGTCCTTACCTTGGTCTTATTTCTTCTGTGCTTTATGCCCATAGGTGCATATGGTCATATCAAAGCTAATTATTGTGAGTCCAGTGAAACTGCACTGACAGTGGATGGAACTGCACACGATGGAAGTTTTGAGAGTCCCGGGGGATGAGATTATTTTCAGAGATACATGTCTCATATAAAAACATAGCAACGCAGTTCTTTCCAAAGTATTGAACGGACTGAAATTTTCTCGTCAGAATATCCGCCGGCTGCTAACGTCATGTCTGTAGTTTATATCTTCAATGGAAAAGATATGTACCCCCTTATTGACAGTAAAACTCAAGAGAGAATTATAGCCTGGTTTTCTTTTATTAATTCGTTGAGGAGAACGGATGTATTATCGTGTATTGAATTAATAAACTATTTATCAACATCTTTGAGTCTCGTGTTTGGAAAAAATTTTTTCTCCGAAAACAATTATTTAACTTATCAAGTTATCCTTATAATTTTCATATTTTATTAAAAATTGAGCAATAAGTAACTTGATTATTCCTTAATAGAATTTTTAGAAAAAGAGAAGAAACTGTGTTTTTGATTGTTGAAATAGTAAAAATTGTTTTAGGGTTGTTTTTTGTGGATGGGACTATAATTATCTTCCAAAATACTCAGTATATTCTGAAATTTCTTAGGAGGGATTTTTTTCACAAAACACCTATATACTTTGTAATGAGAACCACAATCTCTAAATTTTTTCTGACTACCGCAAAAACACAAATGGTGCCCCCTATTATGATTTTTCCCTGAGCAAATTTTAATAAAATCCTTTATTTGTTCAATAGAAGTATTTTTGCCTAATTTTTCCTTATAAAACTCTGTAATACTTTTCTTTTTATCATGTGGGTATTCCCCAAATATCCAACCTTCCTTTACCCTACTAAAGTAGGATTGAGAAAAAAAGAACGGATAAACTAAGTTGTCAATGAAACTTTTAAAAGGAGCATCCAGATCAATTCTCATCCACTGTTCTTCATCCATTCCTAAACAACAAACACCATCAGTATAAAAATGTTTATTGGCATTTTTATCTTTTATTCTATTTCCAGATTCTAGAACCCTAGGCAAACTTTTTGGAAAGTTTTTATAGAAAATTAGTTGAATTTCAAAATCATCTATATGAATTTTATCCGCATAAACTCCAAGACGACCAGAAATAATTAAATTTCCGTCCTTATCACAAGAATTTTTTATTCTTTGAAAAAAACGATGATCCTGCGATTCCTTTATTATCTTGTGATAATATTTATTATTTACTATAATCTCCTCCATAAAGCTTTGGACCAATCACAGCAGTACCTGATTTTACTGCTGCATCCATAGCAGATATTTTTCTTTGTTTATCGTTGTGGTCTTCTTCCAAAGGAAAATCCTCTCCAAACTGTTCTATTAAAATCTTGCAAGCCTTTTCTAAACTCTTTTCATTAATTGCTTTCTCTAAAGCTTCATCAAGTTTAGCGAATCTATCAATAAGGTTAGTCATCCCTTCGTCACTAATTTTACCAAAAACATCTTCATCTTTAGTAGGGGGTTTTTTTACAGTAATTCTTGAGCTATTTATAGAAATTACAACACTTCTTAAAGCCTCTATATCACTAAGGTTGTCATCAGAATCAAAAACAGGCTTTTTAAGTTCTTCTATACATAAAAGAAGCAATGCTAAGCCAATGGGTTTGTCATCACTTTCGTTCGGTATTGCTTTATCATTCCACCTTTTTAAATAACGAACAACTCTTTGTAATTGATCTGAACCACTGCTATCGTTAGAGTCGCTAAAAGGTTTTCGAGCATCTTTAATGTATTTCTTTAAAGCTTTAGGGTCTGCAGGTTTCCAAGTCCAATTTTTATGAGCAAGGTTAAAATTTTCACTCTCTTGAGAGTCATTGCTTGCATAACAAACAAGATCAACATGGTAACCCGCTCTATAACGTACACGAATGCAAGCCCCTTTCTCTTCTACATTTTTAGTGTGATTTTTAATAGCATCCAAAACCCACTTGCGTACTTTTTCTGCTTTATAACCGTCTTCTGCGCTATAATCGTCAGACTCTATATCAAAGACTAAACCAACATCAATATCATATTCTTGATCATCAGAAATTGGCTTTATTCCTACTCCATAAATATAGCTTCCTTGGTTAAGTAGCTCTGGAACAGGTTTTTCCTGCTCCTGAAGAGATTCTTTTATTTCGTTAAACAAAATATCTCTTTTTTCTTTTAATTCGTCTTTTTCCACTTTTATATCTTTGTGGAAGCTTTCAAACTGTTTTTGTAAATTGGCCATGGGTACCTCCTTCTGGTAAGTCATTTAAGTTAATAAAAATATTTTTTAATATATTGAGTTTTGTATCTTCAGTTTCATTACAGGTTTTACCATAAATCTCCTTTCCGTCTTCTGCTCCCAAGCTAATTAAAGTATTACAGGCTTCTTTGGTTGCCTTATCAAGACCAATAACTTTTTCTTGAGCAGAAGATAAACACCTTTGTGGTAGTCTATAAATAGATACCTTCTTTCCTAAAGCTGACAATCTCTTCTCTAGGAAATTACATATAAATTCAACATTCTTAGCTTGAGCGTTCCCCGAAATTTCTAATATATCAACTCCCCAACCCCAGTCTATAATACCTTTTTCTACATTCTCATCTTTAAGAGTTTCTCCAAAACTGGCTGGGCAGGTTCCAATTGAAATAATATCTATAGGCTGATTTTTATCTGAAATCTCTAAAGCTTCAATCAAACCCATTAGTGTTGGATTATTTGCCCAAATACCCCCATCAACAAAATGTTCTGTTACATTTGAATTATCTGGTTCAGGAATAGCTACTACAGGGAAAATAATTGGTGCAGCTGAAGTAGCAAGACAAACATCTGCTAAATTCCTTTTATTATCAGCATGTTTTTTGGGATTGTGAGGAGTTTTAAATACTCTTGGCGAATAGTCCACCAGTTTAATTGATGCAATACAAAGTCCTATTTTCCTTCGAGTATAAATTTGTTCAATTGTTTCGTCTTTAAAGAGTTCTTCTAATATAACTCTTAAATGCTTATTTTCATTTGCTGGTTTTTTTTATATGACAAAAAGCCCAAATAATTTTTCTTAAAAAATTATTTGGTACCGGAGATTTAAAAATATTTTTTCCTTCTTTGTAATAAATTTCAATGATTTTATCAATCTCAATGCCTGCAACAAGACCTGCTGCTAGAATGCCACCTGTACTTGTTCCAACTATCAGGTCAAAACCTTTGCCTATATCCTTATTGCTTGATTTGCAAAACCTCTCAGAAAGGGATTTTAGCAATGATGCAGTATAGAGACCCCTCATTCCTCCACCATCTAAAGAAAGCACTCTATAAGGCTTAAAGTGTTCTTTGTCTTTTAATTTTTCATACATTACACTACCCCTATGCTTGAAACCATATTGCCTAAATAAACAAATTTTTCTCTTGAAATATCATTGTTTTTGTTATAACATATAATTATACCTTATTGGCATATTAAAATCAAGGAAGGCTTGCTGTGAAAGATAAATTATTGAAAATAAGAAAAAAACTCAATCTCAGTCAAGAAGAGCTTGCCACAAGGCTAGAAGTTTCTTTCGCTACAGTCAACCGTTGGGAAAATAGCAAGACGACCATTAGAAAGAAGGCAAAAGAAAGAATAGAAGAACTTTACAGAAATGTTGCCTACATAGACGAGACTGTAGAAACAGATATAAGTGCAAGAAGAAAAAAAAGAGGGGTTTCCAAAAGTTCAATTCTGAGCAATAAATCTATGGAGAAAATGCTATGGAATGCGGCTTGCTCCATAAGAGGCGAAAAAGATGCTCCTAAATTTAAAGATTATATTCTTCCACTTCTTTTTATCAAACGGCTTTCAGATGTATTTGATGATGAGGTTAAGCGAATTACTGAAGAGTTAGGTGATGAACAGACAGCCTTAAAAATGATTAGGGCAGATAGGTCTCTAGTTTGGTTTTACATTCCTCCAGAAGCACATTGGTCTGTTATCAGTGGAAAAGAAAAAATTAAATACCCTAAGGGTAAAAGACCTCATAGTTTAGGAGAGCAATTAACCTTAACAATGAGAGCTA
The DNA here is from genome assembly GCA_965215275.1 of Thermodesulfobacteriota bacterium. Lineage (GTDB taxonomy): Bacteria > Desulfobacterota_D > UBA1144 > Nemesobacterales > JAJCZQ01 > CAZUNK01. The sequence goes on from OZ244044.1 coordinate 637,682, forward strand.
TTGTTAAAGAAAACCCACAGCATTCATTAGGTGGTGTGACAGACCTTGTGGATTACAATGCCACTCAACAAGGGGAAAGAAAAATCAGTGATAGAGTTTTAAGAAGAATTATAGATGCTTTTTCTGATTCAAGATACCGCTTGGGTTTAAAGGATATTGAACCTGATTCTTTAGGTCGATCTTATGAGTATCTTCTCAGAAAATTTGCTGAAGGCAGAGGCCAAACTGCTGGAGAGTTTTTTACTCCTCGTGAAGTCGGTTTTATTATAGCAAATATTCTAAATCCGAAAGGTGGAGAGACCGCCTATGACTATGCTTGTGGTTCTTTTGGTCTTTTAGTTAAACTCCAATTGGTATTAAGACAAAATAATCCTCTGAACAGACTTCCTTTAAAACTTTACGGACAGGAATTAAACAAGGACAACTTTATATTAGGGTGCATGAATAAAATTCTTCATGACATTGATGGAGAAATTAAACGAGGGGATTCCATGCAAAAACCTAGGTTTCGCGAAAAAGATGGAACTCTTAAAACCTTTGACATAATTATAGCCAACCCTATATGGAATCAGCCTTTCGACCCCTCTATTTATGAAAACGATCCTTTTGAGCGATTTGAAAATCATGGTGGCTTTACTGCTGGTAAAGGAGACTGGGCTTGGCTTCAACATACTGCAGCTTCTCTTAATTCAAAAGGTCGTGCTGCAATTGTTTTAGATACAGGAGCCGTTACTCGTGGCAGTGGCAGTAAACACGATGATAAAGAAAAGATGATTCGAAAATGGTTTATAGAAAAGGATTTAATAGAAGGAGTTATTTTATTTCCTGAAAACCTTTTCTATAACACTTCAGCTGCCGGGATTATTGTTTTCTTAAATAAAAATAAGCCAAAAAATAAAAGGGATAAAATCATATTATTAAATGCCAGCAAAGAATTCTATAAGGGAAGACCAAAAAACCATATCTCAGAAGAAGGCATTGAGCGGATCGCAGAAGCTTTTATAAAAGGAGAAGATGAAGAAAAATTTGTGAAAGTCATCACGAAAAGAGAAGCAGAAAAAAATGATTACAACCTATCCCCCTCTCTATATATTAGTTTAGTGGATACAGAAACTTATAGAGAAATCCCTGAAGTGCTTGATGAACTTAAAAACTTAAGAAAAAAATCAAACAAGCTTGATAAAGAACTTAGTGAAGTGATGTTCTTGATAGAGCTTAATTAAGAGAGAAACTTTATGAAAATAAACCAAAATCAGAAGAAAAAAGATAATCTTATTTTAAAACCGTAAAATTAGAAAGGTTGGCATAATTAAAGAAATAATACTACTCTGTAATGTATGTTTTATGAACTTTGACAGACAGTATTGATCCAACAGATTATTATAAGGAAAATACGAAAAAGAGATAGGCAAAAGAGTGATTTTCAAAAAAACTATTTGAGCAAAACAAAGCAATTAAATTCAAAAATAAAAGGAAATATAATATGGAACAAAAGAACAATCAAACCTCCCCCAATCAAAATTATACAGCACCTGAATATGATAAAAACAATTTCCATTGCCCCCACTGCAATGTTTACGCTCATCAAATCTGGCATTATGCCAGCCGTGCAGGGTACTCCTCATATTCTATTAAAAACATTAAATTTAGCTTCTGTAGTTGTTGCAACAAATACTCTATATGGGTGGATGAAAAAATGGTTTATCCTAACCTACCTACAGTTCCACCTCCTGTTGCTGAAATGCCAAAAAATGTAAAAGAAACCTATAATCAAGCAAGAAGTATTATAAACCTCTCCCCAATTGGAGCTTGTGCTTTGTTAAGACTATCCATTCAATTACTTATTAAAGAACTCGGAGAGGATGAAACAAATTTAAGCAAGGCTATCGGTAACTTGGTCAAAAAAGGATTGCCAGAAAGAATTACACAAGCTTTAGATTCAGTAAGGGTCATTGGAAACAACGCAGTTCATTCAGGGAAAATAAATATTGAAGATAATTCAAAAATAGCTAGTTCTTTATTTCAACTTGTAAATTTTATTACTGAAAAAACAATTGTAGAAAACAAACAGGTTGAAAGAATTTTTAACTATTTACCTGAAAATCAAAAACAAGCAATAGAAAGAAGAGATAATAATAATAGTTAAAGTCTAAAAATATGGAAAAAACCAAGCAAACAAAAATTGGAGAAATTCCTGAGAGTTGGAATCTTAAAACTCTAAAAGAAGGGGCTAATATTAGTTCAGGAAATTCCGCTCCTCAAGAAAATAGTTTTTTTATAAATGGGAAATTTCCTTTTTGCAGAACTTCAGACGTAGCTATAGCCCATATATCAGATAATTTTTATGAAATAAAAGATTACTTAAATGAGGATGGTATAAAAGGTCTAAAGTTATATAAAAAGGGAACGATTTTAATGCCTAAAAATGGACTTTTAAATCATCGAGTTCTATTAAGTATAAATAGTTATGTCTCAAGTCATCTAGCAATAGTATGCTCATACCCAAAAAAGTTTAATACAAAATTTTTATTTTATTTTCTATTAGGAATAGACTCTAAAAATCTTACAAGTACTCAAGATTATCCATCACTAAAATTAGAAGAAATAAAAAAAGTTAAAATCCCCCACCCTCCTCTTTCTGAACAAAAGAAAATTGCAGCAGTACTTAATAAAATTAAACGAAATATCAAAATTAAAGACGAACTTATTAAAAAAACTCAGGAACTCAAAAGATCCACAATGAAATATCTTTTTACTTATGGAACAAAAGTAGAAAAAACCATACAAACAGAGATTGGAAAGATTCCTGAAAGCTGGGATGTTAAAAGCTTTTCAGAGTTGTGTAGCTTTTCAACAGGGAAAAACCCGGCAAGAAATATGGAAATATATTGGGATAATGGAACTTTTCGATGGCTTACTATATCTGATATGAAGCAAGGACAAACCATTTCAAAAACAAAGGAAAAAGTATCACAACAAGCTATAGTAGAATGCTTTAAGGGAAAATATGTAAAAAAAGGAACTTTATTGATGAGTTTAAAACCAACTATAGGTAGAACTTGTTTTGCAGGATGTGACCTTGTGCATAACGAAGATATAATTTCTATCAATCCCAAAAAAGAATTGAATAAAACTTTTATCAGCTATTATTTGCCTATATTAGATTATAAACAATATGAAGACCGTCAGATAAAGGGACACACTTTGAATAAGGCAAAAATAAGTAAAATCCAAATCCCCCTACCCTCTCTTCCTGAACAAAAGAAAATTGCCTCAATCCTTTCAAAACTAGATGAAAGAATTAAAAACTATGAAGAACAAAAAACAAATATTCAGACTCTTTTTAAGTCCATGCTCAGCAAACTTACAACAGGGCAAATTCGAGTCCATAATTTAGACATTGATACCTCGGAGGTTGAGCAATGAAAAAAATGACCAAACAAATTTATTCAGTAGTCAAATTACTATATATACCTAAAGGACAAAAAAGGGAATTCAGGTTAAATTAGATAAAGAGACGATCTGGCTATCACTAAATCAGATGGTTCTAAAAAATTTTACGATAATGCTTTAATCTCTCTAACTCTCCTTATAGCTGAAAGCAACCCTCAAGATAAAGACCTTGTCATTAGTCTCATTGCAAATTTAATAAATAAAAGAAATAAATAGTGAATAGACTTACAAAGAAAAGAAAATCCGTTCAGAATCTTTTTTGAAATATAATTAAAAAGCTGGGTGGAAATATATTCCCCGAGAAAAAGCTCTTTCTTATTGATGTATGAAGTAAGACAAGTTTTTTATGACATTTTAGAAAGAAATCTTATAAGACTTAATGAAAGTTTTTTTAAGTAAAGAAAAGGTTCAAGAAATTATTAAAAAATAAAAACTGTTTCTGATTCTCTTGAGGGAAATAAACAAATTTCAACCTCTATTTAAGAGAATACTCCTTCCATCCCGAAGATCATTATCATTGCAAGAAAGGAAAGAGAAAGACGTTACACTTGACATTCGTTCATAATACCTGTTAAAGTAAAAGAGTTATGAAACATTTCAAAACAAAAACACGTAATTCCATTACTCCCCCCCCCCCCGTGTATACATGACCTTTCAGTCTGGTATAAGTATTTTTTAAGAACAATGTTTAAGATAATACCCCCCCCCATCTAAGTCATTACTAACATTAGTCTTATTTCTTCTGTGTATCATGGTCATAGCTGCAAAAGGACAGAGCAGTCTGGAAGAAACATTATCTGAATGCAGAGGTAACAGTGCAGAAACGGAAGATCCGTTATACGGATGTCAGTGGCATCTGAAGAACACGGGGCAGTTTATTTATTCAGGAAAGGAAATAACAGCAGGAGAAGATATAAACATAGAGGGGGTGTGGAACGAAGACGTATACGGTACCGGAATTAACGTAGCAATAGTAAGTGACGGTATCGACCTTTCACATGAGGACCTTTCTGCAAACGTCCGTTCCGGACCGAACTATGATCTTTCTGGAAGAAACAGTTCTGAAGAGAACAGTTCTGAAAAAGATAATTCAGAAAGAGATGATCATTCTGACGGTTCATCCTTTACCGGAACACGAGCGGCAGGTGTTATTGCAGCGGCTGGATATAACGGACTGGGAGTAAGAGGAACAGCACCTGGTGCGAGTATATACAGTTACAGGTTATCCGATGATCTCAGGGAAGCGGACGCGGTGGTCCGTAATAAGGAAATAACCGCTGTATCGGTTAACGGCCTGGGATCTGAGGACGGAGCTTTTTTTCAGGAGGCTTCAACTTCCTGGGAAGAAGGAGTGGAACTTGGTATAAGTAAAGGGTTTTATGGTAAAGGTGTGTTTTACGTCCGGGGAGCAGGGGACGGGCATGAGAATAACGATCAGGCTAATTTTTCTGAATATTCTAATTACTACGGGGTAACATCTGTGTGTTCAACAGACGGTTTTGGAAAAAAGAGTATTTTTTCAGAAGAGGGAGTAAATCTATGGGTATGTGCACCTGGTTCTGATATTGTAACCACAGATAACAACAACGATTACGTTGTAACATCCGGAACATTTCTATCAGCTTCACAGGTTGGAGGAGTGGCAGCACTGCTGAGAGAGGTAAATGGACAGCTGAGCTGGAGGGATATAAAGCTTATACTTGCGGGTTCAGCACGTCAGAACGATTTTTCTGATATGAGCTGGGAGACTGGAACTGTTAAATACGGCTCTGATACGGAAAGATATAATTATAATCCTAAGTATGGTTTTGGAGTGGTAGACGCAGAAGCGGCGGCAGAACTTGCAAAAAGCTGGAAAGGCGTTGGAGAAATGAGGACCGTTACCGCCTTTTCAGATAAAGAGATAACAATTCCTGATGGAGAAGGAAATGGAGAAGGAGAAGCAGACGGGGTACTTGTCTCCAGACTTATAATACCGGACCTGGAGGAAATATTTACGGAATTCGTTGAGGTAGAACTTGTTTTTTCTCATGACCGCTTACAGGACCTTGATATAAAAATAACCTCTCCTTCCGGAACAGTATCTGAACTTGTAAGGGAGTTTTCAGGGGAGGAAGAAGACGCTGAGATCAGTTACCTGAGAAGAACACATCGTTTCGGGTCGGCAAAGCACCTCGGAGAAGACCCTTCCGGAGAATGGGTCCTTAAGATATCCGATACTGCTTCCGGAGATGAAGAAGATGGAGAAAATACTGTTACCTTACACTCATGGAGCATTAAGGTATACGGGAATTTTTATCAGGGACCTGGCAGTGAGATAAGTGCTAAACATCATGATCTTAGTTTTGGTGGTGCAACGGTAGATGAGCAGGTGTATGTTGTACGCTCAATAGCAGGTCTTCCAGTAACTCTGCCTGAAGCAACGAGAGGTACTGCTCCATATACTTACAGTTTAACTCCTCGTTTACCTTCTGGATTGAACTTTAACAGTAACGATCGGCAAATAAATGGATTACCTACCAGTGTAAAAAGTAAAACTGAGTATACATATAAAGTAACGGACAATGATGGAGATATGGATAATCTGACGTTCGGAATTACTGTAGAAGCTAATACCGTACCAAGCTTTACTAGCGGTGAGATGATAGATAATCTGGTGTATACAGTTGGGGTTCAAATAACACCAGTAACTCTGCCAGAGGCAACGGGAGGGAATGGAGCATTAAGATATTTACTTTCTCTTTTACCTCTTGGATTGAATTTTGATCCTGACACCCGAGTAATAAGTGGCACACCCACCCGTGCATCTATTAGGCATATGCTATATACAGTATTAGACATAGATGGAAGTAGTGCTCAATTAGAGTTCAGGATAAGAATAACAGTAGCAGAACCAAACACGGAACCAACCTTCGGCAGTGAAACGATAGATAATAAAGTGTATATAAACGGCATTACAGCAGTAAATGAAACACTGCCAGAAGCAACGTCAGGGAATGCTCCATTAACTTACAGTTTAACTCCTGCCTTACCTGCCGGATTGGATTTTACCCCTGCTACACAAGTTATAAGCGGAACACCGACTACTGCAACGTCTGAGACTGATTACACGTATACAGTAACGGACGCAGATAATGATACAGATGAACTGGAGTTCAGTATTACAGTGGAAGAAGACAGCATGCCGGAGATAGACGGGAGTACAATACCAGCACAGATGGAGTACAGGGCAGGGGGAGCACCATTAAGGTTTCCTGAGGCAACGGGAGGTAATGCACCTGTTACTTACAGTATAACACCTGAACTGCCAGCTGGATTGAGATTTAACGAAGTAACGCGGGAAATAAGTGGGACACCCAGGAGTGCATTAACTGGTACTTACATGTATACGGTAACGGACAGGAATGGAGATACGGACGAGGTGAGTTTCATGCTCAGTGTAATACCAGGAACGTCAGGTACTGATGCAGGCGGAGGTGGAGGATGTGCGATCTCTGATCAGAGCAGCGTTGTCTCTGACCTGCTCGGAGCAGTGGTATGTCTGATGCTTATACCTGTGTCAGTAATGATCAGAAGGAAGAGAAGAGCTCAGATAAAGACTTAGTAATAAGGTCCTTTCCAAAACACTGAATGAATTAAAATCTCTCAGCCAGAAGAAAGGAATAATAGTGGAAAGACTAAATATAGATTTATCGGCAGATGGGTACCTTGATGTATTGATGCTTGTTTTTTAATCTCGGACCAAAATATATAATGTCATAAAATAAAATTACCTCTTAAGTACCCGTCTTTAGTAAACATACTTGGCAGCTGCGAGACCAGCATCAATTATTCTCAAACTTGATCTTCTTATCCTTTAAGGCTTTAACAGCACCGTTAATCCCTGAAAGGGTCATAGGAAACATCCTGTCCTCAAAAAACTCTCTCAACATCCCTATGCTCTCGGTCCATTTCCAATCCTCTAGGGGAACGGGGTTCAACCACACCGTATAAGGAAAATGTTCCTTGATCCTCTGCATCCATTGAAAACCAGGTTCCTCGTTGTGATGCTCAACGCTGCCGTTCGGATACATAAGCTCCCATGGCGACATTGAAGCATCCCCAACTACAATACATTTATAATCACCGTTGTATTTGTGAAGCACTTCAAACGTAGGTATCTGCTCCTGCCAGCGCCTTGCGTTATTTTTCCACAACCTTTCGTAAACGCAGTTATGAAAATAGTAAAATTCCAAGTGTTTAAACTCATATCTGGCAGCGGAAAACATCCTTGAGCAGAGTTCCACGTGATCGTCCATTGAACCACCTATATCAAAAAGCATTATCACTTTTACGTTGTTCTTTTTCTCCGGAACCATCTCAAGTTCAAGAAAACCTGCATTCTTAGAGGTCTTTTCAATTGTTCCTTCCAGATCGACCTCTTCCTTCTGTCCCTCTCGGGTCAGAACGCGAAGGCGGCGAAGTGCCATTTTCATATTCCTTGTTTGAAGTTCAACTGAATCATCAAGGTCTCTGAACTCCCTTTTATCCCAGACCTTTACAGCTCTCCTGTGCCTGCTTTCATTCTGCCCTATCCTTATCCCAGCTGGATTATACCCATAAGCACCGAACGGAGAAGTTCCACCCGTGCCAAGCCATCTGTCCCCACCCTGGTGTCTGCCTTTCTGTTTTTCCATGATCTCTCTCAAACGTTCCATAAGTTCGTCCAAGTTGCCCATTGATTTGATAAGTTCTTTCTCTTCATCGCTCAGCATATTTTCAAAATTTTTCCGCAACCAGTCTTCGGGGATTTTCATGAACTCCTCGTTACTTATAAGTTCGACCCCTTTGAAGTAATGCCCGAATAACTGGTCAAATCTGTCAATGTGCTGCTCGTGTTTGATCAACGCCGACCGACTGAGATAGTAAAAATCATCCACGCTGTGATCCACAACATTTTTATCAAGAGCCTCAAGAAGGGTTAAGTACTCTTTGATCGTGACGGGTATTCCGTCGTTTTTTAGTAGCAGGAATAAATCTAAGAACACTGTCTATACTCAAAATCAATTTGCAAAGTCTTCTTGATAAAATTAATAAATGTCTTCTCTTCTTCATCCGGGGCATATTTTCCTGCTATTACTATTTTCTTTTTTCTTGTGTCGTCTTCAAAGCTATAAATATAAGAAAGAAGCTGACCTAACCCTTCTTTTATACAACGTATTGGTCTGCCAAGTTTTACTTCGTAAAGTGTAACTTGCTTGTCATTTTCTACCTTAATATCAATATAGTTCGCTTCCATCTCCACCGTGTCTGTTTCACCTTTACTGTTATATAACTTCTCATATATCTTGTTCTGCAGTTTATTATGTTCTTGCTTTACTACGATATCCTCGCCGCCTTTCCTTAATTGGTCTTGAACAGATTTAGATTGTAATTGAACTCTTGTTTGTCTTTTCACACCTTTTGTATACTTATCTGCTTGTACGGCAGGCCAATCATCACTTCTTTCCTCAAGATGTTTTTTAATAGTCAACTCATCATCAAAATCATTTATCGTTCTTTCCTTTGTTTTATCTTTCTCTTTTGTTGCTTCAGTTCGTGAAGGCTTTGTTGCTTGATAACTACTACCTTGTCCGGCAGCTTCAACTTCAGCCATTGTTACCAAACCGCCAAAGCGGGATTCCACATACTTAACACCGAATTTACCGGAACCTGCAAGATCAGTAGCACACCGAATGCCCCACTCGTTTTTGTGATGACCTACGGGTCGTGTTGACCTTCGTATTTCACGGTTAAGCATAAATTCACTTATACTATGCCCGTTTTTTTCAAGAAGCTCGCGACCAATAGACTTTAACTCGTCAAGGGTGTTATCACTACTTTTAAGTAGTGGTGATAAATATTTTCTTAACAAAACATACTTGTTGAGATATCGGTCTGCTTCTTCTAATTCCTCCGGTATTAATATTTCTTTATCAGCCTGTTCTTGGACTGTTTTTTTCTTATTTTTTGGAATAGACCTCACATTGTCTTTAGTTTTTACATTAGTATTTTTTTGCAGTGCACGTTCGCTGAGAATTTTATATTTGTCAATGCCTCCGTTAGCTTTAGCTGCGGATTCCAATGTATGAAATTCCACTCCGTATTTTGCTTTATAATTCGCACAGCTAAAAGTGCCGTCTGCTTCGGAATAAAGAGCATTTACTCCCAAGATGTTTTTAGGATGATCCAAGGGACGAGTTGCTCTACTTATTGTTCTATAAACCGGATTTTCAAAATCCGTCGGTGGCTTAGAACCATAGCTAATGCCTCTTTCATCAAGAAATTTACACGCCTTCACGCTTATATCAGATTTTGTATGACCGCCTTCAACCAGCATTTTAGTAATCAGTGGAATTAAACAGTTATATTTCCCCCACCCATAACCGTGCTGATTACTTACTTGTTTTGATACTTTATCCATAGTTTATGCACCTATTGTTTGTATTTTTGCCATAAAGACAGTGTATTGCAGTTACTGCAAGTCTCGGTTTAATCCACCGAACTTGATTATCATAATAAATTGTTTTCTCGTCACTTTTTAACACTTCTATAATAAAACACCTTACCAACATTCTCTATATGCTCTAAAAGAGGCTTATACTGAATTGATTCACACCCTATAACGTCAAACTTATAAGGAAGCGGTAACTCATCAAGGGCAGTTCTAACTCTTTCTATTTCCAGACTATCTTTAATTCCATACACTGCAAAATCAATGTCGGAATTGTGCTTGAATTTACCATTCGCACGTGAACCAAAAATAACTACTTTTTCAATGCGGTCGTCGGACAAAAAAACTCCGCTAATAAGGTCTTGCTCCCTTTCGTTAAGTCCGGTATTAATCATTTTTTTTCATCTCGGATAATAGTGTTTCATGTAGGTAAATAAATGCATCCATATAATATTCTTCAACTGCCGTAAGTACCTCTTGGAATTTGCTAAAATCGTAATCATGAGAAAGTATATTGCGATGGTCCATCATATCAATCCACACTTGCCCGTCATCTATAAGTCCACTATTATATGCCTCTTTTATAACGTTTCTGGGAGTTGAAGGTTTGAAAACTATTCCTCCATATTCAAGGTAAGCTTTGATCGTTTTCCATGAGAGCTCATAAGTGTACTTAAAGCGCTGTATAATCCCCTCCTGCTCCAAGTCCGAATACTCACTAATCTTCTTTGCTCTAATAGCAGTATGAAGAAGCGTAAAAGCCTTATCAAATTTATCAAATTGCTGTCTAAACCTTACCCCTTTGCCATTGTCCATTCCTTCACCCTCTTCTGTACCTCAAAACATTCAACAATTCATGGTCCTGCTCGTTTTTCAGCAGCGAACCTAAATACGGTGGCATCTTTTCTCTGAAATCAACCTCTTTCAGTTCATCTGCATTGATCTTGCCCACAGTTAATAATTTCAGCCAGTCTATAAGTTCGCTCGTGGAAGGCTTCTTCTTAAAACCATCAACCTCTCTCAAAGAATAAAAAAGCGTAAGAGCCTGATCAAGCAGTTTCTTTTCAAGATCAGGGTAGTGGACTTTTACTATCTCAGCCAGCGTTTCCCGTTCTGGAAAAGCAATGTAATGAAAAAAGCATCTCCTTAAAAAAGCGTCGGGCAACTCCTTTTCATTATTTGAAGTGATTATAACGGCTGGACGATTTTCTGCTTTTATTGTTTTTCGCAGTTCGTAGCAATAAAACTCCATAGTATCAAGTTCAAGAAGCAGATCATTTGGAAACTCAATGTCCGCTTTATCAATCTCATCGATCAGCAGAACGCACTGCTCCTCTGACTTAAATGCTTCCCAAAGTTTTCCTTTTTTAATGTAGTTTGATATATCGTTCACCCTGTCGTCCCCAAGCTGAGAGTCTCGCAGTCTTGCAACGGCATCATACTCGTAAAGTCCCTGCTGCGCAGTTGTTGTTGATTTGACGTGCCAAGTTATTATCTTCTTTTTTAAAGCCTTCGCCACTTCGAACGCAAGCATGGTTTTACCGGTTCCCGGCTCGCCTTTTACAAGAAGAGGTCTTTCCAAGGTGATCGAAGCATTGACTGCAAGCGTCAGGTCCTTGGTTGATATATAACTGTCCGTTCCTTCAAATTTCATATAAGCCCCTTTTTTCTATTTTTTGCTTACAAGAGTACTTCATTTCAAATATTTTCAATTTGCAATTTTCCTGCTCAATTAACCTGATATGTTCTCGTGATTCTTTGTCTCTTTCTTCCAAACCCTGAAAATTATAAAAACTTTCCTAGTGGTTGACAAATGACCAGCTCCATTACCAATTCTTACAAGTAGCACACTTGCTCTCTATAAATCGTTTTCTCGTCACTTTTTAACACTTCTATAATAAAACACCTTACCAACTTTCTCTATATGCTCTAAAAGAGGTTTATACTGAATTGATTCACACCCTATAACGTCAAACTTATAAGGAAGCGGTAACTCGTCAAGGGCAGTTCTGACTCTTTCTATCTCCAGACTACCTTTAATTCCATACACTGCAAAATCAATGTCAGAATTGTGCTTGAATTTACCATTCGCACGTGAACCGAAAATAACTACTTTTTCAATGCGGTCGTCGGACAAAAAAACTCCGCTAATAAGGTCTTGCACCCTTTTATTAAGTCCGGTATTAATCATTTTTTTCATCCCGGTTCCCGACTCCTCCTTTTACAAGAAGAGGGCTTTCCAAGGTGGTCGAAGCATTGACTGCAAGCGTCAGGTCCTTGGTTAATATATAACTATCCGTTCCTTCAAATTTCGTATAAGCCCCTTGATAATTTCACACAGAGATATCAAATTTAATCGCCAGTCTTTTTAGATTACACGCTGAGGGGCGGAAAATAAAGGGGAGAAACAGTATTGCTGGGACGGGAAATGCGTAAGTGCTTGACTTTCAAATTAGCCAAATTTCAAAGAATATCAGTGATCTATGGAAGTAAATGCCCTACCCTAGTGTGAAAGGATTTCTGACTAAGATCACTTTTCATAATGATAACGACAGGAAATGATAGTTAGCTGATCATCGTCAAACGCATATACCAAGCGATTTTTATTATCTATACGCCGAGACCACAAACCTGTCAAATTTTTACTTCCTTTCAGGAGTTTCGGTTTACCAATGCCCTCAAATGGCGACTGCCGTGTATCATGAACGAGTTTATTAATGCGGTTTAAGGTTTTTCTGTCTTGATCTTGCCAATAAAGATAGTCCGCCCATGCTTCTCTTGTCCATGAAATAATTTCAATCATCCATTAATTCATGCTGTTTGGTTTTGCCCGCACGATACTGTTTTATGGACTTTGACAAATGTGCCACATTGGCAGGGCTTTTTAACAAATAAACAGTTTCCATAAGTGAATTGTACTGATTCAAGGACATAACAACTGCGTCTTCTGCATCACGACGAACAATAACCGTGTGGTTAGAGTCTTCAACGACTTGATCTAATACTCTTTTTAATTTATTTCGTGCGTCTGAAAAACTTATGGTCCTCATTTAGATACACCCACTTATATATAATGTAGGATAAATCTAACTTGTACAAGAATTTATGCAAATTAAAGCATCTTGCACTTTTTAACAAAACAGCGAGGTTCTGGAAATCCCAAGTAAGTGAAAGGAAATTTATTTCTCCCGATATGCCCATTAAACTATTAAGCGACTTTTCCTGCCAACTCCCTTTCATTTGATTTGACACTTTTAATCATACTAAAACTCTCAAGTTCATTTATCCTTTGGCTATTTTTATGATAACCTGTTTTTATGTTACCTGTCTGAGAGAAAAGACACAGATGGACAGACAAGGAGATAAAAATGATCAAGCCCATTAAAGGCATAGACAAAATCGCTGAAATTTTGGAAGATCAAGCTGATTATCTTATAGATCATCAATGCAAAACCGTTACCAAAGACCAACTTCACCTTCCCGGTAAGGATTTTGTTGACAGGGTTTTTATTCCCACGGACAGACCGATAGCCGTACTCAGGAATTTACAGACCATATTTAATACCGGCAATCTAAAAGGAACAGGCTATATATCAATACTGCCGGTCGATCAAGGTATTGAGCATTCTGGAGGAGCATCATTTGCCCCAAATCCCATTTATTTTGATCCCGAGAACATAGTAAAACTGGCAATAGAAGGCGGATGTAACGCAGTTGCATCATCACTTGGCGTACTTGGTGCGGTGGCAAGAAAATACGCACATAAAATACCTTTTATTCTCAAGATCAACCACAACGAACTCCTTACCTATCCAAACAAAGCAGACCAGATCATGTTCGCAAACGTTGACCAGGCATTTGAAATGGGCGCGGTTGCGGTGGGAGCTACTATCTATTTTGGTTCAGAGCAAAGCTCAAGACAGATACAAGAAGTTTCAGAGGCTTTCCGGTACGCTCACAGCCTAGGACTTGTAACTGTCCTGTGGGCTTATCTGAGAAACCCAGCGTTTAAAAAAGACGGTGTTGATCACCACCTATCGGCAGACCTGGAAGGACAAGCCGATCATCTTTCCGCAACTATCGAGGCTGATATCGTCAAGCAGAAACTGGCAGAAAATAACGGTGGTTTTAACGCGATTGGCTTTGGAAAAACGGATGAGAAAGTCTATTCGGAGCTGAGTTCGGAACATCCGATAGACTTAAATCGCTACCAGGTTATTAACTGCTATATGGGTAGAGCAGGCTTGATAAATTCCGGTGGTGCGTCAGGTTCCAACGACCTGGCTGATGCTGTAAGAACAGCGGTCATAAACAAAAGAGCAGGTGGAATGGGACTTATCTCCGGCAGAAAGGTATTTCAACGACCGGTGAAAGAAGGTGTAGCTATCCTGAATTCAATTCAGAACGTTTATCTGGAACGAAAAATCACTGTGGCTTAATCCTTTGGACTGTCCAATGCAGAGAAACTGAAGTACTAACCTGCAAAAGAGCAATGCTACTGTAATTAATATTAAGCATTGTACAAAAGCGGAAGCAAACTGCCAAGGTCATAGTATTAATAATAGAGGATGGAAAGTTTTTACGGTTTATAAAAGGTTTGTTATAACCGCAACATAATAATTTGTATAGTTACAATTTGAAACCTATGTATATATCACATTGTTATACTCATGTTACAAATTAAGGGAACTATATATTTAACTAAGAAGAGAATACTTCCTATATCCCGAATATCATTATCATTGTAAGAAAAGAAAGAAAAAGACCTTACACTTGACATTCGTTCATAATACTTGGTAAAATATAAATGTTATGAAAAATCCAAACATAAAAACACGTAGTTCCATTACCCCCCCCCATCTAAGTCATTACTAACCTTAGTCTTATTTCTTCTGTTTATACTGGTAATAGCTGCAAAAGGGCAGAGCAGCCTGGAAGAAACATTATCTGAATGCAGAGGTATGAGTTCAGACATAGAAGATCCGTTATACGGATGTCAGTGGCATCTGAAGAACACTGGACAGTTTATTTATTCAGGGAAGGAAATAACTGCAGGAGAAGATATAAACATAGAGGGAGTGTGGAACGAAGACGTATACGGTACCGGAATTAACTTAGCAATAGTAAGTGACGGTATCGACCTTTCACATGAGGACCTTTCTGTAAACGTCCGTTCCGGACCGAACTATGATCTTTCTGAAAGAAACAATTCTGAAAGAAACAGTTCTGAAAAAGATAATTCAGAAAGAGATGATCATTCAGACGGTTCATCCTTTACCGGAACACGAGCGGCAGGTGTTATTGCAGCAACTGGATATAACGGACTGGGAGTAAGAGGAGTTGCACCCGGTGCGAGTATATACAGTAATGAGTTAACTGGTGATAACAGGGAAGCGGACGCGGTGGTCCGTAATAAGGAAATAACTGCAGTATTGGTTAACGGCCGGGGATCTGAGGACGGAGCTTTTTTTCAGGAGGCTTCAACTTCCTGGGAAGAAGGAGTGGAACTTGGAATAAGTAAAGGGTTTTATGGTAAAGGAGTGTTTTACGTCTGGGGAGCAGGGGACGGTCATGAAAGAGGAGATCAGGCTAATTTTTCTGAATATTCTAATTACTACGGCGTAACTGCCGTTTGTTCAACTGACGGTTTTGGAAAAAAGAGTATTTTTTCAGAAGAGGGAGTAAATCTATGGGTATGTGCACCTGGTTCTGATATTGTAACTACTGATAACAAAAACGATTACGTTGTAACTTCCGGAACATTTCTATCAGCTTCACAGGTTGGAGGAGTGGCAGCACTGCTGAGAGAGATAAACGGGAATCTGAGCTGGAGGGATATAAAGCTTATACTTGCGGGTTCAGCACGGCAGAACGATTTTTTTGATCCGAGCTGGGAGACTGGAGCTGTTAAATACGGTTCTGATACGGAAAGATATAATTCTAATCCTAAGTATGGTTTTGGCGTGGTAGACGCAGAAGCAGCTGCAGAACTTGCAAAAAGCTGGAAAGGCGTTGGAGAGATGAGGACCATTACAGCTTCTTCAGATAATGAACTGACAATTCCTGATGGAGATGGAGAAGCGGACGGGGTCCTTGTTTCCAGACTTATGATACCGGACCTTGAAGAGGTAACATTTACGGAGTTCGTTGAAGCTGAGCTTGTTCTTTCGTGTGACTGCTTACAGGACCTTAATATACAGATAACCTCTCCTTCCGGGACAGTATCTGAACTTGTGCGGGAGGTTGTAAGGGGATCTTCGAATGAAGAAGAAAACTGCGTCAGTTACCTGAGAAGAACACATCGTTTCGGGTCGGCTAAACACCTCGGAGAAGACCCTTCCGGAGAATGGATCCTTAAGATCTCTGATACTGCTCCCGGAGATGAAGAAGATGGAAAAAACACTGTTACCTTACACTCATGGAGCATTAAGGTATACGGGAATTTTTATCAGGGACCTGGCAGTGAGATAAGTACTAAACATCATTTCAGTTTTGGCAGTCAGACGATAGATGATCAGGTGTATACAACAAGGGTTCAGATAACACCATTAGTGCTGCCTAGGGGAACTGGAGCGAATGGATCAGTAGGTTACAGTATATCTCCTAATGTACCTGCTGGATTGAGTTTTGATCCTGACACCCGGGTGCTGAGCGGAACACCAACTACTCCACAGGGCAAGACTACTTATACATATAGAGCAACAGACGAAAGACCCGATACGATTAGTTTGCGCTTCGGTATCACGGTAAAAGGTCCAGCCGGTGATCCGAGCTTCGGCAGTCAGACGGTAGAAAATCAGGTTTTTGTTAATGGTTCAGCAGTAACGTTAACTCTGCCTGCTGCAACGGGAGGGGATGGAACTTTAAATTACAGTTTAACTAATAGTATAGGTGATCCAATTAAAATTAATGGATTGGATTATAACGAAAACACCAGAACGTTAAGTGGAACGCTCAACGTTTCTCCAAGTGGATTACCTATAACTCAAACTTATACTTACAAGGTAACTGATGATGACGGTGATTCTGACAGTATTACTTTCTCTATTACTATAACGGACCTGGCCTTTGACGGTGGGCTTCCTTCTTCTTTTTATGAATTAGCAGCAAATATATTATCAATAATACCCATTGTACCGGGTAATTCGTTTCCTGTTGCAACGGGAGGTACTCCTCCATATAGATACAGTTTTACTCCTGTATTACCAGACGGATTAGCGTATAACTCTAATGACAGAGTTATACGCGGGACACCAACTACTGCAACGCCCAGGACTACCTATGCGTATACCGTTACTGACAATAACGGACATACGGCTGAATTGATGTTCGATATTGCTGTAAGAGCAGCCTTTAGAGGAAGCACTGTGATAAATAACAAGGTGTATTTAACCGGTACAGCAGTAACGGAAGTGCTGCCTGAAGCAGATGGACATAATGGAACGTTAACGTACAGTTTAACTCCCAAATTACCTTCCGGACTGGATTTTAATGAAAACACCCGAGAGATAACCGGAACTCCAGATACTGCAACTTCCAGAAGCACTTATACTTATACGGTAACTGACACAGATGGATTTAAGACCTCAAGGACGTTCGATATCACAGTAAGAGCAGAACCCAACACAATGCCTACCTTCGGCAGTGAGACCATAGAAAATAAGGTATATATAAACGGAGAAGCAGTAATGGAAACACTGCCTGAAGCAACATCAGGGAATGCTCCATTAACTTACAGTTTAAGTGCTGATTTACCAACTGGATTGAACTTTAATCCTGATACCCGAGTGATAAGTGGCACACCTTCTACTGCAACGTCTGAGGCTGATTACACATATACGGTTACTGATATAGATGGAGACACGGATGAGAGAACGTTCAGTATAACAATAGAAGAAGACAGCGAGCCGGACTTCAGCGTGACGACGATAGAAGATCAGGTGTACATGGGGAGATCAATAAGGTTGCCGGTAGCAACGGGAGGGAATGCACCGTTAGTATACAGTATAACGCCTCCCTTACCTCCTGGGTTGAGATTGGACAGAAACACCGGGGTAATAAGCGGGACGCCCGCGAGTGCGTCGTCTGAGAGGACCTACACGTACACGGTAACGGACAGGAATGGAGACATTAAAGAGTTGACCTTCAGGTTCAGTGCAGCGGCTCCGCCACCGACAGGTAGTGATCCAGGCGGAGGTGGAGGAGGATGTGCCGTATCAGAGCAAAGCAGCGTTGATGAAGATATTCCTGGAGTAATGGCATGTCTGATACTTATACCCGTGTCGGTATTGATCAGAAGGAAGGGAAGAGCTTATATAAAGACTTAGTAATTCACTTCTTTCCAGGACATTGAACGGGCTGGAAATTCCTCTAATAAATATATTTAGTAAAGGAAACTTTATATTGTATGGGAAAGTTTATTCTCCCGATGGGTGCTAAAGATATTATAAACCAGAAGGAAACGAGAGTGAGAGAAGTATCCCGCACTCAGAACAGTATGCTTTTTATTTAATAGTTTTTTCTTAAAACATCAGTTGAAGGTTCAAGAAGATATACTGTTTCGGGTTCTTTTTGTGAAGTGTTTTTATTATTAGCCATTTTTTACAACCCACACATCCCTTCGCATTCATCCCTGAGAGATGGTTGTTCCTCTTCCCTGGTGGAAACAAAATCCACTTCTTCAAGTGGAGTTCTGCTTCTGTGCAAATAAAGATGTCCTCCAAATTTATCTTTTCTTTTAATTTTTCTCAGTGACCTGTCAATTTCAACAGCCTGTTCCCAGCTCTCTATGTCGTTTTCTTTCATGTGTAGCCACTCCGCGTCCGTATGTAATGGACAACCTATACAAGCACTGCGAGGCAGATTATATCCGGGATAATGTTCTCTAAACCACTCCACGCAGTCCTTTCGCTCCATTTTCATATCGATCAAGGGCCAACAATTAACACACCACTTGTCCCTGCTACCTTTCATTCTGAACAACTCGTCATAGGAAAGTCCTATCCATTGCTCCACAACTGAGTTTTTAGGAAAACATTGCCTTTTGCTTAAACCGATCATCTGTCTAATCTGCTGTCTTATAGGCGTTATCTTATATTCATTAGTGCATTGACGACGAGCAATTGCCTTTTTTCCATCTTGATTAAATGTATAAACAGGTATTGTAACAAAGCTGTTACCTGAGCTGTTCGTTCCGTGCATGATGTGATCCTGGATACTGGCTTTCAGAAACCGACCGTGGGCATCTCTTGGTCTCTTACGTCTGTATTTAACTTTGGTTCTATAAACTTTAAAAGGAAGTTCTTCTTCGAGCCAATCAAGATGTTTATAAACGCTTTGTGGTTCCCAACCTGTGTCAGCAAATATTGCTGCGTCAGGCAGAGGCAAAGATTCTCCATCCTTACCTGTCAATTCTTCACGAGACGCCATAAGGGCCATAACAGAAGATTGAACACCGGCACCTAAACTGATAACTCTAATTTCCGTTTTCATTTACCTACTAATTGGCACAGAATTAATGATGTATTGAGTTTGAAATTTCGCTTGTGGATTTAATCTTTTCACCCGAAATTTCAATGGTCTTAATTAATTAGAATTATACCTCAAAAATCTCCCTTTTACTACTCATCATATCCATTTTCACTGACATACTAAAAAGTTTTCGTTCTTTCACTGCAAGATCTGTCTTATAGTCTTAAAAGTTTTTTCTATAGTTTGAGATAAAGCAATTTTAACTGAAAAACGGCAGAACTTCCTTTGTAAGAACATCAAAAGAATGGTCAAGGTCGGGACTGAAATCCCTCAGGATAAAGTGGTTTACTCCACAGCCGATATATTCCTCGAGCCTTGCCTTAACGTCTTCCGCAGTGCCGTATATTACAAAGTCCGACAGTATATCTCTCGTGTAATACCTCTGGCCCATCTCCCTGAACTTTGCAAGCATCTTTGCATCATTGGGCATGATAGTGGTATAGGAAAGCCCATCGTACTCTTCCGCGATGTTTAACTTGTAACCAGCTTCTCTGATAACATCGGGCCAGATCACGGCATGCTTTATGTTATCAAGGGGTTTATATGCTTCATCCTTATCTCGGGCGATCGAAACGAAAATATATATGGCTTTTTCAAATCTGCCGCCGGTGCAGATATTCTCTTTTAATCCCTCTTTTACCGTACTTATCTTGTTCGAGTAAACCCAGGTGGGCATCGCATTGGTAACCCATCCATCACCAATTTCACCTGCAACCCTCAGGGATTTAGGTCCCGTGGCAGCTACATAAATAGGCACGGACTTGTTCACAGGGGTAATTCGCAGTTCGGCACTGTTTAACCTGAAATGATCACCGCTGTAGTTTACTTCCTCCCCTCGCCATAGCTTCCTTATAACCGCCACTGATTCTCTCAGGCGAGCAAGCGCCTTGTCCCATTTAATTCCATAATAATCAAGGTTCATCTTTTCTCCATATCCAAGACAGCTGAAAATCCTGCCGTCAGATATATGGTCGACAGTTGCCAGCCTGTGGGCAAGAGTAGCCGGGTGCATCCTGTGAGGGTCCCCTATGGCACCCAGACCTATTTTACTGGTTACAACTGATGCACCGGTAATTACCGACCAGACCTCGGGAGTGAGTTTTTTTGCCATGAACATTATGTGGTCGGGAAACCACACACTGTCAAAGCCACCTTTCTCACATTTCTGCGTAAAAGCGATCAGGTCCTTAACTGCGATACCCGGTAACGGGGCAACTATCCCTATTTTTGTTTTTTCCATGACACGTCCATGTTCGGTCTTTCAGTAAAAATACTATAACGTACTGTCAGAAAGTGCAATTTGACACTAAAATAGCATCTTGGTAACGTTATTTTTGCAGTGAAGGTGAAAAAAGTTCACTTGACCATTCAGGGAAGAGTTCAGGGAGTTTTCTTCAGAGCTTCGGCAAAGGAGCAAGCGGACAGGCTACGGCTTACCGGATGGGTCAGAAATCTTCCCGAAGGTTCCGTGGAAATTCAGGTCGAAGGTACGGAAGACGGTCTGGATGAGTTTATTAACTGGTGTCACAAGGGTCCGCCAGGCGCCTCGGTAACAAACGTAGACCTGGAATATTTACAGCCGTCTGGAGATATGACTTCTTTTAGTATAGAGTATAGTTTTGAGAGAGAACAATGATAATAAAGTGTATTCCCGGAGGAATGTTTTTAGAGAACTGCTACATAGTCGGCGATGAAAGTTCGAACGAAGGTATCCTTGTAGACCCCGGCGAGCAGATCGACGATATACTGGAACAGGTAGAAAGGTCCGGACTTAACATATCAAAAATAGTGAACACGCATAACCACCTTGATCACGTAGCCGGCGTGGAAATAGCCAAGAACAGGCTCCAGATACCCTTTTATATACATAAAAAAGACCAGCCGGTTCTGGATGCCCTGCCGGAGGCATGCCAGAGATGGCCTCAATTCTCGGATATAGTCAAGCCGGAGGTAGATCATTATATAGAAGAAGGGGATAAAGTGAAGATCGGTTCTCTGGAGGCAGAGGTCCTTTTAGTCCCCGGACATTCATGGGGACATATATGCCTCGTTGTAGAGGACAATATAATTGCAGGGGACACTTTATTTGCGGGGAGCGTGGGCAGAGTGGACCTTACCGGAGGAACCAGCATGGAAGAGCTCCTGGGTTCCATAAGATCAAAACTGTTCGTACTGCCTGATTCCTGCAACGTGTTTCCCGGACATGGTCCATCTACCACGATCGGGATAGAAAAAAATTCAAATCCTTTTTTCACAAGAAGTATGATGAATTTTTAGCAGTTTCATGTCGTCATGTACAGAAAAATAATACGAAATACACTGGTATTGAGCGCGGTGATCGGTTTCGGTTTTGTCTTTCTGTCAGAAATATCGAAACTCGATCATCTGAAAAAGCAAAACGATGCCATCACGGAAAGGATCGAAGATATAAGCAGACAGAACGAGGATTACAGGGACAAGATCAAATCCATGAACGAAGATACAAGATACGTTGAGAAGGTAATTCGTGAAGAACTCGGGATGATAAAAGAAGGTGAGAAGATCTACAAGTTTTATAATGAATGAACCTTAGCTCCCGCACTTTATCACGCAGTACACGTCCTTGAGACCTTTAACCTCTGAAACCGGTGTCTTGATCACAAAATAACGTGAACGTCCTGAATAAAGAAGTTCAAAGGTTCAGACCAACGAAAAAGCTCGGGCAGAACTTTCTTAAAGACAGTACCGTCGTACACGGTATCTGCCAAGCTGCCGGGCTAAACGAGAGCGATACCGTTATAGAGGTCGGACCGGGATACGGCATACTGACAAAAAAAATACTGGAAAAAGCCGGTCTGCTCTACGCGATAGAAAAAGACACAAGGCTATACGAACGACTGAAGAACGAACTTTCAGATACAGGTAACGTCAGGATCATCAACGGTGATTTCCTTAAAATGGACATTAAGGAACTCAAGTTCAGTAACGCACTTAAGTTCGTTTCCAATATCCCATACAATATAACGTCCCCCATCTTATCAATACTCCTTAATAACGGCCGCATGTTCTCAGACGTAGTGATCATGGTCCAAAAGGAGTTTGGTGAAAGAATGAGGTCAGCACCTGAAGGAAGGACCTACGGTTCACTTTCCGTTATCTCGCAGACGTACTTTGATATAAAAAAGGTGTGCCGGGTATCACCGGAGGCGTTCAGACCAAGACCGAAGGTGGAATCGATCGTTCTGAAGTTAAACCCCACGGACAGGTATAAGACCGAAATTACCGATCATTCTCTTTATAAGGACGTTGTCAGGGCTTCCTTTTCCTTGAAAAGAAAGATGGTCAGTAATTCCTTAAGGTCCGCCTTTAAAAAAGAAGATATAGATATCTGCCTTGAAAGATCGGGTATTGAGGGAAAAAGAAGGGCCGAAACCATTGAAATAGAGGAATTTATCCGGCTTGCAAACAGTTTTCATCAGCTGCAGCAATCAAGCAGCTGTGCAAGAAATATCTCGTAAAAATCCTTTATCTCATCGCCAGGCCCATTGTAAATGACCGAAAATACCAATACGTTACCATTTTCAGCATAAATATAACCGGACAATGCCCTGACCTCGTTCAGATACCCCGTCTTTGCAATAACTCGTCCCTTGATCAGTGAGTTGCTGAAATTTTTCTTAAGTGTGCCATCGACTCCCGCTACCGGAAGGGATGATAAAAATTCAGAAGAAAAACCAGGGTCGTAATATGCCAGCACTAATATTTCCGCCAGTACTTTTGGAGATACTTTATTGTATACCGAAAGACCGGAACCATCGTATATCTCCATTTTGTTCCCAATTCCCTGTTCCCGTATGAACTCCATGATCACCGAGGCACCGTCCTCCCGTGTTCCCGGAGACCGTACAAATTCCGCTCCCAGTGTCTTTACCAGTGCTTCACCTATAATGTTAACGCTGTCCTTATTGAACTCATTGATGATCTCATAAAGCGGGTCGGAGTAATGAACGTAAAGAAGCTTGGACGATCTGGGGACTTTCCTTGAGGAGATCCTGCCGTTAAACCTTATCCCTTCACTGGCAAGGAGTTCTGTAAACACCTTACCGAAATACTTCCTCGGATCTGATACTGCAACCTCAATGGTTTTTACGCCGTCTCTGGGATCTATATCGCCACTTACTTTAAGCACCTTATCGGACTTTAGTTCAACCGTCAGTTCCCCGTCCCTGGTCTTCCTGCTGGTTACCGCCCTGTTCCTTACACGCAGACCATAATGCTCAGGGTAGACCTTCACTTCCGGACGACGACCCGATCTTAAAGGAGTTACGACGACCTTCACCGTGTTGTAATTCAGGTTAAAGGCACTGATAGGCGGAGAGTAGTAATCCCCTATCCACTCTGTTTTCCAGCCGGCAGGGTATTTAACGTTATCAAAATAGGTCTCATCAAAATACAGGTTGCCTTTTATCCTCTTGATCCCTATCGCCTTCATGCTCCTTATGATCTCTATCAGGTCTTCGGTCTTTATGCTCGGGTCCCCGTAGGCCTTTACGTATAATCCTCCCCGGAGCGATCCCTTATGAACTTCCTCGTCTGCGTAAAATTCCGTTTTAAACCTGTAATATTTTCCAAGTAAGGAAAGTGCGGCATAGGAAGATATGAGCTTGTTATTAGAAGCAGGAATAAAGTTTTCGCTTTCGTTGTGGCCAAATACAACCGGACCGTCGTCTTTAAGGGATCTTACATAAACGCCCAGCCTGCCGCCGCTTTCTGTACTGTAAGGTATTAAGGCCCTGAGCTTCTGCTGATAGCCGGTAAAGCAGTAGCCGGACAGTGGAAATAAGATCAGGGCAAGGAACAGCAAACCTCTGTAAACTCTGTTCATGATCCGTTCTTTGTATATCTATGTATCCGCCCAGTTGCTTCCCTGCCCCATCTCGACCTTTACCGGTACGCTAAGCTTATAAGCATTTTCCATCTCTTCTTTTATTTTCTGCCTGAGGTCCTGAACGGCCTCTTCCTTGATCTCAAAGATCAGTTCATCGTGGACCTGCAGTATCATCTTACAGTCGGAACTCTTTATCTCTCTGTCGATATTTATCATTGCAAGGTTTATAATATCAGCGGCCGACCCCTGTATCGGAGTGTTAATAGCCGCTCTTTCCGCAATACCCCTCTGGACGCGGTTTTTCGAATCAAGCCCTGAGATCAATCTTCGTCTGCCAATGATAGTTACTGCATAACCGCAGCTTTTTGCTTCCTCAAGAGAAGCGTCCAGATAATGCCTGACTCCTGGATATCTGCTGAAATACATACCCATGTATTTCTTTGCTTCAAACACCCCGGTCCCGATCTGTTTAGACAGGCCAAACGGACTTATACCGTAAATGATCCCAAAATTTATATTTTTCGCCAGCCTTCTCATATCTTTAGTGACCATATCCTCATCCACTGAAAGTATCTCAGATGCCGTCCTGGCGTGTATATCGCTGTCATTAATGAACGCCTCAATCAGCTTTTCATCCTGAGAGAAATGAGCCAGAAGTCTTAGCTCTATCTGTGAATAATCAGCAGACAGGAACACGTGTCCCTGAGCGGGAACGAACGCTTCTCTGATCTTCCTGCCTTCAGCCGACTTTACCGGAATGTTCTGTAAGTTTGGGTCACTTGAACTGAGCCTGCCCGTGGAAGTTCCAACGGAGTTGTAGGAAGTATGGAGCCTTCCAGTCCTTGGATTGATCAGCCTGGGTAAGGAATCAACGTAAGTCGACTTGAGCTTTGCCACCTCACGATATCTTAAAATAAGAGATGGAAGTTCATGTCGGGTACTAAGGTCGACCAGGACCTCATGGTCGGTGGAAGGTTCTCCTTTCTTGGTCTTTTTCTTGACTTCCAGCTTAAGTTTGCCAAACAGGATCTCCCTGAGCTGAACGGGTGATTTTATATTGAACTCCTCTCCGGCGGAACAGTATATAAGATCGGTTATTCGCTCCAGGTCATCACTGAACTCCTGAGACAGGGCCTTTAAAACGTCCTCTCTGATCAGAACGCCGTTCATCTCTACTTTTGCAAGAACGGGAACCAGTTTAATTACCTTTTCAGAAAATGTGTACTCAAGGTCGCTTTCTGCCAGTCTGTCACGCAGGACCTTATACAGCTTCATTGATACATCGGCATTTTCGCAGGAATGCTCTTTAGCGTCATTTATATCCATGTCCGCAAATCCCAACGCGGCTTTATCTTTTTTTACAGTGTCCTTATAGACGGACATGGCAGGATCAAGAAAAACCTGCGAAAGTCTGTCCAGCTGGTAGTTCTGTCTGGACGAATTGAGCAGATGGGCGGCAAGCATCGTATCAAAAAAGATCCCATCCAGGTCTATTCCGTATCCATGAAGCACAATGATCTTATACTTCAGGTTCTGGCCGATCTTACGGACAGTACTATCCTCAAGTACCGGCTTCAGCCTGCTCAGGACAAGCTCCATGCTCAGCTGCTCCACGTCGCCTTTGTGAGCCAGAGGTATATAAAAACCCTCTCCAGGAGCCGGGGTCAGGGATATGCCGATCATCTCGGCAAACGTCGGCCAGCGTGACGTTGTCCACAGATCTATTGAGAGTTCCTTGGTACCGTGTATCTTCTCTATGACTTCACTCAGGACATCTTCAGACAGTACAAGACGGTAGCTGGAGCTGTCCGGTCTGACGTCGTCATTTTCTTCGGACGCTCCACCGCCGGTCAGACCTGACTTTAAATTCCTGAACTCAAACTCATCGAACAGAGTCAGCAGCTTTTCACTGTTGAACCCGGAATATCTGAACTTTTCATAGCCGGTCTCTATATCCACGTCAGTATCGATGGTAACGAGCCTCTTACTTAAAAAAGCATGGTCCTTATCTTCAATGAGGTTGTTCCTCTGTTTTCCTTTAACCAGATCGATCTGCTCGTACAGACCGTCCAGGGACCCGAATTCTTTTATCAGTTTTGATGCGGTCTTTTCCCCAACCCCCCTGACGCCGGGGACATTGTCCACCTGATCGCCCGAGAGGGCCAGAACGTCCGTCACCTGATCGGGATCAACCCCGAACCTTTTTAAGACCTCATCCCTGTCGGTGACACGGTCCTTCATGGTGTCAAGCATCTTTATCCTGTCCGATACCAGCTGGCAGAAATCCTTATCCCCCGTGACAAGGACTATATCAATTTCCTTATCTTCGTTTTTCTTCGCTATAGTGCCAATAAGATCATCGGCTTCATACCCTTTAAGCTGAACGAGAGGAATTGAAAAAGCTTCAACCATTTCATATATCTTATCGAACTGCGGGACCAGGTCCGACGGCGGGGAATCTCGATTAGCCTTATAAAGAGGATAGATATCGTGCCTGAACGTCCTATCGGCGGAATCGAACACCATCGCTATATAGTCAGGTTCATAGTCCTTGATAAACTTCAAGATCATCGAGGTAAAACCATACACGGCGTTCGTGGGAAACCCCCTGGAAGTGCTTAGATGGCGTATGGCATAATAAGCTCTGAATATATATGAACTGCCGTCAATGAGGTACAGGGTCTTAGAAAACATATCTCCGTTAAGTATCCTCACATATCAGGCATGTAACAATGCTATTTTTTTTCAGCACAATAAATAAAGGCAGGAGGCAGATTTGACCAGACCGTCTTGGTTTTAACGACCTTTGGGAATTTATCATAAAGCTTTGCCCTGAAACGCTTTGCCGTTGGAAAGGGAACTCCATATAGATATGCCATGGTAAGAAGCCTTCCACCAGGCCTTAAGATATCATACACGGTACCCAGCAGCCTGTCCTGCATATTAGAATTGAAGATCGCCCATGGAAGACCGGATATTATACAGTCACAACTGTCCTTACCGTGCTTCCTGAGATGGAACCTGGCGTTCTCAGCCGTATCATTGTAAACAATGGCATCTGGACATCTTCTTTTAGTGGCTTCAGCAAATTCAGGGTTTATCTCAAGTGCAAAAAAAGTAGCGTCATCAGATATCTTCTGCAGGATCTTTTCAGTAAAAACCCCCGTACCGGATCCGAACTCAACCACTGTATAGGCTTTGTCAAGCTGAGCCTTATCGGTAATCAGTTCGCTCAGTTCACTACATGAAGGAGCGATCGAACCCGTCCTTGTCGGATAGCAAAGAAACTGTTTCAAGTAATGGAAAATACCATGTTTCATACACTCTTCAGAAAAACCAGCAGCACTTGGATTTTATAAAATTACTTTATTTAATCATACTTTGCAGATTTTTTCCATAAATATTTTTGGACTATACATACTTGATTACCCGAACAGTCTAACTGCTTACCATAATTCAAACTTATCTTTTGAAGGATCTTGTTAACTCAATCAGACATTACAACTTCTTAGCCTAGTCCATCTATTACCCATTCTTAGTTCCTCTCTTAATGCTTGCCGTCAATAAGGGTGTATATATCTTTTCCATTGAAAACACAAACTACAGACACAACGTCAAGTTCGATTTTCCCGACAGCAGTGAACAGATATGCAAAACGGAAAATTTAGTTCGTTCTCTTGGAAATGACCGTATTACTATGTTTTTATCTGATACCTTCTCTTCCTTTTAATTAATACTGATACAGATATCAGCATCAGACATGCCATCACTCCGAATAGATCAGAAACAACATTGCTCTGATCGGAAACCGCACATCCTCCTCCTGTACCAGTATCTGATGTTGTCGGTCTTCGTGGTGGTGACGGAGCGGGGGGAGCCTCTACACTGAGCATGAAACTCACCTCATCCGTATCTCCATTTCTGTCCGTTACCTTATACGTGTAAGTATTAGATGATGCACGGATGGGTGTGCCACTTATAACTTGGGTAACTTCGTTAAAACTCAATCCAGCAGGTAAATCAGGAGTTATACTGTAAGTAACTGGCGGATTCCCTCCCGTTGATGCAGGCAGCGTTAATGGTCTCCCTGCTGTATACACCATTTGAGTTGAAATTGTCGCATCGTCAAGGTCCGGAGTGCTGTCTTCTTCTATAGTAATACTGAATGTCAAATCAGCTGTATCTCCATCTATGTCTTCTACCGTATATGTATAAGTATTCCTGCTCGTTGCAGTAGCCGGTATCCCGCTTATCTCTTGGGTAACTTCGTTAAAATCCAATCCAGTTGGTAAAGGAGGAGTTAAACTGTATCTCAATCCTCCATTCCCTCCTGTTGCCTCAGGCAGTGTTACTGGTGTTATTCGACTTCCTGCTATGTACTCCTGATCATCTATCGTCTCACCACTAAAAGTTGGCATTGCATCAGCTAATATCGTGATCCCGAACGTCAAATCAGCCGTATCTCCATCTATGTCTTCTACCATATATGTATAAGTAGTCCTGCTCGTTGCAGTAGTTGGTGTTCCACTTATCTCTCGGGCAGATGCGTCAAAATCCAATCCAGTTGGTAAAAGAGGAGTTAAACTGTACCTTAATGTTCCATTCCATCCTGCTGCATCAGGCAGCGTTACTGGAAGGTTTATTGTTTTCCCTGCTACGTACTCCTGATCGGTTATCGTATCACTGAAGGTTGGTTCTTCATCTGTAGCTACCGTGATACCGAACGTCAAATCAGCCGTATCTCCATCTATGTCTTCTACCATATATGTATAAGTAGTTTTACTCACTGCAGTAATAGGAGTTCCGCTTATCACTCGGGTAGCAGAGGTAAAATTCAACCCGGTTGGTAATGCAGGAGTTATGCTGTATCTCAATCCTCCATTCCCTCCCGTCGCTGCAGGCAGCGTTACTGGTTTTATTGGACTCCCTGCTATATACTCCTGATCATCTATCATCTCACCGCTAAAGGTTGGCATTGCGTCTGCTTCTACTGTGATATTGAATGTCAATTCAGCCGTATCTCCATCTACATCAGTTACCGTATATGTATAAGTATTCTTACTCATCGCAATAGTGGGTGTTCCACTTAACACTCGGGTAGCAGGAGTAAAATTCAACCCGGTTGGTAATGCAGGAGTTATGCTGTATCTCAATCCTCCATTCCCTCCCGTCGCTGCAGGCAGCGTTACTGGTTTTATTGGACTCCCTGCTATATACTCCTGATCATCTATCATCTCACCGCTAAAGGTTGGCATTGCGTCTGCTTCTACTGTGATATTGAATGTCAATTCAGCCGTATCTCCATCTACATCAGTTACCGTATATGTATACATAGTCCTGCTCATTGCAGTAGTGGGTGTTCCATTTATCACTCGGGTAGCAGGAGTAAAATTCAACCCGGTTGGTAATGCTGGGGTTATATTGTAGGTTAATGGAGCATTCCCTCCCGTTGCATCAGGCAGCGTCACCGGAAGGTTTATTGCTGTCCCTGCTATGTACTCCTGATCATCTATCGTCTCACCACCAAAATCCGGCATGCTGTCAGCTTCTACCGTAATCCCAAACGTCAACTCAGCCGTATCTCCTTCTTCGTCTCTTACCGTATACGTGTAAGCAGTTTTACTCATTGCAGTAGCGGGTGTGCCACTTAGCACTCGGGTAGTGGCATCAAAGATCAATCCATCCGGCACAGTATCTAAACTATAAGTTAATGCTCCATCCCCTCCCACTGCAACAGGTAGCATTTCTGTTATTGCTGTACCTGTCACATATTCCTTATCATCTATTGTCTCACCACCAAAGGTTGGCACATCAGATCCTACAATGATCCCGAACTTTATTTGATCTGTATCTCCATCATCATCGGTAACAGTATATGTATACATAGTCTTACTCGTTACAGTAGTGGGTGTGCCGCTTATCTCGCGGCAACTTCGTCAAAATCCAATCCATCAGGTAAAGCAGGTGTTAAACTATAAGTTAATGTTCCATTTCCTTCCGTCGCCGCAGGCAGTATTTCTGTTACTGCTGTACCCGTCATATACTCTTTATCATCTATCATCTCACTGCTAAAGGTTGGCACTGTATCGTTATTCCTATGACCATAAACTTTAATGCTCCACGAGTGTAAAATTCCTGTATTGTCAGAATCAGGATCAGATATATTCAAAGTCCAGTCTCCAGCGGGATCTTCTCCCAAGTGTTTGGCTGAACCAAAACGATGAGTTCTGTTGATGAAATCAAAGTCGTCTGTACTTCTCGTAAAAATTTGCGACACAGTGCCGTTAGGGGATGTTATTTGTATATCTGGGACATATTCGTAAGTGAACCTGATATTAATCTCTACAAATTCCGTAAAAAGATCAGTATCGGGTATGTTCAGGCTGGAGACGGTATCTCTGTTTTTTCCATCTAGGTGATCGGGGGGGGGGGGGGGGGAAGGGATTATTATGTCAATATTATTCGAAGAAGCAGTAAGGGTTCTCATTGGCGGAACGGCAGTCCAATCTTCGGCAAGTTCTACTGCTGCTTCAGCATCCACTACCCCGAAACCGTACTTTGGATTGTAATTATAACTGTCTGAATCAGAACCGTATTTAACTGCTACTGTCTCCCAGCCTGGGTCGGTCGGGTCGTTCTTGCGAGCTGAAGCTGCCAGTATCAACTTTAAGTCTCGCCAGCTCATATCACTGTTTATCTCTCGCATCAGTGCTGCAACCCCTGAAACAACCGGAGCAGAAAATGATGTTCCTTTAACTAAAAAATAGTGGTCGTTATTATCAGTTGTTGTAATAATTAAACCTGGAGCACATACCCATAAATTTACTCCTTCTTCCGAAACATTAATTTTCTTACCAAAACCGTCTACTGAACAAACGGAAGTTACAGCGTAGTAATTAGAATACTCATCAGCATTAGTTTGATCTCTATTGTAATGTCCATTTCCACCTGCCCAGACATAAAAAACTCCTTTACCACCAAACCCTTCCTTGATACCTGTTTCCACTGCCATTTCCCAAACTCTCTCAGCAGAGTAAAGACCAGAATTATCCGGCGGTCCCCAGCTGTTGTTGGATACCGCTGTTATAATGTGATTACGGGTCATAGCATCTGCCCTGTTAGCAGAATTATTAAAAAGATGTGGCGCCTTTAACAGATCATAACTATATATACTTGCTTGAGGTGCTACCCCTCTCACACCAACCCCATTATCACCCATTGCTGCTATAATGCCCGCTACTTGTGTACCATGGCCACTTCTAGGATTGAAGACATTATCCTCTCCAAGGTAATCATGATTAAGATCGGAATTTACATTGGCAGCCAGGTCCTCATGATCTGTGTCCATACCATCATCGACCACTGCCACGTTAACTCCACTACCAAATATTCCATCATTCCAGACTTCCTCCACGTTTATATCTTCGCCGGCGGGCATTCTCCGCCTGTTGATCCTCCACTGTCCTGTATTGTTCAAATGCCACTGACAACTGTATAAAGGATCATCGGGAAAACTGGCAGTAATAAGGTCCTCACAATCAGAGGAATAAGTATTAGGTCTTGTATCTCTTATAACTTGAAGCTGGTACTGATCGGTACCACTGCTTCCTACAACGATATAGTACGTTCCCGGAACGAGAGGAGATGAAATATTCCGATTATCGTTGCTGTCACTTGCTATCAGGTTATCACTGCTGTCACACAACTGTAAACTGTATTCGAGATTGTTATCAGTGAAAGTCGTTTCTATAGTTACATCAATATCGTTTGCCGGGTCTATCTGAAAGTAATGCAGTCCACCGGCACTTTCAAAACTTCCATCGTGTGCCTCTGCGTTTACTGTCAACGTGGCTTCGACCGGTTCACTGGAGTCACAGTTATTAACACTGGTCTGACCATATGCACCAATGGACATAAAACACAGAAGAAAGAAAAAGGGAATTACATAAACAACTTTATATACAGGCAAGTCGTCAGTGACTTTATCTGCCCATTTCTCCCTTGAAATAAAACTACGTAATTGATGAGGGTAAAACATTGAACTAACGAAGTATTAATATTTTATCCTAACTAATATGTTAAAAATAATGTCTTTCATGTCCAAATTATATACGTAATTCCCCTTAAATAGTATAAGTTGAAAGATCCGTTTAGAAACCGTTTCACTACTATTGGAACACTTGCTCCCTGTTACCTGTACTTGCATTTTCTTGTATTTTAATATTTTTCTCCTGCCGTTTTCACAAACCCAACGTGAAAATTACAATTATTTGACTTTAAAATACCTGTGTATGATAATAAATTCAGTGATCAGGGGATAATTTCCGTTGCTGAAAAAGCGAAGAAACCGTACATTGATAAATGTTTGAAGGCATATCTCAAAAGCTAAATACAACGTTAAAAAAGGTCAGAGGCTACGGAAAGCTCAGTGAAGACAATATACAAAGCTCCCTTAGAGAGATAAGGCTTAGCCTGTTAGAAGCAGACGTTAACTTTGCGGTCACACGCGAGTTCATCAGTTCCATAAAAGAAAGAGCTATCGGCAGTGAAGTTGCGGAAAGCCTTACGCCGGGTCAGCAGTTTGTAAAGATCGTCCATCAAGAACTGATCAAGGTACTTGGAGAAAGCAGTTCGGAGATCAATCTCAGTGCGGCACCACCGGTCGTAATAATGCTGGTCGGACTTCAAGGTTCTGGTAAGACCACTTCCTCGTCCAAGCTGGCTAAATACCTTGTCGGGTCTAAAAAGAAAAACCCCCTTCTGGTACCAGCCGACGTTTACAGACCAGCCGCCATTGAACAACTGAAGGTACTCGGAAAGAGCATAGATATTCCAGTGTTCGATACCAGTCCGGGTTCCAGTCCCATAGATATATGCCAGAACGCCCGAAAGAGCGCAGAACTGAACGGGAACGATGTCCTTATAATAGATACAGCCGGAAGACTGCATATAGACCAGGAACTGATGAATGAACTGATATCCATAAAAAACTCACTGGATCCCAACGAAATACTGCTTGTAGCCGATGCAATGACGGGACAGGACGCCGTGAACGCTTCAAAAAGTTTTAACGAGTCACTGGATATAGACGGAGTGATACTAACGAAGATGGACGGAGACGCAAGAGGTGGTGCGGCACTGTCAATAAAATCAGTAACGGGAAAACCCATTAAATTCTTTGGCACGGGAGAAAAACTTGACGCCCTTGAGGTATTTCACCCGGATAGAATAGCATCCAGAATACTGGGTATGGGGGACGTTCTGTCTTTAATAGAAAAAACCCAGAACGTCTTTGAAGAAAAAAAAGCCGAAAAGATAGCAAAGAACATTCAGAAGAAGCAGTTCTCACTGGAGGATTTCAAGGAATCAATAATGGCCATGGATAAACTCGGGTCCCTTGAAAACATCACCGCAATGCTCCCGCTAAAGAACAACGCCAGTATAGACCCAAGGGCGATGAAGACAGCAGAAAAGGATCTGAAGAAATATCTTGCCATAATTGATTCAATGACCTCTAAAGAAAGGAAAAACCATACTATACTGAACGGAAGGAGAAGAAAAAGAATTGCCAAAGGCAGTGGTACTAAGGTGCAAGATGTCAATAAGATGATAAAAAACTACATGCAGATGCAAAAAATGATGAAAAATATGGGAAGAACGGGTAAATTAGCAAAAAGAGTTATGAAATACATTTAATAATACAGTTATAATTATAGGTTATTGACCATACAGGAGGTAGGTACGTTTTGGTAAAATTAAGACTCACGAGACTAGGGTCCAAAAAGAGACCTTTTTACAGGATCGTTGCAGCGGACGTTCGCGCACCTAGGGATGGAAAGTTTTTAGACATATTAGGATACTATGACCCAAGAAAGAAACCTCACGTTGTGAAAGTTGACGAGAATAAGGTTAAGTCATGGATAGGCAACGGTGCACAGCCAACGAATCGGGTAAAAAAACTCATAGCTGAGCTACTGTGATTTTTGAAAATAAACAGCGGTGGGCTAATATTAATGATTGAGGAGGAAACACCATGGAACAGCTCAAAGATTTAGTTTTAATGTTGGCAAAGTCCCTTGTTGACAGTCCGGATGCAGTAGAAGTGCAAGAGGTCGTTGGAGAACAAACAACGGTTATAGAACTGAAGGTGGCAACTGATGACCTGGGCAAAATAATCGGTAAGCAGGGAAAGACCGCAAAAGCGATCAGAACTATACTTAGTGCCGCAGCAGCTAAAATGAAAAAGCGTGCAGTGCTGGAAATTTTAGAATGATCAATGAAGTTCATCGCTTATGGTAAGATCCTGAAACCGCACGGACTTAAAGGGGAGATCAAAGTCCTTCCATACAGCACCAGCCCTGAAAACTTCAAGCAGGTCCAGTACATATATACAGAACCGGACAGTAAAAACCCTCAAAGACACAAAGTATCAGATAAAAGGTTCCATAAACACTTTATCATTGCCAAGCTCCAGAACGTCAACAGTATAGAAGAAGCAGAAGCACTGCGGAACAAGGAAGTACACGTTGACAGAAACGAACTGCCTTCAAAACAAGAGGATGAATACTACTGGTTTGAACTTATCGGACTGAACGTTTACGACGAGAACGAGTGCCTGATAGGTCAGGTGGATTCTCTGATAGATAATACCGCTCAGCCAATACTTGTTATTAAAAACGGTTCTGAAGAGTACATGGTTCCGTTCATAGACCGCTTCGTTAAGGAAGTCGATCTTAACAGTTCAAAAATAGCAGTGGAGTCCATAGCGGATTTAATTTAGCAGGTCGTTCAGTCCAAAACTGCCATGAAGTACGATATTATCACAATTTTTCCTGGTTTTTTTGACTCGATATTCTCGTCTGGAGTGATCAAGAAAGCCCTTGATAGTTCTATAATAGACGTTAAGGTCCACGATCTCAGAGACTACGCTGAAAACAAGCACAGATCGGTAGATGACACACCTTACGGTGGGGGCGGGGGAATGCTGATGAGTGCCAAACCCCTTTCAAAAGCCATTGAGAACATAAAAAAAAATGACGAAAAATCCCTTGTAGTCCTCACCTCTCCGCAAGGCGAGATACTGAACGACGATATGGTAAACGAGCTAAAGAATTATGAGCAGATGGTAATTTTATGCGGAAGGTACGAAGGAATAGACGAGAGGATCAGAGAACTTTACGTGAATAGAGAAATTTCAATTGGCGACTACGTTGTCTCGGGAGGAGAATACGCAGCGGTAATAATAGTGGATGCTGTCTCAAGGAACATCCCAGGTGTACTGGGAAACAAGGATTCAGCCGTTAATGATTCATATAGAAATGGTTTGCTTGAACACCCTCATTACACAAAACCTGAACTGTTCAAAGGTGCAAGAGTACCTTCGGTACTTTTATCAGGTAACCACCGGCAAATAAATAAATGGAGGCTTACCGAAAGTATAAAGAGAACGTTCATTAATCGTCCGGAACTTCTGGACCATGCAAAACTGGACGTTGATGGAACGCAGCAACTTATAGAGGTCCAGAACGAGTTAAAACCTGATTTTAAAGTTTATATTGCATTAATTCACTATCCCGTTTACAATAGGAACTTCAAAAAAATCACAACTTCGTTTACGAATCTGGATGCTCACGACATTGCAAGAGCGGCAAAGACCTATGGTGTCAGTAAATTCTATCTTGTAAATCCAAACCAGGACCAGAGAGCATTGGTAACGAAAGTGATCGAGCACTGGACCAAAGGGGCCGGAGTAGAATTTAATCCAACCCGTAAAGAGGCTTTGGAAACAGTAGATATCAAAAAAGATCTTGAAGAAGTGCTGAACGAAATAGAAGAAACAGAGGGGACCAGACCAAAAGTGATCGCCACGGACGCAAGGATCAAGAAAAATAATATGGTTGGTTATAAAGAGTTAAGGAACGAAATATTGAAAGAAGAACGACCGTTCCTGATCCTTTTCGGAACCGGATGGGGATTGGATGATGATATTATAGATTCTGCAGACTACACCCTAAAACCCATTAAAGGATTTGAAGACTATAACCATCTGTCGGTCAGAAGTGCGGCATCAATAGTGTTAGACAGGCTGTTATGCTGTACAATATAATTCAGGAGTATAAAGATGAACGTTATAAATGAATTCGAAAAAGCACAAATAAGGGACGACGTACCCGATTTCAGAGCAGGTGACACCGTAGCCGTGCATTACAACATCAAAGAAGGTGACAGAAGAAGAAATCAGATATTCGAAGGTGTAGTAATTGCAAAAAAAGGCGGAGGTTTTAAAGAAACCTTTACCATCAGAAAGATCTCTTATGGTATCGGAGTTGAAAGAATATTCCCAGTTCATTCACCTCTCATAAACAAGATCGAAGTAAAAAGAAAGGGTAAGGTCAGAAGAGCAAAACTTTATTACCTGCGTGGACTGTCAAAGAAAGCAAGTCGTATCAAAGAAAGGACGTAAGACCGGTCATCCGGTACCAGGCACGCGTTCTTCCGATAACTTGAAGTTTTGTAACCCGTGTTCTTCAGGCCGCTAACCTTCGTTCTGCTTCAAAGCCCCCATCACGTGAAACATTCGCTGCAGAGCAGTATAAACAGAAAATATAAATAAGATAGCAAGCGATATTTTCAGCAAATAGTCTGATCCTGTAAAACCTATATACGCCGTGAGCATGTTCCCAAAATAGTTAAAAACGGAAAGCAGGCCCAGGTAAACGACCCTTTCCGTTCTTTGCATAATCCCAACCTCACAGTTAACTCCTAACCCTTCTGCACGTGCCCGTGTATAACTAACCATCATGGTTGAAACCACAATTAAGAATATCACATAAATATAATACGAATCTCTGAAATAGCTTAAAAGTCCCATATATATAAATGCTTCTGAGAACCTGTCCAGACAGGAATCAAAAAACGCCCCATGAGAAGAACTCAGATCCTGAGCTCTCGCAACTCTACCATCAAATATATCAAAAGTTGAACCGGCAAGTATTAAAACCCCTGCTACGAAGATCCAGCCAAGATGGAAAAAATATCCAGCAACTATAGAAACTATGAGAGTTGTAACGGTTAATACATTAGGGTGGTATTTATGCTCTATAAGATAATTCTCAATTGGTCTGACCAGAAGAAGCCACCATTCTTTCACACCTACGCCCAATAATTTGGACGATTCAGGTCTTTTTTTCCCCTTGGACCTATCAGTAAGTTCTTCTGATGAAATCATATATAAATTATAATCAGAATTTGCAGAAAAATGCAAAAATATGCTGGATATTATAACGCTGAATTTTGAGAATTATACAGACAGCTATGCTGAATGAACAAAGACGGCGTTCTTAACAAAACTATATCTGACGGAAAGATCTCAGTTAGTTCAATACCTTTGAAAGGACCGCTGCTAATTTTTTGGGACTTATATACTTAACTCCACAAAATTTAACACTTTATTTTTATCGTTCAGTTTATAATACCTGATTCTTTAAGTCTTACTATCAATTCCTCCTGAGATCTTCTATTTCCTTTCGTAGAATTACAAGCACCACAGAGCAGTTGTAAATTATCAATGTGGTCTGACCCTCCTTTTGATTTAGGAATTATATGATCTATCGTAAAATTTCTAAAAGGAAAGGATACCTTACACCCATTACACCAACCTTCCTGTTTACCAAACAAAGTATGTTTATGTGTTGTATAACTTGGTAATTTCTTATCACCTGAATACATCTGGGGAATATCGTCTCTTTCTGTAATTGGAAATATCCTGCCTAACTCTTTATCCATACGAAGTTTTACTAGATCTATTGCTTTAGGTGATATATCAATCCCTATCCATCTTCTTCCCAGTTTTTCAGCAGCTATACAAGTAGTTGCACATCCACAGAAAGGATCAAGAACCAAATCACCTTCATTACTACTTGCTTTGATTATTCTTTCAAGCAGTTTTATTGGTTTCTGAGTTGGGTAACCAACATAATGCTTTCTATTTCTATATTCCTGTTGAATGTCTACCCATATAGTAGGAGGAATTTTCCCTTTTGACTGTAACTTAATATCAGTTCCCTTCATAACTGTTGAAGCATTGGCAGGATATTTAATTCTTTCCATGCTTGATTTTGAATATGGGATCCTTACATCATCAGCATTAAATACATAATCATTAGATTTAGCATATCTTAAAATAGTGTCATGTTTTCGTGGAAAATCCTTTTTAACTGGTGATGGACTAGCGGGGTATCCCCACACAATTTCATTGCGAAAGTTCTTTCGTCCAAAGATAGAATCCATCATTAACTTTAAGTAATGGGAAGCTGTAGGATCACAATGTAAGTAAATTGACCCAGTATCTTTCAATATACGATTCATTTCAAGCAATCTTATCGCCATCATTATCAGATAAGATTTCATAGATTTAGAATGTGATAGTTCGGCAGAATCAATTATTCTATACAATGCTTCGTTTTTATCGGCTATCTCTCCATGCGACACATTGTCAATATCCTGCAGTGTCCAGGTATCTTTAAATGCTGCCCCAGCTGCTTTACTGCCGATAGGAGCTGAATAATTGCGTTTAGAATTAAAAGGGGGATCAAGATAGATAAGGTCTATGTAGTTATCAGGAAAACTACGAAGTATAAACAGGTTGTCTTTAATCCATACAGTACGATTCTTGACTTGACCTGCTGATAATTTTCGGGTAAGAGAATATTTCTGCTCTGCTCTGCTCTGCTCTGCTCTGCTCTGCTCTGCTCTGCTCTGCTCTGCTCTGCTCTGCTCTGCTCTGCTCTGCTCTGCTCTGCTCTGCTCTGCTCTGCTCTGCTCTGCTCTGCTCTGCTCTGCTCTGCTCTGCTCTGCTCTGCTCTGCTCTGCTCTGTCATAATTTTCTTACCTCTGAATTATCAGTTTTTTCAAGTATTATTTTGACTTTTTGTCAGGCAACACATAACTAAATATCTTATCCGTTATAATGTTTAGCTTTTCCATTTCATGTTCTACTTTCTTTCTATCTGATTTGGTTTCTTTTCCACTCTTATTTTCTGATTTATCAGACACAGGACCTTTCTTGTTCTTTTTCATCCAACTAATCTCTTATAAGTCAGTCTTTTATTAAATGATCTGTCACACAACGAGTTAATTCTCTCCGTAGTGTGTCTCTTAACATTACCATCATTTAATCTGAAAGAAAACTCATTTACATATCTGCCTATATGCTTTCTGTTTATTCTACCATGAAACACTCCGTCGAAACCCCTCTTTAATACTGCCCAGAAAGACTCTACACCATTCGTGCTTGCCATTCCTTTTACATATTCCTTAACGCTGTGATTAACAGAATCATGGTTATATCCTGCTACACCTCTTTTCCAGTGACTCGCATCATCCGTATAAAGTTGTGAACCACTTTCTATACTTTTATAAACTGCATTATGAACTGTAGATAAACTTGTATCTTCAACAGGCATTGCTTTAGTCTTGCCAGTTCGTTCCCTCATACCAAGTATAACGGATTTTGTTTTTGTACTTTTTCCCTGATTATGTGGTGTTCTTTTATCTCTATGTTTGTTTTTTTCTTTACCTCCCACATAGGTCTCATCTATTTCTACTATACCTTTAAGCATTAAACTATCTTCCCCGCATGCCTCTCGTATCCTATGAAGCATAAACCACGCTGTCTTCTGCGTGACCCCTATCTCTTTTGCCATCTGAACCGATGATATACCTTTTCTTGCCGTTACAACTAAATACATTACATATATCCATTTGTGGAGTTGAACATGACTTTTACCAAATATCGTGCCACTGCGAACCGTAAAGTGCTTATAACAACCATTGCATTTATGGTAAGGTTTTCTCTTTAATCTTGTAGTATCAAAACATCCACATTCAGGACAAAACACTCCATTCTTCCATCTTCTACTTTCCAGATATTCAATCGCTTTATCTTCATCAGAAAATTTAGACATAAGATCGTATGTGCTTATTGTGCTTTTACTCATTACTTTTCCTCCGTTATTATATCCATTAATATAATAATTTACCTTGTGGAGTCAAGTATATAAGTCCCAATTTTTTATCCGAGACCTTATCTTCCTTCTGATAACAACGGATACAGGTATAAGCATCAGAGATGCTACTGCTGTGAGCATATCAGAAGCAGCTTCGTTCTGCTCGGAGACCGCACATCCTCCTCCACCTGCATCACTACCTGATGGTGTTGGTCTTCGTGTCGGTGGTCTTGTTGTTGGTGGGTCTGTTGGTCCTGGCGGCGTGGTTGTTACCCTGATAGTGAATCTCAGCTCGTCCGTATCTCCATCTTCATCCGTTACCGTATATGTATAACTGCCGGAAGATACAGCAGTTGGTGTTCCGCTGATCACTCGGTCAGTTTCACTGAAAGTAAGTCCAGCAGGTAAAGAAAGAGGGGACAGGCTGTAGGTTAATTCTCCATTCCCTGCTGTTGCCTCAGGCAGTGTTTCCTTTATTGCAGTTCCCGGCACGTAATTCTTATCTGGTATGGTCCAGCTGTTAAACGTCGGTTTATTACCAGACATATGACCATAGACCTTAATGTTCCATGAGTGTAAGGTCCCCGCACCTGCGACTGAAGCGTTGGTTATCTTCAAGGTCCACTCTCCGGCAGGGTCCGTTCCCAAGTGATTAGCTAAACCAAAACGATGCTCTCTGCCTGTATAGTCAAAGTCGTCTACAGTAAGAGATCTGCCAGATAATAAAAGTGATAAAGCTTCTGCTGGATATGCCTCAGTGAGTTTTGACACTCTACCGTCAGGGGAAGTTATTTCTATACTTAAAAAAGGAAAGAAAGGGTGAGTGAAATTGATACCGATCTCTATAAATTCCGTAAATACCTCAGTACCTGTTATATCGATATCAGGTACTGTAAGTGTGAAAACAGCGGAAACATCTTTTGCATCTTCTCCCGTTGTGAATCCTGGTATAACCGTATCGATATTACCCGAGGAAACCGTCACGGGTCTCATTGGCGGTGGAACGTTGGTCCAGCTTTCGGCAAGTTCTGCTGCAGCAGCAGCGTCTACAATGCCAAAACCGAATTTTGGATTGTAACGATAATATTCTGAATCAGAACCGTATTGAAGTGCCACTCTAGTCCATTGTGTGTCGGTAAAACCTAACTGTACGTCATGACTGGTTGAACCTGCCAGTATCAGTTTCAGGTCTCGCCAGCTAAGATCACTGTTTACCTCCCGCAGCAGTGCTGCTACTCCTGAAACGACAGCAGCTGAATTTGACGTTCCAGGGAACTCAAAACTGTAACCGTCGTTATTGTCGGTAGTTACAATACCAGAACCCGGTGCACATACCCACAGATTGAAACCCTCTTCTGAAAAGGAACTTTTAGTAACACTAGATGAAGTCTTACCGCTCTCTGCTGAACATACAGTGGTTACAGCGTAGTAGTTGGAATA
Organism: Thermodesulfobacteriota bacterium; assembly: GCA_965215275.1. Taxonomy (GTDB): domain Bacteria; phylum Desulfobacterota_D; class UBA1144; order Nemesobacterales; family JAJCZQ01; genus CAZUNK01. Next base: position 679,452 of record OZ244044.1, read on the forward strand.
CTCATCAAAATTAGCCTGCTCTGCTCCTTCATGTCCGTCCCCTGCTGCCCACACGTAAAATACTCCTTTACCACCAAATCCTTCTCTTATACCCGTTCTCACTCCTTCTTCCCATTCTGATGAAGCCTCTGTAAGAACCGGCAGGTCCTTCGGTCCCCAGTTGTTGACCGATACAGCCGTTATATCCTTATTACGGACCATGGCATCCTTTGCGTTAGCATCACTGAAGTTATCAGCTAAATTATAACTGTAGATGCCTGCCTGAGGTGCTACACCTCTTACTCCAAGGCTGTTATCACCCACTGCTGCTATAATGCCAGCCACACGTGTACCACGACCACTTGAAGGACTGTACAGATCACCGCTTCCTGAATAATCATGAGAAAGTGTGGTATCCACGTTATCAGCAAGGTCCTCATGATCTGTGTCCATACCATGATCTACCACTGCTACGTTAATCCCAGCTCCAAATATACTATCATCCCAGACCTCTTCTATGTTTATATCTATATCTTCTTCAGAGGTTTGGAATATCAGCTCGCCACTTACTTGCACATCAACTGCTGGACGTTTCAGATACCACTGACACCCGTATAAGGGATCATTTGGAAAATTGGTAGTGATATCTGTACAGTCGCCGAGTAAGTTTTGAGAATCAGCTAATAAAACTCTGATATTGTAGGGTGTACTTCCACTGCTTCCCACAACTATATAGTACATTCCCTGTCTTAAGCGGGTTTGTAGAGTGGCCGTTGCTGCGTTACCTGACAAAGTCACTTCAGCAGTACTTGCTATCAGACCATCATTGCTGTCACATAACTGTAAGCTGTATCCCAGATCATTGGAGAAGGGGAAATTTGCCTTTATATCTACAATAAGATCTTCATTTATGTTTGTCCGAAAGTAATGCGGACCAGAACCGGCAGCTAAACTTCCACTACGTGTACTTCCGGCTACTCTCAACGTAGCTTCGGTCGTTGCACTGGAGTCACAGTTATTAACGCTGGTCTGACCATATGCACCAACGTTTACAAAGCACAGAAGAAAGAAAAAGGGAATTAATAACTTATGGGGGGGGGTATTACTCTGAATAAGATGTTCATGACCTTTTCATTTTACTTTGTATTATTAATGAATGTCAAGAATAATTTCTTTTTTAACATGTACAAGTGCGGTACTGTACCATACCCTAACTCTCACCAATATCATCATAACCAGCCACAGTCCCAGTTCCTGCTCAAGCCGGGGTGAAACCGGCATGGGAAAAACTACCCGTCTGCAAATAAACGGATAGAAAATAATCAGACATATCAGACCCGAGCCTGCTTTCCATTCAGTCGGTGAAACATGCCAGCTAAACAACATAAACAACCAAATAAACGACATTTGCCATGAAATGGAACGCCACACTTGACCAGATAGTGCCCGTTTTCATAAAAAGATATCCCATTACGAGAGATGGAAAGAAAGTGCAGGCGTTGTTTACACAAACGGTACCTACGCTTCCCGCCGTCACGCAAACCAGTATCAGGTGAGCTATTGCAAACAAAGCACTGACCAGAACTATGGATTTGTACGTATTTCCAAACTCTCTCTGTAAATATCCTCGGAAAAAGAACTCTTCGGGAAAAGCAATTAATACAAACTGCGAAAATAAAAAGATACCGATCTCCCTTGTATCGCCAAACTTCCTGATATCCAAACTGCTTCCAACCCATTTGGAATATAGAAAGAGAAACAAGACATAAAAGAACAGGATAATGATCGATAAACCCAGTCCTTTAAGCAGTTTCGGTGTATTGAAGTGAAAAAAATCCAGGTCTTTGACCAATAATGCCGGAAGAATAAGCATTATATAGACACTGATATCCCATCCCAAAAACAGCTTTACAAAAAGAGAGGCAAGGAGCAAGACCAGATATGAAAAGACGGGTACTTTATAACGCTTAATCAGTTCCTTTACCTTATAAAGCAAGGGAGTTCGTTTTATAAAAAGCACTGATTACAAGCCCTTGGGTTAAACCTATCACGCGTCATTTAATAAACGTTTTCAGTTTTCTCTGATTCACATACTTCGTTTACAGTGTCCTTTACCAGCTGTCCATCTTCCCAGACTCTTTCTCTGACCTTATGACAGTTCGTTCGCTCATTAAAATCCTGTGGTGTGGCCTCGATCCTCCTGTATCCGTCCTCGCTCCTGTAAACCACGGGTCTGCCTTCCCGTGCAGCCTCGCGTGACGCCTGCTCGGATATATCTGCAAGAGAACCTCCAAAGATAGCTCCCAGAGCGCTCCCTATAGAAGCACCTCTCCAGCGATTTTCTCTATCTATCAACGCCCCTGCGGCAGCGCCTACCGCAGCACCTATACTTGCACCTTCTCCAACGCTCTTGGTACATGACGGCATAAAAAATAAGCATCCAGCAAATAAAACCAAAGAAATTTTCAAACAGATGTTCCTTAAACTGTTTATCACTTTAATTCTCCCGTTAATGAACTTAACGATGAAATTCTAATCAAAATCAAATAAGTTGCAAAGCAATTAACGTTTTTTTGAAAATACTATATAATTACATTTTTTGATTGAGGTTAAAACAACTGAAAATGAACTTGAGAAGGGCTTTTAAAATACTTAACGGAAATACTCTCCTGGTCATACTTATATCCCTGCTGCTGTCGCTGTTTTTAATTTCCGATAATTCCGCACAGCAGCGATCCAGTGACTACAACCTGGCAATATTACCAGCGACCCTTAACTACGTAGACCAATACTACGTGGATGAAACGAAAATCGATCTTAATCAGATGACGATCAAAGGACTTAACAAACTTGAGAGTCTGGTCAATGAGATACTCGTTCATTTTCCCGACCCGCAAAGCAGTTCTGATTTCACCGTGCAGGTCAATAAAGAAGTAAAAAGTTACAGGAACGTGAAAACAGACAGCTGGAGCAGCATTAATGAGGTCATGCAGGACGTCTTTTCGTTCGTAATACCCAGTCTGAAAAGCACCCGGATAAAACCCGTTGAAATAGAGTATGCGGTCATGGATACAATGCTGAAAACCCTGGACAAGCATTCAGGGATCATCACACCCGAAGTTTATAATGAGTTCAGGATCGAAACCGAAGGACATTTTGGCGGACTTGGCATCGTTATAGGGATCAGAGACGGGCAACTTACGGTAATTTCCCCTCTTGAAGGCACACCGGCCTACAGAGCCGGAATAAAGTCAAATGACAAAATAGTGCAAATTGAGAGTGAATCGACCATTAATATGTCCCTTATGGAAGCGGTAAACAGGTTAAGAGGAAAAAAGGGAACAAAGGCAAAGATCTATATCATGAGAGATTCCTTCAACGAGATAAAAGAATACTTAATAACAAGAGACACCATAAAGATCGAAAGCGTTGAAGACCTTTCCCTTGACGGTGAAATACTGTATATAAAGATCAGGGATTTTCATAAGAACACCATTAAGAGCCTCAAAGAAACAATACGTAATAACAGGAACGATATAAATGGGATCATACTGGACCTGAGAGGAAATCCTGGAGGACTGCTTGAGCAGGCAGAACAAGTGGCAAATCTTTTTCTTTCTTACGGAACCATCGTTACTACCAAAGCCAATAATTATCAAAGAAGCTATTATGCAAAATCGTACCGGTCCGAATTCAATGGAAAGGTCGTAGTGCTCGTGGACTCCGGAAGTGCAAGTGCTTCCGAGATCGTCGCAGGGGCTTTAAAGAACAATCAAAGAGCAATAATAATCGGAGAAAAGACCTTCGGAAAAGGTTCGGTACAGCAGATCTTTGACCTGAAGGGCGGAGCTGCTCTAAAACTCACTATTGCAGATTATCTGACGCCCGGAGACATCTCCATCCAGAACGTAGGAATTACACCCGACATTGAAGTAGTACCCGTGATAATTACAGAAAAGGATGTAATGTACAATGATATAAAGAAAAATGAGCAGACAGAAACAGTTCCTGTACACAAGATCAAATACTTATATAAAATGCCAATTCAGGAACAGGATGAACAGATCCATGACGAGGCACTGGCAGAAAGCGAGAAAAAGGAAAAAATAAATAAGGATTTTGCGGTTCAGCTTGCAAAGAACATCATCGAATCGGTAAACGTTCTGGACAGAGAAGAGGTACTGAAAAAAGGTAAACGTGTAATTACTGATTTTATCTCCAAGGAAGAAAAACATATTGAACTGAAATGGAAAGAACTCGGCATAGACTGGTCATCTGGAAACGGTTTTTCATCCGACCCGGACCTCCAGTTCCAGCTGCATCCATCAAAACCGAAGTTCATTGCCGGAGAAAAAACCGCAACGGCCGTAACGGCAACGAACAACGGGACCAATCCCATTTACAGATTAAGAGCTATAACAGCTTCTGATAATCCCGTTCTTAACGGCAAAGAGGTGATATTTGGAAAGCTGCTTCCGGGACGGTCAAAAAGTCTGGATATAAACTTTGACGTTCCGGAATGGGTCAACACAAGGAACGACGAGGTGAAGATCAAGTTCTTCCACTCGGACAATGAATATATCAAGGAGAGTAATTTCGATATAAGCACTATTGCAAAGGGCAAGCCGCTTTTTGCCTATAACTTCGAGGTCGTTGACGACGGCAGATATGGATCCACGGGCAATGCAAATGGTGAACTGGACGAAGGAGAGCAGATATCATTAGTATTTAATATAAAGAACACGGGTACCAGCAGATCCCCAAAGACCATAGTTACCATCAAAAATCTGTCAGGGGAAGCCTTATATCTTCAAAAGGGCAGATTTGAACTTGCCGAGCTGAAACCAGGTGAAAGCCAGATAGCTTCTTTTCTTTTTAGAGTTAATAACAAAAACAACATAAATCTGGAGATCAGCATCACTGACGACGCGTCCAGACAGATAATAACAACCAACCGAGTAGACCTGGTCAGATCAAACAATACTGAAAAGTTCGTAAGGTCCGAAGGCTGGGTAACCATAGAAAAAAGGACCCCGATCATGGGAGGGAACGATACCTTACCGTTAATTGCCTACGCCGAGAGCGGTTCAGTTTTCGACCTGCTTGGTTACAAGGGTGAGCATGCCAAGATCAGGCTGCCCACTTTAGAAAGAGCAGGATGGGTACTGAAAGAAAACATTAAAATAGATAAAGAACAAAAGAAAGAAAAAGACAGTCATGACTTTAAGGAAGTGTTTTTTTACAGCCAGCCCAGTATGGAAAATATGATTAATGATAGAAGAGACTTTAAGGAAGTGTTTTTTTACAGCCAGCCCAGTATAGATATCGCAAGTACGTCACTGGTAACGAACAAGAAAGAGATAAGTATCAGAGGCTCAGTTACCGATAACAATAAAATAGAGAGCATATCTATTTTTAAAGGCGACGATAAGATCAAGCTGTTAACCCCCAATAAAAACAGTCAGGTATTTTCATTTAATTCAAGTCTGGAAGACGGTATAAACGTTTTCAGTATAGTTGCAAAGGACACCAGCGGTTTATTTTCCAAAGAAACCGTTACGATAAGAAAATCCACCTCTCCTGTAACCTTGAATGATTAAGCTTGCCTTTCTTCGTATTGCAACCGGAATAACGGTCATATTATTTGTGGTAAGTCTCACTTTTATCTTACTGCGATTTTTACCAGGTGGACCATTTGACAATGAAAAACAGGTTCCTGCCGCGATCATGGAGAACCTTGAAAAGAAATACAAGTTCAATGAACCGATCTGGAAGCAGTATACGATCTATATGACAAATCTCCTTAAGGGGGACTTTGGACCATCGTATAAATATCACAACAGGTCAGCAAACGACATAATCAAGGAAACTTTCCCTGTATCCGTCCAGCTCGGCATAGCAGCGCTTTTTATATCGGTCGTGCTTGGGATCTCTCTTGGAGTTGCAGCCTCGTTCTCTCCCGGGAACTTCCTGGACACGTCAACGGCGGTCTTGTCCGTGTCCCTCGTTTCAGTTCCTAACTTCGTTATAGGTGCAGTTCTCATCTATATATTTTCCATAAAAACGGGATGGCTTCCGGCCGCTTTGTGGGGCAAGCCTGAAAACTATGTACTTCCCGCACTGACCCTCGCCTCTGGTTCCATGGCCTATATTGCAAGGCTGGTGAGAGCAAATATGATCGAAGCTTCAAAGGAACTTTATGTAAGGACTGCAAAGGCAAAGGGACTGAGCAGGGTCCAGATCACTTTCAAGCACGTTTTAAAGAACGCCCTGACCCCGGTGGTCACGGTACTTGGCCCTATCTCGGCTTACCTTGTAACGGGATCATTCGTCGTGGAGCATATATTCGCCATACCGGGTATGGGGCGCTTCTTCGTTCTTGCCGTCTCCAACAGGGACTACTCCGTAGTGCTTGCAATTACGGTCCTATATACGGTCATTCTGGTAATAGCTAACCTTATAGTTGATCTTCTGTACCTGTGGCTGGACCCGAGGATCAGTTATGAAGGCAGGTCATGAGAAATATAAAACTGACCATAGAATACAACGGAACAGCTTACAGCGGCTGGCAAAGACAGCCGGGAAGAAGAACGGTTCAAAGAGAGATCGAAGACTCGATCATGGAAATTACCAGGGAAAAGACCACTGTAAACGGGTCGGGAAGAACTGATTCCGGCGTGCACGCACTTGGCCAAGTCGCCAATTTTCAAACCGGTTCCGGTTTAACCGTCCGTCAGTTTAAAAAGGCACTGAACGCCCGTCTGCCAAGCGACATAGCCGTTATTGAGCTCAGGGAGGTCCCTGATGATTTTCACTCTCAGTTCAGTTCAAAAAGCAAAGTATATCTGTATAGGATATTAAACAGGGACTACAGGTCCGCTCATGAGCATAAAAGGTCCTGGAACGTCAGGCAAAAACTTGATACAGAAAGTATGAAGCAGGCATCACAGTGCCTTATCGGCAGACATGACTTCAAGGTATTTGCCCATCAGGATATAAACGTCAGATCAACGGTGAGGACAGTTAAAAAACTAAGCATAAGCAGAAAAAAAGATATGATAAGCCTTGAGATCGAAGCGGACGGATTTCTGAAAAGAATGGTCAGAATGATAACGGGAACGCTGACGCAGGTCGGGAAGGAAAGGCTTACCCCTGACGGCTTTAAGCAGATCCTGGCAGATGGAAAGAGGAACAAATACGTCTATACGGCGCCGGCGCACGGACTGTTCCTGAAAAAGGTAAAATACTGAGGAGCGAGCAATGAAAACAGCAAGATTCCTGAACGAGAACGGTGAAGAAAGAACCGGAATACTGGACGATACGACCATCAGGGAGATCAGCGGTGATATATATTCAGAATACCGTGAGAACGGAAAGGTCCATAAACTTGACGAGGTAAAGATACTCCCTCCCTGCAGACCAACGAAGATAATCGCAGTGGGACTTAACTACGAAGACCATGCCAAAGAGATGAAAAGAGCATTGCCGAAGGAACCTATGCTGTTCTTAAAACCGAACACTACCGTCATTTCTCACAAGGAAGACATAATCTACCCTTCTCACATGTCCCAGAGAGTGGACTATGAAGGAGAACTTGCAGTTGTTATAGGCAGAGAGGCCCATATGGTCGAAGAAAAAGATACAAAAAACCATATATACGGCTATACGTGCATAAACGACGTAACGGCAAGGGACCTTCAGGCAAAAGACGTTCAGTTTACAAGAGGTAAGGGGTTCAATACCTTTGCACCGATCGGACCTTGTATAGAAACTGACGTGGACCCCGGCGATCTTGAAATACAGACCACGTTAAACGGAGAGATCAGACAAAGCTCAAACACGAGTAATCTGATATTTAACGTCGGTCAGCTCGTAAGCTTTATCTCAAAGGTAATGACCCTTCTTCCAGGAGATATAATAGCAACAGGTACACCCAGCGGAATTGGTCCGATGTCTCCGGGCGACCAGGTACAGGTGAAGATCTCCGGTATTGGAACTTTAACGAACTTCGTCCGGTCTATTTATGGTTGATGATCTGCTTTGCCTGCTGATCATCAGGAGCGGCCAGACCGTACCTGAGGGCAGTTTTTGCGTACTTTTTGGCATTTTTCAGGTCACCCAGTTCAAAATATACCCTGGCGGCTCCCAGATATCCCTTGGAATAATTTCTCTTAGCCTCGATCGATTTTAAAAAATACCTTCCAGACCATCGTAACATCTCCTTTGATCTTTCAGGCGTGGTCATTTTCGCCCCTGAGTGGTAGATCAACCCCAGGTGATAATAGGACTTATGAAACCTTCTGTCTTCTTTTACTGCCTCCTGAAAGGCCCTGTGAGCCCTTTTGAACTTTTTCTGCTTCATGTATGCAATACCAAGATTATTCAAAGCAATCGATTTCATCATAGAAGACGCGTTCTTGTCAGCTTTGAGCGCGGCTCTGAGAACCCTGGCACCTTTATCCAACTGGTCTGAATCAATAAGTGCCATACCATAATTAATAAGAGGTATTGAATCACTGGTATCCCTTGACGCGTCCTTCCAGAAAGTAACCCTGTCCTTCCAGACGGACTGTCTGGTAATTGTAGAAACGCTGAGTACCACGATTATCAAACCGAACAGAATAACGGATAATCGGCGATATTCTCCCTGGTTCAACCTGTATAATGCAAAAGCAACCAGCAGAGAGAACGGTGCTAACGGCAGATATAAATACCTCTCCGCCAGCGGCGTTGACGCAATCTGCACAACTGCAACGATCGATGAAGGTCCAAGGACCAAAAGAAGCCAAAGTATACAGAAGCCCTTAAAGCCAGACCTTATATACGAAGAAAAGAACGCGTATCCTATCGCTAAGAAACTGATCAGGGATAAGACCAGATATATCGAACCCTTTGGAACATTGCTTATGAACGAACTGAACCAAAAAGGCACTAACAGTTTATAAAAATAAAACAGATAGGTAACGAACAGGGTCTTGATCAGTACAAGATACTTAACGAATTCAAAGCCACTCCCGGACGTAACCTGCTTTGCTCCCGAAGTGACCTCACTGGAAATATCCGCGGCGACGCTCGTACCACCTCTGGTTCTTAAGTAAAGATATATCCCGATAAAAACAAGGTATATCAGAAACCTCAGCAAGGACTCTCTTTTAATTTTCCTTTCGGCAAGGAAATCACATGCTATAACCGCAAAGGGAAAAGCCAGTGCAAGCTCTTTCGACAGCAGTGAAGCGTAGAACAAAACACAGGTAGGTATTATCAGATACCTGTTTTCATAAGACTTTAAGTGAGTGATAAAAGCTCCTATGAAGAACAGACTGCACAAAATATCCGTCCTGCCTGCGATCCAGGACACGGATTCAACGTGCATCGGGTGAACTATGAATATCATCGACGCGGTAAAAGCTATTATCTTTCTGCCTTCTATTTCAAATCGTTTAAGGACCAGCAGAAAAAGAAAATATGCCAGTATAGACGTGGCGGAATTAAATATAAGATTTGCCAGGTGAAAACCATGGGGATTGTCCAGCCCCCATATTTTATAATCATACGCAAGAGTGATATAAGATACAGGTCTGTAGTAGCCAGTGCGCTTTACTTCTCTCTTATCTGGAAATATGGACCTTAACAGGCCAACCCTTTCCAGTTTGAAATGGTTTTTTTCCATTTCTATCGTATCGTCCCACACAAATCCATTACTGAGCGAGGGAACATATATGGAAAAGGAAACGAGAAATATGACAAGTCCCGCTAAATATCTGTTCTGTATGATCTGACTTTGCATCTGCTGTTACTAATTATAGGTTAAAAGGATCTTTTGTCATTAATTACGGGATCATTAAGGAAAGTTGACAAAACATTATGATTTCCCTTAATCTCTAACTTCTTTAACAGACTGGTCTACCCTTTGAACTTACGGTCAGAGTAAACCGTTGATCCAGCTGTTCCCTGGTCGGTCCGGGTGGTCTTTTAGGCAGAACTGCACCTGCGTTAAGAAATGACGTTACTGATTTGTCTGACCTGTTCCACTCTGCCTTTTTATTCATTATTATTTCAGTATAACACAGATTAAAGCTTGTTTCCATATTCGTTCATATACATTACCTGCACTGTCAACCCCTTTATAAACCCCTGCTCCACACCTTCAAAATATCTATATCTTATTAATATGGCTTTTAAGCATCTGTAAGGTCACAGAGCGGGTCCGTACCATATTGCATGTCCTTTTCTGTCAACTTCCCCTGGCAGTTCCCTTAATTTTTACTAAATCTTCAGTTATATTATAGGGTTTTTAAGTCGAGCAAGAAAAATGTCGAAAATACTGGTAGTTCCGGGCGACGGGATCGGAGTTGAAGTAACTGAAGTCAGCCTGAGAGTTTTAAAGGTCATAGAGAAGAAATACGATCTGAACTTTGAGATCGAACGGGAGTTTTTCGGAGGTATCTCAATTGATAGGAACGGGGTGCCCGTTACCGACCAGGTAATTAAAAAGGCACAAGGTTCAGACGCCGTTCTGTTAGGTGCCGTTGGCGGACCGCAATGGGAAAACCTTGAGCATAACCTGAAACCCGAAGCAGGACTGCTTAAGCTCAGACGATCACTTGACACTTTCGCGAACCTCCGACCTGCAGTTGTCTACAGTGCTCTTTCTGATGCATCAACTCTGAAAAGAGAGGTCGTGCAGGACGTGAACATAATGGTCGTAAGGGAACTGACCAGTGGGATATATTTTGGAAAGCCCAGAGGAATAAACAAGATAAACGGTGAAGACACGGGTTTTAACACCCTTAGCTACACAGCTTCTCAAATTACAAGAATTGCCGAACTTGCCTTCCAGATCGCAGATACAAGAAAAAAGAAACTCACGTCGGTCGATAAATCGAACGTTTTAGAATCCATGGTGCTGTGGAGGGACGTGGTGACCGAACTGCATAAAAACCATTATTCTCACATCGAACTTGAGCATCTTTACGTTGATAACGCGGCAATGCAGTTAATAAGAAGACCCAGGACCTTTGACGTAATACTTGCAGGCAATATGTTCGGGGACATAATCAGTGACGAAGCGGCACAGCTTACAGGGTCCCTTGGCATGTTACCTTCAGCAAGCATCGGGAACAAGGGAGCTATCTACGAACCAGTGCACGGAAGTGCTCCTGACATCGCAGGTAAAGACGTTGCCAATCCAATAGCCTCCATCTTATCGCTTTCAATGATGTTTAAATATTCTTTCAACCTTGAACCGGTCGCAAGAGACATTGAGACGGCGATAAACAGTGCTCTGGAAAAAGGTTACAGAACGGCGGATATATACGAAGAAGGAACGGTCAAGGTCGGTTGTGATGAAATGGGAAAGATAATAATAGACGAACTTCAGTAAACCACTGCTGTTACTTTTATAAGTGCTACACAAGAAAGTTTTTTTAAACAAGTTAATAAATTCCCGTCTTGACGACATTACAACCTCCCTGAACAACGGCTTAAGAAGTCTGACCATTTCCGGTCTCGAGGGCACGTACAAGTACCTTATAGCCAGTCTTATAAGCAGGTCTTTAAACAGGCCGTACCTTTACGTGTTCGGCTCAAAGGCCGACGGGGAAGCCGTTTCAGAAAACCTGAAATTCTTTATCAGAAAAGAGATACCAGTGTTCAGAAGAAAGGTCCTTTCAAAGGGATCACCCGTTGATAAAGGTGCTGATAATAACAGACATCAGAGACTCAGTACCCTGATATCCATCATAGATAAGAGACCTTTGTGCACGGAAGCCGCGTCCCTGTCCGAACTGGTAATACCAAGTAAGGTCCTCAGAGAAAGCTTTACTGAAATAAACGTAAAGGATAAGGTCGAACGGGATAAGTTTATCGTTCAGTTAAATAAATATGGCTACAGGAAGAGTGATTTTGTAACCTCTCCGTGCGAGATGAGCGTAAGGGGGTCGATCGTTGATCTGTACTCGTCCGGACATGAATTTCCGATCAGAATTGAATATGAAGGTGACGTAGTAAGGTCTCTCAGGTACTTCTCCTCCAGTTCGCAAAAATCGTTAAACAAACTCCGGTCCGCCACAATACGTCCGGTCAGTGAGTTTGTTCCATACGGCAGCTCTGAAAGCCTGCATAACAAGATCGTTGAAGCGGCGAACAGGAGGGGAGTTTCCGCACAGCTAAAAAACACCCTGCTGGACTTAATAAAGAACGGGGTTTATACCGACGAACTGGAACACCTTGTACCATATGTATACAGCGAGCGTGAAAACATCCTGAATTTTCTGGACGAAAGTTATCTGCTCTTTCTGGACCTGGACAACGGCCTTGAAACTGAACTTGAGAAAGTCCGTAAAACGGCTGACAAAGACGGCATCAGATCTCAGAGGTTCCATGAACTTCTGCCTGATCCCGAGGAACGCTATTTTACTCCGGACGAAATAAGGAAAAAGCTGACGAGGTTTCAGATCATAAGGATCAACGACCTCATAAGTCGCTCGGAAGATCACTTTAAGTTCCGGTCACACAGCTCCAAGCTGAAACCTTCCGACGTCAGATCGCCCGTTCAGGAACTGGCAGAACAACTGAGGAAGCTCATCAAAAGGCAATTCGAGGTCTTTATCGTTTCATACAATGAAAACGAGCAGAGTAAATTAAAGGAACTGCTGTCGGATTATAACGTTGAAAAGATAAACTACCTTACGGGTAATATAGGGACCGGGTTCATATCAGACGATCTGAAACTTGCCGTTTTCTGCGAAAATGATCTTTCGGAAAAGTACAAGGTCCCGGACCATAAAGCGGAAGAAAACGTCTCCTCCGTTTTCATATCCAATTTCAGCAAGCTGAAGACCGGTGATTTTATCGTTCATAAGAACTTCGGCATAGGGATCTACAATGGCCTGAAGAAGCTGGATGTGAACGATAAAAAAAGCGACTTTCTCGAGTGTGAATATAAAGACGGGAACAAGCTCTTCGTTCCGGTGGAGAACTTAAAACTGATCCAAAGGTACGTAGGCGGCAAAACCGCTCCTGCAGTTGACGGACTGGGCGGCAGCAGCTGGAAAAGAAAAATAAGCAAAGTAAAAAAAGCCGTGGATAAGATCGCCATGGAACTGCTTGAACTTTATGCAAAGAGAAAATCCATAAAGGGATTTAAGTTCTCAAAGCGGGATCACGCGTTCAAGGAATTCGAGATAGATTTTGACTTTGAAGAAACGGCCGATCAGTCAAAAGCAATAGAAGACGTAATGTACGATATGGAAAGGCCCAGACCAATGGACCGTTTGATCTGTGGAGACACGGGATTTGGCAAAACGGAGATCGCTATGCGAGCTTCGTTCAAAGCAGCCATGGACGGCAAACAGACGGCCTTTCTGGTACCCACCACGCTGCTTGCCGGTCAGCACTATGATAATTTCATAAAAAGGTTCAAGAACCATCCGATCAATATTGAAGTGATCTCTCGTTTTAAGACGGCAGCTGAATCTAACAAAATATTCAGAAGATTGAGCGATGGGCTCATAGACATAATCATCGGTACTCATAAACTGCTCGGTAAAAGAACGAAATTTAAGAACCTGGGACTTGTAATAACAGACGAGGAACATAAATTCGGGGTCAGGCACAAGGAGAAATTAAGGTTAATATCCAACGGCGTGGACGTGTTATCCTTATCAGCGACCCCAATACCCAGGTCCCTTCAGCTTTCCCTTACCAGCATCAGGGACATCAGCCTAGTTAACACACCTCCGGAGGGAAGAATGCCGGTAAGCGTCTATATCGATAATTACAACGAAAAGGTCATCCGAGAGGCCGTGATGAAAGAACTTTCACGGAACGGTCTGGTGCTTTTCATTAACAACAGGATAAGGAACATATCAGAAATAGCCGAAACCCTGAAGACGCTCGTCCCTGAGGCATCGATCGGGATAACGCACGGGCAGATGAACGAAAAGGTCCTCGAAAACCGTATATCGATGTTCAGGGATGGAAAGATCAATCTGCTGGTCACGACCGCTATAGTGGAATCGGGACTGGACATACCCAGGGCGAACACGATTATCATAAATGACGCACATAAGTTCGGACTGGCAGACCTTTATCAACTCAAAGGACGTGTAGGAAGGGGTAAAATAAAGGCCCATGCATATTTTTTAGTACCATCTATCAACGCACTGACCACGGACGCCAGAAAAAGATTAACGAAGCTTTCCGAACTGCAGAACCTGGGAACGGGATTCAAGCTCGCTTTATACGACATGGAGATCAGAGGAGCGGGAAGCCTGTTCGGTGAGGAACAGTCGGGCACGATCTCGGAAGTGGGACTGGAACTCTACCTGGAAATGCTCCAGGAAACCATCAGGAACTTAAACAAGTGCAGGGAGGCTGAAGATTACGACCCTGAAATACAGAGTTACGAGAGTGCTTTTATTCCCGAAGACTATATAGAGAACAGTTCCGAAAGGCTTTACTACTATAAAAGGTTTTCCTCGTATAACAAACTAAAGGAACTCAACGAAATAAAAGAGGAGATTAACGACAAGTTCGGAAAGGTCCCCAGGGAACTGACAACGCTGATAAAAATGCTGGAGTTGAAGTTCAGGATAAAGAAAGTCAGAATATCCAGGCTGGAGATCCAGAAAAATCATGCACTGTTTGTCCTGAAAGACGATTCCGTCCTGTATAAAAAGTTTAAACTTCCTGAAAAAATAAAGATATACTATGAAGAACACGACAAATACGAAGAGATACACAAAAAGCTCAGAGAACTGAGCAGCAGTTCTATCACCGGGAAAGAAACTAACGCTTAAGTACTTTACTGAAAGGAGTAAACAAACCTATGAACAGATCAGCAATCTACGTGCTAATTACATTTACGGTCATAAACCTTCTGTGTACCAGTGCAGCCGCACGGGATCAGGTGGACAGAATTGTAGCGGTAATCAACGACAAGATAATAACGCTGACCGAGTATGAAGAACAGGCAAAGCTCAACGGGGTCAAGCTCGGGGAAATTGAGACCGACTTTGCTTTTCTGGAGCAGATAATAGACAAGACGATAATAGAACAGGAAGCTAAAAAAACGGGAATAGTCATAACTGATAACGAAGTGGAACTGTCCATCCAGGAAATGCAGTCATTTTACAACCTAGATAAACAAGATATGGAGAAAGGCATCAAGGAACAGAACATTACCGAGGAAGGATTTAAGGACCAGTGGAAGTTCCAGCTCATTACAAGAAGGCTCATTCAAAGAGAGATCAAGGGCAGTATAGCCATAACCGATGAAGAGGTCGCTCGGTATTATAAAAAGACCTACGGTGAAGAACTTGAAAAGGGTAACGTAGATGAACTTGAGATCGCGCACATACTCATATCTTCCAAGACCCCGCAGATAGCATCTCAGATCGCCGAGAGGGCAAAACAGGGAGAGGACTTTGCCAGGCTGGCAAAAGATCATTCTCAAGATGCAATGTCCGCTTCAGGTGGCGGAGTTCTCGGACATTTTAAAAAAGGAGAACTGGTGGAACCACTTGACCAGGCAGTTCAGAACGCAGAGGTGAACGAGATCGTCGGACCCGTGGAATCTCCCGCCGGATTTCATATAATCAAGGTCCTGGACAGACAGGAAATTAAAAACGGTATATCTAAAACTTACTCTGACGAAATAAGGACCATTCTTTACAATCAGAAAGCAGAGGAAATATTAAAGAACTATCTGATAAAAATTAAGAATTCGGCTTATATAGAAAGAAAGCTCTAGTCCGGCTGTTCATATTCATCCACGGGAGGACAGGTACATACAAGGTTCCTGTCTCCAAAAGCGTTATCAACCCTGCCCACGGACGACCAGAACTTGTTCCTGAGAAGGTACGTAAGCGGATAACAGGCTTTCTCCCTGGAGTATTCATAGCTCCACTCTGACAGAACGGCGTCACCTATCGTATGCGGCGAGTTCTTCAGTACGTTGTTTTCCTTTGAAAATTCCCCCCTCTCTACTTCCCTGATCTCTTTTCTTATCTCTATCAAAGCGTCACAAAATCTGTCCAGTTCCTCCTTGGATTCACTTTCGGTCGGTTCGATCATTAACGTTCCGGGCACGGGCCATGACATCGTCGGAGCATGAAATCCGTAGTCTATCAGCCTCTTGGCTATATCTTCAACATCAACGTCACAGGTTTTTTTAAAACCCCTGAGATCCAGTATGAACTCATGTGCGACCCTTCCGTTCTCCCCTTCATAAAGCACGGGATAGTACTTTGCAAGTCTGGACTTAAGGTAGTTCGCGTTCAGGATGGCGTACTTGGTAGCCTCCGTTACACCGGCTGCCCCGAGCAGTCTGATATAAGCGTAGGAAATAAGTAAAATACTTGCACTTCCCCACGGAGACGAACTGACCGCGAACGTCGCACTCTCACCCGTTCCGTTATCAACTACGGGATGTCCGGGAAGAAATGGAGAAAGGTGTCTGGCCACGCATATCGGTCCCATACCCGGGCCTCCGCCACCGTGCGGGATACTGAAGGTCTTATGCAGATTTATATGACAGACGTCCGCTCCTATGATGGAAGGATTGGTCAGACCGACCTGAGCGTTCAGATTTGCACCGTCCATGTAAACCTGTCCGCCACTTTCATGAACTAGGTCACATATCTCTTTTATCCTTGTTTCAAAAACGCCATGAGTGGAAGGATAGGTGATCATTATTGCAGAAAGATCATCCTTATACCTGCTGCATTTTGACTTCAGGTCGTCAAAATCTATATTGCCGTGCGGGTCGCACTTTATCACCACGACCTTCATTCCCGCCATCACGGCACTGGCAGGATTAGTACCATGAGCGGAAAACGGTACAAATACCACGTCCCTGCCGGTCTGGTCAAGGCTGTGATGATATGCTCTTATTACGGTCAGTCCCGCGTACTCTCCCTGAGAGCCGGAATTTGGCTGCAGGGAAACGGCATCAAATCCTGAAATTTCACACAGAAAATGCTCCAGTTCATCAAATACCTCTCTATACCCCAACGCCTGATCCAGCGGAACGAACGGATGGACCTCGCCAAATTCAGGCCAGCTTACCGGTATCATCTCTGTCGTGGCGTTCAGTTTCATCGTACACGAACCAAGCGGGATCATGGAATGTGCCAGTGACAGGTCCTTGTTCTCCAGGCTCTTTATATATCTGAGCATCTTTGTCTCGGACCGGTTGACGTTAAACACGGGATGAACCAAAAAGCCGGACGTACGGGTCAGTTTTTCAGGTAAGTGCACGGCTGAATTCGAACTGTAAAGGTCTTTTACGCCGTCAGTACCACTGGCCGAGGCAAAAACGTTCACTATATTTAAAACATCATCGTCCGTTGTCGTTTCATCCAGAGATATATAGACCTCTTTTTTGCCGTACCTGAAGTTAATGCTTTCAGACAGTGCCTCTTTACGTAACGCTTTTATAAATACCCCTTCCCTGCCTGACAGATCTATACGCAAGGTATCAAAATAGCTTTTGTTCAGCTGATCAAATCCGAGCTTTTTAAGTTCCTGCTCAAGGGTCGATGTTCGTCTGTGAATGCAAAGTGCCGTGTTCTTAAGTCCTTCTGGACCATGATACACGCAGTACATGCCTGCCATTACGGCAAGTAACGCCTGGGCGGTGCAGATATTTGAAGTGGCCTTCTCTCTCCTTATATGCTGCTCACGGGTCTGTAAGGACATCCTGTATGCTTTTTTCCCCTTTCTGTCGACCGAAGCACCTATTATCCTTCCGGGAACACTTCTCTTAAATTCGTCCCTTGTGGCGAAATAGGCCGCATGGGGACCTCCGTAGCCAGCCGGAACCCCAAGCCTCTGAGTGGACCCAACAACGATATCCGCTCCGGACTCTCCCGGGGGCTTTAATAACGCAAGGCTCATAATATCCGCCGCAACGACCGCCAGAGCGCCCTGATCGTGCAGTTTTTCAATAAAACCGCCCATATCGTACACGTTTCCGTCCCCGTCCGGGTATTGCAGAAGGGCACCAAAGGTACCGAGGGATATATCTGCCTTGTTAAGGTCTCCGATCTCAAGCTCTATTCCCAGCGGCTCCGACCTTGACCTCAGAACGTCAATGGTCTGAGGAAAGCATTTTTCAGAAACGAAAAACCTGTTCGCACCACTTTTAACAAGTGCTTTTTCACGAAGTCTGTAAGCCATCGTCATAGCTTCAGCTGCGGCATTTCCTTCATCAAGCAAAGAGGAATTCGCGATCTCCATACCCGTCAGGTCGCATACCGCAGTCTGAAAGTTCAGAAGTGCCTCCAGTCTGCCCTGTGATATTTCGGCCTGATAAGGAGTGTACTGCGTGTACCAGCCTGGGTTTTCCAGAACGTTCCTCAGGATCACGGGCGGAACGATACAGCCGTAATAACCAAGCCCTATATAAGACTTGAACAGGAGATTTTTTCCCGCGACCTCTCTTATGTGCTTTATATACTCATGTTCCGATAAGGCAGCGGGCAGATCAAGTTCATCAGTGGTCCTGATATCGGAAGGTATGGTCTGTGCAACCAGTTCGTCCAGGGAATCAACGTTCAGCACCTCAAGCATCTGCCTGGTCTCATCCTCTGAAACACCTATATGCCTCAGTATAAACTCACTATCTGAATACTCCTGCATGATAAAATACTGCTTCACTCGTCCATTTCGCTCTCAACAAGACCGATGTAACGTTCACAGCTAAGAAGGTCCTTCAGTTCGTCCTCGTCGTTCATTTTGATCCTGACTATCCACCCGTTTCCATATGGGTCTTCATTTATCGTTTCAGGCGATGCTGAAAGTTCATCGTTCACTTCAACTATCTCGCCAGATACCGGAGAATATATATCCGATACTGATTTAGTTGACTCCACGGCACCAAATGAATCACCTTTCACCGCTCCATCGCCCTCATCAGGTAACTCAATAAAAACTATCTCACCCAAAGCTTCCTGTGCGTAATCGGTAATACCGATCTCCACACTGTCCCCCCTGGTTCTAACCCACTCGTGATTTTCCGTATATTTTAAATCATCAGGAACGTGAGACATATAACTTACCTCCTTAAAAGCCTATTTCCTGTAAAAGGGTATTGGCACTACTTTAGCTGATCTCTTCTTACCTCTTATATCCACTGATAATACGTCTTTTTTCACGTTTTTCGGATCTATCATACCGAGTCCAATGGATCTTTTCAGGCTCGGGGAAAATGTACCACTTGTAACGTATCCTACAACACTGTTTTCGGAGTAGATCTCATACCCCTTTCTTGGAATGGCCCTGTCTGTCATTTCGAATGTCACTAATTTTTTCTTAAGACCGGCTTTTATATATTTTTCCAGGCTCTCCCGTCCTATGAACGACCCTTTGTTCAGCTTTACGTATCTTTGCAGTCCAGCTTCCAGGGGATTTATGCTCTCACCTATCTCGCAGCCATAAAGACTATACCCCATCTCGATCCTCAGAGTATCCCTTGATCCCAGACCGCAGGGCAGAAAACCGGTCCCACCAGCCTCTTCTAATATACTGTTCCATAATTCAGGTCCCCTATCCCAGGGAAGATATATCTCAAAGCCGTCCTCCCCGGTATATCCGGTTCTTGAAACAAGGACTTCCCGACCATTTAGCCGGACCTTTTCAAAATGGAACGTTCTGATCGACGTCACTTCACTTCCAAAGATACTTTCCATTATATTGACCGACCCCGGACCCTGGAGTGCAAGCTGTGAATACAGGCAACTGACGTTATCGACCTTCACGTCAAAACCGCCTCTGTTCTCAAGCATCCAGTTAAAATCCTTGTCCGTGTTCGAAGCGTTAACGCAAAAAAAGAACTCATCGTTACTTATTTTATATATCAGCAGATCATCTATAACTCCGCCGTCGTTATTGCACATCAGCGAATACTGTGCCTGCCCGTCCCTGATCCTGCTCAGATCATTGGTGGATAAAAACTGACAGAAGCTCAAAGCATCCTTTCCCCTGACCAGTATCTCTCCCATATGACTGACATCGAACAATCCTGCATACTTCCTGACTGCCAGATGCTCTTCTATTATCCCGGAGTACGAAACCGGCATTTGCCATCCGGCAAAATCAACGATCTTTGCGTTGCTTGACACGTGGATACTGTAAATAGCGGTTTTTCTCATTGAAGGATCAGGCACTCACCAGTTATACAGGTTCGTTCAGAAAAAAAGTATAATACATTAAACACCTTTAATTGAAAATAACGGCTAACTCAGATAAAGGAAAATAAGGGTCAGATAGTAAGCAGCGGGAAATACAAAAAAGAAACTGTCGAATCTGTCCAGGATCCCTCCATGTCCAGGGACAATGCCACCAGAATCCTTAACTGCCGCCCCCCTCTTCAGTGCAGATTCGACCAGATCACCAAACATAGCCGTTATTCCTATCAGTAACCCGTAGATCACGCACCATTGCCAGCTCAGCGGGTCTGAGAAAAAGCCGTTGATAAGTAACGCACCTACCACTGATAATAAAACCCCACCTACTGTACCTTCCACCGTTTTGCCCGGGCTTATGGTCGAAGAAAGCTTGTTCCTTCCAAATTTCTTACCTATAAAGAAAGCACCCGTATCATTAACGAAAGTGCATCCATAAACGATCACGAGAAAGAAAAAACCGGGGTCACGCAGACCATCCAGAAGCCTTACGGCATTTTCATCAAACCCTATATTGCGTATTAATATCCCATGGCCTAGGAACCACCCGAAATACATCACTGGAAAAACAGATGACCCGGCCACCTGTGAGAAATTTGAAACGTTATCGGAACTTAAATTAGAAGCTACGGTAAACACGACGACCAGCGTAAAAAGCATCATAAAGGCGACCGGATGAATAAACGCCCCCGCGGCGATCAGTAGAGAACCCAGTAAAACAACGTTAAAGTTCGGTTTTTTCTTGTGATTTTTTATAAGTTCAAAATACTCTATTATTCCAAGAACTGTTAAAATGGATATGAAAAAGAAAAACACGACCTCGTCCAGGTAGGAAACAATGAGTATAACGGGCACGCCTACAAGGGAAGTGATCAGTCTCTGTATTAAGTTTTTCATATTTGAAGCCTGTAATTTCATAATCTATAATTCTGTTTTTTTCAAATGAGTACAACTAAAGTTTATTCACCCGTCCAGAACAGACCTATGTCAGTTGCGGTTTTACTGTCCGGTTCGGGACGCAATTTTGAAGCACTTTACAGAAAGCAGACAGAGCTTTACAAACAGAATATCAAGTCTGCAAAGATCGACCTGGTATTTTCAAACGTTCCGGAATGCAGAGGTATAATAACGGCCAAGGAACTGGGCATTAAGACAGCGGTATTAAGTTCGAAACAGTTCTTTGGATCACTTGGAAAACCAGTTGACGATGAAGGTTCAAGAAAACTGTACGACATTGAAGCAATAAAGCTGATCGAAGATAACTCCACACCCGACCTGATCGTACTGGCCGGATACAGGAGAAAACTGAGCAGCGTTTTCTATCAAAGATTTAAAAATGCAGTTATTAACATGTATCCCGGGGACATAACAAAAAATTATCTGATCCGTGGCGTGCCAGCGGCAGTTCAGGGAATCAGGAACAAGGATACTGAAATAAGATGCACGGTATATATCGATCAGGAAGATCAAAGGTTCGGGTCTGCGGTAGCACAGTCAAAACCTGTTTCTCTGGAGAAATACAGCGAAAGGGACATTGAAGACCTGAACTATAAAATAAGAGCAGAAGCTGAATGGGTCACCCTGCCGATTGTGGTCTTTGACCTTATCTCCCAAGGAAGAATATCTACCGATAACAGTGGCAAGGTATATATGGACAAAAAACTTCTTCCAAAGACGGGCTATCGGTTATAGACGGGTCAGTATTTTTACGGTAAGACCGGATAAAAAATCCACAGTAATTCAGACGAATTTTAATCCTTTCATCTAAATTAAGGGGAATTATATATTTAACTGTGCGAAAATAAAATATAGCCTTTGTATATTTATACACTTGACATTCATTAATAATACAAAGTAAAATAAAAAGGTTATGAACATTTTATTTAGAATATCCCCCCCCCCACCATAAATTATTAATTCCCTTTTTCTTTTTTCTGTGCCTTGTAAACGTTAGTGCATATGGTCAGACCAGCATTAATAACTGTGACTCCAGTGCAACGACCGAAGCTACGTTGAGAGTAGCCGGAAGTACACGTAGTGGAAGTTTAGCTGCCGGTTCTGGTCCGCATTACTTTCGGACAAACATAAATGAAGATCTTATTGTAGATATAAAGGCAAATTTCCCCTTCTCCAATGATCTGGGATACAGCTTACAGTTATGTGACAGCAATGATGGTCTGATAGCAAGTACTGCTGAAGTGACTTTGTCAGGTAACGCAGCAACGGCCACTCTACAAACCCGCCTCAGAACGGGAACGTACTATATAGTTGTAGGAAGCAGTGGTGCTACATCCTATACAGTTCAAGTTCTATTAGCTGATTCTAGTGAACTCTTTGAGATCTGTCAAATTATCACTACCAATTTTCCAAATGATCCCTTATACGGCTGTCAGTGGTATCTGAAACGTCCAGCAGTTGATGTGCAAGTAAGTGGCGAGCTGATATTCCAAACCTCTGGAGAAGATATAGATATAAACATAGAAGAGGTCTGGGATGATAGTGTATTTGGAGCTGAGATTAACGTAGCGGTTGTAGATCATGGCATGGACACAGATCATGAGGACCTTGCTGATAACGTAGATACCACCCTTTCTCATGATTACTCAGGAAGCGGTGATCTGTACAGTCCTTTCAGTGGTCGTGGTACACGTGTAGCTGGCATTATAGCAGCAGTGGGTGATAACAGCCTTGGAGTAAGAGGTGTAGCACCACAGGCAAACATCTACAGTTATAATTTAGCTGGTAACTTCAGTGATGCTAATGCAAAGGACGCCATGATCCGTAATATGGATACAACGGCTGTATCGG
This sequence comes from Thermodesulfobacteriota bacterium, assembly GCA_965215275.1. Taxonomy (GTDB): domain Bacteria; phylum Desulfobacterota_D; class UBA1144; order Nemesobacterales; family JAJCZQ01; genus CAZUNK01. Next base: position 702,428 of record OZ244044.1, read on the forward strand.
TCAACAACTGGGGACCGAAGGACCTGCCGGTTCTTACAGAGGCTTCATCAGAGTGGGAAGAAGGAGTGAGAACTGGTATAAGAGAAGGGTTTGGTGGTAAAGGAGTATTTTACGTATGGGCGGCAGGGGACGGACATGAAGGATCAGATCAGGCTAATTTTGATGAGTATTCCAACTATTACGCTGTAACTACCGTATGTTCAGCAGAGATCAGTAATATTACAGGCAATAACAATATTATTAAGAGTTCTTTTTCAGAAGAGGGGTTCAATCTGTGGGTATGTGCACCGGGTTCTGATATTGTAACTACCAACAATAACGACGGTTATACTTTTGAGTTCCCTGGAACTTCAAATTCAGCTGCGGTCGTTTCAGGGATAGCAGCACTGATTAGAGAGGTAAACAGTGATCTCAGCTGGCGGGACCTGAAACTGATACTGGCAGGTTCAGCCAGTCATGACATACAGTTAGGTTTTACCGACACAGCCTGGAGACCAGTAGCATTTAAATACGGTTCTGATTCAGAACGTTATCGTCACAATCCAAAGTTCGGTTTTGGCATGGCAGACGCTGCTGCGGCAGCAGAACTTGCAGGAAGCTGGACCAATGTTCCACCGCCAATGAGACCTCTGACGGTTTCCTCGGGTAATATCGATACAGTTATCCCGGACTTCACAACGGGAGAAGACGTTTCCGATGTTTTCACACTGACAGTACCTGATATTGATATACCAGGTACTGAGGTCTTTACGGAATTTATAGAGATAGGTATCAATTTCACTCACCCTTTCTTTCCTTTTTTAGATATAGAAATAACTTCCCCTGACGGTACCGTATCAAAACTTGTTGAGGCATATCCAGCAGACGCAATATCACATTTATCTGACAGATCTGTTACTGTAAACGACTTTAAGTACACGGGCAGAGAGCACCGTTTTGGTTTAGCCAATCACCTGGGAACAGACCCTGCCGGAGAGTGGACTTTGAAAATAACTAATAATTCACCTTCAGGTACGGGGACCTTACACTCATGGAACATTAAGGTCTATGGTCATATGTCTGGGGATACACCTACGTTTAACAGCTGGACTATACCAGATAAGAACTACGTGCCAGGAATTGCAGTAAAGGAAACACTGCCTGAGGCAACAGCAGGGAATGGAGAATTAACCTACAGCCTTTCCCCTCTTTCTTTACCTGTTGGACTTACTTTCAGTGAAACTGACAGAGTGATCAGCGGAACACCAACTGCTGTATCTTCCGGCAGTTATACATATACGGTAACGGATGAAGATGGAGATACGGACGAACTCATCTTTACCATCAGGGTAACGACTACGCCACCAGGACCGACAGACCCACCAACAACAGGACCACCGACACGAAGACCGACATCATCAGGTACAGGCGGAGGTGGAGGAGGATGTGCGGTCTCCGATCAGAACGAAGCTGCTTCTGATCTGCTCACAGCATTGGCATCTCTGATGCTTATACCTGTATCCGTTGTGATAAGAAGAAAGATAAGGTCTCGGATAAAGACATAGCAATGCGGTATTTTCCAAGCGTTGAACTAACTGAGAGCTTTCCGTCAGGATATCTACTGGCTGCTTACGGGAGAAGAAGTGTATTTATCTTTTTAAACCTTCTTTTTTGATATTCAATGTTTTCAGTACCCTAGGGTCCCACTGCAAGATCTTCCATCCGTTTAAAACATCGTCTTTGTTCATTTAGCATAGCTACTTGTATAATTCCCTAAATTAAACTGCACTGCATTCCCTTTAATCTCTGTCTTGCCGTCTTACAGTAATCATCAGAAATATCTATCCCAAGATATCTTCTACCTAGCTTATGTGCAACAACACTCGTTGTACCAACACCATTAAATGGATCTAATACAATATCTCTTTTGTAACTGAAGAGTTTCAGAACTCTCTCTACTAGTTTCTCTGGGAACATTGCAGGGTGTCCGTATTCTTTCATCTTTCTTTCAGGTGCAAGTGACCACTTGCCAGTAACCCATTGTTTAAATTCATCAGCAGAGATATCTATATCGTCTTTCAATCCTGTCTTTTTTAGATCTCCTTTGCAAAATACTTCTAAAAACTCCCATGTATATTTCAAGTAAGGATTGCTCGGACTTTTCCAACTTCCCCAAGCGGTATATTTACAGTTGTAGTTATTCTTCTCCCATAATATCTCACCTTTCCATATGAGTTTTTCCTTTATAAAAAAGCCGCTGATTATATGGTGGCTCGGAATATAATCAGAAAAAAGCGGCTGAACGTTAACTATTATTCTTCCACCATACTTAACAACCCTTATACATTCCTTGAATACTTTAAACAGTTTTTCAAAGTACTCTTCCCAATAGTGTGCATCTTTATTGTGAGCATAGTCCAACCCAAAATTATAGGGAGGAGAGGTAAAAACCAGATCAACAGAATTATCAGGAACGTCCTTTAACACTGTTTCGCTGTCACCTTTAATTATCCTGTCCTGATATTTATCCGGCAATTCATTATTGATTTTAGAAAAAGTACTGTCTTGAGCGTAATAATACTGCGTTCTTGCCGTCTCTTTGTTCTTCCTGTCCTTTACTTTTCTTTCTTTGTTGTAGTCAATGTAATTCCTTTTGCTGCCACTTATACTGTAACTTTTTATCTGTTCTATTAATCCAGTAATATCGCTAATAATTGACCTGTTCACGGTCCCATTCAGTAAAGTGCTCTGATCTTTTAACTTTGTAATATCGACCGTCTTTAGCAAGACAGTGATATTTTTCCCATCATGCTCTATTCTCAGATCGCTTTTATCAAAAGTCTTGTTAAGAACCTCAATGGTGTACAAGTCTTTTTTGCTTAGCCTCCTGTCGTAACTCAAGGTCAGTTCTTTGTATTTTCCCGTATTATTCACCTCATACTTACCTTGCTTGCCAGACGCTCTGAAGCTATCACAATGCGGACATCGTGTGGTTTACCTTTCCATCCCTCCACCTAACAACGAAATCTATCACTGAAACTTCATCAGGGATCTGTTATATAAGATACAGGTGAAAACATATCATAAAACAGTAATTTTGTCAATAAAAACTTAATTAATTCAGTAAGTTATATCAAAAATAAAAGTATTTACGACAGTCAGTTATACTTTCAGGGTAATTTTATATAATTCACTGATCCGAATATGAGCGTAAGAATAGCTTTGGCTCAAATCAACTGCTGTGTGGGCGATATACACGGGAACGTGGACAGGATGATCGCTCACATTAAAGAAGCTCAGAAAGCCGGTGCAGACATCATCGTTTTTCCCGAACTGACTATCACTGGGTATCCGCCAGAAGACCTCTTGTTAAAAAAAAGCTTCATTAAAGACAATAAAGACGCAATCAACGAGATCAAAGAGGCTTCAGGGTCGATTATCACGATCGCCGGATTTGTTGAATCCAGCGGCAATATTTACAACGCGGCGGCTGTAATTCAAAACGGCGAGGTCGCCGACGTGTACAGAAAGTCACGCCTTCCCAATTACGGAGTATTCGATGAGGACAGATATTTCAAATCCGGAAGTGAGGTCAGTGTTTACAGATATGGTAAACTGATCTTCGGAGTGAACATATGCGAGGACATATGGCATCCCGGCAACCCGGCAAAACAACAGGTACGCAGCGGCAACGCTCAGCTCATAATCAATATCTCCTCTTCACCTTATAACTTAAAAAAACCCGAAGAGAGGGAAAAAATGCTGACTAAAAGGGCTTCACGTCATGGCTGCTTTCTGGCCTTCTGTAACCTCGTTGGAGGACAGGACGAACTGGTATTTGACGGGAACAGCTGCGTGATAAGTGATACGGGAGAGGTTATTTCACGTGCCGCACAGTTTCAAGAAGACCTGCTCGTAACCGACCTTGATATAAAAAGACCTTCCAGGAAGAACGGCAGGGATACCAAAGCACAAAAGATGCCGTCAAAACATAAGACAGTAAGGTCAGTGGAACTTAAGCCACCAGCAAACAGAACGAGAAGACCCGTATTACCCAGAAAGAACGAGTTTAAAAGTGAAGAGCAGGAGGTCTTTGACGCACTTGTACTGGGTACAAGGGACTATGTGATGAAGAACGGCTTTAAAAAGACCGTGATCGGGATCAGTGGAGGAATAGACTCATCTCTCGTTGCCGTCATTGCCACCGAGGCACTTGGTGCCGGGAACCTGCTTGGGATTATAATGCCTTCTGAATACAGTTCGAAAGGGAGCGTGGAGGATTCTCTGATACTGGCTGCAAACCTCGGAATTGAAACACGGAACATCCCTATAAGTAAGATATTCAGTTCATACCTTAAAAGCCTTGAAGTCCACTTCGAAGGTAAACCCGCCAACGAAGCCGAGGAGAACATCCAGGCACGCATAAGGGGAAACATATTAATGGCACTGTCCAATAAGTTCGGCTATCTGGTCTTAAGTACAGGTAACAAGAGCGAAATGAGCGTTGGGTACGGAACGCTTTACGGCGACATGGCAGGTGGCTTTGCCGTTATAAAAGATATACCGAAGATGCTCATTTACAGACTAGCAAAGTTCTACAACAGGGAAAAGGGACAGGACGTGATCCCGGTCTCGGTCATTAATAAACCTCCTTCGGCGGAGTTAAGGCCCGAGCAGAAAGACACCGACTCCTTACCCCCGTATGAACAGCTGGACAGAATACTGAAGTACTATATAGAAGACGATCTGAGCGTAAAGGAAATAATAAATAAAGGGGAAGATGAAAGTACGGTCAGGCAGGTAGCCAGAATGGTGGACCAGAACGAATACAAGCGCAGACAAAGTCCCATTGGAATTAAAATAACGGGCAAGGCGTTCGGAAAGGACCGGAGAATGCCTGTAACGATGGGATATAACAGATCCGGTAAATCATCAATATCTTAAGCTTTATCTGACGTATTGTTCAGTACTGCAATACCGGGAAGTTCACTTCCACCGAGAAACTCAAGGGAGGCACCTCCGCCAGTCGATATATGACTTACCTCAAGATCAAGCACTTCAGCGTTCCTCATCGCGGCAATACTGTCCCCTCCACCCACGACCGTTGTAGCACCTCTCCACGTTGCAAGGGCAATTGACCTTGCAATACTGGTCGTGCCGGAAGAAAAATCCTCTATTTCGAACAGTCCCATGGGTCCGTTCCAGAATATAGTACCGTTTCCCTTTATGAACAAAGAGTAGTTATTTACGGTCTTGGGACCAATATCAAAACCCTGATAATGCTCGGGTATCTCATTATCAATCACGATCGGGTTTTTCACGTTGTCGAAACTCTCTGAAACAATATGGTCGACCGGCAGTGATATCTTATCTCCAAAGGTCTTAAGTGCTTCCCTTGCCCAAGGCAACATCTCGTCCTCACAGATCGATTTACCGACCGAAATACCTTTCGCCTTAAGGAAAGTATAGGCAATACCACCACCTAACAGCACGTGGTCGGCTTTTTCTATAAGGTTTTTCAGTGCTCCTATCTTGTCCTTTATCTTGGCCCCTCCCACGATCACCACGTAAGGTCTCATAGGATTATCGAGCAGCGTACCTAAAAACCTTATCTCGCGGTCTACAAGAAATCCCGACAATCTCTTTTCAAAGTTGAATGCCATACCGTAAGTCGACGCATGGGCCCTGTGTGAAGTTCCAAACGCGTCATTAACGTAAATATCTGCCAACAATGACAGCTGTTTTGCAAATTCCGGGTCGTTGTTCCTTTCTTCAATGTGAAACCTGAGGTTCTCAAGGAGCATTACATCTCCGTTTTTCAGATCATCGGAGGCATCTTCGACCTCTTTTCCAATGATCTTGCCTACAAATTTCACGTCTTTTCCGAGAAACTCCGTCAGTCTCAAGGCAACGGGACGAAGGGACAGACTGGAAATATATTTCCCTTTAGGTCTGCCAAGGTGGGAAGCAAGTATAACCTTTGCACCTTTTTCAACCAAAAAATCGATCGTGGGAATCGTCCGCCTTATCCTGTAGTCCTCGCTGATCCTGCTGTTCTTTATAGGAACGTTAAAATCAACTCTGACAAAGACCTTCTTACCCTTTATATCGGAATCCGGAAGGTCTGATATGACCGATTTAGCTATCAAGACCGTTTTCCCACCAGTTCAATCAGGTCCACCACCCTTGCAGAATACCCATACTCGTTGTCGTACCAGGCTATTACCTTTGCAAGCTCACCATTAACTACCGACGTGAGTTCCGAGTCATAAGAAGCAGAGTGGGTATCGGCGATCATATCCGATGAAACAAGAGGTTCATCAATATACCTTATATACCTCTGTAAATCGCCATCTGACGCCTGCTTGAACTTCTCGTTTATTTCGTCAACGCAGCTTTCCCTGCCAAGTTCACAGGTAAAGTCAACCACAGAAACGTTTGGAGTTGGAACCCTTAAAGCAATTGCCTCAAGTTTGCCTTTCAGTTCAGGGAACACCAGCTGAATGGCACTTGCCGCTCCGGTACTGGTCGGGATAATGGAAAGCGCCGCCGAACGTGCTCTTCTCAGGTCCGAGTGAGGGGCATCCAGAATTCTCTGGTCATTGGTATAGGAATGAATGGTCGTCATCTGACCTTTTTTTATTCCGAAATTATCCAGAAGCACCTTAACAAGCATACTGAAACAGTTCGTAGTGCATGAGGCATTGGAGATTATATGGTCTTTATCCGGTCTGTAGTCATCGTCATTAATGCCCATAACGACCGAAAAGTCCACTTTACCTTTAGCCGGCGCCGTAATTATCACCTTCCTTACGGATCCACCAAGGTGCATGGAAGCCTGTTCCCTGGTCCTGAAAACACCCGTTGCTTCCACTACCGCTTCTGCTCCGACCCCGTCCCAGTCTATCTGCTCCGGGCTCCGGGAGGAAAATACCCTTACAGGATCGCCGTCAATAACTATATCGCTTCCATCGACCTTTACTTCTCCCTTGTACGGACCAAACACCGAATCGTATTTAAAAAGATGTGCTAAGGTCCTCGCATCTGATACGTCATTGATACCTACGAACTTCAAACCAGGTCTCTCAAGCCCTATCCTGAGTACGTGCCTTCCTATACGTCCAAAACCATTGATACCTACTTTCAAAGACATTATATTCTCCTTAAGAATAAATCTGTTATAGTACCTTTTGTCAGATGTTCAGTCAAGATATCATAGGTGCTGCCTGGGTTGCTGCACTTACATTACAATTGAAAAAGGTTGTATTTGTTCGCTTAAACGGATACTTTCAATTACCATGTCAAATATAAGAACGGCTATACTAGGTGCCAGTGGATACACGGGAGGGGAACTGATAAGGCTTCTGCTGAACCATCCCGGCGTGGAGATCCGTCACGCCACGGCAGCAAGGCACGCGGGCAAGAAACTCGTGGAGGTCTTTCCGCATTTAAGAGACCTGACAGATCTGGACCTGGAAAAACTGAGCCCCGAAAAAATAGCAGATAACGTGGATGTTGTATTTGCGTCACTGCCGCACGGAGCATCGGCCGAGGTCGTGGCTTACCTGTATAAAAAAGGCCTGAAGATAGTTGATCTTGGAGCGGACTTCAGAATAAGTGAAGAAAACTACAATAAGTGGTACAGCAGGCACCCTTGCCCATCGTTTATAGAAAGTGCAGTGTATGGAATTTCAGAGCTCTACAGGGACGAGATAGCAAAGTCACAACTGGTTGCCAATCCCGGATGCTATCCGACGTCCACGATCCTGCCTCTGGCCCCGCTTATAAAAAAAGGGATCATCAGGGAAGATAACATAATTATAGATTCAAAGTCAGGCGCTTCGGGTGCAGGAAGAACGCCTTCTCTGGATCTTCATTTCTGTGAAGTGGATGAAGTGCTTAAGGCATATAAGGTAGGTGCTCACAGACATTCTCCCGAGATCGAACAGCATTTATCCAGTTACTGTAAAAAGAAGACGGAGGTGATCTTCACCCCTCATCTGCTTCCGATCAGCAGAGGGATCCTGTCAACGATATACGTAAGCACCAACGGAAGCTACTCCACTTCCGACCTGATAGGGATATTAAAACAGTTCTATCACGGTTCATACTTTATCAGAATTTACGACGAAGGGCACTTCCCGAGCATTTCGTCCATAAAAGGTTCCAATTACTGCGACATAGGGGTTGTATCCAATCCTGATAAAAAGACCGCCATTCTGGTCTCCGTGATAGATAACCTCGTAAAAGGAGCCTCAGGACAGGCTGTCCAGAACATGAACATTATGATGGGACTGCCTGAAAGCACGGGACTGAAGCTGAACCCAGTGTTTCCATGATGAACGGGACTGACGGCGGTCGTTCAGAAAGTAACTGAACGTTTCAGGACAGCGGCTTTACCTATAAACCGCGTCAGATGCGCGTGTTTCTGATCCTTTCCACTATGCCTGGCAGTACCGAGATGATCCTTTCCACGTCCTTTTCTTCTGAAAACCGTCCAAAGCTCAGCCTGAGCGATGAAGCTGCCTGCCTGCTGCTCAGTCCCATAGCAAGAAGCACATGGGACGGCTCCACGTTCCCCTCGGAGCATGCCGAACCGGTCGAGCACGAAATACCTTCAAGATCAAGATTTACTACAAGCGATTCCCCTTCAACGTCGTCAAAGCTGAAATTAAGCGTGTTTGAAAGACGCTTTGCACCAGCCCCATTTATCCTGACGCCTTTTATACTTTCAAGTACCCGGCTCTGAAGCGTCTTTGTCAGTTCGCTCACCCTGCGGTCCTCGTGTACGAGCAGATCAGAGGCCAGTTCACATGCCTTGCCAAACCCCACCACTGCTGGAACGTTCTCAGTGCCGGACCTCCTTCCTCTCTCCTGCCCGCCGCCGTGCAGCAGTACCGAAGGGTCCAGTCCGGTCCTTATATACGCCGCCCCGACGCCTTTAGGACCGTATACCTTGTGAGAAGAGAACGACGCGGCGTCCACCGGCAGCTTCTGAACGTCCAGCGGTAACTTGCCCAGGACCTGAACCGTATCGGTATGCAGGATTATTCCATGCTCCTTTGATATCCGGCTTATCTTTTCGATCGGACTTATTACTCCCGTCTCGTTATTTGCAAAAATACAGGTTATCAGCACGGTCTTTTCCGAAATGGACCCCTCAAGTTCATCAAGGTCAACGACCCCGTCTTTATCAACGCCTGTATAAGTGACTTCAAATCCGAGCTTTTCCATGTACTTCAGCGTTGCCAGCGTAGAGGCATGCTCCACCTGGGTGGAAATTATATGATTTCCCTTTTCCTTCACTGACATTGCCAGTCCTCTGATCAGGTAGTTATTGCATTCACTGCCTCCACTGGTAAAAACGATCTCCCGTGGTCTGACGTTGATCAGTCCTGCCACTTTTTCCCTTGATACGTCAAGTGCGGCCTTTGCCTCGTTCCCCATTGAATGAATGCTTGAAGGGTTCCCGTAGTTATAATGAAAATAAGGAAGCATTTCATCTATAACCCTCTGGTCGACCGGGGTGGTTGCGTTGTAATCACAATATGCTCTGTCCATTGGAGCCTATGACAACAGGTCGGGTTTGTCCGTAATAATACCTCTTATACCTAATTTTTTCATCTTCAGGGCAAGTTCCTTTTCATTGACCGTCCAGGCAAACAGTTCTAACTTCATGTCCCGGACCTTCTTAACCAGCCCGGAGGTTATGAAATACCGAAAGACCGCGACCATATCCGCATTACAGAACTTACAGTCCCTGTATATATTAAAGGGAAAGAACTTTATTAAACCAGTGAGAACGGCCGGTTCCAGATGCTTGACCCTTTTCAGTATTCTCTTGTGAAACGAAACGATAAAGACGTCATTGATAACTTTGTACCTGTGAACAATGTCCAGGATCTTGTCCTCGGAGTTGTGTTCCTTCAGTTCTATCACAAATTTTGTGCCGGCAAATCCCGATATTACTTCCTCCACCGTCGGTATTTTCTCCCCACTGCCCGCGTCAAGTTCCCTCAGCTCTTCCAGCGTTTTATCCCTTACGTATCCCTTTCCGTTCGTCGTTCTGTTCACTCTGCTGTCATGCATGACCACAAGTTCACCGTCAAGGCTGGTCCGAACGTCGAACTCTATCACCGGTGCACCAAGTGCAACGGCCTTTCTGAACGATGAAATGGTATTTTCAGGCTCATATCCACTTGCACCGCGGTGTGATATTATTATAAACTCTTCTTCTTCAGCATCCGACATTATTTAAAAATATACACATCAATTGCAATAAATCGTAGAGATTGTAGAATGGTTCAGAGATGAGATCACACATGCGGCACTACGTTCTGCTGGTTCGTCCGGAACACTGGGTAAAGAACTGTCTGGTTATCGCCCCATCGTTTTTTGCCGGGATTTTATTTGAGAACCTGAACAATCTCCTTGTGGGTCTGACCGCTTTTTTCTCTTTCTCCTTTATCGCTTCGGTGGGATACATACTTAACGACCTCGCCGACAGGGAATCTGACAGGAACCATACGGTCAAGAAGAACAGACCTATCGCGTCTGGAAAGATACAGACTGCCGCCGCGATCATTGCTGCAATGCTGCTTCTGGCCCTGGGAATGTTCATGGCGTTCAAGATCAATCTGTCCTACGTACTGATGCTCGTCTGTTATCTTGTGGTTTCCTCGTTTTACACTTTACTGCTGAAAAATATCGTTATAATAGAGCTTTTTTTCATATCTTTCGGATTTCTGCTCAGAATATTTGCAGGAGGTATCAGTTGCAATATACCCATCTCCGGCTGGTTTTTACTGTTAACCCTTTTTCTATCCCTGCTTCTTGCGTTCGGCAAAAGAAGAACTGAACTTAACGCGGTCAACAAAGGAGCAAATTTCAAAAAGGTCCTTAGTAACTACAACACCTCATTTCTGGACAGTGGCGTGCTTATCTTCTCCACTATGTCCATTATTGTCTATTCGTTATATCTGGTCTACAGGGGCATGGATGAGATGTTATTTACAATACCACTTGTCTGCTTCGGTATATTACGATACATCTACCTTATTAACGTAAAGTCCAAAGGGGAACCAACTGATGCACTGCTGAACGATATCTGGCTGCTGTCCTGTGTTGTCTTGTGGCTGGTTACCAACGGAATTATCATATACTTCTTTGACAATAAGGGATTCGTTTAACAAAGCATCATTGATCTTCCACTTCATCACGTCTCTTACTTCTTTTACGGCCTGCTCCGGTCCGTCCAGTTTGTTATCGGACGGGAAAAATCATTTCATTCCATATAAAGGAATTTACCAAGGAAAAATTTAAGAAAGAGAGTAAGAAAAGCAGTACAGGAATTACCATGCGTTGAGGTGTGTCATATCTATCTGAAAAGGTCCTCTCCTGGATTTCTGATCAATGCTTTTGAACCTTTACTGCTTCTTTTATACTTCAGTCCTTTAACTATTATCAAAGGCGTCTTACTGTTCTTTCCCATAAGTAATCCTGCAGCCGCTGCCACCTGGTCCGCAGTCGCCATTACGGTAGCATTAAGGGTAAAGCCCCCGGAGTCCTTGACGCCTCTCTGATCATCCAGGACCTTTATTCCTGCACACCCGATCGCAATATCAACAAGTCCGTCCCTCCAGGGTCTGCCCACGGTATCCGTGATGATGACCGCAACCCTCTTCTGTATCTTCCTTTTTATGTAATCTTTGATCTTTCTTGCAGATCTGTCAGGGTCCAGAGGCAGCAGAGTTACACAGTTACCTCCGGATACGTTTGATGTGTCAACACCGGCATTTGCAAGTATCAGGCCGTTTCTGGTTTCAACTATCAATCTTCCCTTATCTTTTTTTCTCAGGTCCATACGGATTATCTTGTGAGTTTCTGAAAGGATAACCTCAACCAGCCTTGGGTCTTTTGCAACTTCCTTACCCACGGTCTTGGAGAATTCCGACGGCTGGATATTTTTTAGGTCAACTATACGGTCTTCCGCCTTGGACACTATTTTTTGTGCCACCAGTACTATGTCGTCGTTATCTATATCAATATTATCTTCCAGTACAGAATTAACTATGGTCCCTGGCAGATCATCCCCGGCATTTATCTCAGGAAAGTTATTTATGGCAACTATATTAACGGAGTCCGTTCTGGAAAGCATCGTATGGTCCACACCTGCTGCAGAACAAAGATTATAAATACAATTTATGGTTTTGAAATATAAAATGTTAGGGGACTATATACTTAAGTATCCAAACTACTTAAAAAAAGCAAGGGAATAAGGTAAAATTACAAATATGAAAGAAGGTAAGACAATAAGAACGGTAAGGCAGAGGTTGAGATCAAACAACAGGAAAAAGTTTCATAAACTTTCCTCTACTGCTGGCTGTTGCAGGTTTGTATGGAATCACTTTACAGGGATTTTAAGGGATAACGATTTTAATGATGGTTATGGTCATGAGAGTTTAGGGAATTTTTTAAGAGAGTTTAAGAAAGAAGAAAAGAACTACTTTCTGAAAGAAGCATCTGCTTACATACTTCAGCATTATTTACTGGACCTTACAAATGCCTGTAAGAGATACAGGGATGGAAAATCGGGACAACCTAAATTCAAGAGTAAATTAAAAACTACTCCTTCGTTTCCGGTAAATTATCAGTCAGCTAAACTGTCAGACAATAACTGGGTCCGTATTTTAAAGGTTGGATGGTTCAGGTTGGCAGGTAAGAATCCTTATCCTGATGGAAAGTTCCTTTCTGGCAGGATCAAGAAGGAATGCGGTAAGTGGTATGCGTACCTTAGCTATGAGATAGATGAAACTAAAAAGGAAAAGAAAGAAGTAAGAGTTGTAGCAATGGACAGGAATTCAAGACAGGTTACGCTGTCTGACGGACAGGTTTTTAAGTTATCTGATGATGAACTTACAGAAGCAAAGATACGCAGATACCAAAAGAAACTTGCACGTCAGGAAGAGGGAAGTAACAGGTGGAGAATTACTAAGGAAAGGTTGCAGAAACTTCACAGGAAGCTGGCAAACAGACAGAAGGACTGGAGACATCAGGTTACAAGAAAGATCTCCGATCTTTATGACGTTCCTGTACTTGAGAGACTTAATACACAAGGGATGACAGCCAGAAAGAAATGGAAGAACTTTCGCAAGATGAACAGGAACATTCGTGCTACTGGCTGGTTTGATATGAAAAGGATGCTGGATTATAAGTGTAATGCTACTGAAGAAGTTCCAGCACCATATACCAGTCAAACCTGTTCTGAATGCGGACACAGATCTCCTGACAACAGAAGATCGCAATCCAGATTTAAGTGTATATCTTGCGGTTATGAAGTTAATGCTGACTTAAATGCTGCATTTAACCAGCTTGAAACTGGAATAAAACAAATTATAGCCTCAGGGAAAGGGGTGATTGGACGGGGAGACTGCAGAGGGGTTGGGGACAGGAACTGGTCTATGACTCGTCAAAGAGAACTTTTAGTATCTGTTTAGTTTTGGCTACTTAAGTATATAGTTCCCAAATGTTAAACTTTCAAGGAGATGAAAAATTTTATAATCAGCAGAGAATCCGACCTTAACGACGGCACACAGCATGATATAACGGAGATTGCCAAAGAAGCCGGTCTTCCTTTTATCGTATTTACCACAGCTGGGGTCTGGAACGAGTGGATAGCACCTGATGAACATTCAATAAAAAAAGGTGAAACGGATCAGAAGCGGATACGGTTAATTCTGCAAAAGCTGATCCATTCCATAAGGATTTACAGAAGGAACAACAGATCAAATCTGTTAAGTTTTTTCGTGGGTTTAACCAAAAGCGGAAAAACTCAGGACGTGGAACTTCTTTCCTATCTCGGCCCGGTCAGTCTGGAAAAGAAAACTCCCTGTATAACGCTGCTTTTAAGAGATGAACTGAACGACGAGGAAGAAAGTTCTTCAGGTCACGTTAAAGATAAACCAGACGGCGATCACCTTAATTAGAAGCTCATGAAAGAAATATACTTTGATAACAACGCCACCACCCGACCTCTTCCACCGGTAAGAGAGGAAATAATGAAAGTTATGGGTGAGGATTTTGGAAATCCTTCAAGCATCCACTCGGCAGGTGAAAGAGTAAGGAACTATTTGCTGAAGGCTCGGCAGGCACTTGCAGGTCTTCTGGGCTGCTCTGACCATAACAAAATAATATTTACAAGTTCCGGAACGGAAGCGAACAACCTGGTGTTTTACTCCCGTTCGATCGGTAGTTCAAAGAAAAGAACAAGAATACTGACCACGGCAGTGGAACATTCATCAATACTTAAAATGTGTAACTTCCTTGCTTTAAACAACGTAGAGATCGAGTATATAAAGATCAGCAAAGAGGGCATAGTCGATATCGATGACCTGAAAGAACTGCTGAGAAAACGACCTGCCGACCTTGTTTCAGTACAGTGGGTAAATAATGAGACCGGGGTCGTGCAGGACCTAAAGGATATAACAGACGTGTGTGCAGAGTGGGAGGTTCCGTTCCATACCGATGCTGCACAGTCAGTTGGTAAGTTGAAGTTTACAACAAAGAACATGGACCTTGATTACTTAACCCTTGCAGGGCATAAGTTCCATGCTCCACAAGGCATAGGGGCAGTTTACGTTAAAGATAAAATATCGATCCATCCTTTTCTGTTCGGTGGATTTCAGGAAGAAGGGTTCAGACCAGGAACTGAAAATATTCCAGGTATTGTAGGTATGGGAAAAGCTTCCGAGATAAGAAACAGGAACATGAATGAAACGATCAGGTATATGAGCAGGATAAGAGATACTTTTGAAGATACTGTACTGAAAAGTATTGAAGGAACTCAGATCAACGGTACGAGGAATAACAGGATCTGTAACACTACGAACATAATGTTCAGAGGAATTGATGGAAGAAAGCTGCTCGCATATCTTGATACCCGGGGAATAAGATGTTCGCAGAGTTCCGCGTGTACAAACTTCGACACTGCACCTTCTTATGTCCTGAGGACCATGGGGATCAGTGAAGAAGAGGCATATTCAAGCATCCGGTTCAGTTTCAGCGAAGAAAATACAGACGAAGAGGTTAGATCAGCCGTGGAGATCATTGTGAAGGGGTGTAATGAACTGCGAGGTTAGGGTCTTCTTAAAAAAATCAATATATTTAACTGTGCGAAAATAAAATACAGCCTTTGTATATTTATACACTTGACAGTCATTCATAATACGAAGTAAAATATCAATGTTATGAAACATTCAAACATAAAAACGCGTAGTTCCATTACCCCCCCCCTCCGTGTATACCTGATCTTTCAGCCTGGTATAAGTATTTTGTAAGAACAATGTTTAAGATAATCCCCCCCCCCCATTCTATCTAAGTTAGTAATTCCCTTTTTCTTTCTTCTGTGTTTTGTATCCATTGAGGCATATGGTCAGATCAATAACTGTGACACCAGTACCACCGATTTCAATGATCCCTTATACGGGTGTCAGTGGCATCTGAAAAATACAGGACAGCTTGGGGCTGTAACTACCTCCGGAGAAGATATAAACATAGAAGGGGTCTGGGATGATAATGTATTCGGTGCTGGAATTAATATAGCGGTGGTAGATTATGGTATGCAGACAGATCATGAGGACCTTACTGATAATGTAAATACCAGCCTGAATCATGATTATTCAGGAAGCAGTAACATATACGACCCTTCAGAAACTCGTGGTACACGTGTATCGGGAGTTATAGCAGCAGCGGGAGATAACAGCCTTGGAGTAAGAGGCGTAGCACCACAGGCAAGTATCTATGGTTATAATTTAGCTGGTAATTTAACTTCTGCTAACGCAAAGGATGCCATGATCCGTAATAGAGATATAACGGCTGTATCCATCAACAACTGGGGACCGAATGACGACTTGCCCATTCTCAGAGAGGCTTCATCAGAATGGGAAGAAGGAGTAGGAACGGGCATAAGTGAAGGGTTTGGTGGTAAGGGGGTATTTTATGTATGGGCAGCTGGAGACGGAGATAAAAATTCAAATTTGGCAGATCACGCTAATTTTGACGAATATTCCAACTACTACGCAGTAACTGCCGTATGTTCGGTAGATGGAGAAGGGAACAAGAGTTCTTTTTCAGAAGAGGGAGTAAATCTGTGGGTATGTGCTCCAGGTGAAGATATTACAACTACTGATAATAACGATGGATATGTTTTTGATGCGAGTGGAACGGCATATTCAGCAGCACAGGTTGCAGGTGTGGCGGCACTGATGAGGGAGGTAAACAGTAAACTTAGCTGGAGAGACCTTAAATTGATACTTGCAGCTTCAGCTCGTAAGAACGACGCTTCCGACACAAGCTGGGAGACGGGAGCACATAAATACGGTTCTGATACAGAAAGTTATAATTACAATCCTAAGTACGGTTTTGGTGTGGTAGACGCTGAAGCAGCAGCAGGACTTGCTGAAAGCTGGACTAAAGTTGCAGGGATGAGAACTCAGACCGCTTCCTCTGGAACTATTGATATGACAATCCCCGACCGCGGTAGCATTACAAGCACCCTGACCATAGCTAATACTGATCTTTTTACAGAATTTGTAGAGATAGTTCTCAATTTCACTCACGATTACTTTCCAGAATTGAACATACAGATAACGTCCCCTGACGGTACCGTGTCGCAACTTAATGAGGGATTTTACGTCCCCGACCCAGATGCGTTTAAGACTTTTTACACGGACAAAACCCATCGTTTTGGTTCAGCCAGACACCTTGGAGAAAATCCTGCTGGAGTATGGACTTTGAATATATCTGACACTGGTCGTGATGATTCAGGGACTTTACACTCATGGAGCATTAAAGTCTATGGGCATAAGACCGGAGATACAGTGCCAAGCTTTGACGGTAAGACGATAGATAATAAGGAATATGTAACGGGCAGTGCAATAACAACAGAAACGCTGCCTGCTGCAACTAACGGAAATGCACCGCTAACTTACAGTATAACCCCTGGATTACCTGCCGGATTGGATTTTACCCCTGCTACCCGAGTGATAAGCGGGACACCCACTACTGCAACGAGCAGAGCTACTTATACATATACAGTTACTGATGCAGAGGGAGATACGGATGAGTTGACGTTCGGTATCACGATATCAGCAGACGTAGAACCAAGTTTCAGTGATACGATAGATGATCAGGAGTACATAGCAGGGACAGCAACTAACCTTCCGGTAACACTGCCTGCAGCAACGGGAGGGAACGGAGAATTAAGGTACAGTATAACCCCTGGATTACCGACTGGATTGAGTTTTGACATTAACACTCGAGTAATAAGCGGAACACCGGCTGCTGCAGAGAGCAGAACAGCTTATACATATACTGTAACGGATGATGATGGGGATACAGCTGATCTGACATTCGATATCACGGTGGCTGCAAATGTAGAACCAGGCTTCAGTGATACGATAGATGATCAGGAGTACGTAGCAGGGACAGCAACAAACCTTCCGGTAACACTGCCTGCAGCAACGGGAGGGAATGCTCCATTAACTTACAGTATAACCCCTGGATTACCTGCCGGATTGGATTTTACCCCTGCTACCCGAGTGATAAGTGGAACTCCGACTACTGCAGCGAGCAGAACAGCTTATACATATACTGTAACGGATGATGATGGGGATACAGCTAATTTGACGTTCGGTATCACGATATCAGCAGACGTAGAACCAGGCTTCAGCGATACGATAGCTGATCAGGAGTACATAGCAGGAAAAATGACAAACCTTCCGGTAACACTGCCTGCAGCAACGGGAGGGAACGGAGAATTAAGGTACAGTATAACCCCTGCGTTACCAACTGGATTGAATTTTGACAATAACACTCGAGTAATAAGCGGGACACCGGCTGCTGCAGCGAGTAAGAATACCTATACATATACGGTAGAAGACATAGATGGAGATACGACTGATTTGACGTTCGGGATCACTATAGAAGAAAACAGCATGCCGGACTTCGGCAGTGAAATGATCACTGATAAGGAGTACTTTACGGGTACAGCAGTAACAGAGACGCTGCCTGTTGCAACAGGAGGGAATCCACCAGTTACTTACAGTATAACTCCTGATCTGCCAGTTGGATTGAATTTTAACGCATCTACCAGAGAGATAAGCGGAACACCGACTACTGCAACGAATAAAATAACTTATACATATACTGTAACGGACGAAGATGGAGATGCGGCTGAGTTGAGATTCGGGGTCACTGTAGGATCTGACGTGCCAACCTTTAGCAGTACAACAATTACTAATAAGGAGTATGTGAGAGATACAGCAGTAACAGAAACACTACCTATTGCAGCGGGAGGGAATGGAGCATTAAGATACAGTTTAACACCTGCATTACCAACTGGACTGGATTTTAACGCAGCTACCCGAGAGATAAGCGGAACACCCACCAGTACATCATCGTCTGATACTTACATGTATACTGTAACAGATGAAGATGGGGATATGGATGAGTTGAGTTTCACGATCAGGGTAGTGAATCGTCCTGCTCCGTTACCACCAAGACAAACACCAGGTACTGAAGCTGGCGGAGGAGGATGTACGATCTCCGATCAGAGCAATGTTGTTTCTGATCTGCTCGGTGCAGTGGTATCTCTGATGCTTATACCTGTATCTGTAGTTATAAGAAGGAAGATAAGGTGTCAGATAAAGACTTAATAATTCACTCCTTTCCAGGACACTTAACGAACTGGGGTCTTTCCATCAGAATATTTACTGGCTGCTTACGGAAGAAAGAACAGTAATAATTGCACAAAGCACAGCCACGGAAATTCAGGACAGGATCAGATACTATCAGGTTCAGACAGTACTTTTATGCCCGTGCCGAAATAACTGACCCGCGTCCCAGTTTCATCCTTACATATCCGATCAGATCATGCAGTATCAAATAAAAACACGGGATCAGATAAAGCAATATCATAGTTGAAAAAAGTAATCCGAAGCCCAGAGCAGTGGCCATCGGAGCAAGGAACGATGCTTCGCCCCTGAATACGAACATGAGGGTCGAGAGACCGGAGAACGTGGTCAGAGTTGTCAAGATTATAGGTCTGAACCTATGTTTTGCAGACATTACAACGGCAAAAATGATATTTTGAAACCTGTCTTTTCTCTTATTTATAAAGTCCATAAGCACAAGGCTGTCATTTACGACTATACCAAACAGGGCAACTATACCAATAATAGCGGGAAGGGTCAGAGGCTCCCCTCTTAACAGTATCCCGGCAGTCACGCCTATAAGCGTGAACGGTAATATGCTCATTATAATGAACGGCTGGAAGTAGGAACGTAAAATGCTTGCCAGGATCAGATAGATCAGGATTATTGCAGCTATTGAAGCCCTCATTATATCTCCCATCGTTTTTTTATAATCTTCTGCTTCTCCCGCAAGTCCATACTTATAACCCGGATACTCTTTCAGAAGATCCTTCATATAGGCCAAGATATTCGAATTAACCTCCTGTGAAGTAGTGAGTTTCTGGTCAACTTCAGCAGTTACCGAAACAGTACGGTTCAGATCTACCCTGTTAATGTTCAAAATGCCGGGTTTTATCTCAATATCCGCTATTGTTCCAAGGGACACGTTCCTTTTATCGGGAGTGAACACCTGATGCGACTGGAGCAAGCTGATCAGATCTGCCGAGGAAAAGTCATACTGAACGTTAATATCGGCCTCCTCTTTCCCAATCCTTGTTCGTGCAACGGTAACCCCGTCGGCAATTGCCCTGACCTCTCTTGCAACGCTGCCGGTATCAAGTCCGAAAATGGCAGCTTTTCTTTCATCAACGCTGACCCTGAGTTCCGGCTTACCCCAGACGAGATTATCCCTCACTCCATAAACGCCTTTGTATTTATTAAGCTCCGTCTGTGTCTTTTGTGATATCTCTTCAAGGGTCAACAGGTCCTTGCCAACTATTTCTACATTAACCGGCTTACCGGTCGGAATACCTACGTCTGATATAAAGTCCAGTTTTTCAGGTCCTACGACCGACCTCTCCACTTCCTCCCGCACCAGGTTCTTCATTTGCAAGCCGTTCTCCTTTCTCTTGTCAAAATCCTCATATTCAACCATTATGCTGGCAAGGTGTTTCCCGTAAGATGCGGAATCGTTGTTTGTAATATCAATACCGACCATTGAAACCATGTTCTTCAATACGTGCTCTGGAACAACCCGCTCGATCACCTCTTCGATCTGTTTTACCGAACTTACCGTATAATTCAGGCTGGACTGCGGGGGATTTTCCACTCTTATCCTGAATTCTGACGCATCATGCTGATAGAACATCACGTTTGGAAGGCTTCTGATCAGAAAAAAACTGATAAATAAAATAACGGCAAAGGTACAGACCACGACGTATCTGTTCCGGAGAGCAAATAACAGACCTTTCAGATAAACCGACCTGATCCTTAAAACCCATCTTCTTTTACCACGGGTCCTTTTTACTTCGGGCTTCATCCAGTCTGAACAGTGCGAAGGCATTACCAGGAGTGCTTCGACCAGAGAGACGAACAGAGCAAAGATTGCCACCGTAGGTATAATAGATAGAAACTCACCTATTTCCCCAGTTGCAAACAACAAAGGTATGAACGCCGCAATATTGGTAAGCACCGTTGCTATGACCGGCAAGGTTACCTCTTTTGTTGCTTTTATCGCGGCTTCGCGAGGGGGAACGCCCTGAGAAATGTACCTCTGAACGTTCTCCACAACGATAACCGCGTCGTCCACCACGATCCCCAGTACCATTATCAGTCCGAACATCGAGAGCATGTTAATGGTCACTCCGCTTACGTGCATTAAGATGAACGCACCGAGAAACGAGACAGGAATTCCCAACGCCGCAATTACCGCAGCCCTTCTGTTCAGAAAAAGTCCAAGCAGCACTAAAACAAAGAACAGCCCCATCCCACCGCTTTTTAACATGCTCTTAAGCCTTTTCTCCACCCAGTGAGAAGTATCATTTGTGTCATAGACCTTTACTGACTCAGGGAGCGTACCTTGAAACTCGGACAGGAACCGTCTTATATTCCTGACTATATCAATGGCATCCGTATCTTTCTGTTTATTTATCCAGAAAGTAATTGAAGGATCGCCGTTAACTCTTGAGGTCGTTACGACCTTATCTTCTCCGATAGTTACCGAGGCAATGTCTTTTATCAGTACGTGTTTTCCCTGCGGGTCGCTTGTTACCGGTATATCTAAAATATCATCCACGTTGTAGATCTTGCCCGTGGTTCTTACCAGAAACTCCGTTTTGTCCTGTAAGTAGCTCCCGCCGGGAAGGTCCAGGTTCTTCCTGATAACGGCACTTGATATCTGGTCAATACCGATCCTGTATTGATGCATCTTTCTATAGTCCAGCCTGATCCAGAACGCCGGGTCGCCAACTCCTGAAAGAACGATACTGTCAACCCCTTCAATGAGCTGCAGTTTATCCTTGAGCTTAACGGCGTAACGTCTGAGCGTTTCTCTGGGAACGTCTCCGGCAAGAGCAACGTTCAGCAGAGGAAAGCCCGTAGTTATCTCTTCGATCACCGGATCTTCTGCATCTTCGGGAAGCTCGGCCTTTACTATTGAGATCTTGGAATCAATGTCCCGTGTGACCTCTAACAGGTTCTCTCCCGTTTCTAACTCTGCACTTATGACGGACAGACCTTCGAACGACGTGGACCTTAAAACCCTGATCCCGGAAGTGTTTTTTATTTCCTCCTCGATCGGGACCGTTACCAGTTTTTCAACGTCTTCAGCGGACGCTCCGGGAAAAATGGTCTTTACCTTGACTACTTCAAGTTTTACCGAGGGGAATATCTCAAGCGGAAGAACAAGTGCGAACACCAACCCTATGACTATGATCGCACCCATCAGAAGGTTGACGAAAACGGAATTTCTAACGGAAAAATCAGCTATGTGCATATACTATCGTGTAATAACTCTTACTTTCTGTCCGCTTATCAGACCGGCACCACCCTCAACGATTATCAGGCAGTCCGGGGGCAGCATCCCGGCAGGAACAAATCCCGTTTTATCGTCCACCCAGGTAACTTCCACCGGTACTCTTAAGCTCTTACCTCTCTGCACCACAAAGATAAAGAATTCATCTGCACTGGACAGGACCGCGGTACGAGGTACGCTGACCACGTTACTGATACTTTTTTCCGGGACCTTTACTTCTATGATCTCCCCTGGCCACCAGTCAGTTCCATCAGGTATTATCTTTATCTCCACCTCGTAGGGTCCGTTACCGTCCGAGATCCTGCTAACGCCCACGACCTTACCTTTGCCACGTTCGGTAATCCCCGGTGAACCCGCTTTCAGATCGACCACTGTCCCGGCCTTTATGAACTTTGCCACCCTGGCTTCAGTTGCTGCGATCAGCCTTTTGTCGTTCAGATCAACTACCTTTGCAACCAGGTCGTTTTTAAACACTTCCTGTCCAACGTCAGGAACGACCCTTATTACGCTTCCTTCTATCGGAGACCTTAACTTCAGACCGTCAAAATCAAATTCTGCCCTTTTATAAAGAGCCTCGACCACCCTTGTATTTGCTGTTTCAATTTCAAGCTGACTTTTACTCAGATCAAGTCTGTCTCTGGAGATAATCCCCTTTTCAAACAGGGTCCGGTTCTGTGCGTACTGTCGTTTTGTCTCCTCCAGTTTTGCTTTTGAGGCTTTCAGTCTGAACTCCAGCTCCTGGAACTCAGCCGTTCTTCTCTCGTCAGAAAGTTCTAATATGATCTCTCCTTTCTTAACCCCGTCACCTCTTTTTGAGTATATCTTACTTACCCAGCCGCCAGTGCTGGCATGAACGTTAACGGTTTTACCCCCTTCAACGCGGCCGATCAGCTTTCTGTACAGCAGACCGTCCGAGGCAGACGGTGAAATAACCTTCACAGGCCTTGGTACCTGCACGGGTGCGACCTTTGCCGCATCGGAACGAACGGAGGTCAATCTTAAATACAGACCGGACAGAAGTAACAGGAAAGCACCAACTATCAGTAAAAAAGCAGTCCACTGTTTTTTTGTGGTCTTAGACATACTGGATTCCCGGTCTATAAACGGTTAAAAATATGGTAAAAAATTAACTGAAAATTTGCTTTTCGTTAGGAACGGTTTTTATTATAACTTGTTTTGTTTAATAAAAGGTTGCATTTTATCAGTTTTTCTGAAATAATCCTTATTTAAAAAGAGTTTTAAAAGGAGGAAACATGGCTACAAAACCAATGAAAAAATCAGAACTATTCTCTCAGATCGTAGAGAATACAGGTATGCCTAACACCACTGCCAGCAAGAAGTCAGTTGGTAAGATCGTTGACGCATTGATCAATATTGCATATCAGGAAACTAAGGACAAGGGAGAATTTACAGTACCCGGACTGGGCAAACTGTCCCTCCAGGACCGCAAAGCCCGGACTGGACGTAACCCCGCTACTGGAGAGGTTATAAACATTCCGGCCAAGAAGGTCGTGAAGTTTAAAGTTTCCAAAATTGCCAACGATAACATCTTATAGACCTGCCTGGAAATATTAACCTTACGCTTGTTAAATTAAATACAAGATAAGGCAGCAGCGGCAACTGGTCATTGGGGCGTATATTAAAAGAGGTATAACTTCTTAATGACCGAGTGCTTTGTACTATAACGCCCTGTTCAGTAATTCCACTGGATGCACGGTTCTGATATTCAGGCCGTTCTCCCTGATACCTTTCTGTATCTGTATTAGGCATCCAGGGTTGCTGACGGCCAGTACGTCAGAACCGGTCTTTTCTATATTTGATATTTTTCTGTGAAGAATTCGTTCAGCCATATCGGGCTGTACGAGGTTGTATATTCCTGCGCTGCCGCAACAGTGGCTTGACTCGTTCATTTCGATCAGACGCAGTCCCGGTATTTTCAGAAGGACGTTCCTGGGAGCCTGTACTATAGACTGTCCATGTGAAATATGGCAGGCATCCTGATAGGTTACCTTCAGTTTCAACTCCCTGAGCTCTTCATCTATACCTATCTCGTCAATGAATTCCATTATATCCCGGGTTTTTTCGCTCAGCTGTTTTGCTTTCAGAAAATACTCATCAGCAGGGGTAAAAAGGTCACCGTAATCTTTGACGCTCGACCCGCATCCTGCGGAATTTATAACCAGATAGTCAACTTTCAGGCCGCCGAACGTATCGATCGTGTTACGGGCAAACTGCCTGCCTTCTTCAAGTCTCCCAGAGTGAGTGGATAAAGCCCCGCAGCACTGCTGATGCCTTGGTACTACTACTTCACAACCTAATTTCGTCAGTACTTCAATAGAGGCCTGGTTCGTCTTTGAAAAAAATACGTTCTGAACGCATCCGGTCAGAAAAGCCACTCTGTACTTCGTTTTCTTTTTTGATGGTATTACTTCAGGATACTTCGTGATACTTACGGAATCGGGTAAAGGGACCATCTGCTCCATTTTATGCAGATCTTTCGATATTCTTTTCAGAATACCCGTAGAGGCAACCAGTTTACGAAGTCCGGTCTTATTATAAAGATAAAGAAAAGGTAATATCAGACCCAGTCTTTTCTGATAGGGGAACAATCTGAAAATAAACGCCTTGTACAGCCTGTCTCTCAGGGTTCTTGGGTAATTCCTCTCTATCTGAGACCGCGTGGTCTCTATTAACTGTCTGTATTTCACTCCCGAAGGACAGGCAGTTTCACAAGCTAAGCACCCAAGGCATTTATCTATATGATCCACCGCGAAGTTCCCAAGTGGTATTCTTTCTTCCATAACGGACTTGATCAGATATATCCTGCCCCTTGGAGAATCAAGTTCGTTGCCGGTCTCAACGTAGGTCGGGCATGCGCTCAGGCAAAACCCGCAATGAACGCAGTCTTCGATAATACTCTGGCTCGGCTTGTCTATATGATCAAATCCGGACATGTTCACTCTATTGTAAAATAAAATTTTTCCAGCTGCGACCTGCTCAGCGCCGTTCTGAGAGCATCATCACTATCGAACGTTTTTCTCAGCAGTCTCTTTCCGTATATGCTGACGTTCAGCTTTTTTACGGAAAAAGGATTAGGGTCGACCCTATATTTAAAACCATCAGCAGATCGTAAAGTTATATCCACCATGCCGTCTTCATAATCCGATGGAACGTCCTTTAACACGCTTGATCTCCAGCCATGGCAAAGGGCAAGTGATATAATGTCACCTATCTGTAAAAACTTCAAATTGGTCATTACTTCAGGAGAAAGTTCATTATCTTTAAGCGAATTGTATTCAGCACCAAAGATGGAAGCAATGATATCCTTTGTTTTTTTCTGAAGTTCCAAGGAACTTCCCTCGTCACGGTCCGTACAAGTGGAACTTTCGTTCAGCTTGGAAAAATGAAGGGCTATAAGTGCCGATGAATAACCATGGCTGTGAAAACCGTTCTCAAAGCTTTTTATCCAGATCCTTTTCTGCTCCTCGTCGTTCATCTCCATAAAGTTCGCCGGGTACCGGTTCTTTTTATCCGTTTTCGGATAAGTATCCCATTCTATCCATCCAAGGTCGTGATTATTAACCGCGTACATAACTTCTTCAAAAGGTCTTATAGATGAAAAATGCTCGTTACCCCAGAACTTCATTACGTCCCCTGCAAGCCTCGCGTGGTCATGCTGATGGAACACTACCCACCCTTTTTCCAAGTCTCTTCTTATCATCTTCTGTAACCGTACGACATAAAGTGATCAGAACTTTTGTCCCTGATAGATCGTTAAATATCGTTTCTGTTTTATTCCCTTTTCGGACGAACGCCGTTTCTGCTTATAAAAGTCTTCCGGGACTTAACACGTTACCGGGATCAAAGTTCTTTTTAAGGACCTTCATCAGATCATAAGAGGACAGCAGACCGCTCCATTTATCAATCCTGTCAGATTCATCACAGAGTCTCTGAACCATTACGTTCCCTCCAAGAGCTGCAACGTAACTTCCGAGAAGCGATACGCACATTTTCAAGGACCTGCTTTCACCTTTGATCAGTACCTGTATTGAGCCGATACCTGCTTTTGCAGATATAAAGAACACCAGATCGAGGTTTCTGGCAACGTCCTCTGTGTATTCAAGAACCTTTGGAACGTCCGTGATAAGCACGTTGATCCTGCAGAGTGCATCATCAGACGGGTCCAGGAATGGAAAGTTCCTTATATACTTCCATACATTCCTATCGTTTTTTATAATAACTCCATCAATATTTTTATCTTTCAGTACACGGTCAACCGTCATGATCTGCTCATCCACTGCTTTTGATACGTTCTCGATCTTTATAACGACGGCGTAAACAAGACCCGCCGGTCTTAAATTTGCAAATCGGGAAATGGCTTTTAAAAGATCGCGATTGATGATCTCGAACGCCGTCAGAGAGAGTTCAGCCTCAAGAACAGCTTTGGTCAGTTTTTTTACTTCCGACGCACTTTTTATACCCAAGATAAACGAAACGGACCTTTCGGCGATCGGGTGGACTTTCAAGGTTGCCTCAACTATTATGCCCAGGGTTCCCAGTGAACCAACGAACAGTTTCGGCAGGTCATATCCAGCTACATTTTTAACGACCTTGGCTCCACCCCTTATAATTTCCCCGTTCGCCCTTACGACCTTGACTTCAAGGACCTGCTCCCTGCAGGTCTTATACCTCATCCTTGACGGACCACTGTCGTTCGAAGATATGATCCCTCCGATGGTGGCGCCTTGCTCCGTAAGGGGAGGGTCGAGCGCAATGAACTGATCCTTTTTTACAAGCTGACCTTGTATATCCTCTAACTTTGCACCAGCCTGGACGGTAGCTATAAAGTCCATCTCGTTGTGATGGACGATCTTGTTCAGTTTTTCCAGCCCAAGGGCAACGTCATACGAATCAGGACCATTTCCCAGGGATATCTTGGTACCACTTCCATACGGTATAACGCTCAGTTTATTTTCACTACAGTACCTTACGACCTCCGAAACCTGTTCATAGGTATCCGGAAGGACCGCCACCTGAGGAAGCCTGCCATGAACGGAAAACCCGTTAAGTTCATCTCTGCTGAACATAACGTTCAGTCCATCGGGCAAGCCTGTAAATTTTTCTTTATTGATCTTCATCTAATAACTAACGCTTAGTTAAAACATCTCTCCTTCTGCGTAGCTTTGCCATTTAAGTGCTCTCTCGTGCGACATTCCATGCTCGGCACAGGTCCTTGGAGTGGGAAACAGCTTACCGGGATTGCATATCCCCTTTGGGTCAAAGGTGCGTCTTACCAGGTTCATCGTATCTATGTCCTGTTCGTTGAACATTATAGGTACGTAGTTTTTTTTATCATAACCCACTCCGTGCTCACCCGTGATGCTTCCACCCGAATCCACGCAGACCCGTAGTATTTCCTCTGACAGCTTTTCAACTTTCTCAAAGTCTCCCTCGGTCCTGGAATTATAGAGAATAAGAGGATGCAGATTACCGTCACCGGCGTGAAAAACGTTAGCAACGGTAAGTTCATATTTATCGCTCAGCTCATTGATCTTTCCAAGGACCTCGGACAGCTTGAACCTCGGTATAACTCCATCTTGAACATAATAGTCAGGGCTGACCCTGCCCATCGCAGCAAAGGCGCTCTTTCTGCCCTTCCAGAACAGGTCCCTTTCTGCCTCGTCCCTGGCAACCCTTATATCCTTTGCGGAATTTTTTCTTAAAACCGTTTCCGCGATCGGCATCTGAGCTTCAACTTCAGCAGCGGTCCCGTCAAGTTCCAAAAGCAGAATTGCAGCAGCATCTTCCGGATAACCCGCGTTAACGGACCTCTGAACGGCCTTTATGCAGGTATTGTCCATTATTTCCATACCCGCCGGTACTATACCACTTGCAATGATCCCGGATACTGACGAGCCGGCATCTTCTATACGATCAAATGAAGCAAACAGGGTCTTTACGGACCCAGGTCGTTTTATAATCCTTAAGACAACCTTTGTTACAATACCCAGAAGCCCTTCGGAACCTATAACGATACTTAAAAGATCATAACCGGGAGAGTCGTGCGTTTTACCGCCTATCTCCACTACCTGCCCGTCCGGTAAGACCATTTCAACGCCAAGCACGTGATCGGTAGTGACCCCGTATTTAAGACAGTGCACCCCGCCGGAGTTTTCCGCAATGTTCCCTCCGATCGTACAGACGATCTGACTTGATGGATCAGGTGCATAATAAAACCCATCTTTATCAACTGCTTCGCTCACCTCTCTGTTCACAACTCCCGGCTGAACGACCACAAGCCTGTTCGGAACGTCTATCTCCAAGATCTTGTTCATCCTGGAAAGGCAGATTATTATTCCTGCTTTATTAGGTAATGCCCCACCGGACAGCCCCGTGCCTGCACCACGCGGCACAAAGGGGACCTCATACTTGTGGCACAGCTTTACTATCTCCGATACCTGCTTTGTTGTAGAAGGGAGGACCACGAACTGCGGCTTTACCCTGTAGCTTGTTAAACCATCACACTCAAACGCAATAAGCTGCTCATCAGACGACAGAACAGACCCTGGTTCCAGGATAAAACTGAGGCCGTCTTTAAGAATATTTTTCAGTCGTGGATCCATCAATTGTTCTTTCTTACAGTTACCCGATCAGAATTAAGTATAGTATATTGTATTTCCTGTAAGATTTCTTTAATCTGACCGTTAAAGTATTTTCAATGAAACTTTCAAGACCATGACAATAAAAGCAAAGATACTACCCCCGTCGGACACCGGCTGCGTCCAGACCGCGGCAGAGACGCTCAAAAGAGGTGGAATTATCATTTATCCCACTGAAACCCTGTACGGCATTGGAGCACTTGCAGACAACGCGGAAGCGATCAGTAAAATATTCAATATCAAGGAAAGAGCGGCCAACAAACCGCTTTTAACCTTGGTCAAAGATACCGACATGATCAGAAAATATTTTAAGATCAGTGAAGAACAGTTCCATCTGTATAAGAAGTTCAGCAAGCTGCCCCTGACGATCATAGTGGAACAAAAGTTCAGGTTCCCGGACGAGCTTTCAGCAGGGACCAGGAAGGTCGGGATCAGGATATCCTCAAATCAGTTCGTTGCCGAACTCTTTAAGTTCATCCATACCCCGCTTGCGTCAACAAGTGCTAACATCAGCGGACAAGAACAAGTAACAAAGATCAAAGATATAATAGATCAGTTCGGTCATAAGGTTGATGTTATAGTTAACTCTGGTAATTTACCTGACTCTCAAGGGTCCACCATACTGGACATAACGACCTGCCCCGTTGTAATGGTCAGAGAAGGCGATATAAAAAAGAAAGAATTAAAGGAGTTCTTTATTGGCAACGATCAAGGGATTTAAAGGTATAAGGTACAACGCGGACAAAATTGAGGACCTAAGCAGCGTTATTGCTCCTCCTTACGACGTAATCAGTGAGCAGGAACAGGACGAACTTTATAAACTGAATCAGCACAACGTTATCAGACTGATACTTGCCAAAGGTCAAGGAGACGACAGATATAGGAACGCTGGCAAGTCGTTTAAAGAATGGCTTGATGATTCGGTGTTAATTCAGGAAAGCCGTCCTTGTATTTATCCCTATTATCAGGAATTCGAGTTAGAAGGCAAGTCGTTTACAAGAAAGGGATTTATAGCCATTGTAAGAGTTGAGGACTTTACCTCAAAAACAGTCTTTCCTCATGAGCAGACATTTAAAAAGCACAAGGAGGACAGATTGAAACTCACTACCGCGTGCAATGCCAATATGAGTCAGATCTTTGCGGTCTATACGGACCAGAACGGCGAAGCGGAAAAGCTGATAGACAGGTCCATTGATAAACCCATAATGAGCGCCGTTACAAAAGACGGAGTCAATAACAAGCTCTGGAAGATCGAGGATCAATCCGTTATAGATGAAGTTTCACACAAGTTTATGGATAAGAACTTACTGATAGCCGATGGACATCACAGGTATGAAACTGCGATCAACTTCAGAAACGAACAGAGGAGTATGAACGGGAAAGACGGGGAAGAAAGACCTTATAATTACGTAATGATGTACCTTTCAAGATCAGAGGGTGAAGGTTTGATAATAAATCCCACACACAGGGTCGTTAGAAAGATCGGCCTGTCTGAAGATGAACTGCTTCAAAGAGTGGAAAAACATTTTGAGGTTAAAAAATGTAGTGAAGATAAGGTCCACGATCTAGCTTTTGATCAAATAGCCGTTGTATTAAGTTCCACAGGCTCAAGCTATGTGCTTAAACCCAGGCGTAAGTATACAAAGCATTATCAGAACCTGGCAGTGATGCAGCTTCACAACCTGATATTTAAACAGATCATAGACGAAGAAAACGCAGGGGTCTTATACACTAAATTTGAGGATGAGTTATACGACCTGGTTAAAGATAATGAGTATGAAGCGGGTTTTCTGCTACCCAAGATAAAAGCGAGTGATATATTCGAAGTCGTTCTTGACGGTAAAAAAATGCCTCACAAAACAACCTATTTTTATCCCAAAATACTTTCTGGGATGGTTTTCAATCCTCTCTGGTAAGGTAACAGGATAATTACTGGTTATTTTGCTGGTTTGTCTGAAATTTGTTGAACAAGGCCCCCCCCCAATATTTGCTCATATCTATCTCTTTAATACTTATTTCACTCTTGATATAAGTTCTTATAATGAAGAAAATTCCAACAACTCTAATACCAGTAAAAACGATAATCCCTACTATTAAAAACAATGCGAACAGTTTATTTACTGTCTTCTTTAGCAAATTTTGATTATTATTTAATCTCTAATCAATAGATTTTTTATTGTTTTAGGTAAAACTGGATCAATTTCTTCAATAGATTCAGACTGGACAGTCTCTGACTTTTCTTTTGATACTGACTTGGAGTTTGAAGTCCTTAATCTGCAAGTATGATGATAAACAACGTCATTAAGAGTAGCTCTAATTCCATCTATAGTTATTCCAAAAATGTCATATCCATAAAAGATTTCCATAGAACCACCGTTTAAATTATCAATCACAAATCCTGTATTCTCTCCTTGTGTATAAGTAACCACGTTGCATCTATCAAAAGTATAACCTACCTTGCCACGACTATTAGATAAAATCTCTCGGCTGGGAAAACAAGGAGGTAAATCAAAAGTATAACCTACCTTGCCACGACTATTAGTGCATCCATCTGCTGAAATAACAGTTGCTGTAACTATTGAGTCAGTAAGGTGTATGTTAAAAGTACCATCTAAAGATTCAGAAACATTATACTGAGTTCTCCCCGAAACACTTATACTACCGATAGTAACCCTACCGGACGAACAATCCCAATAATTTGAGTTTGTATTTAAAAAATCATCTTGGGAAGAAACACAGTCTCTATTAGTAGCGATACTATCTAGTGATGTGCTTTGAAACCGTGAATCTTCAATAACAGGACAATCATTTTCTACTATTGCATTTACGTTTTCGTTCCCATCTCCACCACCGCAAGCTAATAACACAACGATTAACAACCCACTAAATAGATAACTTTGTAATCTTTTATAAATCATCACTTGTAATAAATTCCCGTTTGTCTTCTACTTCTTTTTTTTCTAAAAGTTTTAATTTTTGGGAATTATATAGGAAAGTTGACAAACTATATTACTCGTTAACTTTCTTATATTTTCTAAATCTTGGTTTAACATTTTTATTACCTAAAAGAATACGAACCACATCATCAAATTCTATCTCGTGCATTCCAGGCAGACGGGTTTTCCTTTCTTTTTAACAACTTCTTTTGATTCGTAACCATATAACGATTGATTTTATTTCTACTCACAACGTTCTATATAATCAACGCATTGTCCATTAAAAGTACGTGCACAATGCAAGCTACATTCTTCTCTCAAATCATCACATCCTGACCCAGCCACGACTATAAATGATAAAATAACTAAACCCATTAAAAAATTTTTCATTTTTTAACCCTCCTTCAGATCTAATAAACAAACATGAAACAGACAAACGCACCCATTCCGTCTGAATAAGCACATCTCGCACTTTCTATAGCTTTTACAAGTTCTGGAGAATCATCGGTGATTTTATCAAACCACTCCTGGTGAACATCCTTGTCCCAAGACCATTTGTCCTGAAAAGAAGCACCAGAAGCTAAACTATCAGGTGTAGAATGGAAATCTCTATTTTCGTTAAAAGGAGGGTTGGTTGCAATCAAATGAACAGATTCACTGTTCATTGTTTGTAAAAAATCTAAATTATCGCCATGAAATGAAGTACGGTTATCCCAGTTAGGTAGTACCGTGTGTACTACTGGATTGGATGGGGGGGGGTAGGTTTATTCATCTCGTTAAGTCCTTATATTTAGTATCTTACCATCTAATCCTCTAAACATCAATTTGCTTCTGTAACTTACACATAAATCACCTATTTTAAATCCCCATTGTACCACTTTCCATTCATAACAACCTGTATAAAAATAGCATTGTACGCAATAGTCTTTTGTTAATAGTTATCAGAGAAGATAACAGGATAATTACTGGTTATTTTGCTGTTTTTTATAAATTTCTAATATTTGTTCGATCATTGCATCTTGTTTATCAAATCTTGCACTTTGTTCAGCAAACTCTTTCTTTTGCTCGGCAAACTCTTTCTTTTGCTCGGCAAACTCTTTCCTTTGTTCAGCAAACTCTTTCCTTTGTTTTTCAGCAAATTCATTCATTATATCTTTAATATCTTGTTTAAATTCTCTGCCCATTTTTACCTCCATAAGACTTAACTGGTCATCTATATATACTCTGACAAATAAAAACGTAGCAGCAACTATTGATGTTGATAATAATACAACCCCAACTAAATTCTCTTCTAATTTACCATAATTACTATAAACAGATGTTATAAAAACAAATGTACCGAGTGCAAGGTATATTGGTATTAAAACAGTTAACCCACTGTCTAATACGCGTTTAAAACTCTCCCGTTCCATAATAATAAACTTATATCAAACCGTGAATGTTTAGTCAACTTTTTTAACGGATCAGGTCCTTATACCTTAACGGTTCATTCTCCATAGATCTACTTAAAGCAACCATACGGTCAAGTGTGTCAATGTTTTTAAATAGTTATATTATCTTCGGTACTTAACTATATAATCCCCTATCTTTAATATCTTGTCTAAATTCTCTACCCATCTTACTTCACCTGTTTATAACAGAACAAATCAAGTCTTATAAAGATTCAAACCAAGCATTTTAGCTTTGAGTTTCTGAATAAAATAACTAGGTAATTGAACCGGAGATTTTTTATCAGGTATTGGTATGTAATATAAACGCTCATATTTAATTTTCTCATTATCTTTTTGTATCTCATCAAGACCTCTGCGATCAAAACCGTTGGCTTTATGAGGTTTACATAACAAACATCCTGCTCTTCTGCTTTTCGGTCTACCTCGTTTGTGATGCATTTTCTATCCTCCAATTTGATTTTTTTGTTTCTCCCGTCCTGTAATAAACTTAGGGAATTATATACTCTATTATACAAATACTAAATATACTGTTCTGCAAGCAGAGTCCCTCTGACCACATTCTCTTTTGATATAACGTTCCCAGCTTGCATCGGGAGACTCTCGTCCTTATTCCCACCCGACAAAAAGGATAAACCTCTTTTGAGAACGTTATTAGCTGCGTTTAAGTCAGCATGGACTTTATAACCACAGGACATGCACTTAAATAACTTTCCTTTTCTGTTATTTTTAGCTACGTATCCGCATGCAGAACAGGTCTGGCTTGTGTATTGGGATGGAACTCTTATTATCTTACCTCCAGTGCTCTCAACCTTGTAAGTAAGCTGACTAAGGACCTTTCCCAATCGCTGTTCCTGTATAGACCTGTTCAATCCTGATTTCTGCTTTACGTTCTTACCTGGATCTTCCACGGTCCCCTTAGCGGACCTTGTCATATTCTTTAACTTTAGATCTTCTACTATAAAATGATTACCATGACCCTTTACTATCCCTGTAGTTAATTCATGTATTTTATTATGTTCCCTTTCAGTGGTCCTTGCACGTTCTTTGGCATAAGCTGTTTTCTTCTTGTTTCTGTTGTTAGATCCTTTTTCTGCTCTGCTTATTGCTCTTTGCTTTCTTTTAAGTTCCTTCCTGTCTATTTCTGTTCCTTTATAGAAAGTTCCATCCGATAAGGTAATTCTGTTCTTCACTCCGAGATCTATCCCTATCGGTCTGTCTGACCCTCTGTCCACTCCTGCAACGGTTTCATATACAAACTGTATCTCTACTCTTAAAGCAGTTCTTACTATCCTTATGTATTTAGTTCCTTCCGGTATCCTGCCTTTGAAACTCATCCTGCCTGCTCCTCTTACCGACAAGGAAGTTCTTCTGTCTTGTTTCTTAACTCTACTCCATTGGTAAGTTTCAAAACTTTTTATCTTTCTGCTACTGTTCTTATATCTCGGACGACCACGTATCCCTTTTAGATATTCTTTATAAGCCTTATCCAGTCTTTTTAATGTCTTCTGTTGTGCTTGAGCGTCAACCTTACTAAACTCATCAGACAGTAAAAGGTCGTTCCTTATTTCCGTCAGTGATCTTGCCTGATCTTCGTAACTGATAGATTTCTTTCCTATTTCTTCTTCTGATAACTCTCTCCAGTTTAACGGGTCGTTACAAGGTCGGACTTCACTTCTAACCCTGTTAAGAGCTATATATACCTTGTCTATATGTTTAACTGTATTACCTTTATTATAAGAAAGTCCAGACTTCCAGTGTGGATAGAAATACGTCTTAAATCTCTTTTCTGATAAACCCCATTTCATCAGTTTCTCATATTTATCATATGATCTTATCCTTTCTTCACGAGCTCGGTTATAAAGGTAGGTAAGCTGGTTTAATGTATGTTCCAGCTTCTTATGAGCAGACGGGTCTAACTTAACCGCCCTGCGGTCTACTCTCGTTTTTCTGATCACACTTCCTTCACTATCCATATCTATATAATTCCCTGATTTACAGCACTATCAAAGCTATTTGCTTGTCTTTGTCTAACAGAGTATATAATCCCCTAAACTTATATCAAACCGTTAACGTTCGGTCAACTTTTTTAACGGATCAGATCCTTATATTTTAACCTTTTATTCTCCACAGATTTACTCAAAGCAACCATACGATCAAGTGTGTCAATGTTTTAAATAGTTATGATAGGCTTATTTAAAATTATTTAAAGTTTTATGTATTTTTGTACATAGTTTCCAGATTTTAGTAATGTCAACTGCACGGGTATATTTTCATATGAGAACTTATTAACTTAATAGATCTGCAAATTTCGATAAAATGCGTATCTGCTCATTCCTACCAAGCACCACGGAAATAATTTGCGCCTTAGGTTCGCAAAACGACCTTGTTGGCATAACCCACGAATGCGATTATCCAGAATCAATACTGAACAAAACCAGGGTTGTCAGCAGCAGTATTAACCTAAATGGTCTATCAAGCCGTGAGACAGATGAAATAGTTGCCAAGAATGCAAGGAAGGGAAAAAGCACGTATCTGGTGAATTTGGAACAGTTAGAGGAAGCAGACCCGGACATAATATTCACGCAGGGACTTTGTGAGGTGTGTGCAGTATCAGAAAATCAGGTAATAGAAGCCACAGAAAAACTGAAAAAAAGACCGGAGATCATTTCCCTGGAACCCGGAACCGTAAATGAAGTACTGGAATCAATAGTTACAGTTGGCAAGGTTATAGGTAAGGCAAAGGAAGCCGATGAACTAAGAGCAGGTCTTCAAAAAAGAATCGATGACGTCCGGTCTGTAACACAGAGAAAGAGAGATTTTCCCAGAGTGCTTTGTCTGGAATGGCTCGACCCTGCCTATGTTGCCGGTCACTGGGTTCCTGATATGGTTCACATTGCCGGCGGAAAGAACGGGCTACGAGAAAAAGGAGAAGTTTCCGTAAAGATCGGATGGGAGCAGATAGTGGAATTTGCCCCGCAATACATATTTATTATGCCATGTGGGTTCAATATAGATAAAACTCTCGGGGAGATAGACGTAATTACTTCCAGACCCGAATGGTATCAAACTCCGGCATCACAAAATGGAAACGTCTATCTAGTTGATGCCAATTCTTACTTCAGCAGACCCGGGCCGAGATTGGTTTCAGGTATTGAAATTATTGCAAAAACAATACACCAAAACTCATTTAAACTGGAACTACCTCCGGATTCTATCCTAAACCTCAGAAACTTTATGCAAATAGAATGCTTTCTGGGTTAACGGACGGCAACAATCCCAATTTATGAAGGAGCTTTAAATGGATTAGGTGCGTCTTCTTCAACGTCAGGAGCAGAATCAGCAGAAGCCGGAGATTCTTCAGATGCCTCAGCGGATACAGCAGATTTAAATGGATCATCAACATTACTCGGAGTTGAACCTGAAGGTTCCTGCGTGGAAGCATCCTGACCACTGTCCGAAGGTGTATCACTTGTATTCTTGTTAATTAAAATTACCACAAGAACAATGAAAACAACTATTACCGAAATTACAACAATATCTTGCGACATTTTCTCCTCCCAATTACCATTAAAATCTTGTAATAGAATCCAAAATGGTTTTATTACAATACATTTGTCCATATTATCAGTAAATTTATATTTTTTCCAGAAATTTTTACAATCTCTGTAAAATTATAAATATCTGATACTAACTCGTTCTTCAGTTTATTATACGAACAATAATGCAAGTTATATCACCAGTTAGTTCTAACACACTCGACTTTTCAAATGAACCACGCATTGAACTATCAGTGATCGGATCCGGCTTGATAGTTACCAAAGTCGGAACATCAGTTGTCTGTATTATTCATGAACCAGTCCATTATAAGCGGAGTTTATCGCTGACTACTTTATATCAATAATAATAAAATCCCTTATTCCTCCGGGATATGAGCTTATTTCTGTCCTTAGAAAAGGTGGTGTATCAATAACAATAAACTCTCTTATTCCTTCGGGTGTTACCTGTATGTAGTCACCTATCTCCCTGCCGATCAGAGCCTGTGCCAAAGGAGTTTCAATATTAATCTTGCCATTTTTCGGGTCCACTTCACCAGCAACCACTTGAATTTTTCCTTTCTTTCCAGTCTCAATATCTTCAATCACCACAATATCATTGATTGTTATACACTTAGGACTAGGCTTAATAGAAGTTATATCCTGGGCTTTTTTAACTTCGCGAAGGTGGTCATCCCTGCTTGTTATGAGATTAGGTTTGGGCTTAGTGGAAGTTATATCTTGGACCTTTTTAACTTCACGAGGGTGACTATCTCTGCCTGCTATGTGATTAGGACTAGGTTTAGTGGAAACATCTTTATTATCATCCGAAGGTATATTACTTTTGTAAATCTTGTCTCTAAGCCTTCGTAAAAAAGAGCGAAGCATCAACTTTATTCTCATCCAAATATTATTACTACCGCATTCATTAAATTTACTGCAAGAACAATGAAAGCGATTATTATCAAAATTATAACAATACTCGACATTTTCTCCTCACAATTACCATTAAAACCTTGTAAAGTGAATATTTTACCAGAATTTTTATAATCTCTGTTAAACTTTAATAATCTGATATTAACTCGTTCTTCAGCTTTGTATACAGACAGTTATGGAAATTATATCGCCATTTAGTTCTCATACGCTCGACTTTTCAAACGAACTACGCATTGAGCTATCAGTGATCGAATCCGGCTTGATAGTTACCAAAGCCGGAGACTCAGTTGTTCTTATTATTAAAGATTCTGAGCAGATGACCGAAAAACTTAATGATCTCGACTGTGCACTACTTAACTTCACAAAGATCCCCAGACCTGAATTTCCAACGATTAACGCCGGACTTGAATTGAAAACAACAGGCGAGTTATCTTTTAAATATGATTACTTCTTCAACCCTGAATCGGAGTACGAACTCAGCCTTCTGCATTCAATCCTTGATCAAGTTCATATCGACCTGTACTTCCTGACCGGTACTTCCGAACTATGCCTCAGAACGAAAATGGAAAGAACGGAAATTGAACAATTGAAAAATTGCCTCTGATAATAATTTGACATTACGCAGTTAGATTAGAATAATAAACAAAAAACTTTATAAAGGATTATATAAGACTTGGAGTTCGCAAAAATATTAGGTACCGGATCGTGTGCACCAGACAGGGTTCTTTCTAACAAGCACCTTGAAGATATCATTGATACCTCTGATGAATGGATCACAACGAGAACGGGTATACAGCAGAGACGAATAGCAGATGAAGGGGTTTATACCTCCGATATAGCTTACGAAGCGTCAGTAAAGGCCTTGGAAAACGCGAACGTGTCCGCTTCTGAGCTGGACGGTATAATACTTGGAACGATATCCCCCGACTTCATTTTCCCCTCAACGGCGTGCATACTGCAAAACAGACTCGGCTGTGAGAACATCATGGCGTTCGACCTGCTTGCCGGATGCTCAGGCTTTCTGTATGCACTTCACGTTGGAAATGGAATGATATGCTCCAAGCACTCCAAAAAACTTTTAATAGTTGGTGCCGAGATATTATCAAGAATTATAGATTATGAGGACAGGACTACATGTATCTTATTTGGGGATGGCGCCGGGGCAGTGGTATTATCACAGTCGGATGAACCGGGAATTTTATCTTCGTGTCTGAACTCCGACGGGAACAACTGGGAGTTCTTATATCTGCCGGGTGGAGGTTCAAGGATACCGGCAACTGAAGAAAGCGTCAGGAATCGTGAACACTTCCTTAAGATGGCCGGTAAAGACGTGTTCAAGGTAGCTGTAAAATCACTTGAAACGGCCTCAATTGAAGCTATTGAAAGAGCAAACCTTTCACCTGAAGACATCGACCTGTTTGTTCCTCACCAGGCTAATATAAGGATTATTGACGCTGTGCGAAAAAGACTGGATATGCCCGAAGACAAGGTATATGTAAATCTGCACAAATACGGTAACACGTCTTCCGCATCGGTTCCTATAGCACTTGATGAAATGATACAGGATGGCAGTGCCAAGAAGGGAGATCTTATACTGATGTCGACTTTCGGTGCTGGATTCACGTGGGGTGCTACGCTGTTCAGATTATAGGGAGAGTCCCTTTACGGTACACCGCTTTAATCTTCTTACCCCTGATCAGTTGTTGCCATCCAAGGCTTTTGTAGACGGGTATCATGGAAATTTCAATTTACGCCGAGATCCTTAATATCGTCCTGCCCGTCTTTTTAGTAATTCTCACAGGTTATTTATTCAGCAAATATAAAAAGATCGACCTGAAGTCCATAAACGATCTTATCGTTTATATAACAACTCCATGCCTTGTGGTAAATTCTCTCTCCAGCTTCCCTATCGATCTGACCATTGCAGGAAAGATATTCCTGATCGCAGTTTCAGTACTGATAGTGTCGATGATCATAGGGGTCCTTATCACAAAACTGATCAAATTACCCTACGAAGTCTTTATACCTCCGATACTTTTTGGCAACACCGGGAGCATGGGACTGTCTCTCGCTTTTTTTGCTTTTGGTTACGCGGGATTTAACATTGCTATCATATGTTTTGTAGCAGTTACGATCTTTCATTACTCAATAGGGGTTTTAATATTGAGCCCGAAGAAGAACCTAACGGAGATATTTAAACTTCCGCTCATATATTCCGCGGTTATCGGGCTGTTAATAAGTATTTTCGAATACAAGATGCCCACGTCCATTGACAGATCGGTTGAACTTCTGGGAGATATCAGCATCCCGGCAATGATGTTCTCTCTCGGATACAAGCTGTCAGAACTTCAGATAACTACGGCGAAGATCTCTCCCCTGTTTGGATTTTTAAAGATATTTCTGGGCTTTTGTGCAGGAGTTCTGTTCGTTGAAGTGTTTCAACTCGAAGGAGTTGCAGCCAGTGTAGTTATACTTCAATGCTCCATGCCACCGGCAGTATTTAATTTCATTCTGGCGGAAAAATACAACAGGGACTCCAAGACGGTTGCATCAATTATAATGTCTGGAACGATCCTTTCCATAATTGCGGTCCCTTTAGTGCTGACCTATTTGCTTCATTATCGTTAGCTCGCCTATCCTGTTGAAAAATGATAGATTAGGTAATCCAATTAATTTGGATATTTCTTACGCTTAATATATCCGTTTACAATATACCCTTTGTGCGAACCCTTTTCGAGCACGATACCTTGACCATGTGCACGCAGGTGAGTGGTCCCTAAAATCACCTCTTTAAAACACTGTCACCTTTGGTATATCTAGATTTTGCAATTTCCTTAAGAATTTTACTTGGAAATTCATTTTCGCCAATCTTGTGCTTCAATTTACCATCAGAACCTGATACTGCATATTTCTCACGTGGTCTACGAGACACGGAGACCCATTCAACTTTCTCGTGTTGCTCATCAAGAATTTTCTTGAGGTCTCTGAAATTTAATGTCACTACACCATCGTCGCCACAGACTAAAACCAAGAATACTTCATTAAATTTTTCTTTCATCTCTTGAATCTCATTTTGGTGTTTATTCTGAAAACTAAAACGCCACGGTGTCATCCTCTTGGTCGAGTGCTTGATATATAAGCCAACTGTTCCGTTGAGTACATAAGATGCGTTAGAATCTGTAGGATATATGTGAATCTGCACAGGTAGACCTCCGTGAACTAGACGAGACAGAACAACCCCATGATAAAACTCAAACTCTCTAAGCATGTTTCTATTTTGATGTTTTAAGAAATTTCACACTGTTCACACTGCCTTGATATTTATAAAATACTCGTGCCGAACCCGCATCATTAAACAGGATATTGATATGGTGTATTGCGTTAGGGTATTTACCAACTTCCAATTCCCTCTTACCAATAAAACCACGTGTACGCACTATATTTTCTTTATCAATTGATTCGTTATCTCTATACCCGGATATACTTCTGGGTTCATGTATAGCAACTGACCCATCGGCACTTAATAAAAAGTTCCCTATGTAGTTAATTAAATATTGTGGGACTATTTTCTTTCCAAGAAGTTTTGAAAGTTCTCTAACTTTTTGTAAACTTGATGTTGTATTTTTATTTAAGATTTTTTTAATATCACCCTCAAAATATCCATAATCAAACAATTCAAAACTCATTTCACCACTATCAATCACAACGCGAGCCTTATCGACACTGCTACGTGCGGTGGCAGCAATTCTAGTACTCTCTAACCAGACGGGGGTGCCGTTGCCGTTGCGCCTAGAATCCAGAGATAGTCGATGAAAAATAAAACATTTTTGCCAATCAAGATAAAGTGCTTTGGGAATTGTTAATTCAAAATACTCCAAGTAATCTTTCCGAAACCCAAACATGCGTGCACGCTGTATATAAGTATCTTGTTGTATCTTATGTTTAACATCGCGTGTAAAGAACATTGCTAATAAGTTATCAAAAGTAACACCTCTTGAGACAATGTTACCACCGATCACAACGGTAAATGGTGAAGTTGGATCGGTTGCGGTTCTGTTGTTGGCGGCGTTTTGCTCCTTGTCGCTGTTCATTACAACGATATTATTTCTGGCGTTGTTTTCAATTATATACCTTGTAATTTCGTGTGCTTTGTCAATATATCGTTCAGTAGCAATATCAAAAATATATTTGTAATACTTTTCGTGTTGTTTGCTTGATTCGTCTCTTAGTATCTCAAAGGACTTAACGATTTCTTTTTTGTCCTTGGAGTGGTCTGCTTTCCTACCACTTGTGTGCACTAAAAAAGAATAATTGAGTTCTTTTTTATTTATTTGTGTATTGAGATACGCCACATTAACCATAAAACTAAACAGTGCCGTTCGCAGATATGCTGGGTCATCGCCCTCATCAGGTAACTTATGCAATCTAAAGGGAAAATCGGAGAGTGATGATGGAAAGAATTTTTCGTGTCCTGTGTAGTTTGAGTGTGGTGGAAAGTCTATCCATGACTCGTTCTGATTATCGTGAGTTTTATTTAAATCAAGACGAGCGGGAGTGGCAGTTACACCAATATACACCCCATCATTACCAATGAGTTCACCGGTTAGTTCGTTAATCCTACTCCGTTTATCTTCATTAATTCTTGAATTCGGCGTAGCATAATCTGCTTCATCATCAATAATTACTTTTTTCTGGCTGCACGAAGCAAGTTTATCAATCAATTTTTCCAAATCACGTGCGTTCTTTTTAGAAAAAATTACCCACTCTCCATCTTCGATTTTTACAATTTCAGACAAAATCTCCTTGGATTTTTTTGGAGCAGGAGATAAACCAGATCGCTGAAAACGCTCTAAATTTTGACCAAGAAGTTGGACACTATCATTGAGTAAAACAACAATAATTTTGAAACCTTCGTCGAGCAACTTGGCTGTTAAGGCAATCATCATCTCGGTTTTACCGCTTTGTGGCTCACCATAAATAACGAAAGAACATTGCCCCTTATTTATATTTTCAACTGATTCCTCAACAACTTTTTTAATGCGATCAACTTCCTTATTATCAGAAGTCAATTGCCTTAGTCGTCGTTCATAACGACTGTCATCCACTATCTCTTCTTTTAATGCTTCCAAGTCAAATGTTGTACTCATGCTTTTTTCATTATCACAATATATTCGTATTGGTATGCCATCTTTTTATTTGTGTTGGAATGACTAGTAAATTTTCCCGTCTTAATATCACGCCACGGAGTAATAGCTTTATTGTTTGCTGCTTCTCTTTTTATAAACTTTACCTTTTTAAATCCGAGATTGACCATTTGTTCCGCAGCAACCTCGGCGTTATGTATTTTTACATCCTTTAGATTCGTATTTCCAATAACAATGCAGGCATGAGCACCTTTCTTTAAGACATTGTACATTTCGGTAAATGCCATATTCATATCGGAAAAATAATTTCCAACATTAGTAGCAAGTGGTTTTTTCTTTTTTGCTAACTTGCCGACAATGTTTTCAGCTAGCACGCTGTTGTAGTGAATCGCTGACTTGTTTTTATGTTTTGTCCCTATAAAATTTTTTCTAAATTTTGAAAAATCTGATGCATGTTTATTCCAGTGCTTAAAATCAGGGTCATTACCAAACCACAGTAATGAAAGTTGGTGTAAATCAGCATATTCATAAGATATAACATACGGTGGTGATGTTACTATCAAATTTATTGAATTCTGTGCAACAGGCAATTTTTTTGTTGCATTTCTACGATACATTTTTGCAGGAATATTAAGGTTGCCTCGTTGGTGTAATTCGTTGAAATATGCAGTATTTTTCTTAACCATTGACTTCACATGTTGCAAGAAGGTTTTTATAGGGAATTGTGGCACTTTTTTCTTGTCAATCGTTGGCTTGATACTCTTCATTAACCATCTGGAGGCGTTCTTTAAGTTATGCGAAAATGCCACCAAAAAGAACCTTCGCACTTTTCTCTCTTTTACATGCTTGATATTTGAATAAATATAATCAAGTTCATGAACGATATCCTCGTCAAACCAATAGTAGATACGCTCATTTCGTTTAATATGGTAGGAGTATTTTTTTTCGGGAGAATATCTTTTCAAATGTAACAGCAAATTTTTAAGTTCTCCATCTAAAATCTCTGGATTTATTGGTGTGACCTTAGCTTGAGTTATTAATTTTGCAATTGGGTTTACATCTATGCCCACACTTTTTCTACCCAGTAACTTAGATTCAACAAGCGTTGTACCACATCCACCAAATGGATCCAAAACCGTATCTCCGACATTTGTATATTCGGAAATTAACCTGTCTACTATTTGCGGGATAAATTTTGCCGGATAGCGATGATAGCTGTGCGTGTAAGCACTTGTGTTCGCTCTTGATTCGTTTGCAAAAGACCACTTTTTACTTGGCTTTAAACCGGAAAATTGTGTCACAATTTTTTTGGTAGTTAAGGTGGTCATATTTTATAATCTAAACAAGTTCGTTGATACTTACATTATACAATCGGAGAGGGAGGGATTCGAACCCTCGAAGGGGGTTAAGCCCCTTACTCGCTTAGCAGGCGAGCGCCTTCGTCCACTCGGCCACCTCTCCTACATGAACAGGTAAAAATAACTTAACAGAAAAAGGGTGTCAATTTGCAGTTACTGGGGGTCATTACACCTCACTGCCTCTGATGCTCATACCTTTCAGGATGTAACTCACCGACCATGGCGGCAACGTATCTGCCCTTCACAGCTGTTCTTTTTCGGTATCATCAAGAGTTGGACCAAATTGAACCTCTATAATATGAAGCTGGTCATCTGCTGTGTTCTCAACCCTGTGAACTCTTAATCCGGAAATGGTAATGGTGTCTTTTTCTTTTAAAATTTCGGTCAGATTACCGTTAGTCACTCTGGCAACGCCTTTTGATATAATCCAGCGTTTTAAGCAGTGATCACGTTCCTGCAGCGATAATCTGCACCCGGGATCCACAACCAGCCTCTTCACCCTGTATTCCCGTTCACTATGAAGGTCCGTAAAATAACCCCAAGGTTTATACACGGTCTTATGCTTCAGGACTTCGTTCTTACCGCTCTTTTTCAGATCTTCAACCACAGAGCTGATCCGAGAAGTGGAGCTCAGGTCGGATATTAAAACTGCATCACCTGTATCGACCACGGCCAGGTCGGATAGACCGCTGGCTACGACCAGTCTGCTTTCAGCCTTTATCAGGCAGTTCTTTGAGTTACTGACCAGAACGTTGCCTTCAAGAACGTTACCATCGCCTCCCTTAGGAAGATAATTATAAACCGACCGCCAGGAACCAACGTCGCTCCAGTTGAACAAAGCCGGTAAGACCGCTCCATTGTCCGTTGATTCCATAATGGCCTTATCAACGGATATATCCGGCAGTGTTTCATAAA
The DNA here is from genome assembly GCA_965215275.1 of Thermodesulfobacteriota bacterium. Classification (GTDB taxonomy): domain Bacteria; phylum Desulfobacterota_D; class UBA1144; order Nemesobacterales; family JAJCZQ01; genus CAZUNK01. Next base: position 747,341 of record OZ244044.1, read on the forward strand.
GCTGACGGGATAGATTATCCAGATCCATATCACCGAACGTATCAATGGTCTTCTTAAGTCGTTCCCTGCACTCACTGATAAAAACGGATGCCCTGAACGCAAAGATCCCGCTGTTCCAGAACCAGTTGCCCTTTTTAATGTATTTTCTGGCACTGGTCAGGTTCGGCTTTTCTACAAAACCGTTCATATAAAAAGCATGCTCGCTGATCTTTCTGCCCGCTTCGATATATCCGTAATCCGTTTCGGGACTTACCGGTTTAATACCGAAAGTCACTATGAAACCATCCCTTGCCAGAGATTCTGCATTCTTTATGGAATCACGAAATCCATCGGGATTATCTATCACGTGGTCGGAAGGAAATACAAAGATTACGGCATCATCTGCTTCCTTTAAGATCTTTAACGTACCGAGCAGGATCGCAGGAGCGGTATTTCGTCCAGCCGGTTCGGAAATGATCTGAGAACTTATCTCCGGATTGTACCTTCTCAGATGCCTCTGCACTTCTGTCTTATGATCTCTGCCCACAACGACCGATATCTGCTCACGACCGAACACGTCCAGAAGTCTTTTATAAGTAGACTGTATAAGTGACCCTGGACCGATGATCTCGGAGAACTGCTTGGGATGATACTTTCTTGAAAGCGGCCAAAGCCTTGTGCCCGAACCGCCTGCAAGTACAACAGCATAGACCTTTAATTTGTTTTCAGCCATAAGATATCCAGACTACACTTACAATACTGCCAGTTTTAGTTTATATGCCTGCTTCTCAGAAGGTCAAAGATACTTTTCACGGGATTGAACGTGGCAAGTGGCACTTCCACTAAAACGGTCAGCCAGCCAGCCATTGCACCATTCCAAAGCCCTGGCAGCTCAAGGGCTTGAAACTCTTTTCCCCCGGCACTTTTTGAGGTAATTATTCCCGCGTCCGGATCAACGTAGTTTTTCAGGTCGAACTTCTTTCCCCTGTGGTCCCTGACCCAGCAGACAATATCCACGGGATTAAAGTGAGTGGACAGGCTCCATATGTCCGCCTGGGACTTTACAGAACTGTCGACCTGCGACGATTCCACGATCTGAAGCCACTCATGACGGTCACCATATTTAATCCAAAACGGCCCCCCGCCCGTTTCGCCTTCGTTCCTGACCACGCCGCAAACCCTTATAGGTCTGTTAAATATCTCTTTACAGACAGACATCCTCTCGTCCGGTACAATGTTCTGACCGATATCGATAAACAGATATTTTTTTAAAAACTCACCGACCTCGGAAAAAAACCGATCAGACGTGCCGCCTGAATCAATAACATTTAAAAAACCGTGAACCCTGTCCTTTACGAACATCAGACATCCCCCGAGAAGCTTTTTGAACTCAGTGGTTTCCCGCAGGTATTTCTCTTTGGTCACGTTATCAACGTTCTTTATATATATCATATCAGCCTCGACCGAGTTCAGGTTATGTATGAGCGCTCCATGTCCCGCGGGACGAAGTTTTAATTTACCATCATCGTCGATAACGGGACTACCTTTCATATCCACCGCTATCGTGTCGGTCGATGGACTTTGAACGGAACAGGTCAGATCGTACCGCGTCTTATCATCCTCATATACGGAACGCATTGACGACAGGTGCCGCTCTATCATTGTTTTTGCGTCTTCAGAAACAGTAAAATGCACCCTGCATACATTGTCCTTTGTCCTGATATACTGCTTTGCTTCCACCAGATGCTCTTCAAAGGCGGTTTTTTCCCTGTTGCCGTCTTTATGGAACTTTATCAGTCCTTTGGGGATATTCGAGTAGTTCAGCCCTTTATCAAAGAGCAGTTTTTCAACGACCTCCGGAAAATCTTTATTATCATCCAGGCTGCAGACGGACCGCAGGTCGTCATAGAAGGCAAACCTGTGAAGATTTTCCATAAGTCTGCCCGTCTGCTCGTAGTCGTTCAGATCAGAAGAGCGTTCATCTTTATATTCATAATACTCCGATAACAGGCCTTTGAACATTCGTGAGGCAGCCCCTGACGCGGGGACGAACTTTATTACGTCAAGACCTTCTAAACCTTTATTGTAAATATCTACAAAATACCCGGTGCTCTGCTCGTCAATCCTGATGATCCCATCGCCGACCTTTGCCGGTCTTATCAGCTCGACCGATATATTTCCCCTTCTGAGCTGGGAAAGCTGCCTCAGGACGTCACTTTTCGAGATACTTCTGTCTTTTAACTGCTTCCTGACGGGGTCACCGTTCAGTAAACGCTCGATTTCCATAACAAGATCTGAATGATTTTACACGATCTTTTGCAAAGGTTTATACCAGAAACGTATTTGTACATGGCGGGACCGACGAGATTTGAACTCGCGACCTCTGGCTTGACAGGCCAGCGTTCTAACCAGGCTGAACTACGGCCCCACCGAACATGGTGGGCGGTACAGGATTTGAACCTGTGACATCTTGCTTGTAAGGCAAGCGCTCTCCCGCTGAGCTAACCGCCCGAATTTTTGGATGAACTTTATAACCGAACAAAGCACGCCTGTCTAACAAAAAGTTTGAAGGTCACTAAGATGCAAGTCGTTCTTTCCCGTCAAAAAAATACAGCGGGTCACCTACGTTCTTTACCAGATCTTCGGTTATAACGCAGCGTTTCAAACCGCCCATTGACGGAGTTTTATATGAAATATCAAGCATGATCGACTCGATTATAGCCCTAAGACCACGAGCACCGGTTTTTTTCTCTATGGTTTCCTGAGCTATGGCCTCCAGCGCCCCATCGGTTACCTCCAGCTTAACGCCTTCCATCTCCATCAGTTTCTGGAACTGTTTTATAATGGCGTTCTTGGGCTGGGTCAGGATACTTACAAGCGATTCCTTATCAAGCTCGTCCAGGACCGCCGTGACCGGTATCCTGCCGACAAACTCCGGTATAAGTCCGAACTGTATCTTATCCTCCGGCTGCAGCATCTTTAACAGTGAACTTCTGTCCTTTTCATCCACTTCGTCTATCTTGGCCTCAAAACCGATCGCCGTCTGCCTGATCCTGTTCTTTATGATCTGATCAAGACCACAGAACGAACCACCACATATAAACAGGATATTGGAAGTATCTATCTGAATAAATTCCTGATGAGGGTGCTTTCTGCCACCTTTTGGAGGAATATTCACCTTTGCCCCTTCGATTATCTTTAATAATGCCTGCTGAACCCCTTCACCTGATACATCCCTTGTTATAGATGGATTATCCCCGGATTTCCTTGCCAGTTTATCTATCTCGTCAATATAGATAATTCCCTTTGAGGCCCTTTCCACGTCATAATCGGCGGCGTGTAAAAGGCTGACTATTATATTCTCGACGTCTTCACCAACGTAACCGGCCTCGGTATAACAGGTCGCATCAACGATAGCGAACGGGACATCAAGCATTTCCGCCAGGGTCTGTGCTAAAAGGGTCTTTCCCGAACCAGTTGGACCGATCAGCATAATATTGCTTTTCTGTACCTCTACCCCGTCTTTAATACCTATGGCCGCGTTCAGCCCGACCCTTTTGTAGTGATTGTAAACTGCAACTGAAAGGACCTTTTTTGCGTAATCCTGACTTATAACGTATTCATCAAGGAACGCTTTTATATCGGACGGGATCGGGAGGGACATATTAGGCGACCCATGAGAACACTGTCTTTTTTCGTCATCGATTATTATTTCATTGCAGAGCTTTATACACTCGTTGCATATATAAGCACTGGGACCCGCGACCAGCTTTACCACTTCCTTCTGGTCCTTACCGCAGAACGAGCAGTTTAAAACCCCTTCTTTACCTGTTCTACCCTTTTTCATTTTTGAGAATACTCTCTTTTTTCGTCATCAATTATTATTTCATTGCAGAGCTTTATACACTCGTTGCATATATAAGCGCTGGGACCCGCTACCAGTTTTTTCACGTCCTTCTGGTCCTTACTGCAGAACGAGCAACTTAAACCCCTTTCTTTACCTGTTCTACCCTTTTTTCATTTTACAGTAACCTCTTGATCAAGGGTTATAGAATCATCAACGGAACCTTCCTTGTCAAGTTCACCTTTTACCACCTCTTCTCTGTTACTGATTATAGTATCAGCCACCCCGTAGTCCACGGCATTCTGGGCGGTCATAAAGAAGTCCCTGTCCGTGTCTTTTTCGATCTTTTCCAGTGTCTGACCCGTGTGCAGTTCCAGTATCCTGTTCAGATTCTCTCTTATCCGGAGTATTTCCTTTGCATGTATCTGAATATCACTTGCCTGCCCCTGTATACCGGCAAGTACCTGGTGCAGCATTACCCTGGCATGGGGAAGGACGTACCTTTTCCCTTTTTTACCGGCAGCAAGAAGTACCGCTGCCATACTTGCGGCCTGACCGATGCATATCGTACAGACATCCGATCGTATGTACTGCATCGTGTCATAGATCGCCAGTCCCGAAGTTACGTTACCTCCAGGGGAGTTTATGTAAATGTAAAGGGGTTTCTGGGGATTTTCGGACTCCAGAAAAAGAAGCTGGGCGATCACCAGATCGGCAACGCTGTCGTTTATCGCCGACCCTATGAATATTATCCTGTCCTTGAGCAGGCGGGAAAATATATCATAAGCCCTCTCCCCCTTGCTCGTCTGCTCAACCACTATCGGGACGTAACTTGACATAGCCCTCTGATACTACCTGAAATCAGTGCCGTTGTCAATCCTTAAGCCGATGGGTTAACCGTCAGACCCGCCGTCTGGTCCTTCTGTGATACTGGCCTTTTGCTTTATAAGTTCAACGACCTTGTCCTGCACGATCGATGCCTTGAGGTCCGCCAGCATGTTCGCATCTTTATAAACCTCTGCCACTTTGTCCATCGGCACCTGCATCGACGTCGCCAGTTCCTGTATCTTATCGTACGTTTCCTGGTCCGAAGCCGTTAAGTTCTCCTTTCTGGCGATCTCTGCAAATATAAGGGAACTCTTGACGTTACTGACGGCGATCTCCCTGAACTTGGCCTGACCTCCTTCATCGATCTGCGGCGGTGACGACACGTTCTGAAAATTGGCATTGAACTCTCTTTTTAACCTGTCTTCCTCACCTTTTATCAAGCTCTCGGGTATTTCCATACTTACGCTTTTATTACAGATCTCAACTACCTGCTCTTTCAGCCTGTTCTGTTCCACGCTCTCACGCTGAGATGCAATTCTTTTTCTGATCTCACCCTTCAGTTCTTCCTCACCTTTAAGTCCTATCATCTTTGCGAACTCTTCCACCTCCGGGAACGTCCTGTCATATAGTTCAACCAGTTTTAAAACGTAACTCACGGTCTTACCGGCAGTTTCCTTGTACTGAAAGTCTTCTTCGTATTCAACGTCAAACGTTGCCTTTTCACCTTTTTTCAGACCAATTATATTATCTTCAAATTCCTGGAGCAGATGTCCTTTTCCGAGAATGAACTTCTTGCTTTTCTGATCCGTATCAGGAACTGGCTCACCACCGATCCTCCCTTCAAAATCGATCTCAACGACGTCCCCTTCCTTAGCTGCCCTGCCGTCTTCAACCACTTTATCCTGTGCGTTCCTTTCCATTAAGTTGTTCAGTGCCTTATCGACTTCCTCACCGGTAACTTCGACCCTGGACCTTTTTAACTCCAGTCCCTCATAGCTGGCAACCTCGAACTTTGGAATTATCTCAAATACCGCCGAATAATGGAACTCTTCACCTTTTTTTATCTTTCCCGGAGTTACGTCCGGCTTGTTCACGGGCACAAGGTCAACCTCCTTAAGTGCATCCTTAAATGATCCCGAAATGAGCTCTGAGATTATTTCACCGTCTATATCCTTTGCATACATTGATCTGACCAGGTTATCCGGTGCCTTGCCTTTACGAAATCCCTTGATATTGGCACTACGTTTGAACTCATTGAATATTGATGACATCTTCAGTTCAACTACGTCAGAAGGAACGTAAACGTCAAGTTTCTTCTCGGTCTCTTTCAGATCTTCTAAACTTACTTTCATAACAGTTACTCCAGTAGCGAGGTTTAAAAATTAAGGTAATCTGATAATATACTTCTAAGTCGGTAAATTGTAAACATAGCCCTGTGGCAGTATTTTTGGAGGTTCAGATGAAAGTCATACTATACTTATGCTTTATTCTTCTTGCCAGCGGATGCGGGATCGCAAAAGAGACGTCAAAAGGGCTGGAAGAGATCAGATCAAGTCTGAAAAGAGCAAATGAAAAACAGGAACTCCTGAGAGCCAGGGAACGGGTAAAGAGATCAAAATCCAAATATAATAAATGCCTCGGCAGCAGTTCAGACAGAAAACCGCACTGTGAAGACCTCAGACTGGAATATGAACAGATGGCTGAAGAATATATAAAACTTCAGCAGCAATAAAATATAAGGGAAGTATATATTTAACCATGCTAAAATAAAATATAGCCTTTGTATATTGATAGTTATTAACTAAGTAAGAGATATTATTTATCCATTTGACGTTCAGGCATGATAAAAAGTCAAATAAAAAGAGTTATGAACATGAACATCTTATTTAGAATAATACCCCCCCCCATTAAGTCAGTAATTCCCTTTTTCTTTCTTCTGTGTTTTGTATCCATTGAGACATATGGACAGATCGATAACTGTGACACCAGTACTACCGGTTTCAATGATCCCTTATACGGCTGTCAGTGGCATCTGAAAAATACAGGACAGCTTGGGGCTGTAACTACCTCTGGAGAAGATATAAACGTAGAAGGGGTCTGGGATAATGGCACGTTAGGTGCTGGAATTAACGTGGCGGTGGTAGATGACGGTATGCAGACGGGTCATGCGGACCTTACGGACAATGTAAATACCAGACTGAACCATAATTATTCAGGAAGCGGTAATGTATACGACCCTTCAAAAGCTCGTGGTACACGTGTATCGGGAGTTATAGCAGCAGCGGGTGATAACAGCCTTGGAGTAAGAGGTGTAGCACCACAGGCAAGTATCTATGCTTATAACTTAGCTGGTAACTTCAGCGGTACCAACGCAAAGGATGCCATGGTCCGTAACAGAGATATAACGGCTGTATCCGTCAACAACTGGGGACCGGATGACACGGCTGTTCTTATAGAGGCTTCATCAGAGTGGGAAGAAGGAGTGAGAACTGGTATAAGAGAAGGGTTTGGTGGTAAAGGGGTGTTTTACGTATGGGCGGCAGGGGACGGATATGAAGGATCAGATCAGGCTAATCTTGACGAGTACTCCAACTACTACGCTGTAACTGCGGTATGTTCGGTAGATGGAGAAGGGAACAAGAGTTCTTTTTCAGAAGAAGGAGTAAATCTGTGGGTATGTGCTCCAGGTGAAGATATTACAACTACTGATAATAACGATGGATATATTTATGATGCGAGTGGAACGGCATATTCAGCAGCGCAGGTTGCAGGTGTGGCGGCACTGATGAGAGAGGTAAACGGTGACCTTGGCTGGAGGGACATAAAGCTGATACTTGCAGCTTCAGCCCGTAAGAACGACGCTTCCGACACGGGCTGGGAGACAGGAGCACATAAATACGGTTCTGATACAGAGAGTTATAATTATAATACTAAGTACGGTTTTGGTGTGACAGATGCTGATGCGGCAGCAGGACTTGCCGGAAGCTGGACCACTGTTCCACTGATGAGAACCCTTACTGCTTCCTCGGGTTCCATTGATACGGCAATCCCCGACCGCGATAACGAAAACAGAGTAGACGGAGAAGTTACTGACAGACTGACCATACCAGATACTTCTCTTTTTTTTACAGAGTTTGTAGAGGTTGAGCTTAATTTCTCTCACACGTTCTTACCAGAACTGGAAATACAGATAACGTCTCCTGACGGTACTGTGTCGAAGTTTACTGAGGAATATGTAACAGCAGCTTTCAAAATTATAGACGACACTTCACTCATTATGGATGACTTTAGCTACACGAACAAAACTTATCGTTTTGGTTCAGCTAGGCACCTTGGAGAAGCCCCTTCCGGAGAATGGGTTTTGAAGATATCTGACACTTCTCCTGACGATACAGGGACTTTACATTCCTGGAGCATTAACGTTTACGGGCATAAGGCCGTAGAAGGTACGGCACCAGGCTTTGAAGGTGAGACGATAGATAATAAGAATTATGTGACGGGCAGAGCAATAACACCAGAGACGCTGCCTTTGGCAGCGGGAGGGGAGGGAATATTAACTTACAGCCTGTCCCCTCGTTTACCTGCTGGACTTACTTTCAGATCAGCTGACAGAACGCTGAGCGGAACACCAACTGCTGCATCTTCTGGCAGGTATATGTATGCAGCGACGGATGAAGATGGAGATAAGGATGAGCTGAGTTTTACGATCAGGGTAAGAACCCCAGCTGGTCGGACGTCAGGTACTGACGCAGGTGGAGGAGGATGTGTGCTCTCCGATCAGAACGAAGCTATTTCTGATCTGTCCGGAGCAGTGGCATCTCTGATGCTGATACCTGTATCTGTAGCGATCAGAAGAAGGATAAGGTCTCTCGGATAAAGACCTAGTAATTCACTCCTTTCCAGGACACTTAACTAACTGATATCTTTCCGTCAGATCTGATGTTGTTAAAAAACATCGTCTTTGTTCATTCAGCATAGCTGCCTGTATAATTTCCAAAGACAAAGGTCCTGTAGATCATTTCGTTATTTCAAATAAGATCGGGAGCGTTACCCATCCCGATATGACTGGTCTGTTCCCTGTCTTCTTCGTGACACTTTTACATCTTTTAATAGCACGAACGGCAAACCGGTCAAGGGAATAATGTCCAGACGACCGTACGACCCTGACCTCACTTGCCTTACCGGAACTCAGTATATTGATGTTCAGTACCACTCTGCCTTCATAATTCCTGCGCTCTAAAAACCTGATATACCTATTTTCTATTTTCTTTTTGCAGTGCTTACTGAGGTTCCCATGATACGTTATACGTCTGGGTTGAGTACTGACTTTTGTATTACTTGTTTTAACTTTTTTAGGCTTGTATTTAACAGTTCTTTTTGGCTTGGGCTTAACGGTTTTTTTCGGTTTGGGTTTTACAACCTGTTTTGGTTTTGTCTCTACGATGGTTTTATCAACCTCTGCCGGAACCACTGGGATCTCTTCCACGACCGGTTCTGGTTCGGGTTCGGGTTCCGGCTCGGGTTCTGGTTCAATTTCTGATATTGTCACGGGTTCACTAAAATCGGTCAGTGGAATATACCTTATAGTCTTCTTTTGCCAGACAGACATTATCAGAACGACAGATGCGGTATTAATTATCAGTGAACACAAGAGAGATAAAGTAAATATTGATTTTATAATACTCATTATAAAAGCCAGTAACACAACGTGCGAGAGGGGAGACTTGAACTCCCACACCTTGCGGTACTAGATCCTAAGTCTAGCGCGTCTGCCAATTCCGCCACTCTCGCAATTCACAAAGCATTTACAGATAAAACCATTATATCTTAAAATAACCAGTTTTATCTTACGAATGGGCTGTGTAGGATTCGAACCTACGACCGACTGATTAAGAGTCAGCTGCTCTACCGGACTGAGCTAACAGCCCTTCAGACTTTGTGAAAGTATAAGATAAAGAAATCCCTTTACAAATACAAATAAATGCTTACTTTGATTTATGTGAGGATACGACAATGGAGAAACACAGTACATTTACGGCAGTTCAGACAAACGAAGGTTTTCAGGTCATGCTCAACGGTTCTGAAAAAAAGACGCTTGAGTTAACTTTTGACGATGTAAATCAATTTGCCTACAAGTATGGATTAGCCCAGCTCAACGGTAAAGAGATTGAAATGAACGAAAAGAACCAGCTTATGCTTTCAATATTATCAATGCTCATGATCTCTGACCAAACGGTGCATTGAAACTGGTCTTGATGATTTACAGATAAAGGGTAAAGACAGTAATCACTACCTTAACACAGCAACTTTGGGAACTCTTTACATCTTTTGTTTACGTGTTAGCGTGGTCTTTTGCAAGCTACGGTCTCCTGAAGTATTGCTTACTGGGAACAGATCACTAAGCAATATAACCAGAAAAGATAATAATATGGGGAGCTGGACTTGTCAGTTCGCAAAATTTCGTATATCTACTGTTTAAGAACAGAGGACTATGGAAAGACGGCTGAGCTGAACTTCAGGGTTGATCTAAATCTACAAAAAAGAACATACTGGTTTCTGAAGGTTTAAAAGAAGTTATGTTGATAAGAAAGTTTTTTTGTGCAGCACTCATGTTGTTTTTATTCTCCTTACCTGAGTCAAGTTATTCAGCCAGCTATAAGCCCGAAAAAAAAGTCCCTAAAAACTGGGAAATTTCTGCAGGTGTTTCCTTTTCAGGTTCCCAGGGCAACACTGACAAAACCGATATCGGAGCAGATCTTGATTACAGATTTGATGACGTTAAAAACAAACTTGAAAATAAAAACGAGTACAGGTTCAGCAAGACCGATGGAGAAACAGATCAGGATTTCTGGAACTCCACACTGTATTACTTTCGCCAGATCAACAACAACGACCCTCAATTACCAATTTTCCTGGATCTCGGTGCTTTTGTGGAGAGAGATGAAATTGAACAGATATCACTTAAATACGGACTCGGAAGTGGACTTTCAACTACCTTCCCTGTTTTTACAAGTCTGGAAGCGCTTCCAAGCTTTGAAGTTGCCTGGGAAAGAGAAGACGGAATTGGCACTCCACCGGAGGATTTTATCACTCTGCGTTTCGGTGTCGGTATTAACACTAAAATCGGGACGGACCCGAAATTAGGTTTTTCATCGGTTTTCATTCTTCCGGCAAACGAGACGAGCAATTATCGCAGCGAATCCAGATTTTCGCTGGAATTTCCCGTCTATAAAGCTGCCAGTCTGAAACTCTCTCTTGCTCTTGATTTTGACAACCAGCCAATAAGTGAGGAGGTCAAAAAGACCGATCTCAGATATAAGACTTCTCTGAACGTTTCTTTCTGATAACCGTTGTTAATCCTCCATTTAGTAGTAAATCCACCAAATATCATCATTTCACAGTCCTACATGTAAAAGAAAGAGTAAGCAGCATAAACTGAACAATCAGTTATTGATTGAATACTGAAAAGATGTTAATTTATATTAGATTAATGCACTAATTCTACGCTGTTTGTAGCTGGCGCTTCACAGGACAGGAACAATAATGATAGCTGAAAGCAATACAACTAAAGAAATAGGAGAACCACCTTATTGCTATGAAGAATCACAGACCCCTCTTCTGAAGGAGCTATCGGAGCGCGTGAAAAAGATGCGACAGGCAGGAAGTCTGACATCAGAAGCGCTAGACAAAATAAGAAAATTTTTTCGGATCAAGAGTATCTACCACTCAAATGCCATTGAAGGAAATATACTCAATGTTGGAGAAACGAGACAAGTAGTTGAACACGGCTTAACCATAACGGGAAAACCACTAAAAGATCAAGCAGAAGCAAAGAACCTCAAGGAGGCGCTTGATTTCCTGGAAGATCTAGCAGCATCTCCTGATAAATCTATTATTGAATATGACATAAGACAAATACACCGTCTAGTACTTAAAGGAATAGATGATGAAAACGCGGGAAAATATAGAAACGTTACAGTAGAGATCTCAGGTTCGGAGTTTAAACCACCTTCTCCAGAATCTGTCCCACCGCAAATGGAGGAGTTTGGAAAGTGGTTGTCGTCTGTTTCTTGCGTAAATAACAATTATGGGATACTTGATGCAATTATCTATGCTGCCGCTGCACACACATGGTTTGTTTCTATCCATCCGTTCATAGATGGAAACGGACGAGTAGCAAGACTAATAATGAATCTTTTTCTGATGCGATATGGCTATCCCATTGCAATTATCACAAAGGAAGACCGATTAAGATATTATGATGCCTTGGAAATTTCGCAATCATCAGATTTGTCTCCTTTTATCGCTCTTGTCGCGGAGTGCATAAATGAAAGTCTGGACGAATATGAAGAAGCAGTCAAAGAACAAAGGGAACAACAAGAATGGGCAGCAGTATTAGCGGCGAGATTGTCACAAAAAGAAACAATCCAAGCCAAGAACGAATATGAAGTCTGGAAAAGTGCAATGGAACTGCTTCGGAGTTACTTTCGTCAAACAGCAGAGTTGATTAACAAGGCAGGAGCAATCGTACGAATATCTTTTAGAGATTTTGGTGTCTTGGAGTATGAAAAATACCTTAGCCTAAAACTCGGCGAATCTGCCAAGAAAACATGGTTTTTTCGAGTTGACTTTGTCAGTGGTGAAAGATCGGTTCGTTATCTCTTCTTCTTTAACTCAAGGAGTTGGAGACTTAAAGATAAAGCGAATGTGACACTTCACTTGTCCCGTGAAGAACCACCAAAGTCATTTAATTATGAAAGGCTTGAGAACATTACTGCTCCAAACGTTCCAAGCATAGTTGAGATAGGGTATCTGACCGACGCGGAACGATTTATTGCAAGGGGAAAAAATGGCAGGGCAAAACGGGATAAAATAGAAAATATCGGGAAGAAATTTTATGAAGATGTTGTTTCCCGGCACTTCCAAGAGTAGTTGTTAAACGCTACGCCTACAATGCTTTAATGATGACGACGCCGAGGAATTTTACCGGTCCATATCGGTCACCTTTGCCGACAAGAAAAAGTTCAGTTTTTATGAAGTCAAAACGCCCAAAACCCTAACTGCACCACAACCGCGTGCAAATATATAAAAAGAAAATATCATCAGAGAAGAAAGTACTCAAGAACGATACACCTATATTATAGGCGAAAGCGCCAAGGTTAAGAATTGAGAAAAGAAGTCAAACGGTCTACACGACACATCCAAGCTGATACAAGTTTCAGTAATGAAGCGATAAAACTCATTCCAAAAAGACCACTCAAGCGCTGCGGTCTTTGAGGAAAAAACAGTAAGATATACACTATAGAAAATCAGCCGAGAGCATCCACCATGCAGCCATACGACATCATTGGAAAATTTTACGATGAAATAATGGGCGATCAGTCAGAGACCGCAAAACTGATAGGAAAGCTCATAGAAAACCGCAATAAAAACGCCCGTTCCCTCCTTGAAGTCGCGTGTGGTACCGGCACTCTGATGAAGCACCTATGTAAACGCTATGAAGTCGTGGGTGTGGATATTTCCCCAAACATGCTGGCAATGGCACACCACAAGTTCCGCCACGTTACGCTGTATCAGAACAGTATGACGGACTTCGCCCTGGATCAGAAATTTGACGTGATAATCTGCATGAACGATTCCATAAATCATCTTTTAAAATTCTCCGAGTGGAAAAGAACGTTCTCAAACGTAAAAAGGCATTTAAACAAAAAAGGTATATTCATATTCGATATAAACACGGAACATAAACTAAACACGCTGTCAAAGCAGCCTCCAATAGTTCATGAATTTGGAAAGAACTTGCTGGTAACGAGCGTCGTCCGGTCAAGGTCAATATATAACTGGCATCTGAGGATATTTGAGCACTTAAGAAAGGACAGGTACATAGAGCATGAGGAAACGCTTTATGAAAGGTCGTTCCCGACCCGGAAGATAAAAGATTCCCTTCGTAACTGGTTCAGGGACATAAAGGTCTTTGATCTGACAAGGTCTGGTGTTTCCCAAAAATCCGAAAGGCTTTATATAGTTGCAACAGGAAGAAATTAACGTTGATCCCGCCATGACCGGTCTTAATCCCTGTACGGATCAAACTCATTTTCACCAGCCATTACAACTCCGAGCGGCTTTAATGTGTGAAGTATCTTTATAGTATTTTTATGTTCATTCAGAACGTCGCTCAGCCTTCTGTAAACGTGAGGTGATTCATCTCTTCCTCCACCTCTGAGCTTTACCTTCTTCTGCTTTAGCCAATCTTCCATCATCTCCCAGGTAACTTTTCCCTCTCCTGCGGCCTCTTTATAATACTTCTTCGTACGCGGGTGCTTTTTCCTTCTATACTTCCCTTTTGCCTCCATTCTTCCCATAACGCGGCCCGCTCCGTGCACCGTTGAATACAAGGTACGTGAACTTTCCTCGGATTCGGTTCCCTCAACGATAACCGAGTTATCACCCATACTGCCTCCCACAAATCCCTTCTGGCCCGGAAAAGCAGGCGTTGCACCCTTTCTTACGACCATATATTTCTTTCCTCCGTGCATCTCCTCCCACGCATAGTTATGATGGTTATGCACTTCAAACACGGGTCCTGCTCCAAGACGTCCCGTTACCTTGCTGATCACCCACTTTCTTCCCGCGTAGGCATACTCCCCCGCGAGCTTCATTGCAGTATAGTACCTCTCCCCCAGATCGGACCTGATATCCAGCAGGACCTCCTTTTCTCCCGCTCTTCTGTCCCATTTGCCGTTCAGCGCAAGGTTCATAAACCCGGTCGCGGTCCTGTGACCCAAGCCGCGACTTCCAAAATGCACACCTATCCAGACGTTTTCCTTCTCATCTTCAAATATATCAACATAGTGGTTTCCGCCGCCAACCGTACCAAGCTGGTCCCTTGCCAGCATGCGCAGGTCCTCACGAACGCTTCTATCATAAGCCAGCCATGGGCCGCGGTCGTCAAATATCTCATGGTCGACCTTGTCCCTGTTCTTTTTTCCTATTCCAAATGAAATACTGCTCTGTATCCAGTCAAGAACGTTATCAAGGTCACCCTTTATTTCCTCACTTTTCATATCGAGCATTACCGCCATGTTCCCGCAGGCTATATCATAGCCTACCCCCGACGGTGTAATAACGCCTTCATAAGCCGCCACTCCACCGATCGGCATTACGTATCCGACGTGACCATCGGCCATCAGGACCCCTTTTTCTGCGTTTTCCATGACCCTGCCGAACTGATCTATCGTTTTCTGAGCGTGCTTACCGTAAATCATCTCTGTATTTTAAGACCGTTAATGATATAATTTACCCTTCATAATAACATTCTGTACAGGAGGTCGTAAAATGGCATTATGGTTTGACGAAAAAGCACCTAAAATGGCAAAAGGATGGTGGGAGTTCTACAATGCATGCGAGGGAGAAGGCAAATTAGACCAGAAATCAAAAGCGATGATAGCCCTTGCCGTTGCAATTCACGGCAGATGTACCCACTGCACCGGTTCGAGGATAAAAAAAGCCCTGGCCGCGGGTTTCAGTAAAGAAGAGATCGCTGAAGCGATAATGGAAGTGGCACTTGTGGCATCCGGCACCGAAATGTTCTGGGCAAAGGACGTTTACGATAAATATCTGCTTGAAGAAGGCTAAGCAGAAAACCCGGTGACCGTCCGTATCAGGTAAAAACAGGTCAAAGACCTCAAGAACGTTCACGGGTAAGTACTTTTTTAAGTGATCAGTTTATGGTCCGGCCTGCAAGACCCATAACGGGAGTTTTGCAGCTCGTTCCGATAACCGGTCTGAAAGAACCAGCCCATCAAAAGCGGGAGTCTGTCGTTATCTACTCTATATCGACAACAATAAATTCCCTTATTCCTCCGGGAGTTCTTACCTGTACGTCGTCATCTATTTCCTTACCGATCAGAGACCGTCCTAAGGGGGACGTAATGGATATCCTGCCGGCGTTCGGGTCCGATTCGTCAGCACCCACCAGCTGATATTTGCTCTTCTCTCCTGTCTCAATATCCTCGATCACCACGCTCAGACCGAACACGACCCTGTCCCTGCTTGCTATGCGCTTGGGATCAATGACCTCCGCCAGTGCCAGTTTCGTTTCGATCTCCCGTATCCTGCCTTCTATAAAGGACTGCTTGTCCTTGGCCGTTTCGTACTCCGCGTTCTCGGAAAGGTCTCCCAGCGACCTGGCGTATTCTATCGATTTGATGACCTCATGTCTGTCAACCGTTTTCAGTTTCTGCAGTTCGGTCTGCAGGTTCTTGTAACCCTCTGGCGTCATTGGCACTCTACTTCCCGACATAACCCTGTCCTCCGTTAACTGGATTTATAGTCCTGTATCGCTTTTACTTTAAAACCACGGTCCTTTAAGACCTCTATTGCTCCCACTCCTGCCTTGGCAGCTGCCACGGTGGTAAAGTACGGCACGTTATACATAAGAGCGGCCCTTCTGATCGACAGTGACTGAGCCACTTCCTTTTCTCCAAATGTCGTATTGACCACCAGCTGAATGTCCCCGTTCTTCAGATGGTCCGTAACGTCAGGTCTGCCCTCTATTACCTTGTTTATCTTTTCATTCTCAATGGCGTTGCTCATAAGAAAGTCAGATGTACCTTTTGTACACATGAGCTTAAAGCCCATCCTGGACAACCTTCTTGACATATCCAGCACGGAATCGTTCTTATCGTCGTCCTTAACGCTTACGAACGCCGAACCGGCAAGGGGAAGGGTATTTCCAGCGGCCATCTGGGACTTTGAGAAAGCTCCGTTCAGATCATCGTCAATACCCATGACTTCACCTGTGGACACCATCTCTGGACCCAGGATCGAGTCAACCTTTGGAAATCTTACAAAAGGAAACACCGACTCCTTGACCGAGTAGTGCTTCGGTACGATCTCCTTTGTAAACCCGAGATCTTCCAGGGATCTGCCCATCATGACCTTTGTTCCTATATTTACGAGCGGGACCCCTATTGCCTTGCTTATGAACGGTATGGTCCTGCTCGCCCTCGGATTTGCTTCTATCAGATAAACACGGTCGTTCTTTATTGCAAACTGCACGTTAACGAGCCCTTTGACGTTCAGTGCAAGGGCAAGTTTCTTTGTCTGTTTTCTGATCTCTTCAAGTATCTTATTTTCGATCGAGAACGGCGGCAGTACCATTGCACTGTCCCCCGAGTGTATACCGACCTCCTCGATGTGCTCCAGTATACCTCCGATAACAACGACCTTACCGTCCGATACCGCGTCCACGTCCACCTCTTTGGCACCACTTAAGAACTCATCTATAAGCACTGGATGGTTCTGCGACACCTGAACCGCCTCTTTTATATACCTTTTAAGAGCATCCAGTCCATAAACGACCTCCATTGCCCTTCCTCCAAGTACATAAGACGGTCTGACGATCACCGGGTACCCGATATTTTCGGCTATCTCCACGGCCTCCTCTTCACTTCTTGCTATTCCGTTCCGGGGCTGCCTCAATCCCAGCTTCTGAACCACCTCTCTGAACCTCTCACGGTCCTCTGCAAGGTCTATACTGTCGGGTGGCGTGCCGACGATCTTTACTCCGCTTTCCTCAAGGGACAGGGCAAGCTTCAGAGGCGTCTGACCTCCAAGCTGTACTATAACTCCCTCGGGCCTTTCCCTGTTCATGATCTCAAGGGTGTCTTCAAGCGTGAGAGGTTCGAAGTAAAGCCTGTCGGACGTATCATAGTCCGTGCTTACGGTCTCCGGATTGCAGTTCACCATTATCGACTCGTACCCCTCCTCCTTAAGTGCAAAGGAAGCATGCACGCAGCAGTAGTCAAACTCTATACCCTGCCCTATCCGGTTGGGACCGCAACCCAGTATTGCCACGCTCTTCCTGTCCGTCGGCACGGCTTCGCTCTCAGACTCGTACGTGGAATAAAGATATGGAGTGTACGCTTCAAATTCAGCAGCACAGGTATCCACCATCTTATAAACCGGCTTGATACCTAAATGCTCTCTTTTTTCCCTTACTTCATCTTCCGGGCAGCCTATAAGGTCAGCTATATGGAAATCCGAGAAGCCCATACGCTTGGCCTCTCTCAACGGCTCCTCTTCCAGACCGCCGACCCCCACTCCCCTTATCCCTGCCTCAAAATCGATTATCTGCTTTATATTGTATAAAAACCACCGGTCTATCCTGCTGAGGTCATATATCTCTTCGAGCTTCATGCCCCGTCTGAAGGCATCAGCTATGAACCACAGCCTTTCGGCGTTCGGGACCCTTATTTTTTTCCTTATCAAGTCCGGATCTGAGTACCTGGGTTCAAGACCGTAGGAATCTATCTCAAGTGACCTTATCGCCTTGTGAAATGATTCCTTGAAGGTCCTTCCGATGGACATGACCTCTCCAACCGATTTCATCATGGTGGTAAGCGTCGGGTCTGCCTGCGGGAACTTTTCAAATGCGAACCTCGGCACCTTTACCACTACATAATCTATTGTCGGTTCAAATGAAGCCGGAGTATATTTTGTAATATCGTTCGATATTTCATCAAGTGTATAGCCAACTGCCAGTTTAGCCGCTATCTTGGCTATCGGAAAACCCGTGGCTTTTGAAGCAAGAGCGGAACTGCGGGATACCCTGGGATTCATCTCGATCACCACTACATCTCCATTTTCAGGGTCAATGGCAAACTGTATGTTAGACCCTCCCGTATCCACCCCTATCTCCCTGATTATTGACACGGAAGCGTCCCTTAATACCTGATACTCCTTGTCGGTAAGGGTCTGAGCAGGTGCAACTGTTATACTGTCGCCCGTGTGAACTCCCATGGGGTCGAGGTTCTCGATCGAGCATATTATCACCACGTTGTCCTTACAGTCCCTCATCACCTCGTATTCAAACTCCTTCCAGCCTATCACGGACTGCTCCACCAAGATCTCGGACACAGGACTCATATCCAGGCCTGACTTTGCCTGATCCTCAAACTCCTCTATATTGTAGGCGATGCTCCCTCCCGTACCTCCAAGGGTAAAAGACGGCCTTATTATGATCGGATATCCTATCTCCTTTGATATCTCCCAGGCTTCGTCCATGTTATGGGCAACTCCGCTCCTTGGAACGTTCAGTCCGATCTTCAGCATCGCGTCTTTGAAAAGCTCTCTGTTCTCCGCTTTTTTTATAGCGTCTAACTTCGCTCCGATGAGTTCAACGCCGTTCTTCTCCAGTACGCCGGACTCTGCCAGTGCAACTGCAACGTTCAAAGCCGTCTGTCCTCCGAGGGTGGGAAGAAGTACATCGGGTTTCTCGATCTCTATTATCTTCTCGACCACCTCCGGTACAATAGGCTCAATGTAGGTCCTGTCAGCAATGCTCGGGTCGGTCATTATCGTGGCAGGGTTGCTGTTTACAAGTATTACCTTGTACCCTTCGTCCTTAAGGGCCTTGCACGCCTGGGTTCCCGAGTAGTCAAATTCACACGCCTGACCGATCACGATCGGTCCGGAACCTATGATCAATACGCTGCTTATATCTTTTCTTTTTGGCATTGCATAAATTACTTTAAGAACTGGAGAGAAAATAAAAATTTATAGATAGTTAATTTTACACCTGCAAACAGGTAGAACAGCAACTATGTCAGGTCACAATATTGAAATATTAATCGGTTTCCTGTTGTTATAATGGTCTTCAATCTCAGAATAATCCATAAAATGACAACGGTTCTTTATATCTTTAAATATAGATCTTCCAACTTCCTTATTGTATTTAGTTTTCCTTCCATTAGGAGCAACTAATATAAACTGAGTATTAAAATCCTGTAATTCAAACAACCTTAAAAGCGAGTCATTAAAATCCGAGGTGTGTTCAACTTCAAATGCTACTTGTGGAAATTCTCTATCATTAAACCAAATAACGTCAATATATTTTGACTTATTAATTATTGTTTCTTTGGTGGTAAAGACGGGAATTGTTTCCATTGTAATTATTTTACCCAGTTGCTTATTACCAAAAAAATGTTTTTTATCAGGAGTATAGGTATCAAAACTCTGCATATTGCCAATTTCAATTAACATGCCTTGAATATCAGCATGTTTTTGTCCCATAGATGTACTTGCTTTTTTTGGTCGCGGCACTTTAGCCAGTTGTTTTGTAAGTGCATAAACTCCATACCCAATACAAGTAAATCGGTCCTCGCGTTGAAGTCGCTCTCGGATTGTTGCATCGGGGTCTTTGCCAGTACGCGGGCGATAATTGTCAAGATTTTTATAGATCAATTTCAACGGTGCATAACCACCGTTGTCACGCAATACCATTTCTATCGCCTTTGAATATGTTATCTCCTTGCGAGTGGTCATAATTATATTTACCTCCGATATAACAATTTCTGGTATCGGTTTAACATCAAGACCATACACCGACCTAATACACCTGAAATTTATAACTTATTGAATATTTATCAACTGCTTACGCCACTTTCCCACAGATTTTCGTTCATTTCTCCTTAAATTCTTCTGCTTTTTCATCAAGTCCTCTCTGGATCGCATCTATATCGATAGACAGGTTGAACTGGTCCTTCCATCTGTAAATAAAGGGGAAATCAAGATTTATTTTTATTTATGTATATAATTCCCAAAGTTAAAATGGAAAAAACACTTCCGGTGGTGCTACGGGTATTTTAAGATCAGAAGAGCAAGAAGAACTCTGCAATCAGAAGAGCAAGAAGAACTCTGCAATCAGAACAGTAAGGATATTGTTGTCAAACGATATTTATAGTTTCCACAAACATCATTCATTTTCCAACCGTTTTATTTCATTCTTTATCTGATCTATCACTTCAGGATTTTGTATAATCTTTTGATCTCCACTTTTTATTGAAAAAATATAAAAAACCTCCCCACCATACTTTTTTTTGAACTTCTCGTGGCTTTTCTTTTGAAAAGAACGCTCTTTAAATATCTGCTCTATATGTGAAACATCGTTCACGGGTTTAACCTGTAAACCAATATATTTATCTGAAACTTTTATAAAAAAATCAACGTTAAATAATCTGTCCCACTCATCCGGAGACGGTTCAATCTTAATTCCCAGTTTTTGCTCCAATTGACCGTATATAGTTGTTCTTTCCGTCTCATATCCATCAAAAGTTCTGTTGATAACCATATCAAACATATACTTAATACAGTCTTCTTCGGTTATATCTCGAACTTCTGCTGAAATAACTTCGGTAATTTTCACATATAGCCTTCTTCCCAAAGATTCAATGTGTTCCTTATCATAAACATTCTCAAAATAGTATTTCTCCCAATCTTCAAGAATTTTCGGACTGCATTTTCTAATTTCTTCCGAAACAGCACCAACGTTCCGTTTAAAATTCAATTGAAAACGGTTCATCACACTGTTTAAAATCCATTCTTTAGGCAATTATTCATACCCCTTTTTTCATGTTTTCATAATTCAGGAATTTTTCATAATATTTATACTTAAATCTATCGTCCGTTGAAGCAAGTCCATTTTTTATCAGATGAGCGTTAATGAAAGTTTTATTCTTCAAATACATATAACAAAGCAGTTTATCCTCGTCGTTGTACTTTACTTCATCAAACTTTAAAAATACTTTCTGACCGGTGGTTTTTTCTTTAAGGAAATCTTTTGCGGTGGATATCTTCTCCTTAATTGGCTTAACTCCAATAAGTTTAACTTTCAAACCAGTGTTCATTATCATTTCGTTTGGGGAACAAATTTCCCTGACCGAAAAATATTCTTTTTCAGTATTTGGATCATTATTGATCTTTGATCCGAATTGTAAATCTCTCGGATCAACCCTTTTATCAATTTTTACAGTATCTCTAAAAATATAAGGCAGTTTATCTATCTCATCTCTGTAATCTTTAATTTTCTTGCCTGCTTTAGTGGTTCTGACCATCGCCTTTTGAAAGACCTCCGGTTCGGATACGCCGAGCTTATTATTGATAACTGGAAGAAACTCATCGTTTATCTCATACCCGACCGAGTTTCTATTTAAATTGATCGCACTTAAACACGTTGTTCCACTACCTAAAAAAGGGTCTAACACTGTATCGCCAACAAAAGAGAACATCTTTATTAATCGGTTGGGTAACTCCAGGGGAAACATCGCAAGATGCTTGTCCTGCTTCTCACCTGAAAAATTCCAATGCCCGCAGAAGTATTTATTCCACTCTTCTTTTGTCATTCTGGAACTTTCCCTGATCTCTTTTTTAACCTTTCTTGCTCGTCCCAGCTTCTTAAATAACAGGATAAATTCATAATCGATCTTTATAACCCCATTATTAGGATAGGGATAAGAACCCATTACAGTTGCTCCGCCGGTGGTATTGGACGTAATGACTTTCTGCCAGATAACAGCTCCCATATAATCAAAACCGATCGTCTCACAAAACTTAATTATTTCCGTTCTTATCGGAATGACCTTATACCGCCCATAATAAACAGAACGGGCAAACTGGTCTCCTATATTTATACAAAGCCGACATCCGCTGTCTAAAACACGGTAGCATTCCTTCCAGACAAGGTTTAAATTATTGATGTAATCCTGATATGAATCGTCAAATCCTATTTGATCACCACTTCCATAATCTTTGAGTTGCCAATACGGTGGAGAAGTAATTACAAGATGAACCGATGAATCTTCAACGAGTTCCATGTTCCTCGAATCACCTATTATGATCTCATGGTTCGTTTTCATAAAATTAATTTCCAAGCAACAATCTATTTGGGTTTAAAAACTTAAACTCACCAATAATTGTCTTATCTCACGTACTGCCTTCCCCATAGATCTCCGTTCCTTTCTCCTTAAACTCTTCCGCTTTTTCGTCAAGTCCTCTCTGGATCGCATCCATATCTGAAAGTCCATGGCTCTTTGCATACTCTCTGACTTCCTGAGTTATCTTCATTGAACAGAACTTAGGTCCGCACATAGAGCAGAAATGCGCAGTTTTTGCTCCTTCGGCGGGCAGCGTTTCATCATGGAACTCCTTGGCGGTATCCGGATCGACAGACAGGTTGAACTGGTCCTTCCATCTGAATTCGAACCTTGCCTGACTCAGCATATTGTCCCTGAGCTGGGCCGTTGGATGTCCCTTTGCAAGGTCGGCCGCGTGTGCGGCTATCTTGTAGGCGATAACGCCCTCTTTAACGTCTTTTTTATCGGGAAGTCCCAGATGCTCCTTGGGAGTTACATAACACAGCATTGCGGTACCGTACCATCCTATCATTGCCGCGCCTATCGCGGACGTTATGTGATCATACCCCGGTGCAATATCGGTCGTTAAGGGTCCCAGCGTATAAAAGGGTGCTTCACTGCAGTATTCGAGTTCCTTGGTAACGTTCTCCCTGATCATCTGCATTGGAACGTGCCCGGGCCCTTCTATCATAACCTGTACGTCGTGCTTCCAGGCTGTCTCGGTCAATTCCCCGATGGTCTTCAACTCGGCGAACTGAGCGGCATCGTTCGCGTCCGCAAGGCTTCCCGGCCGTAAACCGTCCCCAAGGGAAAAAGCAACGTCATACTGTTTCATTATTTCACATATATCCTCAAAATGCGTGTACAGAAAGCTCTCTCTATGATGTGCAAGACACCACTTTGCCATTATGGAACCGCCTCTGGACACGATCCCGGTGATCCTGTCCGCGGTAAGTGGAATATACCTTAACAGCACGCCGGCATGGATAGTAAAATAATCCACTCCCTGCTCAGCCTGCTCGATAAGGGTATCCCTGTATATATCCCAGGTAAGTTCCTCTGCCTTGCCATCGACCTTTTCCAGTGCCTGATAGATCGGTACGGTCCCCACCGGTACAGGTGAATTCCTTATGATCCACTCTCGCGTTTCATGAATATTATCACCAGTTGAGAGGTCCATTATGGTATCGGCTCCCCATCTGCAGGCCCATACGGCTTTTTCCACTTCCTGCTCAATGCTTGACGTAACAACTGAATTGCCGATGTTCGCGTTGATCTTTACCAGAAAATTCCTTCCTATTATCATAGGTTCCGATTCAGGATGATTTATATTGCTGGGAATTATTGCTCTGCCCGATGCCACTTCATCCCTTACGAACTCAGCAGTAACGGGTGCAGCTGGCAGACCGGCACCAAAGCTCTCACCAGGATGATAAGCTGAAAGCTTCCTGTGCTTCTCGTCCAGTTCATCTATGCGCTGGTTCTCCCTGATGGCAATGTATTCCATCTCGGGGGTTATCATTCCATTTTTTGCATAATGCATCTGGGTAACGTTACTTCCGGACCTGGCTTTTAAGGGTTTGTCTACGGACCTGAAAGTGGTTCCGTTGGCGGCATCAGCTCTGTCCTTTGTGTACTCTGACGTCCATGAAGAGAGTTCCTCAACGTCGCATCTGCTGATTATCCAGTCTTTTCTCACGCACGGCAGTCCGGCACGAACGTCTATCTCAACGTCTGGGTCCGTATAGGGACCACTTGTGTCATAGACCGTTATACCAGAACCTCCATTAACCCCTTCTTCCACGGATATCTCTCTCATCCCGACCTTGATATCATAGATTCTGCCTTGAACGTAAACCTTTCTGGAGTTGGGAAAGGAATTACGGGTTATCAGTGACGTTTCAGGTATTTTTTCCTTTTTTCTGTTCAAAGACATGTTATTCTCCAGCAGCTAATATACCCACATAATTATCTGACTATAAGTATACCGGTCTGGAATATCTTAAGCTTCTCTTGAGGTCATATAGCTGCGAATGGCCTCCCAGTATTTCCACCAATAGGAGTTTTCAGGATGATTTGCCTTTTGCTGCTCCGTCCAGATCATTGCCTGCTCCTTGTCCTGATAAAGAAGGAACTTCTCTGCCGCGTCCTTTATCTCATCCTGATCTATCTCGATCTTGTTAAGGTCCTCTGATATAGCCGTGCTTATCTCGTCCAGAGAACGGTGGATCTTATCACACGCCTCCACGATACTTTCCGATTGACCACTGGTATCCTGACCGATAAGGTCCGCGTTGCCTTTGATCAGATCGACAAAATCAAGCAGGTGATCAGATGATCTTTTTGCTTTTTTAACCTCTTCTATAATTCTTGTATAGTCTTTTGCTGTCGGTGGCATTTTTTCCTCCTTGTTCTTTATCAACTACTTTAACTTAAGGGACTTATATACTTTAGTACATAAGTACTAAACATACTGTTCTGCAAGCAGAGTCCCTCTTAATTCCCCGTTCTCTTTTGATAAAACATTTACAGCCTGCATCGGGAACTCAAGTCTGGCTGTCCCACCCGACATAGTGTCTTTTCACTATTGCAAATGTTTATAGCTGCATTCGTGTCTGCATGGTCTTTATGACCGCAATACACACACTTAAATACTTCTCCTTTTCTGTTCCTTTTATCTCTGTATCCGCACTCAGAACAGGTCTGTGACGTCCATTGAGCCGGGTTCCTGATCAGCTTGCCACCAGTGCTTTTAACCTTGTATTCAAGCTGATTTAATACCTTGCCCAATTGCTGTTCCCGTAAGGACCTGTTTAATCCAGATTTCTGCTTTACTTTCTTACCCGGATCTCCCACGGTCCCCTTTGCCGATCTGCTCATATCCCTTAATCTCAGATCTTCTGATATAACAAAATTATACGCTCTTGACAGTTCTGTAGTTAACCTGTGTATTTTGTTATGTTCCTTTATTGCTGTTCTTGCTCGTTCCTTCCCAAGCAGTTTTACCTTCTTCTTTCTCCCGTTGGAACCTTTTTCAGCTCTTGAAACTGCTCTTTGCTTTCTTTTGTCTTTCTTTCTGCTTACTTCAGTTCCCTTGTAAAACGACCCATCTGATAAAGCAATCCTGTTCCTTACTCCAAGGTCTATTCCTATCGCTCTGTCCAGTCCTCTGTCCTCTCCAGCTATTGTTTCGTAAATAAACTGGATCTCTACTCTTAAAGCTGTTCTTAATATCCTGATGTATTTTGTTCCTTCCGGTATGCTTCCTCTGAATGAGATCCTGCCTGCTCCCTTTACCGTTAAATATGTCCTTCTCTCTCCTTTCTTTACATTTCCCCATGTATATGTTTCAAAACTTCTTACCTTCCTGCTGCTGTTCTTATATCTAGGACTGCCTCTCAATCCTTTAAGATGTTCACTGTATGCCTTATCCACTCTCTTTAACGTCCTTTGCTGTCCCTGAACGCCTGCCTTGCTGAATTCTTTCAATAAAACATCATTCCTTATCTCAGTCAGTGACTTCGCCTGATCTTCGTAACTTACTGACTTCTTCTTTATCTCCTGTTTTGTTAACTCTCTCCAGTTAACTGGATCTTCGCAAGGTCTTATAGTACTTACAAACCTGTTAACTGCTTCATAAACTGTATCCAGATATTTAACTCTGTTCTTCTTGTTGTAAGAAGTACCAAACTCCCATTGTGGGTAGAAATACATCTGTAATCTTTCTTCTGACAAACCCCACTTCTTCAGCTTCTTGTATTTTTTGTACGCTTCTTTCCTTTCTTCCAGAGCGCTGTTATACAGATAGGTAAGCTGGTCCAAAGTCCTTTCCAAACCCTTATGAGTTGAAGGGTGATTCAATCCAGCCACTCTGCGTTCCGTCCTCGTCTGCTTAATTATCCTGTTTTCTCTATACATTCCTCTGTAATTATACCACGATCACACTTAGCTATTAAGTCCTTTGTTGGGTACTTAAGTATATAAGTCCCCAATTTTTTATTATGTTTATCCAACTCGTGATTTGTTTAAAGAATAAAGGTTAAGATATGGGTAGGAAACAAAAGATAATTCCCCCATTAGATGCAACATTTGATGAAGCAATAAAAATAATGTTTGCTCCCCAAATAGAACTATCTAAAAAATATAGAACTCAAAGAAAATTAAAAGAAAATGAAAAAAGTTAAGTAAATCAAAAGATTAAATTATCTTGGGTACTAAAGTATATAGTCCCCTTTTTTATTAAAGTATATAAGTCCGTCAATTAATGATCCTATAAAGGTCTGTAAACGACTATTCCGGGCTTGTCCTTCAGATAAACCAGCAGTTCCTCGTCCAGGACCCTTCTGGTATCCTTCCTTGAGGAAGCGTTACGCAGATAAACCTTACCGCCCTTTCTGATCAATATCCCTGTGTGCGAAACGTCAAGTCCGTCCTCGTCCGAATATATCCCCACGTAATCACCCGTCTTTAACTTATCGGTAACCGATCTGCTCAGCCGGGCAGAAGGGATATATGTCACTTCCCTTATAAACACCGGTATACCGTTTAAATAATTAGTGCCGTCCTTCTTTGCATTAAGTAACTTGGTCACCGAAACGGCGGACCTGCCTCCAACGGCCCTGGTCACGTCCCTGATCCTGTCCGCATCAGAACTTGGCCAGTCGGAAAAGAAATGCTTTCTGGCAGCGTATGAGACCCTTCCTCCCTTGTACCTTACTCTGATCAGGTTATCTCTGAACTCACCGTAATCAGAAGACAGTCTGAGGGCATCCACGTAGTCAAGATAGGTAAAGCAGTCAAGTCCAGCAAGGTTAATGGTCAAGGTCTCTCTGCTCTTATAACTGCCGATCAGCGTCAGAGGCAGATACGGAACACCAATAAAATGACCTGATATGAAGTCGATCTTTTCGCCGCTCGTCTCGTATTTAAAAGACTGCTTTATCATCTTCGACAGCCTGCTCTCTGTAAATCCTCCAAGATCAACGTACTCGTCTGCGGCGGCGTCACATGAGGCCACTTGCAGCAGAAAGGCAAAAAGTATGAGCGACAGCGGGCTACGTTTCATCAAAACTGTAATATAACTGACAGCTTGCGTAATTACTGCCCGTTTTCTCCCCGGCTGAAAACACCCACCGGCATCAAAACCAGAAATAAAACCCATCGGCAAAGATGAACAGTATGGCACCAAGTGATAAAAAAGGGCCATAAGGAAGTGCGAACTGAAAATCACCTCTTTTCATCAGTATCACTATGATCCCGACGACCGAACCGATAAGAGAGCTTACAAACAGTGTAAATAACACGCCTTTAACTCCAAGAAAGGCGCCAAGCATTGCAAGCAGTTTTACGTCACCCATCCCCATACCGTCGGCCTTTCTTATCAGCTTATAGACGATGGCAATAAAAAAGAGCGACCCTCCACCGATCATAATGCCTAAAAAGGAATTTACCGCCGGGACCTGAACCGCCGAGTAAACAGCCCATGACAGGTCCATATATTCGGTACCAGCGATAAGTAAGCTCCAGTCGGTTATAAACAGGTTATACAGAAACCCGATCACTATTCCAGGCAGCGTGATCACGTCCGGGATGATCATATACTTCAGGTCCACGAACGTTACGGCGATCAGAGAAAAAGCCAGAAGTATATAGACGGCAGTTACCACCGCGACCCCGAACTTATGAAAAATAAGGACGGTAAGCAACGCGGTCAGAAGTTCCACAACGGGGTACAGAACCGATATACCCGAGCGGCAGTAAGCACACCTTCCCTTTAACAGTACATAGCTGATTACGGGAATATTATGATAGAACATCAGATACGAATCACATATTGTGCAGCGCGACCCTGGATAGACGATCGATTCCCCTCTGGGAAATCTGTAAATAAATACGTTTATAAAGCTCCCGAACATCAGGCCTGTGATGAAAATAAACGTATAAAACACGTACGGGTAGGTCGTTAAAGTATTTATTATATCCAAAGTTTTTCCGGTCTCAGTTCTTAGCCCTTACGGTGCTCTTGAACTCTCTTATGGACTTGTTAAAGTGCTTATTTGCAATAGTTAAAACCCCTTTTCTGCCCGCCAGGTGATCTTTTATCGCCAGAATGGCAGAACGTTTACATATGAGTTCTATGTCCGCACCGCTTAGCCTTGAAAGTTTAGACGCTATTTTTTTCAGATCCACGTCTTTGTTCAGAGGCTTATCGCTCGTATGTATCTTTAATATCTCGTAGATCTCGTCAGCACCTGGGTACGGCACCTCAAGGATCAGGTCGAACCTTCCGGCACGCAGTATTGCCGGGTCCACCATATCTATCCTGTTGGTCGAGGCAAGAACGAAGACGTCAACTAATTCCTCAATACCATCGATCTCCGTCAGGAACTGACTTACCACCCTTTCTGATACCCTGTTGGAGTTTATACTTCTGTGCGGAGCTATCGCATCGATCTCATCAAAGAAGATTATGGAAGGCGATACCTGTCTGGCCTTTCTGAATACCTCTATCACGGCCTTTTCAGACTCCCCAACGTACTTGGAAAGTAGTTCGGCACCTTTTACCGAAATAAAGTTCACGTTGCTCTGGTTGGCAAGTGCCTTTGCAAGCAACGTCTTGCCGGTGCCCGGTGGACCTGAGAACAGGATCCCCTTTATAGGCTTGACCTTTGCGCTCTTGAACAGTTCCTTGTGCTTAAGAGGCAGGATCACGGACTCGGTGAGCTTCTCCTTTATCCCCTCCAGTCCTCCCACGTCGTCCCAGGTTATCTTCGGTATATCAATGAGTATCTCCCTGAGTGCGGAGGGACTTACTTTTTTCAAAGCCTCAAGAAAATCGTCCATTGTCACTGTGAAGGATTCAAGGTCCTTAAATTCGAACAGTTCATCGTAGAACTCCAGATCGGGCAGGACCCTTCTGATGGTTATCATAGCCGCTTCCTTACAGAGGCTTTCTATATCGGCTCCCACAAATCCCTGGGTCCTTTCTGATATCTCGTTGAAGTCAACATCAGAACTGAGCGGTATCCCTCCTGAATGCACCTGCAGTATCTCGTACCTGGAGTTCCTGTCCGGAACGTCAAGATGTACCTCTCTGTCGAACCTGCCGGGTCTCCTTAATGCGGGGTCGACCGCGTCCGGAAGGTTGGTTGCACCGATCACCACCACGTTATCCCTTTCCTTCAGTCCGTCCATAAGGGTCAGGAGCTGCGAAACCACTCTTTTTTCAACGTCTCCCGTCACCTTGTCCCTTCTGGGTGCGATCGCGTCAAGTTCATCAAGAAAGATTATGGAGGGCTGATGCCTTGAGGCATTATCAAAAAGGTTCCTGATCTTTGCTTCACTTTCACCATAGTGCTTCTGCATGATCTCCGGACCGTTAACGACCTGAAAGTTCACGTTCGCCTCATTTGCCACCGCTCTTGCCAGAACGGTCTTTCCACTGCCTGGCTGACCAGTTAAAAGCACTCCCCTTGGCGGGTCGATCCCCAGCCTGGAGAACAGCTTGGGGAACTTCAGCGGAAGTTCTATCATATCACGTATCTTTTTTATCTGATCCGACAGCCCTCCCAGGTCATCATAGCAGACGTTGCGGGTCTCCGATCTTCCCGTCGGTTTTTTGCGCACGTCGACCCTGGTGCGGCTGCTGACCACCACGCAGTGGGACGGCATGGTGTTTAAAACGTCAAAGTTCTCGTTCTTTGCTCCCGGGATCTTCACCGGGATAGTATCACCCGCCGACAGAGGCAGACCTTCAAGGCAGCTTGATATAAACCTTAACTTTTCAGGATTGAACAGAAGATCGTTGTTGTGTGGACACAGGATGACCCTGCTCGCGCTTTTTGAATTGGCTTTCTTCACCATCACGAACTCGTCCACGTTCGCCCTGGCGTTCTCCCTGGTGTGCAGGTCTATCTCTATTACCGATTCCGTTTCGTATTTATCATAATCGCCCGGATCAAGGGGCATGACCCTGACGAAGGTCTTTCTTCTCCCGCCGACCTCTATCGTGTCCCAGGAGGTTATACCAAGGTCCATCATGCTGCGCTCGCTCATACGAGCGTAGCCTTTTCCTGAATCACTGGGGCTTATTTCTGAAATCCTTAATGATATCATCGCTCTTTACTGAATTTTTACAGACAGTTATTTTCAGGTCAAGAAGTATATATTGAAGTCGAAAAACTTTTTCTCTATAATTGTTATAATTATCCCGGTTTTACACTGACCCGCGTGAGATTAACTTCTTTAAATCTGAGGAATTTCAGGACTTATGAAAAGCTCAATGTATCTTTTCATGACAAGTTCAACCTCATCTACGGGGACAACGCCCAGGGAAAGACCAACCTTCTCGAAGCCATCTACCACATCTGTTCCGCCAGACCTTTCAAGGCGGTAAAGAACGAGGAACTGATAAAATTCGGACAGGAAGACTCCAGTATAAAGGGAGAGATAATCTCTGACCGCGGACTTGATGAGATCAATATCTATATAAGTAAGGAGAAAAAGACCTTAAAACTGAACGGCAAGATAGTCCGCAGGCTCAGCAGCAATCTGGGAAAATTCAGCATCGTGCTTTTTTTACCAAAGGACCTGGAGATCATTAAAGGTTCACCAAGCGTAAGAAGACGTTACCTTGACGCCCTTATATGCAACCTGAACCCAGACTATCTGCGGGACTTCAAGGACTACCAGAAAAACATCAATCACAGGAACAAGATCCTTTCCGGAGCAAACCGCTTCAGTAATGCAGTGCTTGAAGTATGGGACTCCAAAGTCGCGGAAATAGGTTCAAAACTTACCAAGAAAAGGGAAGAAACAATAACGAAGATCGCAGATAAGGTCAGTGAGCTTTACAACTCCACCTCCGGCGTTAATGCAAAGATCGAGGTCACGTACAGAACGTCCTACCAAAAAGACGCAGACATACATGGTTCGCTCCTGAGGGCGTTAAAGGGAAACCTGGACAGGGACAGAGAAAAGGGACACACCACGGTCGGACCTCACAGGGACTATATAAGTTTTATGATAAACGGTAAGGACACGACAAAGTACGCTTCTCAGGGAGAATCCAAGAACTTCGTGCTTGCACTGAAGGCCACTGAAATATACATGTATAACTTAATAAAAGGACAAAATCCCATTTTACTGCTTGACGACATTACAAGCGAACTCGACAGGAACCGAAGAGGTTTCCTGTTCAAACTCCTGCAGGACTACGACGGTCAGGTGTTCGTCACCTCCACGGGTATTGAGGAAATTCCCTACGCAGGTGATAAAAAAATACTTAACGTAGTAAAAGGCACGGCAAGAGCAATTAACTGATCTTCAGTTATAATAGCTGTAATATCAACATTCGGAGACCTAAATGAACGTAAAGATCATAGACTTGAAATTCTTTGGAAGTGAGACCATAGGGTCCTATCTCGTGGAAACGAAAGATGGACCTTTTATCATAGAGACCGGACCTGATTCCACTTTTTCCAACCTTGAAAAAGGACTATCAGAAAGCGGTTACGCGGTGGGGGATATAAAGAACGTTTTTGTCACCCACATACACCTTGACCACTCCGGAGCCGCGTGGAGATTTGCAAAGGAAGGTGCAACGGTCTACGTGCATCCAAGAGGTGCACCACACCTTGTCAACCCTGAAAGGCTTATGGCGTCCGCAGCGATGATATATGGAGATAAAATGCAGGAGCTCTGGGGTACTGTCGAAGGAATAGATGAAGATAAAGTGGTCGCTGCTGAGGACGGACAGGTAATAAACATCGGAGAGTTTGAAATACAGGTGCATGAAACTACAGGACACGCCAATCATCATAACGCCTACCTTGTGGAAGACGGACTTTTTACCGGTGACGTGGCAGGATGCCGAATCAGCAACGGACCTCCGATACCACCAACTCCCCCACCGGACATACACGTTGAAAGATGGCACAGCTCCGTGGATAAGATACGCAAGCTCGATCCAAAGTCCCTGTATCTCACGCATTTTGGAAAATTCACGGACGTGCACGAGCATCTGGACGCCGTGATGAAGACACTTGACGAATGGTCAGAGTGGATAGGTGAAAGAGTAAAGGAAGGAAGATCGGACAAGGAGATCATACCCGATTTTCTGAAGTTCTACAGAACGTACTTTGATAAAGCCGGCACGGAGAATTCCGAGTTCGATAAATATGAATCTGCCGACCCTCACTGGATGAACGTCGGGGGACTTGTACGGTACTGGAACAAGTATAAACTCGCTGAATAATGTACCACGGCTTAATGGGTTGTTGTTTTAAAATCAGGGAACTATATACTTTATTCACCAGAAAACGAGTAAGGAGTTAGTACAATAATCAAATTAAATTCAGACATAGAATTAGAAAAAAATAAGGAAACAGACATAAATATTTCCTGTGGAGATACCAATACTTTAATTAAGAAAGTGCAGGATAATTCCATTGATCTGATCGCTACCGACCCTCCATATCAGATTAATTTTGAAAATAATAACTGGGATAAGAAAGACGGACTGAATTGGAACTTTTTAGCAAGTGAGTTCGCAAGGGTTTTAAAACCAAGCGGGAGTTTAATTATTTTTCAAGGATGGTCTCACGTTGCTGATACCAAGGTTATTCTGGATAAATACTTTACATTAAAAAACTGGATCATCTACGACAGAGTAAAAGGACGAGGTGCCAAGACCAACCTGGTCTCAACACGGGAAGATATACTTTGGTATGTAGTGGATGAAGATAATTATACGTTTAACAAGGTCAGTTCCAGCATTAAAAAGAAGACAAAGGGGATGGGATTAAAGAACGGCAATGAATTCAGGGCATTATCAAACGTCTGGTCCGACATTCCTCCACTTGTTCCCTGGAGCCAGGAAAGAGTGGATCATCCTACTCAAAAACCGCTGTATTTAATGGATAGAATAATCAGAATATATTCAAATGAACATGATACGGTATTAGATCCTTTTTTAGGAAGCGGAACTACATCGGTTGCCTGTAAACTACTGAACAGAAACTGTATTGGTTTTGAATCAGAAAAAGAATACTTTCAGATAAACAAGGAAAGAATTAGCCATTATGGAAGACTTATTTAGAGATGGCATACTCAATTTAAATACTCGCCAGTTTGGAACTGCTGTAGAGCTTATTGTTGTACTGTTAAAACGTTATAGGAAAAGCAATCAGCTTGATTGTGATTTAATTGATCCAGAAACCAATAAAAAAATAGAAGTAAAATCTTCAAGAGTTTATAAAAAGCAGTCTTTAAATTTTACTTTGGATAATCTATACGATTTAATTGTTAATAACACAAACAGAAATCGTTTGTTAAGGCAGGATCAGGCAACACAAGAAAAGTTTGATTGCAATATACAACAGGTCAAAACAGATCTATTTGATACACTTTATTATTTATTATTTTTCTATGATGTTATTGAAGTGTTTAAAATTGAAAATGAAGAAATACAAAAAGATGTGAATTTGAATTATAGTAATAGGCAACATAGAGGAAACGAAGGAGAAGGTCAGTTTCACATAACACAAAAAAATTATAAATATCATAGAAATAAATACTTTATTCAGTCAATAACATATGAAGAGATTAAAAAACTATTATTAAATAAGGAGTATTTTAATATAAAAAGAAGATCAAAATGACAGAAAAAGAGAACTTATACAAATATATTTAATCCTCATATAACAGCAATGATGGAAGAGGTAGCTAAAGCTATATTCAGACCTAATGCTGAATTTAAAGAGAAATCTTTAAGAATGAAAACAAAAAACTAATAAAACTAAATAATAACTTTGGCGAACAAAGTATTTAGTTCCCAAAAATTATTGTTATTATATTTTCCTTTTTTTCTGAACGGGGCGTGGCGCAGTTGGCTAGCGCGCAGCATTTGGGATGCTGAGGTCGGAGGTTCAAGTCCTCTCGCCCCGACCAACACAAAACTGAACGAACCAGCGTTTGATTGAATCCTAGGGGTATTACTTAGAACTTCTCCCATATATTCAGCTGTGATACCTTGTAGAGAGACAATTTTTTCTTAAAAAGCAAACAAGCGAATTAACCCCCTAAACAATAATAAAAACCATTAGAAACAAAAAGAGAGTATGGCAACTAAAGACAAGTAACTAAAACTAAGGGACTAAAATTGTCTTGAAATAATTTGTGATTATTTACTGTTAAAAACTCTATAGGGGCTCTGGAACATTGCTTTTCCAGTTCATCTCTACCACATTTAGCTATCAGTTATTATTTCTCTTCATTGGTCTGCTTAAATCATATACAGAATATTTTCTATCACGAAAAGTAACATCAATAAGATATTCTAAAAAATCAATGCATTCTATATTATCCCACTTTGTTACAGAAATTTTTCCGTATGGTTCAGGTAAATTATCAATAATTCTAGCTGGCAAATAGGGATTCTCTTTTTCATACTCTTCTCTTGTGCCTGTTATCCAATTAGGAATCTCTGGATAATACTTTTTTTCATATTCTCTGTGAGCTGCATGAATGCTACCCTCCTTTACCTCTGGAAGGGTTATTACTAAAATACCAGATTTCTTATTCACTTTTCCATCATACATACTTGAATAAAGTTCCCAATCTATATGTTTTCGGGATTTAGTCTCTTCTCCTACAAGTAAAATTGTTACTGTAGAATCTTTTAAGTAATCATCTCTTATTTTTTCACGTATTTGCTGATCGGTTAAATCTTCTTTTATATCCCCAGTATCAACAGAAGCATCTATAAAAATGTCATATTTTTCATTCATTTTAAGTAGTTCTTCCTTATAATATTGGTCATTTTCATGATGGTAACTAATAAAAACTTTATGCTTTCTCATTATACTCTCCTTTGTAATCTTCTATTTCTGTTAAATCCTCTACG
Source organism: Thermodesulfobacteriota bacterium (assembly GCA_965215275.1). Lineage (GTDB taxonomy): Bacteria > Desulfobacterota_D > UBA1144 > Nemesobacterales > JAJCZQ01 > CAZUNK01. Next base: position 782,589 of record OZ244044.1, read on the forward strand.
CCTGCCATATCAGCAAGTAGCTTTGTATATTTACTAAGGTCCTTTTGAAGTTGAGAAAGTTCTTTTCTAAACTCATTACATTTATTTGGACAACTAAAAGCACCTGCCATAGACTCTCTATGCCACTTTGCAGTAAAAGGCCTAATAATTTGGTTAAGAACGACAATTGCTATTTTGGTAAATGAAATGCATTTCTTCCCATGCTTTTTTATGATTTTTCTTGTTAGAGGAAATATAGTATAAATGCTTTCAAGTGCTGTTTTTTCATCTCCATGTTCGTTTTGCAAAGCTTGCGTTGTCGTTCTAGTTAAAAGTTCAATATAAAGAGACCAAGCAGCATCTTTGTCTACATCATTTAAATCAAATTCTGCCTCAAGAACCGATATCTTTATTTTTAACTTAGACAATCCAAATTTTTGAAGTTGTTCTCTAAAGTTCATCACAGTTATATACCATACACCTCCTTGATTTAAGAACTAATTCGTGAAAAATCTTTTAAAATTCTATTAAATTCTTTTCTATTATGTCTTCTAGAAATTTCTTCCAAAAAACTTTGATCATAAAATTCTATTTTCTTAAATTTTTTGTACTTTTCATTTATTGACTTGACCCAATCCTTATTTCTAAAAGAAACAATAAAGTAAATTTTTATCTCCTTTGAATCTCTTTTAGAGTTGCTCCAACGACCAAAAAAATAATATTTTTCTTCGATCCACTTTTTTATCTCTCCATCTTTATTTCTAATGTTTGACCATGCCTTAGTTTCAATAATATAGCGATAGTTTTCATCTTCAAAATAGACATCTATTTCTCTTTTTACAGATTCTAATTTAACAATCTTTTCCATTCTAACCCCCGTATAATCCAGATCAAATAAAACTTTAGCCATCAAGTTAAAGAGATGCCCTCTAATGTTATTGTCAATGCCTAGTTTTAAATCTATAAGTTTTTTAAAAGTCTCTTCTGCTTTTCCTATATTGATATTGTTTTTTATGTCGTTGTACAAACTCCTTAATTCTTCTAAAGCTATAAGGAGTTCATCACCCCCAAAGGTTTTTGCAGAAATAGTCATAAAGCCTTTAGAACGTAACTCATATAAAAGAGGCTCTGCCATGCTTTGAAAGAATATAGCAGGAATAAATCTTGTACTTCTTTTCTGGAACTTAGTTAATTCAAACTTTTTTAAAACCGGTTTGATGTTGTGTTCGTTTATTCTACTTCCTAAAAGAATATCGCAACAAATAAATCCATTCAATTTACCCCTCTTTACTCCATCAAGATAAGTAGGTCCAACCAAACTCCAATGACAGCTTCCATACTTAGGAATTTCATTATCTGTTCTAACTTTAATTGCACCTTTCGAGGAAAAATTTAGATTAACAAATAAGATCTTTAGTTGTTCTAAAATTCTATCTTCTATAGCAAGATAAAATTTTGATTCTGAATAAGATGACAAAGTTTTATCATACAAGTAGTAAAATGTTTTTTCTGACTCGTCATCTTTATCTTTCTTTATCATTTCAACTTTCTCTAACGACTCCACCGCATCCTGAAAAAGTTTTCGATTCTGTGCATTGTTAGTTGGAAGTCCTGAGGCTATAGGCAGATACTTTGCTAAACATATTCCCCCTCTACTTTCTAAAGCGTTTAAAATGAGAACTTCTGCCATACTGTACTTATCACAATATTGGTGAAACTTCTGTTTATTTTGACAATCTAATTCATACAAATAAAAAAACTTTTGATTATGTTTAAAGTTAAAACCTTCTATTTTTTTTACAGGAACAGATATTCTGTCAAGGGCTTTTGGGGCAGAGGTAGATGTCATATTGTATCTAGTTTTAAGTTCTTCTATAATTTCACCAGATAGTAATGGACCATTTGCCAAAATGTTTGCTATTTTTTCGTTATTAGTATTTGTCATAACCAAAAATGTCCTTCTCCTATGTTTGTATTTGGATTAATAATAAGTGTCAAGAAAATAAAAATTTAACTAATAAAATCAACAAGTTATATCTTTATTTGATTCATGTTGTTGTCCATCTGATTTTTGAAGCGATTATCAGCATCACTGGTCATCACATGATACTCCTTCTCTGATGGGTAGAGGTGGATTACAGTTTTTTGGTTTTCCTACACCATAAAAGCTTCAGAGAATTGGCGTTTTTGCTTTTAGATCCTGCTACTGAATCAAGTAAAAATACAAAAATCAACAAGATAGAAATTTTCGTGCGTATCTTTGTTTTCTTGACCATTTCAAAATTTTTTCTGAAAGGAACCTGTACATCCTGCCAGAAAATATCAAGGCCATTAAATTAAAAAAAGCCCTTCACGTATATCTTTGTAGCCTTGCTAAATTCCTCAAACCGGTAAAAACCATACCAAGTTAAGGTATTATTATAGGAATATGGAATTTTACGTACTGGGGATAGAATCATCGTGTGACGAAACGGCAGCCGCTGTTGTAAAGAACGGCAGGGATATAGTTTCAAACGTGGTCGCTTCACAGGAATCGGTTCATACAAAGTACGGTGGGGTGGTCCCGGAGGTAGCATCCAGAATGCACCTTGAGTCAATTCTGCCAGTTGTTGACAGTGCACTGAACGAAGCAAAGCTAAGTTTTACCGACCTTGGCGGAATAGCCGTTACGCAAGGTCCTGGGCTCATCGGTTCGCTTCTTGTCGGACTTGCCGCTGCAAAAACGCTTGCATTTGCACGTGATAAACCCCTGATCGGAGTAAATCACCTTGAAGCTCACATATCGGCAGTTCATCTGGAAAATAAGGTCGATTTCCCATTTACGGCACTGATAGCGTCAGGGGGACACACGAACCTGTTTTATGTTAACGGCTATACGGACTTTGAACCGATCAGCAGAACAAGGGACGATGCCGCAGGAGAGGCTTTTGATAAAGCCGCCAAACTAATGGGACTGGGCTATCCCGGTGGAGTGATAATCGATAAGATGGCTGCACTTGGCGACCCTGAAAGATACAAGTTCCCGATCCCTCTGAACAAAAAAGACTCCTTTGACTTCAGCTTCAGCGGGATCAAGACCTCTTTATCCAACTTTATAAAAAAGAACGATATTAAAAGCGAGAACGACCTCAGGGACGTCTGTGCGGGATATCAGGAAGCAATAGTAAAAAGCCTGACAGGCAAGACGTTTAAAGCCGCGGAAAAGTATAAAACAGATAAAATAGTTATCTGCGGCGGTGTGGCATGTAACTCAAGACTGAGATACCTGGCAGATGAATCAGGTAAGAAACTCGGAATTGAAGTCCTTTACCCTTCCCTGCCCTTATGCACCGATAACGCCTCAATGATAGCGTCAATGGGATACTTCAGACTTACAGAGGGTGAATCGTCCAGCCTGCGTATTTCTCCCTACTCCACTTCCAGACCGAAAATAATCCGCGGACAAGCGAGTTTCTGACCGGCTTTCAATCGTTATAATCGACCACCCTTCTCTCGGTCCTTATCTGCGAAACAAGTTCTGCTACCTTAACGTGATCGGGATGCTTCTGATAGATCTCCAGGTCTTCCTTCGTATCGAAAGATGAATAAAGGACCACGTCGCAGGCTGCTTCTGACCCGCTGAAGTTGATCCCGACCTCCATCGTTCTTATCTGACCGATCTTTCCCTTGAGACCTTCAAGTGCTTCCTTTAACTTTAACGATAATTCGCTCTTATTCAGCCCATCATGACCGTCCTTTATCTTCCACATAACAACGTGCTTGACCATCTCTGAAACCTCCAAGTTTATTTTTTCATTTATATTACCTACGGCGAAAGGTGGTGCAACGCAGCAGGGTTTTTCTTTCCGGCACTGAACGTTTTTGCTCTCACTTAAATGCCGCGTGCCAGTGGTACGAAAACACAGAACAGGAACAGATCATCAGGACGTGATCAAAGTCCACATCTTTCTTTCCGTCTTCATTCCCCAGCTGGGTATCAGCAGAACGAATTCATCCACGCTCAAACCCGTCCGCACCGGGCTGAAAACGATCTTTCTTCGGCTCATATACCTTACCTCAACGTCCCCTTTTTCAATTAATGACAGATGTCCACCTGGTTCTCGCTGGTCCTGACCCTCTTCACTTGACATCTCTATTGCCAGTCTTTTAAGGTTCTTTCTTACTGAATTGGAGTTCGGTATGACCCAGTTCATTACCTTCCCCGAGATCTTCAGGGTTAACTCCAAGTGCGGCTTGCCGGACTGACACCGGTAAAGACTGAAGCTATCCATTTATCTTGTACAAATACAGGAGGCCTTTCAGGGTGAGGTCATTATCCACCTCTTCTATCCTTTCCGACTCTTGCGCGATCAGACCTGCAAGTCCCCCCGTGGCAATGACTTTTGGCTTATCACCTAAACTCCTGCTTATCTTGTCTATCAAGCCGTCAACTAACGCAGCATAGCCATAAACTATGCCGGACTGAATGCTCTCAACCGTATTTCTTCCAATAAGGTTTGCGGGTTTTATAAATTCGACCCTGGGAAGTTTGGACGCTCTATGAAAAAGCGCGTCCGAAGATATAGTTATTCCCGGTGAGATAACACCTCCAAGATATTCACCTTTTTCCGATACGCAGTCAAAGGTCGTGGCAGTTCCGAAGTCAACTATTATCAAGCTCTTTTTATACTCCTGAAACGCTGCAACCGAATTGGCGATCCTGTCCGCTCCCACCTCGTCAGGATTATCGTACAAGATATTCAGTCCCGTTCTTATATCATTACCGACCATCAGAGGCTGCATATTAAAATACCTTCTGACCGTCTCTATAAAAACGTCATAAAGCTGAGGAACCACACAGGAAATAATAGATGCGCTCAGGCTGTCTGCCTTAATACCGTTCTTTTCTATCAGATCTGATAAAAGAACGGCGTATTCATCTGCGGTTTTGTTCTTATCCGTACTTATCCTGAACGTTAACAGCGGAACTTCGTCCTTATAAATTCCCGCAACTATATTTGTATTACCAACGTCTATGGCCAACAGCATGGACTTTTATTATTCTCTATTTTTACCATAAATTAAAGAACGGTCTTTAAAAAGCTGCGAATTTCCTGTCATTCTTTTTCCCGTAAAACTTTAATGATAATTGGACTGTTCCCTTACTCTCAAACAGGAATCAAAAATACAACTACAGATTTTTTCAGTATGAGATATCATTCATCCACTTGACATTCGTTCATAATACCTGGTAAAATAAAAGAGTTATGAAAAATCCAAATATAAAAAATGTAGTTCCATTACCCCACCCCCCCCCGTGTATACCTGAACTTTCAGTTATATATAAGTATTTTGTAAGAACAATGTTTAAGATAATACCCCCCCCCATCTAAGTCATTACTAACTTTAGTCTTTATTCTTCTGTTTATACTGGTAATAGCTGCAAAAGGGCAGAGCAGCCTGGAAGAAACATTATCTGAATGCAGAGATATCAGTGCAGGAACGGAAGATCCGTTATACGGATGTCAGTGGCATCTGAAGAACACAGGACAGTTAATTTATTCAGGTAAGAGAATAACATCAGGAGAAGATATAAACATAGAGGGAGTGTGGAACGAAGACGTATACGGTGCCGGAATTAACGTAGCAGTAGTAAGTGACGGCATAGACCTTTCACACGAGGACCTTTCTGCTAACGTCCGTTCCGGACCGAACTATGATCTTTCTGAAAGAAACAATTCAGAAGAGAACAGTTCAGAAAAAGATAATTCAGAAAGAGATGATCTTTCAGACGGTTCATCCTTTACCGGAACACGAGCGGCAGGAGTAACAGCAGCAACTGGATATAACGGACTGGGAGTAAGAGGAACAGCACCTGGTGCGAGTATATACAGTTACAGGTTATCCGGTGATCTCAGTGAAGCGGACGCGGTGGTCCGTAATAAGGAAATAACGGCAGTATCGGTTAACGGCCGGGGATCTGAGGACGGAGCTTTTTTTCAGGAGGCTTTATCTTCCTGGGAAGAAGGAGTGGAACTTGGTATAAGTAAAGGGTTTTATGGTAAAGGAGTGTTTTACGTCCGGGGAGCAGGGGACGGGCATGAGAATAACGATCAGGCTAATTTTTCTGAATATTCTAATTACTACGGCGTAACTGCCGTGTGTTCAACAGACGGCTTTGGAAAAAAGAGTATATTTTCAGAAGAGGGAGTAAATCTATGGGTATGTGCACCTGGTTCTGATATTGTAACTACTGATAACAATAACGATTACGTTGTAACATCCGGAACTGTCCTATCAGCTTCACAGGCTGGAGGAGTGGCAGCACTGCTGAGAGAGGTGAATGGAAATCTGAGCTGGAGGGATATAAAGCTTATACTTGCGGGTTCAGCACGGCAGAACGACGTTTCTGACCTTATCTGGGAGACTGGAGCATTTAAATACGGCTCTGACGTGGAAAGATATAAATATAATCCTAAGTATGGTTTTGGAGTGGTAGACGCGGAAGCAGCGGCAGAGCTTGCAGAAAGCTGGAAAGGCGTTGGTGAGATGAGGACCGTTACAGCCTTTTCAGATAATGAGATAACAATTCCTTATGGAGAAGGGAATGGAGAAGGAGAGGCAGACGGGGTCGCTGTCTCAGGACTTATTATCCCTGACCTTGAAGAAACAACGTTTACGGAGTTCGTTGAAGTTGAACTTGTTCTCTCGTGTGACTGCTTACAGGACCTCAATATAAATATAACCTCTCCTTCCGGGACAGTATCTGAACTTGTGCGGGAGGTTGTAAGTGGACCTTCGGATGAAAAAGAAAAGAACTGCGTCAGTTACCTGAGAAGAACACATCGTTTCGGGTCGGCAAGACACCTCGGAGAAGACCCTTCCGGAGAATGGATCCTTCATATAACTGATACTGCTTATGGAGATGAAGAAAATGAAGAAAACACCGTTACCCTGCACTCATGGAGCGTTAAGGTGTATGGACATTTTTATCAGGGATCTGGCAGTGAGATCACTCCTAAAGCTTTAACCTTCGGCGGTGCGACGATCCCAACCCAGAATTATTTTGTAGGAGAAGCAATAACACCAGTAATGCTGCCTGAGGCAACCGGGGCAAGCGACATAACATACAGTTTTAATCCTGCTTTAGCAAGAGGATTGGAATTTGATCAGGATACCCGAACTATAAGCGGAACACCAGCTATTACTCATGTGTCAGGTCGTTTGTATTCATATGTTGCAAGAGGTGGCGGACGGATTGTAACTATACCTTTTACTATTAGAATTAGCCCTCGACGAGTGCCGACCTTCGGCAGTGAGACCATAGATAATAAAGTGTATATAAACGGCATTACAGCAGTAAATGAAACACTGCCTGAAGCAACGGGAGGGAATGCTCCATTAACTTACAGTTTAAGCGGTACTTTACCTATTGGAGTAATTTTTACCGCAAACACCAGAGAGTTAAGTGGAACACCCAATGTTGATAATAATCTAAGTATACTTCCTTTAACTTTGTCTTACACATATAAAGTAACAGACAATGATGGAGATACAGAAGAGATAACGTTCAGTATCACTACAGAAGAAGACAGCGACCCGGACTTCAGCGGTGTGACAATACCTGCTCAGGTGTACAGGGGGAGAACAATAAGTCTGCCTGAAGCAACGGGAGGGAATGCACCGTTAAGATACAGTATAGATCCTCGTTTACCGACGGGAATGAGATTGAACGAAGACACAGGGGTAATAAGCGGGACGCCCGCGAGTGCGTCGTCTGAGAGGACCTACACGTACACGGTAACGGACAGGAATGGAGGTACGGACGAGTTGACTTTCATGCTCAGTGTAGCGGCACCTCCACCGACATCAACGGGCAGTGGTTCAGGCGGAGGTGGAGGAGGATGTGCGATATCAGATCAGAGCAGCACTGCTTCTGATATTCTCGGAGTAATGATATGTCTGATGCTCATACCTGTGTCAGTAGTGATTAGAAGGAAGAGAAGAGATCAGGTAAAGAATTAGCAATGAGATTATTTTCCAAAACACTGAACGAATTAAAATCTCTCAGCCAGAATAAAGGAATAATAGTGGAAAGACTAAATATAGATCTATCGGCAAATGGGTACCTTGATGGTATTGATGCTTGTTTTTTTAATCTCGGACAATACAGTATATAATGCCCAAAGAAAAACATCTAGAAAGTAAATTAAATTACCTTATTCTTGTCTTTCTAATTGAAACAATAGTCACAACTTATAACTTTAATCTCAGGTTAAACACATATGTCGGATAAAGTATCAACATGGGGCAACTGGTTATTGTCTGTGAAACTCTGAAGATGTATAACTTCTGTTTTTTGTTTTTGTAGTTTTATTTGTTTGACAATATTACTGACTACTCTTGTATTTACAGCATTGCCTAATGCTCCAAAGGCAAAAGATTCCATGTCGGGCAGGCTGATATCCTTAAATCCTTGTAATTCTTGAGCTTCCCTTAGGCTTAAATAACGCTTCTCCCAGGAAATAATCGGCGTTTGAGTTCTTGTTAAAACTAAAGAAGGAATTGACGCACGACTTTTTACACGAATGCCAGACGACCTAAACTGTAGTAAGTATTTAAAAATATCTCTTTCTCCATCACCAGCGTTCCATTCCAATTTCTGCCAACTATTAGGATAAATCCTTACTTCATTTATTATAGATTTAATATATGTTTTGTTCTTCTGCCAAAAATCTCTATTTTTTTGAATATATTTAATTTTCCATTTTGGAAATTCTTTTTGTTTATATGTAGCGTAAACAGGTAGTTTTTCCAACTGCACTTTTTTTGGAAGTCCTTTTAAACTTCGACCAAATGCTCCCTTGTAATTTGATAATTCTTCTTGAGTCATATAAAAAGGACATTTACCATCTATAGGATAGTTGGCTCCAAACTCCATTGACCATACTGGAAATTTAGGTAAGGGTTTGTTTTTAGGCAAACATGCTATAAACCTTTGCCAGAAACTTAGACATTTTAACTGCTGATTAGAAAGTTTTTTGGCGTTTGTAGGATTGTTTTTTAAAAAATTTTTTATGTCATCAATTTCTTTTTCTTCTTGTTTAAAATCAAACATAACACTTCTTTCTTTTTTATGTGTTCCTACAATAAACACCCTATTCCTATTATTAGGTATACCGAAGTGATGTGGGGAGAGAATAAAATCTTTCACTATATAGTGACAATCTTCTAACAAGTTCTGGATGATTTCCCATGTCTTTCCATGGTCATGTGATTTAAGATTTGGAACATTCTCCAGAATGAAGTATTCGGGTTGGTGATATTTTAGAACTCTTATAATCTCATAAATCATTTCACCCGACTTAACATCACTAAACCCCTTTTGGTTTCCAGCTTTAGAAAAAGGTTGGCATGGAAATCCTGCACACAGTATATTATGTTCTGGGATTTTGGTTTCATGTATTTGAGTAATATCTCCATGACATTGCATCCCAAAGTTTTTCTTGTATAAGGATCTGAGTTTAGTATCAATCTCTGAAGCAAAAACACATTCTAGTCCTTCATCTTTTAAAGCAATATGAAAACCTCCTAACCCTGCAAAAAGATCTATAAATTTCATACTTGGATTCTATCTTCAAGTTTAAGTTTTTTTATATCTGAACGAATAGATTCGATTTCTTTATTATTAGAATTGGCTAAAAGCCTAATCAGTCTAACGCGGTCCAGAATAAATCCTTTCTCACTCGATTCACCAAGAGTTTCCTGGCTATTGTCCACAAGTAAATCTGCTATAGCAAAAACCTTTATCGGTTGTGCTCCAAACTCAATAAGGTTTTTCCACATATCAATATTAACAGGAAAACCCTTTTTCCATTTTTGACCTGATTTACATTCTACCAAGAGAATAATTTTGCCTCCTACTTGATCCAAGGGTTTCCATACAATTATATCAGATCTTATATTGTCAGAATGTCGAAAAGTTTTATTAGCATCATGTCGAGGTTTTTCATGAAGTTCTTCATTGCAAAACCTTTCAAAATCACACGACTTTTTGAGAATATCAATAAATTTATATTTGGTATTGTCCCCTAAATAACTCTTAATCGCCTCAGCGGTTATCTTTTCAAAATATTCTGATATATGATAACCATCGTTTATTAGTATAGCAGAAATACAAAGCAAATATTCTTCCCTAGCTCTAAATTTTTTATCAAATTCTATCAATTCAGAATCTTCATCATAACAGAATACGGCTTCCCCGTATAACCCAACTAAATCTTTACACCTGTTAAACTTATCATTTAGTTCATTCTCAACATTACAACCTTCAATATCATAATCTTCGTTGGTATTTTCTTCAATTTCACTCCGTAATTTATGTTTAGACACTGAATTACGCAAAAGTAAATATTTTTCCACATCTATTAAGTCACTCATTACTAAACTTCTTATTGATATCCTCTGTAATATATAGAATTGACTCTATATTTTTCTTTAACTCTGTCCCGACATCGTGGAATAAAACGTTTTCTATTTTCATTCCAGATAACTTGCCGTTGATTTTTTCCAAATTATCTCGTGCTGATTTAGAATACTTTGCCAAGGCATGAAATTCGCCTCCAATCATATCGAATGAACTATTTATGTTTTCACCTTGTTCTAGATCTGCTGTAGCTTCAGCATCTGCAAATATAAGGTTTAATTTGTTTGTTATATCTCTTGATTCTTTTATTAACGAGTTTCCATATTTTTTAGAATCAAACAAACATCGGAACAAGAATTTCAACTTCTCTTTTTTATCGGTTGGTATTGGGTCGTCCCAATCTTTTATATCTTTCCAAGCAGGCAATCCAATATAATCTTTTATTGGTCCTTGCCCAGTAGCCAATTGCAAAAATGAAAAATTACTTTTAGCATCTTTAGTGTCAAGACTCTCATCGTACTCTTCAATTATCTCTATCAGACGATAGCAAGCATATGTCTTTTTTGATGAATTTTTCCTATCCCCGATTATTTTTTGAATATCTTCAAGGGTATAGCCTTTATCCCTTTTAAGTTGAACAATGTATCTAGCTCTCTCATAAACATCCCATTTCCTAACCCCAGCTAAGTGATGGACTCCCAAAAAACGCAAAACTTCATCTCTGCTTGGATAAAACAAAACCGGCAAATCAGTAAATTCACTTATAAGGTTAGGCGAGGCAGGTATGCCGGGAAATTCATTGTTCTTTAGTCCAATTATTGTAGCGAGCCTTCTGTTACCTTCCGCTACAATAAACTTATTTGTTTGATCTTCGTGATAGTTTTCATAGTCTTGTTTGGTTTTAATATCTCCTTTTTCGGGAATTACCACTAAAGGTTCTGCTTCAAAATACCCATTTTCTACCATAGAAAACGCTAACTCTTCCAAGTCATAAGCCTTCTTCATATGATTTTGTATTTGTTTCTGCTCTCCTTTTGCAATACTCTCAGGCAGTCTTGGATTTTTACTATCCAAAATTAGTCTGTCTGAATTCACTCTAATAATTCTAGGTTTTATTTTTCCCATGATATTTTTAGAAAATTATATAGATAATATGACAAAAGTATAAAGATCTTTCCATTTTCTTTATACGTTCTGAAAATATGTAAAAATTTTTGCGATTTTTTTACATATTAACTCTTCATTGCTTTACTAAATATGATAATTTAAGTACTATATTCTTCTGTTTTTTTACTCCTTTCTATTTTACCATAAAAGTCTTGGAAACCCTGTGAATTCTTGTTTTATGATTATTTCATCTTCTTCATCTCTGGCTTTTAACACTCTTGTGTTGGCATAATTGATATAGTCCCACTCCTTGTATTATAATTCCTAAACAGCCAAAGGAAATAATATATTTTAGCACCAAAGCACTAACTACACTGTTTTACGAGCAGGTATCCTCTGTCCCTGAAACCTTTTGAGTTAAAACATTCCCAGTTCGTATCGGGAGACTCTCGTTTTTCTCACAGGTTTTCTGTCAATAAGGGTGTATATTTTTTTCCATTGAAGACACAAACTGCAGATACAATGTCATCATTTGACAGATATGCTGACGGAAAATTTCAGTCCGTTCAATGCCTTCGAAATATAGACTGCATTAATACATCTTTATATGAGGCCTTATCTTCCTTCTGATCACTACTGATACAGGTATCAGCATCAGACATGCAATTACTCCAAGCAGATCAGAAACAACATCGTTCTGATCGGAGATCGTACATCCTCCTCCACCGCCGGCATCAGTATCTGGCGTCCGGTCTTCTATTGGACTATTTACCCTGATCGCAAAACTCAACGAAGCCATATCTCCATCTGCGTCTGTTACCGTATATGTGTAAGTAGTTCTTCTCATTGCACTGGTGAGTGTTCCACTTATCACTCGAGTGGTTTTATTAAAACTCAATTCAGCAGGTAAAGCAGGAGTTAAACTGTAAGTTAATGGAGCATTCCCTCCTGTTGCAGCAGGTAACGTTTCTGTTACTGCTGTACCCCACATATACTCCTTATCAGTTATCATCTCATTGCCAAAGGTCAGTGCTGTATGACCATGAACTTGAACGCTCCACGAGTGTAAAGTCCCTATACCATTTCCAGAACGAGTGTCAGATATCTTCAAAGTCCATTCTCCAGAAGGGTCTTCTTCGAGATGCTTAGCTGAACCAAAGCGATGAGTGTGGTTGGTGTATGCAAAATCCCCGCGTAAGATCTGAGAGACATATATAACCGATCCCGCTACATATTCCTCGGTAAGTTGCGACACAGTACCCTCAGGGGACGTTATCTGTATCTCTAACTCCGGAAAGAAAGTGTGAGTGAACGTGAGAACTATCTGTACAAATTCTGTAAAAAGATCAGTATCAGTTATGGTCAGGGTGCTTGTAATTCCAAGTGGGTCATTATCAGGAATTGCCTCCTCGACACTCTCATAAGCAATCAGAGTTCTCATCTGTGGAACCCTGTTCCAACTTCTGGAAAGTTCTACTGCAGCCTCAGCATCCACTACGCCAAAACCGTACTTTGGATTGTAATTATAACTGTCTGTATCAGAACGGTATTTAAGTGCTCCCATCTCCCAGCCCGGATCGGTCGGGTCGGTCTTGCGGGCTGAAGCTGCCAGTATCAGTTTCAGGTCCCTCCAGCTAAGATCACCGTTTACCTCCCGCATCAGTGCTGCAACCCCCGAAACGATCGGAGCAGAAAGTGACGTTCCGTTAACTCCAATACGATAACGGTCTTTATTAGTGGTCGTTGTAATAAGCGAACCTGGAGCACATACCCACAGATTTACTCCCTCTTCCGAAAAGGAACTTTTCCTGCCACTGCCATCTACAGAACAGATGGAAGTTACAGCGTAGTGGTTAGAATACTCTTCAAAATTAGCCTGGTCGTATAAAGTATGTCCATTTCCAGCTGCCCAGCTGTAAAAAACTCCTTTGCCACCAAACCCTTCCCTGATACCTGTTTCCACTGCCATTTCCCAAGCACTGTCAGCAGGGTGAAGAACGGCAGTATCCGGTGCTCCCCAGCTGTTGTTGGATACTGCAGTTGTAGTTCGGTTACGGGTCATAGCATCCGCCCTGTTAGCCCTAGTAAAATTACCCCCTCCTATCAAGTTATAATTATAGATACTTGCCTGAGGTGCCACTCCTCTTATACCAATCCCATTATCACCCACCGCTGCTAAAATGCCCGATACATTTGTACCATGAGCATCTAAAGGATTAAATACATTTCTGTTTCCAGAGTAATCATGATTCAGGCTGGGATTTACATTGGCAGCCAGGTCCTCATGATCGGGGTCCATACCACTATCTACCACCGCCACGTTAATTCCATTCCCAAATACTGCATCATTCCAGACCCCCTCCACGTTTATATCTTCTCCAGCAGTTATTCTCTGCCCGTTGAACTCCAACTGCCCCGTATTTTTCAGATGATACTGACAGCCATATAAGGGATCGTTAAAATTAGTGGCAATGTTCCCACAATCAGATAACAGATCATTATAATCAGTATCCGTTGCAACTGTAATCTGGTAATCAACAGCTCCACTGCTTCCCACAACGATATAGTACGTTCCAGGTCTGAGACGAGCTGGAATTCCGAGGCGAGCTATAAGACTGTTAGTCCTATTTGCTATCAGATTATAGTTGCTGTCACAAAGCTGTAAACTGTAATCTAAATTATTATGGGTGAAGGTTGTCTCTATATTTACGTTAACGTCAGATGCCGGGTCTATCTGAAAATATTCCAGTCCACCGGCACTTTCAAAACTTCCATCGTGTGCTGCTCCGTCCACTGTCAACGTGGCTTCAACCGTTTCACTGGAGTCGCAATTATTATCACTGGTCTGACCATATGCACCTATGGACACAAAACACATGAATGCAGATACAAAACACAGCAGATAAAATGATGGGAATTGCATGTTTATAACTTCTGTTTGTAATTACCTGATCGCAACCTCACGCCATCAGTTGTAATTTGATAATACCATACTACTGTAAAAAAGAATTTTGGTCTTTTTAGTTGCTGAGGATATTTGCATCTTTAATGACTCTGATAAGGTAATTGCACTTGGTTTTAACAAACTGTTTATCCTCAATCTTCTCGACATCGAATGCAATCTAAACTTACCTATTTTTATAAATAAACCTCTGATCTTTGACTATGAACATCTGAAAGTTATAAGAGCAACATTTACTTTAAAGTGCGGGCAGATGGGTTATAATACACAACGGATCTAATATATCATGGGATGTATAAAGGATATGAATTATTTCCTTTTATGTCTCGCAGGATATGATAATAAATATAAACTCAAAGGAATGTGTCCTGTGTTCGGGTTAGATGGTTATACTAATCATAAGAATGATGTTGATTTTATGATCAAAGATTTCAAAGGTATTACAGACGATACTGTTTACTAGATCACAGAAGGAATATTTAGTAAAGTATATTTTAGTCCATTCCCAGGAAGAGATATTAACGTTTACATATGTAGTTTTTTAATTATTTCTTGTTTACTAAAGTATATCATTCCGAAAAATCCAATAGAGGTTGATCATGCAGAAAAGCACTAACGTGAGAAATGGTAAAGATACCGCGCAGGATTATCATTTTCTTATAACTAAAGCGTGGAAAAGAAGTAGAAAAAGAGATGCCAAAAAGTCCCTTGATGAGGGTGTCCTGGAATACAAACAAATGGTAAACGAACCACCTTGTGAGCGTGATGAGGACCGTGGATGTGTAAATATCAGTGAGCCAACCTGTCAATGAGAATAATACTAACAGGTGGTGCAGGGTTTATAGGGTCCTGGGTTGCAGACCACTACTTAAAAAACGGCCACGAAGTACTAATCATAGATAACTTGTCCAGTGGCAAGAGAGAGAACGTTCCATCAGGTGCCGAACTTGTTGAAGCGGACATCAGGGACGCAGATGCCATGGAGAGGATATTTAAACAGTTCAAGCCGGAAGTTGTCAACCACCACGCCGCACAGACGAACGTCAGGGTATCGGTTGACGACCCTCAGTTTGACGCTGCAGTTAATGTGACCGGCACACTTAACGTTCTTGAAAATTCCAGAAAGGCCGGAGTTAAGAAGTTCATCTTTGCTTCAACGGGCGGAGCGATATACGGGGAGCCGGAGATATTACCCGCAGATGAATCGGTAAAGGAAGAACCCCTGTCTCCTTACGGAGTTTCAAAACTCTGTACCGAATCCTACCTTGATTATTATAAGAAAGTACACGGGCTGAGCTATGTAGCACTCAGGTACGCAAACGTTTACGGACAGAGACAGAACCCGCACGGCGGAGCAGGTATAGTGGCAATTTTCTGTACTAACATGCTCAACGGGACCGACTGTAAGATCTTTGGCAACGGTGAGCAGACAAGGGACTATATACACTGTGAGGACGTAGCAATGGCAAATACCCTGTGCCTTACGGCACCCGATGGGGTGTATAACATCGGAACGTCAGTTGAAACCTCTATAAATTCAGTGTTTAACGGTCTGAAGGAGATATCTGGAAGTGATTGCAATGTTCAGTACTTACCGGGGAAACTGGGTGATGTTAAAAGGATCTCACTAAGCAGTTCACTGGCGAACCGGGAATTTCAATGGGTGCCTCGTGTAACTTTCCATGAAGGTCTGAAAAAAACATGGGAATGGTTCAGTAAAAACAGCCACTCGGAATAATACTGTCGTTCTTTGATTGATAACTGCTTTATAAATCGTTATCATAGAAGGTCTCGGAGGTAAAAAATGTCCAAGAAGAATGAAAAATTTTATGATGTAAGGGTTTCTGAAAGGTATATAAAAGAAGGTGTTATAAGTAAAAAACAGTATGAAGATCATATAAAAGGTCTTTCGGACGCTGAAGACAAAAGTGAAGTTCTTGTCATAGAGGAAGGAACGGAAGAGGAAGGAACGGAAGAGGAAAACGCAGAGGTAGACGAAGATGATGGCAAAGAAACAGAATAACAATTCAAAATGGGAATATAAAGTTGTTACGAGTGATTATCTGACAAAAGAAGCTCAAAGCCATGATATTGCAGTTTCACGCGAAGCTTCAACCGCAATAAAGGAAACGGTCAGGGGAAATTTGGAGTCATCCCTGAGTAATCTGGGAAAGAACGGCTGGGAATTTACAGCCGTTATGGGTGAATTTGTAATATTTAAAAGACCTAAAGACTGATCTGATAGACACTCTCTGTTTCTCATATATTGTCTAAAAGGAATTATATACATAAATTGAGGAAGTTATATACGTAATTTGACAAGCCAATTACAAGAAAACGAAGAGGAGTTGATTATGGCTATTTTTGAATTACAGGACGGGAAATTTAATAGTCTTAAAAAAATTGATTTTGGTACAGAGAATATCCTTGAAACAAATATCCAAGATGCCGTAAAGGATAATATTGATGTCATAGCCTCAGATTGTATTATAATTGCCAAAGAATTCTCACAATGGAACGATTCAAATCGTAGAATTGATCTCCTTGCTGTTGACAAAAAGGCAAATCTTGTTGTCATTGAGTTAAAGCGTAAAGATGGTAGAGATATGGAACTTCAGTCATTGCGGTATGCTGCAATGGTTTCAACTCTTACCTATGAAGATGCTGTAAAAACTTATGAAAAGTATCTTGAATCAATAGGTAGTAATTCTAATGATGCTGAAAACAACCTTCTTAATCATTTTGGATGGGAAGATACACCTAAAGAAGATAAGTTTGCATTAAATGTTCGTATTATCCTTGTATCAGAGGATTTTTCCTCCGAACTGGCAACAACTGTCCTGTGGCTAAATGAGATAACAAGTGAGACCATACCAAAAATCACCTGCATTCGTTTAATTCCTTATAAATATGAGGATAAGATATTTATAGCTCCTCAACAGATAATCCCATTACCCGAAGCTAAAGATTATCAAACTAAACTTAATATTCAGTTAAAAGAGCGTAAGAAAACTCAATCAGAGAGAGATTATACTAAATTTATTTTTGAAGAAAACACTTATGCTAAAAATCAATTAGTATTAGCTGTTATACAAAAATATGTTAAAGATAATCCCCCGCCAGATATAAATAATTTGCACAGAACATTTAATCGATCTCCTGATAGAAAGAATTTATTTGCAGAATACGATTCCATGTCTGATCAAACAAAGAAGTCTCACTTTTGTAAAGACAATGAGTTATTAGAAGGGTTTTCCAATGGCAAAAAATATGCTGTTTATAGACATCATGAAGGTGATATGACTTGGATTAAAGAGATAGCTGAACAATTAGGTTATAACATTGAAACCATAAAAGAGGATTAACTATAGGTAGAAAACAAAAATAATAAACATATAACAGAAACTTAAAAAAGATAACAAAATCAGTGTTATCTCCTAATTTTCAATTTATTCAAATCCAAAAACAAAGAATATAGCTAAAAAGGCAAAAAGAATAGAAATTATATAGGTAACTTTTTTGGGCTTCCTTACCCGAAAAATCGGGGCAAACAAACCCATTGATCTGTTCTCGGCATTAAGCAAGTGATAACAACACCTGATTTCACGATGATTCGTCCCATGTTGACGGAAGAGTAAACAGATTATCTTTAACCGCCACTTACTTGTTAGCCTGAGATTTTATCTCTATTCCTTTGCCAATATTCGAGAATTGGTTAAAATGAATTTTTCCACCCTATATGAAGTTTCTTTCATTAAGAATATTGATATTTCTACTTGAATTTATATCCTTGTTTTATAAATAACTACAATACACATACAGTTAAATATTCTCTGATACAGAGGTAATGTGGAATTAATTCTTCCACAATCAGACCAAGTTCTTGTTGGATAATGAGAATTAACTAAAACTAACTTACCTCCAGCACTCTCATCCTTGTAAGTAAGTTACTCTTTAATCTTTCCCCATTGCTGTTCTTTTATGAATTTAGACAGATGCGTGTGTTTTATCATATTTTGAATCTTGAAACCTTCTAACTTTATATGATTACACTTCTTTACGATTTCAGAGTAGTTAATCTGTGTATAGAGTTAGTTTCACAATCAGTAGTTCATTCCCATTATGATAAAACCTTCTTCTTTCTGTCATTACTTCCTTTCTTAACCCTACTTATTACTCTCTGCCTACTTTTTTGGGGATTATATACAAAAATACAAAAGTCACAAAGCCCTAGACAGTTAAGCTTTCTTTGTAGGCTTAAATGGACGCATAAATGTTTCCCTTACTTGCCTCTTTGTCATACCTGACATATTGATTTTAGCTTCTCGCTCTGTCTTGCTAGGCTGATATTTATGTAGGTCAGTTTGATGGGCTTTGTTTTTGGTATCTTCTACTTTTTTTAGCTCCCTCTTTCTTGAACTTTGCTTTAAACCACTCATAGGCGGTCCTCTGGTTGTTCTCTTTTGACCCGCGTACCTGCGTCACCAGATATAGTTAGAGGCAGTTCCTGAGCGATGTTATTCGCACCTTGATTACAAGCGCTGCACAAGGTCCGAAGGTTGTCAACTGAGTCAATATCTCCGTGGTTCCTGTCAACAATATGTGCGACATGTAGCCACGCCGGGCGGGTCCGAGCAACTATCTAAATTACCCGCCGCGATGGTGTACATCTTGCAGGTATACCCCGTTTCATTCCAGTACTTGAACCCTAATTTTCTGTCTAACGGAGCGTGAGAATTAGACCGGAGGCTTTTGCTTAGGCGTAAGCGTAATTGTATAGTAAACAATCATAGCTGATTTTCTCTTAATCCTTCCGCTTCTCATCCAAGGTTCTATAGTCCTGACCATTGGCCTTATGCGGCTTGCATAACAGGCATCCTGCCCTGCGGTTTTTTGGTCTGCATCGCTTGTGATGCATTTTCTACCCTTCAGCAATAGTTATGCTGTTTGTTGCTCTCGTACCATACCAATAAAGTCATCAACATTCATGAGCCAAGATCGCTGTGTTTCCTGATAGGTTGCATGTAGTTCTTGTGGAAGCACAAGCTGTAATCGGTGCACTTTCATCTCTTTTGTCTGGTTTTCACTTATGCTTGGTTCCAGAGTAATCAGATGTTTATCTGGTATTCGGGCCGCTTCAGACAACACCTGCCGCCACCGATCCTTACAGGTCGATTTTACACCAAGCATGGCCAGCCGAGATGCAGGAAAACTCTTATTATGGTATTCAACTGCACCGGGGAACAGAAAGTCCGGCTTGGCGTTGTTTTCCGTTACCACTTGCCTGTCAAAATTCAAATCATGTGCTTTGAACAATTCCGCCAAGTGATGTTCAAATGCGTATCCAACACGCGACTTGCGTCTGTTCTGTACACTCGACGAAAACTTGATAAAACCATCTACATCAGCGCCCTCATCATTCCAGAAGC
The DNA here is from genome assembly GCA_965215275.1 of Thermodesulfobacteriota bacterium. GTDB lineage: Bacteria > Desulfobacterota_D > UBA1144 > Nemesobacterales > JAJCZQ01 > CAZUNK01. The sequence goes on from OZ244044.1 coordinate 802,471, forward strand.
CGCTTTTCAGGCGGCTAGCCACGATATGCCGTTCCATACGGCGAAACAGTTTTTCTTCCTGATTCATCCATGCCAGCAAAACCATGTCCGGGTTGCCTTGCGCTTCGACTTCCGGAATGGTCTCACGTGCAAACGCCGAAAACTCTGCAGTCGTTGGGAACACACCAGAGTAGCACTCCAGCAAAGCATCAAGCTTGTCGCCCTCCGGCTCCTCGATCTCAATTCCCAGTTCTTCAAGAATAAAACGAGCAGCAAAATCAATTTGCGTGTCGCTCCCTTTCTCATAATCCCTGTACTCAAACTTTAAGTCGAGTTGAATTGGTACACCAAACAACCATAACAGCTGATTTTCAACAGTGCTGTTCTGCGGGACCACAATTACCATCATTTCGTTATTGGGTCTTTTGGCCACAATCAGAAGATCGTCTTCCCCTGCTATTTCCATCACCGGATTGCTGTGGAAATACAAGCGGTGTTCCGAGCGGGTAAGGTGTTTTTCCCTTGCGTCATACCACGTTACAAATGAGTCCTCTGACAGCCCTTCATTTTCTTCACCAACCCATACAAACCGGGCCGGGCAGTCTGTCAGCCTTTCTTCTCCAAGAAGTTTTTTAAGAGGAATAACACCGTTAAACTCATGCTGGTTTGATCGACTCGGACTGGCCTCAACAGCTCTAAGCCGTTTGGCGGCAACACCTTCAAAATAATCGGATAGATACCTCTGTTTCATCTTCTTGCTATTATCCCATTTCCGTTCCTGTTATATCAACTCTGCCTGCTCCGTTTCTTAACCATGTTGCGATTTCATCTATGACGCAATCAAGAGGCTGTTTTGTTCGCCCTTTCAAGGCACATTCCCAGACCGTCATTACACGCCAATTGTCGTCTTCAAGCGCAACCAGATTTTCCTGATCTCGCCGCAGCGTTCTCTCTATCTTGTTATGCCAAAATTCCTTTCTTGTCGATGGCAATTTAAAAAGGTGGCAATTGTGCTTGTGCCAGAAGCACCCGTTCACGAGTACAACAGCCTTGTATTTTGGGAATACCAAATCAGGTTTGCCCGGCAATTTACTGTTATGAAGAACATACCGAAAGCCTAGGGAATGCAGATGTTTTCGTATTAACAATTCCGGCTTTGTATCTTTTCCCCGTATGCCAGACATCATCTGGCTTCGTTTTTCCGGGGAAACAACATCATGCATAGCTTGCCTTGCCTGTTCCACAAGAACCTCCTGATCAAATACAAAGTCCAACTCTTTTTGGCCGTCAACACTCCTCATGGCATCTTGAATATGCGGAAGCATGTATTTAGCAACGGCTTCAACCACTGGAACCACAACAGCGTTTCCAAACTGCTTGTAAGCTTGTGTATCAAAGACTGGAATTTCAAATTTCGGCTTTCCCGGACCATCAAAACCCATCAGTCTTGCACATTCACGCGGTGTCAAACGACGAGGACGTTTTCCACGCTGCTTAATTAGAATCTCCGACCCATCCTTGTAATAACGTGCAGACAGTGTTCTCGCTATATCATTTGGCCCGACAAGACCGTAGCCGAAACCGTTACCCTTCGCACGATGCTTTGCAGCATAGTTCTGCAGGTACATCCAGAGTTTGTCTGACAATGTGTATTTTGGATTAACCTTGCCTTTGGGAACTTCCGTAAATGGCTCCTCAGCCGGTTCACTGCCATCCTGCTTGTGCAGGATAGAAGACATTGTTGGACCATCTTCTATAGCGGGCAATTCAAGCTTGCTGAAATCAAACCCTGTATCCTTCCGGAACCCGGCGATAAAGATACGCTCCCGGTTTTGCGGGACAAAGCTTTTCGCGTTAATCACGCGCCAGTCAATGTTATACCCTAAATCCTGTTCAAGGGTCTTACAAATCACTTTGAACGTATTGCCCTTGTCATGACTAACAAGGTTTTTCACATTTTCCAGCAGGAATGCTGCCGGACGGTGGTGTGCAATAATCCTGGCAACCTCAAAAAACAGTGTTCCCTGTGCTTCACACATAAACCCGTGGGCATGGCCCAATGCGTTCTTCTTGGATACACCAGCAATTGAAAACGGCTGACACGGAAAACCGGCTAGAAGGACATCATGCTCCGGAATCTGCTCTTCCGGGAACCCGATAATATCTCCTTCGACTTGGTGGTCGCAGTCATAATTCGCCTGATAGGTCTTCCGGCAAGCAATATCCCATTCGCTCGTAAAAATACATTGCCCGCCAATGTTATCGAACCCCACGCGCAGGCCTCCAATCCCTGCGAAGAGATCAATATATCGGAACATAGATTCTCCCTCTGGCTTTTTCGACCCATTAGTGATCTGAGCCAAAGTATCCATTATTGTGGCTAAATGGTATTGCTTCGGGCGGATAATGTCAAGTGAATTTGTGACTTTATGTATATAATTTCCATCTTTTTTACTCTTTAAATATTCTAAATAGATTCTATCCAACCTATCTAAAACACTTCTTTGAACTTCGCAGTTAAACTTATCAAAATCTTTGTTTTTTTCTCTTATCTTCCGTTAAGGAATTAAACTGGTCGTATTTAGATATGTTTTTCTTATACCATTTATAAGATTTTAATCTGTGATATAAAGTTCCATCGTATAAATCAGATGATTGTCCTAATAACTCGTCTAACTTGTTATGAAAATTCTTACTCGTTTTTACTGTCTTACTTATCGTTCATAACATCCTGATAATATTACTATAAATCCACAGGTTCTCAAGTGCTTTACTTGCTTTTTTATCAACTTTCCTACATATTTCCTTTAAGAAAGAGAAAGTGCAGCCTTCAAATCTTCATGTTCGAAAGCCGAGGCCATGCGGTCGACCTCAACTTTCGTCAAACCCAGTCGTGCAGCCTCTTCGTGCCAGGTTCTGACGGCCATTCCAACTTCAGCGGCGATTGCATGCGCTTTGTCCTTATCCAGTTCAAAATATCCCGCCACGCTCATTGCAAGATCCAGAGAGGCCGAACTATCATCAAAATCAATAGCCGTTGTCAGAACACGTGGTTTGATATCCGCAGGCACTGGATTGAGATCATATGCCGGAGTCAATTGCCAACCGCCCGGACCGGTATAGAGGAAAGCGTGATTACGTAAATGATCATCAGTGTTGGAGATCAGAATATTGAAAACGATACGCCGCCAAAGTTCATGCATATCCTGTATCAGTTTGGCACCATACTGGCGCAGTGCATCAACAAATTCGAGATAACTATGTAACTCGTTGTCGCTTGCCCCAAGCATACTCATGGCTGAAAGAAACGGAATACGTCCGCCTTGCACACGGTCGAAACGACGCAGCAGCAGTACCGGCTTGTTTAACACATGCTCAATTCGCCAGTCGGGCACGGAGATACCGGACTTTGCCGCAAGACGAAGTGCAACCCCTTCCCAGAGAACCTTATTGATCTTATCATCCTTGTGTGGGAACTTAGCGATAGCAAGATGCCCATCCCGGTCCCTAACTGAGACCTTGGGACGTGCGCCACCCAATGACGAACCAGGAGCCAACAGCAGGTGCAAATCCTCGTCACTATCCGTACCATAAACGACATGTTCTGCTGCCGATAACAGTTGTGGTAAATCAATCAGGAACGGTACGCGTGATGTTTTATGTCCGGCAAGGAACGGTCCTCCTTCCTGACTGGCAAAGTGCAAGGCACCCTGACTGGCAAAGTGCAAGGCACCCTGACGGGCTTCATCATCGACCCCGAGCAAACAGTCTATTTCCATCAAAGTGCGTGGCGTCTCACCCACACGCTCAGCCCGTCTTTGTTCAGTTCGGCACATTAGAACCCGCCCCCAGCGATCTGGGATGGAGTCGCTAACGGCACCAAACAGAGGTCTATCTGAAGTGGTATAAAATGGAACCGGGTCAAGCGTGAGGGCCGGTTCCAGAGCGAAACGGTTTGCATAAGCGAGCCAACTCGTATCATATTCGAAGGTGGCACTTTCTCTGCCTTTGCGTACATGTGCCCACAAGCGTCCAGCCAGATGCAGCGTGCCACCAATCTCAACATAGACAAATACTTCTGTTTCCATCAGGTTTTGCTCTTCTGTTCAGACCGGCGCAGGTTACGGATATGTTGAGGTAAACGTTCCCCTTCCAGTTCCAGAACCATCACATCCGCTCTGGCATTTGTCAGGTTGGCCCAATCGTTCTGCCATAACAACCGTGGGGATGCGCCGTCTTAATATAGCATCACGGATATCCTAGCCAAGCTTGCGCAGAACCCGCCTGACCGGGGGCGGCATCATTAAATCCAGCCGAGTTTTGCTCATTATTCCATCCATTATTATGGACATATTATACTTTTACATTCAGAATTTTGAACATTTTCAGATTATTGTGAACTCCACATAACCTGATTCAGTTACATTACTCCATCTCACCCAGGTTTTTCAAAGATACTCTTTGAAAATGCTCACCGCGACCGCCATCACGAACAAGATTGCAAACAGCAAGACGATATAAATAACCTAGGTCGGAACCTAACAGTTGCATTTCCAGATGATTAGCAAATAAATCATCAATTAATATATCTACACACTACCTATTATCAGAAGAATCAGATCTGCCCCGACCTTCCGCATAATTTTTCATACCGTCGCGCAAAATTTCCAAGAAGGTATGATTTCTGCTTTCAGCATCTGCCACAATGGCATCAAATGACACAACAAAAGTCGGGGTCGGAACAATTTTTATTCCATCCGGATGTGGAGTTTCATATTCCTGATAAAAAACTATTCCTTTCGAAAAAAGGGGAGCCCATTTTAGTTGTCGAAGACGCAAATCCAAATTGTCATTTATTTGCATTACTGCGTAATACCAAATTCTTTGGATATTTGGGCAGTGCTTCACCAGTTTTACAGCGCGGTCGAGTAACTGATTGATGGCAAATATATTTTCTTTCTCATCATCTGTTTTTTTCTTGATTTCAACAACCACAACATCTACCACATTAGCATTAGACGGGTCTGCAGAGAATATCATAGCGATATCCGGCCTTCCTGTATCGCCTACTCTTTCATCATCAAGACGTATGGCCTTGATAATGGTATCCATTCGTTTCTCACTGAGGATGGTCTGGAACACCATAAACTTGTCATCAAGCAACCACGCGTTGTTCTGATATATTTCCGCCGGCATTAAGCCCTGTGCAAACTCCTTGTAACGAGGAACAATTAGGTTGTGAATATCCGACTCAGCATTGCCTTCCGTCATGGTTTTCATGCGACTGATAATCTTGTCACGATACAAGATGTACTCCGTTAACGTACGAGATGACAGTTCAAGTGACTTATCGTAGGTCGCCTCACTGAGCGTTTCGCATTGAAGTACTTCTTTCTGCTCTCGAAAAAATTCTTGTTGGGCAATGGTCAAAGCGTCGTCCCGATCAATTAGCCCAACGGTATCCTTTTCAAAGTATCCCAGCAAATGCGGGAATTTTTCTTCGAATTGTACTTTAGTCTGTTCGTTTTTCTCAGTAATCTGAGGAATGTTCTCTGACAATACCTTGCCTAATTCACGTATCAGTAAACGTTTTAGAGAATCTTCCTGTAATCCATCAGGCAGTACTAACTTTTGGCGAGCACTATCGGTATTGGAGTGAAATGCTTCTGACTCAAACAGAAAAAAACACAAATAACCTATTGGAAATGAGGAAGTGGGAATTAGTTTAACTGGAACTGTTCGTCCATCAATACTGAAAGCGGTAAAAAAATCTCCTCCATCTTCCACCTGTTCGACATGAAAAAACATATCAATGGACAAAAAGATATCTAGGTTTTCATCCTTGATCGTTACCTTGTTCATTGACGGTAAATCGTCTGATGTAATCGTGACGTCTTTAGAAAAAAAATCCTTTTGTTTGTTGCTTTCGCTGGGCACCAAGTTTAATACAATTTTAAATATCACATCTTCACGCTTAAGGGCGTCAAGCGTAGGCAACAATTGTCTAATTATCATTGGCTTGAGAGTATTTGGATTCAAATCGTCATAAGCTTTAACTCGCTCTTTGGAAAAACCAGTAAATACCAACGATGTTCTGTTCTGCTGCTCGCCTTGAACATCAAGAACAGGCGCGTTGCCATCGAAACCTTCCTTAAATATAAAATTTCTCTTTTTCTGATCCCAAACACTGGAGATTTCGACCCGCTCAAAGTAGTTGAGAAAGACAAGACGACCTACCCCTTTATGAAGTTCGTCTCTGGGTTTCAACAGCGTTTTAAAACGGTCAAAGTTCTCATCGGTAAAACCTTCGCCATTGTCCGTCACAGTGACTTTCAATGTATTGGGTTTGTCAAATGCCTGTATCTCAATATCGATAGATACTTCAGTTGCACCGGCATCAAAAGCATTAGCCAAGGCCTCAAAATAGACCAAGGTTAAAGATGTATTGGGAAAAAACAGCTTGATAGCACCGGAGGTTTCAATATCCATAATTACTCCACTACTAACCGCACTTCTGCTGGGTCATGACATTGCGCTTGATGATCTTGCCCACCGCTTGCTGTAGGTTCTGCATTGGTTCTTCCTTGCTAGGATGTTGTGCAATTAAACGACCATTGATCGGATAGAATCGGACAAGGTCTCCGTATTTAATGCTTGTTCTGCATCTCTATTGTTTGGCATGGTCCAACTTTTTTGCCAATCCAGTTAAGCGTGTTTCTTTGCCATAACATATATTTTAGCTTACCTGAACATCTGTTCCAGTCAACTTGAACACCCGATGTCCAACTTTGCATTGTCTCACCGGTTTATTTTCCACATCTTCATATTCAGTCAATTGCCTGTGTCGGTCCAAGATAACACCGACCAGTGAGTTATTACAAATGGCAGCGTACCATTAATCGTTAGGTAGCTGACTTAATCATCAGCGTGGAGGAGCACCATGGCAGTCTTCCATAACCTTCATCAGATCGTCGCACTGGACCACGTTATGTAGTTTTAGGTCCCAAGCATCAATCAGTAACAGTTATCTATTTTAGCAAGTTGTGCCAACAGTTCTCGGCAATTACTGTCCGTTTGGCCTCAGTGCCAAAATCAACCGGGACAGGTGGGTAATAACACACGCTGTAACCCTGCAAGAAGGCATTGTACCATAGTGCACAAACAATGTAAGTCTTGTCGCTGCCACAAGGATTAGTAATTAGCATATTTCTAGGCACACTCAATATATTCCGACCCGACCTAGAACAACTTAGGCAATCTGGTTAACTGATGTTATGTGGATGCTGGAGTCAATATTTTACATAATAGTAGAGCGCAGTTTGAAGAATATCAGGCGGATGAGGCATATCGTGCTTCTGCAGTTGGTATCACCGTCACATAGAAACCATTGCGGTTGTTCAATTGAAAAATACTTGGAGGCACCTGCCAGTGCCAGACGCGTAATCACTCCCACTCGATCGTGCCCGGTGGCTTGGTCGATACGTCGTATACCACTCTGTTGACCCCTTCCACTTCATTGATTATCCGGACTGAAACTTTCTCAAGGACTTCATAGGGTATCTTTGCCCAACTTGCCGTCATGCCGTCCAGACTCGTGACCGCCCTGAGGGCTATAACGTTATCATAAGTCCTTTTATCACCCATAACACCAACGGTCTTGACGGGAAGAAAAACACAGAACGCCTGCCATATTGAATCGTACAGGTTGGACTTTTTTAACTCTTCAATAAATATACTGTCGGCAAGCCTCAGTATTTTTAAGTTCCCTTCATTGATCTCTCCAATAACCCTGATGGCAAGTCCAGGTCCCGGAAACGGATGTCTGCCAATAAGTTCCTCAGAGACCCCAATTGCCCTGCCGACCTCCCTGACCTCATCTTTAAAGAGTTCCCTCAGTGGCTCAATAAGTTTAAGTTTCATCTTATCAGGTAATCCCCCAACGTTATGATGGGATTTTATGGTCGCTGAAGGACCCTTTACGTTCACGCTTTCTATCACGTCCGGATACAGGGTTCCCTGAGCCAGGTACTTAACGTCCGAGATACTTCCGGCTTCTTCTTCAAACATTTTTATAAACTCTTCACCTATTATCTTTCTTTTTTTCTCCGGATCGGTAACTCCCTGCAACTTTTTGATAAACCGCTTTCCTGAATCAACCGCGATAAGGTTAAGTCCTAACTGGTTGAACCTGCTTACGACCTCGCTGCTTTCATTGAGCCTCATTAAGCCGGTATCAACGTAAATACAGGTCAGCCGATCGCCGATCGCCTCCTTGAGTATTACTGCGGTCACGGTTGAATCCACTCCTCCTGACAGTGCACAGATGACCTTGGAGTCCCCAACCTCTTCTCTTATTTTCCGTATCGCACGTTCAATGAAGAACTCATGGTTCCAGTGTTTTGTTAGCCTGCATATCAGATACAGAAAATTCCCGAGAAGCTTTCTTCCCTTCAGAGTATGAACGACTTCCGGATGGAACTGCAAACCGTAGATCTGCTTCGTTCGGTGCCTTATGGCAGCAATGGGTGAATTATCGGTCCTTGCAAGGGATATAAAACCTTCCGGAAGCTGCAGTATCTTATCACCGTGAGACATCCAGACCTTGGTCTTATCTTCAATTTCAGAGAAGATGTCATCGTCTTTCAGTATCTCAATATAAGCGGGACCGAACTCCCGCTTGCTGGATACCTTGACCTCACCACCAAACGTCTGAACTATAAGCTGCATTCCGTAACAGACGCCAAGTATGGGAATACCCATCTCAAAAAGTCCTTTATCGATCTCCGGAGCGTTCTTATCCCACACGCTCGACGGTCCGCCGGAAAGTATGACCGCTCCGGGAGAGAGCTTTTTTATTTCCTCTGCCTTTGTATGGAACGGTTTGATCTCCGAGTATATTCCCAGTTCGCGTACCCTTCTGGCTATGAGCTGGGTGTATTGGGAACCAAAGTCCAGTACTAATACGGTTTTAGACATTAAAGATCAAAGAGCACAAGCGGATCACTCGATCCTGTAATTGGGAGCCTCTTTTGTAATGATCACGTCGTGCACGTGTCCCTCCCTGAGCCCGGCGTTCGTAACTTTTATGAACCTGGCATTTCTTCTGAGAGATCTCAGGTCCTTGCAGCCCGTGTAGCCCATCCCTGACTTCAGACCACCAACAAGCTGATAGACGATGCCCCCTAAAGACCCCTTGTAAGGTACCCGCCCTTCTATACCTTCTGGCACCAGTTTACTGGACTCGAGCATTTCATCCTGGGCATAACGGTCCCTGCTGCCCTTTCTCATTGCCTCTATGGACCCCATACCCCTGTATACCTTATAGGTCCTTCCCTGAAATAACACGGTTTCACCGGGAGATTCGCTTGCACCCGCAAACAGATTACCGATCATTACAGAATAAGCACCCGACGCAAGCGCCTTTGTAACGTCACCGGAGTATTTTATTCCACCGTCCGCTATTACGGGAACCCCTTTCTTCTCACTGACCCTGAATACCTCTTTAATGGCAGTGATCTGCGGAACCCCTATACCGGCGATCACCCTCGTAGTGCATATCGAACCGGGTCCCACTCCTACCTTGATCGCGTCCGCTCCGGCCTTAATGAGCATCTTCGCTGCTTCCGAGGTGGCGATATTACCCGCTATTACCTCAATGTCCTTATAGCTTTTCTTTATATCCTTAATGCTTTCCACGATCCTTGCAGAATGTGCATGTGCCGTGTCGACCACGATAACGTCGCATCCTACTCCGATCAGTCTTTCGACCCTTTCCTCCCTGTCCGGACCTACTCCGATGGCACCGCCGCACCTGAGCCTGCCCATCCCGTCCTTGGAAGCGGTGGGATATTTCTCTATTTTTTCAATATCCTTCATGGTTATCAGACCACGAAGTTTGAACTCCGAATCCACCACTGGAAGTTTTTCTATCTTGTATTTATGAAGCAGTTCCTTTGCACTGTCGAGGGTCCTGCCTTCCTTTACGGTTATCAGTTTTTCCTGTGGTGTCATTACCTGACGTATTTCAGAATCGAGGTTCTTTTCAAACCTCAGGTCCCTGTTCGTGATTATCCCATGAAGGGTCCCATCCTCGTCCGTAACGGGAAGTCCCGTGATATTGTAACCGACCATGATGTCAAGGGCCTCACGTACCAGCTGATCCGCCCTTACGGTAAGGGGACTGACTATCATGCCGCTCTCGAACTTCTTTACCTTTTCCACCTCGGCGGCCTGGCTCTTCACGCTCATATTGCGGTGGATTATCCCTATACCACCCTCCTGCGCCATGGCAATGGCGGTACGAGACTCCGTCACGGTGTCCATTGCAGCACTTACGAGCGGGATATTTAACTTTATCCTGGGGGTCAGTTTCGTGGATACGTCCACGTCATTCGGCAGAACATCGGAGTAGGAAGGAACAAGTAAAACGTCATCGAACGTCAGAGCTTCTTCGATCTTACCATCATGGTCCATTACTTCTTACCTTTTGCCTTTGGTTTAGCCGGTTTTTTCGCTCCCGGTGCCGCTGATTTCTTGGCCATGGAAAACCTGCCTTTTTTTGCAGCAGTATCCTTTGCCGGGGACTTTTCAGGTTCAGCTTTGGCCTTCGTGGATTTCGAAACGGTCTTTTTTACCGTTGCCGGTTCCTCTGCGTCCATTCTGGATATTGGCGACTGAAACAGCTTCATCACCTTTTTTCTCATTTCAGACTGACTGATCCTGAGTTCAAGTTCTATTTCCTGATTTTTCCCCTGAAGATGAAAGGATATGGGCAGAACCCCCACGTACGTGTTTGCGTCCACCCTTTCGAATTCCAGTGATTTAAGGAACCCTTTGTGAAAGGTCGGGAATTTCAGAGTGGCGATATCCAGGGTCTTCTGAGGCAGCAGTCCATCCTGGCTTATGCTTATTTTTATCTTAGTTGGTTTCATAGACGATCAATAACCTCCACTGTGGCACTTGCTCGAGTCTGGCCTTTTTGATCCATATATACCTTACGCCGCTTAATTAAAAGGGATTAATAATACAGGTAAGTTCGGCAGTTTGCAATAACAGGGTCATTATTTATCTTTCGGACAGTTCGTAACCCGTGATCTCTACCCTGTATTTAAGTCCCAGGACCTTATCTCCGTCCGGAGGTCTGTAGACGGAAACAAAGGGCACCTCTTCGTCCGGAGTTATATTGACGTTCATTCCGCTTATGGCGGCACGTTTCTCTCCAAAACCGATCTGCCCTTTCCTGTTCTGCATCCTTGCCTTGATCCTGCTCCACGACCTGTTCCTTATCTCCCAGTCCGAGAATGAATTCCCGGCCCAGACTTCCCGCGAATGGATCGCCAGGTCTTCCAGCGTGTAGGTTACCCTTAACTTAATAAAACTGACCAGGTCGTTCGAGTTGTTTCTGACCTTTCCGGACACCAGATAGATCTGTCCGTACCTTGAACTTATCCATCTGCCGGTCTGACGCGTGATCTTAACCTTGTTTATGGAAAACGGAGTGTAATCATCTATCAGACCAATTGCTCCTGTTTTTATCCGGTCATAAGGATTATCCGGATAAATATCATGCTCGTTCAGTAAGAACGACGTCCCTTCCAGCAACGTTATAATTAAAACAACGACGGCCGATACCTTGATAAAACGGAGGACTTCCGGATATTTTTCATTAAACTCCCTTATCTCTTTGGACGGAAAAAGGCCTTTGATCTCAGATATACAGTTACGCCTGGCGGGAGGGGGATCTTTTTTAACCATTGGATTATGAAGAGTTTCAGTTCCGGCCCATCTGACCTTACTTACAAAAACATATCCGAACAACTAATATACAAAATGCATTCAGCCTGTGTGCAGACTTATACAGATACAGGAAATATCTGAACATTGCAAGCATTTGTTGAAACGGCCATGACCGGAAAAGTCGTTTTTCAAAGCTCAGGTCTTCCCGTGTCGGCACCGCAGAACGTCCGAAAAGCGGACGGGAAAACACAATGCAGAACCTTTCATATACAAAATGATTGCAAACGGGTTTTTTTTGATGTAGAATTCATTACAGTATGAATTAAGACGGTTGGGATCGCAGATATGGACAGTAACGTTCCAATAAAAGCGCTGAAGCAGGAGATGGACAGACACGTTGTCGGTCACGACGACGTGAAGATGGCCCTGCTTCTTGGGATTATCTCAAGGGAGCACATTTACATCGAAGGACCTCCCGGAACTGCAAAGACGATGCTGTCCGAGATAATCTCCGCCGCTGCTCAGCTGAACTTCTTCTTTTATCAGCTGCACAGGGACACCCGGCTTTCCGAACTGGTCGGAGACCTTGTAATTTCCAAGGAACGGACCGAAGAAGGTGAGATAATAAAGCAGAAGATCGTTGAAGGAGGAATCCTCAAGTCCGAGATATGCCTTCTGGACGATATTTCAAGGGCTCCTGGAGAATCCCTCAACATTCTTCTCAGGGTCCTTAACGAGAGGAAGTTCTTTAATGAAACGATCCCGCTCCTTACCGCGATCGCCACAAGCAATCCCACGGCGGATGAATACTACAATGAACCCCTTGACCCTGCCAACCTGGACAGGTTCGTGCTTCAGATCAGATCGCACGGCATTTCCTACGGAAGGAACTGGGACGACGCAAAAAAGGTGATAGACCTCTACTCGGGTAAGGTCCCGGACGAGGAAATACCCGTTATAATGAGCAGGGATTCACTTGACGGCTGTTACGAGAATATCGGACAGATAAACATACCCGCAAAGGTCAGGGACGGACTTACCAACTTCGTTACGCTGCTGATCGAGGACTATAAACTGGATGAATCCAATTCCCTTATCTCCGACAGGACGTTCTTTGTAAAGTCACTGAAGATCATAAGATCCCACGCACTTATATCAAGCAGGGAATCCTGCACCATGGAGGACCTGAACGCTCTGAAGTATATAACGGCTTTCAGGATCCCGGAGGATATATACAACCTGCTGGACGATATACTGCAAAACCTCGAGCGTAAAAAAAAACTCCAGATGACCAGCTGAAAAAAGACCCTGACGAACAGCGTTCAGAGTTCGAACGGGCCGAACCTGACGAGGAACTGCCGGAAAGACCTGACGAGGAATCCGAAAAGCAGGCCCAGGAAGATGATATTTCAGAGGCCAGAAAGGCCTTCTTTCAGGCTCTTAAGGAACTGAAGGACAACGTCGAGCAGGAAAAGCAGATGTCCCCTCCCGAAGACCTGGACGTTCCATCCGACCCGACCGGACAGCCATTCGACGACGGCAGCGATGAAGGCAAGGACGATCAGACCGATATGATCTTTGCAAGTAAGTCAAAGAACGCGGGCAGGGACGATGATCTGAAGACCCCCGGAACAAGGAACACGGAAAGTGCAGACAACATAAAGCTGATAATGAAGGTGCTTGAAGGGAACTTCCAGCGCAATATAGCAAGAAGGACGAACCACCCGGGAGGAATTCCCAGAAAGTGGAAAAGAATGACCTCCTTTGAGGACATAGAGGACATTGATCCGCTGGAGGCGTTCATCTGGACGGATTCCAACTCCCCTCAGCTGCCCAGGATACAGAAAAGGGAAAAAGAAAGCCTGGGAGGAGAAATAGCTATCCTCAGGGATATAAGCACTTCAATGATGGGAGTTTACAGCGAATGGTCCTCATCGGTAGTTCAGGGGGTCATAGAGCTTGCACGTGCAAAGAACATGAGAGTAGGCTATCTGGAGTTCAACCATAAATCCTTTAAATACAAAAAGGAACGCAGGTTTTTCACCAGGGACTACAGGTGGATACTGAACCAGTCGTCCGGTACCGGATGCTCGGGAAACACCAACTACGAAGAGGCACTCAAGGAGGCACTTTCAGAGTTTCGGGGAAGGGGGCTGAGGAACAAGCACATCCTGTTCATCACCGATGGTATTCCAACGTCAGGGGACTGTGAGGTACTTACCGAAAGAACGCTCGCTAAAAAGCTCGGGGTGTGCATTCACTCCATCTTTATCGGGTCAAAGAACTATCCCAAGATACTGCAGACCGTCTCCGAGGAGACCGTGGGCACCCAGTTCGTCGCCTCAAAAGGCAAGAACGGTGGTATTAAGATAGAAAGGAACGATAAGCTGGCAAGAGCAGGAAAAACGTCCAGGCGATTACAAGTTGATCCTTTCATAAAGGTGTTTACGAACTAGTTCCTCTTCTTTTTTATATATTTTTTCACCAGCTTTAAATGTTTTCTGTAACTGTCCGAGAACTCATGGGTCCCGTCACCTTTTGACACGAAGAACAGATAACCGGCTTCTGACGGGTTCAGTGCCGCCATGATAGACCTCTTTCCGGGATTGGATATGGGACCCGAAGGCAGACCGTCGAGCACGTAGGTGTTATAAGGAGTATCCGTCCTCAGGTCTTCCTTGGTGACTTCCGCTTTATAAGAAACTCCAAGCCGGTAAACTGCCGTCGGGTCAGACTCGAGCCTCATTCCCTTCCGAAGCCTGTTATGAAATACCGCGGATATGTCCTTTTTTTCATAGCTGTATCCGGTTTCCTTTTCTATCATTGACGCCAGTATCACTATCTCGTGAGAAGACAGGCCCGCCGCGTTCAGGCTGCCTATTTCACTGCAGATATCTTTAAACCTGTCCGTCATCGCTCTGATCACGTGTTCGGCCGGGCTGTTCCTTGCGAACATGTACGTGTCGGGATAGAGGTATCCTTCAAGGCTGTTCACCTCGGTCCCGAGCAGTGAACCTGCACGGCCTGCCTCGGTCGCCAGCCTGAGGAACTTCTCACTGTCGGTAATTTCCTGCCTGTCCAGGATCTTCGATATCTCGTACAGGCTCGCTCCCTCCGGCACGGTGACCTTTATGAGCATGACCCTGCCCGTGGCAAGCATCTTTATGATCTGCCCCATTGTCATACCCGCCTTTATTTCATACTCACCTGACTGCAGGCCGCCGTCCAGTCCTTCGAACAGTACCGTCATAAGGAAAAGCTTTCTGCTTCGGACAAGGTCCCTGCTTTCAAGCATGGAAGCGATCTCACCCGAGGTGGTTCCCTGGGGAATTTCCAGCACTGCCGGATCAGATGGATAACCATCCACGAAAACAAGGCAGTACAAGGTCAGAGGGAACAGCAGTATCAGCAAGGTAAGAGATACCGGCAGCCAGAAATGCAGTCCTTTTTCAGTCACTGTCCTTGCTCGTTATTACAAGGTCGTCCCTGTGAATGACCTCATCGCTGTATTTATAGCCCAGAATACCCTCTATCCTGGATGTCCTGACGCCCGCGATCCTTTCTATCTCCACTGAGTTGTATGAAGTTATTCCCTTGGCGATCTCGCTCCCCTGCACATCGCGGCACAGTACCGTGTCCCCTATCCCGAATTTTCCCCTTACCTCCTTTATACCCGAAGGAAGAAGGCTTTTTCCCCTTTGAACGAGAGCGACTTTCGCACCTTCATCCACTACTATCTCACCCATTGTCTGCAGATTGAAAACTATCCAGTGCTTTCTCGCACTCAGCTTGTCCTTCGACGGAAGTACAAAGGTGCCCGTGTTCTCACCTTCGAATATCTTTAAAAGGACATCTTTATCCCCGCCATCGGCAATGATCGAAGGTACTCCGAAGGCAGATACTTTCCTTATCGCCTCGATCTTCGTTACCATCCCGCCGGTAGTGGTGCTGCCCGTGGTACCGCCCGCTATACTTTCAAGGTCTTTATCAACTACCGTAACCAGAGAAATAAGCCGTGCCGCATGGGCATTTTCATCGGAATAATCCCTGTATATACCGCCAATGTTAGTAAGGAGCACCATAAGGTCCGACTGCGTAAGGGAAGTTACAAGAGAAGCCAGATTGTCGTTGTCCCCTATCATTATCTCGTCCACCGACACGGAATCATTTTCGTTAACGATCGGTACGATATTCATCTCCAGGAGTTTATGTACGGTCTTTCTGGCGATCAGAAAGCGCTTTCTGTCCGATAGGCCGTCATGCGTGAGAAGTATCTGTGCAACGTCCGTGTCCAGCTTTGAAAAGGCCTTTTCGTAATTGCTCATCAGCACGTGCTGTCCGCAGGCGGCGATCGCCTGCTTTACGTGTATCTCCGGGGGCTTTTTCTTCAGATTTAATTTTTTCATTCCCGAGGCGATAGCACCCGAGGACACGATGATAACCTCGATCCCTCTTCTCTGTAACTTAACGACCTGAGAGGCGATCTGCCCAAACCTCATCTCAAGAACGCCCCCCTTGCTGCCGGTCAGAACGCTGCTTCCGATCTTGACAACAACTCTTTTAACACCTGATAAAAACTTCTTACGGTCAAATTCATTCATCGGTCAGGAATGTTATTTTACCAAAAATCAGAACTAAATTGTATCTATTTGACAAACAATGAACCTCAAGCTATCTTTGAAACCCCCTGACAGCGGGGATAGCTCAGTTGGCTAGAGCGTCTGCTTGCCAAGCAGAAGGTCGCGGGTTCGAATCCCGTTCCCCGCTCCAGACTTTTTCCTGAACATGTTCAGCCGCTATATAAGATATCTTATAAAAACAGCTTACTTCATCACTAACTGACAGATTGACAAACGGACAGCCTGGAGCTATCTTAACAGCTGCATTACAGCGGGGATAGCTCAGCTGGCCAGAGCATCTGCTTCCCAAGCAGAAAGTCGCGGGTTCGAATCCCGTTCCCCGCTCTAGATACCTGCTCCTGATCTTAAAAAATATCAGTCTATCTTATAACAGGGACGACTATACCCCCCCCCTGCACTGCTGATCCGAACGGGTACTTACTTCTTATCGGGCTGGGTTATAAAAAAAGTAGAGAATGCAGCAATAAAGCATAGCACCGCCGCCACGACTATTGACTGATAATGAGAACCGTTGGTGTCGTACAGATAGCCTGCAAGAAGAGGTCCGGTTATGGACGCGAGCGAGAACGCGGTCGCGGACACTCCGAAGATAGATCCGATAAATCTCGTTCCAAAATAGTTGCTCAGGATCGTGGGGAATATAGGCATGTGTCCACTGTAAAAAAAGCCGAACAGAAAACCGAACAGATAAAAAGCCCATATCGTCTGACTGTAAATAATGATTATTATTGAAACGGCTTCCAGGAAATAACTTATGAACAGCACTCTTTTATTGTCAAAGTACTTTGTTAGTACCCCGGAGAAGAAAAGCCTTCCGAATATGCTTCCGAAAGCTATCGCGGCAGGTGCTCCTGAAGCCACGACCGCGGTAACACCGGACTCCTTTGCATAATCAAAAAGATTGACCAGTATTATAAGAAAAGTATTCATTCCGAAAAAGAAGATCATGTAAAGTATCCAGAAGGACGAAGTACTTATCGCCTTTTTTACTCCCCAGTCCGCGTCAGTACCGGGCAGAGGCCTTTTTGAATCCGGAGCAGCTCCGGCAGCCCTTTCCTCCTCGGGTGATCTTCGCATTACAAAAGCGCTCAGCAGAAGAAAGGCCAGTATAACGGACAGTGCCATAAGGGACCTTTCTAAACCCACCGTGGAGTTCAGCCAGGCAGTCAGGGGATTGATGACCGTGCCGCTGATAGGAACTCCCATAGTTGCAATCCCTATGGCAAGGGCCCTTTTTTCAGTAAACCATCTGCTGATAATAGCTACGCTCGGAATGTAGAAGAACCCGTTCCCTATGCCGGGAAGAACGGCGTAGGCAAAGATAAGCTGCCAATCAGTTTTTGCGTAAGCCGTGAGGAACATACCTAAAACCGCGGTAAATCCCCCAAGGAATATCACCACCTTGGGATTGAACCTGTCTATCAGTCTTCCCGAAACGATCATTGCGAACGCAAAAACAATGTTCCTTACTGAAAAAAGAGAGGAACTTTCCAGATGGGTTATATCGAACGACTCTTTCATATAAGGCATGTATATGCCGAACGAATACAGCAAAATGCCGTCCAAGGAGATTATTATCAAGCCCGCTGCAACTATAAACCAGCCATAGTAGATATTTCTAAACATAAGGAACGACCAACTTGAGGTGAATTACAAAACTTGCAGGGAATAATACCTGATATTACAAAATAAACCTTGATATTGCTTGTTACTTATTTGATTTTGCCGTTTTGTAGGTAATGATTAACAGGCAAAATCAGCTGTTTTGGAGATAATGATGTCTGATAACATAGAAAATGAAGATATATTAACAATGATCAAAACCCGTCTGGACAGAGGGATAAGAATTATAAACATAAGATCAAAAGAAGTTTACGGCGTGGTCAGGATCAAGAACAAGATCCAGCAAAACAGAAAAAAGATAAAAAAATACACCTCTGAACTGGGTGAGGCTGTTTATAAGATGTATAAACTCAAAGACGAGTTTGATGTGGAGAGCCTGAAGGCTAAATGCACCGAGATAATAAAGACCGAGCAGGAAATACAGGACCTTGAAGAAGAACTGAAGACCCTGCATATAAACGCCCAGACGGAACTTGGAAAACTCAAAGCCATATCAAAGCCTGAAGATGACTGACAGGACCGGAGAAATCCCTGGATACATGATCAATGACAACAAAGTTCTTTACCAATAAAGACGGCAACACCCTGCTGGAAAAGTTTAAAGGGGCTTTCGAGTATAATCCCCATATCAGGGAATTCGATGTCTTGGTCGCCTATTTCTACTCATCTGGTTATTTCAAGGTCCAGCCTTTCCTGAAAAACGTTCCGAAGGTCCGCATCCTTGTTGGCATTGACTTAGATATCATGACCGTCAAATACAGAAACCAGGGATTGAAATTCTCAGGTGCCAGTCCAGAAGAAATCGCACAGGATTATCTAAAGGCACTTCGGCAGGAAATAGACGATGCAGACTATTCCGAGGAAACTGAAGAAAGCATTCGTCAGTTCATTAAGGGATGCTGCCAGGGGAAAATACAGATCAGGGCACACCCCTCCCGTAAACTGCACGCTAAGATATATATTCTACGACCTGAAAACTTCAACTCCCACAATATGGGTGAAGTTATCACCGGTTCGTCTAACCTGAGCGAAGCAGGTCTTGGAGTGGCACACAATGCAAAAAATTACGAGTTCAACGTCTCACTCAGGGACTACGAAGATGTGAAGTTTGCCACCGAAGAGTTTGAAACGCTCTGGCGGGAGGGTGAGGAAATTTCCTCAGACGCAATACAGGAAACCCAGAACAAAACATTCCTTAAAGATGAATTTACCCCATTTGAACTTTATATAAAGATGCTGATCGAATACTTTGGCAGCGAAATTGAGTTCAACCCGGACAACATTAAAGACCTGCCGGGCAACTTCAAACGGCTTACCTACCAGCTGGATGCAATGAACCAAGGTTATGAAATACTAAAAAAGCACAATGGTCTTTTTCTAGCCGATGTGGTCGGTTTGGGAAAAACCATCGTAGCGATACTGATAGCCAGAAGATATTTTCTTTTCCACCGTCCACCTGAACGCATACCCCGGATGTTAATCATCATTCCGCCTGCACTCAAAAGCCAATGGAAGGAAACCGTAGAGCAGTTCAGAATGCGCGATCAAGTTCATGTGAAAATCATGACCAACGGCAGTCTGCATAAAGTAGAAAATCCCGAAGACTACGATTTGATCATCGTGGATGAGGCACACAAGTTCAGGAACGATTCCACGATCGGCTATGAAAATTTACAAAAGATATGTAAGACTCCCTGCCAAAGCGGCGAGAAAAATAAAAAGGTTATCCTGATGTCCGCAACACCTCTCAACAATCGCCCCGATGACATCTACAATCAGGTACTCCTGTTTCAGGATGCCAACAACAGCACACTGGGCATCCCCCTCGGTGACTTCTTTAGCAGGATAAACAGACGATACAACGAGATTATAAGTAAAAATGCAAGATATTCTACCTCCGAAAAAACCGCCGAGCTATACACCGAAGTGCGGAACAAGGTAATTGAACCATTGACCGTCCGCCGCACACGTACCGACCTTATGAACCACGAACTTTACAAAAAAGACTTGGAAAAGCAGGGATTCACGCTCCCAAAGTTAAGCGAACCTCAAAAACTTCTCTACCCGCTGGAAGGTTCCCTCAACGAACTATACAACAAGACCGTAAAGTTGATCACGAACGACATGCAATACATCCGCTACCGTGCCATAGAGTTTATTAAAACAGAAGAACACGCACGGAATTACAAGAGACCCGAATTCATATCTGCACAGCTTGTGGGGATTATGAAAACACTATTAATAAAAAGATTGGATAGCAGTTTTTATGCTTTTCACTGCACATTGAAACGTTTTGTCCGTGCTTCCGAGGCAATGCTCAAGATGATAGATAACGATCGCATTTGCATCGCCCCCGATCATAAGGTGGAAGAATACATTATGGAAGATAAGGAAGATGAACTGCTGCAAAAACTGGCTGAAGACCAAGATACTGATCCGAGAATCAAAATACTGAAAAAATCTGATTTCAAAGATGATTTTACAGAAGAACTGAAAAAGGACCATTACATCCTAACTAATCTGGAAAAAGAGTGGGGAAAGATAATTCAAATCGGGATCGACCCTAAACTGCAAAAATTTTTCTCCGTGCTGAATAAAAAACTCCTGCTAAAAAGTTACAATCCAGAACAGAAACTGGTCATCTTTTCAGAATCACAGGAAACCACCGAATATCTGAAGGACAAACTAATCAGCGCAGGTCGCCGAGATGTCCTTGCTGTCAGTTCCATAAACAGAGGAGAACTTCAGAAAAAGATTAGATACAACTTTGACGCTGATGTTTCCATTGGACAACAGCGTTCCGAATACAACATCATTGTAACCACAGAGGTGTTGGCAGAAGGGGTGAATCTTCATCGCTCTAACGTTATCCTTAACTACGATACCCCTTGGAACGCCACGCGGCTTATGCAGCGCATCGGGCGCATCAATCGTATCAGCACAAAAGCCGACGAAATATATGTTTACAATTTTTTTCCAACAGAAAATGTGGAAAACGACATTCAGCTTAAAAAGCGTGCAATAATCAAACTGCAGGCGTTCCACTCTGCCCTTGGTGAAGACTCTCAGATATATTCAACCGACGAGCAGGTGGAAAGTTTTGGCCTGTTTGACAAAAATCCTCAAGCTGATAATGAAAGTAGTGAACGCCTGAAATACCTGATGGAGATTCGCAAGTTCAAAGAAGAATCTCCCGACGAGTTCAGGCGTATCAAAAATCTGCCTCCAAAAATTCGCAACGCAGTAAAAAATCCTGAAAGACGTGGCGGTACCTTATCCTACCTGCGAGATAAACAGCATCATGCTTTCTACCAAGTAAATCAAAACGAGGAACTTAAGGAACTGAGCTTTCTGGAAGCAGCACCTATCCTTAAATGCGACCCAAGCACCAAGACACTTCCCTTGCATAAAGAACATCACAAGCAGGTAAAACAAGCGCTAGAGCACTTTAGTAAAGCAGGCGAAACAAAAATTGTACTGGAGCAACAGAAACCAAACTTGAGGCCACATCAGAACCGTGCCATAAATTATGTCAAGGCGAAGCAAAATTATCAGCACATCAGAGAAGAAGAAAAACAGAAATTGGGGTCTGCTATTGAAATTATTAAAAGAGGAAAATTCCAAGCCCTGCCGCGAGACATAAACAACTTGCAAAACAGCACTAAAAATCAAAATCTAAAAACCACTGACTTACTGGAACGCCTTTTGAAGATCATTGACAAATACCCATTGGGTTTAGAACTCGAACTTGATTCAGAAGAATCCATCAAAAAACCAGCAGAAAATATGCCAAGAGTTATCATCGCACAGTCTTACATATAGGGGAATTTATAAGTTAAAATCCATGAAAGAACAATTCAAAAACCTATTCAAGCAGCCGTACAACCGTAGGCATTGGATAAAAATGCTGCAACAACTATTCACCCCCCCCCGCAGATATTTTCATCACCATCTGTCATTGAGAACTATGCTGTCAAAGAATTTCACCAACTTGGAACCATAACTCTTGCCGATAGAAAAAAGCTCGGCATCTACGAAATAAAAACCAAATCTAAAACGCGCATATCTCGCAACCGCGTTCGGATGCGCCACATAGTCGCAAAGGAGTGTCGTAAGAACTCAGAAGATGGAGCTCTTGCCGTTTATTACCACGATGATGAAAACCTTTGGCGCTTCAGTTTCATCAGCATGGAATACAAAATAGATGGTGGAAGAGTCATCAGGGAAGAAAGTTCACCAAAACGATACACTTATCTGCTTGGTAAAAGTGCCCGAATCCGCACCGCCATAGATCGTTTCAGTCAACTTGCAGAAGAAAATGCTACATTAGAAAACCTTAAAACTGCCTTTGGTGTGGAACAACTGAACAAGGAGTTTTACAAAAAGCTGTTTGATTGGTACACAAAGGCAAAGGATAGTGTAGTTTTTCCCAACGATACAGTGGAAGAAGACAATCGGTCCATAAGTCTGATACGCCTACTCACCCGGTTATTGTTCATCTGGTTCATCAAGGAAAAGGGGCTGATAAATCCTGATTTTTTTGACGAGAACAAAGTCCGCCAACTCATTTTTTGGAACAAGGACAGCAGCTACTACAAGGCTATCCTACAAAATCTGTTCTTCGCCACACTCAATCGTGAGATCAATGAACGGAGATTTTGCGCCACCAACTGTTTTGTTACCAATGCTTACCGCTATAAAAACCTGTTCTCAGAACCGGATGAAAAACGGATAATCAACCTATTCAAGCAAACCCCTTTTCTAAACGGTGGACTGTTTGAATGTTTGGATAGAAATGCCACCAATGAGGAACAACACTATGATATGGACAAAATCATTATAGGGGAACGTCAATTAATATGTATTGACAGCTTTTCGGACAGAGAAGACAATCCCCTTCATGTACCGAATGAACTTTTCTTCAATAATGACGATGAATCTCCGGGACTAATAAATCTGCTTAAACAATACCAGTTTACTGTGGAGGAAAGCACTCCAATAGATGTAGCCGTTGCCCTAGACCCTGAACTCCTCGGACTGGTTTTTGAAAAACTGCTTGATGATCATAACCTGGAAACTAAAGAGTCTACTCGTAGAGAGACCGGTTCCTACTACACCCCTCGAGAAATAGTCAACTACATGGTAGATGAAAGTCTTAAAGCATATCTTACCCAAACAGTTCCACCCCACGATAGCGACATTGATTTTTACCGTGAATGTCTGGATGAGTTGTTTGTTGCCTCATCTAAAACCGATGAAATTACAGGGGAAAACGGAAGAGATTTAATATATAAAGAAGAAATACCAAAATTGATTGAAGCAATCAAAAAAATAAAAATATTAGACCCCGCTGTTGGTAGTGGTGCCTTTCCCATGGGCGTATTACATCGTTTGGTGTCTTTGCTTAATTTACTTGATCCTAACAGAGAAAATGACTTCGAACGCAAGCTATATCTGATAGAGAACGCCATTTACGGAGTGGATATTCAACTCATAGCCATTCACATTGTCAAACTGCGTTTCTTTATCTCGCTTGTTATAGAACAGGAGCCAACGCGTAACCCAGCAGAAAACTACGGAATCAAACCCCTACCAAATCTGGAAACCAAATTCACTTGTGCCGACAGCCTGATAGGTTTATACAAACCCAAGCAACTTAATTTAGAAAATCCAGATATCTCTCAGCGGAAGAAAGAGCTAAAATACATCCGCCAAAAATACTTCACTGCCAAAACCATAAAAACCAAACAAGAATATAAAGAAAGAGATAAAACACTGAGGAACAAGCTCGCTGGGTTACTGAGAGAAGATGGCTGGAAAAATGATACAACTGAACTTATAGCCAAATGGGATCCTTATGACCAAAACTCCAGTGCCCGCTGGTTCGATGCCGAACACATGTTTGGTATTGAAGACAGTTTTGATTTGGTAATTGGCAATCCACCTTATGTGCAATTGCAGAAAAACAGTGGTAAACTCGGAAATCTCTACCAAAACGCCGGTTACAAAACCTTCAACCGTACGGGCGACATTTACCAATTGTTTTACGAAAAGGGATGCAAAATGTTGAAAAACAATGCCCACCTTTGCTATATTACCTCTAACAAGTGGATGGGGACAGTATACGGTAAAAAAACCCGTAACTATTTTGCAACAGAAACAAACCCTATCAAACTGCTGGACTTTAACGGTTGTCAAGTCTTTGAGAATGCGACCGTGGACACTAACATTCTTCTAATCCAAAAAGCAAAACCAAAAAACGAACTTCAGGCAACGAGGTTTAAAAATGATTTTAAAAAAGATGACAGCATTAAGCAGTATGTGGAGAGAAATGCTGTATCAATCACTGTCTCGGACGATACTTGGGTTATTGGCAGTTCTACAGAGTTGAATATTATAAAAAAGTTAAAACGCATTGGTATTCGTCTGAGTAATTGGGAAATATCTATTAAGAGCGGCATCAAAACTGGTTACAATGATGCTTTCATCATTAATACTGACACTAAAGATAAACTAGTTGCTGAAGATCCTAACTCCGCCGATATTATTAAACCCGTTTTGAGGGGTGAGAACATTAAGAGGTATCGTGTACAATGGACAGGAGAGTGGTTGATTAGTACTCATAACGGTTACAACAACATCCCTGCTGTTAATATCAATGATTATCCTGCCGTTAAAAATCACCTAGATAAGTTTTACCATCAACTCGCCAAACGACAAGATAAGGGAAAGACACTTTATAACTTGCGCAATTGCACCTACTACGAAAAATTCACTAAGGAAAAATTATTTTTTCCGGATATAGCTGATAAGGGACGTTTTACCTACGACAATAGTAATTTATATGGTGATGTTTCAACGCTTCTGATGACCGGGAATTCTCTTAAGTATCTCTGCGCTGTCTTGAATGCAAAGTTAATAAGTTGGTTTTTCCATAACAACAATCCGGGACTGGGTTCAAGTCTTAGGTGGAGAAAAAAGTATATGGAGGACATCCCCATTCCTCAAATCTCCAACTTGGAGCAGCAACCCTTCATAAAACTGGTAGAAAAAATTCTGAAAACCAAAACTTTCAAACCCGAAGCGGACACCAGCAAACAAGAAGCAGAAATAGACCAGTTGGTTTACAAGTTGTATAAATTAACAGAAGTAGAAATAAGAACCATTGAGAAGAAAGAATGAACGAAATTGCCATCTGCTCAATTGCCGAGTTTCACAAAAAACTGCAAAAACATAAGAAATTTGACAAAATGCTAATGTCTTGCCCTTTCAGGATCCATTTTAGAAAAATTAGCAATTTCTTCTAATGTTTCTTTAGGTCTATAGTAAAACCATCTCTTGCAGTATTAATTACTGAAGTTTTAATATAAATATAGGGAACTATATGCTTTGTTCACCAAAGTTATTATTTAGTTTTTTTCTCAAGGATTTCTCCTCGCTTTTTAACAGATTCAGCATTAGGTATGAATATAGCTTTAGCTACCTAATTTATCGTTGATAGTATATTAGAAATAAATCTATATTGTATAAGTTATCTTTTTTTCCTGTCATTTTATGTACAGATTGCTGATTTTTTCTTTATGTATAGCTAATTTGGGAATTGTATAACCACCATGTTCAACGCGTTAGCAAAAAATCTCATTTAAATTCCCCTTTTTCCTTGAGCAAAGTTCATAACTCTAAAAATTTCCACTCATCCGTACGCTTATAACTTAAATCTATATCTAATTGATTTGCTGCCCAATTATTAAGTTTGTTTATAAGATCTGGGTTATAAACAAATTCCTTATGGACTCCTAATTCCTTAAATATTACCTTCGTAATTCGTTCACGCGCCCTTGCACCGTTAAAAACCACTCCGTTGCATTTAAATGCTCGACCAGTATAGTTCCTGTAATCCAGTATTTTTCTAAGTTTCCTATAATTCATTTCTTTGTATCCAACAAATTTGCCAATTCCAAATTGAGAGGTGTCAGTGTCATAAACCCAATTATGTTTTCCTGATTTAAAGTAATTACTTTTCATATATCCCCTAAATTCTAAATTATCTTCTGCCTCTTCATTTAATGTTACAATATTATCCTTAATATCCTGTATTGTTGACACAAAATATAAATCGGGCTTTTGCATGTTGTATACTCCTTTACTATTGAATTTTTTTGTTTTTTACTTTTATAGGTTTGTTGATAAAAATAATTCGGGTTTTGCCCATGTTTATCCTTCGTCGGTTATTGTAACATAAGAAAATTAAAATAACTATTCTTGACTTAAGTTAGAATAAAGAGTAGTATTCTATAACGATGCAAGGTTCTATCCCCCCCCCCCCCAGAAAATCGCACACTTTATGCAGACGATTGTCTGAATGTCCTGAACGATACGTCAAAATTTCCTGATGAGTGTATAGATTTAATCTATTTAGACCCACCATTTAATTCAAACCAAACTTACAACTTGCCTTTTAAGAGGAAACTAAAGGAGGTTAAACCAGTTGAAGTATTTAAAGATACTTGGACTTGGGGACAAGAAGAAGATGAGATGTTAGAAGGTTTTAAAAGCAGTAGTAATCCGAATGTAAAAAAGTTGGCGGATTTGGTCTTTCTTGCTCGGTCAATAAACGATGAAAGAACTAAAACAAGAAGTGCAGCTGCTTATTTGTGTAACATGGCTATCAGACTTCTATCAATGAAACGAGTATTAAAAAATACGGGAAGTATTTATCTCCATTGTGACCCTACTATGAGCCATTATTTGAAATTGTCGTTGGATTTGATATTTGGTAGAAAAAATTTTAGAGATGAGATTGCATGGCATTATCCAAGTATGAGCAAGAGATTGTCTGGCTTTCCTAAAAAACATGACACAATATTCCGATACACAATGAGTGATAATTATATTTTTAATTATAAAAATATCTTAATACCTTATGCAAAAAGTACAGTAAATAGATCAAAATACGGAGGTGCAGGTTTTAAAAGAAAAGAAGGATATTCTAACTATCTTGTGAGAGAAGGTAAAATACCCGATTCAGTATGGAACATTCCACATATTAAAAGTAAAAATGAACACTTAGGCTACCCTACACAAAAGCCTCTGAAACTACTTGAACGAATAATCAAGGCAAGTAGTAATGAAGGTGATTTAGTTCTTGATCCTTTTTGTGGATGTGGAACTGCTGTTCATGCTGCAGAAGATCAAAAGAGAAACTGGATAGGGATAGATATATCAAAGTTCTCTACTGGACTTATAAGTGAGCGTATCTGTAACAATTTTCCTAAATTGCAGAGTAGTGATATAAGAATTTTTAATGTTCCTGACAATTTACAGAGTGCCAGAAACTTAGCAAAACAAGACCCGTTTGAGTTCGAGAAATGGGTATGTGGGGAGATCGGTGCTCATGGCATGTTCCGTGAACCAGGAAGGAAAGGATCAGACGGTGGGGTTGACGGCATTATTGACTTTGGATTGTTTAAGGGGCTTAATAAACTTAGTAAAGGTTATGCTATCGTTCAAGTTAAAGGTGGAAAAGTAACTCCAGATTCAGTTAGAGCATTATATCAGACTGTAAAATTTTTTGGTGCAACAGCAGGGGTTTTTGTTTGTTTTAATGAATATATGAACACAGTTGAAAACAACAGAAACAAAGATACTTACAACGACCTGACAGGAATATACCCCTTAATTCAAGGATTCAGTGTAGAAGACTTGCTTGCAAAGAAAAAACCTAATCTACCACCACTTGTGATTAGAGAAAACGCATTGTTTACTTGATAGAGTTTACTGTACTAATTCCTTATATGTAATCCTCTTCCCATCTAACCCGTTAACTACATTCTCAATTTGGTTTATTATCGGTAATGGTCTGCTGTCGTGCCTTCCAACATGCTCATCAACATAGCGTTGCAGGTGCTTTTTGCTCATATAGTGGTATGTTCCAATATATCCTCTTTTTAACATAGACCAAAAACTTTCTATCTCGTTGGCATGAACTTGACCTTTAATGTACTCACCTACTCAATGATTTACAGATTCATGCCTATATAACTTCTTATTCAACCCAATATATCCTAAATTCTAATCCGTATAAATTGTGTCAAGCAATCTTTATAAGTCTCTGAATTTTTTTGAAGTGTCTATTCTCCTTCATTATCTTCCTCTTCTTCCTCCTCATTTTCACCATTCTCTTCCTCTTCTTCTCCAAACAACTCGTCGACTTTGCATTTGGCTTTGCCTTTCACTTCGTCAGTTATACATTCAACAACTGTTTTGACAGCTAAACCTAAAACCACAAGATCATCTGATAAACCAACAATTGGTATAACATCTGGAACGACATCTACGGGAGAAATGAAGTAACCAAGTGCACCAATTATGATAGTTTTTGCCCAACGTGGTGTTACATTGGTCATGGCAGTTTTTGCTTCAGGAGACTGAAGTGCGTAATAAAGTTGAAGAGCCAATTCTACACACTTTCTTACAATCTTGATTGCGCCTTTTTTTAGCTTACTCAAAAACCTTTTTCGGAGTTATTTTCATCGGTCATAATTATTCTCCATTGTGTAAAATATGGAAAATAATATACTTTGAGCAATCAAGAAAAGCCAACAGAGACTTTATCTCTGTATACCCAGCTACCTTGTGTATTCTACTCTTAAAACTGTATTTCCTTTTCCGCCAGCTTGTCTGGGTTGGATAACAATATTAATATCTTGTCGGTTTCTTGATTAGTTATATTCATTCAATAAATCTTTTAAAATTGGATAATCAATTTCCTCTCTGGCATGACCATCACAAGAAGTATTATAGATGTGTTTAAGGTATTTTAAGCACTGGAATTTTTCCATAGATAGTATGTAAACTAACAAGATAGATTTTTTATTATACCATCTGTCTAAAATATAATACTGCCAAACACAACTTATATTATATAGAAAATGGTTTATGAAAAACCAAGTTTTGGGCAACATTGTATATAATCCGCAAATCAAAATTTTGATGCCTTGGCCGGCTACTTCCACACCCACTTCAACAGAAAAGGAAATAGATAACAACAACAAAAAGGCAGCCTATTAGGACAATTAATGAAAGGTAGCCTATTAGAACAATTAATACCTTACCAATGATAACTGCTACAAGGTAAAGAAGAGGGAGAAGAAATAAAAATTTTAGGAATCTGAAGAGGTTGGAACCATCCATTGATTCATCAGTATTGGACCCAGACGGATCTCTGGGCTCTGCAGTTTGGTTGAAATCATCCGTCGATTCATTAGTGTTGGACCCAGAATCAGATCTTGAAAATAAACTATCATATTGAGCACGTTTGTTCTCATCGCTCAATATTTGATAGGCTTCATTTATCTTTTTGAACCTTTCCAAAGCAGAATCATCGCCGGGATTTCTATCAGGATGGAACTTAAAAGCAAGTCTTATATACTGCTTTCTTACCTCATACAAACTGGCACTTCTGTCAATACCGAGAACTTCATAATAATCTCTGGTCACTATTTAACTCCAGAAGGTTAATTAAAACCATAAATCAGTTTTAGGTTCAGCAAATCCAAACGTTCCTTCACTTATTACAGACCCTTCAACTTCGGCAGTACTTAACTTACCTTTTTTAATAACTTGCATACGGATCACATCTCCTCCGCTTTGTCTTTTTGACCCTTCCTGCTTTTTTGACCTTCTTTTATAACATCATCAGTTCCACTTCTTATTTTATCCGCTTCATCATTGGTCGATACAACTATCATTGAGGATTTTATTAATCCACCATTTAATGTAAATTATAAAATCATCTCCTAAGTTGAGAACAAATTTAACATTATATTGCTGAATAAGATTAGGAAAGGACAACCTTGTGTTGTGTGGACTATACAAGTCCTGAAGGATTTGAGAATTTATCAAATTTAAGTAACAGAACTAGTGCCTACTACCGAAACAATAAAGATTGTGTAAAGCAATCTTTATAAATCCCTGAATTTTTTGAAGGGTCTATTTTCCTTTGTTATCTACCTCTTCTTCTCCAAACCATTCATTGACTTTGTGTTTGGCCTTGTCTTTCATTTCGTCAGTTATGTATGCAGCAACCGTTGCAACGGCTACAACGATAACCCCGTAATCGTCTATGAGACCACCTGGTAACAAATCTGGAACGGCATCTACGGGAGAGATGAAGTAACCAAGCGCACCAGTTATGACACTTTTTGCCCAAATTGGTGTTTCAGGAGACTGAAGTGCATAATAAAGTTGAAGTGCCAACTCTACACACTCTCTTCCAGCCTTGATTGCGTATTTTTTAGCCTTACTCCAAAAACCTTCTTTGGAATAGTGCTCCGAATAACCAATTTTAACGTTATCTTTATCGCTCATAATTATTCTCCACTTTGTAAAATATGGGAATAATATATTTTGAGTAATTAAGAAAATCAACTGAGGATTTCAACAAAGCAATTGCATTAAACCGGGACTTTGCATAAACTTACAATAACCGCGGACTGACTTACGCCGTAACAGGAGTCTATGATAAAGCCATTAAGGATTTCAACTTTACTCTTTACTGGTAAAGCAGCAACATCAAACTGAAAAATTTCTCTGTATGAATCCTGATGGAAAATGAAAATTTATCAAATTTAAGGAACAAAAACAGTTCCTGCTACCAAAACAATAAAAATTGTGTCAAGCAATCTTTAGAATTTTTGAAGGGTCTATTTTCCTTTATTATTTTCCTTTATTATTTTCCTCTTCTCCAAACAACTCGTTGACTTTGTGTTTGGCTTTGTCTTTCATTTCGTCAGTTATGTATGCAGCAACCGTTGCAACGGCTACAACGATAACCCCGTAATCGTCTATGAGACCACCTGGTAACAAATCTGGAACGGCATCTACGGGAGAGATGAAGTAACCAAGCGCACCAGTTATGACACTTTTTGCCCAAATTGGTGTTTCAGGAGACTGAAGTGCATAATAAAGTTGAAGTGCCAACTCTACACACTCTCTTCCAGCCTTGATTGCGTATTTTTTAGCCTTACTCCAAAAACCTTCTTTGGAATAGTGCTCCGAATAACCAATTTTAACGTTATCTTTATCGCTCATAATTATTCTCCACTTTGTAAAATATGGGAATAATATATTTTGAGTAATTAAGAAAATCAACTGAGGATTTCAACAAAGCAATTGCATTAAACCGGGACTTTGCATAAACTTACAATAACCGCGGACTGACTTACGCCGTAACAGGAGTCTATGATAAAGCCATTAAGGATTTCAACTTTACTCTTTACTGGTAAAGCAGCAACATCAAACTGAAAAATTTCTCTGTATGAATCCTGATGGAAAATGAAAATTTATCAAATTTAAGGAACAAAAACAGTTCCTGCTACCAAAACAATAAAAATTGTGTCAAGCAATCTTTAGAATTTTTGAAGGGTCTATTTTCCTTTATTATTTTCCTTTATTATTTTCCTCTTCTCCAAACAACTCGTTGACTTTGTGTTTGGCTTTGTCTTTCATTTCGTCAGTTATGCACCCTGCAACCGTTCTAACGGCTAAAACCAAAACCCCAAAATCATCTGTGAAACCAACAATTGGCGAAAAATCCGGAATGGCATCTAAGGGAAGGATGAAGTAACCAAGTGGACCAGTTATGACAATTTTTGCCCAATTTGGTGTTTCAGGAGACTGAAGTGCATAATAAAGTTGAAGTGCCAATTCTACACACTTTCTTACAGCTTTGATTGCACATTTTTTTAACTTATTCCAAAAACCTTTTTCAGAATAGTGCTTAGAGTAATTTAGCTTACTCCAAAAACTTTTTTCAGAATAGTATTTCGAATAACGTTGAAATGCCCACTTTACACATTTTCTTTTAGTAATGTTATCTTCATCGCTCATCATTATTCTCCATTTTGTAAAATAATATACTTTTAGTAAGCAAGAAAGGTCAACAGGGGCTTTGCCTCTGTTAATCCAACTACCTTTTGTATCCAACTATTAAATCTGGATTTTTCCATTCGGTCTTTGTAAGAATTACAGTTAGTTGCATACCTCTTTTGTTTACAGATAAAGCATACTGCTCTAACAGATTTTTCAGAGTAGAATATTATGAAAGGAATTATATACAAAAATACATTAATCTTTACTTTTGATAGAATAAGTGCTTTAATAAGAAGTTCAGTGGGTAAAAAATCAACTTACTCAGATTTAACGCTATGAAAAAACCTATAACTCTCAGAAAGCATAAACGCTAAAAACAAGCAACGATGAAAGGTTCTACCCCCCCCCTACAATCACAGGACGCTCTCAAATAGGGATTACATAAATAAAATCACCTGTGGTGATACTTTAAAACTTATCCATACTATTGAACCGAAAAGTATCAATCTTATCATAACCAGTCCTCCGTATTTCGGATGCAGAATCTACGGAAATGAAACACTTGGAAGGGAAACTGACCCCAGAGAATATATAAAAAATATATTAACTTTTACGGATGAATTTAAGCGAGTTTTACATAGTGAAGGCTCATTTTATCTGAACATTGGAGATGTTTATTTTGGTTCAAAGGGATTTATTAGAAATAAAGGGAAATATGCAAGAAAGACAGACAAACATTATAAAGTTCATAAGATAGTTAAACCTGATGGCAGGTATTTACAATACAAACAGCTACTCATGATACCTGAGAGAATCGCCATAGGAATGCAAGAGCAAGGCTGGATATTAAGGAATAAAATAATATGGGAAAAACCCAACCCCGTACCCAGTTATTCACCTGACAGACGTTACCCTGTTTATGAACATTTCTTTCATTTTGTAAAATCCAGAAAGTATTATTTTGATTTAAAGAAAGCACAGAAGATTAATCACCATAGGGATGTCATTAGAAATGGAATAGAACCTTTTGGCAGCCATCAAGCCACTTATCCTCTATCTCTTATAAAACCATTCATATATACCACTTCAAAAGAAGGAGATATTGTTCTCGATCCTTTTATGGGAAGCGGTACGACCGCAGTTGCCTGTACAGAGCTTAACAGAAAATTTATAGGGTTTGAGATCAATCCAGAATTTTGTAAAGAAGCTATGGATAGACTGGAAGAAAATGGAAGATTGTTTTCCTAATTGGAAATATAGATGCCGTTAATTTCCACTCAAAAATGTGAGATATTTCAAAATTCCAAAAAAATCGATCTATATTCTTCTTATTTACAATCTATGGCGAGTTTATCCAGATTATTTAGTAATAAGGACGTTCCTTATTTGCCATATAGAGCAGTTGAAAATATTTTCTGTAAAGCATTTAACGTTGATAATCTTTCCAGAGATGATCTTGCTTACGATGCTAAAGTGGGAAGTATTGCTTGGGGAATAAAAACCTTCGCTTCTGAATATAAAAAATCACAACAAAAAATATCTGAATTTAATGTTAACAATCAAGAGCTTAAAAAACTTAAAGGTGAAGAATTAGTTGCTCGTATAGCAGAATTGAGAAATGAAAGAATCATTTTTGCCAATAAAAACTACAAAATCGACAAGGCTTATTATCACTGTGTCGTGAGGCAGAAAAATGTATTGAAGATTTTTGAAGAACCATACGAGTTTATAGATATTAATAAGATCACAAATATAAGAAGTACCAATCCCAGCATATCTTTTAAAGATAATAACAATGAATATAGCTTTAATTTTTCTAAAAGTACTCTACTTAAAAAATTCTATACACCAGAAAATACATTAGACATAGATGTAGAAATAATTGATTCTCCTTTAGAACTACTAGATGAGATTATTCGTCAGCTATCAGAATTCAGAAAACCCGTACAAGAGAATTTTGTCATATTACCTTTATACTCCACTCGTAGTAGAGACCAAAAGACAATTCCAGAGAGAAGTGGTTTAAACCAGTGGAATGCCGGTGGTAGAGAAAGAGACTATGGAGAGGTTTATATTCCCATTCCGCAGAACATACATAAAAAATATCCCAATTTCTTCCCCAACAGGAATGTATCTTTTAACTTGATAGTGCCAAGTGGGGAAATATTATCTGCAAAGGTGTGTCAAGACAATAGCAAGGCATTAATGACAAACCCTAATAATGCTTTAAGTGAATGGATGTTGAGAGATGTGCTGAGGCTACAAGAAGGTGAACTTTTAACTTATAAAAAATTATTAACTCTGGGAATAGATAGTATGAAAGTAGTAAAAGTGGACAAAGAAAACTATAAAATTAATTTTTCCAAGATAGGAAGTTATGAAGAGTTTATAAACCATGAGCGTTAGTTAACTCCATTAATTTTGTTTCTGAAAAAATTCCCTGTACGAATCCTGATGGAGAATGAAAATTTATCAATTTTAAGGAACAAAGACAATTCCTGTTACCGAAACAATAAAGATTGTGTCAAGCAATATAAATCCCTGAATTTTTTGAAGAGTCTATTCTCCTTTATTATCTTCCTTTTCTTCTCCAAACCACTCGTTGACTTTGTCTTTGGCTTTGTTTTTCATTTCGTCAGTTATGTATTTAGCAACCGTTCTACGGGCTAAAACGAGAACCACATAATCATCTACGAAGCCAATAATTGGTAAAAAATCGGGAATGACATCTAAGGGAAGAATGAAGT
Source organism: Thermodesulfobacteriota bacterium (assembly GCA_965215275.1). GTDB lineage: Bacteria > Desulfobacterota_D > UBA1144 > Nemesobacterales > JAJCZQ01 > CAZUNK01. The sequence goes on from OZ244044.1 coordinate 837,068, forward strand.
AACCAAGTGCACCATATATAACATTTTTTGCCCAAATTGGTGTTTCAGGAGACTGAAGTGCATAATAAAGTTGAAGTGCCAATTCTACACACTCTCTTCCAGCCTTGATTGCGTATTTTTTAGCAACATTATCTCCATCACTCATCATTATTCTCCATTTTGTAAAATATGGAAAATAATATACTTTTAGTAAGGAAGAAAGGTCAACAGGGACTTTGCCTCTGTTGACCCAGTTACTTTTTTTATCCTACTCTTAAATCTGGATTTCTCCATTCGGTCTTTTTTAAGAATTACAGTTATTTAATACTCTTTTCGTTTACAGATAAAGCATGCTGCTCTAAAAGATCTTTCAGAGTAGAGTATTATGAATATGTCTAATATAATCTCTAAGCATTTGTAAGATTACAGAGTGAGTACAGACGATACCATGTGTTTTTTATGTCTACTTCCCTTAAAAACCAAGGGATAGAGTAATTTATTCCATGACCCATATAAAAAACGTCATCAAAATAAGATTAAGATTGAAAATCAGACTTTATAAACCATTGGCAATTTTTGTTGTATAATATCCAAGCAAAAACATAACTTCCGGAGAATAAACATGGACAAACCAAATACTTCGTCAGAACCAAAAGACGCAGAAGGATACTTTGAACGCGGAAACGATCTTTTGAACAAAGGAGAGGCTTTTAAAGCCATTGATGATTTCAACGAGGCGATCGAATTAAAAAGGGACTTTGCAGAGGCTTACAACCACTGTGGAATTGCTTACGATAGCGTGGGAAAATACGACAAAGCAGCCGAATACTACGATAAGGCAATTAAAACAAACCCAGACTATGCCGATGCCTATGCCAACCGCGGGATACTTTACGCAAGGAACAGCAGTCTGAGCAGAGCCGTGGCGGATTTCACCAAGGCAATCGAACTTGATCCTGACTTTGCAGAGGCTTACAACAACCGCGGACTGACTTACGCCGTAACGGGAGCCTATGATAAAGCCATTGAGGATTTTAGCAAAACACTCAAATTGATACCGGAATATGACGAGGTGTTTAACAACCGAGGGCTTGCGTATCTGGACATGGGTAAACACGATGAAGCCGTTGCAGACTTCACAAGTGCAATCGAACTTAAAGCGGACTTCGCCGATGCTTTTTACAATCGAGGTCTGACCTATAAGACCTTGAAGAAGGTCCCACAAGCTCATAACGACCTCCAGGAAGCCTTAAAACTGGCAGGCAGGACCGGCAACACTCACCTTGACCAGCTTGCAAGGAGGCAGCTGAGCTCCCTGACCTTATCAGAGTAAAGAAAAAAACTCGTAAGCAAGCTGACCGTATACCGGCTTGAAATATTAAAAAACCCTACTGGCCGTTAATTAACTTCTGTTCAAGAAAGCGTTCGCATATCCGGTAGAACGTCACCATGGACTCAACGTCGATCCACTCGTCCTTTGCGTGCACGTTCCCTACAACAGGTCTGGAGATAACAACAGGAATGCTGTACTTGGTAATGAACCTTGCATCACTTGCACCATCTTCATAAACAAAAGAGGCTCTTTCACCCGTTACTTCTTCTATAACGGACTTGAACACATGGTTCGGTTCAAGTTCCAGCGGTTCGGCAGACAGGATGTTCTCAATTTTAATACTGTCTCCCAGTATAGATGCAGTTTTCGCCTTTATCTGATCGACGGTATAGGGGGCAGGAAAACGTATATCCAGATTGGCCTTAGCCTTTGCCGGAACGAGATTGATCGTTGTGTTCGGGGTATTCAGGATGGTGAGAGAACAGGTAGGACGCCAGTTGCCACTGCCTGTCTTCAGCGAACTGAAATACCGCTTCAGATCCAGGATCTTCTCGATCAAAGTCTCAACTGCATTCGTTCCAAGCCATGGACGTGCCGCATGACTTGAACGCCCGCTGCACGAAACGTGAAGGTGCATGACGCCCTTTTCCGCCACCGTGATCTCGTTCAGACTGCCGCCGTCGGGATTGATGGCAAGGCCGCATCTCAGTCCGACCTGGTCGAACAGGTACCCTATTCCCGATTCCCCTCCCTGCTCTTCATCTGAAGTGATCGCAATACCCAAGGACGACCCCGGGTACTTTTTATGAAAATTTGAAAACAGTTCAAGCATAACGGACATTGCACCTTTCATATCCCCGCATCCGGAACCAAATATCTTCCCGCTTTTAACTACCGTGTCGTAAGCTCCTATATCGTTGTGATCAATAACGTCCAGATGAGAGATAAGCAGAATTTCAGGAGCGGTTATACCATAAGGCATGGCTACCAGCGAGGGAACGCCGACCCAGCGGTGTTCCTTAACCTCTATGCCGTCAGTTCTTTCCACCTGGGACTTAACGAACCCAAAGCACCGTTCAAGGTCGTCAAGCCGGAGAGACGTGCCGGGGATCGAAACAAGTTCTCTCGTAAGTGCTATCAGCCGTTCTCTTATATCATCAGTCTTGCTCATAATACCATTTCATGGGTAATTTATCCTGAAGACCATTAAGGGTCTCCAGACATATCTGCAGATCCTTTCCCAAAAACAGGAACTGACCTTTTGTGACCTTTCTGCCACTGTCCAGATTAAAGTTTATAGGTAAGAACCCCTGGTCCTTTCCGGGATAGAACAGCACGTCACATTTATCCATGGTCTCAAGCAGCTGCTCTCCACTTATGTGCCTGTTAGTTTCCAGGTTGCTCATGATCCATGCCCCTTCGGACATGAAATAACGAGCCAGTATGGACGGATAGGTAGCACCGGTCACTCTGGCGTTCACCTCGCATACAAAGACCTCTTCCAGTCCATCTTTGAAAGTAACTATAAAATCAACCCCTGCCATACCTCTGTATCCTTGCGAAAAGAGCCACTTACCGACAACGGCAGACTGACGAAGCATCTCATCCCTCAGGTCGGAACGAGGTTCTAGATACGGAGGTGGAGAAAGATTGCCCTGATGGATGCTCTGACTGGACAGTATCTGCTCCGTAACGTCATAGATGAAGACGCTGTCTTCACCAATAAAGACCTGAACGCTTGGTGAGTAAACTTCCCTGATACCGTTAATGCCCGGTTCAAGCCAGCCCTGCACCATACAGCCTCCTTCCCAGAACATGTATCCGGGCAGGTTTATATTACGTTCGGACGTATCCACTTTGACCATGCCTACTCCGGAAGCTCCTATCTGGGACTTTACAACGGCGGTCTTATATCCTTTTTTCTCAAGCGACCTTATACATGGTACAACGCCGTCGTTAGAGGCTGCTATCTCGGTGTCGCATATCGGCATGCTTTTTTCCTTCAGATAGTTGTAAAGTGCAAGTTTGTTATTGCACAGGCGGCTGGAATCAGTGGTATTGAAGCAGTTCTTACCCAGCTTCAGGGACCATTTTATCAAAGTCTCATCAGTTACGAACCCATCAACGGATCCGGCAGGATGCCGGGACACCTTTTCTGCAAACAGTCTGGCTTTATTACTAACCCTGTCCTTATCGACCGAATAAAAATCCTCATAAGACAACAGTTCAACGTGCGGAAGCTGTAATTTCAGGTCCTTGCTGAAGTATTTCTGTATCGACCGGGAAGGTTCATTTGCCAGTACCAGCAGATTTTCCTGGCCTTTATATACAATGTTTATTATCGGCAGCAGCCTGCCACCGTAAGTCTTAACCCCATGGACCGCTTCCTGAAGATGGTTCAGCTTTGCTTTATTTCCAAAAAAAAGCGACTTCAGATTAACAAAAAATACGACCGACCTGTCCCAGAAGTTCGGCAGTTTTCCCGGATGTACGTTTACATTCAAAGACAATTAATGCTCCTGATCAACGACAGGTCGACTTAATATAGTTCTCTATAACTTATTCCCGTAAAGGTTCAGATGAAAGACCTCTTCGGGAGCTTTTCTGTACTTGTGGTGCGTTATCATCCTTTTGTCAAAATAACCAAAAGGCAGAACGGTTAAAACGTTCCATCTGTCGGGTATGTTAAGAGATCGTTTGAGCCCATCAGTTTCAATTCTGCCTATCCAGCAGGAACCCAGACCCAAGCTCCATGCGACCAGCACCATGTTCTGAACCGCTCTTGTCGTGTCTATTTCGTGCCATTTTGACCCCGGGTCGGTCAAAACGACCACTCCAAAAGCAGACTGCGATATGAACCGTCCGCTTATACAGTACGGTTCCATCTCTTTTAACTTCTTCTTATCCGTGATCAGAATAAACTCCCAAGGCTGATCATTATGAGCACTGGGAGCCAGTCTTCCTGCTTCAAGCACTTTCTGTATGACCTCTGAACTAACTTCCCTGTCGTGATAACTTCTGACCGAACTTAATGTTGAAACACACTCGAGAACTTCCATTGATGCCCCTCGCGTTTTAAGTTTTGCAGGTATACTATAAATGATTTAACATATTAGTTAACCCTGATTTACTTTTTTAATTGTCGTTTTGGGAATTATTAAGAAAAGTTGACAAAATACTATAACTTTCCTTAATCTTGAACTTTTTTAATAGACGGTTTACCCTTTGAATTTACAGTTAAAGTAAACCGTTGGTCCAACTGTTCGGTGGAACTGCACTTGTGTCAAGAAGCGACATTACCGCTTTATCTAATTTGTTCCACTCTGCTTTTTACTCACTATGTTTCTACTGTTATTTTCCTGACTTTCGTCTGTTGCAATCCCTACATAACATCTGACAATTACTCTCTTCTGTCTTTCCGCCCTCATTCCAAGGAGTTATGTGGTCCCCTTCCATCTGTTTTATATCAAACTTCTTGTTGCACTTAGGACAAACTCCTTCCTGCTTTTGATATACTTTCAGTTTCATCGAATCTGAAAATGAACGAATATTTAAATACCTCTCATCTCTTGTTAATACATAAGGATATATTCCCTTCTTATTTGTTACATCATCATCTAATATCAAATCTTTCATCTCTTCTTCTAATTTATCAGGATCATATTTGTTATTTTTATATGTGTTATAAAGTGTTCCCCAATCCACACCTTTCATTATCGTCCTCTTTTCTCCTGTAAATGTTGTCTCTATCCAATTTATCACCTTATTAAAATGCTCCCATAATTCTTTAGCATCATTTTTATGTTTAGCCTGATGAGCCATATATTCTTCAATTTTGTTATCACTGATCCACTTTATTGCAGTTTGTAGATACTCTTGTCTTATGGGAGATCCGTTCAAGTATTTTCTTCCTATACCATAAGCAGAACATCCATTTTTACTGAAATATCTTTTAGCATCTGTAACCCAAGACCCTGAATAAACCGCATTTCTCAACTCTTGTTCTGTTAATTTCTCACCCGCTATGTTGATCGTTCTAAACCAATCCAACTTCTCAGTGTCCGTTCCGCTACAAAAATAAACCATAAGTTTATAGTTCAATATCTGGTTTTGTTTATCGTCTTTTAAATTGTCAAAATACATACTGTTAAATGAAAAAGTGCCATTTACATATTGACAGATAGATATTGTCCTTTGTTGTCCATCAATTATCTCAAAGTTACCATCTTCTTTGTCCGCCCAATACATAACATTAAGCGGAAAATCTTGAGTTATTGTATTTATAACTGCATCTCTCTCTTTCGTATTGTAAATGAACTCCCGCTGATACGGAGGTCTTATATCCAACTTTCCACCATATCCAAATACTCCATCATTTCCCTTGTCTGTATATCCTTCAGTTAGTTTACGGACTGTAATTTCTTTGAGTTTGATTTTCATAATTTATAACCTTTTATTCTTGATTAAAATGCGGTGGTAAAGATTTTTACCGTTTATCATTGCAGTTGGATTATTGCCAGTTAAATAAATCCCAGCAGATTCTTTGCTATTTGTTTTTCCCAGTATATCAAACTGGTCAGGATTATATTTATCCAGAAAAGTAATGGGAACACCCATTACCCCCCCCCCACCATAATCTATTGGGATTTCTTTAACTTTATTTACATTTATTGCATTGTAATTGTCATATTTAGGATATTCTTCAGGAGTATACTTCTTGTAGAGTATTAAATCCTCGTGGCGTTTAGATATATCAAGATTAGTAAACCAATTAACTCTACCCATACTAAAATATTTCTTACCATTTTCTATCTTCTTTCTTGACTCTGTTTTTATATCATAATGTTCTTTAACCCCAAACCATTTTGTTCCACCATTATTAACACCTAACCATAATTTATTTTCTTTTATTAACTTAAATATTTCTTTATAAGTTACTGCATTTTGATCCCCTAATATCACAAATTTTTTGTTATATTTTACCAACTGTACGACATATTCCCTGAACAGAGAAAAAGGGGGATTTGTTACTACAATATCAGCTTGCTTGAGTAATTCTATACACTCTGGACTACGGAAATCTCCATCACCTTTTAAGTAATTTACTTCAACCTCTTCTATATCAGGCTTCCTGTTATTATTCTTATCGCCTGTATATTCAAGGTAAATGCCTTTGTCAGAATTATTCTGACTAAATAAATCTCTTTCCTGGTTTTTATAGCAAGTGGTAATGAGTTTCTTTAATCCTAAACTTTCAAACTTATAAGAAAAATAATGAAAGAATTGACTGACTGTCGGATCGTCGCAGTTACAGTAAACTATCTTATCCTTAAAATGATCTTTGTAATGCTTCAGTTCCGCTTCAACATCTACAAGTTGCGTATAAAACTCATCTTTCTTAGCATTCTTTGCCCTATGTAAATTAGCATTCAAACTTTCTGTAGATTTCATTATTTATACCTTTTTATTTCTAATTAAAATCCTAAAATATGGACACTTCCCTTTAATTGACAAATCTTTTTCATCATTCCCTTTTCTAAACTTTATTATCTCAAACTGCTCTGGATTATATTTGTCCAAAAAACTGATAGGAACACCGACCCCCCCCCATAATTTTTCGGAATTTCTTTTATTTTATCCACATTTATAGCATCATAGTTATCATAAGCAGGATATTTCTCAGGGTCATATTTTTCATAAAGAATTAAATCCTCATACCTCTTGCTATGTTCTAAATTAGTAAACCAAACACCAGATGATCTGCCTTTAACGCTACCATCTATTATTCTATATCCACTACCTTCTTTTTTGGTTGCAACTAATTCTTCTGCATATTCTTTAGGAATATCAAATAACATATCGGTTCCCATAGACTTATACCCTAACCACAACTTATTTTCCTTAATTAAAGAAAATATCTCCTTATAAGTTATAGCGTTCATATTACCAATAATGATAAATTTCTTATTATACTCAATCAACTGTGCAACATATTCCCTGAATAGAGAAAAGGGAGGATTAGTTACTACAATATCGGCTTGCTTGAGTAATTCTATACACTCTGGACTACGGAAATCACCATCACCTTTTAAATAATTTACTTCAACCTCTTCTATATCAGGTTTCCTGTTATTATTCTTATCGCCTGTGTATTCAAGATAAATGCCTTTGTCAGAATTATTCTGACTAAATAAATCTCTTTCCTGGTTTTTATAGCAAGTGGTAATGAGTTTCTTTAATCCTAAACTTTCAAACTTATAAGAAAAATAATGAAAGAATTTACTGACTGTCGGATCGTCGCAGTTACAGTAAACTATCTTGTTTTTGAAATGCTCTTCATAGTGTCGTAACTCTTCCTCAATATATTCAAGCCGAGTATAAAACTCATCTTTCTTTTCCTTTTTTGCTTTATGCAAATGGATATTTGATTGTTTTGTAGACTTCACCGCTATGACTCGTTGAATTAGGTTTTTGTAAAGTAACATTCTTATGTTGAATGTTCAAAATCCACTGTGTCATTTAGATTCCATAAAATTTACAAATTCCTTTGCTGAATGGTTTATAGTTCCATGCTGAAAATCTTTACCACGTAGAAACCTTGACATTCTCTCAGACGTCAAATGTTCAATGGTAACGTGAACTGCTAACAGATGAGTACCGGTTCAAGTGAGGTGAGCATCACTTGTAGAGGTGATATTCAGAGATAGTATAAGAAAAAAGAGTAGCTATAAAAAAGCGGATGATGGAGTGGCTTAAACGTCAAGATTACTGACGTTCAGAGCGTTAACTTCTATAAATTCCCTTCTTGGTTCTACCTGATCTCCCATCAGAATGGTAAATAAATCATCGCTTTTAATGTCATCTTCCACTTTGACCTGCTTAAGCACCCTTGTTTCAGGGTTCATGGTAGTTTCCCAAAGCTGTTCGGGGTTCATCTCCCCAAGTCCCTTGTAACGCTGTATACTGAGCCCCTTCTTGCCCCTCTCGAATATAAAATCGCACAGACCGCCAAGGTTCTGGAACTTATGAACTGTTTCCCCATCCACCAGATCATAAGGCTTGGAACCTATGGCTGATATGGATTCACACAGCTTCTTCAGTTCAGCAAAGTACGGTGAGTTAAGAAAGTCAAAATCGATCGTTACCGATCTGTTCCTTCCGTTCTCTCTGAACGTGTAGTTAATTCTGCTTGAATTGTGCTCGGTATCCTCTTCAAGTGTCCAGTCAATAGCCTCCACGCTGGGATAGTTTAACTCGACCCAGTCCTTGATCCCCGATAAGTGCACGTCAAGTTCAGATTCGTTTTCCAGTTTCAGATGCTTTTTCTTGAAATCGCTCCTGTTTGCAAAGGCATCAACGATCTTGGCATCCCATCCTTTTTTTTCTACCTGCTCAAGCAGCCTGCCGTAACTGATGGACCTTTTGATAATATCAACGAGCCTGCTGCCCTTTATTCCCTTGGAACTGCCGTTAAGTGCCGAAGTGATCTCCAGTCCGTCGGTGCCCAGATGGAGCAGGTAGTCCTCATATTCACTGTCGTCCTTTAAATACCTGGTGTTCTTTCCCTTCCCGACGCGGTAAAGCGGAGGCTGTGCCACGTAAAGATAGCCCCTTTCAATAACCTCGAAAAAATGCCTGAAGAACAAGGTCAGAAGAAGTGTTCTTATATGTGATCCATCAACATCGGCGTCGGTCATCAGGATTATCTTGTGGTAGCGTATCTTCGAAATATCAAAATCATCAACACCTATGCCCGTTCCAAGCACCGTTATAGCAGTGCTTATCTCCTCGTTGTTAAGCATTTTGTAAAGCTGGGCTTTTTCCACGTTCAGGATCTTTCCCCTGAGAGGTAAGACCGCCTGATTGTAGCGATCCCTGGCCTGTTTAGCAGAACCCCCGGCGGATTCTCCCTCTACGATGAATATCTCCGCCTTTTCAGGGTCCCTTTCCTGGCAGTCGGCAAGCTTGCCCGGCAGTGAACCGGAATCAAGCACGCTCTTTCTTCTTGTAAGCTCCCTTGCTTTACGTGCGGCATCCCTTGCCCTTGCTGCATCTGCAGCTTTCTCAACGATCTTCTTGGCAACCGAGGGGTTCTCCTCAAAGAACGTTCCGAGCTTGTCGTTCAGGAGGGTTTCCACGATACCCTTTACGTACGTGTTGCCCAGTTTGGTCTTTGTCTGTCCTTCGAACTTAGGGTCGGGTATCTTCACGCTTATTACGGAAGTCAGGCCTTCCCTTACGTCCTCTCCACTCAGGGAAAACTTAAGGTTTTTTAACAGACTTTTATCTTCCGCGTATTTGTTTATGGTCTTTGTAAGAGCGGCCCTGAAACCCGAGAGATGGGTACCTCCTTCTATGTTGTTGATGTTGTTGGCATAAGTGAAGATCGTTTCGTTATAGGAGTCGTTGTACTGCATCGCCACTTCCACCACGGCATCATCTTTTGAACCCTCAACGTAGATAACTTCCGGGTGAAGTGTTTTTCTGTTCTTATTGAGCTCTTCTATGAAAGCGGTAATTCCCCCCTCGTAGATAAAGTCCTGCTCCCTGCCGTCCCTTTCATCCCTGACGGCTATCTTCAGTCCTTTGTTAAGAAAGGCGACCTCCCGTATTCTGTGGGCAAGGGTATCATAGTTGAACTGATCTATCTCAAAGATCGTACTGTCCGGCTTGAACCTTATCTTTGTTCCTGTCCTGTCAGTGCTTCCCGTGATCTTTAACGAAGTCGTTGCCTCTCCCTTCTCATATTCCTGAAAATATACATTCCCTCCCTTTCTGACCTCAAGCACAAGGGATTCGGACAGAGCGTTCACGACCGTTACGCCAACACCGTGCAGTCCACCCGATACTCTGTAGACCTTGCCTTCGAACTTTCCTCCGGCGTGAAGTTGCGTCATAACAACTTCAGCTGCGGATTTTCCGGAGTCCTCATGTTCGTCCACCGGTATTCCTCTGCCGTTGTCTTCTATCGTGACGCTTTCATCTACGTGAATGGTAACCTTTATCTCGTCGCAGTAACCGGCAAGTGCTTCATCCACGCTGTTGTCAAGCACTTCAAATATAAGGTGATGAAAACCTCGCGAACTGGTATCGCCAATATACATATCGGGACGTTTTCTCACTGCTTCAAGACCTGGCAATACCTTGATCTGCTCTGCAGTATATGAATCAAAAATAATCAATAGCTTACTTTCTGGCGGTTTCTTGATCTGCTCTGCAGTATATGAATCGCCTACGGAAACTTTTTCTTTGGATACTTCGGTTTTACTACCACGGTTGTCGTATACTTTGGCATCCAGTTCTAGCTTTTTAGCCTTGTCAAAATCTTTAATCGCAAGATCTTGTTCTTTCTTTTCAGTGTATGCACTGCCACGGTTGTTGTATGCTAAAGCATTCGGTTTTATCTTTAGTGACTCTGTATAATCCGCAATCGCACGATCATATTCTCCCTTCTTAGCGTATGAACTACCACGATTGTTGTATGTTAAAGCATTCGGTTCTATATTTAGTGAGTCCGTATAATCCGCAATCGCACGATCATATTCTCCCTTCTTATCGTATGCATAACCACGGTTGTTGTATGCTTCAGTATTCGGTTTTATATTTAGTGAGTCCGTACAATCTGCAATCGCACAATCATATTCTCCCTTCTTAGCGTATGATCTGCCACGATTGCTGTATGCTAAAGCATTCGGTTTTATCTTTAGTGAGTCCGTATAATCCGCAATCGCAAGATTATATTCTTTTTTACGAAAATATGCATTGCCACGGTTGTTGTATGCTTCAGCATTCGGTTTTATCTTTAGTGACTCCGTACAATCCGCAATCGCACGATCATATTCTTCCTTCATAGCGTATGAACTGCCACGGTTGTTGTATGCTTCAGCATTCGGTTCTATATTTATTGACTCCGTATAATCCGCAATCGCACGATCATATTCCTTTTTACGAAAATATGCATTGCCACGGTTGTTGTATGCTTCAGCATTCGGTTTTATATTTATTGACTCCGTACAATCCGCAATCGCACGATCATATTCTTTCTTTCTAGTGTATACATAACCACGGTCTTTGTATGCTTCAGCATTCGGTTCTATATTTATTGACTCCGTATAATCCGCAATCGCAAGATCATATTCTCCCTTCTTAGCGTATGAACTGCCACGATTGTTGTATGTTAAAGCATTCGGTTTTATGCTTATTGACTCCGTATAATCTGTAATCGCACGACCATATTCTCCCTTCTTAGCGTATGCATAACCACGGTTGTGGTATGCTTCAGTATTCGGTTCTATATTTATTGACTCCGTACAATCCGCAATCGCACGATCATATCTTCCCTTCTTAGCGTATGAACTGCCACGATACTTGTATGCTAATGCTTTTATTGTTCCATCAGTTTCTAATTGGTTAATTTTTTTAGTACAGCTAGGGATTAACTCATCCAACTTTTGCTCTCTAAGAAGTTTGTCTGCTTTTTGCTTAAATTCTTGTAGTTTATCACTCATAGGTTTATTCAGTTCCGTACTTAATGGGACAAATTGTATATAACTTCCATTATTTCATCGAAGATCGTCGTCAGGTCCTAAGAGACTTTCGGAATGGTTATCCCTTTCTGCCCCTGATACTTTCCCTTCTTGTCCGCGTAAGAAGTTTCACACTCCTGGTCCGACTCAAAGAACAAGACCTGTGCTATGCCTTCGTTGGCATATATCTTGGCCGGGATCGGAGTGGTATTTGATATTTCAAGGGTCACAAACCCCTCCCATTCAGGCTCGAACGGCGTGACGTTCACGATGATCCCGCACCGTGCGTACGTTGACTTACCGACACAGACGGTGATCGTGCTTCTCGGGATCCTGAAATACTCCACGGTCCTTGCAAGAGCGAAAGAGTTCGGAGGCACTATACAGCAGTCATCTTCGATCTCGACAAAGGATTTTTCATCAAAGTTCTTAGGGTCCACCATTGAATTGAACACGTTCGTAAAAACCTTGAACTCATTGCTTACCCTTATGTCATAGCCATAGGAGGACAGTCCGTAGGAGATCACGCCTTTGCTTATCTGACCTTCAACGAATGGCTCTATCATCTTGTGCTCCTTTGCCATTTTACGTATCCAGTGGTCGGGTTTAATGCTCATGATATCAGTTCCTCATAAAAACTCGTTTTTACGTTCGCTGACCTCTGCTCAGAGGGTCAGAAAGAACGATCATATTGTAACCAGATCCGAGTTAAATTCCAAATTAACTTTTAAGTGTAACTGCCGACGACCTTGTCAATGGACGCTTTGCTGTTTTCCACTTCTTTATAAAAGTTCATCAGGTCTATGGCCTTTAAGGTATTCTGCTCATTAAGGTTCGTGTACTTCCTTCTGTCCAGCTTGAAATACTTCTCCTCATACGCATCAGTAACGTACCTGGCGGACAGCTTAAGGGTCACGACTTTAATACCGTCGTTAATTGCAAGCTTTTCATCATCCGTTAAAAACTTTGCAGTCGATACATACCCTCTGATTATGGTCCTGAACAACTTGAGGTCGAAAGACATCACACCACCTCTGGATACCATGCACCAGCTTCTCACCATGTCGCCTATGTCATGAACGATCTTGTTCTTCCCCATTGTATCCAGATCAAGAAGACACAATGCCCTGTGGCAGGTCTCCTCAAACCGTATGTTACTGGCTTTCAGATCACCGTGTATCACCCGGTCGGGAAGTTCCCTTATCGTCTTTTCCACTTTTTTATATTTGTCCACAATACTCTCGGTCAGCCTGTTCAGCAGTTCGTGCTTGGCGGACACCTTGTTCTTTTTATTGACCTTCTCAAGCTGTGCAATTACCTCTCTGGTCCTGTGAACCCTTGGAAGGCTGAACTTGAAATCATAATCCAGTTCTGTAAGAAGATAGTGGAACCTGCCTATCATAGAGGCGGCCTCATAGGCCTGTTTTGGGTCAAAGCTCTCAAGGGACCTGCCGGGTATATAGGTAAACACCCTCCATATCTCGTCCCCTTCTTCATAACCGGACCTTCCATTTTTTGCAGGCAGCAGTTTAGGGGTGAGCTGATCCTTCCCTTCAAGGAATTCCGTAACTTTTTCAATATCTTCAAGAAGTTCAAAAGGGAACTCGTTATGGAGCCTTTGAACTATGTACCTGTCGTTATTGGTGCGGACCAGATACGTATCGTTGATCAGTCCTTCGTCAATACATTCGACCATGGCGAGGTCCTCAAGGCCGAAGTTCTTACAGATCGATGCAAGGCGGTTTTTAGTATTCAGGTCAGCTTGTCTCATCAGAGTCCGGATCGTTGATCATTTATTAAATGTATCAGTATAGCACATATTTCTGTAAATGTCAGACAGGAGCGGGAATGTGGTATACTTGGACCTGTCCTGATATGCCTGAAAATATTTCATACCTAGTTCCCTCTGAGACCGTAAGGGCCGAGCAGACGATCAGAAAAAGCAGATTTATAGCGACCGTCGGCCGGGTAAGTACGAAAAAAGAAGCGGAAAGGTTCATTGACGGCGTTCGCAAGGAATATCCCGATGCTTCACATAACTGCTATGCTTTCATAGTGGGAGACCCTCACGGCTCGGCGGACATAGGGATGGGAGATGATGGAGAAGTGCCGGGTACCGCGGCAAAACCGATGATGAACGTCCTGAGGCACAGGAACCTGGGAAACACGGCAGCCGTGGTAACAAGGTACTTCGGTAAGATAAAGCTCGGTCACGGGGGACTGATAAGGGCTTACACCGGTTCCCTGCAGTTTGCCCTGGATAAGGTCCGGCTTGAAAAAAGAGTCCCTGAGCTCTCAATAACCATTTCTATAAGCTACGCATATGAAAGCTCCGTAAGGACGGTGCTGAAAAAAATGAACGCTGTCATATCCGAGGTAGCATACGGAGACGACCTCCTGCTGCACGTAAAGGTCCGGGAACAAAGCTTCCCTGAGATCCAAGAGCAGATCATGAACCTGACGCACGGACGGGCAAAGATCAGAATAAGCTGAAAATAATTTGAGATCAGCCCCATCAAAGACTTGACAACATTTTATGCATAATTATAATTGATAAAAATTCTCAATTAGGAACCGTTATAACAATGACAGAATTTCCATGTGCAAGGGAGCAGAGGGCAAAGGCGCTTTTAAAGGAAAAAGGGCTGAAGTCCACTCCTCAGAGACTTGCAGTTCTGCACGTTCTGCACGAGAGCACCGGTTATCTGTCCATAAACGATATACTGGAAAAGACAAAGCACTTAACCCCCAGGACCGGACTTGCAACGATATACAGAACGCTTGATATTTTCGTTGAGATAGGCCTTGCGACCCGGGTTCATTTTCAAAGCGGTTCGAGTTTCTACGTTCATTCGGACCATACACATAACCATCAGATCATATGCACGATATGCAACAAGACAATGGACTTTTCTGAATGTCCGTTCGAGGACTACCTTGAGGACCTGTCGTCCAGGAACGGGTTTAAAATGCATAAACATCTTTTTCAGATATATGGAGAATGTAACGACTGCGTCGGGGACCAGTGCTGAACATGAGCGAAATTTTCATAACATCTTCCAGAGAGCTGTATATAATGGGGAGCGTGCTGATAGTGAGCCTTGCCTCCGTCATCATGATACTCACGCTGTTTGCAAAAGAGAGTAAAAGTTACAACACCATTGTGATCTTAATGGTAAGTCTCGCGGTGGGCGGAATACTCGGAGAGATATTCATCCATATACTGCCGGAGTCCATGGCTGAACAAGGTACACTTAAGACCGCCGTACTGGTCCTGTTCGGTATTATATCCTTTTTCGTTCTTGAAAAGTGCTTCCTCTGGAGAAATATGAAAAACAGGACCAAAGTAAAAACGGTTGGACAGATGAGCCTGCTCGCCGACAGTATGTGTAACTTTATGGACGGGTTTATCATAGGTTCCGCCTACCTGGTCAGTATACCTCTCGGGATCGCCACGACGGTTGCCATCTGTATGCATGAACTCCCTCTTGAAATAGGTGAGTTCTTTATCCTTATTAAATCCGGTTTTTCCAAAACACAGGCAATACTGTTCAATCTCGCTTCTGCCTCTACCGCCGTACTGGGTGCCTTTACGGCAATGTACATCGGACTCAGTCTGAACAAGGCCTCAGATCTGATATTCGCCTTTGTCGCGGGAGCGTACATATACATAGTTGTGTTCGGACTGCTCCCTTTACTGAAAAACGAATTGAGATTCTCCCGCGTTACCGTGCACTTTCTGGCAATGTGTACCGGTATCGGCATCATGTTCTTAATACAGGAGTTTAAGTAAGTTATGATAAGGATATTTTTACCCGTACTGGTCACGGTCTTCATTTTTGCCCAAGGTATCCATACCCACGGCCTTTTTCATACTGACAACCAGGAAGTCCATACGTATATAATTACCCAGGACGGTCATGAGCAGGAGCACAGGTTATGCCTGAGCTGCTTATCGAGCGTCCACAGAATCCCTGATAACAGGTCTTCTGAACTGCTGCCCGGGAATTTTACTCATTTAAGATACAGTCCAGGGGACTTTATCTGTAACGGCTCCCTTATTTACCAGAATACTGCAACCCGTGCACCTCCGATGGTTTAGTTTTTAGAAAAAAACGATTTACTGATTTTTTTAAAACTAAATCTTTACCTGGAGGTAAGAATGTCAATACGAAACTTTTTTCCGTATTTTCTGATATTTAATTTACTACTGATCCCCCTCTGTGCTCCCTACTCTTTCGCGGGCACTGGCACGATAGAAGCATTAAAGAACCGGCTGGCAGAGATGGAAACAGAGATGATCATGATGAAGAGAAAAATTGCTGAACTGGAATTCAGCAACAAAAGACTGGAGAGGCAAAGCAAAGGGGTCACGGCAGATACGCAGGTCTTACCAGAAGACGTGTACACAGGAACGGTACAGCAGCCCGTCGGGCAGACCTTTCTTGGAAGGGCCTTTCAGACCTTAAATCCAGATATAAGCGTTATAGGACTTTTTGCCGGTGCTTGGTATTCAGAGGATGAACCACAGGTACTTGCGGAAGGAGACCCGGAAAACACGGGATTTAACGTGCAGGAGGTCGAGTTAGGGTTTCAGTCCGTAGTTGACCCTTATTTCAAATTCGACAGTTTCATTGGCTTTGGCGAGCACGTTGAGCTGGAAGAGGCATATGCCACAACGATCATGTCCCTGCCCCTGAACTCACAGTTCAGGACCGGGGTAATGAGAAGCAAGTTCGGCAGGATCAACCAGCAGCACCGTCATAACCAGAGTTTTGTCACTCTGCCACTTCCAGCCGCGGAGTTCCTTGGAGCACATTTCAACCCGGCATCAGTGGAAGCTAATTTTCTGCTCCCTGTTCCCTGGTACATGGAACTCAGTGCCTCCATGGGCAGCCCGGAAGTCGAAACGGCCTCTTTCGACCGTGATGAAGACGCGAACAGCTTCAGCAAGTTCCTTTACACTTCATACCTCTCTAATTTCTTTGAAATTGGAGAATCCTTAAGTGTTTTGATCGGTGGCTCGTTTGCTACCGGACCTAATAACACGGAACCCGGGAACGGGAACAGGACCAATCTGTACGGCGTGGATTTCTTTGCCAAGTACAGGCCGATAAAATCCGACCCGTATAAGGAACTGCGACTTCAGTCCGAGTTCTTTTACAGAGATGCCGAAACAGAAGGAACTGACAGGCAGGACTGGGGTTTTTACGCAGAGACGGTTTACAGGTTCGCAAAAAGATGGGATATCGGTGCAAGATATGCACTCACCGATACCGACGATCCGGTAATGATGGAAGAAGAGCACGAGGAGCACGAGGAAGAACATGAAGAAGGACATGAGGAAGAAGAGCACGAGGAAGGAGAGCATAACCATAACAATGGTGGAGATGGAGGACACATGCACATGCACGCCGATGAAGATATGCACGACGGTCACGATCACGGAACGGGAATACTCGGACTTTTTGGAAAGCGTCAGAAGATCTCCACAATGCTGACGTTCACTCCCACGGAGTTTTCAAAGATAAGGCTTGAGTATAACTATCTGGACCCGGATTTCGATGAAGAGCAGCATGGCGTATTCCTTCAGTTCCAGTATGCAATAGGTGCACACGGTGCACATCCGTTTTAATAAAATTTAAACAGAGGTGAATAACATGAAAACAATTCAGCTTAAATTAATAACAACCATATTAACCATAGGGATCTTTATATCCGCCTTTGGAAACTCGGCTTTTGCAACCATAAAAGTCGTGGCGTCCGTCCCTGACCTCGCTTCGATCGCCAAGGAGATAGGGGGAGACAAAGTGAGCGTAAAGAGCATTGCAAAAGGTTATCAGAACCCTCACTACGTTGATGCAAAACCAAGTTACATTCTGGACCTCAACAAGGCGGACCTGCTGATCTACATGGGACTTGATCTTGAGGTCGGATGGCTTCCCATTCTGGTAACAGGGGCAAGGAACTCGAAGATCAGCTCATCCAATTCAAACGGTAACTTTGACACTTCCACCCTTATACCCGTAAAGCTGGACGTTCCAAAGGTCAGGATCGACAGATCGATGGGAGACATACACCCGGGGGGAAATCCACACTTTATGCTGGATCCCAGATACGCGATCACAGTGGCCAGGGGTATTGCCGACAGGCTCTCATGGATAGACCCTGAAAACAGTGCGATTTATCGATCAAACTGGGTTAATTTCACGAACAGAATGGAAACCAAGATCAAAGAATGGAGATACATGCTCGCTCCTTACCAGGGAACAAAGGTCCTTACCTATCATAAGACATGGACGTACTTTATAGACTGGGCAGGACTTCAGGAAGCCGGGACCATAGAACAAAAACCCGGTATAGCTCCCTCTCCCAAGCACTTGGCATACATAATAAAACTGGCCAGGTCGTCGGACATAAAGCTGGTGATAAGTTCCTTATATGATCCTAAAAGATCCTCAAAGATCGTTGCGGATAAAGTCGGTATACCATTTATACCTCTTCCTTCGCAGGTCGGAGCGGAAAAGAACATAACGGTCTACACGGAACTTATAGACTCCATAGTAAGCAGGCTGATCTCTGCTCTGAAATAAAAATGGAAAGGCACTGTAAACAGAGATCCGAAAGACGATATTGAAAGAGGATAGTGATATGATCAGATCATTCATACTCTGTGCTTTCTGCATGGTCGACCTGTACATTGAGCATGGTTTATAATGAGCGGGCTCATCAAACTTGAGAACGTATCCATAGGTTTTAACAACGTACCGATAATAGGCGGGATCAACCTCTCTGTCAGCAGCGGGGATTCGTGGGGGATCATCGGACCCAATGGAGGGGGAAAAACGACACTTCTTAAAACTCTGATCGGCTTTATAAAGCCGGTCAAGGGAACCTGCTCGGCCTTAAGCAGTATAAGGTTCGGGTACGTTCCTCAGAAAGAAGAGTTCGACAGTATTTTTCCCCTCTCGGTCAGGGAGTTCATCGCAATGGGCAGGTACTCACGTGTTCCGTTCGGAAAAATGATAACAAGGCAGGACTGGAAAAAAATAGACGAAGCTATTGACCGGACGGGGGTCTCGCACCTGAAAAAGAACATATTCTCCTCCCTTTCCGGAGGTGAATCGCGGCGAGTGCTTATCGCTCGTGCCATAGCAGGCGAGCCCGACGTGCTCGTTCTTGACGAACCCACAGCATCGACCGACGGCAAAGGACAGCATCAGATCATGGACCTGATAGAAGATATAAAAAAGAAAAGCAACCTTACGGTGATCATGGTAAACCACCATACCGAATCCATCAAGAACCTCGCTCATAAGTTCCTGTTCGTAAACAAGGATGAGAACCTCGTCAGACAATACAGCAGGGATGATCTTCTCAAAGGCAGTACCTTTGAGGATCTGATGCATGATCAGTCAGACCATGGAGCGATACGAACATGACAGAACACGTTGGGCAAAAAACATCGTACATATGCGTGCTGCCTGTCGGGAACATGCCTTCATCACTTCATCATGCACGGTAAAAGAGCGCGGGGTGTCCTATGTCGATATTAGCTGAATTCTTTAGCAGTTATTTTCTCTGGCGTGACCCGGTGATGGTCGCCGCGGTCTCAGGACTGATATGCGGACTGCTTGGCGTTTACGTGGTCTTAAGGCGCATTGTGTTCATAAGTGCCGCACTGGCACAGATATCCGGTTTCGGGGTAGTACTTATGTTCTTCCTTCAGTCGCTGCTTATCAGTGACCTGACGACTTTCCTGGACCCGTTCATATTCTCCGTGCTTATCACGGTCCTCTCGGCGATTTTCTTCTCCCTGCAAAGGGATTTTCATCCGGTGTCAATAGAGGGTATCACGGGATTTGTGTTCCTTATATCTTCATCTCTGATAATCGTTCTCTCGGATAAAATAGTTCACGACAGCCATGAGATCAACGGCATTATTTTTGGAAATGCAGTTGCGGTTTACCCGATGGAGGTCCTGGTGATACTCGGACTATCCACCCTGTCACTTATCATAAACGTTGTTTTCTACAAGGATTTCATGTTCATCTCATACGACCCTGAAACGGCAAGGTTGTACAAGTATCCGGTCAGGATCATCAATCTGCTTTTCTTTACCATGCTTGCGGTCATCATCACGGTCACGACAAAAGCACTGGGTTCGCTTACCGTGTTCTCCCTGCTCGTACTGCCCGGGCTCTCGGCACTTTACTTAAGCAGGAACATCAAAACCATCTTACTTATTTCCTCGGTCCTCGGGATGCTTTCAGGAGTGCTCGGATACTTCTTTTCCTTTGTTCTTTCCCTGCCCACAGGAGCCACTATAACCCTTACGGCATCGATCATCTTCATCATTTCTCTGATCAGGAACAAGATCAACGGATGCTGAAAATAACAGATTGACTGAAGGTTTTGAGGTATTTCCCGGACTGATAAATCAGATATTATCAGATAACCTGACATCATCTCTATTGACATTACCGCTCATTTTGATGAAAATCATATGAAGTTTTCGTCAAGATGGATAACCATTTCTGATGGACCTGATCGGCTGTAGAAATTAACATTGGGAACTTATAAAGATGAGTATAAATAACGTCGGATCGACCGCACTTGTAACCGCCTGCCTGAGGGCAATAGCGAAAAAACGTGACCTTAAATTATTCAATGACCCTTACGCTGAGTGGTTCGTCAATGATGAGATAAGATCGAAGGTACAGCTGTTCATGACGCTTTTTCCAGAAAGCAGTGAGACGGTGTGTTACAGATCTTACAAAATGAGCGAGGTCGTTGACCGCGAGATCAAAAGCGGTATGAAGCAGATCGTTTTACTGGGAGCGGGATTTGATATGAGGGCCGAAATATTTGCAGGCGAAGGTGCCACGTTTTACGAAGTAGATCAGCCTTCGGTACTGCAGTTCAAACACGAAGTACTCAAAGAACATGGCATTACCCCTTGTGCATCAGTGGCATGTAACTATCTGGAAGTCGATCTGAGCGCTGAACTCACAGAGGTCGGTTTTGATGCTGACAAACCGGCACTGTTTATCTGGGAAGGTAACTCCATGTACCTGCCGGCAGATATGATACATGACTTCCTGAACCGGCTGCGTGAGCAGGTCCCGAACTTTACCATAGCTTTCGATTATTTTTCCGATAAGTTCGTTGATCGTAAGTCAGGTAACAAACGGCTGGAGACCCTGGCGGACCTGTTCGAGGAAAAACTCGGCGTTAAATGGTCAACCGGCTTTAGTGATCTGCAGGCATTTAAAGACAAGAACGGTCTCGTGATAATTGAAAGCGGAGATATAATGGACGTCGGTAAGCAGATAGCAAAGCCTCTGGCATCTCTTTCCGAAGCCAGAGGGCTGTGGTTTTACTGCGTGCTTAAAACACCTTGATCTCCATCTTGAACGGGTATACGGAACTTCACTGACGCATATACCGAGGTAACTACAACTCAGGAATTTTCGGCAGGGACTTGAATTCCGTTCATATTTCAGGATATTATCATATTTTGAACTGTTTTACGGAGTTTAAAATGGGAAAATCAGACAGCAGAGTACTTATAAAATTAAAGAGCACCGAAAGCCCTTATATCTATCACACTGATAAGAATAAAAAAAATACCGAGGAAAGACTGGAACTTAAAAAATACGACCCCGTGGTAAAAAAGCACGTGCTTTTTAAGGAATCCAAGTAATACGGAGAGGTACGCAGATGGCAAAGGTATGCGACTTGACAGGAAAAAAACCACTTGTGGGAAACCATGTTTCACATGCCAATAATAAGGTGAAACGCCGCCAAAACCCGAATTTACACACAAAGAGGTTCTATATTCCCGAAATCGACAGAACGGTAAAACTAAAGCTATCGAACCGGGCTTTAAGGACTATCAATAAAAAAGGTCTTCTGAGCTTCTTAAAGGACGAAGGCATCAGATTAAAGAACATTGCCAGATAAAAACTCTTTGGTAGTAATATATTTTATTAGATGGCAGCAGGCCATTACCTGCTATGAACCAGATTGAGAATGGTGTTGATGAATCAGATGGTAGGCAATAGGTGTAAAATACAAGGCATTGATCAGTTAAAAAGTTTACTGATCATTCAGGGTTTGATATAAGGTTATGCATATGGGGAAGGAGGGTCTTATTATAATTGGTATATATATCAATTAACAACAATGGAAAAAAAGAATATGAAAAAAAATAAACAACTCAATAAAAAAAGTAAGTTAAATTCTATTGATGTTGCTAACTATTTTTTAACTAAAATAGATGAAACTTCTGGGGATTTAATCTCTAACTTAAAGCTACAAAAATTAGTTTACTATGCACAAGGATTCAATTTAGCAATGTTCGGTAAACCTTTATTTCACGATACTATTGAAGCGTGGATGTACGGACCTGTAGTTCCTGTTTTATATGATGAATATAAAAAAAATGGTGATGGTGCGTTACCCTTTCCAAATAATGTAAACCTTGATAAGTATAGCTCTCAAACAAAAGAATTATTAGATGAAGTTTATGATGTATATGGTCAGTATTCTGCCTGGGTTCTTAGCGGTTTTACTCATAACGAACCTCCATATAAAAATGCCCGGAAAAGAAAAGACAAGACCATTGTTCACAAAGAATTAAAAAACTACTTTATCACACAATTACACGACTAATAATCGATCCACCGTAATATACAGTTAATGCCTAAACGGATTTCCAAAAAAAGCGGACAAGCATCAAGAGATATAAAACCGTCTGCAAGTTCGGTTACTAATTATAATGAACGTGAAGTAGTTTTCTCATTTAAATATCTAAACAATGAATTTAATAATAAATTACAGGATGATGATAGAAAAGCATTATTAAAAACATTACATAAAATTAGCCAATTAAAATGGAAAGAGGTTCACGGATCACATAGACATGGTTTAGGTTCTGAACTAATAAAAGAAAAGAATGATGAAATAAAAGAGATCGTTCGCAAAAAAGATAATATTAAAGATGATTTAAAAGCTATAGCGTTTAGATATAAGGGAAAAAAGAAACCAATGCTTGGATTTAGAAAAGACAATATATTTTTTATTGTTTGTCTTAACTGTACTTATAAACACTAGACAACTATTTAAACAAAGTACGAGATGATGTGTCGGCAGTTTATTCATCTTTAATGATCTTGTCTTTAATACTTTCCAGGTCGGAAGGTTTTCCATCTGATTCTCTGATATGAGTTATTACTTTTTTACCTTCTTCGATAAACCGTTCCCGCGTCTGATCGTACCCTGTCTTTAAACCGTCCGGGATCAGGTCCATGGTCGTGTCATAGATTATCTTAACGTGCGGAAATACCTTCGATTCCTTAAAGGTCGATTCAACGGAAATATTCAGCCAGGAAATAAGAAGAAAGGCACAGACGGTTCCGATTGCAATTCCCAGCACGCCACCCGCCAGCCTGTTCATCCACCCTAGGCTCAGCTTCCCGACCAGACGAGCTGCAAACCAGCCAAGCAACTGAACGACAATAAAAACACTGATCGTTAGCGATATAAATCCGACCAGCAGAGCACTTGACATGGTTTCGATGATCTCCTTTTCCATCAGTATCCTGCCCACTGCGTCGTAGAAAAGTATCCCGCTTGCTATTCCCACGACCACCGCCGCAAGGGAGAAAACCTGATTTATCAGACCACGGCCAAACCCCAGCAGAAAGAAAAATATCAAAACAGTTAAAATTAAAATATCAAGCCAGTTCACATACGCTCCGTATCACTTTCACTCGGAATAATATTACCACTTTAAAGATAACTTTTAAACATAAATGTCATTTAGCCGCCATGTTCGTCAGACGGGTCAGAAACCGTAAAAAAGATACTTTGATAACCGGTCAGGAGATATCCTCTCCGCTGCCGTTCAGTAAAAGCAAACTTTGACTATATGTGAATGTTTGTATAGTTTAAGGACCATCCTATGAAGTATGAAGAAGTTTTTGAACTTATCTCATCCGATCTGGAAGAAGTTGAACGTGAGATACAAGAAAACATAAAGTCCCCCGTGCCTCTGGTAAACAAGATCTCCAGACATCTGCTTGGAAGCGGTGGAAAGCGCCTGAGGCCTTCGGTCCTTCTGCTGTCCAGCGGGGCATGCGGGTATTCAAACGGCAGAAAGAGGATCAAGTCCGCAGCTGCCATTGAGCTCATTCACACGGCCACGCTCCTTCACGATGACGTTGTTGATGAAGCAGAAATGCGCAGAGGAAAAGCCTCATCAAACGTTTTATGGCAGAATAAACCGACCGTGCTCGTGGGAGATTTCATGCTTTCAAAAGCCTTGGGACTAATACAGTCCTGCGGGAACATGGACCTTATCAAGGCCGTCACCGATGCTTCCGCAAAACTTGCAGAAGGACAGGTGCTCGAGGTAATGAGCGAAAGCAGGATGATCGACGTTTCCGAAGAGATATGCTTTTCAATAATAGAGATGAAGACTGCCTCACTGATCGAAAGCTGCAGCAGGATAGGAGGGATACTGGCAGGGTCCGAAAGCAGTTCCATTGAGGCACTGTCGAGTTATGGTATTAATATCGGTACTGCTTTTCAGCTAATTGACGACGCGTTCGACTACTCATCATCAGAAGAGGTCTGCGGCAAGCAGGTCGGTCAGGACATTCTCGGATATAAAATGACCCTTCCTCTTTATTACTCGGTGCAGAAAGCCACAACGGCGGAAAAAAGCAGAGTAGAGGAAGTACTTACAAAAAGCGACCCTGACGAATCTGAAATTAACAAGCTGCGCGACCTAGTGAAAAAATACAAAGGCGTTGAAACAACCAAAAAACTGGCGGTAAAGTACGTTGACAAAGCCAAAAGCTCTATCAGCGGTATATCGGACAGCAGGTATAAAAGCTCTCTTAACTCACTTGCGGATTTCGTTGTAAACAGGGTGCACTAATCCCCGTGAAACTGTTCGGATGGAGTAATTAAGGGAATTTTCCGCTCAGCTGCCCAGGATCAGAAAACGCTGACCGTAAAAAGCGGCCTCTCATTTAATATTGTATATCCAATGCCCGGCAAGTGCTATCATGGACAGGAACATACAGAGATAGAAAACGGCCCCACCCCAGCTGGGTTTTGAAAAAAAATAAGCACCTCCCGTGGTGGAGATCAGGATAAGGAGCATTAACAGAACAAAGTAGGTTCTTCCTTTCACTTTCAACTACCGCAGATGTTATAAAACTTCATTAAACCAGCCGGACGAACTGCACCAGGATCAACATCTGTTTCTCTGTGCTCTTTCCCTTCTTTTTAACCAGTGCCAGTTGCTGCGACTGTTTGCCGACCGGTATGATAAGGGAACTTCCGGAACTCTTGAGCTGATCCGTTAAAGCATCCGGTATATTTTCCGAAGCCGCGGACACGACTATTGCATCATAAGGGGCACCTTCTGAAAAGCCGCAGCGGCCGTCCCCCGTTTTGAACTCTATATCCCTGTATCCAGCCAGAGAAAGTGTCTTCCTGGCCTGTTGGGCCAGTTCCTCTATCAGCTCTACCGTATAGACGTCACACCCCATCTCACAGAGAACGGCGGTCTGATAACCTGAACCAGTTCCGATCTCAAGCACCCTGTCGCCTTTCTTCAGATCCAGCTTCTGAAGCATATAGGCAATTACAAAAGGCTGGGATATCGTCTGTGAATGACCTATAGGCAGAGGAACGTCTTTATATGCACTGTCTTTATACCGCTCGGGTACAAAACGGTGTCTTGGCACGGCTGAAAAAGCAGACAGTATACTTTGCTGAACTATCTCCCTGGCGATCAGCTGCTCATTGACCATCTTTTCTCTCTCTGATCTGAAACTATCAGAGGCGGAACTATCCATAACGTTCAACGATGATCATAGCAAGCTTTCTTTCCCTGCCCCATCTGTAATTATGGAATTCCCCGTTCTTTCTTATCACTCTGTGGCAGGGTATCAGAAAAGAGATTGGATTGCCGGCAACGGCGTTTGCAACGGCCCGAACGGCCTTTGGACGTTTTATATGATCAGCCAGGTCGCTGTAAGTTACAAGCGACCCACGCGGGATCATCATCAAGGCGTTCCATACTTTCAACTGAAAAACCGTTCCTTTCAGATGCAGATCAATGCGGGGGGATTTATCGCTGCTTTCAAATATCCTGTTAACGGGCTCCGAGGTAACCTTCGTCTGATCCTGCCTGACAGGAGAATTTTTCCATCTGCTCTTAAGATCATCCAGACCTGAAGTCACGTCTTCACCCGAAGCAAAGCTCAGATGGCATATACCTTTTTCAGTGATACCGATCAGACACTTGCCAAACCTGGTCGGATGAACTCCATAATATACATCCGGTCCGTTCTTTGACCCGCTGGGTTCACAGACAAGGTTAAGTTCATAATCCCGTTCCCTGCCCGGCGACCCTGATTTAAACGGTTCATGAAAGCATCTTCTGGAATCCAGCAGTGTTTTCTGCAGTCTTTCTCTGGAGACGAGTTTAATGATGCTCTCCGGATCTATATCAGGCAGCACAGAAGACAGTTCATCCGGGTGGTCTTTATCCGTTCCGGTCCTGCATGCCGCACTGCTGACCTTGCAAGGGTTTATACGATTACTTATAAGATACGGTATAGCTTTCCTAACTGCTTCGTAATTATCCATCGGTATTACTAAGATAAAGAACAACAGATAATTTTACAAACCTCTGCCCAAAAAACATATGATCTGTCCACAATGGTCATCCCGGAGGCTTTATTCTTCAGGCACGTCTTCACCCTGCCCGTTATAAATATTTCTGTTAATCGAATTTTCACGTATAATATAAATCTAATCTAATATCTGAAGCCCAAAACATTATGAAGTATAAAGCCGTTGTTTTTGATCTGGATGGAACGTTAATTGACTCTGTAGCAGACCTTGGAAACGCAGTCAACAGAACGCTCGTTACCCATGATTTTCCTCCGCACGATATAGCCAGATACAGGGAATTCATAGGCGATGGAGCAGAAACGATGATAAGACGTGCCCTGCCTGAAAACTGCAAGGGGCATGAAACCGTGCAGCAGTGCCTTGCAGAGTTCCTCGAAGACTATAATGAAAATTTTGACGTTGATACCGTACTGTACGACGGTATCGCGGACCTTCTGGACGTGCTTTCAAGTAAATCGGTAAAACTTTCGATCCTTACCAACAAGCCTTATAAAATAGCTATTAAGTTCCTGGACTCCATATTATCTCACTGGAACTTTGATATCGTGGTAGGACAGAAGGACGGACTGCCTAAAAAACCCGACCCTGCCGGGGCGTTCTTTGTATCTGAAAGATTAACCGTTGCCCACGAGAAGATAGTGTATCTGGGCGATTCGGGAATAGACATGCAGACCGCTGTCTCTGCCGGTATGCTGCCAGTGGGCGTTCTATGGGGATTCAGGAACAGGGACGAACTGCTGAAGAACGGTGCAAAGTATCTGATAAAAAAACCTCTGGAAATTAACGACCTGGTCACATTCTGAACATGAAAAACGGAAAGAACCTATCCGATATAAAGCTGGGCATACTGGGCGGGGGACAACTCGGCAAGATGCTCTGCCTGGCGGCAGGTAACTGGAACCTGAACACCACCGTGCTCGATCCTTCACAGGACTGTCCCGCCTCAACGGTATGCACGGAGTTCATAAAGGGAAATTTCAGGGAATACGACCCCGTGAACGCCCTTGGCAAAAAGATAGATACCGTCACGATCGAGATCGAGCACGTGAACGTTGAGGCCCTTCGTTCCCTGAAGGAACAAGGGACCGACGTCAGACCATCACCGGAAATTATCTCCGTAATTAAAGATAAAGGACTTCAGAAGACCTTTTACCACAAGAACGACCTTCCCACTGCTGATTTTTCTATATACGAGAGTAAAGCCCAGGTGATGGAAAAGATTCATAAGGGTGAGATCAGGCTGCCATTTGTACAGAAGCTTTGCAGAGATGGTTACGACGGAAGAGGGGTTCTGGTCGTCAGTTCTGAAAACAAGCTGAAGGACCTTATGGACCATAGCTGTATTATTGAGGACCTGGTTCATATCGACAAGGAGTTATCCGTGATCGTTGCCCGAAATAAACTTGAAGAAGTGAAATGCTTCGATCCGGTTGAAATGATCTTTGACCAGGAGGCAAACCTGGTCGATTATCTGGTAAGCCCCGCGGACATAAGCGGCGACTTATCGCAGAAGGCCCAGGACCTGGCAGAAAGAACGGTAAAGGCATTTGATCTTTACGGAATACTGTCGGTTGAAATGTTCCTGACCCGAGAGGGTGAGATACTTATCAATGAAGTTGCCCCAAGACCTCACAACAGCGGACATCACAGTATTGAATCGTGCATTACTTCACAGTACGAACAGCACTTACGGTCGCTTCTGGATCTGCCCCTTGGCAGCACTGATATAAAATCTCCCTCTGTTATGCTTAATGTACTGGGGTCCCGGGGACACGAAGGACCGGTCATATATGAAGGATTGAACGACTGTCTGAAAGTTGAAGGGGCCAGCTTTCACCTGTACGGGAAAACAGTAACAAAACCATTCAGAAAAATGGGGCATGTGACGATACTGGATACAAATACTGAAAGTGCAATTGATAAAGCACGCTACATTAAACGGAATTTAAAGGTGACGACATGAAAAAAGCATGTGTTAGCATTGTAATGGGGTCCGACTCGGACCTGGAAGTAATGAAAAAAGCAGGTGAGTTCCTTGACGAAATGGAGGTGCCAAATGAAATTACCATAGTTTCTGCTCACCGAACCCCTGATCGTCTGTTCAACTTCGCTAAGAACGCCGAAAAAAACGGTATAAAAGTCATAATCGCAGGAGCAGGCGGAGCAGCACATCTGCCTGGAATGATCGCTTCTATTGCGTCTATTCCGGTGATCGGTGTTCCCATAAAATCCTCAAACTCGATCGATGGATGGGATTCGGTGCTGTCCATCCTGCAGATGCCGGCAGGTGTGCCGGTGGCAACCGTTGCACTTAACGGAGGAAGGAACGCCGGAATTCTTGCCGCTCAGATACTTGGTGCTTCGGACCAGAAACTGAGAGAAAAAATAACGGATTTTAAAAAAAAGCTGTCCGACGATGTTATTGAAAAAGTTAAAAAACTAAAAAAAGATTAAAATCATGTTAATATAGCTTAGTATCTGATCAATTCACCAAGGTTAAATTATGACAGATAAAGAAAAGAAAAACGATGAAAAAACAGAAGAAGAAGTTCTTCTCACCTTCCTTACAAGAGTTAAAGACGACCAATACGCCCCTGTTGAAAAAAGTTCTTTAAAATATGCAAGACTTTCTGATCTGGACGATCCACATGATCTTACAGAAGAAGAACATTATGAATACGGCGTCAGTTAATTCACGCTAAGCTGCACTTTAACAAGACGGTTCTATTGAGAATCCGTGTTTGTGGTCACATAAATAATCTGAACAATCATTATCGTATTATTAGATTATTTGCAGGAAATCATTATGGCTAAATACAAAGAACTGTCTAAAGATCTATCTGATATAGCAGAGTATTTTATATACCTGTCCAACAAGGATGACAGGTATATGACCAGCTTGAAACTGCAAAAGTTAGTTTACTATGCTCAAGCGTGGAACCTGGTATTTAACAATAAGCGATTATTCAAGGACACCATAGAAGCGTGGATACACGGCCCTGCAGTTTATAGCTTATGGAAAGAATATAAAGAGTTCGGATTTGAAAAAATAAGGGTGGATATATCAGATGATTTTAACTTCTCTGAAAAGACCAAAGAAATACTTGACGAAGTCTGGGACATTTATGGTGGTTTTGACTCAAGGTATTTAGAAGAACTTGTTCATTATGAAAGACCCTGGCAGGATGCAAGAGGAAAATTTGACTGTAACGAAACTTCACATGCAAGAATTACTGCTGTATCAATGAAAAAGTATTATCGTAACAGATACAATACAGCAAAGTCAGAAAGGCAGGACCTGAATCGTTAGAGATCTGTAATAAAAACACAGGATCAGTCTATAAGATCGATATCCTTAAACTTTTTAGATGATAAGCTGTATT
The DNA here is from genome assembly GCA_965215275.1 of Thermodesulfobacteriota bacterium. Lineage (GTDB taxonomy): Bacteria > Desulfobacterota_D > UBA1144 > Nemesobacterales > JAJCZQ01 > CAZUNK01. The sequence continues at coordinate 867,010 of OZ244044.1, forward strand.
AATTGTTGGAGAATTATATATTTAACTGAACAGAAATAAAATATGGACCTTGTATGTTTATAGTTATTAACTGAGTATGAGACATTGTTTATACACTTGACATTCGTTCATAATATAATGTAAAGTAAAAAACCATGAATATGAACATCTTATTTAGAATAATCCCCCCCCCCATCTAAGTTAATAATATCCTTTTTCTTTCTTCTGTGCCTTGTATCCATTGAGGCATATGGCCAGCTCAATAACTGTGACACCAGTACGACCGCTTTCAATGATCCCTTATACGGCTGTCAGTGGCATCTGAAAAATACAGGACAGCTCGGGACTGTAACTGCCTCTGGAGAAGATATAAACATAGAAGGGGTATGGGATGATAATGTATTTGGTGCCGGAATTAACGTGGCGGTGGTAGATGATGGTATGCAAACGGGTCATGAGGACCTTGCTGATAATGTAAATACCAGCCTGAACCACGATTATTCAGGGAACAATGACGTATACGACCCTTCAAAAACTCGTGGAACACGTGTATCGGGAGTTATAGCAGGAGCGGGAGATAACAGCCTTGGAGTAAGGGGCACAGCACCGCAGGCAGGCATCTATAGTTATAATTTAGCTGGTAACTTGAATAACGCTAACGCAAAGGATGCCATGATCCGTAATAGAGATACAACGGCTGTATCCATCAACAACTGGGGACCGAATGACCTGCCTCTTCTCAGGGAGACTTCATCAGAGTGGGAGGAAGGAGTGGGAACGGGTATAAGTGAAGGGTTTGGTGGTAAAGGGGTATTTTACGTGTGGGCTGCTGGAGATGGCAGCCGCGACCAGGCTAATTTTGATGAGTATTCCAACTACTACGCTGTAACCACCGTATGTTCGGTAGATGGAGAAGGAAGTAATAGTTCTTTTTCAGAAGAGGGAGTAAATCTTTGGGTATGTGCTCCAGGTGAACGTATAACAACTACTGATAATAACGATAGATATGTTTTTGATGCAAGAGGGACAGCATATTCAGCAGCGCAGGTTTCAGGTGTGGCGGCACTGATGAGAGAAGTAAACGGTAACCTTAGCTGGAGAGACCTTAAGCTGATACTTGCAGCTTCAGCTCGTAAGAACGACGCTTCTGACACGGGCTGGGAGACAGGAGCACATAAATATGGTTCTGATTCAGAAAGTTATAATTATAATCCCAAATATGGTTTTGGTGTGGTAGATGCTGAAGCAGCAGCAGGACTTGCTGAAAGCTGGACCAATGTTCCAATGATGAGAACTCAGACCGCTTCCTCTGGGACTATTGATATGGCAATCCCCGACCACAACAATGGAGTAGACGGAGAAGCTACTGCCATACTGACAGTACCAGATACTTCTCTTTCTTTTACAGAGTTTATAGAGATAGAGCTTAATTTCTCTCACACATACTTTCCGGACCTGAACATACAGATAACCTCTCCTGACGGTACTGTGTCGCAACTTAGTAATAGATATATAGCAGACGCTTTATCATATGTAGTTAGTAATACACTCACCAGGAGCGACTTTGCGTACACAAACAAAACTCATCGTTTTGGTTCAGCCAGACACCTTGGAGAAGGTCCTGCCGGAGAATGGACTTTGAGAATATCTGACACTGCTAATGGAGATTCAGGGACTTTACACTCATGGAGCATTAAAGCCTATGGACATAGTACGGCACCAAGCTTTGACGGTGAGACGATAGATGATCAGGAGTATTTTACGGGTACAGCAGTAACAGAAACGCTGCCTGCTGCAACAGGAGGGGATGGAACATTAACATACAGTTTAACACCTGCATTACCAACTGGATTGAATTTTAACGCATCTACCCGAGAGATAAGCGGAACACCCACCAGTGTATCATCGTCTGATACTTACATGTATACGGTAACAGATGATGATGGGGATATGGCTGAGTTGAGTTTCACGATCAGGGTAGTGAATCGTCCTGCTCCGTTACCACCAAGACAAACACCAGGTACTGATGCTGGCGGTGGAGGAGGATGTACGATCTCCGATCAGAACGAAGCTGTTCCTGATATGCTCACAGCATTGGCATCTCTGATGCTGATACCCTTATCAGTATTGATCAGAAGGAAGATAAGGTCTCAGATAAGTAATTAATAACTTACTCCTTTCCAGGACACTTAACTATCTGAGATATTTCCGTCAGATATAATTTCGTTAAAAACATCGTCTTTGTTCATTTGGAATAAGTTACATATACTATTCCCAGTTGTTGCTTGATATTCATGTAAGAATATCAGTAACAATCTTTTAAGATTCTCTCTAACCTCAAGTTCACTCCACATAGGGGACCTGTCAGGAACGGGTTTGCGTCTCGATCAGACGTTTAAGTCTTATAACAAACGAGGGGTTTCAATCAGCAGTTTCGTTCATTCTTTTGGTATAGTACTTTTTCATAGTATCTGTAGAAATTTCAATACTGCATGTTTCATCTATATCAAGCCCCATACGTGCCTCCTGCCAAGGTTCCTCATAGTGTGTGAAGTTCTAGGTATCGTGCATCGTAACCGCCATAAGCCGCCCATACATCATCTAAATGAAGTTTAAATATCCTTTGGCAGATCTTCTGCTGACGGTTCATTAAATGACGTTTCTATTGTTTTAAAAGGGAATTATAGTGAATAGTTGACAGAAAGAAAAATTGATAAACAGGTCAGAAATGGTAGTATTATAGTATGGTTAGAACGATTACAAGAACTGTAAAGGCAGATAGTGTTTTTCATAAAAGGCTGGATGAATTCTTACAACAGCTTACCGACCTGTATAACGGAGCTTTATATCACAGATTAAGATCTTATGACTGGTATGAAAAAACTATCTCTAAATACGAACAGTTTAACGAACTAACTGAGGTCCGAGAGCAAGACAAGGAATTTGAAAAGTTTAATGTTACAGCTCAAAGGAGCGTTCTGGAAAGACTGGATAATGCATACAGTCCTTATTTGAACTATTTAAAGAATAAAAAAGCAGGTAAGAAGGTCAGGAAGGTGGGCAGACCAAAATACAAAGGTCCAAACAGACCTGTCAGAAGTTTTGAAACAAACAATTATAAAAATATTGAAAAGATCGGCAGAAGAACGTATTTAACGATAAAGGGAGTTGGCAGATTATCTTTCAAAGGTAGTATGCCTGACGGAGTTGTTTTAAAACAACCTAAAACAACAATAAGGATAGTTAAAACAGCTATAAGAATAAAGATCCAGTTTCTATGTAAGATTACCAGCGAAAAGAAAAGACCTATGGACAGGTCCATAGGGATCGATCTTGGAATTATAAACAGAATGGCTTTTTCAGATGGAACTAAAATACCAGGAGTTCGGTTGAATAGAAAGGAACTGAAAAGAAAGCAGAGAATTGTTTCAAGAGCGGTAAAAGGTTCTGACAGCAGAAAGAAGAAAGTTTTATCGTTAGCAAAGGAATGGGAACGAACTACTGATCGTGAAAATAATGCTATACACAGATTAACAACAGAGATTGTAAAGAAATGTAATCATATAAAATTGGAAGATTTAAAGATTCAAAATATGGTAAAGAACAGGTACTTAGCAAAATCCATAACGGAACAGCAATGGGGGAAGATTAAAACACAACTTGACTACAAAGCCGAGATAGCTGGAGGCAGGCTGGTTTTAGTTAAACATCATTATACAACAAGAGCTTGTTCTGAATGCGGAAAGGTAAATCCAAAACTGCCTCTGTCTGAAAGAGTATTCAGCTGTATGTATTGCGGTTATTCAGAAGACAGGGATATAAATGCAGGTAAAAATATCAATACTCTTAATGAAGGAGACTTCATATCGGGTGGGAATAAGGTAGAAATACTCCCGATGAGTGCTAAGAGTATCAGATCAAAAGAGATCGGGGATAGAGGAACTCTGCACTCAGAACAGTACGAGTAGTTGTTTGTCAGCTATTCACTATAATTCCCTTTTAAATCCAGAACGTTTGTATTTTTTGTACAAACTTCTTACAGCAGGACCATGTATCCATGCTTCGATCGGGGCGTCATACAGTTTTCTGTTAAAAAATACTAAATGCCATGCTTGGGCATAATATACCAACTTCTGCAGTTTTAAGTTGGTAATGTGTCTGTCAGACTTATTGGACAGGTATATAAAATACTCTGCAATATCGGATAACTCCTGATATTTAGCCATAATATGTTCTTACAAAATAATCTTATAATACAATAAAGTACGTAACTTCCTTGCTTTAAGCTACTGTATTTCAGACTTGTTTTTTTCTGTTTTGTCTTCCTCGGACATTATCCGCTTAATGGCCTCATTGTACAGCTCTATATATTCCTCAATGCGGTTATGTATGGTTTTCTCCATTGTCTCAAGTTTGTCCGCATATTTATCGGTAAGTTTTATCTGAAGTTCAGCAAGCTGTCTGAGCTCCTCTTTCGAAGTGTTCTGCTCCAGTACTTCAGTGATAATCTCAATAATTTTAGGATACAGATACGGAGCATTGTCCTGCATCTGAGCTTCAAGAGAGGATTCCCAGGTAAAGTACTTGTGCATAGCGAAGTTAAAAGGGTCTATCTTCATACTTTTTCTTAGCTCTATTATCTTCTTTATAATATCAGCGGTATCTTTCATTTCATCACCAGCGTTATAAGACTATAAACAATTTAACACTCTTCTGATACCATACAACCATAAACTAAAAATAATCCGGTTATTCCAGCGACCGGTTAATATACGGTCACTTCTGGCTCCTCCGAGGTCAATTTCAACTTTTTACCCTTGTGAAACAAAGAGACTTCTTCACCTTTGGTCAATCTGTACTTTACTTTCTTTCTTGTGATCTCCACGCTTATCGTGCAACTTCTGAACGTTACGGAAAACTTCAATTTCTTTATCTGTGGAGGGATACTGGGGGCAAACCCGAGCGTTCCTCCGTTACTTGTCATTCCGGCAAAACCAAAAACAAACACCATCCATGTCCCCGCCATAGAAGCGATGTGGCATCCATCTTCAACGTTACCGGACACATCGGCAAGGTCCATCAACGCGGATTGTCCCGCGTACAGGAACGATCTGTCATGATACCCTATCTTTGAAGCCATTATGCTCTGAATTGGCACTGACAGAGAGGAATCACCCGTTGTGATCGGATCATAGTAGTCAAAGTTTTTCTTCATATCGTTTTTGGAAAACCTGTGGTTCAGAAGGAACATCGTCAGTACAACGTCAGCCTGTTTTATCACCCTATGTCTGTAGATCACTAACGGGTGAAAGTTCAGCAGCAGGGGATACTTGTCCACAGGAGTGTTCTCAAAGTCCCATTCCTCCTTGCTGAGAAACTCGTCGTCCTGAGGATGTATCTTCATTTTCTCATCATAGGGGATGTACATGCTGTCCACTGCCTTCTTCCAGATATCCAGTTCGGAAACGTCGAATTTCGTCTTATACACAAGGCTTTCAAATATCTCAGGTTCCGTTCTCTGCATCTTTTCGATGGTTTCTATCGCAAACCTCATATTCTCCTGTGCCATTAAGTTCGTATACAGATTGTTGTTAACCACCGTGTTATATTCATCGGGTCCCGTTACGCCATTAATACAGAACTTTCCATTCCTCTTTTTTGAATAAAATCCCAGGTCCGCCCAGAGCCTTGACGTCTCCACCAGCATTTCCGCACCGTACTCAAAAAGGAAACCATTGTCCCCGGTGGCATTAACGTACTTCTTCAGTGCGTAAATTATATCGGCGTTTATGTGGTACTGAGCGGTGCCCGCTGCATAGTAAGCAGAGGCTTCTTCGCCGTTTATCGTTCGCCACGGGAACATCGCTCCTTTCTGATTCAGTCTTCTGGCGTATTCCCTTGCCTTATCCAGCATGCCGTGGCGAAAGGTCAGAAGGTTCTTTGCTATCTTGGAGTTCGTGTAAACAAGGAAAGGCATAAGGAATATCTCTATATCCCAGAAGTAATGCCCTTCATACGCCTGTCCGGTAAGTCCCTTGGCAGGAACCCCCGCAGTCTTGACCATTGCGGTCGCCTGACAAATGTTAAACAGATTAAACCTTAACGCCTGCTGAAGTTGCTCCGTGGACAGGTCGGAATCCGCCCTCGACTTGTAAAGCATGACCTCGACGTCGCTTCTTTTCCAGAAATCATCAAGGTACTTCTGCTGTCCCTTGAGCAGGTCGTCAAAACCGAACTTCTTCGTTCTGCTGAGTGCCCTTTTTGCCCTGACGGCGAGTTCGTCCGGAGTGTGTGGCGCCGTTATCGTGGTGTGATAGGTCATGTATTTGGTCAGATCGATAGGTTCTCCCTTCCGGGCGTCGACCATATAGGTAACCTCTCCCCTGTTCTCTTCACATCCGCTTGAGTGAGAATACGCACATCTGGTCTCAAGTTCATGATCTATACCCGCTGCAAGTCCCAGGCCGCTGTTCTTTGCAAAATGGCATAATACCAGTCTTGTATCATCCGCATAATGCAGTGAGGGCTGAAGGACCCTGTATCCAAACCTTCTTGACAGCCTCGGGTCTGATTTCTTTTTATTTCCGTTGTCCGGACAGATGCTGTTGTTGACGATATCAGAGGTTATGACCACCGGTGCATCCGCGTTCAGTACGGTCACGCTGTAGGAGATCGCAGCAAGATGACGATGTTGAAAAGATATGAGCCGTTTTGATCTGATAAGTACCTTTTTCCCTGAAGCCAGCTGCCATATTACCTCTCTGTCGAGCGTACCGCGCCTCATGTCCAGTACCCGTTCAAACTTCAGAAGTTTGGCCGTGGGAAGATAAAAAGGCTCGTCATCAACGTAGAGCCTTATTATCTTTGAATCCGTTACGTTTATGATCGTCTGACCGGTCTGGGCAAATCCGTAGGCTTTCTCACCATAGATTATCGGCCAGGATTCGTAAAATCCATTTACAAAGGTCCCGTTTTCAAAGCAGGGTTTTCCTTCTTCAAAAACGCCTCGCATTCCAAGATAGCCGTTGGACATAGAAAATATGGTCTCAGTGCGGTTGAGCAGTTCAGGATAAAACTTCTTCTCTATGATCTTCCAGGGGTCCGGGGGATAGATGTGTCTGGGCAGCTCGGTTATTCTTCCATGTATCATCTCGGTATTCCTTCCAGGTCCGTTAACGTCAGCCTATATTTATAATTCAGTTTTTTCTGATTTCAAATGATTCTTACAAGACGAACTCTCCCAGGTCCTTAACCACCACGTCCGCCCCGTTAGATAACAGTTCACGCTCGTTACCTTTTCTTGCAATACCTATTACCAGTCCGAAACTGCCGTTCCTGCCGGCCTGAACGCCCGATATGGCATCCTCTATTACGACCGCCCTGTCCGGTCTGACCTCCAGCTGCTTTGCAGCCTCAAGGTACGGGTCGGGTGAAGGTTTTCCTTTAAGTCTTTTCTGTGCTGCAGTTTTGCCGTCAACCCTTACGGGAAAAAGACAGGTGATCCCCACAGAACTTAAGACAGCTTCGCAGTTACGGCTTGAGGATACGACCGCCGCTTTAATACCCGACCCCGTTATGCTTTTTACAAATCTCAGAGAACTTTGATATACTTCGACCTTACCGTCCCGTATGGCATCGTTAACCAGCTCGTTCTTTCTGTTCCCAATCCCATAAACGCTATCCTGCGAGGGAGAAAAGTCATGAGAACCTTCTTCCAGGCTTATATCGCGAGAACTTAAAAAATCCCTTACGCCCTGATACCTCGGCTTGCCATCAACGTAGAGCAGATAGTCCGACTTAATATCAAATGGTCTGAACTTACTGCCGGTCCTTTCCGCGTGACCTTTTAAAAATTCATCAAAGGTCAGTTTCCAGCAGGAGGCGTGTATCCGTGCAGAGTCCGTTATCACTCCATCAAGGTCGAACAAAGCCGCGTCAAACTTCTCAGGTGTTACCGGATTTTCAATTTTTGCCATAAAAATCTTTCTCTGTATTTATACTGAAACGAACGAGTGGAACGTGTCCCTGTACGAGTCTAATATAGCTGAAATATTCTCATTATACCGCAGTTTTATTCGTTCCTGCCGGTCCGGTCTGCTGGCTCCAGCAGGTGTCCTGACTTTACAGAACTTATGGGACAAAGTTCTGATCCTTTATCGTATAAAACCCAATGCAGAATTTATATGAGGTTTACTTATTTCACCGATCAGCTTGCACTCGCTGATCAAATTGTTGTATCATAATAGTCAGTTAACGGACAGGAACGGGTATCGTTCCGGGGAGAAAAAAACTATGAGACTTAAAGATAAAACCGCCCTGATAACCGGCGGCAGTGAGGGAATTGGAAGATCAACGGCACTGCTTTTCTGCAGGGAAGGAGCAAAGGTTGGAATTATGTCAAGAACTCCTAAAAATCTTAAAAAAGTCGTTTCAGAAGCAGAGGGAAAAGGAGAGATAAAGGCATTTACAGGAGACGTTTCAAAAGAAAAGGACGTTAAGAAGACAGTAAATAAATTCTATAAACAGTTTGGCAAAATCGATATTTTATTCAACAACGCCGGGATCCTCGAAGGTGGAACGGTAGTTACGACCTCAAATGAAGTCTGGGATAAAACGATGGATATAAACGTAAAAGGCGTCTTTTTAATGAGCAAGTACGTCGTACCCCTGATGGCAAAGCACGGCGGAGGTTCCATAATAAACAACTCAAGCGTTCTGGGAATAGTGGGAATGGAAGGCTGCATGGCTTATAACGCCTCAAAAGGTGCCGTGCGGCAGATCACACGAAGTATGGCACTTGATCATGCAAAGGATGATATAAGGGTAAATTCCATCTGTCCCGGCTACATAAAAACAAAGATGGACGTTGAATTCATGGGGAATCCTCCGGACGCGGAGGAACAGCTTGACAAGATAGCAGCCGATATGATCCCAATGGTCAGAAGGGCTGAACCGATCGAAGTTGCACAGTCAGTGCTTTTTCTCGCTTCGGACGAATCAAAATACATAACGGGTTCCGACCTGGTGATCGATGGTGGATGGACGGTCCTGTAAAGGTATCCGGACTGATTATCGGACCGTGTCTATGCTGAAACGAATTCAGGTTTTAACAAGAATTAGATAGAAATTATATAACTATTTGGTTTTATCAGTTTTTACAGTATTACCACATATAACCCGATTATACATGTTTATCTTCTGTTCTTATCAGTCTCAAAGTGGCTTTTAGTTATTGCCACTATATAAACTGTTGCTAATTTAGTAAAATAAAATATTCTTTCTGTTTTACCTATTATTAACTCTTCTAATTGAACAGATTTGTCCAAACCTTTAAACAATGGAGCATAATCGTTTATCCCTTTCACTTTCTTATTTTTGTTACTTATAAATTCATGAAATGGGTTATCTGAAATATACTCTGTTGCTTGTATTTGATTGATTATGTTTGTTATTCTATTTGTTTCCTTTTCAGTAAAGTGGTCTATCTGACTTATTTTGTCATTATGGAATTTATCATTATCAACTTGCCAGTATCTAATCTCATTAGGTTTGTTGGTAGGGTAAGCAACAGTTCTAATAATAGATTTTCTATTATTAGCATGAATCTCTTTAGATAGACTAATTCTGTGTTTTTTTATTACAGATTTTTTAACGATTTAGATTCTGCCTTTCTATCTTTGCTGTATTGTATCTATTACGATAATACTCTTTCATTGATACAGCAGTAATTCTTGCATCTGAAACTTCTTTACAGTCAAGTTTTCCTCTTGCATCCTGCCAAGGTCTTTCGTAATGAGTAAGTTCTTCTAAATACCTTGCGTCAAAACCACCATAAACATCCCAAACTTCGTCAAGTATTTCCTTGGTCTTTTCAGAGAAGTTAAAATTGTTTACTACATTTACTTCTATTCGTCCAAATTTAAACTTATTGTATTTTTTCCACAAAGCATATACAACTGGGCCGTGTATCCACGCTTCTATAGGGTCTTTGAATAACCGTTTATGGTTAAATACCAGATTCCACGCTTGAGCATAATAAACTAACTTTTGCAGTTTTAAGTTAGTCATATACTTGTCATCCTTGTTGGATAGGTATATAAAGTACTCCGCTATATCAGATAATTCTTTAGATAATTTTTTAGATTTAGCCATAACAATCTCCTATAAATAATCTCACAATACAATAACAATTATTTAGATTATTTATAGAATTATAATAGCAACTGTGAAATTTCTGTCAACCACTTGTTGCGTCAGTTTTACTAAATTAGAAATTTATATATTTAAGTTCATAAACCGAACATTAAAAAATTTCATGCGTTCATATTAGTAAAAGGAGTTAAAAAATACTTGTTAATGCTAAAAACAAAATAAACATGGCAAATCGGGTTTATTACCATTCAATATCTCTTCTAATGTTAATATCTGAATTTTAGGAAATGCTCTGTTATTTGAAAGTATAACTTCTCTTTACAACTCCAATTTCCAAACGAAAACATTTTCACCTCGTCTTTGCAGAACATTATCACCAAAACCCGTTAAAAATCCCTTAACAGACTATCTTTATTGAAAAGACATCTTATCTGCATCACCTTTCACAATTGAAAAGTAGTGTTGCCGTACATAAAATAAATCATAAAATGTGGTATTATGATTTTATAGGTTTTGATAAGTAAACAGGTCATATCAAAATGAACAGAACGAGCTTAACAACAACCTTGAAGACCTCTCAAGTTCAAAGACCTAAACTAACTCAAGAGGCACAGCTGTTTATAAAACTGATACAGATGAACTCTGTGGAACTTAGCAGTTATATAGAAGATCAGCTGGCCGAAAACCCCGTTCTTGAGGAAGCAAATGAAGAGGAAGAAAACCATCTTGATAATAACTTTGGAGAAACGTCGGTCTTTAACTCCGATAATTCAGTTGACGACCACAAAGATGACCTGCTCTCTATCTTTTCAAAGATCGAAGAGATAGAAAAAGTAGAAGGTTACCTGACCCACTCGCCTGATCTCTTTACGGACAATACCGAAGAAGAAACGCCCTGGGAAAGCATGGTTCCAAAATCACAATCCCTGTATGAATACATAAACTGGCAGCTTGACGTATCAGACCTCACTGACCACGAACGCAGAATAGCCAGATTGATAATAGGGAACATCAACGAAGATGGATATCTGGAAACAAGTACAGACGACCTGATCGTATTCTGTGTTACAGATCAGACGATCAAAAAATATAAGAACGGCGTACCGGAGCATATAAGCAAAAAAGATATACTGGACGTTTTGCACAAGGTCCAGACCACTTTCGACCCCGTGGGAATAGCTTCAACCTCTCTGGAGCAGTGCCTGAAAATACAGGCACGTCAGCTTGGATACACGGACGATTCACTAATGATCAGGATCATTGACGATCACCTTGAAGAGATCAGCAGAGATAAATACGAGAAAGTTTCAGAATCCCTTTCAGTGGACGTAAGTGAGATAAAAAAACTCCATAAGGTCATATCAAGTCTGGAATCCAAGCCGGGAAGACCCTTTTACGAAAAAGACGATCAGAAGGTCATCGTACCTGAATTTTTCCTGTATAAGATCAAAGACGAGTTTCAGATACAGTTCAACAAAACCTTTCCCAAGCTGATAATAAGCAGGTACTACCGCAATCTGCTCAGGGATCAGACAAATTTAAATTCCGATACGAAAAAATATATAAAGGAAAAACTGGATAACGCAAGAAGCGTCCTAAGGTGCTTTGAAGAGCGAGAGACGGTATTAAGAAAAGTGGTTGAACGGATCACGGAAACGCAAAAAGAATATTTAGAGCTTAAGGAAGAGCATCTGAAACCGTTAAGCCTGAAGGACATTGCAGGATCAGCGGGCGTTCATATATCAACGGTCAGCAGAATAACAAGGAACAGGTACATCCAGACCCCGAGGGGGGTCATCGAGTTAAAGGCACTTCTTTCAAGAGGAGTTGATACTCCTGCGGGCAGCAAGGTCTCGTCCGGGAAGGTCAAATCGATCATTAAAGACCTGATATCGAGAGAAAATCCAGAAAACCCCTTCTCTGACCAGTACATATCAGAAGCTCTCGAGAACAGGAACGTTAAAGTGTCAAGGAGAACTGTTGCAAAGTACAGAACTATGCTTAAAATACCATCTTCATCAAAAAGAACCAAAAAAACGGAGAACCGATATGAAAGTCAAGGTTAACGTCACAACGAGACATCTGAACGACAGGAACAGGTCCAGTCAGCTGAGAAAGCATGCAATGAAAAAGCTGCCAAGGGTCGAAAGGTATATGAACGTTGATTACGAACCGAGCGATATAAAGCTGATACTTGAAACTGAGAACTTCAGGAACATTGCAGAAATAATAGTGAACGACGGGAACTTTAAAACAACGGCTACCGTTATCGATGAAGATCATTTTGCATCGATCGATAAGGTAGTTGATATAGTGATCAAGCAGTTAAGACGGAACCAGGATAAGGTAAACTCGGGTAAAAGGAGAAGCTTACGCAATCAGAAAATAAGAAGCCGCGGTGAACAGGAGAGGCATAATATCAGTAAGATCACGGTAGAAAAACTGCCTTTAAAACCAATGTCCACGGTCGAGGCAAGACTTCAGCTGGATATCTCCAGCCATGACTTCGTTGCGTTCAGGAACAGTGAAGAGAATGGAACGGTCAACGTGCTGTATAAAGATAAAAAGTCAGAGATATTTCTCTTAAAACCATAATATGAAGATCGCCGAACTGATAAAGGACAATTCAATAATATTAGACCTGCAGGCCACTTCAAAGCAGCAGGTACTTGAAGAGATCTCGGAATTTACAGCAGGCAGGTCCAACCTGAACCAGGTAAAAATACTGGACGTGCTGAAAGAAAGGGAGAACGTCTGCAGCACTGCACTTGACGAAGGAGTAGCGGTCCCTCATGGCAAACTGCCGGGTATAAACCGCATCATCTGTACAATCGCAAGAAGCAGTAAGGGAATTGACTTTGATTCCCTGGATGCAAAACCGACTCATATCTTTATCCTGATGCTTTCTCCGGAAAATTCATCTGGACGTCATATACAGGCCCTTTCCGTAATATCAAGGGTCTTTAAGAAACTGAGCCTGCGGGAAGGTATACTTAAAGCAGGTTCAGAAGATGAAGTTTATAATTTGATAATAAAGGAAGATGACCAGTAAGCGTAATCACGGTCTCACGGTCGGGAAATTCACAGACACGTACCGTGAGAAGCTGCAGATAGAAAATCTGTACAACCAGAGAAAATTAAACAGGAAAACCATACTGTCCTCAGTACAAAGACTGTATATCAGATCGCTGCAAAAAAGATCGGACGTTGAAGAAAACAGTATTCAGGTACTGGGAAAGACCGTGATCTCTCATATAAACGCCCTTTCCAGACCCCGCAGGGAAAAAACCTTTAAATTCCTTTCGGAACAGAAAATAGCTTTTTTCATCCTTTCACAGGATACGGGTACCGACAGGGACATTATATCTCACTTTAAGGAATTCGGCCTGCCTCTGCTCGCTTCCAGTATCCCCGTAAATAAGCTGATCACAGAGATCAATAAAATAATAAAGAACGTACTGGCACCAATGAAGACCTATCATGGCGTGCTTATGGATATAAACCGCCTTGGAGTATTGATACTGGGAAAAAGCGGTATAGGAAAAAGCGAATGTGCACTGGACCTTATCATAGGAGGGTCCAGGTTAATTGCCGACGACGTGATTGAGATCAGACGAACGCCTCAGTCAAAACTCGTTGGAACCGGCCCAGAAAACATCAAGTACTTAATGGAGATAAGAGGAATCGGGATCGTCAATATAAAGGACCTGTTCGGTGCCGCCTCGGTTATGGATAAAAGGGAGATAGACATGGTGGTTGAGCTTGACCACTGGAACACCGACACGGAGTATGAACGACTGGGAACCGAGACCATCTCGTATAATATATTAGACGTGGAAATCCCCTACGTCGTGATCCCTGTAAGTCCCGGAAGGAACATTGCCACGGTCGTGGAGGTGGCAGTAAGGAACCAGATCCTTAAAAACAGCAAAGAATACTCCGCTATCGAACAGATATGGAAATATTGATCTTAAGTGGACTGTCAGGTTCCGGTAAAAGTACGGCAATAAAGTTCCTGGAGGATATTGGCTACTTCTGCATTGATAATCTTCCAACTCCCTTAACGACCAAGTTCATAGACTTCTGCAAAGACTCTGATGCTGATTTTACAAAAATAGCACTGGGGATCGATATCAGGATTCAGGACAGAGAAACCTTAAAGGACTTCCCTAAACTCATTCAACTGATCAAACGGGAGATCGCAAACGTCAAGATCATGTTTCTGGAATCAACGACCGAAGTACTGATAAAAAGGTATAAAGAGACAAGAAGAAAGCATCCACTGTCCAACGATGGAGATATAGTTGAAAACGTGGAAAAAGAAAGAAAACTGCTTGCGAGAATCAAAGAGGCTTCCAACTACTTAATAGACACTTCCGAGTATAACGTTTATGAACTGCGAGATCACATTAACTCTATATTCCTCAATATAGATACGGACAGAGTATCACTTAGCATAACGTCCTTTGGCTTCAAGCACGGCTATCCCATAGACGCCGATATAGTCATGGATGCACGGTTCTTACCTAACCCTTACTTTATTGATTCCTTAAAGGACCTGAACGGTAACGATCCAGAGATAAAGGAGTTCGTGCTGTCACGCAGTGAAACCGGAGATTTTATTGAAAAAATATCCGACTTACTTACGTTTTTAATTCCAAAGTATAAAAACGTGGGAAAATCTTATGTAAATTTAGCGATCGGTTGCACCGGGGGTAAACACAGGTCCGTTGTAATTGCAAATGTGCTTGCAGAAAGCTTCAAACATATTGAACCTCTGGTAAAACACAGAGATATTAGTAAATAGGGAATTTTCCTTTTTAGCTGACATACTCCACTTTACTCTTTTTTTTCTTCTTTGTTATCTTCGTCAATTTCTTCGTCATAAGATCCTGGTTCAAAACAGAAAAACCAACTTTATAGTCACACTGCAGTCCAGAACTTGCTCCTCGTCCCTTAAAGTCATGTTAAAATTGTAGAGTTAGAACTAAAAGTGTATTACAGGAAACTAATATTCCTCTGCTTAAATGGTTATTAGCAGTGTATTTAATAACTACTAACTTAAAGGGAGTGCAAATTAGAAGGGGATTTACAGGTAACACAGAAGACAAGCCTGGTTCTTGAATCATGGAATAAGAAAATCATTAAGCAACCAGTCAGATACAAAGACGTTAGAACTTATTGAGATTGATTAGACTTGTATGGGCGGTTTAGAAAAGAATAAACACAAATGCGAGGAGTTAATGAGCTGAAAAGGTTGACTAATCATTCATGGTTTGATATAAGTTTATTATGGAACGGAAGGGTCTTAAATGTATAATAGATAGTTTGTTAACTGTTTTTATATTTATATACCTTGTGCTTGGTATATGTGTTTTTGGTATAGCGACTTATTATAATTATTATGAGGAATTAGAAAAAAATTTAGTTGCGTTTGTATTATTAGCAACGTCAATAGTCGCTGCTGCATTTTTATTTATCAGAATATATATAGATAACCAATTAAGTATAAAGGAGAAGGAAATGTTGAAAGAATATTCAGACAAGGTTGAAGAAGTTAAAAAGGATATTACTGAAAGATTGACTTTTCAGTTGTCTTCTCAGTTGTCTTCTCAGTCGGAAGATATGAACAAAAAACTTGCTTCTCAATCGGAAGATATGAACAAAAAATTTGCTTCTCAATTGGAAGATATGAACAAAAAACTTGTTTCTCAATCGGAAGATATGAACAAAAAATTTGCTTCTCAATTGGAAGATATGAACAAAAAACTTGTTTCTCAATCGGAAGATATGAACAAAAAATTTGTTTCTCAATCGGAAGATATAAACGAATTGATTAGAGTTTTCAATGATTTTATTAAGAGTAAAAGAGAAAATAGCAGTTAGTAAACAAGGCTAATAAAAACCCAGTAATTATCCTGTTACCTTTTCTCTGATAATTATCAGAGAAGTCTGTATCTACTCATCTATTTTGTATATTTATATAGAAGGTAATGATGTTCAAAACCAAAATGCTCATCTCGAAAGAGCAGAATAAATATAGGTAATTACCCTGTTTAGCTGACATACCCCAATCTACTCTTCTTTTTCTCCTTTGTTATACTCGTCAATTTCTTCGTCATAAAACCTTGGTTCAAAATCCGTTTTACCCATCAGGATCTTAACAACATCATCAAATACTATTTCATTCATTTCAGGTACTTTGCCTTGCTCTTTATACCTTTCAAATTTACTTTTCTTTGACATTTTGTTGGGATTGCCAGAAGGATTGATTTTATCTTTCATTTCTTTAATTATTTATTCAATAAATAAAACCATTATGTTTTCTTGTCATTAACCATATGTACTAAACCCCTTTGACCTTTTTCCAAACATATCTGCAGAACTTGTGTTGTGAAGACTGAATATTTGATTGACCACGGACCTTCTTGTGAATATTTTATGTTCGTTAATGGAACTTCTTGTAACAATTTAACTGTTTCCGGTCTCATATTAACTAATAAAATATTATTATCAGGAAGTAAATCAGCTATTTTAATATCTTCTATTCTTTCATCAATAGCTAAAATACAGTCCCTAATGGTGTTACATTTTGTACTGTTATTGCAATATTTATTCAGTAATTTTTTATATGCAGGTGGAATATATATTACAAACGGTCCAGAGAGGTTTTCCATCTCTTCCTTCATATTTGATATGTCTTTTATAATACCATCTGGAGTCTTAGCAGAATCTGACCAGTTCTTTTCACCTTCAAATTTAACCTCACTTCTGTGTGGATGATTTATATAGCTGTAAAATTTTTTGCCTGCATATTCACAAGTCTTGTTGGTAAATAACATCTCTTCTAAGGACTCAAGTACCTTTTTTGCGGCTCTTTCCGTCTTGGTAGTATCTAATACTAATCCCCTATTTCTGTTAGTTTCCAATTCTCTGGTATTCAAAGAATAAAGTTCTTCATCAGTAGGCAGTGGGATGGTGTCCATGTCCCCTAAATTATAAACCAATCCAGCATTCTTAAGATCGTTTATCCCACTTTCTTCGGTTTCCACATCCCTGATAACCTTGTCTAATTTTATCCATTCATCCTTTCTTAAATTTGCATTACCAACTTGCTCAACATAGTAGTTCCTAGTATCACTTCTATCTCCACTTCCTTTATACACGCTAATATACGCTTTACAATCATCCCCAATCCAAGGACGTAGTTTGTGTAAATATTTAGATTGTATTAACTTATTAACATCTGCAGCTGTTATATTCATCATTTTCTTTCTCCTTATCCTTTCTTACATTTTATTTTATTTGTATCAAACATCTAGCTTCAGAAAAGGCATAGTCTTATGACTAGCTTCCTTTGTATTTACACTTTCGCTAAAATTAAAGTAATACCTATTTTGCTTCAGGCAACCCCTTCTTACGAGATTTTTGTTAATTGATATAAATTGTCTTTCATCTCCCCACATTAACCTTTCAAAGTGTTTCCTGCATCTCTCTTCCGTATAAAAGTTCTCTGTAAACTCATAAAAACTAATTCTTTGACGGGCTCTTTTTGATAATCTACCCACAATAGTGTAATCTCTTTTTTTATAAGTAACTACAATACATACGCTACTTAGGGGTTATCAACTAAAAAGGATAATTACCAACAAACAAGAGAAGAAAAATTGATTGGAATAGTCGTTGTTGCTCATGGAAATTTAGCAGATGAATTAATATCAGCGGTAAAATTCGTTTTATCCCAAGAACCTTCTGTCAAATTTGCAGGCGTGTCGTTAGAACAGTCATCCACAGGATCTGACAACTATGAAGAAATAATCGACAACTCTATCAAGTCAGTAGACGAAGGTGGAGGAGTTTTATTAGTTACTGATATGTTCGGAGGAACTCCTTCCAATATCAGTTTGACGTTCCTGGACAAGAAAAATATCGAGGTAATATCAGGAGTAAACCTCCCAATGCTTTTAAAGCTGTCAACACTAAAGAGCAGCGTTAAGATCAAAGAAGCCATCAAGATTGCAGAAAAAGCTGGAAAAGATAATATTATTGTCGCCAGCAAGCTCTTAAGCAAGAACAAGGAGCAGAACGCAAAGGAATAAACATGAGAGTTGACGAATACGATAAAGTCGTTGAAAAGTGGAGCGATTATCTGCTCAGGGGTCCTCTTGAGGGTTATAAACTTGAAATTGACCCTGGTATCTCCAGGGAACTTGCAGCCATTGCTCTTTTCCTGGATATGCAGACCGTTCGTGCATCAGGGGACGTTGAAGAATTTTACGAAGGATACAGAAAAGCTGCAACCGATGTTTTAGAGTTCATCGGAGTTACTCTTGCTCAGGATGATGAGATGAAAATCATAAGGATCGACGTTTCCGCTAACACCGCCAACCTGCAGGAACAGTTAAAAGAGCATATCTGGGGGGAATAACATTCCCGCTTCCATATCTTATATCCTTCAAAGTACTTATCTATGAACGTTCTTGAAAGTTTTGACCTGTTCCTGCTTGATATGGACGGAGTAATATACACGGGCAGCCACCCTGTGCCCGGGTCTGTCGAGACGATAAACCATTTATACAGCAAAAATAAAAAGATTATCTTTCTGACAAATAATCCATCTGGTTCAAATACCGAGTATAAGAGAAAGCTAAAGAACATAGGTATAAAGGCGGACATTAACCAGATAATTACCTCTGCCACGAGCCTCTGTCACTACCTTACGGGGGGCAGGCTCAGGAACATAAACACCAGATCAGCCTACGTTATTGGAAGTAAGCATTTAAAAAACTCCGTTGCCAGGACGGGAGTTAAGTCAGTCTCCACTGCCGCAGACAGTGCGAACTATGTTATTATGGGTGGACATAAAAATTTTAATTACAGTGAGATCGAGCACGCATCGCGGTTTATAAGAAACGGGGCAAGACTGATCGCCACAAACCGTGACCCTTATTATCCGTCAAAGGATGGATTTTCCCCGGGAACCGGGGCACTGCTTTCTTCCATAGAAATATCCGGAGGAACAAAAGCACTGATAACGGGTAAACCTGAAAAACATATCTTTCATCTATCCCTTAAACTTGCAGGGGTCAGAAAAAACAGGGCTGTAATAATTGGAGATAACCTTAAAACAGATATACTTGGAGGTATTAATTACGGTATCTATACCGTTCTGACCTTAAGCGGGGTAACTGATAAAAAGGAACTACAAAAGAGCAGCATTAAACCGGATAAGGTCATCAAGAGGCTCTCTTCCTTAATAGACTGATCTGACATGATAAACAAAGGGAATTATATACTGTTTGCACTAGAGGTGTTTCAGGATTGACTGCTGAATTCACTATTTTAGCTGGTGGTTTAGAATTTTTCTTATCCCATCTACGGCACACTACAGGTGGGAAAGAGCGTAACAAACATAGTAGCAGGAAGTAAAGGCAAGTAGAGGTTCAGTTGGTAAAGTTCCAGTAGTGGGAATTAAAGATAAGAAAACCCAGAAAGTAAAAACTCTCTTCACTGGATCGTGATGAAAAACATAAAGCTGGATCAACCATTATTACATAATGTTAAAAGGTGAGTGCAATGAATAATTCAGAAAACAAAGTTTTAGATCAGGATGTTAAAGACATTGATTCCTCAATTACTTTTCGTTGTAATGAAGAAGGCGAAGTTGTTATGTCCCTGGATCAGTTCACTTCACTTATGGAAACCCTTTATCTGTTAAAAAGCCCTGCTAATGCGGCACGTTTATCAAAGTCCATAAAACAGTATCGTGCGGGCAAAACCAAACGGCATGAATTAATTGATGATTGATATTTCATGGACGGACGAAACACGAGAGGAATATCTATAATTATCCTTGATCCTTCCAGGGGGTTTACCAGACCTGCCAGTTAAAATTCCAAGCTATATCCTGTTGGTCCAATCATTGGTTCAAGGTATGTACAGACCCATTTTTTCGATCATTTCCCCCATGTTCTGCTTTGCTGTCTGAACGGCTTTCTGGGTTCCCTGGTAAAGTATCTCTCTTACCTGCTCAGGTTTTGACTCATAGGCTTTTCTTCTCTCAATGTAAGGTTCCAGCATCTTATTAATGGCCTTTGACAGTTTATTCTTGACCTCAACGTCCCCTACTGTTCCCGACCGGTACCTTTTTTTAAGGTCCTCGACTTCATCCACGTCCGTGTTAAATGCATCGTGGTAGATAAACACTGGGTTTCCCTCGACCGTCCCAGGTATATCAGCTCTTACACGCTTCGGGTCAGTAAACATCCCCATTACTTTTTTCTGAACGGATTCAGGGTCGTCAGATATATATATACAGTTATCAAGGCTTTTGCTCATCTTTCTGTTACCGTCAGTACCGACCAGCCTTGACGTCTGACTGATCACCGGATCAGGTTCCTCAAAAAATTCACCATACAGATAATTGAACCTTCTGGCGAGTTCCCTTGTCAGTTCAAGGTGACTCAGCTGATCCTCTCCGATTGGTACCTTGGTAGCTTTGAACATCAGTATATCAGCAGCCATTAATATCGGATACCCGAGCAGGCCTACCGAATAGTTCTCCCCTACTCCCATATCCTGTATCTTTTCCTTCAAAGTGGGGATCCTTTCCGACCTCGGTACCGTGCAGAACATTGAAAGTATCGTGGACAGCTGAGATATGTAAGGCACCTGAGATTGAACGTAAAAGGTGGACCTTTCAGGGTCCATACCAACGCTCAGCCAGTCCAAGACCATCTGGATAGTGTTCTGCTCAACTTCTTTGATCTTATCATAATGGGTGGTCAGCATGTGAAGGTCTGCCACAAGAAAAAAGCATTCGTAATCAGTCTGATACTTCACTCTGTTCTCCAGCGACCCGACAAGGTGACCCAGGTGAAGTCGTCCAGTCGGTCTGTCCCCGGTTACAAGTATTTTCTTATCTGACGACATATCTTCGTTAATTTTCTACCTTCCCTCTGATATGAACTGGATTACAGTAAAAATGATCAGGATCTTTACGGTACTGGTCGTACATCGGCTGGAAGGAATTCAAGGTTATGGAATTGTAACGGTTTTTGATAATTATACAACAGGATATTAAACCTGTTTTTACCAGACCACACACTTGCGATGAAGATCAGTTCCAGACATAAAGTCCCAATATACAACCCTTTATATGGGAATTATGTATAAAAAAAAGAAGGGGACTATATACTTTAGTACCCAAAATGAATAATAAATGCCTTACGGCATTTGATATCTTTATATATTAGTATATGGATTAAAAAAGTATTTTAAAGGAGAAAATGTAAATGAGTAATGCTAATAAACATAACAAACTTCCTGGTTCGGATTATAATAGTATAATAAAATCTCTTATTCGTGCTACTGAGTCAATTCCAGAGTATAATGAATATACAAAAGAAGCGGAGAAAATTTTAGAAAATCCTATACCTATTGGATATGATGTAAAGGAAGGGTGGAGGCTACATAACTATTTTCAGGATAAAAGAGTTGTTGAAAAAGTGTATGGGATGAATTTTTTAGAACAGTACTATATGAGTGAAGAAAATGGAACTTGGATGCCAGGTATGCTGAAAAGAATTGAAGTTATAAAAGATGAATGTCCTGTTATTTATAAAAACCTTAAAGAAGATGGGTATTTATCAGGTTTTATGTATCTTATTTATTATATTGCTGTTTTTGGAAAGATTAAAAAATCTAAAAGAAATATTAGAAAATCTAAAAGGGATAAGTTTTATAATATATTTGCGACTTATGTACATAAGTCTGTAAATGGCGATAAAGAAGATGTAAATATGGAGATAGAAAATCTTATGAATATAATGATGGAGGATGGGTATGGTGGATTAGAGTAGGAGATGAGTTATATAATAAAGGAAGGGGACTATATACTTTAGTACCCAAGATAGTTTAATCTTTTGATCTACTTAACTTTTTTCTTTTTTCGTTTTCTTTTAATTTTCTTTGAGTTCTATGTTTTTTAGATAGTTCTATTTGGGGAGCGAACATTATTTTTATTGCTTCATCAAATGTTGCATCTAACGGGGGAATTATCTTTTGCTTTCTACCCATTGTAAAAGCCTTTTTTATTCATACTTTTTAAACTTTAATTTTTTTATCTAAAAACGGACTTTGGTATACTCCGCCATTTTCTCTAATACTTGAAATAAACCAATCCATAACATATTTTACCTCTTTAACCACAGGGTCGATACCTTTTTTCTCAATAAAGTTCTCTCCTACATCTACACCAAGCACCGGACATCTGCCTACAATTTCATTATCTTCGTTAATATAGGTAAATATCTTATATCCTTTATGTTTACCGTGATATTGTATATCTCTTATATCTTCTAACTCTTCAACATAAAACTCTTTTGTAGCATCCATGCCATACTTATCTTTAAACTCTTTCTTCACATCTGCCATAGATGGATTATCAAACTCATTTACAACATCTAAATTAGTGTTATTCATATATGCCTCCCTAAGATATTTTTTTGCTTTTTTACTACGCTCTATATTATTTTCTTTATCTAATCTTAATATCTCGCTTTTAAAATATTTCCATTCACTGATCATTTTTTTAACCATATCTTCTCCATCTTGTTTAGATATAGTAGTATTTAGATGGGGATAATTTTCATGTTCAGCCCGCCTATGTCCACCTTTACCTCGATCATCATATATTATAAACCCCACTGCTTTAAGTCTTTTAATATACTCCCTTACTTTCATTATGGCACTTCCCTCATATATCTGCTCAACTAATGTTGGACCACGCTCATAAATCTGTTGAATTCTTGTTAGTTTATTATTTTCTTCCATATTCTTTCCTTTTATCAATTTTCTCTATATGATTCAATAACCTTTATCCTTATATATAATAGAACAAATCAAAATCAATTAATTTACCAATTATTTTATAAACATTTAATTGCTCTGGATTTTTATAATCATACTCGTTTATTTCTTTTTTTAATGTTGCTAAATCCGAGTCTATAACCCACTCATCAACCCGTTCATATTTTTGATGTATATAACTCTCTGTTTCTCTGTAATTCTCTTTTAATACTTTATACACTATTTTATTAGAACCTAACGGGTCAAATGCAGATTGAATTCTTCTTTCTGGATTTGCTGATATACCTACTTTAAACCAATCTTTTAACTTTACATTATCGGAATTAACAGCAATATATACATATTTCTTATCTACATAGGATTTACCCTGATCCGTTCTTTCTGGTGGGTCTGTATGAAACCCTATTTGATCAAAGTTAAACATATTTGAAACATATTTGAAACATATTTGAAACCTCTTTTTCAATCCTTTCTTTAACTAAAGGGGACTATATACTTTAGTACCCAAAAAGAATAATCCCTGCATCCTGACGTGATCATTATCATTGTAAGAAAGGAAAGAAAAAGACGTTATACCTGACACTAAAGCAGAAACAGAAGAAGACGGGACGACAATTCCTGATCAGATGGTGTACACGACAGGAAAACCAATAACGCTGCATGAGGAAATGGCAGTGAGAGAAGTATCCTGCACTCAGAACAGTACGCTCTTTTTTAAAGTATATAAGTCCGTTTTTATTTACTATTCTGAAGGAAAATGCTAAACTATTTCAGCAGTAAGGTAATTATATTGGGTCATTGAACGCAAATAACACCAGTTACCTGAGGGTTTTCTTGCTGGTTCTGTTCTTTTTGCAATACCCTACCGCCTGCAGGCAAACTCAAAGGCAATACCAAAATTATGAACGGTATAGTAACCCTGGATGAATTTATTATACGGAGACAGAGAGATTTTAAGTACTCCACTGGGGAATTTTCAAGATTATTAAGAGATATAGGCTTTGCCTCCAAGCTGGTTCACAGAGAGGTGAACAAAGCAGGACTCGTCAAAGAAATAATCGGCAAGACCGGAGGGATAAACGTTCAGGGAGAAGAAGTCCAGAAGCTGGATGAATACGCCAACACCCGGTTCACAGAGGCCTTGAAACTTGGTGAGGAATGTGCAGGTATCTGCACCGAAGAGATGAAAAACTTTATTCCTCTTGAAGGTAAGAATTCCAGAAGTTCCAAGTATGTAATCGTTATGGACCCACTTGACGGTTCTTCAAATATCGACGTGAACGTATCCGTTGGCACGATCTTCGCTCTTTACAGAAGACGGTCCAAAACTGATGAAGTGTGTCAGATAGAGGATTTTTTACAGCCGGGAACAAAACAGGTAGCAGCTGGATACATTATCTATGGTTCATCAACGATGCTCGTATATACCGCAGGGCGTGGCGTGAACGGATTTACGCTGGACCCTTCAATAGGAGAGTTCTGCCTGTCTCATCCTGATATTAAAATACCTGAAGATGCAAACCTGTATTCGTTCAATTACGGGAATTTCCCGAATTTTTACGAGGACGTAAAACAGTACATAGCAGAATCATTTGGTTCTTCTGATAAAAATCCTCGTATCTCATACAGGTACATCGGTTCCATGGTTGCGGACATTCACAGAAACATGCTGAAGGGAGGTATTTTTATGTACCCTGCCACTTCGGATTCCCCGCAGGGTAAGCTGAGACTTTTATATGAGTGCAATCCCATGGCCTTTATAGTCGAGCAGGCTGGCGGAACAGCGATCAACGGCACGGACAGGATACTTGATATAAAACCGACCAAGCTGCATCAAAGAACCCCTTTTTATGCTGGTTCCCGGAACATGGTTGAAAGGGTAAAGAAGTTCGTAAGCACTGCCTGATCTTAAATTCCATGTCAGATAAAACTCTGTTAAGGACAGATTTTAAAAACGTTCCACCACCCGTGAGAGGAAAGGTCAGGGACGTTTTTCAACTGAACGATAACAGGCTCCTGATCGTTACGACCGACAGGATATCTGCCTATGACCATATTCTTCCAAACGGTATTCCAGATAAAGGTATAGTGCTGAATAAAATATCGGAATTCTGGTTTTATAAAACAAGGGACATGATAAAAAACCACCTCATATCGACCGATCCCAGGGACTATCCCGCAGAATTCCAGCCATATACGGAACAGCTGCTGAACAGAAGTATGATGGTGATAAAAACTCGACCGCTTCCCATAGAGTGCGTGGTCAGAGGGTATATTTCAGGTTCGGGATGGACAGAATATAAAAACACCGGCAGGATCTGCGGTACTGATCTGCCTTCGGGCTTAACGGAGTCTTCAAAGCTGCAGACCCCTATATTTACTCCATCCACAAAAGCCACTGGCGGCCAGCATGATGAAAATATCTCCTACGAAGAAGCCGCGGAGATGATTGGTGAAGACCTGGCAATGCAGGTTCGTGATCTCAGCATTGAGATATATGTAAAAGCAAGTGAGATCGCCTGTAAAAAAGGCATTATAATTGCAGATACGAAGTTTGAATTCGGCACCGACGCAGGTGGCAAGCTGATGCTCATAGATGAAGTGCTTACACCAGATTCCTCAAGGTTCTGGCCGAAAGAAGATTACTCTCCCGGAAGACCGCAGAAGAGCTTTGATAAACAGTTCGTAAGAGATCATTTAAACTCGGTCGGCTGGGACAGAAAACCACCTGCCCCGAAACTTCCCGAAGAAGTGGTAAATAAAACAAAAGAAAAGTACGTATCAATGCTGAACCTCTTCAGATGAAAAACGGATCAACGATAAGCATTTTAGGATGCGGCTGGCTGGGACTTCCACTGGGAATCTTTCTTTATGAAAAAGGATACAGCGTCAAAGGTTCCACAACGGATGAGCAGAAGTTAGCATCCATAAAAGAAAGTAACATCAAGCCGTATCTTTTAGTACTGGAACCCGGGATAAACTGCGAAAGGAAAACGGATTTCTTTGACACTGATGTACTAATCATAAATATACCTCCACCTCGCAGAGAAGACGTGGTGGAATATCACTTTCTGCAGATAAAAAGCCTGATAAAAGAATGTATAAATGCCGGGGTAAAGAAAGTCCTGTTCGTAAGTTCCACTTCGGTGTATCCCGAAACGAACAAAGTGGTTTATGAAAGTGAGACGCTTGCTCCGGGTAAACCTCCAAGTAAATCTTCAGGGACCGCATTAAAACGGGTTGAAAATATGCTTCTGGACGCATCTGCATTTCAGACCACGATCCTCCGCCTTGCAGGACTTATCGGCTACGACAGAAATCCGAGGAACTTTCTGAAAAAACGAAGGGTCATACATAAAACAGACGCCCCCGTTAACCTGGTGCACAGAGATGACTGCATCAATGTGATCTACAGGGTTATTAAAAACAACGTATGGGGAGAGATTTACAATGTGTGTTGTGACAGACATCCAACAAGAGCTGCCTTTTACAGGAACGAGGCTGAAAAGGCAAATATGGAAAAGCTCAAGATAGAGTTTAAAGAACCGGTCAGTTATAAGATCGTAAGCAATAAAAAACTGAAAAAAGAACTTGGCTACAAGTTTATCTATCCCGACCCTCTGAAACTCAACTAAAATAAAGCAAATAACGAAATACTTTTTAAAACTTCACTTGTCAGTATTATAAACTCTCATATAAAATAAACAGATTAAACGTTTTCAGAGGTTTTCATTCAATGCCAGAACTAAGAATTATCAGAAATTACGTCGGAGTTGAAAACTCGCACGAATTAAGTTCATACCTTGACAGAGATGGCTATAAGGCCTTTAAAAAAGCTCTGGACATGGAGCAGGAAGAAATAATCAATACTATTAAAAAATCCGGTCTTAGGGGCAGAGGAGGAGCAGGATTTCCCACCGGTATGAAATGGAGCTTTATCCCACGGGATGCAGATAAACCCATCTACCTGTGCTGCAACGCCGATGAAAGCGAACCGGGAAGTTTTAAAGACAGAGAGATACTTGAGCGTGACCCTCACCAGATGATCGAAGGGATAGCGATCGCCTGTTATGCGATCAATTCACACAGAGGCTACATCTATATACGGGGAGAGATGCCTTACGGGGCAAAAATAATCCAGGGAGCCATTGACGAGGCATACAGAGAAGGCTATCTGGGAAAGAATATATTTAACTCGGGATTTGACCTTGACGTTTCCCTGTACAGAGGAGCAGGAGCCTATATATGTGGAGAGGAAACCGGCCTTCTGGAATCAATTGAAGGAAAAAACGGTGAACCAAGACCAAAGCCCCCATTTCCTGCACAGATAGGACTTTTCGGTTGTCCGACCATCGTTAACAACGTTGAGACCCTGGCCGCTGTACCTCACATTATAAACAAAGGTCCTGAATGGTTCTCAGCGATTGGAACACCTAAAAACACCGGAACAAAAATTTATGGACTTAGCGGATGTATAAATAATCCCGGACTTTTTGAACTGCCGCTTGGAATTACTATAAGAGAGTTGATCGATGAATACGGAAAAGGGGTAACAAAGGGTAAAAAGGTCAAAGCGATCTCTCCCGGTGGGTCTTCTTCAGCGGTCTTAACGGCTGACGACCTTGATTTGCCACTGGATTTCGATACTATGGCAAAAGCAGGGTCAATGCTTGGAACCGCAGGAGTAACCGTTATGGACGAATCTGTCTGTATGGTAAGGGTTGCTCATAATTTAGCTCATTTCTACAGAGATGAGTCCTGCGGTCAGTGCGTACAGTGCAGAGAAGGAACATGGTGGCTTGAAAAGATGCTGCGCGAGATCGAAAAAGGAAAAGGATCTCTGGAACACATTGATATAATACTCAGTGCCTGTTCCCAGATGAGAGGAACAACCATCTGTGCCCTTGCCGACGGATGTGCAATGCCTGTTGAGTCGCTCGTAAGGAATTTCAGGGACGAGTTTGAAGAACACATCAAGCAAGGCAGGTGTCCCTTTGATGATCCTTATATGGGTGACTGGAATTAGACGGTTTCATATCTCTTCGGAACTTCTCTTTTTATGATTTTGCAAACCCTTTCACAGGTCCGCTTTCTACCAACTTTTTTATTGAAGTGTTTTTCACCCGTATTTTTTAAGAAGAGGATTATATACTGCTTGATCTAGAAGCAGAGATTATACAACAAGTATCTATCTGCCATTTTACATGATCCGTTTGGCAATTTTGTCAAGCTCTTTATAATTCTCAATTATATATGATATGAACGGAGTTGGATAAACCTATGAGTGATAAACTACAAGAATTTCAGAACAACGCAGGCAAACTTATTAGAGAGAAAAATTGGGATGAACTAATTTCGGAATGTACTGAAATTATACGATTAGAAACTGATGAAACGATAAAAGCACTAATATACAACTACCGTGGCTATGCATACAATGAGAAGGGAGAGTATGACCTTGCAATTGCGGATTATACCGAGTCAATAAAGTTAAAACCGAGTGCTTCTGCATACAGCAATCGTGGCAGTGCATACAATTGGAAGGGGGATTATGATAGTGCGATCAAAGATTGTACGGAGTCAATAAAGTTAAAACCAAATGATTCAGCATACAGCAACCGTGGTTGTGCATACACTGGAAAGGGAGATTATGACAGTGCGATCAAAGATTATACCGAGTCAATAAAGTTAAAACCGAATGCTCCAGCATACAGCAACCGTGGCAGTGCATACAATTGGAAGAGAGATTATGACAGTGCGATCAAAGATTGTACGGAGTCAATAAAGTTAAAACCGAATGCTCCAGCATACAGCAACCGTGGCAGTGCATATAATGGAAAGGGAGATTATGACAGTGCGATCAAAGATTTTAATGATGCTATAAAATTAGAACCGAAAAATGCAAGTTTCTACAACAATCGCGGTGCTGTCTATTTTTATAAAGGGGATTATAACCGTGCAATTGAAAATTTTGACAATGCTATAAATTTAGAACCGGAAAATGCAAGTTTCTACAATAATCGCGGCAATTCATATTTTCATAAAAGGAATTATGCTCGTGCAATTGAAGATTATACGGAGTCAATAAAGTTAAAACCAAATGATCCAGCATACAGCAACCGTGGCAGTGCATACAATGAAAAAGGAGATTATGACAGTGCGTTCCAAGACCTTATGAAAGTTGTTGATAATAAAGTATTAAAGTCAACATATCCGCTTGTTTATATAACTTCTAAAATTAAATACATAACTTCAGACCATGAAGAACAAAGCAAGCTATTTAAATATTTCTCCAAATTGAGAACTGCAATAGAAAAAATACGAAAAAAAATATTTGATAAATCAAAAAACACTGAAGAGGTCGCACACTATACGTCTCTTCATGTGCTGAAGTGTCTTGCTAACAAAAAGTCTTTTCGACTCTACAATGCAGCATATATGAACGACCCTGAAGAAGGGTGGATTCTTTTTGAGATAATGAAAGACAAATTTAAAATGGACGTGAAAGAATATTTCTACAAAAGAAATGCAGAAAAGTTCAATCTTTCTCCAGCATATATCGGCAGTTTTGTCGAAGTAACTCCGCCAAAACCGGAAAAAGACGAGTTGTTTTTCTGGTGCACGTACGGAAAACATGATAACGAAAAAGCGACGGGAACTTGTCTGATATTCAAAACAGGACAGTTTGCCAAAGAAGTTTCTCAAGTAATAGGTACCATGTCCCAATTACAAGGAAATAAAAATACTGAATCAGAACAAAAGCCCCCACCAGAACTTTATAAAGTTTTCTATAAAAATGACATTGAATATGAAGAAGATATGTTAAAAGCTCTGGAAGAGTTAGCACTAGCGCTACCTCTTGAAGACATAAAGGAATTATGTGATAAACATGCAAACAAAAAAGAACTTATAATCAGACTTGTGCAGGAAATGCTTGACAGTATCCGTTTTCTCTTTAAAGCAAACCATTACAAAGAAGAGCGAGAGGTCCGAGTTGCTAAAATGTTTTATGATGTGAAACCTGAAGCAGCAGAATTAGAGCATACAGATGGTAAAGAACTATCTGAACATAAAGTTGACATGAAACAAATCCCCCCGAGGTCTTATTTGGAAATGCCAAGTAATATCCTCCCCAGAGAAGTAATTCTCGGACCTAATTCAAGCAACATATCCAAATGGAGGCAATTGTTGAAGGAAAAAGGAATAAATGCTGAGGTTAAAAAATCTAATATTAAATTTGGGAACAATCGTCAATAATACAACTCAAAAACGATCAAGAAAACAAAAATTATATACTTTAGTGCCGAAAACTAATATAACTATTTAATTTTGCTGGTTGTTATTTTTTGCTTTGTCAGTGGTATTTTTCTGCTTGGGTTTATATGTTTCTATATCCTGAATAATGTCATTCAGATCTGCCTTTACCCATTCGTGGGCTGCTTTGTACTTATTGAGAATATGTTTTTCTATCTCTCTGAACCGAAGAGTTAACTTGCGGTATTCTATTTTAAAACCTCGGAAAGGTCCTGATGTTTGAAATACATTCAATCTCACTTCCAGGTTCATTGTTACTCCTACCTTGTACAACCCGGAAAACAGTGGATTTGATATTACATATACGAATTTTTTCTTTGGTGGAGATTTTTTTCTTTTTGGTAGATAAGTTAAATGGTTTATTTTTGCTTTATTCAATCTCTTTTTAGCTAACTTATATGCATCCTCGGTTATATCAATACCGATCCACCGCCTACCTAATTCCTCTGCGGTTTCACAAGTCGTTGCAAGTCCACAAAACGGGTCCAAAACTACATCATCTTTATTTGAAGATGTTTTTATTATTCTTTCTAATAGAGCTAAAGGCTTCTGAGTTGAGTAGCCCAAATATTCGTTAGATTTAGAGTTCAGACTTGGTATTTCCCAGATATCTCCCAACGGCTTACCATGGTCTTCATCTGAATATTTTTTATAATATGGATGTTCTGTCTTTGTCCAGTAAATAAGATAAGGATTCTTTTTTATACGTTCATCAAAAGTTTCCTGAGTCCATGTCCAACCACGTTCAGAAATAACTCGCTTGCCTTGTATTACTCTGGCTTCACTACTATTACTTGGATTTGAATATTTCTCTAAAGGAATTTTTTTATAACGTCTACCGGTTTCTTTTTCTGTATGTGGAAATTCCTTTTCTCTTTCCTCATCAGAAAGTGGTTCATATTGTAAATTAAAATGAACTTTAGTCTTTCTCTTAGCATAAATGAATATACGGTCTGTAATCTCATCATAGCTAGAATTTGAACTATTTGCGTCGTGTTTTTTCCACAAAATTTCATTAATAAACCTCTTTTCTCCAAATATGCGGTCTAACAGCAATTTTAAATAATGGCTTATGGCTGCATCACAGTGTAAATAGATTGAACCCGTGTTCTTCAACACTCTATGTATTTCTATTAACCTTATTGCCATATAGCATAGATAGCAGTAGATATCGGACTTTTGACCTCCTTCCATCTTTTTCACACCTTCCAGGAACTTATATAAATCGTGATGGTCTTGATCTTCTTTAAATTCCTTGACCCACTCATCCTTAAAGTCTTCTTCCCTGAGTATATCCTTAAATTTTGATTTTCTTACACTGCGTTTAGTTGGAGCAGTAAACATACTTTTTTTATTAAACGGAGGGTCTAAATAAACCAGATCTATACATTCATCGTTTATATTCTGTAATACTTCAAGATTATCGTGACAGAAAATGGTTCTGTTCTTTACGTTTAAATTTGCCATTTTAACTGAGCAACTCCTTATACTTTATTTTCTTACTTCTTAACTCTTCAATCACATTAGAAAAATACATACATAAATTGACAGATATTTGTTCATGAACATGGTCATCCCAAGAACGTCTATTCTGAAACTTCACTCTAGAAGCTATACTGCCCGGTGCAGCACAAAATCCCTGATCGTTATTGAACGGCAGGTATATTGCTGTTAAATTACAACTATTACTATTTATTGCTCGTAAAGGTCCTAAGTGAAATAAAGTTCTGTTATTCCAGTTAGGTGGTGTGATATTTGTTACAGGTTTTGTTGTGTGTGTGTGTGGGGGGGGGGGGGGATTCGCATTGTTATAATATTATACTTGTATCCCAACCGAATGTCAACAGTATTTCCCTTTATGGCAGGTTATGTGTTTAATCCCTTTTAAGAACAGTATTGCAGCCTACTAGTCTAAATGACAATTCTACTGGTCTAAATGACAATTCTACTGGTCTAAATGACAATTCTACTGGTCTAAATGACAATTCTACTGGTCTAAATGACAATTCTACTGGTCTAAATGACAATTCTACTGGTCTAAATGACAATTCTACTGGTCTAAATGACAATTCTACTGGTCTAAATGACAATTCTACTGGTCTAAATGACAATTCTACTGGTCTAAATGACAATTCTACTGGTCTAAATGACAATTCTACTGGTCTAAATGACAATTCTACTGGTCTAAATGACAATTCTGCTGTTCATAAGTGGCATTTCAGCAAACAACTACATAAAAATAACCTTATCCACCGGTAATTCAGGATGCACTGCAATATCAATTACCAAAGAGAGCATTACTGCAAGCATATAAATTATGGACGCCGTAAACGCCTCTCCATAGCTCTTACCGTCATAAACGCTTTTTACGACCTTGTATTCAAAGTAGGAACCCACTATCAATGCAAATATAGCAAAATAAGCAGATGCTAAACCCGTCAGCCAGAAAGAAAGAGTTAAAGGGATCAAGGTCAATGAATATAAAAGTATCAATATATTCGTATACCTGGCACCAAAAGCCACGGGCATTACAGGTATTCCGGCCTGCTTATACTGATCCTTGTACTTCTGTGCAAGTGCCCAGAAATGAGGAGGCTGCCACAGCATCATAAAGATAAAAAGAATAAGCACGTTAAGATCAAGTTCAGGACTGACGGCACTGTAACCGATCAGTACCGGTAACGCTCCAGGGATACCTCCGAGTATAGTTCCAAAAGGGGAATTCCTTTTTAAAAAAAGCGTATAGAGGATCGTATAACTCAGTACGGCAAGAAGGATCAGAACTGCATTTACGTAATTTAAATAGTAAAGAGAGATAAACAGTGAAACAAGTATCATCAAAACGGAAACCGTCAGAACGTTAGTGGTACCCAGCGTCTCCAGAGCCTCCACGCGGCTTGTCAGCCTTTCCATCTTTTTATCTATGTTCCTGTCAAGAAGGTTGTTCAGAACCGCGGAACCTGCAGCACTTAACAGCAGGGATATTATCCCGAACAGCGTAAAGTAGAGCGACGGTATGCCCTTTGCAGCTATCACCATACCGGTGTAACCCGTGAACGCCACGCTCGTTATTATTCCCGGCTTGGAAAGCAGGAGGGCGGAGACGGCGATCTTGCCCGGGCTGGTCCTTGGTTTTTCCATCAGTCACTTCTGTAAGACAGTTTTTCCAGATATTTAAACCAGATAAACAAGGTCAGACAAAGTATTATCAGTCCGGTCGAAAGATGAAGTGCTGTTATATAAAAAGCCAGCTTGCTCAGTACCACGAACATGCCCAGTGCTATCTGAACGAAGATAAACAGAAGTATCAGCTTTAAATACGGGACCGCCAGTTCATATGCCTTTCTGCTCCGGGACAGTATAAAGAGTATCAGAAAGACCGCACAGATAATATAGGCAGCTACCCTGTGAGAAAAATGTATCAGGACGGGACCGGTCAACGACGGAGGTATCCAGAATCCGAGACACTTTGGAAAATCAGGACAGGCAAGACCCGCGGAAGAGTGCCTTACATAGGCACCAAGTATCGACTGGACAGTTATCAGGACACAGAGTACAAAGAATATCCCGGCAGGTCCGGACAGATCGAACTTCGGCTTTCTTGCCTCGCCGTCAAAGAAAGCCATATAGAACGTAAGTGAAAAGATGATCACGGCGTTGGCAAAATGCAGCGTCGTAAGATCTACCGGCAGTTTAAAAAGCACCACAAGTCCGCCCAGAACTATCTGTATGAGCAGTAACAGAACGCACGCAACGGGAACCAGCTTAAAATACGACGTGTACCTTATCAGCCTTTTATAGCTCAAGGCTATGATCAGAATGGAGGTCAGGCCGCCGATCACCCTGTGAAGGAACTCCAGATATATATCCCATCTGAACGGAGGTATGTACTCCCCGTAGCACAGCGGCCAGTCAGGACATGCAAGGCCTACCTTAAGACCCGCCACTACGTTTCCCCAGACCAACAGTATAAAAAGTGCCACGAGGGCTGCTTTAGCAAGCATACTAAGAAATAGCCGGAACTCTTGTAAAAACCTCCATGATCGTCGTTACGATCAGAAGGATAAGCAGGAACACGGGATAAATAGCGTAAACCCAGGTCAGTTTATCCTCGAATTTCAGATGCATGAAGTAGTAGGCAACTATCGAGGCCTTAACGGAAGCGATCACCATTGCAATTATTAGATTAATGACCCTGCCAAGGTCTATCTCAAGAGCGGTATAAACGGTCACGGCGGTCAGGATGGTAAGGGCCAGCCAGACTATGATCAAGGTAGAAGGACCTATCTCATGATGATCTTTACTGTCGTGTGTGTCAGTGCTCATTGTTCCTCCCGTCTAACCAATTAAATAAAGAAGCGGAAACAGATATATCCATATCAGATCAACCAGATGCCAGTACAGGCCGCCGACCTCGACCGGCGTGTAGTACTCTTTGCTGAACTTTCCCTTATGTGCAAGGAACGCCACCACGGCCAGAATAACTATACCGGCGAACACGTGAAGCATATGAAGACCCGTCATCAGGAAGTAAAGTGCAAAGAATATGTTCGTGCCGGGATATATATGATGGCTGAACTTGGCACCATATTCAAAGTACTTAACTCCCCCGAACGCAAGTCCGCAGAGGATCGTAATCACCATGAACAGAACGACCTTTTTACTGTCGCCCCTCTTGGCGGCCCAGACCGCTATTGCCATGGTCATACTGCTGAAAATAAGAATAACGGTATTTATCGCCCCTTTTGTAACGTCCAGTTTTTCATGCTGCTCAATGAACATCTCCGGGAACTTGGCCCTGAAGATCGCATAAGCGGCGAACAGACCTCCGAAAAGAAGTATCTCCGTTCCCAGGAATAACCACATCCCGAGCTTGGATGAATTGTATTCAACTACCGGGTCCAGTTCATGTTCCGTATGATGAGCAGTTTGTTCCATTTTACATTAAAGCCCCTTTTCCTTTTTAGCTTGGTCTCTTTCCATATCCGTAAGTCCAGTCGTTAACGACAGGTATTTCATCAAAGTTCTCATGCGGCGGGGGAGAAGCCATCTGCCACTCCAGGGACAGTGAACCGTATGAATTATCCGGAGCCTTCTCCTTACTGAAAAGACAGGCGATGAGATTGACCGTCATCAGGAACACGCCCACTGCCAGTATCCATGAACCGTACGTTGAGAGTTCATGAAGGCTCTGGAACTCAGCAGGATAGCTGGCGTACCTTCTCGGCATTCCCTGCATCCCCATAAAGAACTGAGGAAAGAACGTAACGTTAAAACCCACAAAGATCAGAAACCACGAGATCTTGGCGGTCAGTTCATTATAGACCTTTCCGAACCATTTCTGATACCAGAAGTGAAGGGCACCAAAAAAGCCGAACACCGTCCCGCCTATCATCACGTAGTGCATGTGAGCGACCACGAAGTACGTGTCATGCAGATGAACGTCCACTGCAAGTGCACCCAGGTAAACACCCGTCAGTCCTCCCACGGTGAACAGGAATATAAAGGAAAGTGCATAAAGCATAGGTGACTCCAGCGAGATCGAACCCTTATACAGGGTCGCCACCCAGTTGAACACCTTTATCGCAGTCGGAATGGCCACGAGCATGGTCAGGAAAGAGAATATAGCGGCAGCGGTCTGCGATATACCGCTTACGAACAGGTGATGAAGCCACACGAAGAAACTTATTATAGCTATTGCAAAACTCGAATAGGCGATCGCCTTGTATCCGAAGATCGGCTTTCTGGCAAAGACGGGAATGATCTCCGATATGATGCCGAACGCGGGTATGACCATAATGTAGACCGCCGGATGCGAATAGAACCAGAAGAAGTTCTGGAACAGTATAGGGTCCCCTCCCTTTGCCGGATCAAAAAATCCTATGTCCAGCACTCTTTCAGCTATAAGCAGCAGAAGCGTGATACCTACCACCGGGGTTGCCAAGAGCTGCAGTATCGCCGTGGCGTAAGAGGCCCATATGAACAGCGGCAGCCTTCCCCAGGTCATACCGGGAGCACGCAGTTTATGTATAGTGACTATGAAGTTAAGTCCGGTCAGGATGGACGAAAAGCCCAGTACGAACACCCCCAGAGTTATCAGCACCACATCCGTACGGCTCTGAACGCTGTAAGGTGTATAGAACGTCCATCCGGTATCCGCCGGCTGAAGCAAGGCAAAGAGCAGAATAAGGGTACCAAGAAGATACACCCAGTAGCTTCCAAGGTTCAGCTTCGGAAAGGCAACGTCCCGTGCACCTATCATGAGCGGTATGAGGAAGTTACCCAGACTGGCCGCAACTCCCGGAACGATAAAAAAGAACACCATAAGTGAACCGTGCATGGTAAAAAAGACGTTATAGGTGTCCTGACTTACAAAGTCCGCCTCCGGGGTCAGCAGTTCATACCTCATTAAAAGTGCAAAAACTCCCGCAACGAGAAAAAAGAAGGAGATCGTAAGCAGATATAAAATGCCTATACGTTTGTGATCGGTGGTCAGCATCCACGATCTGAACCCTCTCGGTTCGTAAAACGAAGGCTGACTTACTGCTTCACCAGCTGCGCTGTTTGCCATAGTGCTCCTCCCTTGTATTTATTTGAGGGTTTTAATGTATTCAATGACATGAGTAATTTCCTCATCACTTAATATACCTTTAAAAGAGGGCATAACTGGTGCATATCCCTCTACCATTTGTTCATTGGGATTTAAAATGGATTCCCTTATATAGTTTTCGTCCACGACCACGATGTCCCCGCTCTGCAGCCTTTCGGTCGTGCCGAAGACGGCTTTAAACGTAGGTCCTACCCCAGCCGACCCGTCAATGCTGTGACAGGCACCGCAGCCCCTGTTGTCGTACAGTCTGCGACCGCTCTCGGCAGGTGACAGGCTAACCGACAGCATATCCCCGGATTCTATCCCAGTGCCTTTGTCCCATATGGCAAAGGCTTCAGGGCTCAGTACCTTGACCCTGGCGACCATATTGGAATGGCTCGTTCCGCAGTACTCGGCACAGAAAAGGTCGAATGTCCCGACCTTCGTGGGAGTAAACCACAACTGCGAGTAAACGCCGGGAAGAATGTCCTGTTTTACCCTGAAATCAGGTACGAAAAAACTGTGGATCACGTCCTCCGATCTCATGACCATCTTCACGGGAACGTTCTGCTGGACGTAAAGTTCGTTAATGGTCTTTCTGCCGTTGTAATAGTCAAACTCCCAGAGCCACTGTCTTGCGGTAACGTTCACCTCAATGGCGTCTGCGGGCGGGTTGCGCATCTCCCTGAACTGAAGGTATCCCCATGCAAAGATGACCATAAGGATAACCGAAGGGATAATGGTCCATATGACCTCAAGCATCTCGTTGCCGGTAATGTACGGCGTTTCATCGCTGTCGGACCTTCTTCTGTACTTTATCGCGAAAAACACTAAAAAAGCCGATATAAGAAAGAAGAAGAAAACCGATATAACGGTTACGAACAGGATTACATTATCTACTCCACTGGCCAAATTGGATGCATTATCAGGTAACCAGTCAAACATCGTTAATCAATCAACCTCAACTTTATAAAGATATATAAGTAATTAATTCGTCTTTTTTTCTCTTATCCAGAAAAAAGCAAGAAAACCGGATAAAGCGAACAAGGTAACCATTCCACCGGCTTTTACAATATTAAGCGCCTTAAGTGCATATTTTTTCCCGACGGGATCGAACTGATAGCAGAAGAGAAGCACCCTGTTGCTCAGTGAATTCTTACCGATCTTGCCATCAGACGCCTCTATAAGTGCCAGTTTATAATCCCGGGGATCATGCTGAATTCCGTACAGGTATCGTGATATCCTGCCTTCAGGGGTAAGAACGATCAGAGCGGAAGGGTGCGCAAATTCATGACCATCCTTTATGAACTTATATCCCATCGAGCCCGTCAGCTCTATTATACTGTCCTTATCTCCGGTCAGGAAAGTCCAGCCTGAATCCGAACCCCCGGAGCGTTCCGCAAGTTCGTCAAGATACTTCTGCGACCTGCTCTTTGCGAGCAGATGGTCATCTTCCGGGTTAAAACTTATCGACAGTACCCTGTAGTCCGTACCCGTTCTGAAGTCCCTGGATCCCTGTATGGCCTTGCTCATGCCCTCAAGTGCAAAACCGCACACCCGCGGACAGCTCAGGTACATCATGTTTATCACTACCGGCTTATCATCAAAATAGCTTCCCAGAGTAACGGCCTTACCGTTATGGTCCGTAAAGACAAGGTCCAGGTTTATGGCCTCGTTCAGCTTTTCATCGATCCCCACAAGGGAAACGTCCTTTACGTTGGAAAGTCCATGGGCGCCTGAACCCGCAAGCGTCGCACAGAAAAAAGCGATCAGCAAAATACTCAATATCCGTAAAGAATTAAGATCAAACATGTGTTTCGAACCAGTACCATCAGATAACAAAACTTAAATCACCTCAGCGATCCGGTTCTTACCTTACCTTATCTGAAACTTGCCGGCCGATACTGTCCCCCTCTCTCACCAGACCGGACATATTATGCGTATAATTTATCCGAGATGACGACGCTGTCAAGTAAAAACAGCAGGAACCGGACGGACAGGACCCATCAGCCCGTCCGTGTCAGCCGTGAACCCTTTCCTTTTATTGATCGATCACGATAGCCTCTCTGGCAGAGGGAAATTCCCTTATCTTGATCCCTAAAACGATCCCGACCGCTATAAAGGCAGTAACGACCGATGACCCTCCATAGCTGAAGAACAGTAAAGGCACACCGATTACGGGCAGAAGCCCAAGGACCATGCCGACGTTAAGGCATGCATGCCAGAAAAAGAGCATAGCTACGCCCAGAGAGGTCACCATCGAGAACTTATCCCTTGCGGAACTTGCCACGTCAACTATAAAAAGAAGGAGCAGAAAATAGATCACCAGTACAGAAGCCGCACCTGCAAAACCCCATTCCTCTGCAAGGACGGAGAAGGCAAAGTCCGTTCTCTGTTCAGGTATGAACCTGAGCTGGGACTGCGTGCCGGAACCAAACCCCTTGCCTTTCAGTTTACCCGAACCGACAGCGATCTGGGACTGCAGGGAGTTATATCCCGCCCCATGAGGGTCCTGCAGTGGATCGACAAAGGTCAGTATCCTTTCCCTCTGATAGTCCTTAAAAAAGAAATGCCAGGTAGGTACGGATACAAGGACCAGCATGGCCAGGAGCATCAGAAGGGACCTTCTTTCTATCCCTATAAAGACCAGAAGCGACCCGAATATCAGCAGTATCACCAGCAGAGTGCCAAAATCAGGCTGTATGACCATAAGCACGCAGACAGGCACGATGAAAGATATAGGCTCTATCAGATTACCCAGGCTGAAAGACCCGTCCTTAAAACTGTTATGATAGAACCGGGCAAGGACCAGTATCACGGCGATCTTCACGAACTCGGAAGGCTGAACCGACAGACTTCCGACGGTTATCCAGCTCCTAGAACCAGACACCTCCTTACCGAACACGATCACAACGACCAGCGCAAGTACGGAAATAAAGTACATGTGAAGGACGTATCTCCTTACAGTGCCCGCGGAGATGAACGCCATCGCCGTCATTGCGGCTATACCAACGCCGAACCATATAAGCTGCTTTTTAAAAATGTAAAATCCTGAGTGAAGCGATATGCTGTAAAGATTAACTGCTCCAAGTGCCGACAGGAGCAACGGCAGGACTATGACCGGCCAGGTAAAGTTCTTCAGGATCCTCCTGTTTAACATGGACATTTTTCAGTTACCTTCCGCTCGTCGTTCTGATCTGCCGATACTTCTCGATCACCTTTTTTGCAACGGGAGCGGCAACCCTTCCTCCCTTACCTCCATGCTCTATCAGAACGGTCACGGCGATCTCCGGGGACCGTGCGGGATAGTATGAAGTAAACCACGCGTGGTCTTCGTGGATCGGATTATCGGTCTGCAGTTCACGCGAGACGACCTGAGAGGTCCCCGTTTTACCAGCCACCATGTTCCTGCCTACCATTGCCCGTGAACCCGTACCAAGTATATCATTTACCGCCCCGACGAGAGAGTTCTGCAGATGCTGCAGTTCCTGATCGTCAAAGGGAAGCCTGTTTACGACCTCAGGTGAAAAAAGCCGGGTCCTTTCACCTTCACTCGAAACGACCTCACGGACTATCTGAGGCCTGAGCAGTACCCCTCCATTAGCAACAGCCGCCGTCATCATCGCCACCTGAAGGGGAGTGACCGTTAAGTACCCCTGCCCTATGGAAGCGATAATGGTCTCACCCGGATACCATATTTCCTTATGTACCCTGTTCTTCCAGGATCTGGTCGGCACAAGTCCGTCCTCTTCGCTGATCTCGATACCCGTCGCTTTTCCAAAGCCAAAGAGCCTTGCGTACTCCGAGAGCGTATCTATACCGAGCTTTTCACCAAGGGTGTAGAAAAAGACGTCACAGGACTGCACCATGGCCGAATGCATATTTACCCACCCATGTCCCGAGTGCTTCCAGCAGCGGAACTTCTTTTCGCCAAAGGAGTAATGACCGGGACAGAGGAACTCCGTCTCGGGGGTAATTATCTTTTCTCTGAGACCGGCCAGTGCCGTGACGATCTTAAAGACCGAACCGGGCAGGTATACTCCCTGAGCTGATCTGTTAAGCATTGGTTTGGACGGGTCGTTCACCAGTTCGTTCCATTTCTGAAAATCGATCCCTCCAACGAAGCTGTCAGGCGTGAACGAGGGACTTGCGGCCATTGCCAGAATACCTCCCGTGTTCACGTCCACCACGATAACGGAACCTATTTTACCGGAATCCGACAGCATTTCTTCAGCGACCTTCTGCAGGCCGGAATCAACCGTCAGGAACACGTCACTGCCGGAGATGGTCTCTTTATTCGGGAACTGGACCTGAAAAAGGTTCGACTGAACCTCCCGTCCCATTACGTCAACGGTCTGATACTTTATACCGCTCGTTCCTCTCAGTATGTCCTCTCTGCTCTTTTCTATTCCCGTTTTTCCCAAAATGGAAACGAACGCCGTGTCAGGATGGACCCGAAGGTCTTCTTCAGTGGGCTTTCCCAGGTAACCAAGGATAAATGCTCCCAGTTTACCTCCGGGATAATCTCTTAAATAGCTCACCTCTATTGCCACGCCCGAGAGCATTGGCTTGATGGTCTCGATCGCGATCAGTGCGTCCCTGCCGATGTCCCTTGCGATGGTTACCGGAAAAAAGGAATTCTGCTCCTTGGCTTCCACTATGCGTTTTGCTATCTCCTGCTGACTTTCATCAAGATAAGAGGAGATCAGCTCCGAGACGGCATCCGGGTCGCTTATCTCTTTAGGGAATATCTTTACGTTAAAAGAGGCCCTGTCCACGACCAGTGGCTCACCGTTCCTGTCAAAGATGCTGCCCCTTGGAGCAAATTCCTTAATTACCCGTATACGATTCTGTACCGAGAACTTCTCGTAGTCATCCCCTTTAAGGATCTGCAGGTACACAAGCCTCAGCATAAAGACCAGAAATATGCTCCCTATCAGTATTATGGAGATAAAGAATTTACTTTTGTATTCTCGCATTTATCCTGTCGAACAGTTCAAAGGCCAGCACACCCACCAGGGAATTACTGATCACCTGGGTTAATATGATACCGGCAGAGATGTTGAATCCATCTGCAAGCTGTACAAGGACCACCAGCCAGACAAAAAACCACACGTATACGGTACCCAGAGAAAGTGCAAGCAGCTTTGATAAAACATCTTCAAAATCAAAATAGTCCGTCACTCTTTTTAATATAACAAAAAGGCTCAGCCTTGAAAAAGTATTGAAGCCGATCGCATAACCCGACGACATATCCGCCAGATAACCGTTCAGTATCACTATCAGTATACCAAACGGCAGATTTCTGCTTATGGATATATAGATCACCAGTATGAGGTTCAGGTCCGGAACGTAGCGGTTATCTATCAGCGGAAAGAACAGACTGGACTGCAGAACGTTAATGGCAAGACTGAAGAGTACCAAAGCAGCAAAGATCAGTGCTTTTTTCATTTCCTGTACCGACCGGTCTGAGGACCGTATACACCAGTAATCAGGATAATCAGAAAATTAAACATTTAAAGTTTAGTATTCCTTCCTGTAAACCGGCTCCAGTATCCTGTACCACTTTCTCTGCCAAAAGAAACAGTATCACCTGCAGCATATTTTAAGTCTTCAGTGGTTTGCTCAAATTACCCGGGTTCCGTTCTGGCATCTGTGAATTATGGATCTATCTTTACAGCCTGGTCAAGGTCCCTGTTTGCTTCTCTGTAAGGTTCCTCCTGCTGTCGTTATATTTATCCAGCTGCCCAAGATGGGATCTATCTCCTCCTCTCTGGTTGTACTCGTTCGAGAATTACGGATAGCTGTTGATAAAACTTTAGTAAAACTCCGTATATGCATTTTGTGGACCTTTTCTTTTGTGCTCCTACAAACCCATGAATATCGCTGCAGATGATTCTCGTTGATATATTGTGAGGTTTTTTCAGATGATCCAATATGTCCTTCAGTCCTGCTGGAACACGAACTGCCTTTTATGGTTATTAAAATCCTTTTGGC
Organism: Thermodesulfobacteriota bacterium; assembly: GCA_965215275.1. Lineage (GTDB taxonomy): Bacteria > Desulfobacterota_D > UBA1144 > Nemesobacterales > JAJCZQ01 > CAZUNK01. The sequence continues at coordinate 909,911 of OZ244044.1, forward strand.
AGCTGGATAAAACATCCTTCTGATCGGTGGTGTGTTCTGCTGGAACGTACTGTTCTGTAATTCGGTATTAAAACGACAGAAATAACTTCCATGAACAGGACCACCCCTCACGTACCAGCAACTAAAGAGGAACTATCTACAACTTTCTTACAACCTGACCATGATACAGTTCAGGACAAGAGATAAAAAAGGATAAACGGTATCTTGTTCACTGAGGTATATTCTTCTCTTGCTTCAATTTTCTTGATTCATCCATTTTTAATCTATTTCTTTTGATTAAATCCATTAATCTATCTCTTTTTCTCATTCCTTCTAATAAGAATTCTCCGATTTTGCTCCTTTCTTCGGGAAATTTTGTATCAGGACGCTCTTCTTTATATAACTGTTCTAACTCAGAAAACTTATCAAGATGATCAGGTATAGAAGCAAAGAACTCGTTAGCATCCTTTATTATATTCTGCTTACTGTCTTGCAGCATTTTCAATAACCTCAGCTGTTGAGCAGAAGGGAGATCTTCTAGTTTTCCTGTCAAGTTCTCTTCTAATCTATTAATATCACTATCTAATTTATCTAACTTATTCAGGTCAGTAGAACGGCGTTTAGTAAGAGCAATAAGTGATGAATAAGAACTTTTTACTAAAACCATGCTTAATTTATTCATATTAGCTTTTTCTATATTATCTTCATAGTCTTTAATCATTCCATACGTTATTTCATCAAGAGCAGCTTTGAGCCTGCTATCATTTGAAACTATACCCATTGAAATTAAATCCATAACAATTTACCTCTCTATTAATTTAGTTACTTCATTTCTACGATCAGTTTTCATCTTGACCATATATTCTGTGCTGTCTGATACCACCACATAGAGGGGCAAAAACTCATATTTATTGAAAATATTACCATATATAGTAACCGAAATTCATGAACTTATCAAGCTTTTTTCGGTTACTGGACATCAGAGCATATGATCATCTTAAATATATTTATGTAAAGAAAAAGAAGGGAAGTATGATGACAGCAAGAAGATCATATCAGAAGGGTTAGTATTCCCTATAGATGAGAATATTGGGTTAAATAAAGAACTATATAATGAAAAGGATCTGAGTCTGCTGTTAAGAAAATATGTTTATTTTCAAAGGGGTTATAATATCCTGTTTATCTGATAAAGCACATTATATTCCCTGAATCTAATTACTTCATTAACATCATCATTGTTATTAAATCTTTAAACACAATATCGCTTACTTTTGAACGTGTAAATAAACCTTCCTTGTGCAGGTATTCCATTATCTCTAAAATCTTTTCTTTGCTCATTCCAGTTCATTACAGAAACGGTCGGATCAAACATTTGTTTAGTCTTGTTCATTAACTCCCATTTTTTTCTTTTTTGATCAAGTCATCTAAACTTTTAACAATATTTACAATGAGTTCCATCTGTGTATTAAGTTGGTTTATGTCTGTAGTAAGTTGGCTTATGTCCGTATTAAGTTGGCTTATGTTTGCCGACTGAGTGGCAAACTTTTTGTTTATATCTTCCGACTGAGAAGACAACTGAAAAACCAATTTTTCAGCAAAATCTTTTTTAACTTCCTCAACCTTGTCTGAATATTCTTTTAACATTTCCTTCTCCTTGATACTTAATTGGTTGTCTATGTATATCCTAACAAATAAAAACACACCACCAACTATTGATGTTGCTAATACCACAAACGCAATTAAATCTTCTTCTAATAGGTCAGAATAATTACAATAAATATATCTACCGAAAACATATATACCAAGTATAAGATATAAGAATACTAATTTAGCTGTCCAAAGGTCTATTATATTTCTAATATTTTTACGATTCATAATACCATTTATTGCTTGATATGTTGAGTAATTTCTGTACTAAAGCATATTATTCTCTAATTTAATTACTTCATTTCTACGATTTGATACACAATCTGTTGTTTATATACTTTCTCAAGATGACTTAATCTCTTTTGGTTTGTTATCATCTATTAATGCACATGCGTGGGTTCAGACATATTTAATGGTTTCAACTTGTCGTCTTTTACATTACTATAATTCTGTAATGTAAACTCATTTACCAGATTAGTATGTATTGAATATATACTCCCTGTTTTACTTTCTCTCCAAGTAAGCCATTTATTTTCATCATCCATTGTGATATAACCACGTCTTCTTGTCTTCACATAATCCCTTTTATGAAAGGTTAAAGTACTAAAACCATCATTGGCATTATAATAAACAACCAATACATCATATTTTCCACTTTTAAATACCTCTACTGCTTCCTTTAGACTTGCTACTTGGTTCATTACACGTGCTTCCTCCTTAAACAAATAACAAACAGTATACAGTAACCAAAATTCACGAACTTATCAAGCTTTTTCGGTTATTGTATATCAGAGCATATGATCACCAAACAAAATGTATTTAGGGATTTAAAATCAACTCAGGATGAGTTGATCTATATATATCTATAATTATTTTCAACAATCCAGTTCAAACATACGAATTGCTTGTTGTGTATCCTTAACCTTTATAAACAATTCTATTGATGCTCTGATTATTTCTTGGTCATCATTACTTTCGCAATCACTCATAAAAGGATGTTCTTCTTCTACATAACAAATATCTAAAAAATCTTTATTAATCACTAATATTTCATCTTCAGATACCGCTGAATAATCACATAACATATCGGTTAATATCATATTATCATCTTGATCATATAACTGAAATTTTTTAGAAAATGAAAAACGGTATTCGTAATTTATATCTTGTTTACACTCAGACTTAATCTGTTTACTAAAATGTCTTTCACTCTTATAGTTTAGAACTAAAACATATTTAGATTTAAGATTTAGATATTCAGAATCTAATTGTAATTTATCTTGTGGATTTAATGTTGTTTTACCAGAATAAACAGCATGTTCTTTAATCATTTTAAAGAAAGTATTAAATAGTTTATGATTAAATCTTGATTTAAAAATTTTATCAAAACTTATATATGTTGTATTAACTCTTTTACCTTCATAAACTGTATTTGGTTCTAATAAATCAGATATCTTTGTATCTGGAGGAAAAGGAAACCTATCCGCAACAGTTTTAACATCATCACTACTTTCATAATTATCTATATCATCCTTACTTATGGGTTTTGGATCTAAACCTACATCTGATAAAATAGATTTCTTTATAAAGTCATTAATATCTAAATATAAATCTAACATTACTTTAATCTCCTAATTTAATTATTTCATTTCTACGATCAGCTTTCATTTTCATCTTGACCATATATTCTTTTCTATCTGACACCACCACATATAGTGGCAAAAACTCATATCTACTGAAAATACCACTATATACAGTAACCGATATTCAGGAACTTATCAAGTTTTTTTTCGGGGGATATACAATAATGACGAAACTCCAAATAAATAGTTGACAAACTGTAGTTTTGTCACTATTACAGGTAAGAAAGTTAAATAATTGTGAGGGAGTTATATGTCAAAGAAAGCACCTGGGAAATCATACAGGAAAGGGATATCGTTAGTAAAGTTATTCAGGAAATTCCCTTCTGATGCTGTTGCAGAGGAATGGTTTGTAAAACAGAGGTGGGGAAAGGAACCCGTTTGTCCGTATTGTGGGACAAAAAACGTTCAAACAGGGACTGGTCATAAGACCATGCCGTACAGGTGCAGAGAAAAAGGATGTTCAAAATGGTTCAGTGTAAGGAGCAGGACAGTTATGCAGTCTTCTAATATCAAGTATCAGGCTTGGGCAGTGGCTATATATCTTTTTACCACGTCATTAAAGGGAGTATCAAGTATGAAGCTGCATAGAGATCTGGATATTACGCATAGGTCAGCATGGCATTTATCGCATCGTATCAGAGAGGCATGGAACAGAGAAGAACTGCAAGTGTTTACAGGTTCCGTGGAGGCAGATGAGACGTTTACAGGTGGAAAAGAGAGAAACAAGCATAACAACAAGCGTAGTCATACACGAGGACCTGGAGTGAAGTCCATTATTGTAGGAATGAAGAACAGAGAGACAAACAGGGTAATAGCACAACCAGTTTCTGAACGGAGTAAAGAGGAAATACAGGGTTTTATAGTTAAGAACGCAGGTCGGGGAGTAAAAATATATACCGATGATCATAAAAGCTATACCGGGTTGTTGCCTTATGACCATGAGAGCGTGAATCATAGTGTAAGGGAGTACGTTAAAGAGCAGGCACATGTAAACGGAGTGGAATCGTTCTAGGCAATGTATGGAAAAACCTTGCCTTATAAAGAACTGATAAGGTAAGATGAATAATGTTATAGGATAAAAAACAGACAAAAAAATAAAAGAAACTTACAATGACGGACAAGAAATAATAATAGAGATCTTACTAGGAAGTTATGAACCAACAGAAGAAGAGAAAGAGCATCCGTTTGCTATTGATACAACTCCGCAAAAGTTAGCAAAAGCTATCCTCCAACCTGTCAACGTTAAAAAGAAGGATGTAAAGAAACACATTGCTGAACGTTCAAAAAACAAGAAATAATCCAGGCTTCGTCACTATTGTATATAATTCCCAAAATTAGATTAGATTTGTTCTATTATAAAATCAGGAGATTTTAAAATGTGTTATGAAGTTCCAGGTGGTTGGTTTCATAATCAAGATTTGTTAGATGTATATAAAGAAATTGATGTGTCAACATTATATCCATTTTTAGAAGAATTAAGAAAAAAGGTAGATGATAACAACGATTTAAAGCTAAATGAAGAGGTAAACCGTGAACTTTATAACTTTGTTCATTCAACAATCAATAAACAATTTTCAGTAGAAGTAAGAGACTTGACTTTGTTGTTATATCTTAAATTATTTAAACTTCCTATAGATGAAGTTCCTGAAACACATTTTCAGTTAAATGATGGGGATAAGTATAATCTATGTGGTCAGATAAAACATATATGGTTTAGAGATGATATTTCTATTGATAAAAAATTTGATATAGTTGAGTTTGTAATTCAATCGTTTCGGGATAAAGATCGTAAGGAATATGTTATAAAAGGTTTTAGGGATTTATTTGAAAAAGAAGATGCATTTTATAAAGATGATAATTCCCGTTTTAATATATCTTTTAATTGGAAATCTATATTAAGAAAAATTTTATTATTAAGATATTTACCTATTGATTTATGGGAAAAATTCCGTGAACATTTAAATCCTGATGCATGTATTTATAATAAACAAAGGGAATAATATAATCATATTTTTAAAGGGGTTATAGTATCCTGTTTATCTGATAAAACGCATTATATTCCCTTTGTTATCCATAAATACCCTTTTGACGGAGTTTTCATATTGTGATAGAATATCCGATACACATAATGACCTCCGGGAGCGTGTAATTTAAAGTCATATTTCTACCTCCATTAGTTAATCTGATCGTATTTACACGCTCCCAACTCTTCTTTTATTCAGCCTTTCTGCAAAAAACCTTAATCCGTCAGAGGTTCTGTTTGACGATCAGGACCTCTTCAAGGGAATTTACCGGAACTTCAGGGAACAACCTGGCTTTGAACAGACCACCTTGTTTTTCCATACTTTCCACTTTTCCGATCAGCATTCCCTTCGGTAATCCATCTTTACCGGACGTTATCACCACGTCTCCCGTTCTTGCACTTGACCCGCTTTCCAGATATTCCAGCACGCATCCGCTCCCGGCACCCTTGACTATACCCCTTGCTCTGGTCCGCTGAACTATTGCATCAACGGCACTTATAGGGTCCGTGATAAGGATCACGTGAGAACTCGTGCCGTTCACCAGAAACACCTTGCCTACTATACCTGCCTGGGTCGTGACCGGCATTCCCGGATGTATACCATGGCTCTCTCCCCTGTCTACTATCAGGAATTCCGACCGAAAAGGTAAAAGACCTCCTCCGATCACGTTTGCCGTAACGACCTCGTAGGAACTTTCGGACATAAAACCCAGCAGTTCCCTCAACCTTCTGTTCTGTATCTGTATTTCTTCCATACTTAAAAGATCCGCCTGAAGCTTGAGGTTTTTGCTTTTTAAAGTTCTGTTTTCCTGTTCTTTGTCTTTTAAGATCAGATAGTCCGACCAGACGTTCTTCACGGATGACTTGATACCGTGAATGGCCGCGTACACGTAGTGGTTAACGCTCATAACCCCTTTGTAAACAGGGTCCCCTTTCCTGTCATCTTCATAGATAAAAGGAAAGACCTGCACGGCACAAAAGAAGAACAGAAAGGATATTATCAGAGGATGGTTCTTTATAAATCCCATATTGTACTTTTCAGCTGATGCTCACCGCTTTTAACAGGTCTATTTTATCCAGAGCCTTTCCTGACCCCAGGACCACGCACTGCAGTGGATTTTCAGCAACAATGACGTGAACTCCAGTTTCAAGATTAATAAGTTCATCCAGTCCGTTGATAAGTGCACCTCCACCTGCCAGTACTATCCCTGAATCGATTATATCTGCCGCGAGCTCGGGTGGTGTTCTCTCAAGCGTCTGCTTTATGGCGTCCACTATTGCTTTGACAGGTTCTGAGATCGCCTCTCTGACCGAGTCTGCGGTAAGTTCGAGAGTGATGGGGTTTCCGGTCTGTATATTTCTTCCCCTGACCTCCATTGATCTTGCACCCGTTATTTTACCGTCCGCGGCCTGTATGGCACTGCCGATCTTTTTCTTTATACCCTCCGCCGTTCTCTCCCCTATCAGCACGCCGTTGTTCCTCTTCACGAACTGAACGATGGATTCATTTAACTTATCCCCACCAACCTTAATGGACTTGCTGACCACTATTGCTGAAAGGGCAATTACCGCAATACCCGTGGTCCCGCCACCTATATCAACGACCATGTTCCCCTCGGGTTCGGTCACGGTAAGTCCGGAACCCAGAGCGGCAGACACGGTCTCTTCTATTAAAAAGACCTCCCTGGCTCCCGCGGACTCGGCAGATTCCTGAACGGCTCTTTTTTCAACTTCCGTTATACCTATCGGAACTGAAATAACTACCCGCGGTCTGACCAGACTTTTACGATTATTATGGGTTTTTGTAATAAAGTACTCGATCATCTTCTGGGCAACCTCAAAATCTGCGATCACCCCGTCGCGAAGCGGTCTTATGGCCTCTATTAACTTTGGCGTTCTGCCGACCATCTCGTACGCTTCCATGCCCACGGCAATGACCTTCCTCTGCCCTCCGCCTTTATTCTTAATTGCCACCACGGAAGGTTCGTTGGCAACCACCCCCTTTCCTTTTATGTAAACGAGCGTATTTGCCGTGCCGAGGTCAATGGCAAGGTCATTTGAAAAAAGCCCCAGAATTGAATTGATAATCAATGATGTTTCTCCCTTACTTCAAGATGAAATCAATAAGATTGAGATCGTGCATCTTAGCCAGTAATTCAACCTTAAGAACGGACGATGTTCATCATAAAAATAATATTATGTACGCTCATTAAAATCAAGATAAAAGCGGTACATTTAAGAAAAATTTTCTTTACACGAAGTTATCTACAAAAGGCAGAGTGCAGACGGACGCCTTTATATAAAGACCATCTGACAGATCTGCTATATTTACTTTCAGCGAATCTTCATTGAACTCCCTTCTTATATAACCGGTCGCTATTACCCTGTTAAGCGTGGGTGAGTAGGTGCATGAAGTCAGTTTTCCGGCTTTTTTACCTTCCACGAATATCTCGCTTCCCGGCTCAGGGACCTTTTTAAGTCCATCGACCTTAAAACCCACCAGATGCCAGTTCACCCTGCCTCTCCACTTTATCCTTGCAATAACCTCCTGTCCTATGTAGCACCCTTTTTCAAAATCCAGTGCTTTCCACAGACCTGCCTCTATGGGGATCGTATTTTCATCCATATCCTTTCCCAGAACGGGAATGCCCGCTTCTATCCTCAGAACTTCCATAGCTTCTGAACCGAACGGCCTGAAACCATCTACGGACGAACTGCCGATCATATCAGACCATATATCCTTACCCTCGTTCTTGTCAGCATATATATCATAACCCGTTTCACCCGTACGGTTGATCTTTATGATCAGAGCCGTACCGTCACCTTCTGATCTTACGGAATCAAATTCATTCAGCGGTTCCCGTACTGTATCAAAGATCTGTTTTATAACGTGAACTGCATCAGGTCCGCAGACATGAAACAGGCTCAATTTCTGAGTAACGTCTTCTATGTCTGCTCTGTAGGAAAGGCGATATTTTAACAGATATTTATAAAACTCCTCGGTAACATGAGGCTCGAGATCAAGTATTACATTGTCTCTCAGCTTATGGACCTTCATATCGGCGATCATCTTCCCCTTGGGCGTAAGTGACGTGGCGTAAACCCCTTCAGATGTTTTCAGCTTAATAACGTCATTGGTCAGCATTCCCTGAAGGAGTTTCAGATGTTCCTCTCCCGACAGCTTTAATTTACCCCTTTGAGAAAGGTCGATGATCCCAGCACTATTTCTGACGCTTTCTACCTCACTTGAAATATCCGTATACAAGCTGTTCATGATCGTATTTTAACTGGAATTATACTCAAGATAAGAATAAAAAAGGGATTACATACTTTGTTATCCAAAGTAACTTAACTGTGAAGTTTTATTAGTTTGTTTTTATTACTTTTTACGAAGTTATCCTTGTCTTTCATAAATCCAAATGGGAAATATTATCTGCGAAAGTGTGTCAATATAGCACAAAGCATTGATGACAAACCCTAATAATGCTTTAAGTGAATTTGATGTTGAGAGATGTGCTGAGACTGCAGGAAGGCATTTTTTAACTTACGAAATAACTGGACCGTTTCTTATTGCTATACAGAAGTCCTGTTATATGTGTTAGTCTCAAAATCAGTCCCCATTAAGTCAAAAACCTCTTAAGTAATGTTCCTCTCCATACCTAACTTCCTTGAACCTTTAATATTTAAGATAAACAACTGATAACACCTTTACCGTCTAATGTAGTCAGTATCAATAGTCTCCCTAATGAAACTCGGTCCACTGATAGTCATAATTTGTGCAAGATATTTCGGTACTGGTTAGTAGTACTGTTCAATCTAAATAACTTTGCACCCATTCCTGCAGTAGGATCATTTAAAGCCATTATGCTTTTCTCCTGTTAATTAGCTCATGTGTACTATACCAATCGGGTCATTTGCGTTCGAATGTATCTGCGGAACCTGTATTGTAAAGACTATATATTTTGTTAACCACTGAATGTTAGTTAACGGAACCACTTCTAACAATCTAACAGTATCCTTAGACATATTAACTAATAGAACATTATCAGCTGGGAGTAAATCAGCGATTCTAATGTTGCTTATTTCTTTTCTATCAATAATATATTTCCTGATAGTATTTCTTATTTTCTTGTAATATCTATCCAATACAGTAGCATATGCTGGCGGGATATACATTACAAACGGTCCATAGAAATGGTTGCCTATCATTGCTTCTTTCATACCTAATACATCTTGTATAATACCATGTTCAGTCTTATCAGGAGCTAACCAATTCATTCCACCTTCAAAATTAGCCTCCGTATTCCTGTTCGGATGATTTATATAGCTGTAAATATCTCGACCTGCATATTTATAAGTATTGTCGGTAAATAATATCTTGTCTAAGGACTTATATATCTTTTTTATGGCCATTTCCACCATTATGATGTCTATTGCAACCCCTAAACTTCTGTTGTTTGCCAATGCTCTGATATTAAGGTTGCAACAAGAGTAAGTAATAGGTAACGGTCCCCTATCTAGTTCGTCACATGGTGGTACACCATCCATGTGAAGTTGAGTTGCAAGAGCATCCCTAATATCAGACCATTCAGACACTGTATCCACCATACCCCCTAAATTACGAACCAACTCATAATTTATAAGATCATTTATTCCGCTATGGTAATCCTTCTTTTTAAAGTCTTTTAAACACCTATCTAATTCTGCCCATTCGGCCTTTCTGAAAACTGCGTTACAAGTTTGCTCATCAGAGTAGTTTTCAGTATCTTTTCGGTCCCCAGTTCCTTTTTTATCATACACTTTAATATACGCTCTACCATCGTTCCCAATCCAGGGACGTAGTTCGTGTATACTTTTAGATTGTATTAACTCATTAACATCCACATCTGTTATGTTCCCCATTTTCTTTCTTCTTGTCCTCCTTTATGTTCTATTTTTCTGTATCAAATTCTCTTGCTATACCTACAATTTCCCCAATGTGTTTCTGTGTTATTTCATTGTCGTCTTCAGGCTTATCTAAATATCCACCACCTATAGAAATAAGTGCGTCTCCTTTCTTGATCGTCTGTAAAACTCCTGTAATTGCATACACTTGGTCTTCAGAACAAGGAAACCATACCTTGACTTTATCGTTAGCTGAATAGGCGTCCTTTTATTTTATTTTGTGTTTTTAAATCCTCTGACTTATCACGCGTCACACAAAACCTGACTTTAATCGTGTTGTAAACCATTATGATCTACCTCCTTCTTTATTTCCTTGTTTACCCAAATTAAAATCATCACCATAAAAAAAGGGTAACCACAAAAATGGCTACCCTTTTAATTTTAATTCAGTTCTTGTAAAACCGCTCTGTTCTCTATTTAAAGAACTGGTCAATTGACACAAGCAATTTACCCTGCACGGCAAACGGCAGATCACCGGCCTCACCTTCACCACAGTCAGTGACATCACCACACGATATCCTGGCCTGAGCTTCCAGAAGATCGGTCAGACCGTCACCGGCAAGTATCACGCTGCCTATAAGGTCAAAAGTCACACCCGGGTAGATGCTCCAACTCAACGTACCTTCAACTTCCGTTCCAAGAAAACCGTCAACTTCTACGCCAGCCTCCATAATACCGTCTGTCTCGTTGTTCCAAGCCATAAGGACCTGTGGAGTGAACATCAACGTATCGTTCAGTTTAACCGTGCTGTAAACCCTTGCATAGTAGGCGTTCTGAACGCTTGACTCGTTCCTTGCCACAACACCACCTGCGGATTGATAGATATTCGGGATCATATGTTTGAAGAGAAGGTTGTCCAGATTGTAAGCAGGACTGAAAACAATGATGTTGCCCTCTATTTCATCATCGACAGCAGTAGTACCACTATCACCATCGGCCCATCCGATTTCAGCTCCAACCACGCTTACCGGCATGCTCGGATACATTTCACCGCGAACGGCCCATATCATCTGGTTCCCTATATCGGTTTCATCTGCCGTTCCAAAGTTCTCCAGAGTACCAAAACCACCCTGAATTTCACCGATAACTCTCCACATATCGGTCTTAAGGTCAAATAACCCGGAATAAAGCGTAAAACGAGCCAGATCACCTGCCGGGGTATGTAACCGTTCCCCAATTGTTGGTACACAACCATCGTCTGGAATTGCTGAACCATCACCACATAACGCCGCCGTATAAGAATCTGCTCCAAAGGAGAAGTTATCCTGATGGATATACGGGAACAAGTAACCACCAACCGTCACGTTGATCCCCGAAACATCCGGATTATTATATATGACCGCAGCTGCCAGTATATCGTAAGCGTTACCGGTTCCGGAAACCAAGCTGTTACCTCCGGTAATGATATCACTTACAACCACGGCGGTTACACTCGAGTTTCCAAATGGGAACGTTTTAAGCCATAAAAACCTGTCAACCAGAAATCCCAGGTCGGAATGCGGGTCCCATCCACCATTTGCCAGAAGTCCAAGACCCCAGTCAAAAGGCTGACGGCCAATCCTTACAAAACCCATATTATCAGGAAGGACCATATCAACGTGAAGCATACGGATCTCTAAAAATCCATTATCATCAGTAGCACTAGCTCCGGTCAACAGAGGACCTCTCACCCTGTCCTGATTGGAAAGTGCGGAATTGACACGGGTCGCCCCTTCTCCGGCACCAGCACCCAACAGGTCTGAACTCAGTCCACCCCAAAGATTATTGCTGAAAACGTCAATCTGCGTTCTGATAGTTACAGCGTCGCTCAGAACCAGCTGGGGAGTTAAACGAAAAGTAGTATCAGCAAACAAGACCTGATCACCATCATCTTCGAACCCCAAAACCATTGCTCCCGTTTCACCAAGAGCACTTACGTAGGTAGCACCGCTTATAAGGCGAACTCTCTGACGGAAGTAGCTTGGAAAACCACCCAGATTCAACGAAACACCTTCCGCCTGAACTTTTCCGCCTGAACCCCCTGAACCCGCCTGAACTGAAGTGGTCGGGACGGCAAAAAAGCCTAAACTCATAAAAAGAACCAAAAACCATTTGGCTATTTTCATCTCTCCTTAACCTCCTTAAAAATTGTATAATTTACCATTTTACACAGATTGTAAACAAAACGTATAAATGTGTCAAGCATTATTTTTCAGATAAGCATACACAACAGATCCATGTAAAAAAACATTGAGTAAAAGACCAGGTCCTGACGACCCGGCCTTTTACTCTGGAAATATTAAAGAGATAAAAGAGACGTGTCAAGTGCTGCTTTTAAAAATAAGCCTGGAACTGTACTCTGAAACGGCTTTCATCGACCTCGTCACCGGCAGCATCCTCATCCGTTATACGAGAGAAATCAGCCTGGAACTTAAGTCTGTGATCCTGGCTAAAATAGTAGCTTATACCACCGGTCCATTCAGTGCTGGATGCATCTCCATCCAATGCCAGGTCATCATCATACTCTAACACAGCGTATCTGGCCCCTATCTCCAGGGTCATGGGAATGACGAAAAAACCACCCTGAAACCTGAAACCATGGTCGTAGGTCTTATCTTCGGTCATATCATCACCCGAAGGATCGGCCCACATACCAACGTATTCAGCTTCCAGGTTCCCCATCGGATGCACAAAAGAAACGTCAGCGGTCCAGGCCGTCATAGTAACTGACGTGGCGTTGGTAAAATCCCTGGACCTCCTGTCAAATAATTTACTGTCGGTCTCATCAAAGGGATTACCATCATCATTTATATCAGTATCTAAATAGGCAAATCCGGTTCCCAGCTGCAATCTCATTTCCTTTGCAAAGTTCGGTTTGATCTTCAACCCCGTTTCAAATGGATTTACCATTACCCTTCCAGCCCAGAGAAAACTGGAATCTTTCCCGTTCTCATCACCCTCGTCGGCATTTCTTCCCTCACCCTGGAAAGCACCGATATGATATCCGAACATCTTGCCGGATTTACCTGCAAAACTGACGCCTATGTCCCTTCCAAACGCAAACTGATTTACGATAGACCTGGCGACAAACTGCAGCGCCGAACTTGAGTTACCTTCTTCCCTGTTAAAAGGTACTTTGTACTGTCCAAAGGCCGGGCTGAACATCTTATTGTAGGCGATCTTAAACTTCAGGTCCCTGAGTTCAGCATCCTTATCACTTGCATCTATCTGGAGTTTATACTTAAACCAGGGTGCAATAGCGTTCCCGTCCCATACCAGTCTGACTCTTGGAAAATCCCACTCGGTAGTTTTAGCCTCGTCGTCCACGTCCGTCACGGTTGCTCTGAACTGACCGAGAAGTCTGAGTCTCATCTTATATGCTCCATCATCTGACTTCCAGGTGAGACCGCTTCCTTTTTTGATCTTGCCTTTAATACCCCTTTTCCAGTCAGATCCGGAAGCAGACTTAACACCGGTCCCCCTGGAATATCTACCCTGAACCTCTTCCTCAAGCTGATTGATCCTTTCCTGCATCATCTGCATCTGCCTCTTCATGTTCCTGATCTGGTAAGATGCTCCGGCTACGTTGTAACCTTGATCGCTTTGCGCCCTGGCAAAGTCAACGCTGAAACCGGCTACAAGAACGACAAGTAAAAAAGTCAAAACATTGGTAACGCTATCCCTGATCTGCATCAATTGATCCTCCTGCTGTAATTTGCTGCCTATGATACTAATTTCATATTATAAAGTAATTGTGAAACAAATATTAATTTACCGTTAAGTCTGATCGTAATTGAAAGATCGTCAGCAAAGGTCAGCAGGTTTTATGTTAGAATTGTCATTAATATATAAAGGTCGGGGTATCCGATGATCCATACATGAGTAAACCCCGCGACGGGAGCAGAGAGGAAAAAGGCCAATGGAAAAACTGATAGCAGTGGTAGATGACGAAAAGGACATAGTCGATCTTGTAAAGCATCACCTTAAAAGAGAAGGGTACAGGACCAAGGGATTTTACAACAGCAGAGACTTCCTGCTGTTCATCGAGTCCATTATCCCGGACCTTCTTATTCTGGATATAATGCTTCCGGGAATGGACGGTCTTGAGGTCTGTAAACTGCTGAAAGGTAAAAAGTCCACTTCCTCGGTCCCTATAATAATGCTGACCGCAAAAGGAACGGAAGCGGACATCGTGGTAGGACTTGAGATGGGAGCAGATGACTACATGATAAAACCGTTCAGTCCGAGAGAACTGGTCGCAAGGGTCAAGACCGTCCTGAGACGCTCGGGTAAAAAAGAGACTGAAAAAGAACTGGTAACGCTCGGGGACCTGTCCATCAACGCCCAGAGGTACGAGGTTTACGTAAAGAGCAGGAAAATAGACCTGACCACGACCGAGTTCAAGATACTGGAATCCCTGGTGAACGGCAGCGGCAGGGTTTTTACCAGAGACCAGCTCCTCAAGCAGAAAAGGCTCTGGGGAGATGATAAGCTCATATACGACAGAACGATAGACGTTCATATTAAAAACCTGAGGGACAAGCTGGGCAGTTCAGGTAAAATGATAAAAACAGTAAGAAGTATAGGTTATAAACTGGACGTTTAAAAAGTTGAGGCTATTTAGAAAAAACCTGATCTTTATCTTTACGCTCATAATATTAATACCGTTTGCACTTTCTTTTCTGTCCGATACGAAATATAATAATCTGGTTTTTGTCGTTGGAGCAGCACTTCTGCTGTTCGCACTTCTGCTGTGCTACCGTCTGGAAAGGACGATCGGGACCGCTCTTGAAAAGATCGCCGACTTTTCCAGCACGATATCAGAGGGGAAGTTCAGTTCAAAGACGTTCGATCGTTCGCTCGACTATCTGAACCCCGCCCTGTCGTCAACGTTCGATAACCTTTCAAAAAAACTCAAAAGCACCTTTGCTGACATCAGCAGGGAAAAGAACGAACTTGAGGCTATACTGGACGCAATAAACGAAGGGGTTATCGTGATATCCGAAAACAGAGAGGTCGCTCTGGTGAACAAATCCGCTATGTCCATGTTCGGTCTTGCCAGAGATCACATAGGCAAGCCCTACTGGGAAGTGCTGAGGAACAAGCAGCTGAACGAGATGCTCTCTGATACTTTCGAGGAACAGAAAGGGATACAGAAAAAAATAAGCATTATTTATCCTGAAGACAGGAGCTACGCTGCAAACACCATCCTGCTGGATAAACCTTCAAAAGAGGTTATCGCCGTTCTGTTCGATATTACCGAGTTCAATAAACTGGAGAAGATCAAAGCTGATTTCGTTGCAAACGTTTCTCATGAGCTGAAGACGCCACTGACGTCCATTAAAGGCTATACCGAAACCATAGAGGACAACGCGTACGAGAACAGGGAAGAACTGATGCAGTTTATGAAGATCATCTCACGAAACACGAACAGGCTTATAAGTATCGTTTCAGACCTGTTGATACTTTCAGAACTGGAAGGGAAATATACCTACTCTTCCGATGATCCGGATCAGAACTTCGAAAGGGTTAATATGAACGAGATAATCGTCCAGACCACAGCATCACTGAAAACGGAGTATCCTGATAAGCCTATACGCAGAAAAATGGACCTGATGGAAGGTCTGCCGACGGTCTATGGGATCAAGTTCTTTTTAGAACAGATGCTTACAAACCTGATAGACAACGCCATCAAGTACAATAAACCCGGAGGGGAAATAAATATAACCTCGTTCCTGAACGGAACGTCAGTTGTAGTCAAGATCGCGGATACAGGTATAGGGGTCCCGAAGGAACATCAGACCAGGGTCTTTGAAAGATTTTACAGAGTGGATAAGGACAGGTCCCGTGAAGTAGGTGGAACTGGATTGGGACTGAGTATTGTAAAGCACATTGTGCTTGTGCACGGAGGCAGTATTGAACTTAAAAGCGAGCCGGGAGCGGGTAGTGAATTTATAATAGAACTGCCGATAAACGCAAATGCAGGATGAATTTGATTATTTAAGAAAAGAATTTCTTACATATGTTTATAAAAGGTAAAGATGAACTCCTCTGCCTGCAAACACTAATTATACAGTATCAGGAAAAGCATGCCACGCTTTGTCAGTTTATTGAAAGTACAGAGTAAAATTTGATGTTTATTGAATAATTGCTACAATAGTATTTTATGGAAATAATTAGCGAAAGATCAGAGATTAAAGATTGCCAGACAGTCCTCACTGATAGCCTAGAAAAAAACCTTACTGAACATTTACCACATCTATCAGGTTTACCAAAGAAAATTAAGGGACAATCCCGAGAAGTTGCTGATAGCGCCATTCACAATGGCCGTCTATGGTTTGCTTTTAAAGATAAACACAAACATCGTTACTGGAACGCATTCGGTCTGACAACAAGCTATAGTAAAAAAGAAGGTTATATTATAATAGCAGAAATTAATTCTCCAAGAGAGGGTATAAGCGACTCGCCAGTAGGCCCATTTGGCGTTTTTGCTAAGGATAAGGATAAAAAACGATATATTCTGCACCGAGGGAAGTTTAGAGAATATCATCAAGACATTAGTGAAGACAAATCCTTACACTGGTGGAGAAACAACTACGACTCCTCTGAATTGTCTGAATTGAGCGATAATCAAGAAGCCATATTAATCAGTTCCCTAGAAGATGGCAGTTCACTGGTCAAAAATATCACGTCGTTTATAAAAAAAGTCCGCGATTTAAAAAACCATCTTCATAAATTCCCTGACAATTAAAAACTATTGAATCTGTCCCGTTTTTAATACAGAAGTTAGAAACAACATCCCTAAAACTACACCTCCTAAAAAGTGTTTCATTATAAAAACCTTCTGAATTGCCCTTAGCTGCAATCCTTAACATAAGGAATAAAGCTATATCAAATAGTTTAGTAAACTATTATCCTTTTCCCTTTGTTCTTTTTCATAAACATCAGATACACCATCGGACTTGTCAGGTTTGGCGAGTGCTTTTCTAAAAGTCTGGTTTTTATCTTTGTAAACATCTCTTATAGCATCACTGCTAAAACCCCATATATCCGGCTTGGTATAGAACAGTATTGTATCGTACTTTCTTGGAAACCACCGATTAGTATTTGATGGTCCGGTGTATAAAACCATATCAGGAAGGTCTGTCAATCAAATACTTAAACTGAAGTTTATCTCCCCTAGTGGATATTTTCAGCATTTGATCTGGTAAGTTATGTAAATCTGAATTACCCATAATGTTTCTAGTTGGTTTTTTGTTCACGCCAATGTTTACTATACTTACAAAACGTTCTTCGTATTCTTCCAAAAACTGCGGCTGTGACCAGAATTCTCTACCAATGGATTTACAATAAGCCATAAAGCACCGTGCTCCCTTTAACTGTTGTCTGATAATTTGATTATCTTGATTTGAATTGCTTCTCTTCATCTCTATGTAAATAATCCAAGCGACTGTGTCATTACTGGCAACAAGAACAAAATCGGCTCGTTTACATTCTCCTTTATTATTCTTAAAGATCTTTGTTGGTGCCTCGAAGTTCTTGTCCACATTAATCGCAATAATGTTATTCGGTACGTTGTTTATTTTAAGAACATACTTTTTTTCATTCCCGGATTCTTTCAAGGTTACAGTATTCTTACCATAATTACGCTCAATCTTGGCACATGCTTCGTCCTTGATTAAATCATTTAATAACTTCAAATCATCTGCCATCCATTATTCTCCCCATATTATATCTTCTTGAATTTCATTCATTTTGTTAATCGTTTCGTCGAAAGTACTTACCTCAATACCGTTTTGTTGATCTATATCCGCTCCTACAAGAGTATAGTGGCGGCTTTTCCTTTTATTTTTACCTAAGGTCACAAGTGCTTTTTCTGCTATATACACCTTGATCTTCTTGATATCCATGAGTTCTGATTTTTCATAGCCTTCCTCCTTAATTATCCGTTTCAAGTGAGGGGTTTTATTATTCAGCATAATCAAAGTATTGAGTTCTTTGATAATGTAATCGCTGTGTGTGGTAATGAATACCTTGATCCCGAGATTCACCAGCCGAGCGAACAATCTGGCTATACGCCGCTGATTTTCAGGGTGCAGGTTTAGCTCTGGTTCATCCACCATCAATAAGTCGCTAGGATTAGCTTGGTGGCGCAGGTAAAAGCCTATGTCAAGCATCGAACGCACTGCACTGGAACTTTCATTCATTGTCAACTTGACCCGTGCATTTTTAGGTTTAAAATGAAGTATATTGTTACCCCGGACGATATATTCACCCCCGATAATGTCTGCAAATTGATTCAAAATATTAGAGTGATGTTTTAAAAGAAAACCATCCTGTTTGGAGATGGATTCAAGGTAGCGAATAAAATCCACATTTTTTTTGATCGGTATGGCATAATCCTCATAAGACCTGCGCAGCAGTTTTATCGGTTCAGTTTTTGTATCCTTTCTACTCATTTCCTCTAAAAGACGATTGCGGGCAAAATCCAGTTCTTTACGAAAGATCGCTGCACCTGTTCGTTCGGCACTTGCTATGAATGGCAATGGGAAAATACTACCAAACAGAATGTCAACAACCTCTCTTGAGATCATATCTTGGATTGTGCCAACAGGTGGCACTTCACTTATTTTTTTATCTATAAGTAGTGAAAATATAATATCCCTCTTTCCTTTCTCCTTGGTAAGAGATAGTATCCCAGTTTTTTTAGACTCGATTTTCCACTTAAAAGAAGCATCCTTTGTGTTTTGGAGCACTTTTTCCATTGGTATCTCTAGTTCAAAGATCGAGTCTTTAAAATAGGTTTCCTTTGAAGCAAACACGTGTCTTAATACCTTACTATATTTCTTGCAACCATCCTTAAGGACAGAATTTACCCTCTTTGCCTGATCAACCAAGTCGACCCGCGTGACACCTGTATCTATCAACTCATTTATTTTATTAGAGGAAATATCAACTCTTAAAATGCGATTCCACACCATCAGAAATCCGTATAAGGCATAGGTTGCGTAGGTCTTACCAGTATTGTTTTTACCACAGATAATAGTAAGGTCGCCTAGCTCAAATTCTGCCTTCCGCAGAATGCCTAATTTTTCCACTCGTATCTTCACACCTTTACCTCCACCACTTTCATTGTATCCTTACCAACATATATCAATATATATTAATAACTTTAACAGCTATTTTTTTTGACCGTATTTTACTTGATTACTAAAATATATTATTCCCTTATAGTTACCTTCACTAGTTATTTAATCGTATGATACTTCATGTATCCAATTTCCTTCTTCTGGTCTTACAGTAACAGTAAAGTTTGAAATAAGTAATGATAAAAAGGGAATAACTATTTTCATCTTATTCCTCTTGTGGAAACTTTCTTTGTTCTGTCATTTTGAGCAAGATGTTATAACTCTAAAAATTTCCACTTAGCTGTATTTTTTTTCTCTAAATTGATACCTAAATGATCTTTTGCCCACTTCTTAAGTTTAGTTATAAGGTTTTCGTTATGACAAAATTTCTTAGGGACTCCCAATTCCTCACTGACTACATCTGCAATTTTGTCATGTGCCGCTTCACCAGAAAACTCCACTCCGTTGAATTTGTTTGACTGGCATTTTTTTTCGTAATACAATAGACACTTACGTAACTCAAAAGTCATGTTTCTGTACCCAACAAATTTACCAATCCCAAATTGAGAAGTATCAGAGTCATAAACCCAATAACGTTCTATATTTGATTTAAAGAAATGCTGTTTTATAATCGGACGTAATGTTTCTAAATCGTTTTTTGCCTGTTCATTTAATGTCCTAATATTGTCCTTAATATCATCTATTGTTTCCACAAGATCTAATTTTGGTTTTTTTTGCATATTTTACACTCCTTTACTATCGGATTTTTTGTTTTTACTTTACTGTTAACAGGAAAGACAACAACTTTCACTATTCCATCAGAGTATTGTATACCTCGTAGTTAGTCAAAAAAGAAAATAATCTGCACTTGTAAGGGTTTTCAGGAGTTTATAAGTATATATATTATCTTCTATAAATTTTTCTTTGCTTCAAGTACCTTGTGTTGCTTAATATCGTTCATACCTTGAAAATTTGATTGTACCTCTAATCGGATTTTGGTTTTTACCTCCCCCTCACTCTTAAATCTGCGATAGGGATTTTCTAATATTCTGCCAAGATTATTCATAGTGCGAACCTTTTTATTCTTTTTTAGTTTCTCGTAAGCGGTGTTTATTACTTGCTTTTTAAATATGACAATACCTTCGTGTTGTATGTCTTTGGAAATAAAACAGTTTAATTTTTTAACTATTTCAAAACCCCTTTTATTTAATCCATACGTATGTTACGATAATAAAAAAGGTAGTTTTATGGTTAGAAAACCAGAAATAATACCGCATATAATCAGGTTCATTTGATTATATAGTTAAAGTTGTTGTTGCTCTTATCAATAAATCTGTTAAAGCAAAAACAACAAAATCCAATAGTAAAGGAGTATAAAATATGCAAGAACCCGAATTAGAGTATGTGTCAACAATAGATGATATTAAGGACAATATTAGAACATTCAATGAACAGGCAAAAGATAATTTAGCATTTATATACAGGGATTACCTTACAGGGGTACGTCCGGCACCTCGTTATTGGGTTTATGACCCTGATACCTCTCAATTTGGACCTGGCAAATTTGTTGCATACAGGAATATGGATTTTGAGTCTCGCAGAAAAATACTGGATTATAGAAAACATACTAATAAAAAAGTTTCACGCAATGGAGTGATTTATGATGGTGGTGTTGCACATAAAAAAATTACAAAGGTAACCCATAAGAAATTTAATGATTACCTTATAAATGAATTTGAGAACTGGGCAGACCGATTAGGTATAGATTTAAGTACGATTAATACAGATAAGTACAAATTTGTAAAGTTATAAATATCTTATTTAAAGTGTTTTCTACAGGGCTGAAGCGTAAACCCCTGAATTAACGCGGTATTAATACTTTGGAAATTATATACTTTGTTCGCCAAAATGATTACCTATGTTTTACTAGTTTTTTTCTTGTTTTTATTCTCAAGGATTTCTCTTTGTTTTTTAACAAATTCAGCGTCAGGTTTGAACTAGATCTTTACTGTCTTTACCCCATTTCTGCTCCTCAAACCATCTACAGGCTGATCTCTCATCTGGAAACTTCTTAAAAAAGGCGGTTCCTTTCATTACAAGCATTAACTCAAATAACCGATCTCTCTCATCAGGCTTTCGCTTTCCGTCCATCTCTCCTTCACCTTGACCCAGAGTTTCATAAAGACCTTTGTGCCAAGTATGTTCTCGATCTCGACCCTGGAGCGACTTCCAGCTTCTTTAAGCAGCTCTCCCCTCTTGCCGATAACTATTCCCCTGTGGGTCTTTCTCTCTACAAACACGACCGCATCGATCTCTATGATCCCCTTATGGGGATTTTCCTGAAACTTTTCCACCATAACGGCGGTCCTGTACGGTATTTCCTCCCTTGTAAGTTCGAAAATCTTCTCCCTTATTATCTCCGCAGCAAGGAACCTCTCGCTCTGATCCGTGTACATATCGTCAGGGAAATATTTTTTTCCTTTAGGCAGGTTCTTTTTAATTACCTCCACAAGCTCCTCTATACCGTCCAGATCAACCGCAGATACAGGCATGATCTCTTTTATACTGTCCCCGTACTTTGCAGCAGAGGTGATAATGTTCAGGATCTCCGTCTTTCTGATCAGGTCTATCTTGTTGATAACCAGGATGAACGGCTTGGAAAGGGTTTTTATTATGAACTCGTCCTCTTGACAAAAAGGCCTCCTGGCATCGATCATGAGCAGGGATGAGTCCGCTTCAGCAGTGGAGTTCATTGACGTCTGGACCATGGCCTTTTGCAGTTTACCTCTGCGTTTTTTATGTATTCCAGGAGTATCAAGAAAAACTATCTGACAGTCTGACCGTGTTAAAATACCCGTTATGCGGTTCCTGGTCGTGTTCGGCTTATCTGAAACGGCCGAGACCTTCCGTCCTATAACTGCGTTAACGAGCGTCGATTTACCAACGTTCGGTCTGCCTATCACGGCTACAAAACCCGACCTGAAATCATCCGGCTTTTCTATGGCAACTTTCTCATCCTGTGGTAAGGTTTCTTCACGCATACCGGAAACAGTTTACCCTGAAATATCCAGGTCCGGTGGAAATTTAATTCTGAATATCACACACGGAAGTTTAAACTACGAAGGTCCTTCGCTTCAGATGTCCGGTCAGAATATATGAATTATGCCAGATCGAACCATCAACGCTTATTGCTAATACGGTCCGTTAAGGTTAGCATTACTGGTCGATCTCAGAGGTGAAACGTGTTAAGTTTGCAAGGCAGTTGGAAAAGAACGGTTTACTGCGGAAACGTTGATAAAAGCCATATAGGAAAGGAACTGACCCTCATGGGATGGGTACAGTCCAGCAGGGACCACGGGGGACTTATATTCATAGACCTCAGGGACAGAGAGGGAATATGTCAGATAGTGTTCAATCCAGAGCACAACCCGGACACGCACAAGACGGCCGAAAGCATCAAGGATGAATGGGTACTGGCAGTAAGAGGCAAGGTAGCACAGAGAACCCCCGAGACGATAAATCCCAACGTCAGGACCGGTGAGATCGAAATAGTGGCCGATGAAGTAAAAGTACTCAACTCCTCGGCCGTGATCCCGTTCCTTATAGAGGACGAAATAAACGCCGATGAACTGCTGAGGCTTAAATACAGATACCTTGACCTCAGAAGACCTTCCATGCAGAAATGCCTGATGCTGAGGCATAAGATAACCTCTGCAACAAGAAGCTATCTGAACTCAAGTGGTTTTATAGAAATAGAAACTCCCTGCCTTACCAAGTCAACTCCCGAGGGTGCAAGGGATTTTCTGGTACCAAGCAGATTGAGTCCCGGAGAGTTCTACGCTCTGCCCCAGTCCCCCCAGATACTGAAGCAGACCCTTATGGTATCGGGATTTGATAAATACTATCAGATAGTAAGGTGCTTTCGCGACGAAGACCTGCGAGCGGACAGGCAACCTGAATTTACCCAGATAGACCTTGAGATGTCGTTCGTTACGGAAGATGACGTAATAGCGGTCGTGGAAGGGCTTTTATGCTCAATATGCGAGGCTGCGAACGGAAAGAAGGTGCAAACGCCTTTTCCGAGGATCTCATACGAGGAGGCAATGCTCAGGTACGGGACAGACAGACCTGATACAAGGTTCGGACTCGAGCTTGAAGACGTAACAGAGATATTTAAAAATTCGGAGTTCAAGGTCTTTAAAAGTGCCGTGGACAAGGGAGGCGTTGTAAAAACCCTGAACGTAAAAGGAAAAGGGAACGAGCTGTCCAGAAAGGACATAGATGACCAGACGGAGGAAGCAAGGTCCCTTGGAGCAAAAGGACTTGCATGGATAAAAGTGACTGAAAACGAACTTCAGTCGCCGATCATAAAGTTCTTTTCCGATACGGAGATCAAAAAACTTACAGAAAGGCTAAACCTTGAGCCCGGGGACATCGTCTTTTTCGGTGCGGACAGCAAGGCCGTTGTGAACTCCGTACTTTCAAACCTCAGGACGGCTTTTGGAAAGAAGTTCGATCTGATCGACCACGGCAGACTGGATTTTGTCTGGGTGGTCGACTTTCCGCTGCTTGACTATGATGCAAACGAAAAAAAGTACACTGCGCTTCACCATCCGTTCACTTCACCAAAGGACGAGCATCTCGCACTGCTGGAAAAGGACCCCGTAAAGGTCTTGTCCAGAGCATATGATATTGTGCTCAACGGGGTTGAGATAGGCGGGGGAAGCATCAGGGTGCACAGAAAAGACGTTCAGGAAAAGATATTTAATGCGATCGGACTGAGCAAGGAAGAAGCAAAGGATAAGTTCGGCTTTCTGCTAAGTGCCCTGGAGTTTGGTGCACCTCCGCACGGCGGTATAGCACTTGGTCTCGACAGGATAGTCATGCTGCTTGCAGGAAGGGATTCAATTCGTGACGTAATTGCATTTCCTAAAACCCAGAAAGGTATCTGTCCGTTCACGGAAGCGCCGACGGAGATAAGCACTGAACATCTAAAAGAACTAGAAATAACAATAAATTCTGAACAACTCCTTAAAAACTGCAAAAACACGGTACCAGAAAAAGCAACAGAATAAAAATACTTCATAACTTCCAGCACCGGTGACTAAGGCAGCAAAGGATTCCACAGAGCCGCGAATCATCTTATCCATCAAGCAGAACAAAAAGAATCGTTTGATGAAACGATTTCCTATCTACTTATAATTGGGAAACTATCAATATTCCTTGACAAAACTTTAAGATTATGAGTTGAATGAATAAAAAGGATATTTTTAACAAGTTTATATTTGTATTAGGTGGAACAGCTAATTAATGAGATTAATTCTATTTTTTACGAGTTTATTTGTTGGTGATATTTTGAGCAATGCAAAAAAGATTGAACTCCATAATATACAAAGAGGAAAGTATTTTAGAATTGTCGCTGATGTCATAGCAGATGGAATATCCATAAAGAGTGAACTTATTAAATCAAAACTTGCTTATTCCTATGACGGGAGAACTAAGAGAAAAATAGACTGGTGCCTACAATGAAAGAAGAGAACAGTAAAATCATTGGCCCCTTCTTAGGACCTCGCGGAAAGACGGGGGTAGAAATCTTTATAGCTCTCCCGGAACACCAAATAACAAACCTAACTTGCAAGATTTTTGAAAGTAATAATAAAAACAATGAGATTAAATCTTACAACTCTCAAATTGATGAGGGTGATATTTACAGACTTTTTAGTTTTACATTTGAAGGGCTAAATGACAATAAAACTTATACTTATGAGTTTTTTTCAAATGATAAACCTCTCCCTCTTGAAGGTGGTCTAACTAGGGAAGATTGTAATTTTAGGGTTCTTGGAGAAAACAGTGAGGAAAAATCATTTATATTGATGAGTTGCCATAATCCTTTTGAAGAAGAGAAAGGAAGTGCTGATGACGGCTGGGCAGTTTGGAGGGAACTCTCTAACTATTTGAAGAAAGATAAGAATGTTCGGCTTTTGGTTTTAGCGGGCGATCAAGTTTATAATGATGATTTTGAAAAAAAATCGCTTGAAAAGTTAAAAAAACCAGATGAATCAATTGAGATAGAATTAAAGAAGAGATTCATTAGTCAGTATCAAAAATATTGGGGCAATATAAGCTATAGAAAGGTTTTATCTTCTACCTTAAGTGTGGCTATGTGGGATGATCATGATATAACAGACGGCTGGGGAAGCCGTCCCGAATCTTTTTGTTCTAAAGAAGATACTGGTTTCAAAAAGAATTGGTGGAAGTTTTTTGAAATCGCCAGTGACGTTTTTAAAACTTATCAAGCTTCCAGAAACCAAAAACCAGTTCATAAATTTTCTTCTTTTTTAGAGTGGGGTGATAAGAAATTTGTATTAGCTGATTTTCGCTCTGAAAGAAACTCAAAAAAGAACCAGCTTTGGACAGATGTTCATAAAAATAAAGTCTTATCAGAGTTAAAAGAAACGCCTGAGGAAATAAAACAAGTATTTTTTGTTAGCCCCGTTATTGCCTTAAGAATCAATTTTTCTGATGATAGGAGAATAAGTGCGTTTTCTAAATCTCTATTTAGATTAAGAAGGTATATTGAAAAAAATAAACCTTGGTACATAATTCAAAACTGGAAATGTTCCTTTTTAATATCTGCCATATTCTTTCTGAGTCCATTGATAGTCTCAGTTCTCAACTGCTCCTTATGCGACAAATTACCTATTGAAGTTTTTTCGATTCTTTACTTACTTATTGTTGTAGCGTTCCCTATAATTGGTTCTGTACTATTCATATGGACTATAATCTCAAGATTTCCAGCTTTAATGACAAAAATTCCACACTTACCAGACTTAAGTGATGATATGGAAGACGGGTTAAGTTCCTCTTCTAACATAAAATCCTTAAAAGAAATTATGGACTGTCTAACAAATTTAGCGAGGAAAGGAAAAGAAGTTTATATTTTGAGTGGAGATATTCATATTGGAGGTTTAACTGAAATTATCGACACTAGAGAGGAACCAAAAATACAAATGTTACAAATAGTATCTTCTCCAATATCCAACAATCCTATGCAAAAACCTGTTGCAGGATTTACAACTACAACCTCAGAAATGGTTCTAAGAGAATGCAGCGACGAAAAAAGGCTGTTTGCTAGAAATATCTTTTATAATTCAAAAAGAAATTTTGCTCAAATTTTTCCTGACAGAAAAGAGGGAACTATTGCTTTCCACTTTGAAGGACATCAATTTCCTACAGTTTTTCCTAAAAAGTTTAGTTAATTAAGAAACAACTTTACGGTTTTCTTTAATAGAATTGATGATAGTTTAAGAAGTCTTCATTGTTTTGAGTGGAACGCGTTTAAGTATAGAAAACTTTTTAAACGGCTTATTTATATCACGAAAATTTCCTTGATAAAGATAGTCCTTGCGATGAGTAAGTGGAGTCCAATCCGTTTCTTGGAAAGTTTCATATATCCGATAAACTTCCTGAATCCTTTCCTCATATAAATACTGAATTTCTTGCTTATTATTACCCTTTATGATTAGCTCCTTGAACTACTTACTTTATTACACTATATCAACCTGAAAATCTCATCACTTAAATTTTGGACTTATATACTTAATTTTCCATTCTAATCAGGTATAATTGTATGTTATAAATAAAATTATTAGCGAATTTAAGTCTCTGTAGAAGTTTAACATGTAAGATAAAGCAGTTAAATATAGTTAATGCAGTAAACTTTTCGTAAAACAAAAAGGAGGAACTTATGTCGGACGACTCAATTAGTTTTAGTTTAAATAATGTGTCGATCGTGATATTAGCAAATGCGCATAACCCTACAATACTCAATCCTGACTTCCTGAAGAACCATAAAATAGCAGAAAATGAATGGGAAATAGATGATAAAAAATTCCCCTTCTTGTCATCTCCCAGCCTTGCACTAATATCCTTTACGAATGGTGTTCATTGGCAGGTTGACCTAAATAATCTTACAATTCGGGAAGATGTGGATGGTGATTTTAAGGAATCATATATTATTCATAAGTGTACAGAAAAATATATTAAAGTGCTTGAACGCGTGCCCTACACCGCCCTCGGTTTGAATTGGCATTTTTACATTAAGTTAAAGGAAGAAAAATTATTAAATTGGATGAGAAAACAGTTTCTAAAAGAAGGTGAATGGAAGAACACGATAGAACCATCAAGTTTTGCATTCAAAATCCCACCAGCTTGGACATTAACATTGTTCAGTGTAAAAACAGAAAAAGAACTAAAACTTAGACTAGATTGTAATTATCATACCGATATAGCTTCTGATAATAACAAAGCAAGAAAAATATGTTCAGTTCTTGAAGGTTTTAGTGGTTATCAAAAATCCCTGAAACAGATTCTGAAAAAATACTTTGAGGAAAAACTATCATGATCTCAAGGAATCAAGTCGGCTATACAGACCCACCCTTTACGCATTTAAAACAAACCAACTGCACACAGATGGAGGTAGTTAAAAACCGCGGTTCAGAGTCCACACAAAGTACTTATGTTGGTGCTAATGTAGAATGTTTCATGGAGGTAGTTAAAAACCGCGGTTCAGAGTCCACACAAAGTACTTATGTTGGTGCTAATGTAGAATGTTTCATGGAGGTAGTTAAAAACCGCGGTTCAGAGTCCACACCCTATATTTATCCACATCACATCAACTGGATAAATATAGATACTCCGTTTGTATCGTTTGTACCCACTATGGGTTTAGACATTTTATCGAACTATTTTCATTATAAAGATAGCTTTGATATAAATGAAGATCAGGTCTTACTCTGTTTAGACATTTTATCGAACTATTTTTATTATAAAGATAGCTTTACACACCGTAGTAGTAAAATTCAGCACGACTCGGAAGTAAGTGAACCTTTCTCTGAAACTGAAAAAATAAATATAAGAAAAGACACATTACTTGAAATAAGAAAGGACAATCAAACTGATAGCATTGAAGAAATAATTGAACATATTGATCGGCTGGGGTATCCAGAATGCTCTGAAAGAATTGATTTTCTGAACAACACTGATAATATAGAAGAAGGAGAATTACCACTTTCTCTGGAATCCGCAAAGGGATTTTTACTTTTTTTCACCCAGTTCAACGTCTTGGGTGAACCTGTTCTGGGGCTTTTTCCAAAAGGAACATTGTCAGTGGGATGGCGTCTTGCGGACAACAAACATTTATTAGTAGAACCGCTGGACAGCCAAAATGCATCTTTTGCTCTAATAGGACCATCTTATAACAACCCAAATGAAAAATTTCGCCTCAACGGAAGAGGAAAAATTCCAGAAGTTATCAAGACCCTGAGAAAGCAAGGCGTAGACCAATGGAGAAATAGTTGAGTTGCAAGGATATTCCTAATCACCATCATGTTTTGCGATATTGCAGCCCAAACAAAGTCCAAAAAAATGGGAAGATTGCCGAATCCGCCTTCTACCTTAGTCCAGATAATGATTATCTTTCCGTTAACTGGCTAGAGCACTTTAAGGTCGAATCAATCAATGAGCAAGTACAAGAAATCCGCAACACAGTTAATAAAAAACTCAAACTCAAAAAAAATGGACGGTTTGCCAAACTGAACGTTGGCGAGATAAAAAACAAAATTAATGGATCAAGAGTTAAGCACATTCCGGAACGCAACGACCCTTCCCATTCCGGCATTTATGTCCACGGCGAGCAAAACAATGAAATTACACTGGAACTGGCTCACATAATAGTGCCCGATAAAGACATCTTTGAGGCAATATAACTGTCAGTATCTTCCTCAATTTCTCAGGGAATTATATACTTAATTACACAAAAACTGAGCAAAAACCTAAAGTGTAAAACCATAATAATTAAAATCCCACCCAAAATAAAATAATTTTCATTAGTAATGAGTGTATTTTATTGCTACTAAATTCAATATATTTTCTGTTATAAAGAAAAATACTCTGTCTGATCTTCCCATTATAAACTCATATAATTCAATATCATCGGGAAACCTTCTATATAGTTTGGAGTATTGACCTCTATTACTTATTGACTTAATTGTGAAACCTAATCTTTTTAGAAAGGAAACTTCCTGACCTTGCTTATAAAATTTTCCATTTATTGATTGTAACTTCTTAATTATTTTTTCTTTTTTGTTTATATGAAACTTCTCTAATTCACTTTCTCTTTTATTATAATAATCTTTACTAACCTCCCACTTTTTATCTTGATTCCCTTTCTCAAAAGAACCAATATTTATATGAACATTGTTTAATGCATCTTTTGTTATGTTTTCTTTATATCTTTTTCTGCCGATTTCTCTGCTTCCTTTAACTTTTCTCCGTAATACTTTTTCATAGAACTTGCAGTTAAATTTACTTTGCTAAACTCATTAACATTAAGTCCGTCTCTGGCATCCTGCCAAGGTCTTTCATAATGAGTAAGTCTTTCCAAATATCTTGCGTCAAAACCACCGTATTTATCCCAAACAACATCAAGTAATTCTTTAGTCTTTTCAGAAAAACTAAAATCATCTGGTATATCTACATCTATTTTTTCAAATCCGAATTTTTTATATTTTTTCCACAAACTATGGACAGCAGGGCCGTGTATCCACGCTTCTATAGGATCTTTAAACAATCGCTTATTATTAAATACCAAGTGCCATGCTTGAGCATAGTAAACTAACTTTTGCAATTTCAAGTTAGTCATAGTTTTGTTATCTTTGTTAGACAGGTATATAAAATATCTTGCTACCTCATATAAACTTTGAGATAACTTTTTATATTTAGCCATTAATATCTCCTATAAAATAATCTTATAATATGATGACGATTATTTAGACTGTTACAAAAACACATTCTTTATATTCTATTACAATAATAGCAACTACTAATCTCCTATGTCAAATCCTCGTTAAGTAATGAAAGAGAATAAAATAACAAAGCAAAATAAAATCGGATTTTATAAATTTAGAATAGTTATCTCAATTACTAAAATATATTATCTCCTTATATTAAAATACAAACCAACTACTAATACCTAAACATATATTCATAGGTCCTGCCCCCGTTTTCAATGTGCTTTTTTGTTGAGCTATGTTATCATATTACCTTCTGAATAATTTAATACATTTTTGGCACCAAAGTATATATTTCCCCTTTTTTAAAGTTGAGTGGTGTTTGTAATTAAGCAGATATAGTTCATTAAAACACACAAATTCAAAGGAGGAACAACGGCATGTTAAATCCAACTACCGTATTACTGATAATCACCGTAATTATGCTCTTTGCAATTTTAATTACGGTCTGGAGGAAACCTGGACTTCAGACCGGAAAGGACAACGTGGGTGAAGTCGTCAGAGGAGAGATGTCCGTCAGCCGGCAGGAAGCCTCGGAAGATTCAAAAAGGCTCAGACAGGAAGTAACGGACATGCATAAATCATCTATGGACAGCGTTATCAAGACAATAAATGAAACAGGCAGAGTACAAACGGCAAACTCCACAGAACGACTGACCGCAGTGGAAAATCGGGTCAAGTCACTGACGGACAGCGTTATTAAGACAATAAATGAAACGGGCAGAGCACAAACGGCAAACTCCACAGAACGACTGACCGCAGTGGAAAATCGGGTCAAGTCACTGACGGATTCCAATGAAACCCGCCTGAACAAGCTAAGGGAAACCGTTGAAGCTCAGATGAACAACCTGCTTACAAACAATGAGAAAAAACTGGATCAGATGAGACAAACGGTGGATGAAAAACTGCAGAGCACGCTGGAAAGACGACTTGGTGAATCCTTTAAGCTGGTAAGTGAGCGTCTTGAGGCCGTCCAGAGAGGTTTGGGAGACATGCAGAACCTGGCTACCGGTGTAGGGGATCTCAAACGAATGATGACCAATGTAAAAACTCGCGGTACCTGGGGAGAATACCAGCTTGGAGCTATACTGGAGCAGATACTGACAAGCGATCAGTTTGAACAGAAAGTGCAAATCAAAAAAAACTCCCAAGAACAAGTGGAGTACGCCATACGGTTACCGGGAAATGACGATGCTGAAGATGTCTGGCTGCCGATAGATGCCAAGTTCCCTCTAGAAGACTACCAGAGATTGCTGGATGCAGTGGAATCAGCTGATAAGAACGCCGTTCAGGAATCGACCAAATCGCTTATAAAAAGTATAAAAAAATCTGCAAAGGACATTGAGAGTAAATATATAGAACCACCTCGTACAACCGACTTTGCCATCATGTTCCTGCCAACGGAAGGACTGTATTCGGAGGTACTGAGACAGGCGGGAGTAGTAGAAGAACTGCAGCATAAATACAGAGTGACCATAGCAGGTCCCACCACGCTTGCCGCTATACTTAACAGCTTAAGGATGGGCTTTAGGACATTGGCCATTGAAAAACGCTCAAGCGAGGTCTGGGAAACCCTTTCAGCAGTAAAGACCGAATTCGGGAAATTCGGAGGAATGCTGGAAAAAGCCAAGAAACAACTTGAGACAGCGTCCGGTACAATAGATGAAATATACGGCACTCGTACAAGAGCAATAAACAGAAAACTCAAGGACGTGGAAAAACTGACGGTCGAGGAATCGGAAAAAGTACTTTATATAAAAAACATATCAGAAGAGGAATAAGTAAAAACAGTAGTAAAATGTTACATGTAATACACTGAAAAGCCTGTTCAAACATTTTTTATAGTTTAACGAATGTTATGAGTTTTGTGTTTCTTGCAGGAGCTTTTTGTTTGCTCCTGCAAGCCAAGTATTAGCAAACCTTATTTTCCCTTATCAACATAGAGTCAAGGTTTACAGGGGTGATTTTGCCCTTGTTTCAGTCATTGGACTTGTGGTGTGGTGCCAGCTTTGGAACTTCATCTATCATCAATTTCACCAGATTAGCTGTATATCAGAGGTTAATTCTGGATTTTTATAATAAAGGTACTTGACCTCTTAAAATTCGAACCTATTTTGTTTATATAGTGAACATGACGGAGCAACAATACTTAGAAAACAGATTAGAAGACCAAATTGAATGGTACTCCCAAAAAAGTTCAAGATGCAAGCATTTATTTTGGGCTTTACGAGGTATAGAAATTGCTATAGCAGCACTAATACCCGCTCTATTCCATTTTGAATTGATAAAAGGCTATATTCCATTATTAGGAGCAATTGTCGTAATTCTAATAGGACTTTTGAGCTTGTTTAAACTTCAGGAAAATTGGTTCTTATATAGAACAACAAGTGAAGAGTTAAAACACCATAAGTATTTATACATGACAAATACAGAACCATACTCCACAGAAGATAATTTTTCTATGCTTGTAGAGAATGTAGAATCCCTTATTTCTAAAGAAAATAGTTTATGGAAACAAAAACAATCATCTACCAATAAGGAGGTTTAATGATGAAAAAGAAAATATTTATAGGCTACGATTATGATAACGATAAACAATACAAAAACATGCTATTGGCATGGGATAAAAATCAAAGTTTTGATTTTGATTTTACGGATAAGTCAGCAGATACTTCGATTAAAAGTAATGATACTGCAACTATCAAAAGGGCTATTTCCGCGAAAATTAACCAATCAGACATTTTCTTATGTCTTGTAGGAAAAGTTACTCGTAATTCTGGATGGGTAAAATGGGAAATAGAAAAAGCTGTAGAACTAAATAAAACAATTGTAGCTGTAAAAATAGAAAAGGAATATGAAACTCCCGAAGAGTTGAAAAACGTAGGTGCTACCTGGGCAATGAGTTTTAATTTCGAAGCTATTAAAAAAGCAGTTGATGAATGTCAAAGTCCACATCTCAACATCACTACGGGAGCGGGAGCTAATGCCAGCGTTAAACCTTCTCCTCCATGGAGTTCATAGATTACTTTCGTAAATATAGCACAAGAAGATATCAAGTTAATCAAAGATACTCAACCTGACTTGGTTTATGATGCTGAATCAAAGATTCTATCAGGTCGTTTAGCTTTCGAGGCGAATTTTAAAGGAAGAGAAATATCGGATGAATACAAGATAGAAATTGATTTGAATCGTGTAAACCCTCTTCCTTTAGTAAAAGAGGTTGGTGGAAAAATTGAAAGATTATCCACTAAAAAAAACAAGAACCTAGAAGATCTTCATACCAATAAAGGAGATATGAATGACGGCCTGTGCTTGTGTTCTCGTCTGAAGTCTTTTGAGTGCTGTGATCAGTTTAAAAATAGCCTCAACCCTCTTTTTGATTTTATTAAAGAATTAGTTATTCCGTTTTTTTATGGGATATCCTATTTTGAAAAATTTAATGAATTCCCTTTTGGTGAACTTTCTCACGGAGAAGAGGGCTTGCTTCAGGATATAGAGGGAAATCTAAGCCTTTACAGGTATTTAGAGCCCTATGCTAAAACCTATCCAGATGAATACAAGGTGTTTCGTTTTGCTTATTCTAATATGCTTTTTAAAAAAGGTTTTTTTAAAAGGAAGATAGGAAGAAATGAAATGTGCCCATGCAACAGTGGACAAAAATATAAAAAATGCCACCGAGACATTATAGATATAATAAAGAGGCATTAACAAAATAGTTTATCAAACAATCTTTACAATTCCCTAAATAATCATATAGTTTATTTGTTTTTAATTCGGTAGTATTGTAGGCTGTTTTAATAAACGATCTTTATTTTATTATTTTGATAGATAGAGATACATGAACTTCATAGACGAATTTCACGGACCTAACTCGGGTTACGTGCTTGAATTTTACGAACGTTACCTGAAAGACCCATCTTCCGTTGACCCTGACACCAGAAGGATCTTTGACAGCTGGAAACCAGTAATAAACGGTTCTGATACAGCGTCAGGACCAGCACGTTCCCGTTCCGGTAACGGTCCCGACACGGACCCAAATGCCCAGTCATATATAAAGAAATCAGTTTCCGTTTCAAACCTTGCAAGGTCCATAAGGGCTCATGGACACATGGGAAGCGATATCGACCCTCTGGGAAGCAGTCCACCGGGAGATCCCACGCTGAACCCGGAAATGCATGACCTGACGGACAATGACCTGATGAACCTGCCTGCCAGTTTAGTGGGCTGGCCAACTGCAGAAAGCGTGTCCAATGCCTATGAAGGAATAAAGAAGCTCAGAGAAATATACTCCTCGACCATCGGATACAACTACGACCACGTATACAACGCAGATGAAAGAAAATGGCTGAGAGAAGTTATTGAGGTCGGTACGTTCAGAGCACCAATAAATCCCGTCGACCCGATACGGATGCTAAGGACCCTTACACAGGTGGAGGCATTTGAACTTTTTCTTCACAAGATATATCCGGGCAAGTTCAGGTTCTCGATCGAAGGCGTTGACTCGCTCGTCCCTATGCTGAACGAACTGGTCTTTTTAGCGGTACAGGACGATATTCACAATATAATACTCGGAATGGCACACAGGGGCAGACTTAACGTTATGCACCACGTTCTGGACAAAGCATACACCTACACGCTGAACAAGTTCAAAGACCCGATACTTGAAAGGGACTTCCGGGACGATATGGGATGGACCGGGGACGTTAAGTACCATGAGTCCGCAAGAAGGTCGATCAACAACGGAAAGCCCACAGACATGGTCATCAGTCTTGCACCCAATCCGAGCCATCTGGAATCAGTAAATCCGGTTATTCAGGGTATGACAAGAGCAGCCGGGACGACGGTCAGCAGGGCCGGAGAGCCGGAGTTCAATCCATCAATATCCATACCGGTTCAGATACACGGGGACGCGGCTTTCCCGGGACAGGGTATTAACGCGGAGACGCTGAACCTCTCAAGACTGCCGGGATACTACGTAGGGGGTACGATCCACCTTATCACGAA
Source organism: Thermodesulfobacteriota bacterium (assembly GCA_965215275.1). Taxonomy (GTDB): domain Bacteria; phylum Desulfobacterota_D; class UBA1144; order Nemesobacterales; family JAJCZQ01; genus CAZUNK01. The sequence continues at coordinate 945,108 of OZ244044.1, forward strand.
CAATCAGCTGGGATACACGACGCTCCCGTCGGACGGAAGGAGCACCCTTTACAGCTGCGACCTGGCAAAGGGATTTGAAATACCCATGGTCCACGTTAACGCTGACGACCCGGAGGCGTGTATAGAAACGATCAGACTGGCGTTCGGATATATAAGGAAGTTCAAAAAAGATTTCGTGATCGATCTGGTCGGATACAGAAGGCATGGACACAATGAGACCGATGAACCTTATTTCACGCAGCCCGTGATGTACTCAAAGGTGCATTCTCATCCGACCGTCCGGGAGATATGGGCACGCAAACTCGTGGAGAACAGGATCACGAGCCAGGACCTTGTGGACCAGCTTATTCAGGAACAGAACGAGGTCCTGCACAAAGAGTATGAATCAATAACGCCGGACGATATACCCGAGGAAACACAGTCCGATCGCCCGCCCGAGGGTATGGCAAGAAGGACAAAGACCTCCGTGCCCGTAAAACGGCTTAAGGAACTGAACGAGGAACTGCTGAAGGTCCCGGAGGACTTCACCATCAATTCCAAGATAAAAAGGATCAGGAACAAAAGGGTGAGTATGATCGGCAGGCCAGGTGAGGCCACGGTCGACTGGGCAGCGGCCGAAGAACTGGCCTATGCATCGATACTTGCCGATGGAATACCCATCAGGATCACCGGTCAGGACTGTGAGCGAGGGACTTTCAGTCACAGACACGCCGTTCTTCACGATTCAGACAGCGGTGAGATTTTTATTCCGCTGCAGAACATACCTCAGGCAAAGGCTTCCTTTGAGATACACAACAGCCCTCTGACCGAGAACGCCTGCATAGGATTTGAATACGGATACGATATACAAAGGGCCGACACGCTGGTGATATGGGAAGCACAGTACGGCGACTTTATAAACGGTGCACAGACCATAATAGATGAATACGTTGTATCCGCCAGGGCCAAATGGGGACAGACGCCTTCTCTGGTCCTGCTGCTTCCACACGCTTACGAAGGACAGGGTCCGAACCACTCAAGCGGAAAGCTCGAGAGGTTCCTGATGATGGCAGGCGAGCACAACATGAGGATCGCGAACTGCACCACGGCGGCGCAGCTGTTCCATCTGATGAGAAGACAGGCACTGACCATCAGGACGGATCCCTTACCCCTGGTCGTAATGACGCCAAAGGGACTGTTAAGGAACCCAAGGGTCGCCTCGTCCCCGAAAGAGCTTGCCAGTGGAAAGTGGACCCCCGTGATAGACGACCCGATGGGAAACAGGCAGGCAGGTAAAGTCACAAGGCTTATACTGTGCAGCGGAAAGATATACTGGGACCTGGTCTCCAGTCCTATAAGGGAAAAACATCCCGAGATAGCAGTTGCAAGAGTGGAACAGCTATACCCGCGACCCAGGGACGAGATCAAGGAAGTGGTGGGAAGATACCCGAATATCAATGAACTCGTGTGGGTGCAGGAAGAACCTCAGAACATGGGAGCGTGGAAATATATGCTTCCCTTCCTGAGAAGAAAGATAACGGATTACAAAAATCCCATTCACTACATAGGCAGAAAGCGTAATTCAAGTTCCGCTGAAGGCTACCCCTCCATGCACAAGGTCAATCATGAAATGATCATAGAGCAGGCTTTCAATATAGAGAAAGTGGTAAGCAGGATCAACGAAAGCGGTATAGCCTGGAACGTATACTAAAACAACAAATATATAAGAGAGGTAAGTATGGCCATTAATGTAATAGTTCCCGAACTTGGTGACTCGGTATTAGAGGCAACAGTTATAAGATGGGTAAAACAGGAAGGGGACTTTGTAAAGCTCGGAGAGACCATCGTTGAACTGGAGACGGAAAAAGCCAACTTTGAAGTTGCCGCCAAAACGAGCGGATTACTGTCCAGGATATTAAAAAATGCGGAAGAAGACGTTGAAGTAGGGAACGTTCTTGGTGAGATAGAACCTTCGGACGAGCAGACCGCCGGCAAAAAGAGCAGTACACCTCAAGAAGCAGAAAAGCCCTCCAAGCAGCAGGATACGAGCATAACGGAAACAAGTACGGAGGAAACCAAGACCGCAGAGGAACCCGAAATCGCAGAAGAAACAAAAGGACCCGAGGTCAAAGCCACCCCGGTGGCACAGAACGTAGCAAGGCAGAACGAGGTCGACCTGTCGGAAGTCGAAGGAACGGGAGTGGGTAACAAGATCATGAAGGAAGACGTGGAATCCCATCTTGGATCCAGAGAAAAGACGGCAGCGCCCGAACATAAGGATATCTCGGACCTGTTCCCCTCGATCGCAAAGATCAACTCAGACCGTGAAAAAAGGGTCAGGATGTCACGTCGCAGAAGAACGATCGCAAGAAGACTGAAGGAAGCTCAGGATACTGCCGCGATACTGTCGACCTTTAACGAGGTCGATATGTATAACGTGATGGACCTGCGAAAGAGAAAAAAAGAGGAGTTCAAGGAAAAGCACAATATCAGCTTGGGATTTTCAGGGTTTTTCGTAAAGGCGTGCATAGCGGCGCTGAAGGAGTTCCCGCAGCTTAACGCGGAGATACAGAACGAGGAGATAGTTTTTAAGAATTACTACGATATAGGTATTGCAATAGGAGCGGACGAAGGTCTTGTGGTTCCGGTACTCCGGGACGCGGACAGAAAAAGTATGGCGGAAATAGAAAGAACGGTAAAAGATTTTGCGGTCAGATCAGGTGAAGGAAAGCTGTCCCTTGACGACCTTATAGGCGGAACGTTCTCTATCACCAACGGCGGGGTCTTTGGTTCGCTTATGAGCACCCCTATAATCAATCCGCCTCAGGTCGGTATTTTAGGACTGCACAAGATAGAAGAAAGACCCGTAGTTAAAGATGGCGAGATAACCGTCCGGCCGATGATGTACACCGCTCTGAGCTACGACCACAGGATCGTGGACGGTAAGGAAGCGGTTCAGTTCCTCGTAAGGATAAAGGAGCTTATAGAAGACCCGGAGTCACTGCTCATCGAAGGGTAGTAACGGTCAGGTCTTCAGGATATTAACTTAAATCCAAGCACGTCCGCCCATCTGGACTTTACGTACTCTTTCAGCTCTCCGTACCCGTCCAGTTCCGGATCCTCGGAGATCAGGCCAAAGGACGTATCCCTTGCCTTGTTCAGCAGTTTCCAGTCCCTCACCAGGTTCGCCAGTTTGAACTGAGGTATCCCAGACTGCTTCGTTCCCAGAAAATCCCCGGGTCCCCTCATACGCAGGTCGGCTTCAGCGATCTTAAATCCATCGCTCGTCTGCGTCATTATGCTGAGTTTCTTTTCAGCCTCCTCGGACAGGAACCTGCCGGAGACCAGCATACAGAACGATTCCAGATCGGACCTCCCTATCCTTCCCCTGAGCTGATGAAGCTGCGACAGCCCGTAGCGCTCGGCGTTCTCTATCACCATGAACGTCGCGTTCGGCACGTCAACCCCTACCTCGACCACCGTAGTTGAGACCAGAACGTTTATTTCGTCCTTTAAAAACCCCTGCATGACCTCTTCCTTTTCGTCCGAGCTCATCTGGCCGTGCAGAAATCCTACATTAAACTCCGCAAAAACATCGTTTTTCAGTTCCTCGTAGACCTTTCCCACGTGCTTAACGTGTTTAAACTCCGGATTATCCGACTCCTCAATAAAAGGACATATAAAATACCCCTGCCGTCCCCTGGTCAGTTCGGACCTTATCCTGCCGTACAGCTCGGACCTGCTTTCTTTCTTATCCCTGTAATGCGAGGTCTGGATCTTTTTTCTTCCTAGGGGCAGTTCATCTATCACGGACACGTCAAGGTCCCCGTAAACCGTAATGGCCAGCGTTCTCGGTATTGGCGTTGCCGTAAGCACAAGGGAGTCCGGGTTACTGGACTTATCCATTAACTTAGCTCTCTGTACAACGCCGAACCTGTGCTGCTCGTCTATAACCACAAGTCCCAGTCTGGCAAACTCAACGTTGTCCTGTATCAGAGCGTGCGTGCCGACGATGATATGCGACCATCCGCTATGTATGGCCCAGGTCACTCTTCGTCTCTCCGCGGTGCTGAGGGCACTCTTGAGCAGAACCACGTTAATATCAAGCCCGATCAGATAACCGGTAATAGATCTGTAGTGCTGCTCGCACAGTATTTCCGTAGGTGCCATGATCACGGCCTGATAACCGCTTTCCACCGCGTTGAGTATCGATATTATTGAAACGATGGTCTTGCCACTCCCTACGTCCCCCTGAACGAGCCTGTTCATCGGGGACCCTGCGCTCATATCGCTTTTTATCTCCTGTATTACCTTTTTCTGTGCGTGTGTAAGTTCGAACGGAAGACCATCGGTAAAGCGCCTGACGAGATCTCCATCATTTATAAAAGAGGTGCCTTTTTTCTTTACAATACTGCGCTTCTTGAGCCCAAGTCCAAGTTCAAGCATAAGGAACTCAAAGAATATCACCGTCTTATGTGGCAGAGAGGCCTCAACCTGTACAGCGTCGTCAAGATCGACCACCTCATCAAATTTCTCAGGAAAGTGCACTTCCCTGATCGCCTGTGACAGATCCATCAGTGAGCACCTGCTGATTATCTCCTGTGGGATGGAGCAGGTAAGTTTATCTGCATATTTCTCCACCACCGCTTTTATCATCCCTCTCATTCTGCGCTGAGTTAAACCTTCAGTTAAGGAATATATGGGAACGATCCTGTTAAAGTGTGTCTGATCCTCGCTCTCCTGGGTATCTTCTAATATCTCTATGTCCTGGGGCTTGGGATGTATTATCTGCAGGCACCTGTTGTAACTACTGAAGGTAACTTCTCCACTGACAACCACCTTGACACCTTTTCTGTAAGTACCCTCTATGTATCTTCTGTTGGCGTTGAACCAGATAAGGTCAAGACTTCCCGTAGGGTCGGTTATCATGACCCTGTAGATACTCCCGGACTTCCTTGTAGGAATTCGTTTCACCCGCGATACAGTGCCGATCACGATACATTTACTGTTGCACCTGACAGATGAGATCGTCTGAACGTTTCTGCGGTCCTCGTATTTCCTGGGAAAGTAGAACAGAAGGTCCTCAATGGTGACAACTCCTCTTTTTGCCAGAACTGCGGAAAGCCTGGGACCAACTCCTTTTACGTATCGCACCTGATCCGTAACGCACAAGCGGCCTGGACCCTTATGCTCGGACGGCTGCTGCTCCAGGTCAGACAGGCTGCTTTTTCCATTGTCCTGCGTTAACTCGGATATGGCTTTTAACGCATTGATAACAATGCTTTTTTTTTCTTCCTGCTCCTTTGAATCAAAATCCTTGAAACTGCTCCTTATCTCTTTCAGACGTTTTATAACTGCGGAATTCTCTTCATGCGAAATAAGCTTTAATATGACGTCGGAGACCGTTGTCTCAAGGTCCATGATCACAGAAAGGTTCGAGAAATTTCTCCTGGACACAAAAAACAGTGGTTTTCTTAATGCGTCAAGATGTACTTTTAGCATGGACTTTTATTGTACAAGTTAATTGAAACAAATAGAAACTTCTTCAAAGCCGAAGTATAACAAGTTACGGGGAACCGTGTGCAGGTTTTAAGAAGTAAGATCCCTCAGTTCCGTTATTCGTCCAGATACCTAACCATAATTTCCACACAATCGTTAGGATCATCAGTTTCATAAGGGTCTACGAATTTAAAACAGCATTCATTTTCTGTTAATAATTTATCAAGAGCAAGAGGCGGAAAAAGCAATCTGTCGTTTATACGAAGCAACTTAGACCAATCCTTAAAATCCTCTACATCTTTAATCCCTATGATGAGTTCAATGTTATCCCACTCATCTTTGTGATCTTTCCTTATATTACTTATCGTAATGGAAGGGTCCTTCATATTATAAAACAACACTTTTTTTATATTCCCCTCTTCGTCTCCATGATTGAGGAACATGTATTTTTGATCGTAGTACGTTTCATATATCCATTCTGCACACAGCTCCAAATCAGACTGAACAGCATACAGAAACCTGATAAATTCAGCTGCGTCTCTGACATATATCTCTTTCAATTACTTACCTCCCGTTCAATTATAAAATTTCAGGGGAATATATACAATTGATTTTATTTGTGTATATAATTCCCTGAATATATACATATGCTTTGTTATTTTTGTTCCTTGACATCTTGACCCTCGGAATGATATCATAACAATGAGAGAGATGAATTATCAGCGAAAGTTCTAATAGTAAGAAAGACTTCCTGCAGAAGATAGAAGATAAACTGTTCGCCTCGTTTTTAATAGTAGGGATTATCGTTCTTCTAGAGGAATTATTCAGTGGCGGTATTAGATTTGTCGAGAATCATTTATTGCCAACTGTTATTATATCTACTTCTGTTGTCGTTGGGAGTTTCTTCGTTATAAGGACTTATATCAAGAGTGAAATAAGTGTTAAGGAGATAGAAATGGGTAAAGAATTTAGAGAAGATATAAAAGAAATTCATAAGATTCAACAGGCAAGGTTGGACAAGCAAGATGCAAGGTTTGACAAACAAGATAAATTGATTGAAGAAAAGTTCGAAGAAATTAAACAATTATTGAAAAATAATCAAAACCAGCAAAATAAACAATAACTACCTATTACCCTCTCTGATAACCAGTCCTTTCTGGACTATGGCTGAAAATACAAAGCATCCGACCCGGAAACCAGAAAAACTGATAGCCGAACTTGTCTTATGTAGCAGTAATAAAGGTGACTTGGTATTTGATCACTTTTCTGAGAAGTGGGACCGTGTATAGATTTTAAGAAGTACAACTTGTCAGTTCCGTTAGTTACCCAGATACTTAACCATAACTTCTACAAAGGAGATTTGATCATCAAGGTTGCCAGATTTTCTATATTCTTTATGATCTAAAAATTTAAAACAGCATTCACTCTCTGTGAACAATCTATCAAGAGGTGGAAAAGGCAATCTGCCACACTTACAAAGTGAATAAAACCAATTCTCAAAATCTTCTACACCTTCAATCCCAATGATAAATTCAACATTATCCCACTCGTCTGCATGTTTACCCCTTATTGTCTTTATCCTATCGACAGAAGAACCACCTATCTCATAAAACAATATCTTTTTTATACTTCCTTCTTCATCCCCATGATTGAGGAAAATATAGTTGTGATCGTAGTATGTTTCATAGACCCATTCTGCACACAGTTCCATATCATAATAAGCAACATGTAATAACTTGCTAAGCTCAGCTGCGTCCCTGACATATATTTCTTTCAATTACTTATCTCCCGTTCAATTATAAAATTTTAGGGAACTATATACAAAACACATAAAATTTAAATAAATCTGTCATAATTGCCTGATATAGTTAGATTTTTGGTTATATTATAAGTATTATAAAGACTTGATTCGTCAACCAATACTTACAATAAATCATATTGATAAAGTTGTTAAAAAGATTAAGGAAAAAGAGTTTAAAATACAAAGATTTGATCAAAAAATATTAAGGTATTACTCAGTGGCGGTATTGGCTTTATTGAGAATCATTTATTGCCATTTATCATTATATCTACTTCTATTGTTGGGAGTTTCTTACTCATAAGAATTTATATCAAGAGTGAAATAAGCGTTAAGGAGATAGAAATGGGTAAAGAATTTAGAGAAGATATGAAGGAAATTTATCAAACTCACAAAGAAGATATGAAAGAAATTCATAAAATTCAACAGGCAAGGTTTGACAAGCAAGATGCAAGATTTGATAAGCAGGATGAAAGGTTTGACAAACAAGATAAACTGATTGATGAAAAGTTCGAAGAAATTAAACAATTATTGAAAATAATCAAAACCAGCAAAATAAACAATAACTACTTATTACCTGTTCTTTGAACACAGGATACTATTTTCGTGTACCGGTTGACTTGATCATCCGGATACTGTCGCCGTCCCTTTCAAAACTGGCCGCGTTCCTGCACTTCGGATAACCGGAGCAGGCCAGGAACTCAGCACCATCACGACGCCGGGTCTTTATAACCATGACCGAACCGCACTTCTCACACTCAATGTCCGTTTCCTTCGGCTCGGACGCTTTCTTAATTATGATCCTGTCACCGTCCCTTTCAAAATCAGACGCGTTCTTACATTTCGGATAGCCAGAGCAGGCCAGGAACTCAGCACCATCACGACGCCGGGTCTTTATAACCATGATCGAACCGCACTTCTCACATTCAATGTCCGTCTCCTTCGGTTCGGACGCCTTCTTCGGTACTATCCTGTCACCGTCCCTTTCAAAATCAGACGCGTTCTTGCACTCGGGATAGCCGGAACATGAAAGGAATTCCCCTCCTATCCTGCGTCTCTGCTTGATTATCATAGGTTTGCCGCACTTGTCGCAGGTAATATCGGTTTCCTCAACTATATTGAAGGATCTTTCTGCATCTTCCAGACGCCTCTGCAGTCCATTTTTCTCATCGAAATAAAAACTGTTCAGAAGTTTGTCCCATTTTTTTGTCCCCTGCTCAATCCTGTCAAGGTCCTCTTCGACCGAAGCGGTAAAGGTCTCGTCCATTATGTTCGGAAAGTTCTTTACAAGGCAGTCGTTCACGGAAATGCCAAGAGAAGTAGGAAAGAACACTTTTTTCTCCATTCTGACGTATTCCCTTTCCTGAATTGTAGAAAGGATCGAGGCATAGGTCGACGGTCTGCCAACGCCTTTATCTTCAAGTTCTTTTACCAGCGATGATTCATTGTAACGAGGAGGAGGTTTTGTAAAATGCTGGGTCGGGATCATATCCTCACACCTAAGCTCGTCTCCCCTGGCAAGCGGAGGCAGAAGCGGTTCATCATCTCCCTTAACCGATCTCTGAGGTGGTATAACCTCTCTCCATCCCGCAAAAACTGGAACCGTCCCAACGGCACGAAAAACAGCCTTGCCAGCCTCTATATCCACGGTCGTACGTTCATCCACCGCGGAAGTCATCTGAGAAGCGATGAACCTTCTCCATATCAGTTCATAAAGCCGTGCCTCGTCCTTTTGCAGAAACCTGGCTATATCCTGCGGAGTTCTGTCCGCAGAGGTTGCCCTTATGGCCTCATGGGCGTCCTGAGCGTCTTTCTTTACCTTCTGCACCGGTGGCTTTGAAGGAAGGTACTTATCGCCCCATTTGTTTTTAATGAACCCGCGTGCTTCCTCGACCGCACGGGAGGAAAGGCGTACTGAGTCCGTTCTCATATAGGTTATAAGACCGACCGGTCCCTGGTCGCCAAGGTCTATCCCTTCATAGAGCCTCTGGGCCACGGTCATGGTCTTCCTGACCGAAAATCCCAGCCTGGTCGATGCCTCTCGCTGAAGGGTACTCGTGATAAAAGGCGGCGGTGCCTTGCGGTTGTGTTTTTTCCTCTCAACTTCCTTAACGCGGAACCGTTCACCCTTCAGTGCCGCAACTATTTCATCTGCACGGGTACCGTCCGGGATCTCATCACTGCAATCCTCAAAGCTCTGCAGATAAGCGGAAAAACCCTCGTCTTTCAGGGTCAGCAGACGTGCTTCCAGTTTCCAGTATTCCCGCGGCACGAAAGCATCTATCTCCCTCTCCCTTCGAACTATAAAATTAAGGGCAACGCTCTGAACGCGTCCCGCACTAAGCCTGCCACCTATCTTTTTCCAGAGAAGCGGACTTATCTTGTAACCGACTATCCTGTCGAGTATACGCCGTGCCTGCTGAGCTTCGAACTTATCCCTGTTCAGTTCCCCGGAGTTCCTGAACGTCTCTATAACACCTTCTTTCGTTATTTCACGTATAAGGACGCGATGAGCTCTTTTGCCAAGGTCCAGTTCTTTTGCAATATGCCATGCTATCGCCTCTCCTTCCCTGTCCGGGTCGGTTGCCAAATATACCTTTTCCTTTTCTCTGGCGGATTTGCGAAGTTCCTTCAGTATCTTGCCCTTACCCTTTATAACCTCATAGTCCGGCTTAAATCCGTTGCTTATATCGACCCCGATCTTGTCATGGGTTTTATCGGACAGATCAACGACGTGACCCACGGAAGCCTTCACCTGATAATCCTTACCCAGGTATTTGCTTATCGTACGGGCCTTTGAAGGTGACTCGACTATTACCAGCGATTTCAATGACATAATATCTGTTCCTTTTAAACTGATGTAAACTGAATCTCAACGCCTGAAAATAAAACCAAAAATCTCATACAGTCAAATTTCAAAATCCAGCCTTAACTTAACAACTATCTTATGAACTGGCAATCCCGTATATGACCTTGTCCTTCTCCAGACAGTCAGATAACGTCAAAGCTACAGCTCTATACTGTCTGCCATGTCCTTGTTCTTCACGTACCAGTCAACCGTCAGATCCAGTCCGTTTTCAATATCGACCCCTGGTACCCAGTTAAGGAACTTTCTTGCTTTCAGGGTGTTCGCCCACGTAGCAGGAACGTCAGTTATATGAACGGGCTGACTGACCACACGGGCTTTTTTCCCCAGCCTTTTTTCGATCATCTTTATAAAATCCGTCAGCCTGACCGGAGCGTCGCTCCCAAGGTTTATGATCTCAAAGCCAGAACCCTCCACTGCGGACACGGCGGATACCGTGCCTTCCGCTATATCATCTACATAGGTAAAGTCCCTTTCCTGGTTCCCGTCCCCATAAACGATCACGTCATCTCCCCGGTCGGTCCATCTTATGAACCTGAAAGGGGCCATATCCGGTCTTCCCGCCGGACCATAAACGGTAAAATACCTCAGGACGAAAATATCCATTCCATAGAGCCTGTGATAGGTATAGCACAGATTTTCAGATGCTTTTTTTGATGAAGCGTAAGGTGAGAGCGTAAGGTCCGTATTCTGCTCCTCGTGAAAGGGATACTCGTTCTCTCCATAAACACTGGAGGTTGAGGCCTGAACGAATTTCGATATACCGCTGCTTTTGCTGAACTGCAGCAGGTTCAGGGTTCCCATAAGGTTGGTCCTGTAATACTCGGATGGAATATCCAGGCTGCTTCTGACGCCCGCCCGGGCAGCCAGGTTAACTATGGTATCAATATCTGCGTGATCATCAAGACATGCTTCCAGGTTTTCCCTTTCCGTGATATCGACCTTATAAAAAGTAAAGTTCCTTTCAGCTGACAGACGGTCCAGTCTGTATTTCTTGAGCCTCACGTCGTAAGCATCGTTCAGGCTGTCGATCCCTATTACCTGGTCGCCTCTTTTACTTAACAGACTGCAGACCCTGGACCCTATAAATCCTGCACAACCCGTTACCAGGACAGACATCGCATATCTCCGAAAAATTTTATTGAAAGGTAGCTCATGAAAGATCAGATACCAACCGCTATGTACTCAAAGCCCATATTTTCCAATTTCTCTCTGCTGTACAGGTTCCTTCCGTCAAAAATAACCCGGCTGTTTACCAGAGAGGAGACTTTCATCAGGTCAGGCTGCCTGTACTCGTTCCATTCAGTACTGACGATTATTGCGTCTGCCCCGCTGCAGGCGTCATAGTTGGAGTGGGCGTACTTTATTCTGTCCCCGTAGATGCTTTTTACGTTATCAAGTGCAGCAGGATCATGGACCACGATGGATGCTCCGTTCTCAAGCAGCTTGTCGACTAAAAACAAAGCCGGGGATTCTCTTATATCGTCCGTATTGGGCTTGAACGACAGTCCCCACATGGCAAACGCCTTGTTCTTCAGGTCGCCCCCGTAGTATTTTGATATTTTATTGAAAAACCTTACCCTCTGATCTTTATTTATGTCGTCAACGGCACTGCAGACCCTGAGCTCACAGCCAAACTGCTCTGCCGTGTTTATCAGGGCTTTCACGTCCTTGGGAAAACAGGACCCTCCGTAGCCAAGTCCCGGGAACAGAAAATGCCTTCCTATCCTTCTGTCCGAACCCATGACGGACCTTACATCCGAAACGTTCACCCCTGCTGCCTCGCACAGATTGGCCATCTCGTTCATAAAGGATATGCGGGTTGCAAGCATTGCGTTCGAAGCGTACTTTGACATTTCAGAGGATCTTATCGAAACCACGTTGGACCTGTTCCATGAACGCATGAACGGTAAATAAAGTTCCTTGAGTATCTCACCTGCCTTTTTACTTTCAACCCCGATAACCACCCTTTCCGGCTTTAAAAAATCCTCAACCGCGGCACCTTCCTTTAAAAACTCCGGGTTTGACGCAATATCAAATTCGACTTCCGTAAGAGATCTGATCACGTCCCTGACTTTTTCCGTCGTTCCCACGGGAACAGTGCTTTTGGTCACAACGACCTTATAGTCGTTAATATAATTTCCTATCTGTCTGGCCACGTCCAGGACGTATTTTATATCCGCAGTCCCATCCTCGGACTGGGGAGTTCCAACTGCAATGAATATAATGTAAGAATTCTCGATCGCAGTTTTGATGTCGGTGGTAAAACTGATCCTGCCTTCTTCCAGATTGGATTTTACCATCTCCTCGAGCCCGGGTTCGTAAAACGGCACCTTTCCCGTAAGAAGGGATCTTATCTTGCCTTCGTCTATATCCACACAGGTAACCTTATTTCCGCTTGACGAAAAACAAGCCCCCGTTACAAGCCCGACGTACCCTGTACCGATAACAGCGATATTCATATTTATATAACCTCAAAAAATTTTAAAAGAGTACATAAACAAACAGAAAGAAAAACCATATCAGAAACAAGTCTTTTGGATATTACTTTTGCGATATTATAGTTAATAGAAAAATAATCGCATAAAATTTTGCCAATTTTGTTTTAGATCATCATGTTTAACTTATTAATTGTTAAACTTTTAGTGTGTAATTATAAGGGATTTTTTGATAACTTATTTAGGGAAATTATAAAGATTGATATATGACAGGATAAAGAGAGAAATAAATAATATTAAAGAAAAAAGAGCTAAAAATAAGAAAATTAAATAAGAGAACAGAAAATGAACTATCAGAATAAGCACTATATCCATAAAAATAAAAAGAAAGAAAACAAAAGAAAAGAAGTAAAGAAAGAATTAAAGAAAAAAGATGAGCAAACCTATCGACAATCAAAACAAGACAAAGGAAGTTCTTAAGATACCTCAGAAAATTATACAAAATTCATCTGATGGTGATTACATATACCGCGGCGACCCTGCTCACTACAAAAGAATACCTTCCTTCCCACTATTAACATGTGTGAGAGTATAGATATAGAACACTTTAAGAGGGGAGGCAATGCATTAGAAGTAAGTTAATAATTAAAGCAAATAGTAATCCTGTACTGTATTGTTTTAAGGAATATCACTGATTCAGGAGATTTAGAAATTCACTATAGTAATCAGCCTTAAATATACAAAATCAATCAAAAAGAGCCTAATTGATTGAAATTACTACCTTTTTACTTGCCAAGTTAGTTATAAACAGGTATATTATAATAATTTATTGTTATTTAATTTCTGGGAATTACATACGGTATATATGGTTACTGGAGTATAATTGATGAAAAAACTTCGTTTACCACCATACGCAGCTTCGTTATCAGAATCCATGAGAGATATCGGCTACTCACTGGAAACGGCCATAGCTGATATTATAGACAACAGTATCACTGCTGCTGCATCAAAAGTAGAAATCTGTTTTGATTTCAATATTGAGGAACCTGCTGAACGGGTTCTTGGGATTATTGATAACGGAAAGGGTATGAATAGAGATGAACTTACTAATGCTATGCGGTACGGGTCTATTCATCCACGTAACATCCGATCAGACAACGATCTCGGACGTTTTGGTCTAGGGCTTAAAACTGCTTCCTTTTCCCAGTGTCGTAAAGTAACGGTCATCAGCCGAAAAAACGGTGAATGGTCAGGTGCAGTCTGGGATATGGATACGCTGGAAAAACATGATGAATGGATACTCGGAGTTCTTAATGCCCGTGAAATTTCAGACATTCCCCATGCTGATAAAATCACCGGCGATGGAACTCTTGTGCTCTGGCAAAAGCTGGACAGACTCTTTGATGGGGAACTGTACGATTTACATCAGGATTCACTCTTGGAAAAACTTGAGGTAGTGGAAAAACATCTGGCACTGGTCTTTCACCGGTTCTTATCTCACGAGATCAAAAAGAAAAAACTGGATATATTCATTAACGGTCACCAAGTTGAACCCTTTGATCCATTCTGCCTGAAAAATACGGCAACACAACTGCTGCAAAAAGAGATTGTCAGAATCAATGGTCATACCATAACCATTCAGCCGTATATATTACCTCATCACAGCAAACTATCACCGAAAGAACACGATTACTACAAGGAACGCAGTGAGTTTGTCAGCAACCAAGGTGTCTACATCTACCGTAACAATCGCTTGATGGCATGGGGAGACTGGTTCAGGCTGGTGTCAAAAGGAGAATCCACAAAACTGGCTCGCGTCAGGATAGACTTTCCTAATGCACTGGATGAACACTGGACAATAGACATCAAGAAATCCAAGGCAGTCCCACCTCGCCAAGTAAAGGATAAACTGCGGCAAATCATTAACAGAATTTCAGAGCAGAGTACCCGTGTTCATAAGGCTAGAGGTCATCGACTTTTTGAAGGTGTAGCACTGCCATTCTGGGTGCGTTATGCCGAACATAATGGCATACAATATTCACTGAACAGACAGCATCCTATCCTCCAGGCCTTTAAAGGATCGCTAGACACAGGAAAGCAGCAACTGTTTTCAGAGGTACTTGAAATTGTAGAAAAATCCATACCTGTTGAAGCAATCTATTCAGATTATTCAACCACACCTAAAAGTTTTGAAGAAACCGAGAAAATCGATGGTGAAGAAATCAGGGCTAAACTTCACAGGCTGTTTGATATCCTCTCTGCCGAAAATGAGATTGACGAAAATCAATTCAGAAAAACATTCAGTAACTTGAAACCCTTCTGTGAATATCCCGAAGAAATAGAAAGGATAATAAAGGAGAAGTTTTATAATGAACCTGAAAGGATTTGAAGATGCTATTATGATGTATTTTAGGGATCACAATAATGTGTCCCCTTGTGAAATCCGTGAGATTGCTACCTCTTTTTCACCAGTTTTTAAAGTTAGTGAGACAGATATAGAACCCGTCATCAGGAATGTGGAAAGCAAACTGGTCGTTACAATGAGTAAAGGTATTTCACTTGTTGACCAGAATGCAGATCATGATGATGAATGGTACAGAAAGCGTGAGATTGAGTGGAACTACTGGAAGGAGTACGAATTGTACCTGACCGGTTGGAGTCCAAGGGTCATTAGCACTCTTGAAAATGTTACAGAGAGAATTCTCGGACTGCTGAAGGATCCACAGGAAGCATCCGATTGGGACAGACGCGGTCTGGTAATCGGGCACATACAGTCAGGAAAGACAGCAAATTATATAGGTTTAGTATCCAAGGCTGCTGATGCAGGATATAAATTTATCATTGTTATTGCCGGTATTCACAACAATCTAAGAAAGCAGACACAGCATCGTGTAGATGAAGGGTTTGTTGGAAGAAGCATCACTTCAGACAAGAAAAGAAAAGTGGTTGGAGTAGGTAAACTTAATCGCAACAGAAATTATCCTGTCTCTCTTACTACCACAAACAGTGATTTCACTAATAAAATAGCCAGCCAACTTGTTGCTGATCTAAGAGGCTTCAGTCAGCCGGTCGTTGTTGTTATCAAAAAAAACGTGCGAACTCTGAAAAATCTGTATAACTGGCTGAGAGAACTGAACCTCAGAGATTCATCAGGTCAGATCGCAGATATCCCCATGCTGATGATTGATGATGAAGCAGACTACGCCTCTATCAACACTAAAAAACAAGATATTGACCCTACCAGAACAAACGAGGAAATACGCAGTATTCTGAAACTTTTCAAAAAAAGCTGCTATGTTGGGTATACAGCTACGCCGTTTGCTAATATTTTTATCAACCCTGAGTCTTCCGCCGAAATGCTTGGTGACGACCTGTTTCCAAAGGACTTCATCTACTGTCTGGATGTCCCAACTAACTATTTCGGGCCAAGTAAAGTATTTCTGGATGAAGAATCCGGTAAAAAAATCCTCTGTACCATAAGTGATGCAGAGGACTATATTCCTTTTTCTCATAAAAAGAACTGGATAATTGAAGAACTGCCACCTTCGATGAAGCAGGCAATCAACTCATTTGTGATCGGAAAAGCTGTCAGAATGCTGCGTGAACAAGGGAATGAACACTGCTCCATGATGATTAACGCTTCCAGGTTTGTAAACGTACAAAAACAGATAAAGGAACATGTTTTGTATTATATAAAAAACATGTGTCGTGCTGTAAAATTCAGTTATAACCTTCCAAATGAAAATAAAATTAAATGTAAGTACCTGGCAGCTCTGAAAAAAATATACGATGAGGAGTTTTCAAATATCAGTGAAACCTGGTCAGATATACAGAAAACATTAGCTGATGCTACAAGTTCGATCAGAACCTTCCTGATTAACAGTCAGTCAGAAGAATCCTTGGATTATAACTACTACAAAGAAAATGGAGAATCTCTGACCGTAATTGCTGTAGGCGGATTGAGTCTATCGCGTGGACTTACGCTGGAAGGTCTGATAGTCAGCTATATGTACCGGAATACCAGAATGTATGACACACTAATGCAGATGGGAAGATGGTTTGGGTACCGTGATTCATTTGATAACATCTGCAAAGTTTGGCTGACAGATGAATCTCAAGGCTGGTACAGCCATATTGCCGAAGCTACTGAGGAGCTTCGGCAGCAGATAAAACAGATGCAGCGTGACAGATTAACCCCAAAAGATTTTGGTCTTTATGTTCGTACTCACCCCAATGCTCTTCTTGTAACGGCTCGTAACAAAATGCGATCAGCTACAAAGGTAATATTAGACTTTAATTTTGCCGGAAGACTGAGGGAAACAGTGATTGTTCCATATGATGAACAAATCACCAAGGATAACCGTGAGATGATTTCTGATCTGTTCAAGAAATTAAGTAAGGACCATCACGAAAAATTAGAAGAGCGTACAGGGTCCTATTTCTGGAAAGACATAAATTATAAAAATGTCGAAGAATTCCTGATTAAGTTCAAGGTCCATAAAAGCCTCATCAGAGACCAAGAAGCGGTGTTGGAATACCTGCGTAAAATTGCTGAAAAGTATCCGGATGTTGATGTGGCGTTCATCTCTCTCAAAAATCCAAAAAGTGATTCTGTTTATATGCAGCTTGATAAAAAAAGAAAATTGTTTTGTCAGAAACGTGCCGTCGGTATTGATAACAAGGGCGAAAGAAAAATTCCTGCTGGGGAAGATGGTCTATGGATTACAAATACAGGGCGTGTTGCCAGCCGTGGAGCCGAAGATATCGGCTTGACAGACGAACAGGTGCGTGAAGCCGAAGAAGCTAAAGCAAAAACTGAGACTGGTAATAATATATCAGACCACTTCTACAGGAAGGTCCGATCAAAACCATTGCTTATGATTCACTTACTGACACTTGGTTATAAGAATCCGGGGGAAGACAAGGAATCTGAAACTCTTCTTGATAAAGTTCCAGCAACTAGTATCAGTTTCCCTTATAATTTCAAAACAGAGGATCATTTAGAATATGTTGAATGTGTAGTTAATAGGATATGGCTGCAGCAGGATATGTTTGATGACCCTGATGATGAGGATGATTATGACAACTGATACCTCTCCGTGGGAAAAAATTAACATTCCACCCAATGAGTTAAACTTGCTTAGGGCATTACCTGATCACCCTCATGACTTTTTCTGGGGAAGAGACTCAGCGGGACATTATCTTCTGGTACTGAAATGTGAGAAAGCAGATTTCAAAGAAAAATTAGCCGGCAGAAAAATAGTGCTGTCCGGAATCAAGACTGATTTCAGACTAATTCCTGATACAGGTGAAGCCTTTCTGATGCTTGTTCTCCAGGAAATGGAGAATGCCGATATTTTCTTGACACTCTGCAACGATATCATTCAGAAGACGCAACCTGTAAAAGAAACTGGCACAGCAATGAACATTCTTTTCACACGTCTTGAGCATTGGCGATTATTCCTAAGCCGTGCCAGAAAAAATACCCTGAGTGACCGTGAGGTGCAGAAGCTTTTCAGCGAACTGAAGTTCATGGAGAAATGCATTGAACGACAGATCTTTTCTCCTGCGGCAATAATAGAAGGTTGGCAATTGCGGTCAGGTGGTCCTCATAGTTTTGTATTAGGTCATTCAGCAGTGGAGATAGAATATGTCACAGGTTCACGAAGTGACTCAGTCCTTATCTCCTCTGAAAATCAGTTGCAGACACATCTGGAGCATCTCTTTCTGAATGTATTTTTTCTCTCCAGAGATTCGGACTGCACGACAGGTATGTCACTTAATAACACAGTCAGACAGGTGCGAGAGAGATTTGCCGACAATAATCTTCAGTATATATTTGAAAAACGCCTTATGGAATCTGGATACATTGACATTCCCGAATATGATCTTCCCTGCTTTTTGGTATCTGAAGTTCGTACTTACCTGGTGGAAAGCAATAAATTTCCATGTATTACCCCGGATATACTGCCTGAAGGCGTAAAAGATGTATTATACAGGATTAGTTTCAGCAGCATCTCAGACTATCTCTGTAATATTTCTGCAATTGGAGATAAATAATAACGATGGACATTGAAGAGTTTTTTCATGATTTCAGACAGGATTTACTGGTAGATGCTGAAGTAAAACAGGATTTTATGGAAGCGGAGTTTGCTCTGCGAGTTTCGAAAGAACTTGATGAATCAGGAGCTATAGAAGGATTTGAACCATGTCACTATAAAGCACAAAGAGGCATGCGAGTTGATGGCTACTGGTTCAATGAAGATGGAAGCATCCTTGATCTTTTCATTGTGGATTTTGCCAACAGGGAAAACCTAGAATCTTTGACTCGTACAGACGTTGAGGGAATTTTCAAACGCCTGGAGAATTTCTTCACAGCCAGTGCAGAGAAGGAGCTTTTCTATGATCTGGAAGAAACGTCGCGTGGTTACGGCTTGGCGAGAGATATTTCCGAACGTGAACACTCTTTAGCAAAAGTTAATTTCTATCTTTTGTCAGAACGCCGGTTGAGTGAAAAGCTGCAGGCTATTGATGATAAACAGAGAGGAAAAAAGATGTTCACTTATCATGTATGGGATATATCACGTCTGTACAGAGTGGAAACATCCAGAGGTAAAAAGGAAGAGTTAGTTATCGATTTCAATGAAATGTTTGGTCGAGGTATTCAGTGCCTGCTGGCACACATTGATTCTGCGGATTATGAATCCTATCTTCTGGTCATGCCGGGTGAAATACTTGGCGATCTGTATGGACGCTATGGCAGCAGACTACTTGAGCAGAACGTACGTTGCTTCCTGCAGGCTCGCGGAAAGGTTAACAAGGGTATCCGTGCCACAATCATGAACGACCCTGATATGTTCTTCGCCTATAATAATGGAATTACGGCAACGGCTAAAGAAGTGGTGACTGAAAAACATGATGATGGCATTTATATCAAGAAGATACGCGACTTGCAGATTGTTAACGGAGGTCAGACTACAGCATCTATTTTCCATACAAACAAAAAGGATAAGGCTTCGCTGCATAATATTTTTGTGCAGATGAAACTGTCAGTTGTAGATGTTGAAAAAGGTGAAGAGGTTATTCCAAAGATATCGGAATATGCCAATACCCAGAACAGGGTGAATGCGGCAGACTTCTTCTCTACTCATCCTTTTCATATAAGGATGGAGGAATTCTCCAGAAGGCTGTGGGCACCATCAGAGCAAGGAGCACAACGTGAAACGAAATGGTTTTATGAACGTGCCAGAGGTCAGTATGATGATGCACAGTCAAATTTGTCGAAAGCCGAAAAGAAAAAATTCCAGGCGGAATATCCAAAAAATAAGAGGTTTACCAAAACAGACTTGGCAAAATTTGAAAATGTATGGGATGAAAAACCAACTTACGTGAATCACGGTGCTCAGAATAATTTCGCTCATTATGCAAAACGGATCGGTCAGATGTGGAATAAGAATGCTGACCAGTTCAACGAATTTTATTTTAAGCGCGTCATTGCCAGAGCTGTTCTGTTCCGGAAAACTGAAAGGATGGTGTCTGCACAGCCATGGTATGATGGCGTATACCGTGCAAATGTTGTTGCTTATACGCTGGCTCTTCTTGGAGAATTATGTTCCAGTAATGGCAAGTCCCTGGATTTTATGAAAATATGGGATAAGCAGGACATCTCCGATACTGTTATGCGGTCTCTTGAAATAACGGCAAAACTTGTTCACGACGATATTACAAAACCAATAGCTGATGTATATAGTATATGGAACTGGTGTAGGATGGAGGCCTGCTGGGACCGGCTGCAGACAAAAACAGCAGAACTGAAATCCATGCTTCCGGCAAAATTCATGGAGGAACTGGTTTCAAAAGAGGAAGTTGATCAGGAAGTTAAATCTGCAGCCAAAGTGCAGAAGATGGAAACAGGTATTGAAGCACAGAAAAAAGTAATTGATATTTCTGCCAGTAAATGGGAATCAATATTTACTGAAGGTCAGAAAAAACGTATTTTCAGTCCGAAAGAAATCAATATTCTGAAGATTGCAACCCTGATCCCTCAGAAAATTCCATCAGAGAAACAATCAGCTGTGCTGCTGGAAGTGCTGAAAAAAGCAGAGGAAGAAGGAATCACGATATAATTCCAAGTTCCGGGTGGTCTTCACATCATATGCTAATAAATGTAACTTAATCAAGCAGAAAAATCTTTCAAATCACCATTGCTCCGTGACTTTAAAAGTCAGCAGCACGGTTTTTCTGCACAGTTTACAGATTCCTACAGGCATCATCTTACTCTTTAATTATATAATCATTGTCAGTACGATGTAATCTGGAGGTCATGTATAAGATTTGCTTAAATACTTTAAGGATAAAAGAAAACAGTTTTCTCGTATTTTAAAAGCCGATATCAAATCTGCACAAATTAAACCGATAAGATGAAATAACAACAGGGCATTGAGAAACAGGCCCCCGTTACAAGCCCGACGTACCCTGTACCGATAACAGCGATATTCATATTTATAACCTCAAAAAATCTGGAAATTATATACTTATTTACCCGAAGAAGCTAAGTGGTACTATAACACCTTAAGCCCGTGTTGGGAGATATGCGTCCTTATCTACTCCACCCCACGATGTAAAAATAAAAACTTTTCTGAGAACGTTCTCATAAACATTGTACTGGCATGTTATGCATTATCACACCAGAAAGAAACTCGTACACTTAAATATTTCTCCTTTGCTCGTTGATATAACTAATATAATTCCCAATTTTTACTTCAAGAGACCCTTTAGATCATCAATAAACCTGTCAAACATTTTTACTTTATCACTGTTCTCAATATCACTTTCATTCAAAACATAGCTTCCATCCGTGTCTGCTTCCACAATTGCACGTCCCTTTTTAGCGGGTTTTCTTATCATCAGTACTCCATCCTCGTCAAGTGTAATAAAATAAAACTTTATGTGCCTGGTAAGAGATTGATTTTGCAACTTCATTTTCCAGTATCCCGTTTGGGCAATTCTTTCCCGAAGCGTTACCTTGACAGAGAGTGCGGCAATGATTTTATTTGTCTTTGGGTCGTAAATAACAATATCAACGTCGGGAAGATGATAACCAAATTCACCATAATCGATCAGCAAATTTTTTTTAACCTGTCCGAGATCTTCAGAAAGATTGCTTTTATTTGTTCGTTTCAGAGCATTGCTGTTTATAGCTTTTAATCCTAAGCCGTGGACCTCATCAGTGATAATGTACTCAATCAGTTTTTCAAGGTTGTTTCCTTTGAAAGATCTCCACGACTGTTCGTGGTCAGTTCCACGAAAATCCTTTTTGTGCTGCTCCTTGGCTTCTTTGAATACAGTTGAAATCTGTCTGTACGCCTGTGTGCCGTACCTTTTCTTTTTCTTTTTGTAAATTTCGATCAGATCATCTATTGTCATATTTTTTGCATAACTAATATATATTCCGTTGGGTAGGCAAAAACCTTTTTCCTGTCCGTTGCCTTCGCAAAACGACCCGTTGTTTTATCCCTTATCGAAGGCAGGTTCTTTGAGGGGATCTTCCGTTTTATAATACCATCAATTCTAAAACCAAGACCTTGTAACTGCTCAACAAAAACCTGAGCATTCAGGATCTCCACTCCTTTTAAACTCGTATTACCTATTACGATACAAGTTCGGCCGCCTTTTTTTAATATTCTTTTCATCTCTTCAAAAACCTGGTTCATTTCACCAAAATACGTTGAGACTTCCTCAGCCGTTCTTTTGTCTTTCTTCAACAGTTCAGTTTTTATATTCTCTGCAATTTTACTGTTCAAAGTAAGCCCTTTTTTATTATGGTAGGCAGTGCCAATAAATCTTTTTCTAAAATCACTCAAATCTTTTGTGTATTCAAACCAAAGAGCAGTAAGCTGATGCAGGTCAGCGTATTCATACGAAGTAACATAGGGTGGCGATGTAACGATCAAACTGACGGAGTCAGATCCTGCAGGTATTTTTCTCGCGTCCGTACAGTAAACATCGCAAGGGGTTGTCAGATATTGTCTTTCTTGCAAAAGACTGAAAAAATCAGTATTGCCCCGAAACATAGCTTTGACGTGACGAGAAAAAATAATAAAAGGATCAGCTGGCTGCTTCTTTAGATCCCTTGTAGGTTTATTGCTTTTCTGAAGCCAAATCGAGCAATTTTTGAGAATATTTGAAAAACCGCAGTAGAAAAAATCCTTTATATCCCGGTCTTTTATTTTTGAAATTTCAGAAAAAAGAAAAGCAAGTTTTCTTTTCTGTTCCTGTTTAAACCAGTAATCAATACTCTTGTGTTCTGGTGCTTTGACTTTTGTATGTTTATCAAAAGAATCTATTTCAGTTCTTAACTTAAAAAATTGTTTTTGAATTTTGATCGGTTCGATCGGAGTTTTTTTTGCTTTTGTCATCAAGACCGCAACAGGATTTATATCTACTCCAATTGACGACCTGCCCATAATTTTAGATTCAACAAGGGTAGTTCCACAACCGCCGAACGGATCAACGACCAAATCACCCTCTTTTGTGTATTTTGCAACAAGACGAGAAACTATCTGGGGAATGAATTTTGCGGGATAGCGGTGATAACCATGAGTAATATAAGCAGTATCTTTTCTTGTTTTATCGGCAAAGGCCCAAGAAGGTTTAACTCTGGATTTCTCAAATAAATTTAATATATCTTGTTTTTGTGACATACGTTTATTATTTGAGCTGCAAAAATGGCAAAGCAGAACAAGTTTGTGAAGTATATTGAGATGAAACTAAAGTCAACTGACCACCAGTACTTCCAGTCTTGTAAGTTAACTGATCTGAAAATTCGTCTAAATCCTTATCCCATGAACTACTTATTACTCTTGACATATCGTTAATAACGATACTATAAATTCACAGGTTTAGCAAGCCATCTGCTTACTGGTCTCGGCAACACTATATGTAATCCCCCCCCCCAAAAAAATTTTTTGAAAAAGTACATAAACAAAGAAGAAAGAAAAAACCATA
Organism: Thermodesulfobacteriota bacterium; assembly: GCA_965215275.1. Taxonomy (GTDB): domain Bacteria; phylum Desulfobacterota_D; class UBA1144; order Nemesobacterales; family JAJCZQ01; genus CAZUNK01. The sequence goes on from OZ244044.1 coordinate 968,695, forward strand.
CAAGAAACAAGCCTTTTGGACATTACTTTCGTGGTTTTACAGTTAATGGGAAAATAATCGTATAAAACTTTTGCCAATTTTGTTTTAGGTCATAATGTTTAACATACTAATTGTTATACTTTATAGCGTGTAGTTATAAGGAATCTTTTGATAACTTATTTAAGGGAAATACAAAAATAGTTATATGAAAGTATATATAAAAAGAGAAAGAAATAAGAGAACAGAAAATGAACTATCAGAATAAACACTATATACATAAAAATAAAAAGAAAGAAAACAAAAGAAAAGAAATAAAGAGAGAATTAAAGAAAAAAGATGAGCAAACCTATAGACAATCAAGACAAAACAAAAAAGTTCTTGAGAAAGTTCAGGAAATTATACAAAAATCATCTGATGGTGATTACATCTACCGCGGCGAACCTGCTCACTACGAAAAAGTATCTTCCTCCCTCTATCGCCTGTGTGAGAATATAAATATGGAACACCCTATTAGCGATATCCAAAAGCAAATTTTACAGGAGGCAAGAACATATATTAATTCAACATACGATGAAATTAATATTCTGTCTCAAATTCAACACTATGGAGGATCAACCAACTTCATAGATTTTACCACAGATTATAACATAGCCCTTTTTTTTGCTTGCAATAGTGAACCCGAGAAAAATGGCAGAGTCATTCTAAAAAAGAAACAGAATGTAGAAACCTATATTAGAGAACCACGTATTCCAACAGAACGCATCAGTGCTCAAAAAAGTGTTTTTATCCAACCGCCAGAAGGATTCGAGAAACCAGACGACATAGTTTCCGTTCCTGCAAAATTGAAAAAGGATATATTAGACCATTTAAGTAAATATCACAATATATCCACAAAAACCATTTACAACGATATTAACGGAGTTATAAAAAGACAAAAAATCCGCGAAAATGCATATGCGGAGTTTTACGAAGGTTATAAGTACGTTAATAAGAAAGAGTATGACAAAGCCATTGAATCTTATACCAAAGCAATCCGCCTCGCTCCGCAATCAGTAGAAACTTATGTTAACAGAGGAAATACCAGAACCGGACTTAAACAATATAAGGAAGCAATTAAGGACTATAACAAAGCCTTAGAGATCAATCCGCAATCGGCAGAAGCTTATTTCAAAAGAGGAAATGCCAAAGTCAGACTAGGACAATACGAGGAAGCAATTGAGGACTGTAATAAAGCCTTAGAGATCAATCCGCAATCGGCAGAAGCCTATTGTAACAAAGGAAATGCCAAAGTCAGACTAGGACAATACGAGGAAGCAATTGAGGACTGTAATAAAGCCTTAGAGATCAATCCGCAATCGGCAGAAACCTATTTTAACAGAGGTATTGCCAAAGCCAGACTAGAACAATACGAGGAAGCAATTGAGGACTGTAATAAAGCCTTAGAGATTAATCCGCAATCGGCAGAAACCTATTTTAACAGAGGAAATGTCAAAGCTGTACTTAAACAATACGAGGAAGCGATCAAGAACTACGACACAACCATAAAGATCAACCAACAATCAGCAGAAACCTATTTTAACAGAGGTATTGCCAAAGCCAGACTAGAACGATACGAGGAAGCGATCAAGGACTACGACAAAGCCATAAAGATCAACCCGCAATTGGCAGAATCCTATTTTATTAACAAAGGAAATGCCAAAACTGGACTTAAACGATACAAGGAAGCGATCAAGGATTACGACAAAGCTATAAAGATCAACCAACAATCAGCAGATACCTATTTTAACAGAGGTATTGCCAAAGCTGGATTTAAACGATACAAGGAAGCGATCAAGGATTACGACAAAGCTATAAAGATCAACCCGCAATTGGCAGAAGTTTATAATAACAGAGGTATTGCCAAAGCCAGACTAGAACAATACGAGGAAGCGATCAAGGATTACGACAAAGCTATAAAGATCAATCCACAATCGGCAAAAGCCTATTTTAACAGAGGAAATGTCAAAGCTGTACTTAAACAATACAAGGAAGCGATCAAGGACTATAACAAAGCCTTAAAAATCAATTCACAATTTATATATATTTACTATTATCTGGGAATTATCCAATTATGCCTGAGCGAATGGGAAAATGCCAAAGCATATTTAAGCCCTGCTATAAAATATTTAGATATTGCTAAGTCATTCCAAAAACAATATAAAAGCGTCACTGAATTTGAGAAAAGATTTAATGTTACACTGCCGGCAGACATCAAGGCATTGCTGACCTATAAATAAGAATAAAGATTAAAGGTCAGATATTACAAACCGTCTGCAATTTTTGGGATTATATACTTTGTTAGTCAAGACAATATAATTATTTAGTTAAAAAAGAAAGCGGAAAGATAAATATAGTAATAATATCATTTAAAACCTCTCTTCGAGAAAGAGCTGGACAAACTTACAAATGAAAAATTTTAAGGCAACTGCACACGATTTTCAATAAAGTATTTGTTCTTGCCGTCGCTTAAACCATATCTATCTCACAAATTAAATCGTTAAGGTGAAGTAACAACAGAGCATTATGACAAGTAACCCCACAAACGATAAAACCAAAGGGAACAAAGCCCGTATCTTTATAGATAAAAAAGGGAACTGGTTCCAGGACGGCCTTAAGATAACCCACAGATGGACCTATCTGGAAAACAACAGGAACCTTGACGTTGATAAAGACGGCAGGTTCTTTGTGGACGAAGGATTCGGCAAGGTTTACGTAGAGGTGGAAGACACGCCCTTTGTCGTTAAGATGGTCAATAAAAAGGACGGCGGTTTCTACGCAACCTTGAACGACGAAACGACAGAATACACTGATCTTAAAAACGCCTGGTTCGGCAGCAATAACGTCCTTTACACAAAAGTAAAAAGCAATAAATACAGTGCCAGGTTCTTAAGTCCCGCTTATTATGAACTGATGAAATACCTTGAGCAGGACGGGGACGACCTCTATATCAGGGCGAACGGACAGAAAATAAAAATAGGCAGCACGGTTTAGCAAAGGGGTTTAAAAGCCTCAACGATGCTGTATATCAGCCTGTTGGAAAATATCCTTCCCCTGTCGGTGATCCTCAGGTTGCCACTGTCTTCTTCGAGCAGTCCATCCTCTGCCGAATTTTTCAGCCCGTCACGGCAAAGCACGGCTCCGTAGGTCTTTTTGATCTGCTCTATGTTAATACCTTTTTTAAGACGCAGACCCATCAGCAGTCTGTCGGTCAAAGCCTCGTCCCTTGACAGTCTCTCGGTAAATTCACGAGCTGAACCACTTTCTTTTACAGCTTTTATATAAGCTTTCGGGTCCCTGAAATTGGTCCATCTTTCTCCCCATGGCGGATGGTCTTCCCCGTTCAGATGTGAATGCGCACCAGCACCCACGCCAATGTAACTCCCGCACTCCCAGTAGGTCAAATTATGTCTGCACTCAAAACCCGGTTTACAGAAGTTCGAGATCTCATAGTGCTCAAATCCGTTTCTCACCAGCAGGGAGTCCGTCAGGGTGAACATCCTGGAAAGAGCTTCGTCCTCGGGCAGTCTCAGCAGACCTTTTCCGTACATATCTCCAAACCTCGTACCGTCCTCTATCGTAAGACAGTAAGCGGACACGTGGGGCACGTTCAGTTCAAGGGAGGCATTAAGATCATACTCGACCTCATCAAGGGTCTCGTCAGAACTTCCGTATATAAGGTCCAGACTGAAGTTCTCAAAACCTGACCTGGCAACGTCCCTCAGGACGCTTTTACCCTCTTCCGGGGAATTAAAACGCCCAAGGAACTTCAACTTTCTGTCAGAAAAGGACTGTATTCCCACGCTGGCACGATTTACACCAACGTCTCTGAAATGCCTGAGCTTTTCAAGGTCCGCGGTTCTGGGATTTATCTCAATGGATATCTCAGCGTCCTCGGCAAGAACGGCGTATTCACCAACTTTCTTTATTATTTTTTCAATGCTTTCAGGTCTGAACAGCGATGGAGTACCACCGCCAAAGAATATTGTGGAGACCGTACACAGGGACAGATATTCGGAGTGAGAATCTATCTCGTGCATAACGGCGGAAGTATAGTCATCTTCAGGAAAGCTTCCTCCCACGCCGTAGGAATTAAAATCACAGTACGGACATTTCGTTATGCAGTAAGGCAGATGGATGTAAACGCTCGTGCTCATTATAAAACTTTTCCCTTACGATACCTGAACCCCTGGACCTGAACCATTGACAGCGGCCTCTTTACCCCTTTTTCAGACAGTTCGTTCATAAGCCAGTATTGGCAAAGACATCGTTGTGTATATATTTTCTGATGGTAATGGATAATATACACATCAAAGGTGCAAGACAACACAACCTGAAGGATATAAGTCTGAACATCCCAAGACGGTCGCTCGTGGTTATCACGGGGGTCAGCGGTTCGGGAAAATCATCTCTTGCGTTCGATACGCTTTTTGCAGAGGGACAGAGGAGGTTCATGGAATCCCTTTCGACCTATGCAAGACAGTTCGTCGATAAACTGGAAAAGCCGGACTTTGACTACATTGAAGGACTTTCACCTTCCATATCCGTGGACCAGAAGACGTTCCACAGAAATCCCCGGTCAACGGTCGGGACGATCACGGAGATCTACGACTTCATGAGACTGCTCTTCGCCCGTATAGGAACTCCCTACTGTCCGGACTGCGGTAACGAGATCGTCTCCCTGTCAACGGGATCCATTGCCGAACGTATCTCCGAGGACGCAGGTGATAAAAGCATCCGTATATACTCGCCGATCGTACAGGGCAGAAAAGGTCAGTACAGAAAGGAACTTGAAGATATAAGAAGGGAGGGATTTTTAAGGGTCCGTATCGACGGGAACGAATATGATCTGGAGGAGCAGATAGACCTCGGCAGATACAAGGTTCACACCATAGAGATACTGATAGACGTTCTGAGCTCATCGGACAGGAACTTCAAAAGCAGGATTGAGGAATCTCTTGATTTTGCAGTCAAGCGGTCCGGGGGAACTGTCGTATGCGATTTTAACGGCACGTCCGCAGCGTTCAGCAAGAACTCATCCTGTACCAGGTGCGGCTTCAGCTACAGGGAGATCTCACCGAGGATATTTTCGTTCAACAGTCCGTACGGAGCATGCACTGAATGCAGTGGGCTGGGCACAAGCTCTTTTTTTGACCCTGACCTTATAATAGAGGACCCCGAAAGGTCCATCGCGGAAGGGGCGATCGTACCATGGAGGAACTCATCCTACTACATGCAGCTTCTGCACTCGCTCGCGGATCGTTACAAATTCAGTCTTTCCAGGCCGTTCAGTAAGTTAAGCAAAAAAACAAGACAGATGATCCTGTACGGTACTGGAGAAAATACCAGTAAAGAAAACGGGTCCACAGATGATCCGGACGGGTTTGCCGGGGTAGTGAATATAATAAGTGACTGGTACAGTGAAACGGGTTCTGACGAAGTGAGAAGTTCCCTTTCAAAATACCTTGTATCAACGACGTGCCGCTCATGTGAAGGTTCAAGACTTAAAAAAGGGTCCCTGTCGGTCCTGATAGATGAAAGGTCCATCTTCGAACTGGTAAAACAGCCGGTGGATAAATCGATCAGGTTCTTCGGTGGTATAAAGCTCAAAGAAAGAGAAGCGGCCATCGCCAGCGGGATACTTACCGAGATAAATTCACGTCTGGGATTCCTTAAAGACGTCGGACTGGGTTATCTGTCGCTGGACAGAACGGCACCGACCCTTTCCGGAGGAGAAGCACAGAGGATCAGACTTGCCACCCAGGTGGGATCAAAACTGACGGGAATAACCTACGTTCTGGACGAACCGTCCATGGGTCTTCACCCCAGGGACAATAAAAAACTGATAGACACGTTAAAAACGATAAGGGATTCAGGCAATACCGTGGTCGTAGTTGAGCACGATGAGGACACGATAAGGAGCAGCGATCACATAGTGGACATGGGACCCGGGGCCGGGGAGCAGGGGGGAGAGATAATTGCCGAGGGCAGCATAAAACAGATACTGAAACGAAGAAGCTCCCTGACCGGAAGCTACCTCTCGGGACGGCAGACCATTGAAGTTCCTTCAAAAAGAAGAAAGCCCAGAGAGTTCATAGAGATATACGGAGCATCGGAAAACAACCTTAAGAACATAGACGTAAAATTCCCTCTCGGGGTCTTTACCTGTGTAACGGGGGTATCCGGGTCCGGAAAGAGCACACTTGTAGTGGATACCCTGTACGGTCACTTATCCAGAAAGCTCTATAATACCAGGGGAGCTGCCGGACTTATAACGGGACTCTCGGGAGAGGATAAGATCAACAAGATCATAGAGGTCGATCAGTCACCGATCGGACGAACTCCAAAATCCAGTCCGGCGACCTACACGGCGGTCTTTGCAGATATAAGGAACACGTTCTCCATGCTGCCGGAATCAAGGGCAAAAGGCTACGGTCCGGGCAGGTTCAGCTTTAACGTGAAGGAAGGCAGATGTGCTCACTGTAACGGTAACGGGGCGATCATGATCGAGATGCACTTCCTGCCGGACATTTACGTAACCTGCGAGCAGTGCGGCGGGAAAAGATACAACAGGGATACCCTGGAGATCAGGCTCAGGGGAAAAAGCATCTCCGATGTACTTAACATGACGGTCCATGAGGCTTTGCTCTTCTTTGGGAACTATCCGAAGATAAGAAAAAAACTGGAAGTTCTGAACGAGGTCGGGCTTGACTATATCAGGCTCGGACAGTCCTCAACGACCGTTTCCGGTGGAGAATCACAGCGTATGAAACTGTCCAGGGAACTTGCCAGGAGGTCCACGGGACGGACCCTTTATATACTGGACGAACCGTCCGTGGGACTGCACTTCGAGGACGTGAAAAAACTCCTGAACGTGATACAGAAACTCGTTGAACTGGGCAACACGATCATAGTAATTGAGCACAACGTTGATATCATTAAGTGTGCGGACCACGTTATAGACATGGGTCCGGAAGGCGGCAGGGAAGGAGGGTACATCGTAGCCGAGGGAAGTCCGGAAGAACTAACAAGGTCAAAAAGATCATACACTGCCGGGTTTCTCAAAAGAGTGCTCTGATAAAAAAGGTGTAAACATTGGATTCTGTTCAGTCATTTATATTGGGCGTAATACAGGGAGTAGCTGAGTTCCTTCCCGTCAGCAGCACCGCGCACCTTGTTTTATTCCCGTGGATACTTTCATGGCAGGACCCCGGACTGCCTTTCAACGTGGCCCTTCATCTCGGAAGTCTCATTGCGATACTCACCTATTTTCGAAACGACTGGAAGCATATAACGTCGGATTTTGTAAAATGCACTCTCAAGGGGTCGTACAGGGAAAGCGTTAACGGAAAGACGGGGCTTTTTCTGATAATAGGAACAGTGCCGGGAGTTATATCCGGATTCGTCTTTGAACCTTACGCGTCGGGAATACTAAGGAACCCGCTGTACATTGCGGTCGCGCTTGCACTGTTCGGCCTGCTTCTGCTCCTTGCGGATAAGAAGACCTCCAACGAACGGGAGATAAAGGATATGAACCTGACGGACTGTCTATTCTTCGGGATATCACAGGCGTTTGCAATAATACCCGGCTCGTCCCGCTCGGGAGTTGCCATCACGGGCGGACTTATCAGGAACTTCAGACGCGAAGAGGCGGCAAAATTCTCATTTCTTCTGTCCGCTCCCCTGATCGCGGGAGCCACCGTTCTGGAGTCAAGGCACATGGACGTCGAAACCCTCACAAGCATCCCGTTCATCACCGGGGTGGCCTCTTCCACCATCACCTCTTATCTGGTCATAAGATTTCTGCTTGGCTTTCTGAAAAAACAGAACTTTAAGATATTCGTTTTCTACAGGCTGGTCCTGGCACTTATTATAATCGCCTTAACTCTGATCAGCAAAGCGTGATATAATAAGCATCAAGGTCATCAGGAGAAATTTCATTGCCCAGGTCCAAGCAGCTTAAACCAGCTTTACTGATCCTGATAACAGTCATCTTATCAGCCGGGACCTTGTATCTGTTCTTCGAAAAAGAACTGAGGGCTGTAACAGAGCTTATAAAGGTCCCTTTTGCTGAACAGAGGGAACTTCCCTCCGCCATAAAAGCAGCAGAGGTCCCGCCATGGGCCAGGATCGGCCTGGAAAAGACCTATACGGGATTTAAAGAACCGGTCTATCTGACGACTTCCGGCGACAGTTCACGGGCGGTTTTCATCGTTGAGAAAAAAGGCAGGATAATAGCTGTAAATAACGGCAAAAGGAGTGTGCTGCTCGACGTTACGGACAGAGTCAGGTCCAGGGAATACGAGCGAGGACTGCTGAGCGTGGCGTTCCATCCTGACTTTGATAAGAACGGAAGATACTTTGTTTACTACACGGACGTTCGAGGTGACGTCATAATATCGGAATTCAACGCCCTTCGTACAGGCAGGAAGGAAAAAATTCTGTTAAAGGTCCTGCAGCCCTACTCAAATCACAACGGCGGACAACTGGCGTTCGGACCGGACAGCTACCTCTATATCGGTACGGGAGACGGAGGAGCTTCGGGCGACCCTCTTGACAACGGACAGAATAAACTGTCACTGCTTGGCAAAATACTGAGGATCGACGTTGATAAAGGTCAGCCCTACAAAGTACCTGAGGACAATCCTTTTATTAACAGACCCGGCAGGAACGAGATATGGTCCTATGGGCTCAGAAACCCCTGGAGATTTTCTTTTGATCCCAGAACGGGCGACCTGTATATTGCCGACGTGGGACAGAGCAAACGGGAAGAAGTCAACTTTCAGCCCTCGTACAGCAAAGGCGGACAAAATTACGGCTGGAGATACATGGAAGGGTTCAGTACCTTCAATGTGGACAAGGACGTGGACCTGTCCAGACTGACAATGCCCATAGTGGAATACGGTCATGACGACGGATGCTCCGTTACCGGAGGTTACGTGTACAGAGGGAAGAAATACAAGGATATTGAAGGAACTTACTTCTTCGGGGATTTCTGCTCAGGGACCATCTGGGGATTAAGAAAGAAGAACGGACAGTGGCAGTACGCAAAGCTTTTAAAAACGGAGACGCTTATCTCAAGTTTCGGAGTGGACCATGAAAAGGAGATATACATTACGGATTTTCTGTCCGGGAACGTACACAGGATAATCTCTACCCGATGACCTTTCTGACGACCTCCAGCACCTGGTCGTGTATCTTACCGTTGGAACCGATGATACCTGCATTGTCGTTAAGTGTTCTTCCCAGCGAAAAATCCAGCTTTTTACCGAAACAGTCGGTCACCTTACCTCCGGCTTCGGTCACTATGACGTATCCTGCCGCATGGTCCCATATCTTCTCGCGATAATCCTTCCGAACCGGCAGCCTCATATATAACGAGGCGTCTCCCCGTGCAAGAACCCCGTACTTACACTGGCTGTCTATCCTGACCGGCTCCCTTGTAATGTTCAGCATATCGGCGATCCGGGCAGAGGCGGCATGAGATGAATGCGAAGGTTCCACCGATTCTAAAAACCTTGTCTCGGAGGCGTTTTTATGCTCAGATACGCTGATACTTATCACGCTGTCCAGACCAAGAGGTTTCATGTAAGCCCCCATGCCTCTGGCCGCATAAAAAACCGCTCCTGCGTCTTCTGCCTCCTCCAGAGGACCGGCAGGAAGGTTCGGACATCCGAGCACTCCAAGTAAAACCTCTCCGTTCTCTATCAGGGCCAGTGCAACGGCGTACTGGTCCTTTCTTAAAAACCCCTTTGTCCCGTCGATCGGATCAAGTGTCCAGAAGCGCTTTTCCCTTCCTCCGTCATATGCCCCCTGACCGATAATGCTGATCACGTCCTCCTCCGTAATTTCAGAAAAGTACGGCCTCAGGTGACCTGACACTTTTTCTATCAGTGCGTCGCCACGGGAGATCTCCTCAAGGTCTTCCTCGGCGGTAAACAGAGCATCCGGAAACGTATTTTTTAATTCACTGATAACTATCGTCTGCACTCCGAGGTCGGCTATGGTAACGGGTGACCCGTCCCTTTTCTCCACAGCCTCATCAGGAACCAGACCTTTTTGTACCTGCCTGCTGAAATCACAGGACTTTTCCACTGCTGAAACCGCAGCTGATAACTCCTTGCTGATATTCATCAAGTATCGCCCCCTCCATTTTTCTGGAATTTTTGTACGTTTATTTTCTCACGGACTGGAAAAAAATCTATGGTCATTGATGGTCTTTTACTGAAAGACCGTTAAAAATTCCTCAGCAGTTTTCCTTTTCTGTATTCAGCTATCAGTAAAACCCAGACCGGCAGGAACTCTATCCACACTACCACGTTCCTGAACAGGTCTTCCATACCCCGGGGCTCAAGGTAAAACCAAAGATAGTAGAGCGTAAGCTGGGGCGTCACGACCAGTAAGGAAAATTTCGGTACAACGGCAAGGAACGGTAATAACCAGGTGTAGTACCATGGGAACTGGGTCGGACTGAGAAGAAATACGGCCGCCACTATGAATAAGGTCCTTTTAAACATGTCCTGTCTGCTCATATCGTACTTTACGACCTGGAACAGTATCCAGACAAGCAGGATGACCGAAACAGTAACACGTGCAGATATCTGAAGGTGCTGCTGATCAAAGCCCGCCGTGCTTATAACCCCTTTGAGAACGGACAGTATAACCTGGAAGAACAGGCTGTTGTTCTCCCAGCTTCTGCCGTAGGCGGCAAATCCCGAAAGTCCCTCGGGTGAAACTAATATCAGAGGCAGGAAAATAACGAAAAGCAGTATGAAGAAGACCAGGGCAGGTCTTACCGCGTCCATGATCCTGTTACCGCATGACCGCAGTAAAGACGGAAGAAGCACTACCGGCCATAACTTTATTCCCACACCCGCGGCTAAAGCAAGCATGGAAAGAACGGATCTTTTCTTATATGCCAGAAGGAGTGCAGAAAGTACAAAAGGAAAGACCAGTGCCTCAAAGTGTCCTGAATTAAAGATCACGTTTATCAGCAGGGGATTCCACCAGTATATCATCACGTTGGCAGATGAAAGTCCCAGCTCTCTGAGAATGGTCAGCAGTAAAAAGAACGTTATCAGGTCAAAAAGCAGCAGGAACACCCTCCAGAGATCAAAATCAAGCGGTGCCAGCTTATAAGAAACTGCAAAGAACACCTGGCTTACCGGAGGATAGATGGTAGGCAGGTGCCCGTGGTTGATATTTTCTATGATATCGCCTGATCCCCTGCTCAGAAGTTCCAGATCCGGTACCTGGACCTTACCGTCCAAGATCTGCTCCGGTGAATATCTGTACGGGTTAATACCGTGTGCCGTTACAGCACCATCCCACAGATATCTGAAATAATCATCCTCAAGCATTGGTGCGGAAAAAAGCATTAAGGCCCTGAGCAGAAAACCTACTGCAAAAATATAAAGAAGAGCCTTTCTCTCATTAAGAATGTTAAAGATTTCTGACCTGAAATTAACGGCCAGTATATAAACGACCGACGAGGTAAAAAGAACTATAACTAAGAGCAGAACGGGATCGACAGACACTGCCTCGGTATTGAAACGATGTGACAAAAGAAGAAGAACTGATGAAAAGATCAGAAGTAAAGACCCCAGAACGTATACCGAAAGAAGTTTACTGATCTTTTGGATAAACATTTTGTTTTATAAGACAGGCGGAAACATATCTAACTCTCTGTATTAACCTTTCCATATCTCCAGAGCTTTCCTGTAAACCTCTTTCTTCGGCAGACCAAGCTCACGAGCGGTGTCTCTGACCGCGTCGCTCAGAGACACGTTCATATCCCTGAGGGACTTCAGTCGGTCACTGATCAGAGTCAAACTGCGACGCATCTTATCTTCCTTACTCTCCTGAAATCCCTCTATAACCAGACATATCTCTCCCTTTATGGTCCGTTTTTTCTCAAGTGTTTCACACAGATCTTCCAATGTCCCCCGCATAACCTCTTCGTGCAGCTTTGTAAGTTCTCTGCAGACAGCGGCCTTCCTGTTCCCCAGCCCCTGAAGAAAATACCGCAGTGTCTTTTTTATCCGTCTGGGTGATTCAAAAAAAATAAGGGTGTTCTTTACAGGTCTGATATCACTTATAAGTTTTTCCATTCCCTTCTCGGACCGTGGGGGAAATCCAAAAAAAGAGAATGAACCGGCCGGCAGACCGCTGATGGTCAGCCCGGAAATTACCGAACTTGCACCAGGTATGACCGTTACGTTCATACCTTTCTGAACTGCCAGGTCCACTATTTTATAACCAGGGTCCGATATACAGGGAGTGCCGGCATCTGTAACCAGTGCTACGTTCTTTCCGCTCTCCAGATCTTTTATCAGCTTCTGCGACTTGGTATTTTCATTGTGTTCGTGATAGCTCGTCAATCTTCCTTCTATTTTGTAATGATCCAGGAGCTTTCTCGTGTGCCGGGTATCTTCGCAAGCTATAAGGTCAGCACTCTGTAATGTCTGAACTGCCCTGAAGGTGATATCCCCAAGGTTTCCAATTGGCGTTGATACTATATAGAGATTACCCGACATTTTCCTAATTCAGCACAGACCTGACGTTCTGCAGACACAAGCCGTTAAGGCTTTGTCTGGATGTGAAACTACACCGGTAAATAATACAGCAAGTCCTCAGCATATCATAATAAGAGGCAGATCTCTGAAGTGCCAAACATTATTAATTAGGTTATAATTGAGTCGTAAGGATCAAAAATCGATCTGGATCAGGAGCAAAAGAGTGAAAGAAAAGTCCATAGGGGTAGATTATTCAGAACTTCACCAGCTTGACAGCCCTGCTAACAGGCTCATAAGAGAGACCATCTGGGGCACGGAGGATGACATAGGACAGCAGTCGTTCATTACCCCTCGCTACCTTGATCAGCTTATTCACAGACTCGGCATAGACGATAAAACTTACGTGCTTGACGTGGGAAGTGGAGCAGGAGGTCCCGCCATATACATAGCAAGCAGATCAGGATGCAGGATCGCCGGGATAGAAATAAATGACGTAGGGGTGAAAGTATCAGAAAAGCTGGCAGAAAGATCCGGACTGCAGAAAAATACGTCTTTTTATCTGGGAGATGCAATGAATATGCCCTTTGAGGAAAATACCTTTGACCTTGCGATAAGCCTTAACGTGATGAACGTATTTGAGGACAAAGCAGGACTTTTCAGGGAAGTTTGCAGAGTTTTGAAACGTTCCGGAAGATGGGCATTTCTAAGCGGCACATTTGATAAACTTGACGATGACACAAGGCGCAAAATGGCAAGAGGTTATCTTATTCCCCAATACTATGATTCACTTGAAAGTTACAGAGAAAAACTCGAACTGTCCGGCTTTGAGACCAAAGAGATTACGGAGTACGTGTCGGACTTTAAAAAACAGGTTACAAAGTGGGGAGAAGCATATAAAAAGCATGCAGAAGAGATAGCAAAAGAACAGGGAGAACAAAACACCCAATATCACATTGAATACTTCGATACTTATCTAAAACTGGTCGAAGATGGAAAAGCCTCCAATCATCTCATTGTGTCTGCACCTTCTTGATAAGATCTGAACTTTTTGAAGAAAGCCCAGAATGAGACGGGAAGGGTCTAATTTCAATCGAACGAAAGACAAAAATTCATTCGCAAAAACTGCTATCGTTAAAAACTTAGTTGTAATACTGATGATTAGATAAGTCTATAATTCAATTTCCTCAACTTTGTCAAAAAAGTCAGAATCAATATCTTTAATTTCATAAGATTTACTTGTTTTAACACCAACATCATACTCGTACATAAGATCTGCCAGTTTTTCTCCATCTATAAGAATCATTTTGGGGCGATAATTGTCGGCTGTTTCTTTAGCATGCCTATCGAACCTTGAAGTAGTTACAAAAACTCCGTTGTTTGGAGTAATTGCCCCAATGAAATTACGAATGTCACCTTCACGGACTTCGTTTTCTTCTTTATAGCGTTTCGTTTGAATGTAGATCTTTTCAAACCCTAGTTTATCTTCATTGATTATCCCGTCAATTCCTCTATCACGAGATTTTTTCGTTTCAACGGGATCACCATAACCCATTCTCTTTAAAAGAATCAAAACAATTTTTTGAAGATCATGAGGAGGGTCAACTGCTCTTAATTCTTCTAATAATTCTGTTGTAACCTTTTCTTTAATTTTAAGAAATGCAAAATCAATCAACTCTGGAGGAGGGTAATCTTCAATATTTTCGTATTTTGATTTACTTTTTTCAGTCCGTACAGATTTACGATGTGTCATATGTGCCACATAATCAGGGTCTTTTCTTAAATCTTGCAATGTGAGGTTTCCAGTTGTTAAAACATTCATTCCTTTATCCGTAATTTTCACTGTGCCACGTTTTGGATACTCAACAAATTTTCCCAATTTCAAATGAGACCTTCCCCAATAGATTCTATCAAGCAATTTATTATCTCCTGTTGAAGGTACTGTTTCCTCCAGCAGATTCTTTGGTAAACTGCTGTAATATTTATCGCGAACATGAGTTCCTAATTTTTTGTAATGTAACGGACCTTTAGCACTAAGTACTTCCAATATAGGTTTAAATGTCTCATGATATTTCGGTAATTCCACAGTTACACCTATCTTTAAATTAGGTTTAAAATTTGTTGCGTTATTCCTGTAATTGTTCAAATTCTAAAATTGACTGCAATAATCTTGCATTGTACTTAGCTATTTTTTTAATTTTATTCTGTTCTCTGCTATAAAATGCATCTTTTCCATTAGTGGTTTTTACGCTGCCCTTAATTTCAATATCAGAAAATATAGCTTCGTTGGGGTTGATATTCAAGACAACATTTCTGTTGCCGTTCCGCGAGATTTGTTTGTGTTGGGATCTATGGATATAAATTAAGTTTCGGTAATCGTCAATAATTTTTGCTTCATTTTTATTTCGAGCCCACGAAATAGGAACGATATGATGAAGTTCAAATTTATCTTTTCTTTCAATTTGGTGAAATGTAAAGTACTCATGCTTTGGAATAACGCTTCTTTTACTCGGTTCTTGAAAAAATCCTGTGCTTCCAGTACTGATGCGAAAAGATTTATTTTGATCAACTGCAAAGTAAACAGTGGTTTTAAGCAAACTCATTATTTGTTGTGCCTGATTTTTCCAATTATGGAAATCTCGTAGAACGGTCTTATTTCCCTTAAAATTATCTGGACTAGCGTACTCTTTAACCAAATCTATCACTTTTGAACGCTCATATTTTCTCAAACTACGGTATGAATTAAGAAGTCCTATTTTATCCAAATCACTGTTGTTATCCGAGAAAATAAACATAAATTCATAAATACTGACTATGTCATTTGCATAATCACTAAGATTTATCGTCTCAGCTAATTCAGAAATTTTGCTACCAAAAAGTTTGTCTATGCAGTCAGTAAACTTTTTATACTCTTCAATCAAGGTTGTAGCTTCTACAAATTCAACCGCACTCTTTGTTAATATACCATGACGGACATGTTCGCCTGTTTTACTCATCTTGATTTTTATTTCCAAAAGACCCATTTTTTTCAAATCTGGGAAGAAGTTCTTTTTCAGAGAGTTGATAGTACCTCGTCCCATTTCAGAGTGGGTCTGATCGACGATTTTCTGATATTCTTGAAAATCAACAGATAGTGTATCATCTCGGTCATAGTCACCTGGGGGAATTGCAAAATAGTTCAGACCAGCAACACGGTGGATGTTTTGCAGTATTTTTTTAATATAATTGATATCATATCTGTTGTGTTGTGAAATATGCCAACCTCGATATTCAGGACTACAAAGTCGTTTCACTATGTATTTCAGAAAAAGATTATCTTTGTTTATAGACAAAATTTCATTCAAAATCTGTTGTGTTCCTTTTCTAATAATTTTCACTTAATATCCTTTAATCTTTTCCTTGCTGCTTCTACATAAGTTTTTTCTAAATCACAGCAAAGGAAATTTCTTTTGAGCTTTTTTGCAGCGACCGCCGTTGTCCCCATACCCACAAAGCAATCCAGAACTAAATCGTTTTCGTTTGAACTTGCTGTGATAATTCTTTCAACTAATTCCAATGGCTTTGGTGTTGCGTGATTCATTTTTTGAACTTTGCCATTTATCTTGTTTTTGTGTCTTTCGCTAGTTATATGCCAAACTTCTCCACACAATCGTCCTTTGGGATTAGGAAACCAACGTCTACCATTTTTTAATATGCCTTTTTTCTTTGCGTGCTCAATTCTCTCTGTTGATTCGTATGGTACACGCACATCGTCATAGTTAAAGGTGTGCTTCTGACCCTTCGTAAAGAAAACTATAGTCTCTTGCCCGTTACTAAAACGCCTACGTGCACCACCCAATCCGTCTCGCTTATCCCAAGTAATCCAATTTTGAAAATTCAATTCTCTACTTATTAAATACCTAAGTATGAAAGACGAATTATACGGTGTATTAAAAATGTATAAACTGCCATTATCTTTTATCTTTGGAATAACGGCATCAATCCAAGAATAAGTAAAATCAAAAAATTCTTTTTCTGATTTGAAAGTGTCCCAATCTGCTTTTCGCATATTGTACGGCGGGTCTATAACAGCAAGATCGACAACGCCATCATCAACCCGCTTTAAAAATTTGAAACAGTCCATTCGGTGTATTTTATTATGCGTAATTTTATTGGACATGCTTTTTCTCTGTTTTGTTTTCAGCTAACTTCAATTTTTTTTCTATCACTTCTTTGTAACTGCTCATTACCTCATAACCAATAAAATTACGGCCCTCTTCTTTTGCTACTTTCAAAGTTGTTCCGCTTCCCGCGAAAGGGTCCATAACGACATCGTCAGTATAGGTAAATAACCTTACACAACGATAAACAATCTCTTCAGGCATAATCGCACTATGATCACCAAAAGCAGCATCGTTCTTACCAGGAACAGGCATTCTCCAAACCTGTTTTGTATACTCAACCCATTCTTTCTGAGTTAGTTTGCTTGCTTCTTTGATTTTCTTTGGCAGATCATTGATTGGGTTGCCGTCTTTGACATAAACAGTTATGAACTCGCTGGTATTCTGTGCATAAAAGTTTCTTGGATACGGATAACTACCGAACATCAATTTTTTACTTGGATTGGTTCGTTCCCAAATGTAAACATCATGCAAAAACATTTTTGTTTTTTTTTGATATAAAATTGAATGTTGTATATCAGAGTTAAGATCAAATATATGTCTATTGTGGTGCGTTGAGTAATCTGCTTTTTTCATTGGTATAAGTGGAGTATTTATTACCAATTTCCCATTAGGTTTTAAAACTCGCTCACACTCCTTCCAAACCTTCAATAGTTCTTTGATAAAAAGTTTATAATCATCTATATCGCCAAGTTGTTCTTTATGTTTTTCACTATTGCTACTCTTTTGGTATCCATCCTTTGCGTAATCTTTAATATTAAAATACGGTGGAGATGTAACGATCAAATCAACTATTTCATCGGGGACTTCGCTCATATTTTGAGCGTTTCTATAAAATACTTTGTTTATAAAATCTTTATTCATAATATCTACTTCAAAAGTTCAGCAATAGAAACACTAAAAGCTCTTGCAAGTTTTTCTATTGTTGCAAGGGTTGGATTTTTGTTGCCGTTTTCAAGGTGGCTCACATATGAACGATCAGCCCTGATTTGCTTACATAAGTCTCCTTGGGACATTCCTTTATCTAAACGCAACTTTTTTATGTTCGACCCAAGTTTTCTCGCAGAGGTTTTTCTATCCATAATCTGTATTATAGCAGTTTGTTGTATTAAAGAACAATATTGTTTTATAATACAACATTTGAACGAAACAACTAAAGCAAGTCCGTATCAAGACATACTCTCTCTTAAATACCGAACTTGTAACTTGGCGGAGGGTGAGGGATTCGAACCCCCAAGTCCTTTCGGACGCCGGTTTTCAAGACCGGTGCATTAGCCGTTCTGCCAACCCTCCGAGATACAATATAGTACAGACAATATATACGACGTGCTGGTGTTTTTGTTAAAATAACTGCTCTATATTAAAAATCCACACTTGATCTGCCATCCAGACCAGCTGATACCTATTTGACTTAAACAGTATAGTTATGTAGTATTTCCCACGAAAGTTATCATTTAGAGAAGCGGTACCTACATAGCTTAGATACTTTCTTTAATTCTTATTTATTTGAGCTACAAAATGGCAAAGCAGAAAAACACCCCCGACAAACCGAATGAATTTTTTGATGAAATGTTCGGCAGTGATGGGGAACTTCGTGACCTCTATAAAGAATACAAAGAGTGGTTCAACTCTGAAAATATAGCTCATCTGAACCTGAAATCAGATGAGGCCAGGGATTTCTTTCAACGCACCGGGATTACATTTAACCTTCACGGTGATGACGACAGCGAAAGACTGATCCCGTTCGACATCGTTCCCCGTATAATCTCCAGCAAGGAATGGGAACATCTGACAAAAGGGATCGAGCAGAGGGTAAAGGCCATGAACGCCTTTCTTGATGATATCTATCATCGGCAGGAGATAGTACGAGCCGGCAAGATACCTCTGGAAATGATCACCGAGAATTCAGCCTTTCTGCCCCAGATGATAGGAGTATCGCCTCCGGGTAACGTTTATACTCACGTGGTGGGAGTTGATATCGTCCGGACCGGTGAAGATGAATTCTACGTTCTGGAAGACAATGCACGCACGCCGTCCGGGGTAGCCTACATGATAGAGAACCGGGAAACCATGCTCCACATGTTCCCGGAACTGTTCACTCATATAGACGTTAAGATAGTGATAGACTATCCGGTAAAGCTCAGAAGACACCTGAGAAAATGTGCTCCGAAGATCTGCGACAGTAAGCCCGTGGTGGCAGTGCTCACTCCGGGTATCCATAACTCCGCGTACTTCGAGCACGCGTCCCTGGCAGATCTGATGGGGGTTGAACTGGTTGAAGGACACGACCTGCGTATCATTGACGGCCGGATCGCCATGCGTACTATCCGTGGGTACAAACCGATCGACGTCCTTTACAGACGTATAGACGATGATTACCTCGACCCTCTCAACTTTAATCCACAATCCGTTCTGGGAATACCCGGTATCTTCGACGTGTTCAGGGCGGGAAGGCTCACGATCGCCAATGCTCCGGGCACAGGTATAGCCGACAATAAGGCCGTTTATTCCTACATCCCCGAGATCATTGAGTTCTATACGGGAGAAAAGGCGATCCTGAAAAACGTGAAAACCTGGCGATGCTCGCAGGAAGATGCCCTGAAGTACGTTCTGGACAATCTGTCGGACCTCGTCGTCAAGGAAGTGCATGGTTCGGGAGGTTACGGGATGCTGGTAGGTCCCGCTGCAAGCAAGTCCGAACTGAACGAATTTAAAATAAAGTTGAAAGAAAACCCTCAGAACTATATAGCTCAGCCTACTCTTTCGCTCTCCACGGTCCCGATACTGACCAGTAAGGGACTGGCCCCTCGTCACGTCGACCTGAGACCTTTTGTTCTGGTCTCGCCGGATAATATAGACATCGTTCCGGGAGGGCTTACCAGAGTAGCACTTACCGAAGGTTCACTTGTTGTTAATTCCAGCCAAGGAGGAGGAACTAAGGACACCTGGGTTTTATCGAAATAGACCTTAGAAAAAAACGATATGCTTGGAAAGACCGCAGGGGGAATGTTCTGGATATTCCGCTATCTGGAAAGGAGTGAAAACACCGCAAGAATGCTTGACGCAGGATTTCGCATTGCGATGACCCGCTCGGAAGCAGCCGGGAACGAGTGGGCATCTCTGATCAGCACAAACGGCAGTAAAGACGTCTTTCTGCAGAAATACAAAAAATATGAATCTTCTGCCGTTATTGATTTCCTTCTGTGCGACCGGGACAACCCATCCAGTGTAATATCGGTGATAAATGCCGCTCGCAACAATGCAAGAATGGTACGCTCTTCCCTGAGCCGGGAGGTCTGGGAAGCTATCAACACGTGCTGGATAACACTGAAGAACGTACTTAACAGGCGTATAGAGGAACGGGAACTGCCAGCGGTGATCACGACCATCTGCCAGCAAAGCACGATGATACGAGGCACGTTCTTCGGCACCATGATACGTAACGACATCTTCAGTTTTTCACGTCTTGGCACCTGTATAGAACGGGCGGACAACATGGCAAGGATGCTTGACGTTAAGTACTACGTTCTGCTTCCCTCGGTCTCCTTAATAGGAAGCACCCTTGATAACATACAGTGGGAAACCATCCTGAGGGCCATTTCAGCTCCACACGTCCATAAGTGGCTCAATGAGGATTACATCAACCCCAAGCTGATCGCGGAGTTCCTGATACTTGAACGGCGGATGCCCAGGTCCCTTATCTGCTGTTATGAGGAAATACTTGATAACCTTAACTTAATTGCCAACAGTGAAAGTGATTCCTTCCCTTCCATTGACCAGGCAGAAGAAATAATGAACAATTTTGAAAACAGCTCGATCGACACTGTTTTTGAATTTGGACTTCATGAATTTATAATAGATTTCATCCATGACAACAACGCTTTAAGTGAACAGATACAAAAGGACTTTCGCTTTTACAGATAGAAAATGAAGTTAAAGATCTCTCACCTGACCAGATACGAGTTTGACAGTCCCGTTAATTATGCTGTCCAGCAGGTACATCTCACGCCGCAGTCAATGGGGACACAGACCGTCCTGAACTGGGATATAGTCGTGGAAGGGGGAACCAAAGAGATGGACTTTACGGACCAGTACAACAATCTGGTCACTCTGACGAGCGTAAAGCCGGGCAGCACGGAGTTCAAAATAATGTGTGAAGGCACGGTCAGAACGAAAGACAAGGTGGGAATTATCGGAAGGAACCGTGGGTACGCACAGCCGTGGTATTTTAAAAGACCTACCCCGCTTACCCGGCCTGGCAAACACGTTCACGATTTTGTCAGATCCTCTCCCGGTCTTGACTCTGATAAAAAAGATATCGAATACCTGCATAAACTGTCCGAGGCCGTTGAAAACGCGGTCTCTTACCAGAAAGGAGAGACCAGTACCTCAACTTCAGCAGAGGACATACTGGAAAAAGGAAGAGGCGTCTGTCAGGACCACGTTCACGTTTTTCTAAGTGCGGCACGGGTGCTCGGTTTTCCTGCAAGATACGTAAGCGGATACATGTTCATGGAAGATCAGGTGGAGCAGGATGCAGGTCATGCCTGGGTAGAGGTCTGGATAGAGGAACTGGGATGGGTGGGATTTGACGTGTCCAATCAGATCGCCCCGAGCGATAAACACGTTCGTATCGCAACCGGACTTGATTATTCCGACGCTGCACCGGTACACGGGATACGCTTTGGTAACGGCACGGAAAAAATATCCGTCTCTCTTCGAATAGAACAGATATAAAAGACCTGAATAATCTGCCTTACTGCAGAAGGTCAGGAGATCTCCTTAAGTGCCAGGTAAAGGGCCTGCGTTCCAGACCTGCCGTGACCGATCTCCTCGGTTTTTTCATAAAGCTGCTTTGCAAGTTTCAGCCCGGGCAGGGATAAGTTCAGTTTTTCAGCCTCACGAACTGCAATACCAAGGTCCTTAATAAAATGCTCAACGAAAAAACCAGGACTGAAATCCCCTTTGATGATCCTGGGACCAAGGCTTTCCATAAGCCAGGTGGAAGCAGCACCCGCGCAGACGGTCTTTATCATCTTTTCCTGACTCAAACCCGACTTACTGCAATAAAGAAGTGCTTCACATATACCCGTCATAATCCCAGCGACCGTGATCTGATTGCACATTTTTGCATGCTGTCCCATCCCGGCACGTCCCTCGTAAACTATCTGATGACCCAGAAGGGATAGGAACGGCATGATGGAATCCACGACTTGTTCATCTCCACCGACCATGATCGAAAGTCTTCCGCTCTTTGCACCCACGTCACCTCCGGAAACGGGAGCGTCAACCGAATCCGAGCCAAGTTCTCTGGCCTTATTATAGATCTCCACCGCCAGCGAAGGTTCGGTAGTGGTCATATCCACCAGGACCTTTCCCGGCACAGGCGAGCTGAATATTCCCTTCCTGCCAAAATAAACTTCTCTGACGTCGCTCGGGAACCCCACCATCGTGAAAACAACGTCCGAGGCGTCTGCCACCTCAGAGGATGAACCGCACCATCTGGCACCCTTTTTTATCAATGCTTCCGACTTATGCCTGCTTCTGTTGTAAACGTATAAACTGTAGCCTCCTTCCATTATACGTTCACACATGGCGGCACCCATAATCCCCGTGCCTACCCAGCCGACGTTAACACTGCTTTTATCAATGTCTTTTGAAAACATTTCAGCTGTTTAAATAAGGGGAATTATATACTTTGTTGTCCAGAACCTTATTTATCAACAATGCTATAGCTATAATTTTTATCCCAGTATTTATCGGGGCTTTTCTGTTCATCCACTATTCTGTTTACAACCGCTGTAAGATAACGCATTTGATCAGGGCTGGTATATTCCTTGCAATCGTTCAATTTTCTCCTATGTAATTCCAGTGCCCAGTTCCTGCAAACAACATGCTCTTTTTCCTTATAATAAGCTTCTATCTTACGATGACCCATAGTAGATTGAGCAACTACATCTGAATATTCTTCATACTTTGCTCTGATAAATGACCTGTCACAAAAATTTACATCAGTAGCATAAGTAATAGACTCACCTACAAAGCACCTGCCAAAAGCATATATATGTCTGTCAGTAAAGGGTATTATAGCAATTTGTGACGTTTTATCAGATAACGAATTAATTGTCCCAACTGCAAATCCTGTACTAAAATCCCCACCAATTGAATGAGACAATCCACCTGTGGCCAATCCGGAAATACCAGCAACGATGCTCATCAGCAGAGCTTCTCCAAATTTCTCAGAGAATGATTTGTTGTACATGACCTCTTTATAATATAAATGTAGTGAAAATTGCTTATCATCAGGTTTTTTCTGAGCAAAAGACACCGTGTTCAATGACAGAGTTAAAACTAAAGTTATGATCAGTATTCTCATATTGCATCCAGAGAAGGCCGCAGGACAATTACTGCTTTTTTTTGCCGCTTTTTACCATTTAAATAAAGAGAAAAAGGAGGATCAGGCCTGCCGAACTATTCGTCAGTAATCGCTGTGAGCGGATACCGGCGTGCTGCTTTTAAGTAAAGGCAGATATTCTCCGCCCAGTATGACCTTTCCGCTTTTTCTGCCGCTCTTTAACCTGTCGACTATGTATTCCTTGTCCGGCCCCATGATATTAACGCCATGGTCCGACTCGACCAGACAGATCAGGTTGGCGTCACCGGAATTATTGCTTGCGATCTCGTAGATAGCGGAATAGTTAAGTATCGCTGCTTCGATCGTGCCGCATGGAAGAGAAGGATTATTCGCTCCCGAGTGGTACTCTTTTTCGCAAAACCAGTCCGGGTCAGGATATCCATGAAAATGCAGTATCGGCATACCGTCCTTTATCAGCTCAGGCGTGTACAGAGAGGCCGATAATGCCTGAGCCAGTATGACGTAAGTATCAAAAGAAGGTCTTACGTCCCTTCTGCTCAGATTTATTCCAGACGGGACCTCCAGATAAAGTTTACCCTTGATCAGTCCCACTCTTACAATATCCGTCTTCGGATCAAGGGAAGTCTTGTCACATCCGGACCTTGAGGTCACGACCCTTATATCCGGAACCTGCTGATAAACCACCTCTCCTTTGATCCTGGTCTTGACGTACCACCTGCCTTCGGAGTTCTTTCTCACGTAATCGCCGTTCATACCATCAACCGTGTCCAGTCCGTCCCACTCACTGCGGTCCAGTCTTTTCGGCCCGAAATACCTCGGGACCTCGGCAAGGGCGATAAAACCATATGACACCCCGGTCCGTCCATCAAGGATCTTGTTCACTATATCCCTGTGCGACCGTCTTCGTATCTTGTCACTGAACTTTGACCCTTTGGGAAAAAGTTCAGTCTCTTTGAGGATCTTGCCGAGATCGCACAATCTTTCGGAATATTCATTGCTTTCAGAATCGAACTCTCCCTGTATAAATCTGTTAAGCACGGGAGGTTTGATCGGGGCATATATCTTGGGGATCAGGGACTTTGAAACAAAGTCGTCCAGTTCTTCATGAACGTAAAGAGAATCGGACAGGTTCATGTTTACTATGGTGAACCTGCGGTCGGAAACCCCTATGACTATCTCGGACATGGTGGAGATAAGGTTGTTCAGACCTAATACTATCTTTCTGTCGTACGTGGTGGATTTGTCTTCAAATTCAGGGTTGAGGTTCGTCAGGGTAATTACCTGGGTGTTGAACGGGTCCTGAACGTGTTTTGCCGTAAAATCGTCCGCCCATCCGCTGATCTTTATAATGCTCATAACGGACCTTTCCGAATTTCTCACAAGTCCGTATATGCTTTCAGCTATACCGCTGAGCAGTTTCATGACCGACGACTGCTCCCTTTTCACATCAACTACCGCACTGATGTTCCTTTTGACCTTTCGTGAACTGAAGATCCTTGAGAGCATACCGTTGGACGTGTCCGCAGAAGTGGCCTCGTCCCAGGGTACGACCTCGACCCCGCTTTTTTTCAGACGTTCAAGGAGAGACCGCCTGAAGTTTACAATATCGGACTGATAGTACGGTTCAGGCAGGGGCCTGAAAGTAACCCTGACCTTTTCAGCCATATCTTCCGGTCTTTTGGGATTGACCATATCCTTGTTCAGCGGCATGCCGGACAGGGCAGTGATCGTGTCCATGTCCAGATCAGCCAGGTGACCGTTATACATTATTATCTTTTACAACCTCCAACGCTATTTATAATAACTGATTATAAATACAAAAACCTACAAGTAAAAAACTTCATATCCTGTTCTCCGATCTGAGACGCTGGTCTATCACATCTTCCATGACGGTCTTGACCTTGCGTTCGAGCATTTCTCTTCCCTCTCTTCCCCGCGGCAGTTTGCTGACCTCTATCGGCTCAAGGACCCTGACCGTCATCATCTTATCGGATTCTACCTTAAATTCACCTTTCTTTCTAACGTGCATACCGCCCCATATGACCATGGGAACGACCGGAACGCCCGAGAGCATCGCGATCAGAAATCCTCCTTTTTTAAACGGGAGCAATCTGCCATCCTTGCTTCTGGTACCTTCGGGTGCCAGGATTACGGACGGACCGTTCCTGATCTGCGAGACGATATTTCTCACCTCTCTGGTATCCTGTGACGAACCATCCCTGGCAACAAAGTAATGACCCGAGGCTTTTGCCACCCATCCGAGGAACGGCATGTGCAGCAGTTCCTTTTTCATAATCGCCTTCCACTCGATCGGGAGTGCGGCAGAAAAGGCCAGTATATCGAACGAGCTCTGATGATTGTACATTATGATCGCCCTTTCCCGGGACAGGTTCTCCAGACCCTCCACGGACAGTTTCACGTTCCAGGCCCAGAGCATCGTTATTCCCCATGGCCGGACGGCGTACCTGATCGCCAGCCGGTTAGAAAACAGGGACAGTACCAGTCCCGCTATTCCCCAGAACGTTGTCAGAAGACAGGACAGTATATAACGAACTATGAACATAATCACCTTAGAAGGATCACCCCTGAACGATCATCTGGTCATCCGCTACCGCTAATGTACCTGAAATATCAGACGGCAACGGAAATATCAGATCAGCTGCCCGTAACGAGCACCTTCAGTCCCTTTTTTGCAATACCTATATTATACGTTCCTCTTTTCATGATAAAAGGTTCTCCATCCATATGAGCGGGGACTTCCCCGTCTATGGTCAGCTTTATCCTGTCCGATCTGACCATATTTACCTCACGTGCGTCAGTATGTCCGGCGTTCAGTACTTTACCGAGCGTGACAAGCCTTCTGATCAGCTTCATGTCACTTATCAGATGCACGTCAAGCAGACCGTCCGTAACGCTTGCACCGGGAGCCAGCCTTATACCTCCCTGGGTCGGACCGTTAGAAGCTCCCGCCAGAAGGAATTTTCCCCTGTAAATCCTGCCGCCCGCGTTAACTTCCGCCTTGAACCCGGAAAAACCAAAGGCCTCGATCAGAGCCCCCGCAAGGTAGCCAAAGAAACCACCCAGAGATCTCAGTTTCTTAAACCTGTTAGCCACCGCGCCGTCCAGACCCACTCCCAGACCGTTTATAAAGCACCTGCCGTCAAGCTTTCCTATATCCACCGTTTTAACCTCTCCACTGACGACGTTCTCAAGTGCCGCCTTAAACTCAATGGGGATACCCACGGTCCTTGAAAAATCATTGGCACTGCCGGACGGGACCGTCGTGAAGATAACGTCCCTGCCCTCTATCGCGTTCACTATCTCGCTCGACGTCCCGTCTCCTCCTACCGATACAACGTGCGAGAATCCGCTCTCTGCCGCGTCACCGGCAAATCTGCCCGCGTCACCTCTTCTGCCCGTATGCCGTATTTCATGATCAACTCCCCTGTCGTCCATAAACTCTTTTATCGGTCCCGCCCTGTCGCCGCCGGTACCGGAACCGGACGACGGATTGATTATAAACAGGAATTTATTATGTCTGCCGTTGTTCATGATCAGGTTATTATATCCGTAACTTTATCAGTTACACCACAGAACGATACAGATGCCCTGCTTGATAAAAAAATTTTCTATGGTAATAAAGTCAGGTTAACTTTAACACAGGAGGAGATAATGTCCGAAGAAGTTGAACAGAGTGAATCGATCGGCATGAAGCAGATGCTCGAAGCCGGTGTACACTTTGGCCATCAGAAAAGTCACTGGAACCCAAAGATGAAATCCTTCATTTTCGGGATCAGGAACGGTATTCATATAATCGACCTGCAGCAGACCCTGGGTCTGTTCGCACGGGCGAACAATTTTGTAAGGGACGTGGTAGGCGACGGCGGCAAGGTGCTTTTCGTGGGCACAAAGAAGCAGGCCCAGGGAATTGTGGCAGAAGAGGCCACGCGGTGTGAAATGCCCTACGTAAATACCAGATGGCTGGGAGGTACGCTGACGAACTTCAGTACCATAAGGTCCAGAGTGAATTACCTTCTTGAACTTAAAAAACTTGAAGAGGAAGGGCACATGGAACTGCTGTCCAAAAAAGAGGCAAAAACGCTTAAGAGGGAAATTCAGAAACTGGAACATATGATAGGCGGCATTGTAAACATGCAGAGATACCCTTCTGCCGTCTTCGTTGTAGATTCAC
The DNA here is from genome assembly GCA_965215275.1 of Thermodesulfobacteriota bacterium. Classification (GTDB taxonomy): domain Bacteria; phylum Desulfobacterota_D; class UBA1144; order Nemesobacterales; family JAJCZQ01; genus CAZUNK01. Next base: position 995,950 of record OZ244044.1, read on the forward strand.
TTAAAGAATACATAGCGGTAAGGGAAGCAAGAACGCTTGGTATTCCCATAGTAGGGATCGTTGACACGAACTGTAATCCGAACGACGTGGATTATATCATCCCAAGTAACGATGACGCCATAAGGGCAATTAAACTGTTCGTTTCAAAAATGGCGGACGCCTGCATAGAAGGAAAGCACATATACGAGCAGAAACTGATGTCCGGAACGATCGAAAAACCGGCAGAAGAAGAAACAAAGGTCGTGGTTGAGAGAAAGGTCTTTGTATTTAAAGAGTACGGAGAAGATAAAGACCAGGAAGAAGAATCCATATCCGTGGCCATTTCAGAAGGTTCAGACCCTAAAAAATCCAGCGAGAACAAGGAGAGATCACAGGAAGATGCCTAACGTTACCACGGCCAAGATGGTCAAAGAGCTGAGAGATCAGACAGGAGCTCCCTTTATAGACTGCAGGAACGCCCTGAACGATTCAGAGGGGGACCCGGATAAAGCCCTCGAGATCCTTAAGATCAAAGGGGTCGCCAAAGCACTGAAGAAAGTGGGAAGGGACACCCCGGAAGGAGTTATAACCTCCTATGTACACGCGGGAGGCAAGATCGGTGTAATGCTAGAGCTTAACTGCGAGACCGATTTTGTCGCAAGGAACGAAGAGTTTCAGAAGCTTTCCAAGGAAATAGCCATGCAGATAGCCGCCTCCAACCCCATTTACCTGTCACGGGAACACGTGCCGGAGGACGTGCTGGAAAAGGAAAGGAGTATAATCAAGGCACAGATGGAAGAAGCGGGGGAGAAAAAGGAAGCCAGGATAGTGGAAAAGATGATAGAGGGCAGGATGAACAAGTTCTTTGAGGAAGCATGTCTTTCAGAGCAGGCCTATATAAGGGAACCCAAGACAAAGATAAACGACCTTATCCAGAACACGATAGCCAAAGTGGGTGAGAACATAGTGATCAGAAGATTTATCAGATATCAGCTGGGAGAACCTGCCAGTTAAACTAATCCCGTTATGACACCTCCCGTAAAGCATCGGGTAAAATACAGAAGAATACTGCTTAAGTTGAGCGGAGAGGCTCTTCAGGGCGATAGTTCCTCCGGTATAGATTCCAGTATCCTTTCCTCCGTCTCGAAAGAAATAAAGGAGATCCACGACCTTGGGGTCTGGATCGCCATCGTCGTCGGGGGTGGGAACATATTCAGAGGGGTAGCGGGGGAATCGTCCGGTATGGACAGGTCCACAGCTGATTACATGGGAATGCTGGCAACCGTGATAAACTCACTGGCCCTTCAGGACTCCCTTGAACGTCTTGGCGTGACCACAAGGGTGCAGACGGCACTGGAGATAAAACAGGTAGCCGAACCCTTTATCAGAAGAAGGGCTATAAGGCACCTTGAAAAAGGCCGCGTGGTGATCTTTGCCGCAGGCACGAGCAACCCGTTCTTCACAACGGACACGGCGGCAAGTCTGCGTGCACTTCAGGTAAATGCCGACGTAATACTCAAAGCCACGAAGGTCGACGGGGTATACGACAAGGACCCGATGAAACACGAAGACGCGATCAAGTTCAGCGAACTTACCTACATGGACGCTTTAAAGAAGGGACTTAAAGTTATGGACGCCACCTCCATCTCGCTCTGCATGGAAGAGAACATTCCCACCGTTGTATTTAATCTGTTTAAAAAAGGTAATATTAAAAGTATAGTACAGGGTAAGAAGATAGGGACCATAGTAAGGAACGACTGATAATGTACGACGAAATAACCATGTACCTGGAAGATGCCGACGAGAGGATGAACAAGACCGTCAGCATGCTCAGGCAGGAACTCAACAAGGTGCGCACGGGCAGGGCATCATCGGCACTCGTAGCCGATATAGTAGCCAATTATTACGGCAACCCGACCCAGCTGAACCAGATGGCCAATATTACAATACCGGACCCAAGCTCCATCGTGATACAGCCCTGGGACGAATCCAGCCTGGAGAACATCGAAAAGGCAATTATAAGATCCGACCTGGGAATAACCCCTTTTAACGACGGCAAGATAATCAGGCTGAGCGTTCCTCCGCTCAGCGAGGAAAGAAGAAAGGAACTGGTGAAACACGCGTCCAAAGTCGCCGAGGATCATAAGGTGGCAGTAAGACAGATCAGAAAAGATACCAACAATCACGTAAAGGATACAAAAAAGAGCGACAACGTGCCAGAGGACGTTATAACGAAAAACCTTACGAAAGTTCAGGACATGACGGATAAAAAGATCAGTGAGATAGACGGGATCTTTCAAAAAAAGCAGAAAGACATACTGGAGATATAGAACCTCGCGGCCTGTTTAACCGTCTTTCTTTTCTATTACCTCGGCCCCGTTCATGTAAGGAACAAGTACATCAGGTATTCTGACCGAACCATCCTCCTGCTGATAGTTCTCAAGTATGGCAATAAAGGCCCTTCCGACTGCAACGCCTGACCCGTTGAGGGTGTGAACGAACTCGGCTTTACCTTTTTTACCCTTTCTGTACTTTATATTGGCCCGCCTTGCCTGAAAGGATTCAAAATTACTGCATGAAGAGATCTCGCGATATCTGTTCTCGCTCGGAAGCCATACTTCCAGGTCGTACGTTTTAGCCGATGAAAAACCCAGGTCGCCGGTACAGAGCACCACGACCCTGTAGGGGATGTTCAGCAGTTCCAGTATCCTTGATGCTTCTCCCGTAAGGGTTTCCAGTTCCTCGTATGATGATTCAGGCCTGCAGACCTTCACAAGCTCCACCTTGTTGAACTGGTGCTGTCTTATTATCCCATGGATATCCTTACCATAAGACCCGGCTTCCTTTCTGAAGCACGGAGTGTACGCCGCGTATTTAAGAGGCAGTTCCTCCTGGTCCAGTATTTCGTCCGCACTGATGTTCGTGACCGGCACCTCGGCCGTGGGAACAAGGTAATAGTCCGTATCGCTTACCTTGAAAAGGTCCTCTTCGAACTTAGGCAGATTACCCGTGGAGATAAAACTATCGGTATTTGCCATAAACGGCGGCAGGACCTCCGTGTATCCATGCTCCTGGGTATGAACGTCCAGCATAAAGTTGATCAGGGCTCTCTCCAGCCTGGCACCGAGACCTTTATACAGGGCAAACCTTGAACCCGTGATCTTTGCCGCTCGAGGAAGATCAAGGATGTCCAGTCGTGCACCGATCTCCACGTGATCTCTCGGAACGAAATCAAAATCCCTTATCTCACCAGACCTGCGTATCTCCACGTTATCCTCTTCACCGCTGCCCACCGGAACTTCACCGTTCGGCAGGTTTGGTATACGAAGGAGAAGGTCCCTGTACTTTTCCTCTATATGATGCCTTTTTGTGTTCAGCTCTTTTATTTCAGACGAGATGGCCCTGAGATGAGCTGAGAGTTTATCGGCCTCTGTGTCCTCTTTATCTCTTTTTAACACGCCGACCTGCCTGGACCCGACGTTCCTCTTGTGCTCCAGGTCCTCGACTTCGGCAATGATGTTTTTCCTCTCCGTCTTTACGGTCTCCAGCTTTTCAAGATCAAGGTCCATACCCCTCTGGATCATCTTTTCCCTGACGAACTCCTGATTTTTTTCTATATATTTCTGATCGAGCACCTGAAACCTCAAACCCTGTGTTTTATCGGCATAACCATAACTGATTGTTTACTTTTGAAGCAAGTTGCATATAATTCCCTGTGGTTTACAAATTGATCGAGAAGTACTTTATGTTTCAGGTACTTTCCATATAGATCTGAAGGAGACGAGATGAAGGAACTCAACAACGGAGTGGAAATAACCTATTTTGGTCATGCAACGTTTTCGGTAAGGTCGCCGGGCGGTATCAATATACTTATAGATCCCTGGACCGAAGGTAACCCTCTGTGCCCCGAGCAGCTTAAAAACCCTGAGAACGTTGATGTGATAGCGATAACTCACGGTCATCAGGACCACACGGGCGATCTGATCAGAATTGCCAATAACTGCAACTCTTTCGTTATATCCACTTACGAAATAAACCAGTGGATTTCCAGACAAGGCGTCAAAAGATGCCTTCCAATAAACAAAGGGGGCTCACAGTCATTTAAGGGAATTAAGTTCATAATGACCCACGCACAACACAGCAGCAGCATTGAGACAGAAGACGGTTCCTTAATATACGCCGGAGAACCTGGCGGCTACATAATTAAACTGGAAGATGGCTTCACGATCTATCACGCCGGGGACACGAACTTGTTCGGAGATATGAAATTAATAGGTGAGATATATGGTCCCGACCTGGTTATGTTGCCAATAGGTGACGTTTTTACGATGTCACCTTTTGAAGCTTCTCATGCCTGCAGACTTTTAAGACCTGAATACGCCATACCCATGCACTACGGCACGTTCCCCATACTCACTGGAAAACCCAGCGAACTTGCAAAGCTGACAGAAGACGTTGAAGGACTGAAGGTACTGGAATTAAAACCAGGAGAAACGCTTAAGTAGCAGAAGAAGGGTGCCATGAATAAAAAGATCATCTTGTTCTTAATACTTGCCGTGACAGTAACGGCTGCGTCCTGTGGTACAAAAAATATCCGCAGTGCGTCCGCCAAGCAGCTCTACGCAGACGCCACGAACGAGCTTTACAACAAAAAAAGCGGGTTTCCCTGGATATTTACCGGTCCAAATTACGATATAATACTGGAAACCCTGAAAGAAATAAGGCTCAGGTACACGTTCAGTCCCTTTGCCACCCTGGCAGAGATCAGAACCGCTGATACTTATTTCAGGCAGGGAAAATACAGTCAGGCCATCATAGAATACGGGCAGTTTTTAAGAGATCATCCGGGACACAATGAATACTCGCACGCTTTATACCAGCTGGCAATGTCAAACTATGAACTGAGGAACCCGAAGGACAGGGAACCAACGTTCACCCGAAATGCAATTGCGAGATTTGGAGAATTCATAAAAAGATACCCTGGGTCTGAACTGGTATCCGAGGCAGAAGAGAATATCATCGAATGCAAAGAGATACTTGCCGCAAGAGAAATACATATAGGAAAGTTTTATCTTAAGAAAAAGAACTATAAGGCCTCGTTAGAAAGATTTAAACTTGTTCTGAAACAGTATCCAGATACAGAATACTACGATGAGGCCATGCGGCTTATAGCAAAAATACCGAAGGAAACAGAATGAAATTCAATAATACAGAAACCGCTCCGTCTTGTAATTTTTTTAAAATATATAAATACAATAAAAATAATTATATATTTTAAAAACTCCTGAACTATGTTAGAGATTTTTATTTTAAACTCTAATATATTTACCTAATACAAAACTATGAATAACTCCATTATTACCTTTTCTAACATATTAAATCATATTATCTACAACATCTTTGAAGGAAATTGTAAATGAATGGTATAAATTTTTTAGGATATGTATTAGGTATATTTATTACCAGTAATTATTCTTGTTGCAGGTGCAATAGGGTCGGCAATTTTTGATTTATTAGGTTTTTAAATAATAAAAAACAAGGAGGAATAGTCAGTTGAATAAGAATACTACTTCTACCCCCCCCCATCAAATACGCTATTTTATGGCGATTGTTTAGATGTAATGCAACAATGGTCAGAGGGTTTTGTTGACCTGTGCTATCTTGATCCACCTTTTAACTCTAAAACAAACTACAATATCTTATTTGGAAAACAAAGTAACAATAAAGCTCAAGCCATTGCTTTTAAAGATACATGGTTTTGGGATGATAAAGCACTTGAACGAGTAAGTAAGATAAAAAAAGCCGTAGGTCATGGTGCTCATCAGTCTATAACTGGATTACATTTTATACTTGGAGATTGTGGAATGATTTCTTATCTCTCTTATATGGCTGAAAGACTTATTGAAATTAGAAGAATATTAAAATCTACTGGTAGCATATATCTTCATTGCGACCCAACAGCTTCTCATTACCTCAAGGTTATTTTAGATGATGTTTTTGGACAGAAAAATTTCAGAAACGAGATTATTTGGTGTTACACAACCCCTGCAAATGTAAAAAGATATTTTCCGAGGAAAACAGACACTATATTATTTTAGGGAATAATATACTTTGTTCGCCAAGAAAGTAAACAGAAAATACTTGACTGTTTTGAAATAAATGATACAATATTCGCCATAAAGGAGAATAAATCATGAGTAAGAACAGTAAGAAATCATCAACAGGTAAAATAAGTATAGTTCAGTTTTTTAAGAAGTTTCCAGATGAGGATTCAGCAAGAATATGGTTTGAAGAGCAGAAATGGGGTAAAGACAGTAAAGACCGATACTGTCCTCACTGCGGGAGTTTTAACACTGCATCTGTTAAGCATAGAATGCCGTATAGGTGTAGGGATTGCCGTAAACATTTCAGTATAAGAAGTAAAAGTATATTGTCTGACAGCAATGTTTCTTTTCAAAACTGGCTATTAGCTATATACTTGATAACTACCAATCTTAAAGGAGTATCCAGCCATAAACTGGGAAGGGATTTAGAGGTAACACAAAAGACAGCTTGGTTTTTAGGTCACAGGATAAGAGAGGCATTTAACGATCAGTCAGATGCAAAGATGTTAGAACCAATAGAGATGGATGAGACCTATGTCGGTGGTTTAGAGAGGAACAAGCATGCCAGTAAGAAGGTAGAGGGAACACAGGGTAGAAGCACTAAAACTAAATCTGCGGTAGTAGGTATTAAGTCCAGAGTGGATAAGAAGGTTAAAGCAAAGGTAACTGAAACCGTTAAAAGTGATGAACTACATAAAATGATCAAGGAAACAGTTACAGACGGGTCAACAGTTTATACAGACGAGAACAGAGGGTATAGTGGACTGAATAAGAAGGGGTATAAACACAAGACAGTTAATCACGGAGTAGGTGAATATATCAAGGAACAAGCACATACCAATGGGATAGAAAGTTTCTGGTCAATGCTTAAAAGAGGTTTTATCGGAGTGTATCATAAGATGTCCAGGAAACACCTGCAACGCTACATTAATGAGTATGTAGGTAGACATAATATTAGACCATTACCAACTATGGATCAGATGAAAATTATATTTAAGGGATTAGAAGGAAAGAGATTGAAGTATAAAGAATTGATTAGTTAAATGGTTGACTAAGCATTCACGGTTTGATATAAGGTTGTTTAAGTATTAAGGAGAAAAGAAATTATAAACTTAAACCCAACCGATTTTAAAAACTATAGGAAGGATTTAGGATTTACTAACCAAGAGAAAGCAAAAAGGTTTTTAGCTGCAAAAGATTTAGTTGCTGATATTGATTTTAAGTATCTTGAAAAGTTAAATGACAGAATATTTGAAATAGTTGGTAGGTTAAATTCTATTATTGCTGAAAATATACGGCATAAAGATATTTACAAGTTTAAAGAATATAATATAGATAAACCTTATAAAATATTAAGGGATAATAGAAAAATCCAAGTTATGAATAATCTTGGCAGAAGACCCGAGCAAACAACTTTTTCTTGGTTAAGGGGATATGTTATTTTACAATTTTTTCTTCCAGCAATTGAATATATTTTTGAAGGAAAAGATATTAAAAACATAGGAGATGATGATTTATATAATATAAAGAAATTTAAAAAAACTCCTACTGCGGATTTAGAGGTAAATGACGGTAGAAATAAAATACGATTAGAAATTCAATCAGGTTTTCAAGGGATTAATGATATTAAGCAACATAAAGTGTTGGAAGCACAAAGAAAGTTTAGAGATGAAGGGATACCTACTATTGCTATTCATTTTGATATTTTTAATGGACAAACTGCTTTTGTAAGAATAGATAAAATTGCTGATGATGATTTAGGATGGATTACAAGACAACAGATGGAAGGTCAAACTGTTTTTGAAATAGACCAAAACAATTTTTTATGGTATCTGCCACATAAAGTACCAACTATATCTGATCTAAAACCAGTATTAGATGATGCAATATAATATAATAGATTTATTTGCAGGGGTTGGTGGGTTAAGTTATCCGTTTCATAGAAATGACAATTTTAAAGTCATTGCCGCAAATGAGATACTCAAAGAACCAGCGAAGGCTTACTTGATGAACAATCCTGAAACTCGGATGTATAACATGGATATATCTGAATTTTCAGTAAAGCAAGTTTTTAAAGATACAGGGGAGAACAGAGTTGATATTGTTTTAGGTGGGCCTCCGTGTCAATCATATTCCACAGCAGGTAAGCGAGATTTGAAAGATCCCCGTACAGAACTATTTAAAGAGTACTATCGGATTTTACAAGAGTGCCAACCTAAATTGTTTATTTTTGAAAATGTTAGTGGTATGTTGTCAATTAAAAAAGGTTCACTTTTTATTAAAATGTTATATATGTTTGAAAATATAGGATATACAGTCCAATATAAAATACTTAATGCCGTTGATTATGGAGTACCACAGGTAAGAAAACGAGTTATAGTAATTGGAACAAAAGACAATATACATTTTGAATTTCCTGAAACAACACACGGTGATGGAAAGATTCCTTTCTTAACAGTTTCAGATGCTATAAGTGATTTGCCGTTTATTAAAACAGGTGAAATAAGTAATAAATATGCTATGCATCCTCAGAATGAATATCAGAAACATATGAGAAAAGAAAGTAATGGTTTATTATCAGATCATTCAGCTCCAAAAAACAATGAAAGATTGTTAAAGATAATGGAATTGTTGCCAGATGGAGGTACACCAAATGATCTACCTGAAAAACTTAGACCCACTTCAGGTTTTGATAATACATATAGTCGTCTCTGGTGGAATAGACCAAGTACTACTATAACAAGGAATTTAGGTACTCCGTCCTCAGCACGATGTGTACATCCAAGAACTCCAAGACCATTAACAACACGGGAAGGAGCAAGATTACAATCATTTCCAGATAGTTTTAAATTTTATGGTTCACGAGGAAAAAAGAATTTACAAATCGGTGAAGCAGTTCCACCGATACTTTCAAAAGCATTATTAAACAATGTTTGTTATTCACTAAATATAAATTGATATAAACAAAAATGACAGAGAAAAAGAGAAGTTATACAAGTAGATTTATACCGCATATACCAGCAACTATGGAAGAAGTAGCTGAAGCTATATTCAAACCTAACGCTGAATTTGCTAAAAAACAAAGAGAAATTCGTAAAAATAAAAGCAAGAAAAAAACTAAATAATAACTTTGGCGAACAAAGTATATTATTCCCTTATTTTATGTAAAATCAGAAAAAAGTAACTATACCTTCAACCATAATGATGTTAGAGTGCCTTATAAAAGAGGTAGCAAGTTAGATGGTAAAGGATGGGATACGGGTGTGACATATAGTAAAGAAGAAATAAATAAAGGGAAATTGGTAACAAATTGGTGGTCAGATATAACTCCAGTTCAAAGATTAATAAAAGAGATGATGGGTTATCCTACACAAAAACCCGTTGCCTTGCTTAAACGCATAATAAAGGCATCCTCTAATAAGGGAGATATAGTATTAGATCCGTTTTGTGGGTGTGGTACTACAATAGATGCAGCAAATGAGTTAAATAGGAACTGGCTAGGAATAGATATATCACCTTACGCTGTAGATTTAATATGTAAGCGTAGATTTGAACATCAGAAAATAGATGTAAACGGTATACCAACGAGCATTGCAGGTGCAGAAAAACTGGCAAAGGATAAGCCGTTTGATTTTGAAAAGTGGGCGATCACTCGTATTTCTGGAATGTTACCAAACAACAAACAACGTGGAGATGGTGGAGTGGATGGACGAGGAACTATTTATCATCCTATACAAGGATCAAAAGGATTAGTATTGGCACAAGTTAAAGGTGGTCATTTTAGTTTGAGTCAACTACGAGATTTTTTACATACGGTAGACAGAGAGAAAGCAACATTTGGTGTTTTTATTACATTGAAGAATGATGGAATATCTGACAATGCTAAAGTGGAAGTACAAAAAGCTGGGAAAATAAAAATTGGAGCAAATAGTTATAATAAAGTGCAGATATGGTCTATTGAAGATTATTTTGATGATAAAAAAGCTGACCTACCTTCATTAGCCGATCCATTTACAGGCACCGCTATGAAACAATCTCTTTTTAAGCAACATATTTTATAATGACAACACAAAAAGATAAAAACAGAAAAAATTGATTATGACCCTGTAAGTGAAGAATAATTTACAGAGTTCGCAAAGCAAGTGTTATTGATGAAAAGTTATCCCCATACCTACCCATATTAAATTTTTAGAATTACCCATCATATTAAATATTCTTTAAAACAATAATTATAAATAACCCTACTACAGTAACAACAGTTAAATATTTTAATAAGTTAACTCGTAATTTAAGTTTTTTAATCTCTTCTTCTAAAAACTTTAAATCACTATTTAAATCCTTTTTATCTTTATTCATCATCTTACTATTAAAACTCCTGATAACTGTTATAGATTTTAAACTCTAACCTCCCTACCTAATACGAAACTATGGATAATTCCATTATTATATTTTTTAGTATCTTGAATAAGATCATCTATAACCTCTTTAAATTTTTTCAACATAGCATCAAAACTTTCATAAAAAGTCTCATTCTCATCATAATAGTCATCAACATTTAATGCAGGACAACATACCTGATCGATACCAGGTTCATTAATACCTGTAAAATAATAGATATCATGACCTTTATGAGTTTCCAGATACTCAATATTTCTCATAAAGTCATTCCGATCTCCGAATATATTTTTCCTTTCAGACATATCATATCTGCTTTTAATAATCTTTTGTATTTTTGTCATTTTTCTATTCCTCATGGATTAATTTCTCATCTCACGATCAGAACTCCCGAGAAGTGTTATAAATTTGAGTTTATTAAACATAAAAATGTTTATCTAATACAAGACTCCAAATTTTTCCATCACTTATTCTTCTAGAACTGTCAATAACAAGATCCATACCACTTTTAAGATTTTCTATTATCAAACCTTCATCATCATTAAACTCACCTATCTGATCTGAGCTATGAACATTTAATTCAGGACAGGCAGCTTGAAGGTAATCTTTTCCTTTATCATTAAAGATAAACATAGTAAATCCTCTATATTCACCTACATATTTTATATTTTCCATAAAATCTAATCTATCTTTAAATACCTTATTACCATCATATCTTTCATTCATTTTTTCTATTTTTGACATTCTTCTATATCTCCTTATTTCATCCAATTTATATTTCACATTCTTAGATTTATCCATTTCTTTTATATCTTTAATAGCTTTTTTTAAATCTTGTTTATGATAATTATCACAATCTCTATTTGCATGATAAGCAATTTCAACAAATATATCAGGATATCTATAATAACAATATCTAATATGAGAATCTTTACCTGTTTCTTCTATATTAAAACCTAACTTTTTAACTTTACGAATAAAGTTACGAATCTTCATAACACCTTTACCGGTCAATTGAGCAATTAACCTCTCATAAATATAATTTCTATCATCCATAGTTATACTCCTTATTTATTTGTCATTTCACTATTAGAACTCCCGAGAACTGTTATAGATTTGATTATTTTTAATTATTAAACTCTAATTTCTTTACCTGATACAAAACTCCAAACTTTTCCATCACTTATTCTTATAGAACTGTCGATAACAAGACCCATACCACTTGTAAGATTTTCTATTAGCAAATATTCATCATCATTGAATTCACCGATTTGATGTAACCTGCGAGTATTTAATTCAGAACAGGCAGCTTGAAAATAATCTTTTCCTTTATTATTAAAAACAGAGAAAGAAGTCCACACTTGACATTCGTTCATAATACTTGGTAAAATAAAAGAGTTATGAAAAATCCAAACATAAAAACATGTAGTTCCATTACCCCCCCCCGTGTATACCTGACCTTTCAGCCTGGTATAAGTGTTTTTTAAGAACAATGTTTAAGATAATCCCCCCCCCATCTAAGTTAATCCTTTCTTTATTCTTATTTTTTCTGTGCATCATTACTATAGCTGCAAAAGGGCAGAGCAGCTTAGAAGAAACATTATCTGAATGCAGAGATATCAGTGCAGACACGGAAGATCCGTTATACGGATGTCAGTGGCATCTGAAGAACACGGGGCAGCTTATTTATTCAGGAAAGAGAATAACATCAGGAGAAGATATAAACGTAGAGGGAGTGTGGAACGAAGACGTATACGGTACCGGAATTAACATAGCAATAGTAAGTGACGGTATCGACCTTTCACATGAGGACCTTTCTGCTAAGGTCCGTTCCGGACCGAACTATGATCTTTCTGAAAGAAATAATTCTGAAGAGAACAGTTCAGAAAAAGATAATTCAGAAAGAGATGATCTTTCATACGGTTCATCCTTTAGTGGAACACGAGCGGCAGGTGTAATAGCAGCAACTGGATATAACGGACTGGGAGTAAGAGGAACAGCACCTGGTGCGAGTATATACAGTTACGGGTTAACTGGTGATCTCAGGGAAGCGGACGCGGTGGTCCGTAATAAGGAAATAACGGCAGTATCGGTTAACGGCCGGGGATCTGAGGACGGAGCTTTTTTTCAGGAGGCTTTATCTTCCTGGGAAGAAGGAGTGGAACTTGGTATAAGTAAAGGGTTTTATGGTAAAGGAGTGTTTTACGTCCGGGGAGCAGGGGACGGTCATGAGAATAACGATCAGGCTAATTTTTCTGAACATTCTAATTACTACGGCGTAACTGCCGTTTGTTCAACTGACGGTTATGGAAAGAAGAGTATATTTTCAGAAGAGGGAGTAAATCTATGGGTATGTGCACCTGGTTCTGATATTGTAACTACAGATAACAACAACGATTACGTTGTAACTTCCGGAACATTTCTATCAGCTTCACAGGTTGCAGGAGTGGCAGCACTGCTGAGAGAGATAAACGGGCAGCTGAGCTGGAGGGATATAAAGCTTATACTTGCGGGTTCAGCACGGCAGAACGATTTTTTTGACATGAGCTGGGAGACAGGAGCTGTTAAATACGGTTCTGATACGGAAAGATATAAATATAATCCTAAGTATGGTTTTGGCGTGGTAGACGCAGAAGCAGCGGCAGAGCTTGCCAGAAGCTGGAAAGGCGTTGGTGAAATGAGGACCGTTACAGCTTCTTCAGATAATGAACTGACAATTCCTGATGGAGAAGGAGAAGCAGACGGTGTCCTTGTCTCCAGACTTATTATCCCTGACCTGGAAGAAATATTTACGGAATTCGTAGAGGTTGAACTTGTTTTTTCTCATGACCGCTTACAGGACCTCAATATACAGATAACCTCTCCTTCCGGGACAGTATCGGAACTTGTCCGGGAGTTTTCAGGGGAGGAAGAAGATGCTGATATCAGTTACCTGAGAAGAACACATCGTTTCGGGTCGGCTAAGCACCTCGGAGAATACCCTTCCGGAGAATGGGTCCTTCATATATATGATACTGCTTCCGGAGATGGAGAAGCAGAAAATTCAGAAAATACGGGGACCTTGCACTCATGGAGCATCAGGGTCTACGGGCATGTTTTTTTATCAGACCGTGGCAAGGAGATAACTACTAAAATAACAACCTTGCCACCTATTAGTGACAAGGTCTACGAACAAGGTAGACTAGTAAGTGAAGTGATGCCTGAAGCAACGGGAGGAACTACACCTAGATTTGCCTTTACTCACCCTCTACCTGATGGATTGGAATTTGATCGTGATACCAGAGTGTTAAGTGGGGTACCAACTACTGTGGGTGTGACTAGTGTTAGATATCTTGCTCAAGGTGCAGATAATTTTCAATCCGTAAAGACCTTCACTATAACTATAACAGCTTACACTGGACCAAGCTTCGGCAGTGAGAGTATAGAAGATAAAGTATATATAAACGGAGAAGCAGTAAATGAAACACTGCCTGAAGCAACATCAGGGAATGCTCCATTAACTTACAGCTTAACTAATACTGGGTTAACTACTTTGACTTTACATCGTGGATTGGATTATACAGACAGAGTTATAAGTGGAACACTCAATATCAATATTCCAGAAATACTTCCTCACACTTGGAGTTATACATATAAAGTAACAGACAATGATGGAGATACGGATGAGTTAACGTTCAGTATCACGGTAAGGGATGCAACTGACGTACCTACCTTCAGTGGTGAGACGATAGATGATCAGGAGTATACAGCAGGGGTTCAGATAACACCGGTAACGCTGCCTGAGGCAACATCAGGAGATGCTCCGTTAATATACCGTTTAACCCCTGCCTTGCCTGATGGATTGATCTATAACAATATCACCGGAGTTATAAGCGGAACACCGACTGCTGCAATGTCTGAGACTATGTATACATATACAGTAACGGATAATGATGGAGATACGGATGAGCTGACGTTTAATATTGAGGTAGCAGCAAGCTTCAGCAACGTAACGATAGAAGATAAGGTTTATATAGCAGGTACAGCAGTAACGGAAATGCTGCCAGAGGCAACTGGACATAATGGAACGGTAACATACAGTTTAACCCCATCATTACCAACTGGACTGGACTTTAATACGGCTACCCGGGAGATAAGTGGAACACCTGCTGCTGCAACGTCTCAGACTGCTTATACATATACCGTTACTACTGGTGCAGGAGGACCTGCACGAACTTTGACGTTCAGGATAACAGTAGAAGAAGACAGCATGCCGGACTTCAGCGGTGTGACAATTCCTGATCGTGTTTACACGGGGAGAACAATAACGCTGCCGGAGGCAACGGGAGGGAATCCACCAGTTACTTACAGTATAACACCTGATCTGCCAGCTGGATTGAGTTTTAACGAAGTAACGCGGGTTATAAGTGGTACACCCAGGAGAGCATCGACAGGTACTTACACGTATAGTGTAACGGACGGAAATGGAGATACGGATGAGGTGAGTTTCATGCTCAGTGTAGAGGTTCCTTCTACTCCAGGACCAACACCACCACAAGGACCAAGAACGTCAGGTAGTGATTCAGGCGGAGGTGGAGGAGGATGTGCTGTCTCAGATCAGAGCAGCGTTGTTTCTGATATTCTTGGAGTAATGGCATGTCTGATACTTATACCTGTGTCAGTAGTGATAAGAAGGAAGAGAAGATCTCAGATAAAGAATTAGCAATGCGGTACTTTCCAAAACACTGAACAAATTAAAATCTCTCAGTCAGAATAAAGGAATAATAGTGGAAAGACTAAATATAGACCTATCTGCAGATGGAGACATTTATGGTATTGATGCCTGTTTTTTTAATCTCGGACCAAAGTATATAATGTCATAAAAAAGTGTCTTATACCTAGTATGTTCAAGTAAATATTTCCGGAAAAAACAGCAAGACAGCTAAATGCTGGATTTATTCTCTATTTTCTCATCTTCTTCCTTGCAGACAATACACAGATTAGCTTCAGGCCTTGCTTTTAACCTCTCTTCTCCAATTTCCTCTTCACATTTTTCGCAGGTCCCGTAAGAACCACTTTCTATTCTCTGCAAGGCGTCCTGGATCTTGTGAATGAACTTCCTTTCCCTGTCGCGCTTTCTAAGCTCTATGGACTTGTTAAACTCGGAAAGTGCCCTGTCAATGGGATCGGGGAACAAGATATCACTATTGCTGAGCTTGTTCAGAGACTCCTCCGCAACGCCAAGCAAGTTGGCAAGTTTACGGATTAAGACCTCTCTGTAGACTTGAAGTTCTTTCTGCTCCATCGTTACTCCGCAAAACTCATAATCGCTTTATTAAAATAACAAAAACAGCAAAAAAAGAAAGTTATACATATAAACTCAATTCAGTCAGCAGCATAATTAAAACCCGACCTGCTTTCGTACAATTATCATCAGTTATTATTAAACCCTTATGATGAAACTGATAAGAATCCATTTAACCGTTCCATCTGAGATCAGAGATCTGGCGTCGGATTTCCTTCTCGGACTTGGAGCTGTATCAACTTCCGAAGACGGCACTGGGACAGAGGTCTTGATATCAGCACTTTTTCCTGTTGACGCGGACATGCAGACCATAATCCACAGATTTAAGAATTATCTGGAATTCTTAAAAAAAGACTTTCTGGACTTTGACCCTGGAGAGATAAATATCGAGCACGTCAACCGCTCGAACTGGGAGGCATGGAAAAAAAGATTAAACAAGATAAAAGTCGGTAACGTTTGCATTGTGCCGCCATGGGACATGGACGGACAAGACGACAGTAAGCTGCTGGTCGTGATCAATCCCTCAATGGCATTTGGCACCGGGCATCATGAAACCACAAAGCTCTGCATTAAATATATAGAAAGCCTGATCGGCAATAAAAACCTGGATACGCTCCTGGACGTTGGATGCGGAAGTGCCATCTTATCGATCGTAGCTGTAAAATCAGGAATAAAGAAAGCGGTATGTTTTGATATCGACCCCGTGGCAATAAAAGAAGCCAGGGAGAACTTAGTGAGAAATAAAGTGAAAAACAGTGTAATCTCTTTCTGTGGATCAATTCAGAGCATAAGAGGAACATACGACATTATAGCTGCAAATATAACGCTGGGGACATTACTGTCAATGAGGAACGAGTTCAAGGCCAGACTTTCATCTCGTGGGGTTTTAATACTGTCCGGTATTATGGTTACACAAAAAAGACAGCTGATAAACGGATTCATCGACGCGGGGTTCAAACAAGTGGAAGAAAGAACTGATGGAGAATGGGCTGGGGTGACGTTTACAGCAGCATAGGCAGGGAAAACGTATTATGTCTTCGTTTAAAACAATAGACTGGGCTGATAATAAAGTCGTTATGATAGATCAGCGGAGATTGCCGGACGAGGAGGTCTATCAGGAATATACATCTTATACCGAGGTAGCCACAGCAATCAGATCAATGGTGATCAGAGGTGCGCCGGCAATAGGGATCGCTGCGGCCATGGGCGTAGCCCTTGGATCACTTGAAGCAGAAACTTCCAGTAAGGAAAAATTCCTGGATGACATTAACAGGATCTGTGAAGTACTGGCTTCAACGAGGCCCACTGCCGTTAATCTGTTCTGGGCAATAGAAAGAATGAAAAAGGTCGTCTTTCTGAATAAAGAAAAAGAAATCCCAGAGATCCAGCAGGAACTCATCGCAGAGGCCAGGAAAATACTGAACGAAGATATAAAGATGTGCCAGAGTATAGGAAAGAACGGTTCAGGACTGATAAAAGAAGGTTCCGTCGTTCTGACTTACTGCAACGCCGGGGGCCTGGCCACGGGAGGATACGGAACTGCACTGGGAATTATAAGAAAAGCCCATGAAGAAAGTAAGAACATCAAGGTCATCTCCTGCGAAACCCGTCCTCGTCTTCAGGGAGCAAGATTAACCGCCTGGGAACTGGACAGAGAGGGTATACCCGTAACACTGGTCACCGACAACATGGTAGGACACCTTATGAGCAGTAAAATAATAGATTCAGTGGTCGTAGGTGCAGACAGGATAGCTGCCAATGGAGACGTTGCCAACAAAATAGGCACTTACACTGTTTCTGTACTTGCCAGACATCACAGAATTCCGTTTTACGTTGCGGCACCGACCTCAACGATAGACCACAACTGTCCCTCTGGAAAAGAAATAACGATCGAGCAAAGGCACGGGTCGGAAATCACCCACTTTGGAGAAAGTAAGGTAGCAGCAGACGTTGAAGTTATGAACCCGGCATTCGACATTACTCCAAACGTCAACGTGGATTCAATTATCACGGAGACGGCTCTGCTCACGCCGCCTTATGATAAATCGCTGGGGGACTATATAGTTAAGTAGACAAGAGAAGAAGTTTCTAAACAAGCAGGGAAATGGTAGTATTTTGGTATGGTTAGAACGGTAAGATACAGATTAAGATCTAATAACAGGAAGAAGTATAACAAACTGGAATCAACTGCTGGCTGTTGCAGGTTTATGCAGTTTATTACAGTCCTTTTTCCATCTCCTCCTGAGCCTCCACGCTCAGGGTGGCAAAAGGAAGTGCCCTGAGCCTCCCTTCCCCTATCTTGTCTCCAGTAACTTCACAAACGCCATAGGTACCGTTCTCTATTTTTTTCAGCGCCTGATCTATCTGCGTTAATTTTTCACGCTCCCTGTTTGATAAGATCAAAGCCAGTTCACGCTGCTTGTCTTCGGAAGCATGGTCATAAAAATCCCCGACATCAAAACGCAGATGATCGGACTCCTCTTTAACAGATTTAGCCACCTCTTTAAGTAACTCGTTCCTCATCTGCAAAAGCACCTGGCTCATTTCTTTCAGAAAATCAGAAGAATAACCAACCGAACTTTTAAATTTCCTTGTTCTGGCCTTTGGCCTGGTCTTTGTCTTTACTTTTTTTGCAGTGGTTTTTTTAGCAGACACAGCTTTATGATCCTGTAGTATTTGAATTTTAGCTTTATTAAATTAATCCCATTTAACCGTTTGTCAATAAAGAGAAAGAGTAAAAAGGCATAAGCACATACGACCGCTGCATCATAAACTGATTAATAGTGCCTTGTAAAATCCCATAAAGTTATGGAATACCGCTCTTTTTAAAACAGATCTCACGGTCAAACCTCATAACATGAAAATTATATATTTAAACAAAAAAAGGAATGATCCGGACAGCCTGAGGTGATATTTATCATTGCAAGAAAGGAAAGAAAAAGACGTTATACTTGACATTGCGGTAGGACAGAAGTACAATCCCATTGAGTTTATAGGTTAAGGGAATTCAGATGAAAGTTCTGAACTGTGCCCGCAGCCGTGATTAAGGTATGTTTTTGGATCTTAATTGAAGCTAAACCATTTAGCTTCAGACCACTGGCTAAAAGCTGGGAAGGTTAATCCAAAGATTTAATCCTTATAAGTCGGAAGACCTGCCTGAATACAGTAAATAAGTGTATTGCCTCGGGAGCAAGGTATCAGCTTTTTATGAGTTACTGCGGAACATCTCAGATCATTACTTTCATATAAATTAATGCGACTATCTGAAAGGATCAGAAACTCATCAGCGTTTTAACCGGTCCGTTCTCCTTGGGGTGCTGCTTATGGAAGGAGATGTTAAATGAAAAATACCGTACTTGTTTTTTTAACGTTAGCTCTTGTATGTTCTGCACAGACTTCGTCTGCCGAAGATACAAAAGAATTTCAGGAAGTCGTCGTTACAGCAACAAAAGTACCAACTCCGCTTGAGCAACTGGGAGCTTCAGTGGAAGTCATCACAGAAGAAGACATTGAGCAGAGCCGTGCAACGGACGCAGCAGATATATTAAGAAAAATCCCGGGTTTGATATTGCCACAAGGCGGAAGCAGGGGTGGTACCGCCTCACTGTTTGTAAGAGGAGGTGAAAGCGACTATAACCTTATAATGATAGACGGAGTTCAGGTCAATCAATCTGCAGGCGCGTTCGATCTTTCCAACCTTACCACGGAAAACATAGAAAGGATAGAGATCATCAAAGGATCTCATTCTGCAATTTACGGTTCTGACGCTTTAACGTCCGTAATTAACATAATCACGAAAAAAGGTACCGGAAAACCCAGTTTTTTCTTATCAGGAGCACTTGGAGCGAGAAAGGAGAACGAAAACCTCATACAGGAATACAAAGCTGGTATTTCTGCCGGGAACCAGAAATACAGCTATTTTCTTTCTTTTGGCAGATCAAGTGATGAGGGAATACTGGACGTAAATAATCAGTATAAAAACAACACTTACACAGGCACCTTTAACCTGACCGAGGAGAACTTAAACTTCTCTCTTACAACTATCCATCAGGACTCTACATTTGAATTTCCCACAGGAAGTGCCGGGGACAGGTTCGACGTTCCTGACCCGGATAATTTCTCGCAAAATGATACGACCGTCGTAGGAGTTAATATCTCCTACAGATCTCTGCCATGGTGGGAGAACGTTCTCTCCCTCGGGTGGACAAGACAGGAAAGGAAT
Source organism: Thermodesulfobacteriota bacterium (assembly GCA_965215275.1). GTDB lineage: Bacteria > Desulfobacterota_D > UBA1144 > Nemesobacterales > JAJCZQ01 > CAZUNK01. The sequence continues at coordinate 1,015,934 of OZ244044.1, forward strand.
AACACAGATGCAGATAACGGTGTGGAAATAGACCCGTTCGGAGGCTCTGAAAGTAAAGTGGAAGAAAGAAGACGAACGGCTGACTACAGATCCAACGTATTTTTTAACAGCAACGACTTATACTCGGTTACAACGCTGGGATTTGAATATGAAAAAGAAAAGTACGACGGTTTCGGACTGGACAACTCAAGGAAAAACTACGCTTATTATATACAGGAACATATTGGCTTATATGAAAGTCTTTTCATTACCGCAGGTATAAGGTTTGATGATAATGGAAATTACGGAACGGAGTTCACGCCAAGGGCTTCACTGTCATACCTTATCAAGGGTTATGGAACAAAACTGAGATCATCGGCAGGCAGGGGAATTAAGGAACCAAGCTTCTTTGAGAACTTCGCCAGCGGTTTTACCACGGGAAATCCAGACCTTAAACCCGAAGAATCCTTTAGTATAGAAGGCGGTATAGATCAGTCTTTATTAGATGACACTGTGAAACTTTACTTCACTTATTTCTGGAACAGATTTGAAAATCTGATCCAGTATAAAAGTGATGGTTTTGACAATGGAACAAATTATGCCAACATCCAGGAAACTAATACAAGCGGCATAGAGGTCGGTGGAGAATTTAATGTCAGCAGGGAATTAACGTTAGGGTTAAACTACATTTATCTTGATGCCGAAGTAACTGAAGACGGCGGTTTAGGTTCTGCTGGATTTTCCGCAGGGTCTGAACTGATAAGGCGACCCAAGCATTATCTTTCTTTTGTGGCAAACTATTTTTACAAGGATTTTAACCTGAACGTATCTGGAACTTACATTGGCAAGAGAGATGACCTGGATTTTTCATCATTCCCCTCAAACAGGGTGAAAAACGACGCATACTTCAGAGCTGACCTTGCCGCAAGTTACAAACTCCCGCCGGGTCTTTCATATTTACAAGGGACAACCGTGTTTACAAGGATAAACAATATTCTCAATAAGGATTATGAAGATATTTTCGGTTTTTCAAGTCCCGGATTTAACTTTACAGTGGGGTTGCACCTTATGTTTTAGCCATTAATATCACAACCTAATCTGCTTTACACGGGTTACCCATATTAACCCGCTCTTATTATAGATCTGAAATCTTATTTTTCTTGGCAGGTTCCTTCACTTTACAAAAGGAATAACCTCTTCTCCAAACAGTTTAATACATCTGGCGATCGCCTCGTTCGGCGCTTGCGGGAAGACCATTCTGCAAGCTATGTAATTAATGCCTGTTTCCTCTCTGTACTTACTTATCTCATCAACGCAGTAACTTGGGGTCCCGATCATAAACCTGTCATCGGCAATATGCTCAAACAACGGATCATCAATACTTTTTACCTGCTGACCTCTGATAAATATCTTCACACCCAGAGTGAAATAAAACTTATACATATTTATTATATACTCCCTTCCCCCCTCCATCGCCTTATCCCCTGTTTCAGCAATGAACGTCTCTCTGAGCAGAATATGTTCAAAATCATCAGGGTTATACCCTTCCTTTGAGGCAGAGTCGTTAAACCAGTCTAACGTGTCCTTTATCATATCGGTCGTCCTTCCAGGACCTATAAGTAAAGGACATCCCAGTCGCCCTGCCCTTCTGATCGCCGGCTCTTCAAATGCTCCGATGTAGATCGGGGGAGGGTTTTGTAACGGCTTGGGGGTAACGTCGATATTTTCAAAGTTAAATCTTTTACCTTTGAACGTAAACGGCTCGTTACTCCAGGACTTCTTTATTATTTCAATTCCTTCTTCAATCCTCGAAGGACGCTCAGCTATTGGTATATTAAATCCATCAAATTCTTCTTTTCTGTACCCTATAGCCACTCCAAGATCAAAACGTCCGCCGGATATTAAATCCACCGTAGCAGCATCCTCAGCAACACGAACGGGATTGTGAAGTGTAAGTATCAGGGCCCCGGTACCGATCCTGATAGTACTGGTGGAAGCTGCCATTGCCGCAGCCATAGTAAGGGGAGACGAACAGTATCCATCCTCCAGGAAGTGGTGTTCAGACAACCAGGCAGAATGAAATCCCACATTTTCTGCCAGTTTAACATTCTCCAACGTGTTTCTGTAAAGATCCCGATGGGTTACGTCCGGAAGGTCCTTATGAGTCTGCATACTGAAAAGTCCAACGCCAAGTTTCATAAAACATCCTCCAGAAATAATCTTAAGTAATGAAAATTATATACAAAGATACATAAAACAGTTACTTATCTGCTAATTCAGGGAACTATATAGGAAAGTTGGCGAAATAGCAATTTGAGGAATATACAGATGAGTTTTCAGAAGGTTAAACGATAGGTAACGTTAAAACAGACACACAAGACCGATTGGATGCTCTTTTTAGCAGTATGGCAGGAAAAACTATTACCTTTTAACAATTAACACAGTAATGACGACCCAGGATAGAGGAGTCCTGACCGTGTCTGGTAGTTATTCCTTTTATGATGAAAAAGTTTAAAAGCAAAAAAGATGTTTTTTAAAATGGAATCAATCCCGCATAAACGACTATAAAAAACCAACTAAAGTAAGGACTGAATAAAAGTTTTAAATCAGTAGTAAACTCTATAGGAAATCCTTTTATAAAAGAAGTTAATAATTAAAGGAAGTTATTAGTTACCATTTTCTTTTTTATTCTTAATAAAATCATTAAAAGACCTGATCAATTCGTCTATAACTTTCGCATGAGAATCTAATTTTTTATTCATATCTTCCAACTGATTTTTTGTCTGAGAAGACAACTGATAAATATCCTTTTTAACTTCCTCAATCTTGTCTGAATATTCTTCTAACATTTCCTTCTCCTTAATACTTAACTGATTATCTATATATATTCTGATAAATAAAAACGTAGCAGCAACTATTGACGTTGATAGTAATACAAAAGCAACTAAATTTAATCCTAATAGCTTATAATAATTATAATAAGTCGCTATACCAAAAACACATATACCGAGTACAAGGTATATAAATATCAAAACAGTTAACAAACTATCTATTGTACCTTTAAGGTTCCTGCGTTCCATAATAATCTTATATCAGACCGTGAGTGATTAGTCAACCTTTTTAACGGATCAGATATTTATACTTTATCCGTATCAAAGATAACCTTGAACTTTCCATAACTGTGCCAGTTTTAACCGTGAAGGTATATTGTGGAGAACGGTTATTGCAGCAGTAAGAATATCAGCGTATTAATTAAATATTCAACCATTTCCGATGTAAATCAAGCAAAGGATTTTCCAAAACGCTTCCAATGAAACTATTGAACCTTTAAATAGAATATGTTTTAATCAATGATGAGAATTCCTTGAAGAGGTGATAAAAATGGCTAAAGATATTAAGTTTGGACTTTCCGCTCCTATGCCTGGTGCTGACGTTAAAGGACTGATCGAATTTTCCGTTAAGGCTGATCAACTGGGTTTTGACACCATATGGTATCCCGATCATCTATTATTTGTAGCACCCAACGCAATCGCACCGGAGGCATGGACGGTCGCAGCGGCAGCGGCAACGCAGACCAGTAATATTAACCTGGGGACCGTCTCCGACCCTCACAGAATGCATCCCGCCGTTTTTGCTCAGAGACTCGCCACGGTGGACCAGCTTTCAAAGGGAAGAACGGTTTTGACCCTGGGCGTGGGTGAATCAATGAACCTTGACGCCTTTGGAATTGAATGGAACAAACCTCTGGCAAAGCTCAGAGAATCAATGGAGGTCATGGAAATACTCTGGGAAACTGACGAACCAACCGATTTTAAAGGGCAGTTCTATAATCTTGAAAGTGCATTTTTGCAGATAAAACCCTATGAAAGGACAAGCATACCGTTTTATATCGCCACTCATACGCCAAAGGGACTTAAACTGACTGGAGAAAAAGGCAACGGATGGCTTCCGATCGACCTTAATCCCGACCTTTACTCAAAATACTATGCAGATATAAGGTCCGCCGCTGAAGGTGCTGGACGCTCCCTGGATGATTTTGATCCTGCCCTCTGGGTGTTCACGTCCCTTGGAAACAGCGTTGATGAAGCATACAAGACACTTGAACCGTTCAAATACGTGCTCGTGATGCAGGACCAGCTTCTTAAAGCCGGATACGACGTTGAAATACCAGAAGAATATCATGGGCTTAACTACTTCAATATCGTACCAACTGATGAAAAAGGAAGACAGAACTTCAGAGAGCTGGGACAGCTGTTCCCAAGAGAGGCAATTCTGGACTTCACGATCACCGGGGCCAAGAAAGACTGCATTGAAAAGATCGAGAAGTTTATTGACGCAGGAGTCAGGAACTTTGTGCTCTTTTATCGCTTCAGTCCCGATCCAGATCTGGCGCTTGAGACTTATGCAAAAGAGATCATACCTTATTTTAAGGGTTGATCCTTAACAAACTCAACTCTGTTGAAATAGATAAGGTCCAGTGGGTCGGGTTCCAGACCACGGATAAAAGGTTTGATCATGTTCTGCTGAACGTGATTAACGTATGGCACTACAGGAACGTCCTTTTCAAGCAGTATTTTCTGTGCCTGGTCATATATATCCTTTCTTATCTCTTGCTTCTGTTCTGCCGCGGCTCTTTCCACAAGACGGTCGTACTCCGGGTTGCACCAGCCAGTATGATTATTACCGCTTTTACACTTAAAGAGGTTCATAAAGTTGTGAGGGTCAGGAAAGTCTGCTCCCCAACCACCGCGGGATATTTCAGGGGGATCGATCTGCCGGGTCTTCAGGTACACTTTCCATTCCTGATTAACGAGCTTTACCTTGACTCCGAGATGTTTTTTCCACATGCTCTGCAAAGCCTCGGCCACGATCCTGTTATTACCAATATCCGGATATAAGAACGACACCTTCGGAAAATTAACTCCACCCGGATAACCGGCATCTGCAAGCAGTTTCCTGGCATTAACGGGATCAAAGCCAATACCTATATCAGGATTATGAGCAAGCATGTTCCTAGGTATCCATGAAGTCGCTGCCACTCCGGCTCCCTGTATCAACCTGACGATGCTGTCCCTGTCAATAACGCTGCCAAAGGCTTTTCTAACGACAGGATCATCAAAAGGAGGTTTACTCACGTTAAATGCCACGTAGCTTCCCCTGAACGCCTCTTTACTTACAAACTCCTTCGATCTGCGCAGCCTCGGGACCTCCAGCACGGGCAAGCCCTTACTGTCCAGAAAGTCCAGTTCACCACTTTCGTAAAGTGCAAGCGTGGAAGTGGGGTTTTCGTTCATGATCATCCTTACCTTTTTTACACTTCCTGGCTTATTTCCCCAGTATTTTTCATTTTCTCTAAGGACTATGAAGTTGTGATGTTTCCATTCTGCAAGATCGTAAGCACCCAGTGTCACTATATTTTCCGGTTCGGTCCAGTTTATCCCGTGACTTTCCACTATGTCTTGCCTCATGGGAAAAGTGGACATGAAAGTAACAAGACTTATGAAGTAGCTGGCAGGACGTTCCAACTTAACCTGTAAGGTCCGATCATTGACTGCCTTCACCCCTACTTTACGAAAATCACTGATCTTTCCCGCGTTGTATTTTTCGGCGTTTTTAATATCAAATAAAAAATACGCGTAATCTCCCCCGGTTGACGGATCCAGTATCCTGCTCCATGAATAAACAAAATCCTGTGCTTTAAGAGGCTTTCCGTCCGACCACAGAACGTTCTCACGGATATTAAAAGTGTACGTCATGCCGTCTTTACTTATATTCCAGCTTGCCGCCAGTGCCGGTTCAGGTTTATAATCCGCATTAAATCTGGTAAGCCCGTCCATAATGTTATTAAGAATGGTGTAAGAGGTACTGTCGGTGGCAAGGGACCAGTCAAGAGAGAAAGGTTCAGTTCCTATATTGATATTTAACGTGTCCTTTACTTTTATGCTTTTGTCCTTATTATCAGTGCCCTGGCAGGAATAATAAAAGACGGTGATTAAAATAAGGAGCAGACAGAAACATCTTTTCATAACGGCATAAGGATAATGAGGACTGATGTAACATCAATAGAAAAGCTGAACTTATTACACTTTGCCTTGACTACACTGAATATGTTCCTTTAAATATACTTTAACATCTTAAAATACTGAACGAGCAGTCCAAACTGCCACAAAATATATACAAGGAAAAACAGAGGAATAAATATAATTAATGTCTAATCTAATATCCTGTAAAGACCTGTCAAGCAGTGCGGGAGAACATCTGTTCGGAACCGCCCCCAGGACCTATCACTGGTTCTTGCTGGAATACCCTTACCACTGGGAAAAAGATATTCTGAACAACATCAAGGTCCCACAAAATGTAAAAGACGAACTGAACCGCCTGCTCGGATCATTTCCGCGGTCCCGACTTCAGCTGATCAAGAAGAACGGACCTCAGAGTTCCAAAATATGTTTCTACTATGTAAATTCCGCTGAGTTTGATCCCAAGGTGTACAAGTTCACATTAGACAGCTTTGAGGATATAATTCCCTTAAACCTGACCGACCTGATAGAAAACAAAGATATAAAGAACTCGGAAACGGATGAAAAGCTGGCCTTGATCTGTACTCACGGAACATACGACAGATGCTGCGGTACCTATGGGGTGCCGGTATATAATGAAATATCCTGCAGCGAACATTTAAACGTGTGGCAAACAACTCACGTCGGGGCACACAGGTTTTCAGCTAATCTTGTAATGCTTCCCGAGGGGATCTACTACGGCAGGGTCGATCCCGGCAACGTAGAAAATATCACAAGAGCACATATCAACGGCGAGATATACCTGGACTGCTTCAGAGGAAGATGCTGCTACGGTCAGATCTCTCAGGTCTCTGATTACTTTCTCAGAAAAGAAATAAAGAAATACAGTATTTACGACCTGGAATGGGAGTTTGAAAAAGACATGGACGCTTACACGGCAACTGAATTCAAACTGCGGGACGAAGACATTGGATACAGCGTTAACTCGGTCGTGCTGAATAACGCGATCGTTATAAAGCCAAGCTGCAGCAGCGATAAAACCGAAGCTGTTCCACAGTTTTACTTCTACAGCCTTATACCTTATACGCCCAGGAAGGAACAGGAAGACAAAAACGGCTAATAACCGGTCTGCTCAATTATACTTCTTGATATTTTCTCTGATTTTGCATCATCGGATATAAGCGTGTCGGTTACAAACGAACCGACCCCGAGCCCGCGGATATCCTCTTCCTCCATCTCATCAGAGGTATCTATGACCATCAGGTCCAGAAAATCCTTATACAGATTTGCTATCTCATAAGAAGAAACTTCAAGCCCAAGCCCTTTCATCAATCTGTCTGCCGGACCCTTGACCGGCTTACCTCCGATCAATGGACTGATCGCGACCACCTGTGCATCACATTCCACCAGGGCCTGACGTATACCTTTTACTTTCAGTATAGGACCAATGCTTATTATCGGATTGCTGGGACATATAACGATCAACCTGGAGTTCTCGATCGCTTCTATCACACCCTCGCACGGACCTGCCTCTGAAATACCTTTAATATCTATTCCCAAGACTTCGGGCTTCATCCTGTGCTTTATGTAGTATTCCTGAAAGTGCAGTTCCCCAATATCCGTTTCTATCCACGTTTCAACCGCGTCTTCGGTCATCGGCAACAGGGTAACTGTCTCCAGACCGAAAGCCTCTGCGGTCCTTGCCGTAACCTGACGCAGGGAATAACCACGGCAGAAAAGGTCTTTTTTAAATATCTGTACGGCAATATCCTTATCGCCAAGCCGAAACCAGGTTTCAAATCCCAGTTCCGTCAGGGATTTCATACAACTGAAACTGTCATCCCTGATCCCCCAACCCTTTTCCTTGTCAACCTGGTCTGAAAGTCTGTATATGATCGTGTCAATATCGGGTGAGACCCTGTAACCGTAAACGTCTATATCATCACCGGTGTTGATCACCACGGTAAGGTCCTCTCCGGAGATAATATTGTAAAGCCCCTTTAAGAATTTCGATGCCCCCACTCCTCCACCTAAAGCAGTGATCATTATTTTCCTTCCGGCAATTGGAGATTTTAAGGGTCAAACTTACTTGCCTTAACGGTTAAAGTAAAGCAGCAAGGGATCTGTGAGGTTAACGCAGGGTCTTCTGTTTAACTAAGCAGAAATAAATATGGACCTTATATCTTTATAGTTATTAACTGAGTATGAGACATTATCTATACACTTGACATTCGTTCATAATATAAGTAAAGTAAAAAGTTATGAACATCTTATTTAGAATAATTTCCCCCCCCCCCTTCTATCTAAGTTAGTAATTCCCTTTTTCTTTCTTCTGTGTTTTGTATCCATTGAGGCATATGGCCAGATTAATAACTGTGACACCAGTACTACCGGTTTCAATGATCCCTTATACGGCTGTCAGTGGCATCTGAAAAATACAGGACAGCTTGGGACTGTAACTACCTCTGGAGAAGATATAAACGTAGAAGGGGTCTGGGATGATAACACATTCGGTGCTGGAATTAACATAGCGGCGGTAGATGACGGTATGCAAACCGGTCACGAGGACCTTACTGATAATGTAAATACCAGCCTGAATCATGATTATTCAGGGAACAATGACGTATACGACCCTTCAAAAGCTCGTGGAACACATGTAGCAGGCATTATAGCAGCAGCGGGAGATAACAGCCTTGGAGTAAGAGGCGTAGCACCACAGGCAGGCATCTATAGTTATAACTTAGCTGCTAACTTCAGTAATGCTAACGCAAAAGATGCTATGATCCGTAACAGAGATATAACGGCTGTATCCATCAACAACTGGGGACCGGAAGACACGTCTGTTCTTATAGAGGCTTCATCAGAGTGGGAGGAAGGAGTGGGAATGGGTATAAGAGAATGGTTAGGTGATAAAGGGATATTTTACGTGTGGGCGACTGGAAACAGAGGTGACAACCGCGGTCAGGCTAATTTTGATGAGTATTCCAACTACTACGCAGTAACCACCGTATGTTCGGTGGATGGAGAAGGGAACAAGAGCTCTTTTTCAGAAGAGGGAGTAAATCTGTGGGTATGTGCTCCAGGTGAAGATATTACAACTACTGATAATAACAATGGATATGTTTTTGATGCGAGTGGAACGGCATATTCAGCAGCGCAGGTTGCAGGTGTGGCGGCACTGATGAGAGAGGTAAACAGTGACCTTAGCTGGAGGGACCTTAAGCTGATACTTGCAGCTTCAGCTCGTAAGAACGACGCTTCTGACACAGACTGGGAGACGGGAGCACATAAATACGGTTCTGATACAGAAAGTTATAATTATAATCCCAAGTACGGTTTTGGTGTGGTAGACGCTGAAGCGGCAGTAGGACTTGCTGAAAGCTGGGCTAGTGTTGGAGGGATGAGAGCCTCGACCATTTCCTCTGGGCCTATTAATATGGCAATCCCCGACCGCACACCTGGAGTAGACGGAGAAGCTACTGCCATACTGACCATACCAGATACTTTTCCTTCTTTTACAGAGTTTATAGAGATAGAGATCAGTTTCACTCATCCGTTCTTTCCAGAACTGAAAATACAGATAACCTCCCCTGACGGGACTGTGTCGCAACTTACTGAGGAACATTCAAGAGGAGCTTCACACAGCTTTGCTCACACAGACAGAACTCATCGTTTTGGTTTAGCCAGGCACCTTGGAGAAGACCCTGCCGGAGAATGGAGTTTGAAAATATCTGACACTTCTATTGGAGATACAGGGACTTTACACTCATGGAGCATTAGAGTCTATGGGCATAAGACCGGAAATACAGTGCCAGGCTTTGGCAGTGAGACGATAGATAATAAGGAGTATATAATAACGGGCAGTGCAATAACAACAGAGACGCTGCCTGCTGCAACTAACGGAAATGGAACACTAACTTACAGTCTGAAACCTGCATTACCAACTGGACTGGACTTTGATAAAAACACCAGAGTGTTAAGTGGAACACCCACTACTGCGACGAGCAGGACTATTTATACATATACAGTTACTGATACAGATAGAGATACGGATGAGTTGACGTTCAGTATCACTATATCATCTGACACGGAACCGAGCTTCAGCAGTGAGACGATAGATAATAAGGTGTACATTAACGGCATTACAGCAGTAATGGAAATACTGCCTGAAGCAACGGGAGGGAATGCTCCATTAACTTACAGTTTAAGCAGTGGTTTACCCGCTGGACTGGACTTTGATAAAAACACCAGAGTGTTAAGTGGAACACCCAATGTTGGTAATCCAAGTTCACTTCCTATAAGTGTTACTCATACATATACAGTAACGGACGCAAATGGAGATACTGCAGATTTGACGTTCAGTATCACTACAGAAGAAGACAGCGACCCGGACTTCAGCGGTGTGACAATTCCTGCTCGGGTGTACACGGGGGGAGAGATAACGCTTCCTGCTGCAACGGGAGGGAATCCACCAGTTACTTACAGTATAACACCTCGTTTACCACTTGGATTGAGTTTTAACGGTAACACCAGAAAGATAAGTGGCACACCCACCCGTGCATCATCTGCTGCTACTTACATGTATACGGCAACGGACAGGAATGGAAACACGGATACATTGGATTTCATGCTCAGTGTAGAGATTTCTTCTGCTCCGCCGCCAACAAGACCACCAACAACACGAAGACCAGGAACGTCAGGTACTGATTCAGGCGGAGGTGGAGGAGGATGTGCTGTCTCAGATCAAAACAACTTTGTTCCTGATCTGCTCGGAGCAGTGGCATGTCTGATACTTATACCTGTATCAGTAGTGCTCAGAAGGAAGAGAAGCAATCCTATAAAAACTTAGCAACTCAGTCCTTTCAAAGAAACGTTGAGCTAACTTAGGCCCTTCCGTCAGATATGATCCTGTTAAAAACATCGTCTTTGTTCACTCAGCATAGCTGCCTGTATAATCCCCAGTATTTTATCAAGACAGAGGTCCTTTCCTCTTGAAACTTTAAACAACTGATATAGGGTTTTATAATATACGGTCATGAGTATTTCCTTTTTCAGAGAAAAATATCAGTGGGTAACTAAATTTATCCTTGTGGCGATCGTCGTGAGTTTCATTTTCAGCTTCGGATATTTCGGAGTTTCAAGTCTGCAGTCAGGAGTTCCCACAGGCACGGCTGCCAAGGTCAACGGAGAAAAGATACCGCTGGTACGGTTTTATAATGTCAGGGACAATCTGTACAGACAGCTCGGACTCGGACGCAGTGATACAACGCCTGAGACAAGAAACTTCCTCAACGTTACAGCACTGCAGCAACTGGTAGAGAACAAACTGCTGGCACAAAAGGCAAGAGAACTTGGTTTTTATGTTTCAGATGAAGAACTGAGCAGATCAATAATGGATGACCCGGCTTTTCAGATCAACGGGAATTTCATAGGGGCAGAAGCGTACAGAAACACCATAAGACAGGCCTTGAACATAGACCTTGGAGAGTTTGAAAAAACTTACAGAGAAGAGCTTTTGATCATGAAGCTCAGAGAACTGATCAGAAGTTCAGTAAAGATAAGCGAGGATGAACTTTATAATATATACAAGGTCCAGAACGAGAACGTGAGCCTTTACTACGCTGAATTCAGGACCGGAGACTTCACGGACGCTGCATCCATCTCCGATGATGAGATCAGAGAACATTATGATAAGAACAGGGAATATTATCTAACGCCTGAAAAAAGAAAAATCAAGTTCGTAAAGGTATCAAGGGAGGACTTTATAAACAAGATCCATATAGGGGACGATGATATCAGGTCTTATTATAAATCCTACAGCGACGAATTTAAGGATGAAGACGGGAATTTGAAAAGCATAGATGAGGCAAGGCCGGAGATATCCGGCAAACTGAAGGCCAAACTGGCGGACAGGGACTACAGAAGTTTTGCACTTCTTCTTTCAAGGAACGAACGACTTAAGCCAGTTGATAAAATACTGGAGGAAAACGCACTTGGAAGTTCCATGGAGTCGGGGCTTTTTTCCATAGACCAGAATACGGAAGATATTCCACAGGATATACGCAAACAGGCGTTCCAGCTTGGAGCCGGAGAAACCTCCTATATCAACTCTGAAGAAAATATATGGGTATTTCAACTGGCCGAGGTTAAACTCCCTGAACAGAGAACGCTTGAAGAAGCAAGAACAGATATCGCAGGTACTTTAAGCAGGGTCAAAGGACGTAAAGCCGCAGAAGCCGCCGCAAAGGCAATGTTGAACCTGCTTACCAAATCCACAGAGTCCTATAAGGACGTGGCAGAAGGGCTGGGCGTCAGCGTTAATGAAACGGCCCCGTTCTCAAGGACCGAACCTCCAGAGGCCCTGGACGTGGAAGACCTGAAATTCGATGCTTTTTCTCTAAGTAACTCAAGACCACACGGAGAAAAAGTATATCAGAAAGAAGGTTCATACTTTGTGATCTCCCTGAAGGAGAAGTTCAATATAGCCCCCGAAGAGTTCGAAGAAGAAAAGCCTGAGATAAAAAACACCCAGCTCATACAAAGGGAAAGAGAACTGCTGAACGAATGGCTTGCCAGGCTCAGAGAAAACGCAGAAGTAATTCCAAATCCAGGTATTTTCAATTCACCTTAAAACCTTTGTTATAGTCCAGCCCTGATATCATCTTTTGGGAACTATATAGGAAAGTTGACAAAAATGAGGGGATTACCCTGAACGGTTGACAGGCTGTATTTTACCTTTATTATTATCAGTGGGAACTGAATACCGTCAATTACAGTGAACGGGATAAAAAGAGAATGATCCGTGCGTCCTGAATATCATTGTCATTGCAGGAAAGGAAAGAAAAGGAAATTACACTTGACATTCGTTCATAATACGAAGTAAAATATCAGTGTTATGAAAAATTTCATGAAAAATTCAAACATAAAAACAAAAACACGTAGTTCCATTACCCCCCCCCCGTGTATACCTGACCTTTCAGTCTGGTATAAGTGTTTTTTAAGAACAATGTTTAAGATAATCCCCCCCCCATCTAAGTCATTACTAACTTTAGTCTTTATTCTTCTGTTTATACTGGTAATAGCTGCAAAAGGGCAGAGCAGCCTGGAAGAAACATTATCTGAATGCAGAGGCATCAGTGCAGACACGGAAGATCCGTTATACGGATGTCAGTGGCATCTGAAGAACACGGGGCAGTTAAGTTTTTCCGGAAATAGAATAACTGCAGGAGAAGATATAAACATAGAGGGGGTGTGGAACGAAGACGTATACGGTACCGGAATTAACGTAGCAATAGTAAGTGACGGTATCGACCTTTCACATGAGGACCTTTCTGCAAACGTCCGTTCCGGACCGAACTATGATCTTTCTGACAGTTCATCCTTTAGTGGGACAAGAGCGGCAGGAGTAACAGCAGCAACTGGATATAACGGACTGGGAGTAAGAGGAACAGCACCTGGTGCGAGTATATACAGTTACAGGTTATCCGGTGATATCAGTGAAGCGGACGCGGTGGTCCGTAATAAGGAAATAACAGCAGTATCGGTTAACGGCCGGGGATCTGAGGACGGAGCTTTTTTTCAGGAGGCTTCATCTTCCTGGGAAGAAGGAGTGGAACTTGGTATAAAGCAAGGGTTTTACGGTAAAGGGGTGTTTTACGTCCGGGGAGTAGGGGACGGGCATGAAAGAGGAGATCAGGCTAATTTTAATGAATATTCCAGCTATTACGGAGTAACAGCCGTCTGTTCAACGGACGGCTTTGGAAAGAAGAGTATTTTTTCAGAAGAGGGAGTAAATCTGTGGGTATGTGCACCTGGTTCTGATATTGTAACTACTGATAACAAAAACGATTACGTTGTAACTTCCGGAACATTTCTATCAGCTTCACAGGTTGGAGGAGTGGCAGCACTGCTGAGAGAGATAAACGGGAATCTGAGCTGGAGGGATATAAAGCTTATACTTGCGGGTTCAGCACGGCAGAACGATTTTTTTGATATGAGCTGGGAGACTGGAGCTGTTAAATACGGTTCTGATACGGAAAGATATAATTCTAATCCTAAGTATGGTTTTGGCGTGGTAGACGCAGAAGCAGCTGCAGAACTTGCAAAAAGCTGGAAAGGCGTTGGAGAGATGAGGACCATTACAGCTTCTTCAGATAATGAACTGACAATTCCTGATGGAGATGGAGAAGCGGACGGGGTCCTTGTTTCCAGACTTATGATACCGGACCTTGAAGAGGTAACATTTACGGAGTTCGTTGAAGCTGAGCTTGTTCTTTCGTGTGACTGCTTACAGGACCTTAATATACAGATAACCTCTCCTTCCGGGACAGTATCTGAACTTGTGCGGGAGGTTGTAAGGGGATCTTCGAATGAAGAAGAAAACTGCGTCAGTTACCTGAGAAGAACACATCGTTTCGGGTCGGCAAGACACCTCGGAGAAGACCCTTCCGGAGAATGGATCCTTCATATAACTGATACTGCTTATGGAGATGAAGAAAATGAAGAAAACACCGTTACCCTGCACTCATGGAGCGTTAAGGTGTATGGACATTTTTATCAGGGATCTGGCAGTGAGATCACTCCTAAAGCTTTAACCTTCGGCGGTGCGACGATCCCAACCCAGAATTATTTTGTAGGAGAAGCAATAACACCAGTAATGCTGCCTGAGGCAACCGGGGCAAGCGACATAACATACAGTTTTAATCCTGCTTTAGCAAGAGGATTGGAATTTGATCAGGATACCCGAACTATAAGCGGAACACCAGCTATTACTCATGTGTCAGGTCGTTTGTATTCATATGTTGCAAGAGGTGGCGGACGGATTGTAACTATACCTTTTACTATTAGAATTAGCCCTCGACGAGTGCCGACCTTCGGCAATCAGACGGTAGAAAATCAGGTTTTTGTTAATGGTTCAGCAGTAACGTTAACTCTGCCTCAGGCTACCGGAGGTAACGGAACTTTAAATTACAGTTTAACTAATAGTATAGGTGATCCAATTAAAATTAATGGATTGGATTATAACGAAAACACCAGAACGTTAAGTGGAACGCTCAACGTTTCTCCAAGTGGATTACCTATAACTCAAACTTATACCTACAAGGTAACTGATGATGACGGTGATTCTGACAGTATTACTTTCTCTATTACTATTACTATAGAAGCGAACTCAGAGCCGAGCTTTGGTGGTCAGTCTATCCCAAATCAGATATATATTGAAGGGACTACGGCAAACCTTCCAGTAACACTGCCTGCTGCAACGGGAGGGAATGGGACTTTAACTTACAGTTTAACCCCTTCATTACCAACTGGATTGAGCTTTGAGCCTGCTACCCGAGTGATAAGTGGAACAGCACCTGATCCTACTCCGTTTACTTTTAGAACTTTCACATATAAGGTAACGGACAGTGATGGAGATAAAGTTGAGCTGACGTTCATAATACAAATAATAAAAGACACCCAGCCAGCCTTTAATAATACGATAACAGATAAGGTGTATTATACGTTTACAGGAGTAACGGAAACGTTACCTGAGGCAGCAGAAAATAATAATCTACCTTCAACTTACAGTTTAGTTCCTGCATTACCTGATGGACTGATCTTTACCCCTGCTACCAGAGAGATAACAGGAACACCAACTGCTGCAACGTCTGAGACTGATTATACGTATACGGTTGCTGATCTAAATGGAGATACGGACGAGTTAACGTTCAGTATTACTGTAAGAGCAGAACCGAACACAATGCCGACCTTCGGAAGTGAAACTATAGATAACAAGGTATATATAAACGGAGAAGCAGT
This sequence comes from Thermodesulfobacteriota bacterium, assembly GCA_965215275.1. Taxonomy (GTDB): domain Bacteria; phylum Desulfobacterota_D; class UBA1144; order Nemesobacterales; family JAJCZQ01; genus CAZUNK01. Next base: position 1,031,734 of record OZ244044.1, read on the forward strand.
AAATGAAACACTGCCTGAAGCAACGTCAGGGAATGCTCCATTAACTTACAGCTTAACTCCTGCCTTACCTGCCGGATTGGATTTTACCCCTGCTACACAAGTTATAAGCGGAACACCGACTACTGCAACGTCTGAGACTGATTACACGTATACAGTAACGGACGCAGATAATGATACAGATGAACTGGAGTTCAGTATTACAGTGGAAGAAGACAGCGAACCGGACTTCAGCGTGACGACGATAGAAGATCAGGTGTACATGGGGAGATCAATAAGGTTGCCGGTAGCAACGGGAGGGAATGCACCGTTAGTATACAGTATAACGCCTCCCTTACCTCCTGGGTTGAGATTGGACAGAAACACAGGGATAATAAGCGGGACGCCCGCGAGTGCGTCGTCTGAGAGGACCTACACGTACACGGTAACGGACAGGAATGGAGACATTAAAGAGTTGACCTTCAGGTTCAGTGCAGCGGCTCCGCCACCGACAGGTAGTGATTCAGGCGGAGGTGGAGGAGGATGTGCCGTATCAGAGCAAAGCAGCGTTGATGAAGATATTCCTGGAGTAATGGCATGTCTGATACTTATACCCGTGTCGGTATTGATCAGAAGGAAGGGAAGAGCTCGGATAAGGACCTGGCAATGAGGTCCTTTCAGGGACGTTCATGAGAGAGGACCGCGTAATGGTCCTCCCATGTACCCGTCCGCTTAAGGTAAAGGCAGCGTTACCGCGCACTGGACCGTCCCTGTATTCTGATGAGACGACGGGAGAAGCAGAGGAAGGCATCAGCACGGGTGATCTTCCGGACGTTCCGTTTACTTAGGTATACCGTTCCCCGTTATAATCCCGTTGTCAGCGTTCCCGGCAAGATACCTTTACAGGGAAAGGGAGCAGGTAGATATAAAGGCAGGTACACGTCCGGGGATCAGTCCTGAAGGTCTGAAAAGGTTCCGTATCGTGTAATTCAGCCATGGGGAGGCGTTCACGGTTCCTGGAACGGGAGGAGTTCAACGTCATGGACACGCGGACTTGCCGCTTCGGGGAAAGCGGGGACCCTGACCGAAGAAGGCAGGGAAGTGATCAGGGTTATACTGACCATGCCGACCGGTCTGAGACAGATAAGGATAAGGTCAGTAAAGGAAAAATAAAAGGTAAACCTCGGGTGAAACCTGCCGCCGCTGATCATAAAGGAAAAACAACGGGCAATGGATAGATCATCAAGGATGTTTTTAAAAACGGGATAAATCCCGCATAAACGACCTGAAAAAAACAACTAAATAAGAACTGAACAAAAGGTTTAAATTGGCAGCAGGTCCTAAAGGAGATCATTTTATAAAAGAAGTTAATGATCAAAGAAAATTATGGGACCTGTCAACTTTCCTTTATAGTTTCCCATCTTTCATATAAGATGGGAACATTAAAAAGACGGTACAGATTGACACCTTCGTAATATACATATATTATTAAGGTCAGTGGTTTCTCTAACAGAGTTCTGAGATAAAAACAGGCTTTATCTTTTAGACTTGTCCATGCATATCAAATCATTGGAACTTACGGGTTTTAAATCATTTCACGATAAAACCAAAGTAGGTTTTAACAAAGGCATCAACGCCATCGTTGGTCCCAACGGATGTGGCAAATCCAACATCATTGACGCAATAAGATGGGTGCTTGGGGAACAGAATCCCAGAACGCTCAGGGCAGACACTATGAAGGACCTGGTCTCTAATGGCTCGGACGTGTTAAAGCCCTACGGCATGGCAGAAGTCTCCATGGTGGTAAATGGCCTGCCGGGAATGAGTTTTGAAGATGTAAACATTAAAAGGAGACTTTACCGGTCAGGTGAGAGCGAATACTATATAAACGGAATAGAAAGCCGTCTGAAAGACGTTACGGAACTTTTTCTTGATACTGGCGCGGGTGCCGGGAGCTATTCAATAATCGGACAGGGTAAGGTCGAAGAGTTCATAACGGCAAAACCTGAAGAGAAAAGAAAGCTAATTGAAGAAGTGGCGGGAGTGGTAAAATACAAAACCCGCAGAAAGGAAACTCAAAGCCGCATTAAAACCGCCCAGGAAAACCTGATCCGAGTATCCGATATAAAGTCGGAACTGCTCATACAGATGAAAAACCTGAGTAAGCAGGCAAAAGAAGCCGAGAAATACAAACGACTCAATAATGAACTCGCTATCTTGGAAATAAGCATTCTGGACCTGCAGTCCTCGGAAATGGAAGCAGAAAAAAATGCCCTTCTGCAGACAAGATCAGAACTTGAGAACAAAATAACCGGACTTCAGGAACAGAAGGTCAGCAAAACAAAAGTGCTGAGCGAAGAAGAACTGAAAAGCTCCAGTATAGATGAATCGGTGGACAGGCTTGAGGAAGAGGTACGCTCAATAGAATCACAGATCAATGAAAAGAAAGCGTTCCTTGAATATGCAGATAAACAGAGAGAGAGCATTGATGAGTTCACAGACAGACTGGAAAAAGATACAGGGTCCCTCGAAAATGAAAAATTACAGAACAACGAAGATACGGACAGAAAGAAAAAATACCTTGAGCAACATGAAATAACCAAGCAGAAAATTCAGCAACAGCTGAAAGTAAAGACAGAAGAGCTTGAAAAGCTTAAAGTTGAATCAGAAAGCAATAAAACGGAACTTGAACAGTCCAAACAGCTGTTCTTTGATATCCTGAACAGGCACAGTTCCATAAAGGGAACGGCAGAGGTGGTATCAAGGGAACTTGATGAGATCAAACTCAGGAAAGCAAAGATGGAGCAGGAAAAGGCAGACCTGAAGAAGCAAAGCGATCAGTTGTCCGCGGCCCTTGACGGTCTGAAAAACGAGCATAAAAGCTTAAAGCATGAAAATACCGAACTGGAAAACGACCGGTCGCAGCAGAAAAACACGTGCGAGGTAAAAAGAAAAAGTTATAACGACCTGACCGGATCAATAAGCGATATCAAGGAGAAAATAAACGAAGCCTCATCCAGGGCGGACGTGCTGAAAAACATACAGGCTTCCTACGAATGGCTGCCCGAGGTTACCAGGGACTTTATTATCAACAAGAGCTTTAACGGAGTTATTGGAATAATATCAGACTTTATTACGGTTCCAAAAAAGTACGAAAAGGCACTTGAAGCAGCTCTTGGAGAAAAGGCCAACTGGGTTGCCGTAAAAAGCAGCAACGAGGCGGTGGAGGCGATCAGCAGGCTAAGGACCTCCAGCAAAGGAAGGAGCACGTTCATACCCGTGCAGAACATCGGTCACAGCGATACTTCAGAGATACCCGAAGGTAAGTATCAGAGGCTCACCGACCTTATAACGGTCAGGAACATCAACCCTGATATAATAGGTTCAGTACTGAAAGACGTTTTTGTAGTTCCGACCATCAAGGACGCCATAGAGGCCAAGAACAGCTCAGACGCTCATGCTTTATACGCAACGCTGGAAGGTGACTTCATAGATGATTCGGGATCCATTACCGGAGGATTTGCCTCAGGAGGCGTGTTTGAAAAAAGAAGAGAGGTCGAAGAACTGGACAGGGAACTGGCACGGCTCGGCAGTGAGCACAAGAACAAAAGCGATGAACAGGAAAGGGTCTTACGCGAAGTTAACGATATTGAAAGCAGAATTGATAACCTTGATTCCCTTCTGAAGGAAAAGGAAATAAAGATCGTCGAACTGGAAAAAGATATATCAAATACAGCTTCCACCGTTGCTGGTAACGAGAAAAACATCTCGAAGATAACGGGCGACATAGAGGAACTTGACGGATCAATAAAGGACAGGCAAAACAAAGTCCTGAAGTACAGCAGTGACCTGAAGGACCTTGAGAAAGACAGGGAAGAGGTCAACCTTCGTTTTAATAAGTTCGAAACGGTCGTTAAAAGCTACGAGAACAGGGAAAAGCTCATAGAGAAGGATATAACCGAACTGAAGGTCCATGCCGCCGCTTTGGATGAAACACAAAGGTCCACGCGTCGGGAAATAGATGACCTGACCGAAAGGACCAGCAGGATAGTGGATAAAATAAACGAGCAGAAAGACGAGATCATGTTAAAGGAAAGGGAAAAAACCGAACTGGCAGACAGGAAGGGATCAGCGGTAAAGGATATAGAGGAATTAGAGAATAGGTCAGGCGTTACCAGGCAGGAGCTGTCTGGCATAAAGGAGGAAAGACAAAGGGCAAAAGAAACCCTTAACACTGACAGGCAGAACATAGCCGATATCGATCAGGAACTGACGCAGATGAGAGAAGACAGGTCGTCCTGCGAGATCGAACTGCAGAGCGTGGTAAGTAAGCTTGATCACGTTCGTGAAAGGACCCAGAGGATCAGTGAAGAAAAAAACCTCGGGAAGGACGTGGACGGTAAAAACGCCTATAAAGACGTCTCCCTTGATGAACTGAACGAAAAATATCAGAAGATGAAGCAGAAAGTGGACGGTTACGGACTGGTAAATCTGCTGGCACCGGAAGAGTATCAGAAGCTTGAAGAAAGGCATGATCTTTTAAGTAAAAATACCGAAGATATAGAATCCTCTCTTGATGATCTAAAAAAAGCCATAAAAAAATTAGACAGGGAATCCATAACGAGATTTAAAAAAACGTTCGAAGAGGTAAACGATAAATTCGGAGAGATCGTAAGCAAACTGTTCCATGGTGGAGAAGGCAAACTGATCATAACGGACCCGGACGACCTTCTCGAGACGGGTATTGAGGTGATGGTAAAACCCAGAGGAAAAAGATTTCAGTCCATGAACCTGCTTTCCGGCGGAGAGAAGGCGATCTCTGCAATTGCGCTCATAATGTCCGCCTGCCTGATCAAACCCGTGCCGTTCCTGCTTCTGGACGAAATAGACGCTCCACTGGACGAGGCAAACACCACAAGGTTTTCAAAACTCGTCCGGGAGATAGCAAAGAATTCCCAGGTCGTGCTGATTACTCACAATAAAATAACCATGCTTGAAGTTGACACGTTAACCGGAATTACAGCAGACAGGTCGGCGGTCTCAAAAGTAGTAACGGCAGAACTGAACGTTGCCTGACCTTTTAAGTTTCCGTCAGCAGCCGGTTCTTCAACTACATTGCTTTAACAGCCGTTAGTTCTTATACTTTTCTTTGGTTTTTACTCATTCACGGTCACATTACTGCAACGTTATGATTTCTTATATACTGAAAAAGATCGTAGGTTCCAAGAACGAAAGAGAGATCAGGGGAATAGAGAAGACGGTAAACCATATAAACTCCCTTGAGCCCGAGTTCTCCAGGCTCACAAACGCCGAGATCAGATCAAAAGCCGCAAATTTTATCGATACGGTCCAGTCCGGCTCAGATAATGATAAGAACGTTGACGATGACCATTTCAAAAAGCTTACCGAAGCACTGGACGAGATCATACCTCCTGCGTTCGCGCTGGTAAGAGAAGCCGGACGGCGAACGCTCGGAATGAGGCATTTTAACGTGCAGCTTATAGGCGGAATAGTTCTGCATAAAGGCAGAATAGCGGAGATGAAAACCGGTGAAGGTAAAACGCTCGTTGCGGTCCTTCCTCTGTTCCTGAACGGAATAAGCGGTCAGGGAGCCCACCTTGTTACGGTAAACGACTACCTGGCAGCAAGGGACGCCACCTGGATGGGACCCGTTTATAAACTGCTGAACGCGACCGTGGGGGTAATAAATCACGACAGGTCCTATCTCGTTGACTGGGAAGATCCGGAAAGGGCAGAAAAGGCAATAGAGCAGAATCTATCCGTATGGCCAAATGGAAAGTCAGACGAAGAAATACCTCCTGAAAAAAACCTTGAAGTCCTGTCCGCATTTAAAACAAAGCTCGTTCCCTGTACCCGGCAGGAAGCCTACTCTGCACATGTGACCTACGGAACCAATAATGAATTCGGTTTTGATTATTTAAGGGACAATATGAAATTCTCTCTTGATGATTACGTGCAGAGGGGACATTTTTACTCAATCGTGGACGAAGTCGACAGTATACTGATAGATGAAGCAAGAACCCCTCTCATAATATCAGGACCTTCGGAAGACCGTACGGACCTTTACTATAAAGTCGATAAGATCGTCAAAACGCTCAGACCGGAGAAAGATTTCACTCTGGATGAAAAAGCAAAGCAGGCAAATCTGACCGAAGTCGGAATATCAAAAGTGGAAAACCTGCTGAACTTAAACAACATTTACGACCCGTCAAACCTGGACCACCTTCATCACGTTAATCAATCATTAAAGGCTAACAGCCTGTTTAAAAAAGACGTTGATTACATGATCCAGGACAATAAGGTGGTAATAGTGGATGAATTCACGGGAAGACTGATGCCGGGAAGAAGATGGAGCGATGGGCTCCATCAGGCCGTCGAAGCCAAGGAAAACGTCCAGATCGAAAATGAAAATCAGACCCTGGCGACTATCACCATTCAGAACTACTTCAGAATGTACAGTAAGCTTGCCGGTATGACCGGTACCGCGGACACGGAGGCAACGGAGTTTAAGAACATTTACCATCTGGACGTAAACGTCGTACCGACCCATAAACCCATTGCAAGAACGGACTATAATGATTCCATCTATAAAACGGAAGAGGAGAAATATGACGCGGTCTGTCAGCAGATCGGTGAATTAAATAAAAAGGGGACCCCTATCCTCGTCGGTACCATCTCGATCGAGCAATCGGAAAAACTGAGCAGGAGGCTGAACGCTCAGAATCTGAAACACAGCGTTCTCAATGCAAAGCATCACTCAAAAGAAGCAGAAATAATCGCTCAGGCAGGAAGGATAAGTTCCATAACGATCGCAACGAACATGGCTGGCAGGGGCACGGACATCCTTCTCGGGGGCAACCCTGAGTTCCTGGCCAGGGACCTGATGAAGAAAGAGCATGGAGCAGACGAGAACAACTTCAGCACTGAGCAGTACGAAGAAGCTATGATAAACGCAAGGAACATCTGCGAGAAGGAAAAGCAGAAAGTGATAGACCTTGGAGGAGTGCATATCATAGGGACCTGCAGGCATGAATCGAGAAGGATCGATAATCAGCTCAGGGGCAGGTCCGGCAGGCAGGGAGACCCGGGTTCCTCAAAGTTCTATATATCCCTGGAAGATGACCTGATGCGGATCTTCGCGTCTGAAAGGGTTACGGGAATTATGGATAAGTTAGGATGGGAAAAAGGAGAACCCATTGAGCACAAGATGATCACAAGGTCGATCGAAAACGCACAGAAAAAGGTCGAGGGTCGCAACTTCGACATAAGAAAACATCTTCTGGAATATGATGACGTGCTCAATACCCAGCGAGAGGTGGTTTACTCGCTGAGAAGAGAAATACTTACGGGTGGTGATGAACTGAAGGAACATTTTTACCAGGTAATTGACGTTCTGGTCGATGAACTGTCCCTTTATCACCTTCCTGATAAACCAGACGGTGATACTGACCTTACGGACATTCAGGACGCCGTACAGAGAATATTCGCTCTGAGCCTTAACCTCAACGACAGGACCTCCGACGGTGCAACGCAGGGGTCCGCAGCGGAGTACTTAAAGTCCGAGATAAAAAGATGCTACGAGGAAAAAGAAAGCAGTATAGGTCCTGATGTACTGAGGCAGGTTGAAAGGTACATAATGCTTCAGACGCTGGACTATCTGTGGAAGGACCACCTTCTGGGCATGGACCACCTAAGAGAAGGGATAAATCTTCGTGGATACGCACAAAAGGACCCGCTTCTGGAATATAAGAAGGAAGGATTTGACAGGTTTACCTCCACTATGAAGCTGTACAACGAGGAGATATGCGAAAAGCTGTTTAAAGTACAGCCGGTCTCCGAGGTTGATATGAAAGAAATGGAAGAAAGAAGAAAGCAGGAAGAGCAGAACCTGATATTCGGCAGAGGGGACGAGCAGGAAGAAAAAGTTCAGAAGCCCATAAGACGTGAGAAAAAGATCGGAAGGAACGCTCCCTGCCCCTGTGGGAGCGGACTGAAGTATAAAAAATGCTGTGGAAGGTAAACTACAGACCGGACCTGCCGCTGGTCCCGCTGGAACCGGGCCAGGGAAAAACAAAACGCTTCCAGCACGATCAACGGTATAATACTACAGACGAAGATAGCACCAGCAGCGTATTATATGGTATACTAAACAAGACGAAGGTGCCGTAACCGACATTATGAAAAACAGATTTAAATTACATTCCTATATATCACCATCTTCATCCTTTCTGGGGCTTGTGATCTTTGTATTCATCATACTGTCCCTGATACTGTTCTCGTTCTTTGGAATTATTGCCTTTATCATAGCTTCCGTAATTGCACTTGTAGCTTCAGTTATAAGACTTTTAAGGCCCTCACGGAAAAAATTCAAGGACTACAATCCAGCGACAAAGACCCTGACCCTGGAAGAAAATGATTACGAGATCATAGAGGACGACCCGCAGAAATAACGTCTGAAGATCTTCAGATCCTGTCCCTGCACTCCTGCAGTTCTGATTCGATCATATGCCTGATCTCGTTCAATCTCTCTTTCGACCGGGCTTCAAATCTCATCACCAGGGCAGGCTGCGTGTTGGAAGCCCGTATAAGTCCCCATCCATCAGGAAAGTTGACCCTTACCCCATCTATATCCACGACTTCGTGATCGGACCTGAGCTTTTCCGTAACGCTCTCGACCAGTTTAAATTTTATGTCCTCTTCACAGTCCACTCTTATCTCCGGAGTGGAGCAGGTTTCAGGTACGTGAGATAGGAGTTCAGACAGCTTTCTTTCCGTGCCTGAAATTATTTCCAGTAACCTGAGTGCGGCATACAGAGCATCATCGTAGCCGTAGAACCTGTCGTTGAAGAAAACGTGTCCGCTCATCTCACCGGCAAGTACTGCACCGGTTTCCCCTATTTTGTTCTTAATAAGAGAATGTCCCGTTTTCCACATGACGGGGTTTCCGCCTGCCCTTCTGATCTCACCGAACAGCTCAGAGGAACATTTAACGTCCCCTATTACCGTTGCACCTTTGATCTTTTCCAGAATGCTCAGGGCATAGATAAGTACGAGCATATCTCCCCAGATGATACTTCCGTTCTCATCCAGCACCCCGATACGGTCGCCGTCCCCGTCGAACGCTATTCCGACCTCACATCCGTTATCAACAACGGCTCTGCGCAGGTCCTTTAAGTTCTCCTCCACTGTGGGATCAGGATGATGATTTGGAAAACTGCCGTCCGGATCTGAATAAAGCTCTACAAGGTCACATCCCAGCTCTCTAAGGACCGCGGGTCCTGCCAGTCCGACCATACCGTTACCACAGTCAACTGCCACCTTCAGACCTCGTCTGATATTGATGTCCTTTCTTATATCCTTTGAGTAGGCATCCGTAACTGACCGCTCCTGCACCAGGCCGCTTCCTTTTTCAAAGTCGTCTTTTTCAATAAGTTCCTTCAGTCCTTTTATCCCGGCACCAAATAACGAACTCTTCCCGACGTTCAGCTTCATACCGTTGTAATCCTTAGGATTATGACTTGCCGTCACCATAACCCCTCCATCGACCTTCAGGTTGAATAAGGAAAAGTAAAGGATCGGAGTGGAGACGAGACCGATGTCCACAACGCTTACCCCCGTGTCAACGATACCCTGAATTAACGACCCTGAGAGGCTCGGGGAACTCGACCTGCAGTCTCTGCCCACTGAGACCACCCTGCCCCCGTTTCTTCTGATCAAAGTACCGTAAGCCCTTCCGATCAGCACGGCGTCACGTTCCCGTATATCCAGACCGTATACGCCCCTTATATCGTACTCTCTGAAAATATCCTGTCTTATACTCGCCATCGTCCTTATCTGATCATGTATTTAAGATCTGCCGGTAATTATAATTGGGACTTATATACTTTAGTACCCAACAAAAGATTTAACAGATAAATAGTATTGTAATATAATTACAGAGGAATGGATAGTGAAAAGAGGATAATTAAGCAGACGAGGACGGAACGCAGAGTGGCTGGATTGAATCACCCTTCAACTCATAAGGGTTTGGAAAGGACTTTGGACCAGCTTACCTATCTGTATAACAGCGCTCTGGAAGAAAGGAAAGAAGCGTACAAAAAATACAAGAAGCTGAAGAAGTGGGGTTTGTCAGAAGAAAGATTACAGATGTATTTCTACCCACAATGGGAGTTTGGTACTTCTTACAACAAGAAGAACAGAGTTAAATATCTGGATACAGTTTATGAAGCAGTTAACAGGTTAGTAAGTAATATCAGACCTTGCGATGATCCTGTTAACTGGAGAGAGTTAACAAAACAGGAGCTAAAGAAGAAGTCAGTCAGTTACGAAGATCAGGCGAAGTCACTGACTGAGATAAGGAATGATGTTTTATTGAAAGGATTCAACAAGGCAGGCGTTCAGGGACAGCAAAGGACGTTAAAGAGAGTGGATAAGGCTTACAGTGATTATATTAAAGGATTGAGAGGCAGTCCGAGATATAAGAACAGCAGCAGGAAGGTAAGAAGTTTTGAAACATATACATGGGGAAATGTAAAGAAAGGTGAGAGAAGGACATATTTAACGGTAAAGGGAGTTGGGAGGATCTCATTCAGAGGAAGCATACCGGAAGGAACAAAATACATAAGGATATTAAGAACAGCTTTAAGAGTAGAGATCCAGTTTATTTACGAAACAATAGCTGGAGAGGACAGAGGACTGGACAGACCTGTAGGAATGGACCTTGGAGTAAGGAACAGGATTGCTTTATCAGATGGGTCGTTTTACAAGGGAACTGAAGTAAGCAGAAAGAAAGACAAAAGAAAGCAAAGAGCAGTTTCAAGAGCTGAGAAAAGTTCGAACGGCAGAAAGAAGAAGATAAAGCTGCTTGGGAAGGAACATGCAAGAACAGCAATGAAGGAACATAACAAAGTTCACAGGTTAACTACAGAACTGTCAAGAGCGTATAATTTTGTTATATCAGAAGATCTGAGATTAAGGGATATGAGCAGATCGGCAAAGGGGAACGTGGGAGATCCGGGTAAGAAAGTAAAGCAGAAATCTGGATTAAACAGGTCCTTACGGGAACAGCAATTGGGCAAGGTATTAAATCAGCTTGAATACAAGGTTAAAAGCACTGGTGGCAAGCTGATCAGGAACCCGGCTCAATATACGTCACAGACCTGTTCTGAGTGCGGATACAGAGATAAAAGGAACAGAAAAGGAGAAGTATTTAAGTGTGTGTATTGCGGTCATAAAGACCATGCAGACACGAATGCAGCTATAAACATTTGCAATAGTGAAAAGACACTATGTCGGGTGGGACAGCCAGACTTGAGTTCCCGATGCAAGCTGTAAATGTTTTATCAAAAGAGAACGGGGAATTAAGAGGGACTCTGCTTGCAGAACAGTATGTTTAGTACTTGTGTACTAAAGTATATAAGTCCCTTATAAAGCCGTTATTGACTTTGATAAGTTACTTCTTATTATTCCTGACTGTGATCTATCCAAGCATTGATGAATTTAAGAAAAGCCTGGAACACGGCAATATGGTCCCCGTGTGGGAAGAGATACTTGCGGACTTCGACACGCCCGTCTCGGCTTTTAAAAAAATAGAGAACGGTAACTACTGCTTTCTTTTCGAAAGCGTGGAAGGTGGTGAGAAATGGGGGCAATACAGCTTTATCGGCTCGGAAGTATCCGTGATATTCAGATCAAAAGGGGAGAACATTGAAATAATCGAAAGCGGCAACGTCAGGAATATAAAAGGCAATCCGATAGATGAGCTGAGAGAACTGCTTTCACGATACACGCCGGTCGAAAGTCCCTGCCTGCCCAGATTTCAGGGAGGAGCAGTGGGGTATTTCAGCTACGATATCGTAAGGTTCATAGAAAAACTTCCCGACGGTAACGAAGATGACCTGCAGCTCTGGGACTGTATTTACGTCATTACGGACACTATAGTTGCCTTTGATAATATTAACAATAAGATAAAAATAATTGCCAATGCGTTCGTTCCGGACAAAAAAGACGCCGACAAGGTATACAGCAGTTCCGTAGAAAAGATCAAAAGCATAAAGAACAGGCTGAGGGGGCCCCTGCTCGATAAAAACATCTATAACCGTCACGGCACCGACAATGATAACAGGACAGACCTGAGCTCTAACTTTGACAAGGAAGCATATAAAGAGGCAGTTGCAAAGACGAAAAAGTACATAGAGGCCGGAGATATTATCCAGTCAGTGATCTCTCAAAGATGGAACACCAGGCTTACGGTCGACCCGTTCGACCTTTACAGATGCCTCAGGGTACTCAACCCATCGCCGTACATGTTCTATCTGAAGTTTGACGATCAGATCCTTGCAGGTTCATCTCCGGAAGTTATGGTCAGGGTAGAGGAAGGCAGAATAGAAAGCAGACCAATTGCCGGTACCCGTCCAAGGGGCAGGACCCCGGACGAAGATATGCACCTGTCGAAAGACCTGCTCTCGGACCCCAAGGAACGGGCAGAGCACATCATGCTGGTTGACCTTGCAAGGAACGACCTGGGAAAGGTGGCTCAGGTGGGCAGCGTAGTGGTCGATGAGTTCATGACGATCGAGAGATACTCTCACGTTATGCACATCGTCTCCAACGTGGTTGCCAGACTGGACACGGGTAAGGACTCGTTCGACGTGATAAAAGCAACCGTTCCGGCCGGAACCCTTTCCGGTGCACCTAAAATAAGGGCGATGGAAATAATAGATGAGATGGAAAACACAAGGAGAGGAGCATACGGAGGAACAGTTGGCTACTTCAGCTTTTCAAGTAACATGGACAGTTGTATAGTTATCAGAACGTTCGTTATAAAGAACGGGAGGATATATATACAGTCAGGGGCAGGTATCGTGGCTGATTCAGATCCGGAATCAGAGTATAATGAGACCGTGAACAAGATCAAGGCACTTGTCAAGGCAGTTGAGATGGCAAAGACAGGACTATAGACCAGACATGATATTAATGATAGACAACTACGATTCGTTTACGTACAACCTGGTCCATTACTTTGGAGAACTGAACGAAGAGGTCAGAACGGTACGGAACGATAAAATAACCATAGAAGATATTATCTCCCTTAACCCTGATATGATCGTCATTTCTCCAGGACCGTGCACGCCAAGGCAGGCGGGTATATCGGTAAACGTCATAAAGGAACTGTCCTGCAGAAAGCCCATAATGGGGATCTGTCTCGGACATCAGTCCATTGCAGAGGCCTTCGGTGGCAGGATTGTAAGAGCAGACAGACTGGTACACGGAAAAACGTCACAGATATACCATAACGGAACGGGAATATTTAAAGATATACCAAACCCTTTTGAAGCAACCCGTTATCACTCTCTTATAATCGACAGGGCATCTCTGCCGGAGCAGCTTGAAGTGACTGCCTGGACAGACGAAGATGAGATCATGGGAATAAAGCACAAGGAGCTTGCAGTTCAAGGAGTGCAGTTCCATCCGGAGTCCGTTCTGACAAAACACGGCAGGGACATACTAAGTAACTTTTTAAAAATTACAAAAAACTGATGAACGAGGTGTTTGTATGAAACTGCTTTTCAGACCAAGGGACCCTAAATTCATAGGAGCAGGAAGTCTTCCTTTCGGGACTTTTGACGATACCGAAAAATGGAGGCCCATATACAGATATTTAGAACAGGGAGCGGAACTCTTCCCGGAGAAAAGACTTTTCAGTGTTGCAGACAGGGACGGGAACATAACTAAAAGTTACACCTACAGGGAATCCAACGTCCTGGCAAACAGGATCTCAAACGGACTGATAGATAAATGCGGAGTTAAAAAAGGACAGACGGTGGGAATTTATATGCTCAACTCGTCCGAATTTGTCGTCTCCATACTTGCCATTCACAAGGCTGGCGGAGTTCAGGTGCCCATCAATAAGGACGAGAAAGGAGAAAGACTGGCTTATATAATCAACTATTCCGACCAGCGGGTGCTCCTGACGGACGTCGAAAGTTTTGAATTTATCAGAGAAATAGCAGATGACCTGAGCGGCTTAAAGTACATATTCGTGGCAGGGGAAGCCGAAGACCTTCCGTCAAGGCTGAACGATATCGAGGTACATCCCTTCTCGCTGCTGGACGATTTTTCAAACGACAACCCGGGCGTGGACGTCAGCGTGTCCGACGTGGAAAGATGCATGTTCACCTCCGGCACCACGGGTATGCCAAAGGGAGTTTCAAGAAACCATGGCGGAGTGGTGCTTACGGTAAGGGCTTATATTCAGATGCACGGGGTCAGGGATCAGGATATCCTGATGTCCGTCTTATCGCTCGCACACGCAAACGCCCAGGTAATGTGCCTTTTAACCTCGATCGGAGCAGGCGCTTCCTGCGTGTTCTATCCGAGGTTCTCGGCCTCTAATTTCTGGAAGTGGGCTTTTGAATCCGGTGCTACCGTAACAAACATGCTCGGTTCGGTATCCGAGTACGTCTCCGCTGCACAGGAAAGCAAGTGGGATAAGAAGCACAGCGTACGGACCATACTTGCCGGACCCGCTCCGAAGAACAAACCGGAATTCGAGAAAAGATTCAACACAAGAGTGCTTGACGGATACGGCTCAACGGAAATGGGCATGGTCCTGTGGCAGTACCCTGAAGATCTCAGACCCGCTTCATCCGGATTTGTCACCGAAGGCTACTACGTGGAGATCAGGGACCCGGAAAGAACGGATAAGGTCATAACAAAGATATGGAACTACGATGAGGAAGAAAACCCTCCCGAAGAGGCAAAAGGACTTCTGTTCATAAAACCTTTAATTCCGGATACAACCCTTAATGAATACTTTAAGGACGAAAAGCGCACCCGGGAGGCGTTTGACCCAGAGGGATTTTTCAATTCAGATGACCTTTTTATAAAAGGTATCGACGACAGATATTACTTCCAGGGCAGATACAGCAGAATAAGGGTTTCCGGAGAGAACGTGGATCCAAACGCCGTTGCGAACTACGCACTGCAGCACCCATCGGTGCAAGGTGCAGTGGCAGTGGGGATAAGACTGCCGAACATTTCAGATGACGAAATAAAGTTAAATCTCACCCTGAAAAAAGGGACGGAATTCGATAACGTTCAGTTCTGCACGTGGATGGCTGAAATAGTTCCAGTGTACATGGTTCCAAGGTTTATCGAGATATACGAAGAGTTCCCGCTTACCTCAACTCAGAAGGTAAGTATGGACTCCCTGAAAAAGATCACGGATGGTACGTGGGACAGGAACGCGTCCGGAGTTAAGTTCAAAACGCGTAAATGACCCTACGTAACCGTAAGGTAGATAAATACCGCGTAGCAGACAAGAAGCAAAAGACCGTCAAATCTTGATATGACTTTACCTATATACATCAGTGGATAGATCAGAACGCTCAGTGCGATCATCACGGGCAGGTCGAACCTGATTACAGCAGGATTTACTTCAACCGCGTGTATCATCGTTACAAGTCCTATTATTCCGAGATTAAAGATATTACTGCCTATTATATTTCCAACCACTATACCGTCCTGTTTTCTTATCACGGAGATCACGGTCGTTGCAAGCTCGGGCAGGGACGTACCAACGGCAATTACCGTTATACCTATAATGAGCTCGCTAAGTCCGAACGTTCTGGCAAATATTATCGCCTGATCGACCGTCAGACGGGCACCTAATAAAAGCAGTCCCAGTCCAAGAACTATGAAAAACAGCTGAAAAAGGTGCGGAGCTGCACCTTTCTTGTCCGGGAAACTGGAGTTTTCTGAAGAGGCGATCTTTGAAGAGACAAAATATAGATAATAGATGTTTATTGCAATGAGAAGTGAGAAGAACAGCAGCCCCTCCATGAACCCTATATAGCCGTTCAGGCAGATAATAAAAAAAAGAACGCTCATAAATATTAAAATGGGTACATGCGTCCTTAAAATGGATGCTTCGACCCTTATGGGACTTATAACTGAAGATATGCCAAGGATTAACGCAATATTGGAGATATTACTCCCGATAATATTTCCAAGTGTTATATCACCTGAACCTTTTAACGCGGCCACAAGGCAGACAACGAACTCTGGCGAGGAAGTACCGAACGCCACAATGGTAAGTCCGACTATCATCGGATTTATTCCAATCCCCTTGGCAAACCTGGAAGAACCCCGCACCAGCATCTCTCCACCTATAAGCAGAATGGCCATTCCAGAGACAAATAAAGTTACATTGAGAAGTAAAGCTGAACTGATCATTTTAGGTATTAATTTCTGCGTGCAGTACAAATGTATTTGGAAAGCTAATGTAATTGTTATATTCTTTTAATCAAATCCACAATTGAGGCCAGAAAACCTGCCGTGAATAAACATTTAAGAGAAAAGTTAGAAAAAATACTAAAGCGGGAAGAGATGTTTTTAGACGATGAGACCGCGGAGCTTGATTATATAAGGATCAAACACTCTGCGGATCAGAACGATGAGAAACTTCTCTCACTCCTGTATGACGATGAGGAATTGAGAGAAAAATTCTTTACCAAAATAAAGGATATATATGTTTTCAGCACTGATAACTTCAAATTTTTTCTGGATGAAAACAAGATAGATAACTCATACACACAACTTGCTAACAGAATTGGTCTTCATGATGGCAGTGAGTTTCTTAAAAACAGAAATGAGGTGGTGATCAATTTTCCATTTAAAGACTGTGTACTACAGGGCGGGCAAAGTGCTGAAGAAGGAATGGATACTTATTTTGAATATGAAGAAGAAAAGACAAAAGCCGTACAAGGTGAAAGAGTAACCGAACCATCAGGTTACAAAGAAAAAAACCACCCAAGAAAAGAGGTATTTTTCAACTCTGTTTTAGCCCACGATGAGATAGACAGGCTCTTTGATCCCAAGGCACTGGTAAACTGGAAAAAAGTTACCAAGGACGGGGCATTTTCCCCTTATATGAAAGAGCAGTCCGAAAGGATTGACGGGGGGGGGGAGAAGTCTTCGAACGAGATGAAGACGGAACGATCAAAGAGAATTTGATCATTAAGGGCAATAATTTA
The DNA here is from genome assembly GCA_965215275.1 of Thermodesulfobacteriota bacterium. Lineage (GTDB taxonomy): Bacteria > Desulfobacterota_D > UBA1144 > Nemesobacterales > JAJCZQ01 > CAZUNK01. Next base: position 1,048,767 of record OZ244044.1, read on the forward strand.
CTCGCTTTACATAGTCTCAAAAAACAGTTCACCGGGAAAATCAAGTTAATATATATTGACCCGCCTTATAACACTGGAAACGACAGCTTTAAATACAACGATAGTTTCAATCACTCCACTTATCTGACCTTTATGAAAAACAGGTTGGAGGTAGCAAGGGAATTATTAAAGGAGGATGGGGTGATCTTTGTACAATGCGATGATAACGAACAAGCGTATTTAAAGGTATTGATGGATGAAATATTTGGGAGAGAAAATATCAACAGCGTTATTTCAATAAAAGTAGCCTCAGAAAGTGGTGTTAAAGTCAATGCGAACAAACCCGTACGAGTAAAGGAGCATATTTTAGTTTTTACTAAAAGCCTTGATTTTAAGTACAAAAAGCAGTTTATTCCAATAAATTCTTTTGACAAAGCTTATTCTGACTACGTTGAAAATCCAAATGACGACCCTGATAAATGGATAATTGGAAATATAAAGACCGTTTACAGAAAAGAAAATGGTTTAGATACAAGAGCACCTGTTGCAGATGCTGATTTATATAGATTTCAAGTAAAAAACAAGGATAAAGTTTTTGCTCGTAAAGATATAAGCCAACCATTAAAAAAAAGGTTTGGAGATAATCCTAATCAATTTATTATAGTGGAGAATAAGAATGGAACAAAGTCTATACTGTGGAAAAAAAGAGAAGTAGTGTTTTATTCCAGAAAAGTTCACACAGTTGATGGAGCCTTATGTGGTACAAAATACTTAAGCGATATGTGGACAGACACAACTTGTGATGGCATTGCTAATGAAGGAAACGTTAAACTGAAAAGAGGCAAGAAACCAGAAAGATTATTAAAAAGGATTATAGAGATGAGCACAGAGAAAAATGACATTGTGCTGGATTTCTTTTCAGGCACTGGAACTACTTGTGCCGTTGCTCATAAACTACACAGGCAGTATATCGGTATTGAGCAATTAGATTACGGAGAGAATGACAGTAAGGTCAGACTTCAAAACGTCATTAATGGGGACAGGACAGGTATCTCAAGATCTGTAAACTGGTTGGGGGGGGGTATTTCCTCTACTGTGAACTTGCCAAATGTAACGAACTGGCAAAAGAGCAAATCAACGCTTGTAACAATTTAGGCGAGTTAGAAATTTTCTTTGATGAAATGTATGAGAAGTATTTCCTAAACTACAACTTCAGAATCAAAGAATTCAGAGAGCAAGTCGTAGGGAAGGAAAACTTTAAAAACCTATCTTTGGACAAACAAAAAAGAATGTTCCTCATCATGCTTGATCTCAATCAATTGTACATAAATAAAACAGAAATGGCCGATGAAAGGTTTGAGATTACTCAAACGGACCAGCAATTAACGGAAGAGTTTTATAATTCCCATAATAAATGACCATGGACAATACAGAAAATCTCTACAAAACGATAAAACTGGAAAAAGAAGCCGTAAAAAAATTCCCCCCGGAAATTGTTGAAATCCCTGAGTATATTACAAACAACTTAAAGCACAGTTTTTTTGAGTGGCAAAAAGACGCTTTTGAAAATTTTTTGTACTACCAAAATACAAAATCAAAAGATTTAAAGTTACCTTCTCACCTCATGTTCAACATGGCAACGGGAACAGGAAAAACCCTGCTTATGGCCGCCACCATTTTGTACTATTACAAGCAAGGGTACCGTCATTTTATTTTCTTTGTAAATCAAAAAAATATCGTTGACAAAACAGAAAATAATTTTATTGACAGCACCCACACAAAATATTTATTTACTGGAAAGATCGTCATTGATGATAAAACGGTAAATATTAAAAAAGTAGAAACCTTTAGTGATAAACCACAGGAAATAGAAATTAAATTTACCTCCATTCAAAAGCTCTATAACGATATTCACATAGAAAAAGAAAATCAGACCACTTTAGACGATCTGCACAGCAAGGATATAGTCATGCTGGCCGATGAAGCTCATCATCTCAATGTAAACACAAGAAAAGGACTACACTTGATACAAGAACTGAAAAATAATGCGGGCAAGGAAAAAATAGAAAGAAAAGGCTGGGAAGATACCGTTATAAAACTCATTTTGAATAAAAACGGCAAAACAGAAAACAATAAGAACGTTTTACTGGAGTTTACGGCAACTATCCCGGCAACCGAAGCCGTTGCCAGAAAATACCAAGACAAGATCATCTATCAATTTGGCCTTAAAGAATTTTTAAAAGCGGGATACACAAAAGAAATAAACCTTATTTCGTCAACACTAGAAAAAAAGGAACGGATACTGCAAGCACTTCTTTTCCAATGGTACAGGCATCAAATCGCATTGAAAAATAAAATACCGAACTTTAAACCGGTAATTCTATTCAGAAGTAAAACCATTGAAGAATCAAAAAGGGACTATGAAGAATTTCTGACAATAATAAGAGATCTTGAGGAAAAAGATTTTAATTTCCTGAATGGTATTAAAGATAGATTTACCGAAAGTGAAAACACCTACGAACAAGGCAAATCAAGAGTGGTAGATTTAATTAAACTTATTGAAAATACAGGTCTGTCTGATGTCATACACTTTATAAAAAGTAACTTTACTGAGCGACAGTGTATGATCACAAATTCAAAAACCAATAGGAATCAACAGGAAAAAACCGATGAAAATCAGGAAAAACTGCTCAACAACCTTGAGGACAAAACCAATCACATACGAGCTATCTTTACAGTAAACAGACTGACCGAAGGCTGGGACGTGTTAAACCTGTTTGATATTGTGAGACTTTATGAAGGAAGAGATGAAAGCAAGGATAAAACAGGAAATCGCAAGGCTGGAAGTGCAACCGTGTCTGAAATTCAACTTATAGGAAGGGGAGTAAGGTATTTTCGTTTTGCTTATAAAGATAAAATCAAAAACAAAAGAAAGTTTGACGGTGACCTCGGTCACGAATTAAGAGTATTAGAAGAACTTTACTTTCATTCAACAAACAATCACAGATACATTGATGAACTTAAAAGAGAATTAAAAAAAGAGGGTTACATTCCGGATAATAGAAAGATCAGGACTTTTGCTCTTAAAAAAGAATTTCAAGAGGACAATTTCTACAAAAATACAAAAATCTGGTACAACAAGCAAATTGATAATCCCGACAGAAAAAAGAAAACGCTGCAAGGTCTTAATACAGATTCCTTTGAACCATATAAAGCCAGAGGTCTTGAATTGAACGAGCAGGAAATAGACTTTGAAAGCGAAAAAGATCTACAAAGACTATACCTGCGAAAAAATGGACTAAAAACGATTGCACAAAAATTCAAAGACATTGAAAAACACATTTTTCAAAAAGCGGTCAATATAAAAGCAAATAATGAAAACTCGCTATATCGATTTGAAAACATAAAAGAAGAACTGGACATTAAAAGTATTGAAGAACTGCAAACGGATAAACTGGCTGATCTTGATGTAAAGATGATCGTTAATAAAAATATGGATTATGACCACATAGATAACGCAGACAAACTTGCAGCAGTGATAAAGTTCCTAGATAACGTTTTCGCACAGTTAAAAGAATCCATTACTCCCAAGATCGGGGATAAATTTATAGCCGATAAATTTGAAAAATTCTTTGCACTGCCAAAAACAAAAACCATTCAAAAAGACTGTGAATCAGAAAAAATTGCCGAAGAACTGAAAAAGAAAAAATGGTACGTTTTAGACTCTTTCTATGGAACAAGTGAAGAAAAAGCACTTATAGATTTTATTAAAGAAACGATTGGCAATCTAAAGGATAAATACAAAGAAGTGTACCTCTTGAGAAATGAAGAAGTTTATAAAATCTACGACTTTGAGAAAGGCAGGGGTTTTCAACCAGATTTTATCCTCTTTTTAAAAACGAATAAAAAAGAAGATATTGGCGACTTCAGAACAGAACTTTACTATCAAGTATTTATCGAGCCGAAAGGCGGTCAATTTATTGGCGATAAGGGAACATTCAGATCAGGAAAAGAGGGATGGAAAGAAGAGTTCTTAAAGCAGATCACTGAAAAATACGGGTTTAATAACATTATAGAAGCAGAAAATCCCCATTATCGTTTAATTGGATTGCCATTCTTTAATAAAGACCACAATAATGAATTCTCCAGCGAATACGAAAAATTGATAAATTAGCCTTTGTTAGATTTATTGAAGAACAAATTCCAAAAGTGGCTGACGGTCTTCAGACCGGCCAAAAGCAGTCCGGTTTTCGAAGTTCTTAAAGTTATTGAAATTCTTTTGCCCTTAATGTATACTGTTTCCTACTGAATTTAAGTTAGAGAGGTTGGGTATAACTTTCTTATTTTGTTTCAGCATCAAACGTATTTCAGTAAATGAAATGTTTACTGAACAAGGAGGGATATAATGGATCTACTATTCAAACCAAGAGACGTTAAATATACAGGTGACGGGGAACTCCCATTTGGTAATTTTGAAAATACCCTTGAGTGGGAACCAATTACAAAATGCCTGGAAAAGGGAGCGGAAACGTTTCCGGAAAAACCGATGTTCAAAGTCGGAGATGGAGATGGGAATATAATAGAATCCTACACGTACAAGGAAACAAATGATTGGTCGAACAAGGTTGCCAACGGACTGATCGAAGACTTCGGGATAAGCAAAGGTGATAAAGTCGGGATGTACATGCTTAACTGTTCTCAATACGTGGTCTCGATAATCGCCATACATAAAGCAGGAGCGGTGCAGGTACCTATAAACAAGGACGAAAAAGGTGAGCGGCTTGCTTATGTAATCAACTACTCGGAGATGAGGTGCCTTATAATCGATGAAGGCAGTATAGAGTTCCTGTCCGATATAGCGGACAGTATAGACAACCTGGAATGCATCTTCGTAACTTCCGAGAAGGCACCGGCAAAGATAGGCAATATAAAGGTACTTCCGTTTTCGGAATTTGATAAATATAAATCCGCCAATCCCGGCGTGGAGGTTTCCACATCGGATATGGAAAGATGCATGTTCACATCCGGAACCACGGGTATGCCCAAGGGAGTTGCACGTGACCACGGCGGCGTGGTCATGACCGTGCGCAGCTACCTGCAGCAGCAGGGGATCAGAAGTGAAGACACTTTGATGAGCATATTGTCCCTTGGACATGCAAATGCTCAGGTTATGTGTCTTTTCAGTTCCATGGGTGCAGGTGCAACCGCGATATTCTTCCCAAGGTTTTCCGCCTCCAATTTCTGGAAATGGGCTGCTAACTGCGGAGCCACCTGTGTGAATATGCTGGGCGCCGTGGCAGAATACCTGTGGGCTGCTCCCGAATCAGAATGGGACAATAAACACAAGATAAGGATCATGCTCGGATCTCCCGCTCCAAGAAATCTGCCTGAGTTCCAGGAGAGGTTCGGAGTACGGGTAATAGACGGTTATGGTTCGACCGAAATGGGTATGGTCCTCTGGAAAGACCCCGAAGATCACAGACCGGGTTCTTCCGGATTTGTCATGGAGGGTTATTACACGGAACTCAGAAATCCAGACAACACGGACGAGGTCGTAAGACCTTTCTGGAACCCAAGCGACAATATAACTCCTCCGGACGATGCAAAAGGACTGCTGTTTATCAAACCCCTCGTTCCTCACACGACCCTGAACGAGTACTTTAAGGACGAGAGAAGAACAAGAGAAGCCTTTGATGACGAAGGGTTCTTTAATTCCGATGATATCTTTGCAAGAGGAATAGATGGAAGGTACTACTTCGTGGGCAGGTTCAGCAGAATAAGGGTCTCTGGTGAAAACGTAGACCCGGTTGCCGTTCAGGACGTTGCAAACGAGTATCCCGCCATTCAGGAGGCGATCGCCGTGGGGATCAGACTTCCAAACGTTTCCGACGATGAGATAAAGCTCTGTATAACCGTCAAGCAGGGTGATGACTTTGACCCGGTCGAGTTCTGCCACTGGATGGCAGAAAGGGTAATGGTTGCCATGGTTCCAAGGTTTATCGAAATATATAAAGATGGTTTTCCAGTAACTGCAACGCAGAAGATCAAGGTTGCCGAGATCAAGGAAATTACCGACGAAACGTGGGACAGGAACAAAGCCGGGGTAAAGTTCAGCGCAAGAAAGTAAGTAAAGCAGATATTCAGGATCTGGATGAAAAATTCATGCACCTCGCGTTCAAGGAGGCACAGAAAGCGAGGTGCATGAACGAGATCCCCGTTGGTGCGGTCTTAACCGACAAATACCATAATATAATTTCAAAAGCACACAATCTGAAAGAGACTGATCAGAATCCGCTCTCTCACGCCGAAATCCTCGTCATTGAGCAAGCCTCAAAGAGGCTGAATACCTGGAGACTGCTCAATACTACCCTGTACGTTACTTTAGAACCGTGCGTCATGTGTATGGGCGCTATTGTAAACTCCCGTATTGAAAGGGTCGTTTTCGGCACTGCTGACCCAAAAGCCGGAGGCCTGACAAGTTTATATAATATAGGTGCGGACGGTAAGTTAAATCACAGAGTTAAATACACTCAAGGTATCCTACGATCCGAATGCAGTAATATCCTGAAAGACTTCTTTAAAAGCAGAAGATAACAGATCAGCCGCTGTTTGAAGGCTTTACCAGTATCTTTTTGTAATCACCCTCATCAATGGTATCAAAATCAATGTCTCTTTCTTTTTTAAGGGCTATATAGGCAAGGCGCCTTTCACCAGCGGACATTCTGGTCAGGTAACTCTTTTTCTTTGTTCTGCGAACCTTGTTAATTACATCCGACACTATCTTATTGATAGTTTCCTCTTTTTTACTGATATATCCGTCAACGTCTATATAAACCCTTTTGTCCCTGCCTGATTTACAATCCCTTGAAGCTATTCTGCCAATGAGGTATTCCAGTGCCCTTAAAGTCTCACCTCGCTTTCCGATAATGTAACCTTTTTCTCCGCTCATATTAATGTCGAGCTTTATCCTTTCCGGCTTTTCATCAAGAACGACCGAGGACGCAGAGACAAGATATTTAAGTATGTTTTCCAAGACCTTTTTTGACTTTAATCCCTTATCACTGACCATTTCGTTCGTAACGCTTACCTTGACCCTGGCCAGTCTTTCTCCGATCCCCAGCACCCCTTTTGAGGCTTCTCTAATCACTTCTATTTCAACATCGTTCCTTGATACTCCCAGTTCCTCACATGCACTTATAATTGCCTCGGAAACCGTTTTTCCTTCTGTTTCAATCTCAATTGCCATTCTTATGCTCCTTTCTTCTCAATGTGAACGGTTTTGTTTATATATATCTGTTGTCCTATTGATAAAATATTACTTACAGTCCAGTACAGTATCAACCCTGAAGGCAGTCCCCAGAACATGACCGTAAATATGATCGGTAAAAACTGCATCATTTTCATCTGAAGTTCCATACTTTCACTTGCCGGAGCAACTCCCGTCGGGGTCATCTTCTGCGATACAAACCACGATATACCCATTGCAAGAGGCAGTATCCTGAAGGGAATGGCAAAATCACCGAATATCGGTATATCGAACAGATGCTCGGGTTCGGCCAGATCAGCTATCCATAAAAAGGCACTCTGCCTTAGATCTATCGAGTATAAAAGCACGTCGTACAACGCTACAAAAACAGGAAGCTGAAGCAGCAGGGGAAAACAGCCTCCGAGACTGCTCAGAGGATTGACCCCGTGGCTGGTGTAGAGTTTCATAAGCTCCGCGTTCTGCTTTGTTTTGTCATCCTTATATTTTTCCTTCATTGCATCGATCTTGGGCTTCAGGTCCGTCATCTTTACCTGCATCGCCTTCATGGACCTCATGCTCTTCAGGGTCAGAGGAAGGAACAGAACTCGTAAGATCACGGTGATAGCTATTATGGAAATACCGTAATTGTGAAAGATGGAGTTTAACATTTTCAGGAACTTCAAAGCTACTTTTGCTAAAACTTCTATCCATCCGTAGTTTATTGCCTGCTCCAGACCATATCCGATCGATTGTAAGTTCTTTGGTTCTTTGGGCCCAAGGTAAAATTTCCACTTCGTCGTGCTGCTGTAGCCGTCGTTGACCCTGCTCCTGGGATAAGAGAACTCTGCATTTATCAGATCGTTGTTTCCTATCGTGTTGATCAATACCGAACTGTTACTTCCGGTCCCTGGTATGATAGCGGTCAGAAAGTACTTATCTCCGAAACCGAACCAGTTTACCTGTCCGCTCAGCCGTTCAGGCTGACTCGGAGGTTGAGACAGTTTCTTGAGTTCGTTGTTGATAAAAACGTAAAGTTCATTGTTACCCGTGCCTCTGATCCCTTCCGACTTAACTGCTCCAAAGGTCTGAAAGGCAATTCTGTATCTCTGCTGAACTCCGCTGCTGTTGCCAAGTGTGAGGGATTCGTCAATCGAGTAGTTTGCAGTATCGAACTCGATCGTCTTTATAATCTCCAGCCCGTCCTCGTTCTTGTACCTAAGCGTTATACCTTTGTTCTCATCACCAAGGCTTATATCGCTTCTGCCTTCATATCTGTATGGAACGAGAGAAGGAACGGCGGATTTTTCCAAATCAATGGTGGAAAAGACCCTGTTCCTGCCGTTAATCAGATTTACAGGTGGAGAATCATCGTCCGTGGTACTGGCGTAGTTTTTAAGTTCCCACTTTGTCACCCTGCCGCCAAGCGTGTCTATCTCCGCTCTGTAAAGCGGGGAATCGACCCTGATGATCGTTCCCTGCATATCGCTTTCCACCAGACTCTCGTATTTGCTGGTTGCATCAACGGGTGCAGCCTCCTCTTTTGTGGAAGCTGGAACTTCCCTGGAGATGGACTTCGGTCCTGTAGCTCCTTCTTCCTGCTTCGGTGCGAACATATACTGAAATCCAAAAATGACCAGAAAGGAAAGAGCTAGAAAGATAATATAGTTAAATGTAAATCCACTTTTCATTTTTTCTCCCAAGGTTCTGCAGAACGTTTAATTACCGGATCATATCCGCCGGCACACATGGGATTGCACCTTAAAACCCTTTTAAAGGTCAGCCATATCCCACCTAAAACCCCATGCTCAAGCAACGACAGCCGGGAGTATTCAGAACAGGAAGGATAGAACCTGCAGGAATTTGGCAGCAAGGGAGAAAAAACCGTTTTATATATCCTGATAAGCAGCAGAAAAATCCTTAAGCAAACTTTCTCAATCATATTTATTAAATCGTCTGGAACTTCGTATGTTACTCTCGATCGTATCTGGCTTCCAGGTTGAAATATCTCTTTTGCATATAAATATAATGTCTTTGGAACCAAAAAGGGATTTGTTGTACCTGAAATACTCTCTGAACAGTCTTTTGACCCTGTTCCTTATAACGGACTTTTTTGAGATCTTCTTACTGACAATATAACCCACCCTAGAGTATCCGAAATCATTGGAACCATAAACTACGTCAAAACTTTCAAACCTGACCCTCTTTCCACCTTTCAACAGACGCTCAAAGTCTTTACTTCTGCGTAAGACCCGTTCCTTCGAAAGGCGTCCGTCCAAAGCCCCTTCGTTTATTTTTTCCATCTCTGCACAGTAAGGCTGTGCCTGCCTTTTGCCAACCTTCTTCTCAGAACTCGGCGACCTGCCTTGGTACTTATCCTCTCACGAAACCCGTGAGTCCTCATCCTTTTTTTTACGTGCGGCTGATATGTTCTTTTCATCTCTATAAAAGGTGAAAATTTACATGATTTATTTCCCTGGTCAAGAATAATGTTACTTATTTTCTTCCGGTCAGGTTCTGCTCGCCGCGATCAGTACAGCTAAGTATGTGTCTAAACGGCAGATGGACAGCCGTGAACCGTCCTGTACAAGGACCGCAAACAGTATCAGACAAGAGATAACAGGACCAGCCTTATACACTTATCTTTAAGAACTATAGTCCACTTTCTCAACAGATGAACTGCAACGGCTGTATCACCAAAACCCGAAATTGACTTTTACATAATCTGTAATACCGGTTAAACTGTCAGGAACTTATTAAAGTATAATTCAGGTTAAACGTTATGATCATTGAGGGATTGAAATTAATGGTTCTGGGGATGGTGATAGTCTATGTTTTTTTAACGGTTCTGCTGGTGCTGGTCCGTCTTTCCGCAGATGTTATTAAAAAACGTATGCCGCTTCCGACCTCAGGTTCACGCTCTGCCTCTGCAAGGAACAACGATCTCATTGCTGTACTGTCTGCTGCAATATCCGCGTACAGAAGCAAGAACTCTAATAAATAAAGGTCTATAGCTTATGAAAAAAATACTATTTCAGGATACATCTTTCAGAGATGGTTTTCAGTCGTTCTTTGGTGCAAGGGTACTGACGGAAGACTTTATACCCGCGGTAGAAGCCGCAGCCCATGCGGGCATTACCCATTTTGAAGCTGGTGGAGGTGCAAGGTTTCAAAGTCTCTTCCTGTACTGCGGCGAGTCAGCTTTCGATATGATGGACAGGTTCCGCGAAGCCGCGGGACCTGACGCGAACCTGCAGACGCTTGCAAGAGGTATAAACGTCGTCGCTCTGTCACAGCAGCCTAAGGATATGATAGACCTTCATGCAAAAATGTTTAAAAAACATGGCATTACCCATATAAGGAACTTTGATGCACTGAACGACGTCAGGAACCTTGAGTACTCGGGAAAGTGTATAAAAAGCTCCGGACTGCACCATCAGGCGGTCGTGACCCTTATGGAACTTCCTCCCGGATGTACGGGAGCACATGACGTTGATTTTTATATAAAGACCCTCAGAAAGATCCTGGATTCCGGCCTGCCGTTCGATTCTATCTGCTTCAAGGACGCTTCAGGAACGTCCAGTCAACACAAGATCTACGAAACCGTAAAAGCCGCAAGGAAGCTGGTGGGTAATGATACGATCCTGTGGATGCACACTCATGAAACGGCTTCTCAGGGAGTTTCTCAATACCTTGCCGCCATAAACGGCGGATGCGACGGTATATGCGTGGCAAGAGCACCTGTTTCTGGCGGAACTTCGCAGCCCGATCTTATTTCAATGTGGAACGCCTTGAAAGGTACGGATTTCACACTTGATATAGATGTGAACAAAATACTTGAAGCGAACGCAGTGTTCAGAGAACAGATGAAGGATTACTACTTTCCACCTGAAGCTCTGAAAGTTTCCTCGGAAGTGCTTCTGTCCCCAATGCCGGGAGGTGCGCTTACCGCTAACACGATGATGATGAGGGACACGGGAACTCTGCACCTGTACCCTCAGGTGATTGAGGCAATGTCCGAATGCGTTGCCAAAGGAGGATTTGGCACCTCGGTCACACCGGTTTCACAGTTTTACTTTCAGCAGGCCTATGCCAATGTAACACAGGGTGCATGGAAGAAAATAACCGAAGGCTATGGGAATATGGTTCTTGGATATTTCGGTAAAACGCCGGTAAGTCCTGACCCGGAAGTTGTAAAGATCGCCGAAAAACAGATGGAAAAACCCGTGTTTGACGGTAATCCGGTTGATATACTTGATCCTGGCATACCAAAGGCAAAAGCAGTGCTTGAAGAGAACGGACTGGAGATCAACGACGAGAACGTATTCATAGTCGGTGCACTTGAAACCCCCGGTGGGAACAAGGGACTGGAGTTCCTTAAAGGTAACTTTACAGTTAACGTCAGAAAGGAATCAGGAGATAAACAGCCTGAGGCAAAGCCAACTGCAAGAACTGCTTCCCCATCAGGACCGGAAAAATTCATAATCGCCGTCAATGGAAAGGACTACAGAGTAACGGTCAGAGAAGACGATCAGGAAATACAGGAAGTAAGTGAGGTAAAACCCAAACCTTCTGAACCAGCACCGAAAACCTCTCCTGACGTGTCAGGGGACGTTGTGGAAGTTGCTGCAAACGTTCCTGGAAATATTTATAAAGTGGCGGTAAAAGCAGGAGATGAAGTAAACGAAAACGATACTTTAATAGTTCTTGAAGCTATGAAGATGGAAACTCCAGTAGCTTCCCCGTGCAGGGGAAGGGTGGATTCAGTTGAAGTGGAACAGGGGGACGTCGTGGAAACCGGACAGCTTCTGCTTACCATCAGTCCACAGTAAACCAGATAATGAGAATTGTAGCCTGCCTGCTTTTTATAACGGTCCTGACCGGACTGTTCTCAAATGACCTTACACACGCCGCCGAGACGGTTTCATCCATTGAGATATCCCAGGCACAGGAAACTCCTTCCCTTCCCGGGTTTGGAGAACTTATATCCAATATAGCCGAAGCTACCGGTATAAGCGGATTTATAGAAGGTAACAGGAACTCCTGGACGGACGGGCTGGGACGTCTGTTAATGATAATGATCGGGTTCCTGCTCCTTTATCTGGGAATTGCAAAAAAATTCGAACCTCTGCTTCTGGTAACCATTGCCTTCGGGTGTATCTTATCAAATATCCCCCTTGCCGGAATAAGTGAACCGGGGGGTATTATTTACTATATTTACGATATAGGGATCAAAACGGGTATTTTCCCTCTGATAATCTTTATGGGAGTGGGAGCACTGACCGATTTCGGACCTCTTCTGGCAAACCCAAAGACCATCCTGCTTGGAGGAGCTGCACAGTTCGGTATCTTCACAACTGTGGTAGGTGCACTTGCACTTACGCAATACGTGCCGGGAATTGATTTTTCGTTCAAGGACGCCGCCTCTATCGGTATCATAGGAGGTGCGGATGGTCCCACTGCGATCTATCTGTCCTCTCAACTCTCACCCAGACTGCTGGGAGCGATCTCCATAGCCGCTTATTCATATATGGCACTGGTGCCTATAATCCAGCCTCCTATAATGAAACTCCTGACAACAAAGGAAGAGAGAAAGATAAAAATGAGGCAGTTGAGACCGGTCGGAAAGACCGAAAAGATCATATTCCCTCTTATGGCGTTAACTCTTTGTACCCTTTTGCTGCCTTCGGCCGCACCACTTATCGGGTTTTTTATGTTCGGTAACCTGATGAGAGAATGCGGGGTCGTTGAAAGACTGTCCGACACGACGCGTAACGCACTGATAAATATAACGACCATATTTCTGGGGCTCGGAGTTGGTTCAAGACTGCTGGCTAATGAGTTCCTCACCCTGGAGACACTAGGGATATTACTGCTTGGAATCATTGCTTTCAGTATAGGTACGGCTTCAGGAGTGCTGATGGCAAAACTTATGAACCTGTTTTCCCCGACGAAACTCAATCCCCTGATCGGTTCAGCTGGCGTTTCTGCCGTTCCCATGGCCGCAAGGGTCTCTCAGGATATGGGAGCAAAGGAAGATCCCCAGAACATCCTTCTCATGCACGCAATGGGACCTAACGTTGCAGGCGTGGTGGGATCAGCGGTTGCCGCGGGTATGCTTCTTGCCGTTTTTCAGTAATATCAGATAAGTTCAGCCTGCCGCTTTGGCACCGTGTGAAGTTCTCCCGGTTAAAACCGTCATAACCGTAACCAGCGTGTTCACGCCAAGCAGTATGATATCCGTGCGCAGTCCCATAACCGCTTTTGGCACGATACCAAAGAGCGACATCAGGAACAACGCCAGACTGACCGTGGTAACGATCGGGATCAAAGCGTTGAACCTTCTTTGCTTGCAGAGAATGGACGTCATTATCATCGGAGACATAAGTGCCGTTCCCATAAATCCATGTAAAGCCAGCTGTATAAGGCTTTTGGAACTTTTAATGGCAACAATGAAAGAGGCAAAACAAAATACCAGTATAACCAGCTTTACAAACACTATCGGAGATATGTTCAGCCTTCTGCTGAACCTGGAAAAAGCATTGTTGATCTCCGACCCGAGGGCAAAGAACTGGGAGTCGGAAGTCGACATAGCAGCTGCCAGTATCCCTATCAGGGCAATGGCACCTATAACGGCGTTCTGCTGCAGTATCAGTTTACCGATGAACTCGGGACCGCTCTCAGCAGATATGGCAACCGCACCGTAAAGTCCGATTATAAGTCCCGCTATAAGGAGAAGAAAAGTAAAGGAAGCATGCAGAACCGGAACTTTGCGCCTCTCGTCCAGCCCCTTGAGTATACTGAGCCTTGCAGTGAGCTGAGGCTGCGACAGTGGCAGCAGAACGATGGATATAAACCCCACTATAAGCCACTGCACTGAAAGAAGTCCCTTGGGACCGGGAGCTGACAGCAGTTCAGGGTTTGTTTCCGACACGGCCTGAACCAGTTTTCCGATCCCGCCAAAGTCAGACAGAACGATCGCTGCCATTATCCATATAACGATAAACAGCATGACCCCCTGAAGTGCATCACAGTACATAATGCCCCTCAGACCACCTATGGACGAATAAAGATACATAAGCACCAGAATAATGACCGCCCAGCCCCATTGAGGAACGGGACCATTAAACAGGGAAACGTGAATATCAACTATACTGGCAAGAAGTCCAGACGCTCCCTTGATCTGAATAGCTATGTAGGGAACAAGAAATATTACAAGTCCCACCACGTAGACGATGACCCCGTAGGAACCAAACGTTTCCCTGAGCAGGTCCGATATACTGCGAAACTCCCTCGCGGCTATCCTTTTTCTCAGCTTCAGCGAAAGCCATAACGTGAAGATGGCCAGCGCCATATCGGTTACTCCCAGGAATATCCACGTTGCAACTCCATGCACGCGGAAGAAGTTAGGCATCCCTATAAGAATGAAAGTACTGTACAGGGTGGCAAAGAACGTCAGAAAACCGATTATCGTCCCCAGGTTGCCACCTGCGAGAAAGAACTGATGCTCATCGCCCTTGTTCTTCCTGTTCCCCAGAACGGCAAGGCTTATGAGCACAACAAGGTATATCCCAGCAACTGCTATAAAAGTTATTCCCGTATTCATGTACGTCTCTTTTTTAATGTAAGGGGGTCAGTTACTTTCTGTCACCATCCGTGGTCAGCATTGCCAGAACGAGTATCACGTATACAGAAAGTGATATAAGTATCCCGCTCCACAGGGTCCTTGGAAGTCCCAGAAAATACGGCTCTGACACTCCATAAGGAATTACCAGAGGAGTAAACGATATGACCGACAGGATTAATACGACCACCCCGTAAAGTGTCCAACGGATTCGTATACTGTTTTTCATACTGGATTGAAAGCAGCTGATCACATACCGATATTAGTAATAAAGAGCATTTTACTTAAAATAATGAGCGAGTGTCAAGGTAAGCCGTGATAACGCCTGCTTTAAAGTCGGAGATACGGAAGTACATAACCCCATGAAACAAAGCGTCCTTGGTCGTTCTCTCTGTTGACTTAAAAAACCTTATCGTTAACATTAAAATCGTCCTATGGAAAAAAAATACCTGTATTTAGAAACCTACGGCTGCCAGATGAACGAATATGATTCAGATCGTATTCATAACGCACTTGACGCCGAACTTACTGACGACCCTGCAAGTGCCGACTGCATAATCGTAAATACCTGTGCAATAAGAGAAAAAGCGGATCAGAAAGCCTTGAGCAGCGTTGGGAGATTTAAACACATCAAGAGGAAAAACCCCGAGGTGATCATAGGCATTGCAGGATGTGTTGCACAGTTATACGGAGACAAACTGCTGAAGAAGATACCGCATCTGGACTTTGTGCTCGGTCCAAGAGCGATCCCGAAACTGCCGGAGATCATATCCGATATAAAAACAAAGAGATCAAGACCAGTTGAAACCTCTTTTGACATAGAAGAGGTTTTTGAAGTTACTCCCTATCATGAGAGCGGTAAAGTGAACGGGTATGTATCCATCCAGCAGGGATGTAACAAAAGGTGCACCTACTGCGTGGTACCATCGGTCAGGGGCAGTGAACTTAACAGACCAACACAGGATATAATAAGAGAAACCGTTTATCTCCTGTCAAAAGGTGTCAGGGAGATCACTTTGATCGGACAGACGGTCAATTCATGGAAGTACGACAGGTATAAGTTCGGCGACCTGTTGAGGATCGTGGGAGAACTTGAAGGACTTGAAAGATTACGATTTACCACTTCCTACCCAAGGGATATAACAAAACGTATGATAGATGCAATGAAAGAGGTAAGAACGGTATGCAGGCACATTCACCTGCCCGTACAGTCAGGATCTAACAAAGTGCTGAAACTGATGAACAGAACCTACACAAGGGAATGGTTTTTAGACTGCGTCAGCAGGCTGAAGGACGCTATGCCGGACCTTGCCATCTCGTCCGATATAATAGTGGGTTTTCCGGGAGAGACCGACCCTGATTTTCAGCAAACGATAAGCCTTCTTGAGGAAGTAAGATTTGAAAGTTCGTTCTCCTTTAAATTTTCACCGAGGCCGGGAACCCCAGGTGAAGAACTCGCCCGGACAGATGCAGTTGATGACGAAGTCTCCGGACAGAGGCTGAAACGGTATCAGCAGCTGCAAAGACAGTACACCATGGAGCAGAACATGGAACGTACCGGTATGGTGGAGGAAGTTTTAGTGGAAGGTGAAAGCAGACAGAGCAGATCAGTTTTATCTGGCAGAACCACCCATAACAGAATTGTGAACTTTGAAGGCAGTAAAAACCTGATAGGCGACCTTGTATCGGTCAAGGTACAGGAAGGATTGCCTAATTCACTGAGAGGAGTAATAATAAACTGACTGGTGATAAAGTGCTTCAGGAAATGAAAGTTACGGGAATAGCAATAGACCCACTTACGAACAGTCCCATAGTTATACTAAAGAGCGAAAATGGAGATAAGGTCCTTCCGATCTGGGTTGGCTATCTGGAGGCCAGTTCCATTGCAATGGAACTGGAACAGGTCCAGCGTCCTCGCCCCGTAACCCATGATCTGATGAAAAACATGTTCGATAAGCTGAACTTCAAACTTTCCAGGATCGAGGTCACAGAACTGAAGGAGAACACTTTTTACGCGAACATATACCTGCAGAACAATGGTAAGGAACACGTGTTCGACGCAAGGCCAAGTGACGCCATAGCAGTTGCCCTGAGGACCGGTGCTCCAATATACGTAAGCAAAGAGGTTATTGAGAACGCCCAGAACATTGAGATTGACGACGACAGGGAAAAAATAAGAGATATACTGTCTCAAATGTCGGATGAGGAGTTCGGTAAGTATAAAATGTAGTCAGGGTTTAATGATAGGCGTGACCCCTCAGTTCCTTTCTGTCCGTTATGACCTTAAGTACATCTCCGCATTTTTCACACTGAAGCCTGAGTTCGATCGGTGGATGGCTTATACCGATACTGACTATCATCAGACCCCAGAAGGAATGTATCGATTTGGGCACTACCCACGGGTCTCCCAGTTTATATCCGCATTTACATGATCTGCTTTCATCGCTCATGGGCTTGAACTGCTGACCTTCACCTTTTACCTGACCGCCTTGAAATTAAAGAACCTGCAACTTTGCAGGTTCTTTAACGTTATGACAAGATCTTAATCTGAGCATACTTACAGGTCGTACCCGACTTCACCATGGTCGGTAACGTCCAGACCCTCCAGTTCCTCAGCGTCTGTGACCTTAAGACCAACTATCCCGTCAACCACTTTAAGTATCACGTAACTTACTACAGCCGTATATATTATAGCGAACGCGGCGGCATAGACCTGTATTCCGAACTGCTTTGCAATATTGAGCGACTCTTCCGACCCACCGAACTTGGACGAAGCAAATATCGAAACCAGTATAATTCCCACAAATCCACCAATTCCGTGAACCCCGACAACGTCAAGTGCATCATCGTATTTGAACCTGAACTTTACTATCGTTGCAAAAATATAAGCCAGTACTGACGAAACAAATCCTATAACTAACGCACCCAGCGGTCCCACCGTACCTGAGGCTGGCGTAATGGCAGCCAATCCTGCTATTGCTCCCGTTGCAAAACCAAGAGCACTTGGTTTACCGTTCTTTATCCATTCTATGATTATCCAAGTAAGTGCAGCCGTACACGGCGATATCTGAGTTACCACGACCGCCATTGCAGCCTGACCATTTGCAGCCAGGGCACTGCCACCGTTAAATCCAAACCATCCCACCCACAGCATTGCAGTTCCCACAAGCGTCATCGTAAGGTTGTGAGGCAAGGAGATATGACCAGGGAATCCCCTTCGTGCTCCAATGACCACAGCGGCAACAAGTGCAGCCACACCAGCGGTAATATGAACAACGATACCACCTGCAAAATCAAACACTCCCATATCCCCTAAATAGGAACCCTCTCCACCCCATACCATGTGAGCTATCGGGAAATAGCAGAACGTTACCCATAAAGCCGTAAATATCAGCATTGCCGAGAATTTCATTCTTTCGGCAAAAGCACCCACGATAAGTCCAGGGGTTATGATCGCAAAAGTAAGCTGAAAGGCAAAGAAAAGTACCTCCGGTATCGTCCCGGAGAGAGAATCAGTACCAATTCCGCTCAAAAAGACCTTGTTCAGACCACCTATGAACGAATTCAGGGTAATCTCCCCTGCAACCATGCCCACAGAGTCAAAGGTCAGGCTGTAGCCAAACAAAGTCCAGATGATCGTAACGACCGCAGTGATCGAAAGACACTGCATAAATACAGAAAGTACGTTCTTTTTAGCTACAAGTCCGCCATAGAACATTGCAAGCCCGGGGATCATCATAAAAAGCACAAGTCCGGTTGAGATCAATATCCATGCTGAATCTCCTGAACTCAACTCATCGGCAAATGCGTTTTCAGATGATAAAAGAACAACACAAAGGATCAAACTTAACCTGAACAAAGCAGGTAAAACGCGTTTTAAACTCATCATATCCTTCCATCTCCTTTAAACTGTTTAAATTATCTTCATAATAATAAACCATAAAGAACTTTTTTAACAGATAAATTGCGGCCATACACCTTCAGCAGCTAAGTTAGCTCAGCCGCTTAACCTTCAGATCTTTTAGCCTTTCTGCTGAATTTAACTGACTGCTTTGTCTATCCGTGCTGACAACTTGTACAAGGTTATTTCAGCAAGTCCTCAGCTGTGAAAGACTTGCGGGATAAGTAAAGGTGTCTTTGGAATTTTCAAGAGGTTAAAAATCACCGGTCTTGTTTAATTATCATCTCAGCGTTCAAAGCATCCTTTTGCGTCTGGTCTTCAAGCTTCATCTTATCAGGTCAGCAGCGTCCTGATCTCTGCCGGCAGTGTAACATTAAATCTTTTCTCGAATTCAGTGATGCTTTTATGCTTATCGTGAAAAAAGCAGGCAATATTGAACCATTTTCTAATAATGGTCAGGTCTGCTTTGGCACTTTCCCATTCACTCAGGCACAGTTCCATAATTGCCCGTTCATAGCAGTTGTGATATTCATCTGGATCAATTTCTACTGCCTTGTCAAATTCCTTAATTGCTTCTCTGTATTGCCAAAGTCGGGTTTTAGCAAATCCTCTTTCAGTATAGTATTTTGCATCTTGCGGGTCGGTTCTACTATTTTATCAAAGTCTGCAGTCGCTTCCTCATGTAACCGTAAAAGTCCCAGGTCGCTTCTTTGTATTGTCCAAGTCTGTATTTGGCAGACCCTCTGTCATTATAAGCTATTACCAATTGCGGGTTGATCTCTATTGCCTTGTCAAAGTCTTCGACCGCTTCTTTATATTGCCCAAGGCTGACTTTAGCAAGTCCTCTGTTATAGTACTTTTTTGTAATTACTTTCTTGTAGTGTTTAAGTCTGTTTTTGGCAAGCTTTTTCTGATAGCGATCTTCTGATAATTGCTGGTTGGTATCTATTGCTTTGTTAAAGTATTCGATCGCTTCCCTGTATTGCCCAAGGCTGCATTTAGCACACCCTCTGTCATAGTAGGATCTTGCTTTATCAAAGTCTTTGGTTGCTTTCTTGTATTGCCCAAATTTAGTTCTGACAAACCCTCTTTGATAGGTAAGCCCTATAGGGTAGATCTCTATTGCTTTGTCAAAATCCTTGATTGCTTCTCTGTATTGCCTAAGTTCATAATTGGCAATCCCTCTGAGATAGTTAAGTCTCATATGCGTATATATCTGGTCTAAAACCACCGATTCATAATTGGTAATCCCTATCTGATAGATAAGCCCTATAGGGTAGATCTCCATTGCTTTGTCATAGTCCTTGATTGCTTCTCTGTATTGCCTAATTTTATAATTAGCAATCCCTCTGTTACAGTAAGCTGCTGCAAATTGTGGATAGACCTCTATTGCTTTGTCAAAGTCCTTGACCGCTTCCTTGTATTGCCCAAATTTAGTTTTGCCAAGCCCTCTACGATAGTAGAACTCTGTATCTTGAGGGGGGGGGGAATTGGTTCCTATTGCTTGATACAAGTCCTTGAGCGCTTCCTTGTATTTCCCAAGCTCGTTTTTGGCAATCCCTCTATGATAGTAAGCTCTTGTAAATCGGGGATTGAGATGGATCGCCTCATCTAGATCATCAATAGCTTTTACGACCTCTCCTTTGTTCAAAAAGTCGTTTCCGCGTTCAAAGTATCCTTTTGCATCCTTTGGTTCTGATAAGGTATTTAATCTGTCCATGTCTATTATCCGAAAGGTGTATTCTTTACCATCTAATAGAAGTTTCAGGTCACCGCTAGAGTCATATTATTCCCAATACAGAATGAATAGCTGAAAGAGGTTTGCCCAGATTACTCTCTATATACATTAATGCCTTAGTAAGTATCTTTATCTTCAATACCCTTTATAAACTTCTTTTTCAGGGACTAATACTTAAATTACCCAAAATATTCATTCAAAACACATCATTTAATTTCTGCACATCCTGTTCTTCGATCAAGTCCCATCCAGAAGCACCGCAGTTTTCCTCCGTCCTTTCAACAGAGTTGGATTTTGGAATTACCACAACATTTTTATGTCTCAGACACCAGTTAAGTGATACCTGCCCTGGCGTTTTGTTATTGTTCCTGGCAATTTCATACAGGACTTTGTATTTTCCCGAGCCGTCTGGATCGGATGTTTCGCAAAGCCTGCCAGCATCAAGGGGCGTATAGGCAATGATAGTAACCTTATTATCAGCACAGTAAGGAAGAAGGTCCTCTTCTATTTCCCTTGCGTTTAGATTGTACAGAACCTGATTGGACTGAATTTTATAATTCGGCAGGAAATGCTGCGCTTCCAACATCTCATCGAGGGAAAAATTACTTACCCCTACATACCTTACGACCCCCTCATCGACCAATCTCTCCATTGCCTTCATCGTCTCCTTTACTGGAAAAGACGGGTTAGGCCAATGTATTTGATAAAGATCAATAAAGTCCGTCTGCAGTTTTTCAAGGCTCTGTTCGCATGCTCGCAGAACGCCGTCATAATCAAGGTGCCTGCCCGAGACTTTGGTCGCAATTACCACCTCGTCCCTTATTTCACCCACGGCCTCACCCACCACGCCCTCCGTGTAATACCCTTCTGCCGTATCAATAAAGTTCACCCCGAGTCCCACTCCTCTTCTTAACGGACCAGGTCCTCCCTTGTAGTTCCAGGTGCCAAGGCCTACCTCGGAGATGTTCAGGTCAGTATCGCCCAGTTTCTTATATCTCATAATTGATATTTTACAGGTTTACACGGCTTTTCTGCAAAAAATCAGTCATACTGATTACAACGGTATTTAAATACTGTAAATTATTCAGGATTATACTTGTTCGGCAGGGGGATGTAGCTCAGTATGGGAGAGCGCTGCGTTCGCAACGCAGAGGTCGGGGGTTCGATTCCCCTCATCTCCACCAAATATATTTAACAAAGTTTTTAGTAAAATAGTTCATTATTATCAAATCGCTCAGAAGTAAGAAAGAAAAAGCTTTTACTCTTATAGTAGCAGCGATTATCGGTATTCTGGTCGCAACAGCAGTTCCTAAACTGCGTGGTGCTGGATCTTCTGCCAATAAGGCAACAGACAAAAAAAGAAGTACAGGTTATCCGGGATGCGGAATCCCAGGAATCCCAGTTTTACGAACAGGATCTAGATGACCCCGACGACAACATTGGAGATTATACAAACAAGTAAGAGGCTTGTTAAAGGCAGTGTTCAGTAGACGAGTCCATTACAAAAGCCTCAAAGCCGTAAGACAATATCTCTGTAACAACAGATATCACTTTTGCTTATCTTCCAGCATTAGTACTTCTTCAGACAGTTCAAGTCCTTTGATTTCCGGGATTTCCCTTCCTGCAATTCCCTGGAGGTCACCGTACATCCCAACCGTGGATTCTATCACGCCTCGAATCTGGGTCTCGCGCTTTGCCCATAGCTGGGTCATACGTGCCCGCTCTTTTTTAAGGTCATCCTGCATATCTGAAAATTTCTCGACAATAGCTTCAATACGATGCCGAAAATTAGGACCGGTCAAATATTTATAAACCAGCTCCGTCTTCGTTTGTTGACCTTCGGTTGCAATTCTGGCTTTGTTAACTTCGATTAAAGATTGGCGAAGTGCAATAGCTAAAGGTACACAGTACTGAGGACCAGTAATCCATACACCTTTTACCGTACCAAACGTCTTGATATCTTTAGGAAGTGCCTGAGAGACTATTATCGCGATCTCTGCTTTTGCGGCACGTTGGTCGTCCCGGAGTTTTGAAATCCACTTAGGACTCCACTTCTTTGTCCTTTTTGCTTCCCAAAGTATCAACCCACAATCCGTTCCTTCGGGAGACTTTACGCGTTGCAGAACATCACCACCTGATTTACCTTTGCGGACAGGTTCAATATTATCGGCAGGAAATGCGTTTTCCAGCGTTTCCTCTAATACTAATTCAAACGCTTCGCCCTGAAGTTGCTGTGAACCCTGTTCTGCTTTTCGCTTCAGATCATCAATTTGCTTGCTCATAGAGGTAATCTGTTCTTCTTTTTCGGTGAGTTTGATAGTTAAAGCCTGTTCAGCTTCGTCTTTAGCTTTTTCCCGGATGGCAGACACGGTTTCCTGAACTTGCTTTTCTACCGTTAAATCCAGTTCACGCTCCTTATCCTCAAACTCACGCTTTTTCCTTAACATCTCGGCCTCGGCTTTCTGTGCCCCCTTAAGTTTATCATTGCGTTCCTTGAGAAGTTGCTCAAGGTACGCAACTTCTTCGGATTTAGCGCTTAGTTCCTCATCAGCGGCAATTTTTGCCTTTTTTCTTTCCTCTTTTACTATTACTGCCTTTTCGGACTTGATCTTCTCAGCCACCTGCTCATCAATGTTTTCTCTATCCTTCTCGATCTCTCGCTGCTGCTGCTTTAGTTGTACTTCTCTTTTTGCAAATGATTTTTCCTTCGTTGCTAACTCGGCTTCGTATTTTTTTTGTTCGGACTTGATCTTCTCAGCCACTTGCTCATCAATGTTTTCTCTATCCTTTTCGATCTCTCGCTGCTGCTGCTTTAGTTGTGCTTCCCTTTTCGCAAATGATTTTTCCTTCGTTGCTATTTCGGCTTCGTATTTTTTTTGTGTTGCCTGTATTAGCGGAGCAACTAAACTTTCCGTAAGTTTGATCTCTGTATTGCATTCAGGACAGATGATCGTTGGGTCGTAACCGCCTAGTAGGATTTCTTTTGTGTCTTTATTGTCCGTCATTTTTATCTCCTTTGTATAAAATCTGGGATTTTACAGAGATAATTTAACAAACAAATTATCTCTACTGATCTTAATATAGTACCCCCCCCCTATTAAAATCAAGAAAATATTTTAATTATAAGTTGACAGTGAAAATCAAGAGAAAGCGCGCCCGGCAGGATTCGAACCTGCGACCTACGGATTAGAAGTCCGTTGCTCTGTCCAGCTGAGCTACGGGCGCTCGGCAGCGTTCTTTACGGCTTATAGGTCTGAACGACTACAAGCTGAGGATCTTCTGGATCATTGCTGAAAAACAGTACTATCTCTGAACTGCTCGTTTTCCAGATGGTAACGATGTTATCTTCTTCATCCTTTTCAGTAGGCTTTGAAGGCTGGGTCTCCAGCCTTTTGCTCCAGCTGTCCTCAAGGGATTTACGATACAGTTCGAACTGCTTGAAAAGCCCTTCGTTAAAACTATAACCCGTGGATATTATAACAAGGCTGTCGTTGTGAAAACCGTAAGTTACTTCCTTCTGAGGCTGAAAATCCTGTTTAGGAGGAAAAACATAGGTAATTTCCTCAAGCTCGCTCTGCTCGTTACTGCTTGTTGAATGCGGCTCACCAAGCTGTTCTATAACGTTTTCCTTTGTCGCTCCCCAGTATTCTGATTCCGACATCCGATGGTCCTCCGTTCAGTATCCACTTTGATAAGTCATTACGATACACGACAGAACGAACGGGGGCAAACATAATGACAAACACAAAACAGCTGGTTATAATTTCGGTTTACATGGAAATGTCCTTGAAACACAACGGCGGGACCAGGTATCTGGAGTTTCATGATCCCGGGCTGGTAAAGCAGTTATACGGCAGACTGAACGAAAATCTGAAGGAGATAGAAGGACTTTACCAGGTAAGGGTTCACTCAAAAGGTTCCAGATTGACCTTGGAAGGTCCTGCGGACAGGACTGCAAAAGCAGACAGACTGATACAGTCCATTTATTCCCTTTTGGCAAAAGATTATAAGCTCGACCCGTGCGATATAGAGCTTGCCTCCCGTATGCTGGAAGCAGATAAATCCCCTCTGGAAGAGATATTTCTGGATACGGTCTGCGTATCGATAAGGAAAAAACTCATTACTCCCAAGAGCATCAATCAGAAGGTGTACGTTGACGCTATAAGAAAGAACGACATCGTGTTCGGTATCGGTCCTGCCGGAACGGGAAAGACCTATCTGGCCATGTCCATGGCGGTTTCCGCTCTCTTAAATAAAACCGTCAGCAGAATAATCCTTGCCAGACCCGCGGTCGAAGCGGGAGAAAGGCTCGGATTCCTGCCGGGGGACCTTCATCAGAAGGTCGACCCCTACCTAAGGCCCCTGTTCGATGCCCTTTACGAAATGATGGATATAGACAGGGCTACAAGTCTGATAGAAAAAGGGGTTATAGAAATAGTTCCCCTTGCCTTTATGAGAGGAAGAACGCTGAACGATGCATTCGTGATACTTGACGAAGCTCAGAACACCACGGTAAATCAGATGAAGATGTTCTTAACAAGGCTGGGTTTCAGTTCAAAAACGGTAATAACGGGCGATAAAACCCAGGTCGACCTGTCAGAAGACAGCAGGTCGGGATTAAACGATGCAGAAACGCTGCTGAGAAGCATTGACGGAATTGACTTTGTGTATTTTAACAAGAGCGACGTTATAAGACATCCTCTTGTAAAAAAAATAATCGAAGCGTATGAAAAACCTGAATAGGTCAGTTGCCTGAAGTTAACTTCAAGGGTAGTTTATTATCCGGAGAGATATCGACCATGAAAACAGCCACTTTAGTCTTATCGTTAATTTTTCTTTTCCTTACAGCTTCCTGCAATAAAGGGTGGCAGGACCCGAACACGACGGTGCCGGCGTCGGAGCTTCCAGTTGCAACCATTGTGGCAGCCCCTAACGCGTTCAACGGAGCTGGGGTTATAGTCAAGGGAGTAGTGTGGAACATTGTAAACGACGAGTTTACCTATACGGACAATGGTGATGAGAGGACGGTAAGTTATTCCATGTTCAAGCTGGCGGATAAGAAAGGGAATTTTGTGACCGTATATACAGAGTCGCTGGAAGATGTAAAGGAAGGGGACCTGATAAAGGTCAGGGGTATTTACAGAAAAGATATGAACACGCAGAAAAGATACTACGTTAACGAGATCGAAGCAGTGGACATTCAGGTGATAGAATCGCAGGTAAAAACAAAAGGATAAAAACGGATAAACCCCTGCCGACTTAAAACAGTCTCTCTTTTTCTATTATTTCCTCTCTTGAAGGTCCGACCGAAACGAGCCATACAGGAACGCCTGTATATTTCTCTATCAGGTTTATATAGTCAATCGCCTGCTTCGGCAGATCGTGAAGGTTCTTCACGCTGCGAAGGTCAGTCTTCCAGCCTTCTACCTCTTCGTAAACGGGCTCACATCCGCAAAGTTCATCAAAGCACGAAGGAAAATGATCTATCTGCTTTCCATGGAGCCGGTAACCGGTACACACCCTGATCCTGTCGAGTCCAGACAGTACGTCCATCTTTGTCAAGGCAAACGAAGATATTCCATTTATCATAACGGAGTATTTAAGGGCAACTATGTCAAGCCAGCCGCACCTTCTTGCCCTGCCCGTGGTAGCTCCGAATTCAGCCCCGTCCTTTCTTAATTTATCCTCGGCCTCACCCTGTTCCTGCGTTGGGAATGGCCCCTCTCCCACTCTTGTGGTATATGCTTTTACCACGCCTACCACATGGTCGATCACCCTGGGACTTACCCCACTTCCAGACGCTACTCCTCCCGACCCGACGCTTGAGGAGGTAACGTAAGGATAAGTACCGAAATCTATATCAAGAAGTGCCCCCTGAGCTCCCTCAAAAAGTATCGATCTGTTTTCCGACACGTAGCCGCTGAGAAGCACGGACGTGTCCGTTATATAAGGTTTCAGATATTTTCCGTATTCAGAATAGGTCTTGAGGACCTCTTCAAAATCCACAGGTTCGGACCCCAGCACTCTGGTCAGATACAGGTTCCTTTCCTCCAGGGACGCCTTAAGCCTCTTCGCAAAAAAGCCTGGAGATGTAATGTCAGAAAGTTTTATTCCCCGCCTTGCGTACTTATCTTCGTAAACAGGACCTATACCCCTGCCTGTCGTGCCGATCCTTGAACTGCCCTTTAACTCCTCCCGCCTTCTGTCTATCTCTTTATGATACGGCATTATTACGTGCGCACGGTCGCTTATCATCAAGTTCTCAGGACCGACCTCAAATCCCGACGACTTCAGCCCTTCGATCTCCTCTATCAGTACTTCAGGGTCAACAACTGCTCCATTCCCAATTACCGAGACCTTGTTCTTTCTCAGTATTCCAGATGGTATGTGATGAAGCACGACCTTACTGCCATCAGTGATTATAGTATGACCTGCGTTGTTGCCGCCCTGATACCTTACGACAACTTCGGCTCTGTCGGCTATCAGATCCACTATCCTTCCTTTTCCTTCGTCCCCCCACTGAGATCCGAGCACAACTAAATTCGGCAAAACTACAGTTCTCCTTTGAACAGCATGTCAAGGTTGGTAAATTGTTTCTTTACGCCGCTCCTTGATTCTATCAGTTCGAGCTTTTTGGAAGTCTCCACTATGATCTTTCCGTAGGAAGTCAACGCCTTCTGACCGCTCTGCCGAGAGATCATACCGCCGTTACTGCAGTCAAGGATCACCTTGAAACCGCTTGACCTCAGCCACTGGGTGATCCGTATTGCCTTACTGCGAAGCCTTGCGGTCTTTGGTATTACTATGAAGTGAACCTGACTGTCTTCCAGATGTATCTTGGTTGATAAGATCACCTGCTCAATATCAATGGCAAATCCCGTTGCAGGTGTACTGCGGCCGTACTTCTGGACGAGATTATCGTACCTGCCACCCATTACAAGGGGATTATGTATCTGGCTGGAGGAGATGATCTGAAAAGTAACTCCCGTATAATAGTTAAAACCCCTTATATCCCCTATATCGATTATGGTATCGCAGCTTATCTGATATTCCTCGACTATCTTCAGCACTTTCTCCAGTTCTGCAACGTATTTTCGGAAAGCTCTTTCTTCCTTTAGTTTTCTCAGTGTGGTCTTGCTTCCCGATAAACTGCAGAAATCCAGGATCAGGTGCCGGGTCGTTTTA
The DNA here is from genome assembly GCA_965215275.1 of Thermodesulfobacteriota bacterium. Taxonomy (GTDB): domain Bacteria; phylum Desulfobacterota_D; class UBA1144; order Nemesobacterales; family JAJCZQ01; genus CAZUNK01. The sequence goes on from OZ244044.1 coordinate 1,076,437, forward strand.
TCTAATTTGGATCTTTTTAATATGGATTCAATTCTTTCAAGCTTTCTTTTTCTCAGCGCGTGCTCAAATTCCTCCCTGAGGTCCCCAAGCGAGGAGAACACGGCCTCCAGTATCCCGCTGTGCCCTATATCAAGGACCATATTTCTCAGTCCTAACTTTTTGAGGGATTTAATGGAAAGTGCTATAACTTCAGCGTCATACTCCAGGCTTTTCGGACCCACAAGTTCACAGCCCGCCTGAAATATCTCTCTTTCCTTACCGCTGCTCTTCTCTTCGGACCTTACTATTCTTCCGCTGTAGCAAAGCCTGAGGTGATAACTGTCCAGATCAAGCTGAGTTGCAACTATACGGCCTATCTGAGGCGTGATGTCAGGTCTTAATACAACGACCTCTCCGGTCGACGGGTCCACGAACTTCATGAGCTTGGACTTGAGGTCCTCCCCAAGACCGACCGTCATTGTATCAAGGTATTCAAAAAGAGGGGTTATGACCCTCTTGTAGCCCCATTTGGAAAATTCCTCAAGCAGTCCGTCCTCCACTCGTCTGAGCCTTTCTGCCCGTTCAGGCCCGAAATCTTTCACCCCTTGAGGTAAGGAAATGGTTCTGTTCATCAGAATTTGACCTGCGTCAGGGAAATTATATCAGGGATCTTACGTATTTTGTCCATAAGTTCCTGTGGAACAGGGGAATCAACGTTCGTAAAAACAATAGCCCTTCCTCCGATCTTTTCCCTGCCAAGATGCATAAGACCGATATTTACCCCATGCTCGCCAAGCAGGGAGGTCATTGAAGCGATAAATCCCGGCTTGTCATAGTTCTCACTGTAAAGCATATAACCTTGAGGCTTTACGTCAACTGATATACCGTTCAGCAGGACAAATCTCGTCTCACCCCGGCCAAATATCGTTCCGGATACCCTGGTTTCCGCTTTCGAAGTAATAACGGTAACGTTTATAAGACTGGTAAATTCATTTGCAGTTTCCGTTTTTGATTCTATCACCTTAATACTGCGCTCCCTGGCTATGACCGGAGCATTAACGTAAGTGACGACCAGGTCCATCATGGGAGAAAGAAAACCCTTGAGCGCTGCCACGGTAAGGGGTTCGGTGTTCAGTTTTGATACTTCTCCTGCAAATTCTATCCGTATTTCCTTAACGGCACCTTTACATATCTGTCCATGAAGGCTTCCGATCTTTTCCGCAAGGTTCAGGTAGGGTTTTAAGGACTTTAGCTGCTCAAGGTTCAGTGACGGCATGTTCACGGCGTTCCTTACGACACCGTCCGTGGCAAAATCAACCATCTGCTCCGCGATAGCAACCCCGACCTTTTTCTGAGCTTCCTCGGTCGATGCTCCAAGATGAGGAGTGTGTACTATGTTGTCATCAACCGTGAGGAGCGGGTCCCTGCTTTCAAGTGGTTCAGAGGAGTAAACGTCCATACCGGCACCGGCTATTCTGCCCTTTTTCAGTGCATCGACCAGATCCCGTTCATTAACGATGCCTCCTCGTGCACAGTTGATTATAAGAACGCTCTCTTTCATTTTAGCTATACTGTCCGCATTTATCAGATCTTTTGTGTCCGAAGTAAGGGGAGTATGTATGCTTATCACGTCGGATCTTTCCAGCAGTTCGTCAAGTGAGACAAGTTGAACGCCCAGTTTGGCAACGGCTTCCCGGGTCAGAAAAGGATCATAGGCGATCGCCTTCATCTTTATTCCGATAGCACGTTCTGCAACCAGCTTGCCTATGTTGCCCAGACCTATGAACCCAATTGTCTTTCCATACAGTTCAACTCCCTTGTACTTGCTCCTTTCCCATTTTCCCTTTGCAAGGGAGCAATGTGCCTGCGGTATGTTCCTTGCAAGTGAAAAAAGAAGGGCCAGGCTGTGCTCCGCCGTCGTGATAGCGTTTGCTTCCGGGGTGTTCATAACGACTATACCGTTCCTCGTGGCCGTTTCCACGTCAACGTTATCCACACCGATGCCAGCTCTGCCTATTATCTGTAAATTACCCTCGGAGGCCTCTATTACTTCCTTTGTGACTTTTGTGGCACTTCTTACTATCAGTCCCTGATAGCTTTTTATCTCCGTCAGAAGTTCTTGTGGCGAAGTCTTCTTGTTTACGACCAGGTCTACGTTTGCCGCCCTGATGATATTCTCACCTTTCTCAGAAAGGCCGTCAGTGGCCAATATTCTCAAATTACACCTCCGGAACTGGTAGGTCTGATAAAACCTGTAAAATATATGCGAGACTGGGATTTTGTCAATTGAAAAAACGGACACGGATAACGGTCGTTTGATCATTAAAAAACTCCGGGCTGGTTAATGCCCGGCGATTTAGTTAACATTCATAAAGCAATGACAGAGCAGAAACTGATGAACTTTCTGGATCACGTTCAGGAACTCAGAAAAAGGGTCCTTTACGTGCTGATAGCTGTTTTTATATTTTTCATACCGGCTTATTTCTTCTCAAAGGAAATATTCTCTTTTCTTATGACCCCTATAATCGCAAACCTTCCCAGTGGCAGTTCGATGATATTCATCAGACCAGCTGAAGGGTTTATAACTTATTTAAAAGTATCGATCTTTGCTGCCTTCGTTCTTGCCTTTCCCGTTGTTCTTTACCAGGTATGGAGCTTCATATCCCCTGCTCTGTATAAAAGAGAAAAGAGGATACTGCTTCCCTTTCTTCTGTTCGGAACGATATTTTTTCTCTCCGGCGGTCTGTTCTGCTACTACGTTGCGGCACCAAAGGGATTTGGATTTTTACTTGGCGAGTATTCAAGTGAATACGTAAAGGCATTTCCAACTATCAGGGAAGGATTATCTTTCCTGATGTCGCTTATGATAGGGTTCGGGCTGGTTTTTGAATATCCGGTCGTGGTGTTCATGCTGTCAAGATTTGGACTTATCACAGGCAGCTGGCTGAGAAAGCAGAGAAAGTACGCATGGCTTGTAAGTGCAGTTGTAGCAGCATTTATCACTCCGACGACCGATGCCGTATCAATGATGTTCATGCTCGTGCCCCTGTTCATCTTTTATGAACTGGGAATTTACGTTGCACTGATATTCGGCAGAAAAGAACGGGCAGAATAAGTGATCCGGCAGAACCGGTCCACCCGTGATCCGAAGGACTGACCCAATGATATCAGATCAGTTACCCAGCTTTTTTGGAGCAAGCCTGGTCAGGGTTTCCACTATCTGCTCTCTGGAGGCTTTGAACGGGAACATCAAGACAGGACAGTCAACTTCGGACCATAAAGCATGCAGTTTTTCCAGAGCGTCTTCCTGCAGGCCGTTTACAGATACGGTATTTGTCAGTTCATCACTGACGCACTTTACCGCAGCCTCCATATCCCTCCTGCCCCATGCCTCCTTAACTCCGGAGGCGTCGGTCTCAAATCCGTAGCTGCTCACCAGTCTGTTGTAGTAAGGTCCCATTGCACCTACGTAAAACGCAATGAACTCCTTCAACCTGTAATTTGCCTGTTCCTGATCATCCGATACCAAAGCCGGTACGTAGGGATAAACCGAAACGTCCTTCACGGCCCGCCCTGCCGTCAGGGAGGCTTTTTCAACTACATCCCTCAGCTTTATCAGATGACCCACGGGACAGAGGAACGGCAGCCATCCATCGGCGACCTCTCCGGTCATCTGCAGATTTTTAGGACCGAGCGAGGCAAGATATACGGGAACGTTCCTTCTTACAGGTTCGGACTGCAGCCTGAAGTTTCTGAGCCTGAATATCTCTCCCTCGTAATTTACCCGTTCACCGCTTAAAATAAGCCTTATTATCTCAACGTATTCCCTGGTCCTCTGAAGAGGTCTTTCATGCCTGGTTCCATGCCAGTTCTCATTTACCAGACTGGTGCTTGAACCAAGTCCGAGCACGCTCCTTCCGCCTGATATCAGATCAAGCGTTGCTATGGTCTGTGCCATTACCGCGGGACTTCTGCTGTATATGGAAACTACACCACTTCCGAACTTTAAACTGTCCGTGTTATGAGCGATCGTTGCCAGTAACGTAAACGCGTCATTTCCCCAGGTTTCAGGAACCCATATGGAATCGTAACCAAGCTCTTCTGCAAGTTTTGAGTAAAAAACGACCCCATCCCTGTCGATAGTAGCCCAGTTTGGAAGAACAAAGGCCAGTTTTGACATACAGGTACTCCTTTTTTTATTTGAATATCTTGCTGTAAAATAAGAACATAATCAAATTTGCCCGTTTATATGAATTAAAAACAAGGAGAGAAAGATGAGAACGTTACCTTCAAGGATGCAGGACAGACTGTACAACGATCAGTTCATCCCGAGCGAAACACTCAGGATGCGGAAAAAATACAGACGCTTTGCCGAAGAAGAGCTGTTCCCACAGGCATATCAGATCGGTCAGAGGACCGAGGATAATGATAACTTCCCATGGAAGCTTTTCAGATCAATGGCAGAAAAAGGTTTTTTCAAAGTGCCTTTTAAAAAATCGGAAGGAGGACTGGGATTAAAATATCCAGCCTGTGCAGCAGCAGTTCTTGCAGAGGAACTGGCCTACGTAAGTGCCAGTTTCGCAGGGTCTGTAAATGCTCATTTTCTGCTTGCGGGAAAAAGTATCAGTTTCGGTTCTGAACACATCAGGAAAAAATATCTAAAACCACTTCTGCAGTGCAGATCGGTGGGAGCTTTTGCAATGACGGAACCACAGTCGGGATCAGACGTAAGAGCGGATTCACTGATAACAAAAGGGATCAGAAAAGGAAAAAAATACATAATAAGCGGTCAGAAGAGATATATAACGAACGCAGGGATTGCAGATTACGTTTCAACGCTCGTAAACATTGAAGGCAAGTCCTGCATGCTTGTAATTGATCTGAACTCCGAAGGATGCAGAGTAGGCAAGCCGGACAAAAAACTCGGTAACAGAGGGGAACTGACTTACGACATATATTTTAACAACGTTGAGGTTCCCAGGGAAAATCTGATCGGCAAGGAAGGGGATGGGCTTAAGGTCTGTATAGGTGCCCTGATGTACGGAAGGACGGGAATTGGAGCAAGCGGAACAGGAATGGCACAGTCGGCTTTTGACGAATGTTCTCAGTTTATGAATAAAAGGGAGGCTTTCGGAAAAAAGATAAACCAGTTCCAGCACTGGCAGTTCTTAATGGCAGAAAGGGCAATAGAGATCGAGAATGCCAGAAATCTGTATATTAAAAGTGCTCTTGCTATCGATCAGGGAAACAGCTTCCCCGTGATGCTGTCGTCGGGAGCAAAATTCTACGGTTCGGAGATATCGGTCACTATGGCAAGGGATGCCGTGCAGATATTTGGAGGGTTGGGACTGATGGTCGAACTGGGACATGACGACTCCACTTACAAGGTTGAAGAGATATACAGAGATTCAAAAGTCGGGGAGATATATGAAGGATCTAATGAAATTCATAAAATGCTTATCGCAAGGGAGATATTTAATTCCTGATGTTGAACTGAAAAAACATTGACTGCCGCCGAAAAACGCTTTTTAAATAGGGAATTATATATTTATCCACTTGACATTCGTTTATAATACGAAGTAAAATATAAATGTTATGAAAAATTTCATGAAAAATTCAAACATAAAAACACGTAGTTCCATTACCCCCCCCCCGTGTATACGTGACCTTTCATCTGGATATAAGTATTTTTTAAGAACAATGTTTAAGATAACCCCCCCCCCCATCTAAGTCATTACTAACCTTAGTCTTATTTATTCTGTGTTTGATAGTAATAGCTGCAAGAGCAGAGAGCAGCCTGGAAGAAACATTATCTGAATGCAGAGGTATGAGTGCAGATGTGGAAGATCCGTTATACGGATGTCAGTGGCATCTGAAGAACACTGGGCAGTTTATTTATTCAGGAAAGGAAATAACAGCAGGAGAAGATATAAACATAGAAGGAGTGTGGAACGAAGACGTATACGGTACCGGAATTAACGTAGCAATAGTAAGTGACGGTATCGACCTTTCACATGAGGACCTTTCTGCAAACGTCCGTTCCGGACCGAACTATAGTTATTCTGAAAGAAATAATTCTGAAGAGAACAGTTCTGAAAAAGATAGTTCAGAAAGAGATGATCTTTCAGACGGTTCATCCTTTACCGGAACACGAGCGGCAGGTGTTATTGCAGCAACTGGATATAACGGACTGGGAGTAAGAGGAACAGCACCGGGTGCGAGTATATACAGTTACAGGTTATCCGGTGATCTCAGGGAAGCGGACGCGGTGGTCCGTAATAAGGAAATAACAGCTGTATCGGTTAACGGCCTGGGATCTGAGGACGGAGCTTTTTTTCAGGAGGCTTCAACTTCCTGGGAAGAAGGAGTGGAACTTGGAATAAGTAAAGGGTTTTATGGTAAAGGAGTGTTTTACGTCTGGGGAGCAGGGGACGGTCATGAAAGAGGAGATCAGGCTAATTTTTCTGAATATTCTAATTACTACGGCGTAACTGCCGTTTGTTCAACTGACGGTTTTGGAAAAAAGAGTATTTTTTCAGAAGAGGGAGTAAATCTATGGGTATGTGCACCTGGTTCTGATATTGTAACTACTGATAACAAAAACGATTACGTTGTAACTTCCGGAACATTTCTATCAGCTTCACAGGTTGGAGGAGTGGCAGCACTGCTGAGAGAGATAAACGGGAATCTGAGCTGGAGGGATATAAAGCTTATACTTGCGGGTTCAGCACGGCAGAACGATTTTTTTGATCCGAGCTGGGAGACTGGAGCTGTTAAATACGGTTCTGATACGGAAAGATATAATTCTAATCCTAAGTATGGTTTTGGCGTGGTAGACGCAGAAGCAGCTGCAGAACTTGCAAAAAGCTGGAAAGGCGTTGGAGAGATGAGGACCATTACAGCTTCTTCAGATAATGAACTGACAATTCCTGATGGAGATGGAGAAGCGGACGGGGTCCTTGTTTCCAGACTTATGATACCGGACCTTGAAGAGGTAACATTTACGGAGTTCGTTGAAGCTGAGCTTGTTCTTTCGTGTGACTGCTTACAGGACCTTAATATACAGATAACCTCTCCTTCCGGGACAGTATCTGAACTTGTGCGGGAGGTTGTAAGGGGATCTTCGAATGAAGAAGAAAACTGCGTCAGTTACCTGAGAAGAACACATCGTTTCGGGTCGGCAAGACACCTCGGAGAAGACCCTTCCGGAGAATGGATCCTTCATATAACTGATACTGCTTATGGAGATGAAGAAAATGAAGAAAACACCGTTACCCTGCACTCATGGAGCGTTAAGGTGTATGGACATTTTTATCAGGGATCTGGCAGTGAGATCACTCCTAAAGCTTTAACCTTCGGCGGTGCGACGATCCCAACCCAGAATTATTTTGTAGGAGAAGCAATAACACCAGTAATGCTGCCTGAGGCAACCGGGGCAAGCGACATAACATACAGTTTTAATCCTGCTTTAGCAAGAGGATTGGAATTTGATCAGGATACCCGAACTATAAGCGGAACACCAGCTATTACTCATGTGTCAGGTCGTTTGTATTCATATGTTGCAAGAGGTGGCGGACGGATTGTAACTATACCTTTTACTATTAGAATTAGCCCTCGACGAGTGCCGACCTTCGGCAATCAGACGGTAGAAAATCAGGTTTTTGTTAATGGTTCAGCAGTAACGTTAACTCTGCCTCAGGCTACCGGAGGTAACGGAACTTTAAATTACAGTTTAACTAATAGTATAGGTGATCCAATTAAAATTAATGGATTGGATTATAACGAAAACACCAGAACGTTAAGTGGAACGCTCAACGTTTCTCCAAGTGGATTACCTATAACTCAAACTTATACCTACAAGGTAACTGATGATGACGGTGATTCTGACAGTATTACTTTCTCTATTACTATAACGGACCTGGCCTTTGAACACTATCCTCTAACTCATCTGATTTTTGTAGCAGGGAGGCAAGTAACACCACAAGTAGAGCTACCTGAAGCAACTGGAGGGACTGCTCCATTAACTTACAGTTTAACTCCTGATTTACCTCTTGGATTGAGTTTTAATGAAGTTACGCGGGTTATAAGTGGCACACCAACTATTGGGATATCTGATACTGATTATACATATACTGTTACTGACGCAGATGGAACTACGGTGGAGTTTACATTTATTGTTCAGATAAGAGCAAGTTTTGATAATGTAACGATAAATAATAAGGTGTATATAGTCGGTACAGCAGTAACGGAAGTGCTGCCTGAGGCAATTGGACATAATGAAACGGTAACCACCTACGGTTTAACCCCTACATTACCAGCTGGACTGGACTTTAACACGGCTACCCGAGAGATAAGAGGAACACCGACTACTGCAACGTCTGAGACTATGTATACATACAGAGTAGATGACGGAAATGGATTCACTAATGACGATTTAACTTTCAGTATCACGGTAAGGGATGCAACTGTACCTACTTTCAGTGGTGAGACTATAGATGATCAGGAGCATACAGCAGGGGTTCAGATAACACCAGTAACGCTGCCTGAGGCAACTTCAGGAGATGCTCCGTTAACATACCGTTTAACCCCTGCCTTGCCTGATGGATTGATCTATAACAATATCACCGGAGTTATAAGCGGAACACCGACTGCTGCAATGTCTGAGACTATGTATACATATACAGTAACGGATAATGATGGAGATACGGATGAACTGACGTTTAATATTGAGGTAGCAGCAAGCTTCAGCAACGTAACGATAGAAGATAAGGTGTATATAGCAGGTACAGCAGTAACGGAAATGCTGCCTGAGGCAACTGGACATAATGGAACGGTAACCTACAGTTTAACCCCATCATTACCAGCTGGACTGGACTTTAACACAGCTACCCGGGAGATAAGTGGAACACCTTCTGCTGCAACGTCTCAGACTACTTATACATATACAGTTACTACTGGTGCAGGAGGACCTGCACGAACTTTGACATTCAGGATAACGATAGAAGAAGACAGCGAACCGGACTTCAGCGTGACGACGATAGAAGATCAGGTGTACATGGGGAGATCAATAAGGTTGCCGGTAGCAACGGGAGGGAATGCACCGTTAGTATACAGTATAACGCCTCCCTTACCTCCTAGGTTGAGATTGGACAGAAACACAGGGGTCATAAGCGGGACGCCCGCGAGTGCGTCGTCTGAGAGGACCTACACGTACACGGTAACGGACAGGGACGGAGACATGAAAGAGTTGACCTTCAGGTTCAGTGCAGCGGCTCCGCCACCGACAGGTAGTGATCCAGGCGGAGGTGGAGGAGGATGTGCTGTATCAGAGCAGAGCAGTGTTGATGAAGATATTCTCGGAGTAATGGCATGTCTGATGCTTATACCTGTATCAGTAGTTATCAGAAGGAAAAGAAGAGCTCAGATAAAGATGTAGTAATGCGGTCCTTTCTTAGGACACTTAACTAACTGAGATCTTTCCCATCAGAATATCTGCTGGCTGCTTATGGAAGAAGCTATATATCTTTGTTAAAGTCCTTTTTTGATATTCAATTTTCTTATTACCACAAGGATTTAACTACAAGGTTTTCCACCCGATACGAATATAATCTTGTTAAAAACATCTTTTTTATTCATTTGGCGCAGTTACATATATTATTCCCTTTTAAATAACTGTAATTCGTAACGACCTTATTATCTGCCCACTGCTTCATTTACATAACTTTCTATATCGGGAATTTTCGTGCAATGTATAAAATATAATAAAATATTACAACTCTTGTAATAAAATATTACACAGCTACAATACTGCCATTATGATCCGGTCAAAGGAACTTGGGGAAAAAATAAGACGGTTAAGACAGGATAATGAGTTGTCTCAGGCAGAATTAGCCAGCGCTGTTGGTGTAAGCAGGGAAGTTATATCTAACCTTGAAAACGGTTTGAGAATGCCGAAGTTAAATGAGATAAACAGGTTGTCCGAACTTTTTAGCTGCTCCATTGATGATCTGATAAGTAACAGAGAGAGCGTAAAGATAATCGTAAAAAAAGACAATAAAAACAAGCAAAAGAAAGAGACTTTGAGAATAAACGTGCCTCAGAAAAACCTCAGAAAGTTCAAAGAGGTGCTTCTGTACGTTCTGAGCAAGGTAGGTGCAAAACCAAACATAGGTGAGTCAGTTATACAGAAGATGCTTTACTTTATTGACTTTGATCATTATGAAAAATACGAAGAGCAGTTGATAGGAGCAACTTACATAAAGAACAAATACGGACCCACACCGGTCGAGTTCCAGAAAGTCACAGGTTATATGATAGAACACAAAGATATAGTTAAACTTAAAAAAAATCATTTCAATTACGAACAGACAAAGTACCTTCCCTTGCGTAACGCCGACCTCACGGTTTTGAACGCAAACGAAGTGGAGACTATTAATAATGTCCTTGTAAGATTATCTGATATGAACGAAGATCAGATCTTACGGTATTCACACAATGACATACCTTGGCTTGGAACCGAAGATGAAAAGACGATTGATTATGAAGCCGTTTTTTACAGAACTCCCGCATACTCAGTAAGACCACATATTGAAGAAGATCAGAACGGAAGAGCTAACGGATTTTAAAAAAGACCTTAAAAAACTGATAAAAAGATTCCGAACGCTCGAAGAAGACCTGCAAATCTTTATCCAGTATCAGTTGAACCCGTTTCATCTTATGGGTCAGGACAGCAACGGTATAAAGCGCATAAGTGGTCTGGGGATCAAGAACCCTGAAATATACAAAACAAGAAAGTTTGCATGTAAGTCGTTAAAAGGAAGGGGAAATAAATCTGGAATAAGAGTTGTTTACTCTTATCTTTAAAGACGAAGACAGGATCGAACTCGTTGAGGTCTACTTCAAGGGCGATAAAACATCAGAGGACAGAGATCGTATCAGAAAACTTTATGGTTAATCCCTGACGCAGTAAAGATAATGCAGATCGAAATTCTTTATTAAAGAATAAAGTCACCCCCTGAAAATACAGGGGGTGATATAATGATATTAATTAGTTGGACAGGATGATCGACGCTCAGCAAATACAACACCAACAGCAGAACCTTCTAAACCATCCTCCAAGGTAATACTGTCTTCAAATGCCCCTCCCTAGGTACCTGCAAGGTATCCACCATTACTTCCAAAGAACTGAGCTCCCCAATTCCCGGTAGCATTTGACCTAGTTCCTGGAATGTTTTCTATAGCAGTAGTTCCAGAATAAAGCAATTCGTTTCCACCTGATCCCGCTGTAGCTTGCTCAAGAATTACCCTAACTGTAGTTTGACCAGGAATTCCTTCTATACCGGTAATTAAACCACGTATAGTTCCATCATCTGCTAGGGTCAAAACAGCCACTCCTTCCAGTCTTATATGATGAGAAGTCACTCCATTTGCACTAACGGTATAATATACTATAGCATCACCTGTATAACACGTGTCTGCATTTACACTTGGAATATCTGTCTGTGGAGTTTCACTTTCAGTTAATTCATCTACAGCCATTCCCCAGACCTCGCCATAAGTCCATATACCAAATACTAATCGGTCGCCTATATTAAATTCAGGTACTCTATCAGAATTGAGACCTGTAAACATCTCCGCACGTGCAGGAGATGAATCATCTGATGAAAAACAACTACCTTCATTACAGGTCAGCGTTATATCACCATTATCAGTAGTAATGTCAACACTAATTGAACCACTGCTAATACTGACAGAAACTGTATCTTGCGTAATATTATTATTATCAGCTCTGCTGCCTTGTATAACGCTGCCGTAAACAGGTTTATTTTTAGCCACGTCTATAGCTGCTTCACTGGATGGCCTTAAAGACGTCAAAGATCCATCATCTGAATCACATCCATAACCACCTGAAACTATTATAAGAAAACATAACAACACTATAAGTCTGTACTTCATTATTTAATACCTCCTTGCTCTTGATCTCAATGTTTTCAGTACCAATCGGGAACCCATGTTCGTCCGTCCCGCCCGATACAGATAGAAATCTACTGAAATACCACCTCTATCTAATTCATAATTGTAAATTTTTGTCAAGCAATTTCCATATAATTCCCTTATTCAGACCAGCCTCATCTTAACTGCTTGATAAACTCGTCTTTGGGAACCATGTAGTAAAGCTTTCCCCAGTGTTTTAATACGCCGGCATGCTGGCCGGATTCTTCTCCCCTGCCCCAGAACAGATCAACCCGGTGAGGTCCTTTTATTGCCCCGCCAGTGTCCTGGTCCAGAACAAACCTTGACGTATTGTTCCACTTGCTGGGTACCTCTGAAAGTCTGTTGGGAAATACAGGCTTTGGAAATTCCATATACGCCAAGGCACCTTTGGGATAGAAACGCCTGTCGGTGGCTATGGTCCTGCCATCCACGACTTCCGTGCCAAAATGGGTGATAGGTCTGCCTTTTAATTTCCTGAAGAAAATATAGCTTGGGTTCTGATATAATATCTTCTTCATTTCTTCTTCCGGCAGACTTCTCAGATAGCTTTTGAGGTTATGTGCGGTCAGTTTATCCCTTGGTATCTTATCATAAACCAGCCTGCCTATACTGACGTACCTGCGACCGTTCTGTGAGGCATATCCGAGTCTGAGTTCCTCACCGTTGCTGAACTTTACGGCACCTGAACCCTGTATCTGTAAAAAAAAGGCATCAATCGGGTCGACCCATGCCAGTTTGGTCGCCTTTCTTTCCAGAACCTTCCGCTCGTCTATCTCTTTCCTGGTGTAGTAGGGAACAATGTTCTTACTCGTTCCCTTATGATAAGAAGGAGCTATCCTGCCAGCCAGAATGGACAGATTATACTTGGGATTTATTATCTGTTCCCTGATCGGCTTCAGTCTGCTCAGCTGTTTCGCGTATTTCTTCAGGTGAACGTTCACAAGGTCGTCCGGAGTGGAATAAATTGGCTGAGTGTGTTTGGAGTTCCGCCTTTTTGAACCTTTCAGCACAGGTTCATAATATGAAGTTATAAAGACCTCTCCCCATTCTTTACTGCCGTAAACCTCATAAAAATCAAAACTGGAATTAACTATCTCGTAAAATTCTTCCTTTGATATCCCAGAGCGTATCTCTCCGGCGAGGTAATTGAGCGAAAGAATGTAATCATCACGTGAGACCTTTTTCGGACCAAACGTTAAAGAGGAGGCCTTTGACCTGCGCAGGCGAGAGATGTTGTCCTTTATACCCTTTAACAGTCCATCAAGAGGAAGGTCGTCCACAAGGCTTGGCGGAACCGGTGCCTGCCTCATGGCCTGCTCAGCAGTTTCGGATGGTTTTCTCTCACATGAAACCGTCAGAAAGAAAATGACAAAAAGTGCAAGGATAACTTTCATCATCTTTATTTTACAAACTACACCTGAATAGACAAGGGAAAACGGCATTTTCATCATAAAAAAACAACAGGACCTTATGAACAGAACGGTCAAAACCGGCTGCCAGGACCATTGACCATAAAATATGTAAGGGGTGCATTTAACGTTTAAATACCACACAAGGTTCCTTGATACCGACGCCGATCATTGAGCCTGGTTCACAGCAGCGTCTTGCTCGTCCCGTTCTTTACTTCATAAACAGGAAATTCTGAAAAACTTTCTCGATCATTTAAAATATCTTAAATGATCGAACCAAAAAGATCCCTCCTTAAGGACCTCCCGAGAAAAACGGGTATATACCTGATGAAGAACGCGTCGGGTAAGCCTGTCTATATAGGTAAGGCAAAGAACATAAAGGCCAGAGCCACATCTTATTTCAATATGAGCGGGAGCGGCAGACCTCACATAGATCTTTTAATAAACGAACTTGAAACCATTGATTTTATCGTTACAAAAGATGAAAGAGAGGCTCTCATACTTGAAAACTCACTGATTAAGACCTATAAACCAAAGTTCAACCTCAAACTTAAGGACGATAAGAACTATTCATTCCTGACATTGACCGTAAAGGACAGGTTCCCAAAACTCATAACTACCAGAAGGGTGAAAGAGAACGGGGATATGTACTATGGACCGTTTGCGTACGGAGGTGCCCTGAAACAGACAAAAAGGCTCATTCACTCGCTGTTCGGTATCAGGGACTGCAGCGATGGGAAGTTCAGAAGATACAGGCAGAGACCCTGCCTGAACCACGACCTTGATCTCTGTCTCGGACCCTGTGCAAATAAAGTGGACAGGGAAACGTACCTTGATTCGGTAGAACGAGCCAAGACGTTTCTGAACGGAGATAAAAAGGCACTTATAAAAACCTTAAAGAAAAATATGGAAAGAGCCTCAAGGGATGAAAGGTTCGAGCAGGCTATCGACCTTCGCGATAAGATCAGACTGCTCGAAAAGGACCTTGAGGTGACCAAAGTGCTGTCATCCAGCCTTAATGACAGGGACATTATAGGACTTCATCAAAGTTCCGGTATTTACGCGGTCGTCGTTATGTCCTTCAGGTTCGGAGCAATGGCAGGCAGTCAGGAATATATGTTCTATAACCTGTATCATGACAAAAAGGAAGTGATGCAGCAGTTCTTAAGCCGCTTTTATCAGGGAGGCAGGTATATTCCAAAGGAAATACTTATAAACGTCAGAATTGACGGCACAGGTGCGTACAGGGACTGGCTTTGTGAAAAAGCAGGTAAAAAAGTATCCGTTACCGTGCCAAAGCACGGAGCAAAACACAAACTCATCGAGCTTGCAGAAAAGAACGCAGAGGAGAACATCAGAAGGAAAACAGAGGCAAGAACAAACAATTTAGCCATTCTGGAATCCTTGAAGAACTCCCTTTCTTTAAAACGCACGCCAAGGACCATTGAGTGCTATGACGTATCAAATATGCAGGTAAAGAACGTCGTTGCTTCCCTTGTAAGGTTTCTGGATGGAGAACCTGACAAAAGCAGGTACAGAAAATATAAAATAAAGACCGTTACCGGACAGGACGACTATGCAAGTATGTCCGAGGTGCTGAGCAGACGCTTTAAAAGGATCGGACAGGACGGCTGGGAACTCCCGGACATGATAATGATAGACGGTGGCAAGGGACAGCTGGGCTCGGCGGCAAAGGCAATAAAAGAACTGGGTTATCTGGATAAGGTCGACCTTATATCGATAGCCAAGGGGAAAAAACAGGGAGAGATGGATAAAATATACGTTCATGGTAAAAAAGAACCCTGCTTAATGAACCATAACAAGGACGGTCTGTACCTTCTGATGAGGATCAGGGACGAGGCTCACAGGTCAGCCATCACGTACCATAAGCAGAGCAGGGCAAAAACGTTCACTTCCTCGGGTCTTGATAACGTGACCGGTATCGGCAAGAAACGAAGGACGCTGCTGCTGAACCGTTTTGGAGATTTAAACAAGATAAGGTCCGCCACACTTGAGGATATCGCATCTCTCCCCGGTATGAACGCAAAGATCGCCTCGGATATAAAGAAGATATTTCACTGATCCGCAAGAAAATGTTCCAGAATGGCCTTGGCCGAATGCAGTTTGTTCTCAGCTTGGTCAAATACTATGGAGTTTTTGCTTCCTATGATCTCATCGGTGATCTCCTCTCCCCTGTGAGCAGGCATGCAGTGCATTATCAGCACTTCCTTCTTGGCCGATCTCAGAAGTTCGGAGTTGATCTGAAAAGGTCTGAACTTTCTGATCTTTTCGTCCTTATCGTCATTGTCCTGCCCCATGCTGATCCAGACGTCGGTGTAGATCAGGTCCGCGTTCCTTACGGCCTTTCTCGGGTCGTCGGTAATGTATATTTCCTTACCCCCGAACTTCCTGGACCTTTTCAATACAGTTTCGGCAGGTTCGAAACCAGCAGGACACGATACCGTCAGATCAAATCCCATTATGGCAGAAGCCCCTATCAATGAGTTCGTAACGTTGTTGCCGTCCCCTATATATGCCAGATGGAAATCAGAAGGGTCAAATCCCTTTTCCTGTACCGTGTACAGGTCGGATATTACCTGCGTCGGATGCTCCAGGTCCGTCAGTGCATTGATTACCGGTACACGGGAATGTCCGGCAAATTCGCTTATCATTCCCTGGTCGTAGGTCCTGATCACAACTCCGTCAAGGTAAGAGGATAGGACCCTTGCGGTGTCCGATATCGGTTCATTTCTGCCAAGCTGCGTATCCTTTGGGTTCAGATAAATGGCGTTTGCACCAAGGTCGGATATCCCTACCTCAAAGGATACCCTCGTTCTGGTTGACGATTTTTCAAACATCATCCCTACCGTCATACCCCTCAGGCAGTCGTTGGTCTTCAGATGCTTCTTCTCCTGCTTAAGCTCCCCGCTGCGTCTGATGATCTTCAGTATATCGTCTTTGGACAGGTCGAAAATGGTTAAGAGGTCCCTGCTCATTTTTTCACAATCCCTTTAAGAGAATTATCAATGATCGTGACCGCGGCGTCTATCTCTTTTTCGGATACCGTCAAAGGAGGCAGGATTCTCATTACCGTCCCGGCAGTATGAATGGTAAGAAGCCCGTTCTCAATACACTTTGCGATCACCTTGCCGGCGATCTCAGAAGATATGAACTCGATCCCGATCATCAGGCCCATCCCCCTTGTATCCTTTATTATATCAGGATGCTCGGCCTGTATACGGTACAGGCCCTTAAGAAAGTAGCTGCCCATATCACGAACGCTGCGCAGCAGTTTCTCATCGTTTATCGTTTCCAGAACTGCCAGTGCACAACTGACGGCAAGTGGATTCCCACCAAACGTTGTACCGTGCGAACCAGAAGATATGGTATCTGCAACCTTATCTTTCAGTAAAACCGCCCCGCATGGCACTCCGCCGCCAAGCGCCTTTGCAACCGTTATGATATCAGGTTCAATCCCTTCATGCTCATACGCGAACAGTCTGCCCGTTCTTCCCATACCGGTCTGTATTTCATCAAGTATCAGTAAAACACCTTTTTCATCACATATTTTTCTGACTTCGTGCAGATACCCCGGCTCGGGTACGACCACCCCGTTTTCCCCCTGAACCGGTTCCACTATTACCGCACAGAACTCATCTTCTTTCAGACATTCTCTCATGTGGTCCGTTTCTCCGTAAGGTACGAATTCAAAACCTTCGAGCATGGGCTTAAAACCAGCCTGGTACTGTTTTGCCCCGGTTGCACTTAAAGCACCATAAGTCCGTCCGTGAAAAGAGCCGTGCATGGACACGATGTTATGTTTTTTACCATTGAGAGTGCCCCATTTTCTTGCAAACTTGATCGCACCTTCAACGGCTTCGGTACCCGTATTGCAGAAAAACACCTTGTCGCAGACGGAATTCTCAACCAGATCTCTGGCAAGCCTTGCCTGCGGTTCCATATAAAAGAGATTAGACCCGTGGATGATCTCCCTGCTCTGCGAAGCTATTACGCTCAGAAGGGCAGGATGGGAATGTCCGAGGCTCGTTACTGCAATACCCGTGGTAAAATCAAGCAGCCGCTTACCTTCACTGTTCCAGACCCAGCAGCCTTTACCTCTTTTGATCGCCAAGGGTATTCTTCTGTACGTCCCAAGAACATACTTATCTACCTCGGAGATGATCTCATCGGAGTTCACAGCGTTATCTCCGTTCCTATTCCAGCATCGGTAAAAAGTTCAAGTATCAATGCCCGTTCCAACGTACCATCTATAATATGGGTCTTTTCAACCCCTTCATGAAGTGCTTCAAGAGCGCAGACCACTTTCGGTATCATGCCCTGCGAGATGATATTTTTTCCGATCAGGTTTCGTACCTCGGACTCGGTCAGAGAGGAAATAAGCTCCTTTTGTTCATCAAGTATCCCCGGAACGTTGGTAAGAAATATCAATCTCGTGGCATTTAAGGCACCTGCGATCTTACTTGCCACGTGGTCGGCGTTTATATTATACGTACTGCCTTCATCATCATATCCTACAGGAGCGATCACGGGAATGTAACCTTTATCTTCCAGTGTCCTTATCAAACCGGGGTTTATCTTCTCTACTTCCCCGACCATGCCAATATCCGCATCTGGAGGGATGTTTATTCCGTTCTTTTCAGCAAGCCTGTCAAGGTTTATTTTTTTAGCTGTTATTATCTTTCCTTCCTTACCTGAAAGTCCGACGGCTTTTCCGCCGTAATGATTTACGCAGGAGATAATCTCCTGATTTACCTTGCCCACAAGGACCATCTCCACGATCTCCATGGTCTTTTCATCGGTAACCCTGAGACCCGCTATAAATTCAGACTCAATACCCTGCTGATTGAGATATTCAGCTATCTGCGGACCACCCCCATGTACGACTACGGGCTTGATCCCAACGTACTTCATAAGAATAAGGTCGTGAGCAAAACTGGACAGTTCCTTCCTGTCGATGCTCCCGCCGTATTTTATCACCACGGTCCTGCCATGAAAGATCTTTATATAAGGCAGGGCCTCGACTAGGATCTGTGCCTTGTTCATAAGCTGTTCCATATTTATCCAGCCGCCTTTAATTGTGAAAAAGATGAATATATATTATGGGAATTATATACTCTGTTAGACAAAGACAGGCAAATAGCTTTGATAGTGCTGTAAAATTAGGGAATTATATATAGATATGGATAGTGAAGGAAGTGTGATCAGAAAGACGAGAGTAGACCTCAGGGCGGTTAAGTTGGATCCGTCTGCTCATAAGAAACTGGAATCTATGTTAAACCAGCTTACCTATCTTTATAACCGAGCTCGTGAAGAAAGGATAAGATCATATGATAAATATGAGAAACTGATGAAATGGGGTTTATCAGAAAAGAGATTTAAGACGTATTTCTATCCCCACTGGAAGTCTGGACTTTCTTATAATAAAGGTAATACAGTTAAACATATAGACAAGGTATATATAGCTCTTAACAGGGTTAGAAGTGAAGTCCGACCTTGTAACGACCCGTTAAACTGGAGAGAGTTATCAGAAAAAGAAATAGGAAAGAAGTCGATCAGTTACGAAGATCAGGCAAGATCACTGACGGAAATAAGGAACGACCTTTTACTGTCTGATGAGTTTAGTAAGGTTGACGCTCAAGCGCAACAGCGGACGTTACAAAGACTGGATAAGGCTTATAAAGAATATCTAAAAGGGATACGTGGTCGTCCGAGATATAAGAACAGTAGCAGAAAGATAAAAAGTTTTGAAACTTACCAATGGAGTAGAGTTAAGAAACAAGACAGAAGAACTTCCTTGTCCGTAAAAGGAGCAGGCAGGATGAGTTTCAAAGGCAGGATACCGGAAGGAACTAAATACATAAGGATAGTAAGAACTGCTTTAAGAGTAGAGATACAGTTTGTATATGAAACAGTTGCAGGAGTGGACAGAGGGTCAGACAGACCGATAGGGATAGATCTCGGAGTGAAGAACAGAATTACCTTATCGGATGGAACTTTCTATAAAGGAACAGAAATAGACAGGAAGGAACTTAAAAGAAAGCAAAGAGCATTAAGCAGAGCTGAAAAAGGATCTAACAACAGAAACAAGAAGAAAACAGCTTATGCCAAAGAACGTGCAAGGACCACTGAAAGGGAACATAATAAAATACATGAATTAACTACAGGGATAGTAAAGGGTCATGGTAATCATTTTATAGTAGAAGATCTGAAGTTAAAGAACATGACAAAGTCCGCTAAGGGGACATTGAAAGATCCTGGCAAGAAAGTAAAGCAGAAATCGGGATTGAACAGGTCTATACAGGAGCAGCAATTGGGAAAGGTCATTAGTCAGCTTACTTACAAGGTTGAGAGCACTGGAGGTAAGATAACTAAAGTTCCATCCCAATACACAAGCCAGACCTGTTCTGCATGCGGATACGTAGCTAAAAATAACAGAAAAGGAGAGTTATTTAAGTGCATGTCCTGTGGTTATACAGGCCATGCTGACTTAAACGCAGCTAATAACGTTCTCAAAAGAGGTTTATTCTTTTTGTCGGGTGGGAATAAGGACGAGAGTCTCCCGATGCAAGCTGGGAACATGATATCAAAAGAGAACGGGGTCAGAGGGACTCTGCTTGCAGAACAGTATATTTAGTATTTGTATAATAGAGTATATAATTCCCTTGCTTAATGACAAGGTTCAACGAACTTACGGTCTGAAAGGGATAAGGTCCGAGTAAACAGTTCATCTGCTGAAGCAAATTGCTACAAATGTCCTTTATTTATAATTTAACTAAGGTGTACTTTTGTAACGGTTTTAGGAATTCCGATGATTAAACTATCTTCTCTGGTTCCATTTTTGATATTTTCCACCTGGCTGATGCTTTCAGGAGAGATGGCAATATCCCAGGAAAGGCTGACCCTGTCCTTGGAAGAAGCCAAGACGACCGCACTTGTAAACAACAGGAACATAGAACTGCAGAAACAGAGCATAGGCTATGCAGAAGGTGACATAATAAAAGAAAAAGGGGCTTTTGATCCATTTCTGAGACTGAATACATCCTATTCCAATATTGAATCCCCCGTGATAAGTGCCTTTAATGAGAGCGGCAGATTAACAGAAAAAAGATTTAATATTGAAAACAGCGTAACCGGCAGATTATCAACGGGTACCTTCTACGACCTGTACAGTTTCTCCGTTTCCAGAGTAGAGTCCGACTCGCCGGTAGAATCCCTGAACCCGGAGCTTTTTACATCTCTCGGCTTTGGGATTGGTCAGGAACTGCTGAAGAACTTCGGTGTAAGCGTGAACAGGGCACGGCTGTTCGTCGCCAGAAAAAATCTGGAGATATCGAGGGTGCGGTTCGAGAAAGTCGTATCGGACGTTCTGTTCGAGACAGAACAGTATTACTGGGATCTGGTCGCTTCCATACAGAACGTAAAACTTGAAAAAAGTGCACTGGAACTGGCGGAAGACCTGGAACAAAGAAACACCGTTGAAGTAGAGGTCGGCACTTTACCGTCAGTAGCAATAACTCAGGCAAAGTCGGAGGTTGCTTTCAGGAACGTAAGTCTTTTAAATGAGAAAAATTTAATGGAAAGGGCCGAGGATAAGCTTAAAAACGCTCTTGGACTGGTCTACAGCATCAAAGTCGTGCCGACCGAAAAGCCCGAGATCTACATCGAAGAGAACATAGATGAGAACGAGGCACTTGCAACCGCTTTTAAAAACAGACCTGAACTTGCCGAAGTTTTGCTTGATATAGAGAAAAGTAAAAGACTGGTGAGATTTTATTCCAATCAGAAGTTGCCGAACCTGACAGTGAACGCCTTTTTGCAATTCCAGGGGGTGGGAGGGGACGAAAGATCAGACAGGTTGTTCTTTAATGCACAAAAGGAACCTATACAGGACAGTTTTCTGGGAGAATCAAAGGCGTTCAATACGCTTGTAAACAGGGATTTTCCCGGCTGGTCGGTCATGGGTACTTTCACCTATCCATTGTTCAACAGAGATGCCAAGGGGGATCACATAAAGGCAGTTGCAGAAATGAACAGACAGATGATCAGCTACAAGAAGGTAAAAGAGCAGATAGAACTTGAGGTCAGGGACGCCATAAGGGAGGTCAGGAACGGCAGAAAGAGAATAGACGCGACCCAGAAGGCCGTGGAACTGGCTGAAGAAGTGGTTATGAACGATGAAGAAAGACTTAAGGTCGGGATCGCTACCACAAGGGAAGTGCTCGAAGCACAGCGGGACCTGATCTATGCACAAACGGCACGGGTAGAAGCGATCGCTCAGTACAATATCTCTATCGCCGCTCTTGAAAAAGCCAAGGGAACGTTGCTGTTGAAAAACAACGTAGTGATCAAAGATAACGGCAACTTTAACGTAGGTCTGGTTCAGTAAAATATATAAAAGCAGATAAACAGTGTTCAGTCAGCACAAGCCGAATTATTTAATTTGGGAATTATATACAATAGTGACGAAGCCTCCAATAAATAGTTGACAAACTATAGATTTGTCATTATTACAGGTAAGAAAATTAAATAACTGGAGGAAGTTATATGTCAAAGAAAGCACCTGGGAAATCATACAGGAAAGGGATATCGTTAGTAAAGTTATTCAGGAAATTCCCTTCTGATGCTGTTGCAGAGGAATGGTTTGTAAAACAGAGGTGGGGAAAGGAACCCGTATGTCCGTATTGCGGGACAAGAAACGTTCAGACCGGGACTGGTCATAAGACAATGCCGTACAGGTACAGGGAAAAAGGACGTTCGAAATGGTTCAGTGCAAGGAGCAGGACAGTTATGCAGTCTTCTAATATCAGGTATCAGGCTTGGGCAGTGGCAATATATCTTTTTGCCACGTCATTAAAGGGAGTATCAAGTATGAAACTGCATAGAGATCTGGATATTACGCATAGGTCAGCATGGCATTTATCGCATCGTATCAGAGAGGCGTGGAACAGAGAAGAACTGCAAGTGTTTACAGGCTCCGTGGAGGCAGATGAGACGTTTACAGGTGGAAAGGAGAGAAACAAGCATAACAACAGGCGTAGTCATACACGAGGACCTGGAGGGAAGTCCATTGTTGCAGGAATGAAGAACAGAGAGACAAACAGGGTAACAGCACAACCGGTTTCTGAACGTAGTAAAGAGGAAATACAGGGTTTTACAGTTAAGAACGCAGGTAGTGGAGTAAAAACATATACCGATGATCATAAAAGCTATACAGGGTTGCCTTATGAGCATGAGAGCGTGGATCATAGTGTAAGGGAGTACGTTAAAGAGCAGGCACATGTAAACGGAGTGGGATC
The DNA here is from genome assembly GCA_965215275.1 of Thermodesulfobacteriota bacterium. Lineage (GTDB taxonomy): Bacteria > Desulfobacterota_D > UBA1144 > Nemesobacterales > JAJCZQ01 > CAZUNK01. Next base: position 1,099,136 of record OZ244044.1, read on the forward strand.
GTTCCGGGCAATGTTAAAAAGAGGATATACCGGCACGTACCACAGAATGAGTAAAAAGCATTTAAATCGTTATGTAAATGAGTTTTCGGGGAGGCATAATATAAGAAGACTGGACACGGAAGATCAGATGGGAACAACAGCAAGGGCAATGTATGGAAAGACCTTGCCTTATAAAGAACTGATAAGGTAATATGAATAATGTTACAGGATAAAAAACAGACCAAAAAACAAAGAAACTTGCAATGACGAACAGGAAAAAAACAATAGAGATCTTGCCAGGCAGTTATGAACCGACAGAAGAAGAGAAAGAGCATCCGTTTTCTATTGATACAACTCCGCAAAAGTCAGCAAAAGCTATCCTCCAGCCTGTCAACGTTAAAAAGAAGGATGTAAAGAAACACGTTGCTGAACGTTCAAAAAACAGGAAATGATCCAGGTTTCGTCACTATTGTATATAATTCCCATTTAATTTAACTGTCTCAAATACTTTTATTTTTGATATAACTTACTGAAATAATTTAGTTTTTATTGACAAAATGGTTATTATATAATATACTTTTATACATACTAATAATGAAACTTTTTAACAGACTGAATAAAAAAGTCACTAAGTTTTTGTCAAAAAAAGTCCTATTCAAAAGGTTTATCTCTAAAAAAAGAGATAAAAAAGACATATGTCAATTAATCCCTAATATAATAAATGCTGATAATAATTGCGCTCTTATTGCACTTCATCTTTTGTTTCCAAAAATTCCGGAAGATAAAATATTAGACGCATTTTACCATTGTTGCGAAAAGTGGCCAAATGAGGGAGTTACAAACAAAGAGTTTAATATTGCTCTTAAATTTTTAAACCTGGACAAAAAAGTTTGTTATCACGGAAATGAAACAATTGTTCAATTACTATTAGCACATAAAGATAGAGCTTTTATAAGTTTAGTACACGGACACTTTTTGGTTATTTCGTTCGGTAGAATTTTAGAGTTTTTCAGTTGTTATTGGACTAACTGTAAAGAAGCAAAAGTCTATTGTTATTGGGAAAAACTTTAGCAAGGGGCATAGTTTCTGTATTTTTTATGACATTTGCGAAACTCTTTAGACTCTGGATTTTGCAAATGATGTAACAGCATCATAAATCCAACTGAAGTTGCCTCCATTATTATTGCTGTATATGAACCGTAATCGCCATAACCATCATCGCCGGCGTTTTCTAAACTTAGAGGCTTTGGGTTCCAAAAGCAGGTATATTCTGAAAAGTGTTTTTTGATACCAACACCAATAGAAAGCGTTTTAATGATTTCTCCTGCTCTGCCAACTTCATTGCACAACTCGCCACAAGTAATACGAGCATCATTGGTATCTGGAACATTAATAACAATCTGAGAATCACTTACAGTATCCCTCGCCTTTATAGCTTCTGAAGGAATGTCTGGAGTGTGTCTTTTCAGATGATGGGGTATGATCTTGATTTCAATTTCTGAGTTAATAAGGTTTGTTAATTTATCTTTTAAAACATAAACTTTATATTTACCAATATCAGTCCGTATGAAATTTCCTCTGTTTAGGTTGCTTATATCAACTTTATCCCCATCTATAAGAGCTAAATGTTTAGCCCCAGTCCTTACTAACATTTCAGCAAATACACTTCCAACGGCACCGCAACCAACAATACAAAATTTGGGAACTATATAGGAAAGTTGACAAAATCCCATAACTCCCTTTAATCATTAACTTCTTTTATAAGAGGATTTCCTTTAGGATCTACTACTAATTTAAACCTTTTTTTCAGTTCTTCTTTGGTTGGTTTTTTAGGTCGTTTATGCGGGATCGAACCCATTTTTAACAACATCTTTGATGCTTTATCTATTGCTTGTTCTTTTTCTTTTTTTGCTTTTAATCTTTTCATTATAAAACAAATAACTATTAAATATGATCAAGACTCCTCCATCATATGTCATCATTACTGTGTTAACTCTTCAAAGGTTATAGTTTTTCCTGCCATATTTCTAAAAAGTGCATCCAGTTGATCTTGCGTGTCTGTTTTTACATTACCTTCATTTAACCTGAACGAAAACTCATCTATATATTTCTTAAGATGTTTTTTATTCCAATTGTGATATACACCTTTGTATCCACCCTTTAATACTGCCCAGACACTTTCAACCCCGTTTGTAGAAGCCATCGTATTTACAAACTCTTTTGCCCAATGATCGACCGTCTTATGCTCAAATTCTCTATCTGATAAACCTCTGTATCCTCTATGCTCATCTGTGTATATAATGGAACCTTCTGCAATGTTCTCTTTTATCTCTCTTGAAAGAGTTTCACTCTCTCTGTTCCGGATCACTTTTGCTCTGGTTCTGCCTCCCTTCTCCCTCATACCTGATATACAGACCTTTCCTGCAACTCCTCTGCCTTTATTTCGTTTCTTGCTCCCGTGCTTGTTCTTCTCAAGTCCACCTATGTATGTCTCGTCTATCTCTACTTCTCCTTTCAATAATACTTCCATATTACTTCCACAAGCAAGTCGCAACCTATGCAGCATATACCAGGCTGTTGTCTGGGTTACTTCTAACTCCTTGCTCAACTGTAAACTGCTTATTCCCTTTCGGGAAGTCATAAGCAAATATCCTGCAAATATCCACTTCCGCATACTCAAGTGGAGTGCCTGTTAAAGCAGTAAAATAACTCCGGCATTCCTTACACCAATACCTGCCATATGGTTTCTTCTGTCGTGTTATTTTCTTGCTGCTTCCACACTTTGTGCAGTTTATTTTCTTTCCCCAGCGTAATCCCTCAAAATACTTAATTACAGATTCTTTTGCAGGATACTTTTCCATTAACCCAAATAAACTGACCGTCTTCACATGTCTTTTTTTCATACAATAAATATGATCTTCTATCATCTCTTGTCAACTCTTGTGTCAATATATCCCCTGTTTTGTCAACTTCCCTATATAGTTCCCTAAGAAAGGAAAGAGAAAGACGTTATACTTGACATTCGTTCATAATACCTGGTAAAATAAAAGAGTTATGAAAAGTTCAAACATAAAAACACGTAGTTCCATTACCCCCCCCCCCCGTGTATACCTGACCTTTCAGCCTGGTATAAATATTTTGTAAGAACAATGTTTAAGATAATCCCCCCCCCATCTAAGTTATTACTAACCTTAGTCTTTATTCTACTGAGTATCATGGTCATAGCTGCAAAAGGGCAGAGCAGCCTGGAAGAAACATTATCTGAATGCAGAGATATCAGTGCAGGTCTGGAAGATCCGTTATACGGATGTCAGTGGCATCTGAATAACACTGGACAGTTAAGTATTTCCGGAAAGAGAATAACAGCAGGAGAAGATATTAACGCAGAGGGAGTATGGAACGAAGAGGTATATGGTACTGGAATTAACGTAGCAGTTGTAAGTAATGGAATAGACCTTTCACATGAGGACCTTTCTGCTAAGGTCCGTTCGGAACTGAACTACAACTTTTCTGGAAAAGATAATTCAGACAGTTCAGAGTTAAGTGGTACACGAGCGGCAGGAGTAACGGCAGCGGCTGGATATAACGGACTGGGAACAAGAGGAGTTGCACCTGGTGCGAGTATATACAGTAATAAGTTAACAGGAGATCTCAGGGAATCAGACGCAATGGAAGCAGGGGAAGCAATGGTGCGTAATAAAGAAATAACTGCAGTATCCGTCAGCGACCGGGGATCTGAGGACGGAGTTTTTCTTCAGGGTGCTTCGGCTGAGTGGGAAGAGGGAGTGGAAGAGGGTATAAGGGAAGGGTTTTACGGCAGGGGAATATTTTACGTCCTGGGAGCAGGGGACGGACATGAGAGCGGAGATCAGGCTAATTTTTCTGAATATTCCAATTACTACGGGGTAACAGCGGTGTGTTCAACGGACGGTTCTGGAAAGAAGAGCTTGTTTTCAGAAGAGGGAGTGAATCTGTGGGTATGTGCGCCTGGTCCTGATATAGCGACCACTGATAGCGACGACGATCACGCCGTGACGTCCGGAACTGTCCTTTCAGTTTCACGGGTCGCAGGTGTGGCGGCACTGCTGAGAGAGGTAAACGAAGACCTGAGCTGGAGGGATATAAAGCTTATACTTGCGGGTTCGGCACGGCAGAACGACGTTCCTGACATTAGCTGGGAGACTGGAGCGGTAAAATACGGTTCCGACGTGGAAAGATACAGATACAGTTCGAAATACGGTTTTGGCGTGGTGGACGCGGAGGCGGCCGCAGAGCTTGCCGGAAGCTGGAAAGGAGTGGGAGAAATGAGGACCGTTACAGCTTCCTCGGATAATGAACTGACGATCCCTGATGGAGAAGGAGAGGCGGACGGGGTCCTTACCTCCAGACTTATGATTTCGGACCTGGAGGAAATATTTACGGAGTTCGTTGAGGTAGAACTCGTTCTCTCGTGTGACTGCCTGCAGGACCTCAATATACGGATAACCTCTCCTTCCGGGACAGTATCGGAACTTGTGCGGGAGTCTGCCAGTGAGTTTGTAAGGGGATCTTCGAATGAAGAAAACGACTGCGTCAGTTACCTGGGGAAAAAACATCGTTTCGGTTCGGCAAGACACCTCGGGGAAGACCCTTCCGGAGAATGGACCCTTAAGATATATAATACTGCTTCCGGAGATGAAGAAGATACAGAAAATACCGTTACCCTGCACTCATGGAGCATCAGGGTATACGGGCACGGGAAGGAAGATACTTTAACGGACTTTGGCGGGGAGATCACTGCCAAGGCTTTAACTTTGGGTAATGTTCCTGGTGGTAGGCTGACCTGGACGCAACATAAGCTGGTAAACGCAAGGTTATTCGAGGCAGCCGGAGGCAGGCCGCCGTATACTTACAGTTTAGCTCCTTTACCTCCTGGATTGAATTTTAACGGAACCACCAGAATTATAAACGGGAGACCGACCGCTGCAGGTGACACCGACGTTCAGTATACGGCAAGAGACGCAAATAACGATACGGCACGGAGTGACTTCGTTATAAGGATAACGGCGAACGCCGCGCCGGTTTTTGGCAGCAAGACGGTTGCTGCTCAGGTGTACACGGCAAGGAAAGCAATAGAACCATTGGAACTTCCCGAGGCAACGGGAGGGGATGGAACCTTGACTTACAATATAAGTGGTAACGTCAGGGGTATAGGGTTGAACTTTAACCGTAACACAAGGATACTGAGCGGAATGCCCACCAGTGTTACGCCTGGTATTACAGCCGTTTATACCGCCACTGACGCAGATGGAGATACTGCCGAGCTGAGGTTCAATATACGGGTAAGACATCAGAACGACATACCGACCTTCGGCAGTCAGATGGTAGATGATCAGAATTGGGTTAACGGCAGTGCGGTAAGGCTAACGCTGCCTCGTGCAAGAAACGGGAATGGAACGTTAACCTACGGTATAACCCCTGCTTTGCCTGATGGACTGGACTTTGATCCTGGTACCAGAGTGCTGAGCGGAACACCGACCGCTGCGGCACCTGAGAACACTTACACGTATACGGTAACGGACAGTGATAACGATATTCATGAAAGTGATTCTGACAGTCTGACCTTCAGGATAAGAATAAAAGCTGCAACTGAAGTCCCAAGTTTCGGCAGTCAGACGGTAGGTAATAAGATTTATACAGCAGGGGTTCAAATATCACCATTCACGTTACCTCTTGCAACGCAAGGAACTGGAATTACACTCAGGTTAACCCCTCGTTTACCTTCCGGATTGAATTTTAACCATGCTACCGGAGAGATAAGTGGAATACCGACCACTGCAACGTCTGAGACTGATTATACATGGAGAGCAACGGACAGAGACGGATATACGGCTGAGATAACGTTCAGTATAACGATAAGAGCAGCAGACACGGAACCGACCTTCGGCGGTGAGACGACGGATGATCAGGAATACGTGGCAGGAAGTCAGATAACGCCGGTAACGCTGCCAGTGGCAACGGGAGGAAATGCTCCGTTAGCCTACGGTATAACCCCTGATCTGCCTGCTGGACTGGACTTTGATGAAAACGCCCGAGTGCTGAGCGGAACACCTACTACTGCAACGAGTAAGAATACCTATACATATACTGTAACGGACGAAGATGGAGACACGGATGAAATTGAGTTCGGTATCACCGTGTCGGAGGACACAATGCCGACCTTCGACGGTGAGACGATAGAAGACAAGGTGACCGTTAACGGCGTTACAGAAGTAATGGAAACGCTGCCTCTTGCAACAGGAGGGAACGGAACGCTGACTTACAGTTTAACTGATGCCGGTTCAAATGCTTTGAATTTATTTGCCGGACTGGACTGGGATGACAACACCCGGGTGCTGAGCGGAACACCCAATATCGGTTCAGCGCTGCTTCATCTGCTTCCTCGAACCGAGACTTACACGTGGACGGTAACGGACGAAGATGGAGATACAGCAGAGATAACGTTCAGTATAGTAATAGAAGAAGACAGCATGCCGGAATTCAGTGTGACGACGATAGAAGATCAGGTGTACAGGGGGAGATCAATAATGTTGCCGGTAGCAACGGGAGGGAATGCACCGTTAGTATACAGTATAACGCCTCCCTTACCTCCTGTATTGAGATTGAACGAAAACACCGGGGTAATAAGCGGGACGTCCGTCCGTGCGTCATCTGCTGCTACTTACAGGTATACGGTAACGGACAGGGACGGAGACATGAAAGAGTTGACCTTCAGGTTCAGTGCAGCGGCTCCGCCACCGACAAGTAGTAATTCAGGCGGAGGTGGAGGATGTGCTGTATCAGATCAGAGCATCGCCATTTTTGATATTCTCGGAGTAATGGCATGTCTGATACTTATACCCGTGTCTGTAATTATCAGAAGGAAAAGAAGATCTCAGATAAAGACTTAGTAATGAGGTCCTTTCAAAGGTATTGAACTAACCAAGATATTTCCCATCAGAATATTTGCTGGTTGCTTACGGGAGAAGAAGTGGTATCTCCATAGTTAAAGTCCTCTTTTTCTTTTGATCTTCAATGTTCTTATTACCACAAGGTTTTCCACCCGATACAAATATGATACTGTTAAAAACGTCTTTTTTATTCATTTGGCGGAGTTAGCTATATAATTTCCTAAATAATGTTTACTGTAAGCTATTCAAGGCAGAAATCAGTCCACAAATTACAGTTCCAATTATAAACACGCCTAGCCGGAGTGGAAAATCTTAAACAAATTGTGGAAAAAACATGTTGTAATAGTTTGCAAAGTGATAGATTCATCACCTTCTCAACCCCTACATCAAAAACCAAAAACACAATAAAGGTCACTTATAGGAACGAACCTGTTTTTGACATATACCTGATGATCTTCCTGAAACTAAAAACTTAAATCCTGATATAAACCATCAAGGTCCATTACAACTCCTAATGCTTGAAATGCCTCGTTCCTGTAAACACCATGGACATACCGTGCTCGTCAGCGGAAGCTATGGTCTCCTCGTCCCTGATAGAACCCCCGGGCTGAACGATGGCAGTGATCCCGGCTTTTGCAGCTTCATCGATACCGTCCTTGAACGGGAAGAAGGCATCCGACGCCAACACGGATCCCTGAACGTCGACCTGTGCTTTCATCGTCGCGATCTTCACAGAGTCCACCCTGTTCATCTGACCAGCCCCTATACCAACGGTACGACCGTTCTTTGCAAAGATGATCGCATTTGATTTTACGTGTTTACAGACCTTCCAGGCAAACTTCATATCTTCTATCTCCTGCTCCGTGGGCTTGCGCTTTGAAGCAACGCTCAAACCCTTAAAATCCTGGTCCGACGTTGAATCGCTGTCCTGGATCAGCATACCTCCAACGACTTTCTTAAAATCAAACTCGGCAGAACTGGAAGCCTTCGACACGGGCACCTGCAATATTCTGACGTTCTTCTTGGACCTGAAGACCTGGAGTGCTTTTTCGTCATATCCCGGGGCTATAACCACCTCCACGAACATGTTCCCTATCTCCTGTGCCGTAGGTTCGTCCACTTCCTCGTTGAAGGCGATTATTCCCCCAAACGCACTGACGGGATCACATTCCTTGGCTTTGAGGAACGCCTGAAGGAGGACCTGATCGGTCGCCACGCCGCATGGATTGTTATGCTTTACGACCACGCACGCGGTCTCGCTGAACTCCTTGACCAGTTCAAGAGCAGAGTTGGCATCGTATATATTGTTCAATGAAAGTTCCTTGCCCCAGAGCTGTTTTGCATTCGATACGCAGGAGTAAGACAAGTCTGATCTTACATAAAAAGCCCCTTCCTGATGCGGATTTTCACCGTATCTGAGGTCCATCTTCTTTTCCAGATGCAGCGTATAGCTTCTCGGCAGTTTAGAACGCGTCCCATCTTCGTTCAGTACCGACAGGTAATTGGAAATTGCCGCATCGTAGCGGGCAACATAGGAAAATGCCTTCGTGGCAAGTCTTAAATTGGTCCGGCTGGTAACGGAACCTTCGTTGTTCCTAATCTCCTCTATTATATTTTCATAATCCTTCGGGTCGGTCACAATGGATACGTCTTTATAGTTCTTGGCAGCCGCCCTGAGCATTGTGGGACCACCAATGTCAATGTTCTCGATCGCCTCTTCCAGCGTAACGCCGTCCTTCTTTATCACCTCTTCAAAAGGGTAAAGGTTAACGACCACCATATCTATTGGTCTGATATTATTGTCCTTCATCTGTTTCTGATGCTCTTTATTGCTCCGCACCGCAAGGATACCACCGTGTACCATCGGATGAAGCGTCTTCACCCTGCCGTTCAATATCTCGCTTGAGCGGGTGTATTCAGATATATCTGACACCTTGACCCCGGCATCCCTGATATGTTTTGCCGTACCGCCCGTTGAAAGTATTTCCACGCCCATTTCATCAAGGCTTTTCGCAAGGTCCGTCACGCCTTCCTTATCGGAAACACTTATTATAACTCTGTTGATCTTTGCCATTTCACGCTCCTTTTTTTTATAAACAGTTAAGATATAACTCAGTTAATCTGATCATCAAATATAAGGCATTTATAAAGCAGGTTCAAATTAACGCCCCTTTGAGAAAATCATAGTTTAACGTATAATCATCTCAAAGCTATAACTGTAAACGGGCTGGATTAGCTAATGACATCTACGAGAGATAAGAGTTCTTTATACATAAAGGTCGGACTGTTCGTCTTTATAACCATAATGATATTCTTCATCGGTATTTTTGTGGTTACCGGAGATAAGAAGTTCTTTGAAAAAGAGTATTATATAAAAACCCATTTTGAAAACACGTCAGGTCTTCTGCGGGGTGCCTACGTAAGGCTTTCGGGAGTGAAGATCGGTACCGTGCACTCGATCGATTTTCCAGGCAGTACGAAAGAAAACTTCATTGAGGTCACGCTCAAGGTAAACGAACAGGGAGCAAGACGTATCACCCCCGACTCCAAGGCCGTGATCCAGACGGAAGGGCTGCTTGGTGCGAATTACATAGAAATCGTCCGGGGAAAGCTTCCTTCTTTTACCGATATTGACAGGGAAATGGTAATTGAAAGCCGTACCCCTCCAGAACTTCAGGAACTGATCGGAAGTTCGGATCAGCTGCTTACGAACCTGATAAAGATATCAGAAAATCTGAATAAGGTGTCCGGGATGTTAAGTGACAGACAGACCATGGATAAATTCAGCAAGACCCTTGATTCTGTCAAAAAAAGTACAGATGAACTCAGCAAGACCCTGTCCGCCATTGAAAAAGGTGGTGTGCTCCATAAACTGATATACGACGAGAAACTGGCACAAGAACTGACCGCTGTAATGAACGATATCAGCAAGACCTCAAGCAACTTAAAAGACATTTCAAAAAGCCTGAAAGACGGAGAGGGAACCCTGGGAGCACTTCTGATCGACCCATCCGTTCATGACAGGCTTAAAGGCGTTTTAGGAGAGGCGGAAAGAAGCAGATTTATAAGAGCTGGCGTTCGGTACCTGATGGAGAAACGTAAAAATGGAACGGACGACAAGCCGTGACCCACACGGTTATAAATTTTTATGAATTGACACTGTATACGATATCTTGCTACAGTATTCAGTAGATCGTAATAAAAAACCAATTATTAAGGAGGAAGAAAAAATGAGATACTTAAACAGATCTTTAGTTATTTTTGCCTTGTCGCTTTCGGTGTTGCTCGTAAGTGCGGCTGCGTCCTCAGCGGGTCACAAAAAACTGCCTGCTCCGCAGCTTGTGACCAACGCCTGGATGTTCATTGCGGCCTACAAGGCGGACCCGAAAGCCCTTAAAGAACTCCTGCCACCAGGACTTGAACCAAGTCCGGACGGACAGGTGGTGATAAATATGTACACCGTGCCGAAAGCGGATCAGACCTCGGGGTTCGGTTCATACACCCTGACCTATTTAACCATTGAACTGAAGGATCAGAACTCCTACGTCATGAATTCGGACATAACCTATCCCGGACGTTATTTCGTTCATTATTTCAACAGTTCCAAGGCTATGAGAAAGTTTACAAAAAAGATAGGTATTCCGGCACGAAAAGGTAAGACCACTACCGTGGTCAAAAACGGCAGGCTAACGGCAAAATTGACCGTCAAGGGAAAGCCTTTCATTGTGGCCAAGGCTGACGTGGGAAGCAAGCTCAGCCCCCCTAGCGGCGGACATCTGAACTACTTCGGTCTTCGCAAGGCACGCAGGATCGGAACGTCTAAAAGTAAGGTGGTAAAATATCCCATTCCCTTTGTCGGACGGGTTGCCCAGGTCTCCAATGCCAGGATAGAGTTCAAGGCACCCAAGAAACATCCGATATGGAAGATACAACCCACGGACCCATCTCCCGTCTGGGCAGTGTGGATGAAGGGAAGTTTCGTCTATCCTCAATATCAGGTCATAAAAGAGTTCTGACCCTGATACTATAAGCGTGATCTGCCAAAAGGCAGGTATTTTAAAGTACCTGCCTTTTCTCTAATATCTTCACTTTTAAAGCTGAAACGAACCAGGACTTACCGGAAAAGTTCAGACCGTGGGGCTTGAACCGCTGTTCTCACCCTGTTTATCCTTTCTGCCGTAACTGAGAACGTCCATAGGGCACACGGTAACGCATATTCCACAACCGATACAGGAGCTTGTCGTATTATCAAGCGTTTTTTGCTTTAACGCATAGTTCATCACGTCAATGCCCACCTGGCAGTTCCTTGAGCATTCATTACACGCAATACACTTATTGTTCGCCTCTATTTTGAACTTACCTATTCCCAGTCTGGCAAAAAGTTGTGATTCCCACTGCATCAACTTTGCCAGCGGACACCAATAGCGACACCATACCTTACCTCCTAAAAACGGATAGAGGGTAACGGGCAGTATCCCCACCAGCCAGACATCCACCATTATTCTGTAAATATTGACCGACCAGTCCGCAGGGTTCCTGAATATCTCAATGGTGTTCCTGGAAATAAAGATAACGGTAACGACCGCGGCAAATATAAGCACCGCGGTATTCATCCATTCCCAGCTGATGGACCTTTTGCCTTTTGGCGCAAGATGTCTCCAGCGGTCCCCGAACGTTTCGGCCAAACCTCCGCATCCGCATATCCAGGAACAGTACCGCTTGCCATTGAATATCACGAACACGGGGATCACGACAAAGGTCAGTAATATACCCCAGATCACCCATATCTTGTTCGGGTCGTAAAAGAACGTATAGAAGAACAGGGGCCACGCATAAACGATCCCATAAGACCGCCACCCCTGTTCAGCGAACGACGGGTCGCTCGCAAGCTGCTGTCCTACCCACTGGTAATTGATCGCCCATTGAAAGAGAAATTCAGGAACAATGAAGAAAAATATCCATTGAAAGCTCAGCAGGCTCGCGTATCGCCATATCTGGTATTTATCCTTTCTGTCAAGTCCCCACCTTTTAAGTGCCTGTATTCCAAAAATGGTCATGAGCGCGGTATACATGACCGTATACCAGAACGACCAGGGTCTGTCCGCAAAGGACAGTAATTTATATCCCCAGTCCTTATACGGCCAGAACTCCTGTCCTTCACCCACCTTGACGCCGTAGATCGTGTACCATACCAGAAAAGATATCCCCAGCCATGAATAACGGTCTCCCTTGATCCCCATCTTTACAAGGACCGCAAGGGGAACAGCTGCAACCCCAAGCCCCAGCAGACTCGGTATGCTGGTCAGGTCGTTCCCGAACAGCACCGCGTGTCCGCCAAACAACCACAGTCCGAACATCGTCAGGAGCGTAAGCGTAAGGGAGTGCAACAAGCTGCCGTTCCATTCGTTCTCGAGTTTAATTCCAAGTGATTTTAAAAACCTCTTTGGAATATCGGCACCGATCAGTACGAACGCGTGATCGTAAGGGACGTTCTCTGTCTGTTCATGTCCGCCCTTATCAACGGAAAGAACGGCTTCTGTTCTTCCAAACTCCTTTACGGTGGAATTCAGTATCAACTTTACCCTTCCTGACGCGATCTTTTCGTTCAGTAATCTCTCATTGTCTTTAAATATCCGTGAGAACTCACCTTTTCTGTATGAAAGATATACCGTATTAAGTTCGCTGAGGGTTATGGCTGCCTCGACCGCGCTGTTACCGCCACCAACTATCAGAACGTTCTCACCGCTGTATTCTTTCGGACTGTAAAGCTGATGGTAAACCTGCTCCATCTCTTCCCCGGGTACATTGAGCTTTCTTGGATTACCCCGCATTCCGGTCGCAAGGATAACTCTTCTGGCCTGATAACTGGACCTGGGGGTCTTTACCTCAAATACATCACCGTATCTTTCTATACTCTCAAGGGGTTCCGCCAATCGCACGTCAATACCGTTGGAGTCTATTATATCGTTCCACCTCCTGACGAGGTCTTCCTTTTGTGCACCATCAAGCCAGAGCTTGCCTTTTGAAGGAACCTTGTCAGGTTCGGCGTATACCCACTTGCCTTCAGGAAAATTCTCTATCGTGTTGGCTATCTTGCCCTTTTCCAGAACTATACAGCTAAGCCCCAGGTCCTGAGCGGTCAAAGCGGCGTTCAATCCAGCCGCCCCTGCCCCAACTATCACAATATCAAAAACCCCCTTACGGTCATATTTCGCATCGGGTAAGGAGGCTATGTGATTTACAACGTTAAACCCCTGCTCCATTGCCAGTTTTATTACAGGTGCTCCAGCCAGGTCGCCAATTATATAGATCCCGTCAATGTTGCTCTCAAAGTTCCTGTTTATCCGCGGCCGCTGCCTCTCTCCCGTGCCGGTGATCAGTATCGCTTCTGCTTTGGATTCTATGAAATGCGTTACTCTGTTGATCATTGTTGTGATCCTCCTGCCTCTTCAGCTAACTCACAGCCTCTCGATCTCAGAGGTCGTGCAGGGACTTAACACAGTACTGCAGCCTGAACAGTTCTTTGCCGAAGGATGGTTCTGATGTCCGCAGCTTCGGCAGACGTTCGGTTCCATGGTCAGAGGGACCTTTTCAAGTCCCCTGGGAATTTCGCCGTGGGCTTCTGACCTTTTAACGGCAACGACAATGTACCCAAATATATTAAGAAAAAACCCTGAAAAGAACCATGGAATTGGCTTCAGACCTTTCTCAACCGCGCAGTGAGAGGTTATTGCTCCAAAAACCAGACCTATAAGAACGTAAATACCAAAAACAAACCATCCCATTGAAAGCCGTTCAGATAACGTTATATCTTCCGTGAATAACGCTCCTTTGGGTTCGAACTTTGAAAAATACTTATCTCTGCTGTCTAAAAATATGCTTAAGGCTTCTTTCTTCATAGGAACCCTCCTTCCTTTGACCAGAAGAACTATATCGTCGTGATCCAGGGACAGACCTGACACTACACAGCGGTCCCCGGAGTGTACTTCAACAACAGGGTAGGGATTTTCAACACAGCTGGCCTTTTGAGGATGATAAAGAAATAAAGAACAGAACACTAAAAGAAATACACCTGTCAGGAAACAGTTATTAAAACTTATAACATCAGACGGCATTGTTATCCCTTCTCTCATCATACTGATTATAATTATATCAGCATAAAGATTTACTTACATTTTTCGTTTTCTATAATTAGTTCCCCATATTGAGTATAATACAGAGAAAATTATATAATTCAGCAACGAAAGCGAGCAAAGAACCTGATAGCACTATAAGTTTTGGTAATAATATATAGCAATATGTTAAACAAACAAGAACATACAGCTGAAATGAAAACTGATCGCAGAAAGGCTTGTCCGTACAGCTCAGCTTACAAGAGGTCAGACGGGTGTTTAAAATAACCTGTTTTTATAACCGTGCTTTACAAAAAATGAAGTTCACAGAATAACAAACAGTATGATCAGACAGAGTAACAGCATGGTAATGGAAGATCTGCAGGCAGATAAGATGATTAAAAACGGACCTTTATCTGAAAGAGCATTTAACTGTGGTGATTCTGAAGATAAAGACATAAATGCCGATATAAATATCCTTAACGGGTATTTATCTGTATCGGGTGGGACAACTGAAGAACAGCTGCCGGCAGGTTCCAAGGATATAATGGGTCAAAAGAAAACGGGGACAGAGCAGTCCTGCGATCAAAACAGTATAATCAGTTGCTGCGGGTAAAACTGATCGTATATCCCTACAATATTGCATCTATGCAGGACACACGGGTGAAAGAAAAACAATAAGAACAGGTAACAGCATCCTTATCACGGTTGACTATAATCACGCGTTTTTAAACTTAAGACTTCTTTTGAGATAACTCTATTGACCATTTTTACAGCAGTTGCGATCATATTATCGGTTTTTCTCGCATTGAACATCGGAGCCAATAATTCGGCTGCCTCAATGGCTACATCCTACGGGGCCGGGGTAAGGTCCAAAAGACAGGCCGTTATACTGATCGCGATATTCGCACTGCTTGGAGCCGTAGTTGCAGGTGCACCGGTAGTGCAGACGATCGGTAAGGGAATAGTCTCCACCGAAGTCCTGACCGCTAACTCGATCCTGATCCTGATCGTGCTTCTGGTAGCAATTATATTCACTACGTGGGCAAACGTCGTGAAAACCCCCATTGCCACAACCCATGCGATCGTTTGTGCACTTGTGGGAGTGGGCCTTTATGCAAATTCTCTGAATGAAGAGAAATTCCTCTACATCGTTGCCTGGTGGGTCCTGTGTCCCATTGTAGCTTTTTTAATTAATTTCCTTGTGGCAAAATTTTTCTATTTCAAAATAGTTCAGTACCTTGCAAACAATTTTGCCGAGAAGAAAGTCAATACGATACTCACGGTCTTTGTAACGATATCGGGAGTGTTCCTTGCCTTTTCAGGCGGGGCCAACAACTCCGCAAACGCCGTGGGACCACTGGTGGGACTCGGTCTGGTAACCTCTTCGGACGGTGCTATACTGGCGGGATTTGCAATGAGCATCGGGGCTCTGCTCCTGGGAGGAAGAGTACTTGAGACCGTCGGAAAGGAAATTACCGAAATATGTCTTACAAGGGCAATTTCAGTGGAATTTACCGGGGCAACTATAATCCTTATTTCGTCACTTGCAGGAATTCCCGTCTCAATAGCTGAAATAATAACTTCCGGTATAATAGGTTTTTCATGTGCACAGCATGGATTTGGGGTCACAGCTAAGAACAGACACGTTATGAAGATCGGATTTTTCTGGGTGGTAACTCCCTTTTTAGCTATCATATTAAGTTATGCCATGTCATTGTTATACTTTGACTACGGACTTGCAGAAGCTATCAATCTGGGACTCCCTTAGGCTGGATTAAAACAATGGAACTGAACACAGAACACGTCAGACATTTGAACGACAGGTTTGCCAAAAGATCCCCTGAGAGCATTTTAAGCTGGTGTATTGACGAACTCCACCCCAAGGTTGCCCTTGCAACGAGTTTCCAGTCGCAGGGGATGGTACTTATCGACATGCTCATGAAAATAAACAAAGAAGCAAGGATATGCACAGTTGATACCGGAAGACTTAACCAGGAAACCTACAACATCATTGACGAGGTCAGAATTAAATACGGCACGGACATAGAGGTGATCTTTCCCGATTATAACGAAGTGGAAAAAATGGTAAGTGAAAAAGGGATAAATCTTTTTTATAAAGGTATGGAGAACAGGCTTCTCTGCTGCAGGATCAGAAAAACCAATCCCATTAACAGATATCTTGAATCTCTTGACGGATGGATAACCGCGATCAGAGGAGAGCAGTCGGTTTCAAGGGCAAATACCCAGAAATTCGAAATCGACACCATACATCATAACATGCTGAAAATTAATCCACTCGTGGAATGGACCGAGGAGATGATCTGGGACTATATTAAATCCAATAACCTGCCTTATAACAAACTCTATGACAGGGGTTACAGAAGTATAGGATGTGAACCTTGTACAAGAGCGGTAAAAAAAGGAGAAGACGCCCGAGGTGGCAGATGGTGGTGGGAATCGGATTCCATCAAAGAATGCGGTATTCACTTTGATTACAACCAAGATTAGCCATTGGTCTATTTCAGATATTTAATGTAGACTGGGATACCTATTATGAGCTTTGCTGAAAGTACAGCTATAGCCGGTGCGTTCTGGTCCCACTCTCCCGTTGTAGTTATAACAAGCAAGCACGACAAGGAGATAAACGGACAGGTTGCCGTAACCGTCGTGACGTCATCGATCGTTAACAGTATACCGAGGCTCATTGTGGGTATATGGAAAGGAAATTATACCCACGGCTTTATCTACAACAGTAAAAAGCTTAATATACACCTGCTAAGGCAGCAGCAGTTCGACCTTGTAAGGAATTTTGGATTCTACACGGGGAGAGAGGTGGAAAAATTCAAAAGCATCGACTACGGATCTGGCAACAACGGCTGCCCTGTTCTGGAAAACGTTCATTCATACATGGAGTGTGAAGTGCTTAATGCAATGGATGGTGGCGATATGACAGCGTTTCTGGTCAGCGTGACGGATGGAAAGATATTTAACGATGATAACTGGATGACGCTGAGCGATTTTTATAACCTCGCACCCCAGGAATGGATCGAAGAATACGGCAGGAAACTGGCACGGTCCGTACAGCATTCATTACCAATAATACACAACATCAATTACAATCCGTTCAAAATTTAAAAATAGAGCTTAAAAACCTCTAAAAACTAAATGCTCCGTAGAAAACTTATAGGTAAAAGTGGATATTAAACTGTCAATATATGGCTGTAAGAACGGAAATAGTCACTATATATAGTAGTTTCTTACGTTTTTTAAAAAATTAAGTTAAAAATTTAATTTTCTCTTGACTTTTTGCTAAAACTGATTTATTTTTATAGTGAACATAAACAACATCATCCTTAATCCTCCTTTAACTAAACGGGAGCGTTTTCCGCTGTTCTCACTTTTAAAACGCTCCCGTTTCTATTAACTCTGATAGACGTTCGGTGTAAATGTATCACCCGGCACTATGGTACTCACAACAGTAAATATCCGTAACGACCTTTAAAAATACCAGAAAATTATAGTAAAGTAATGCAAAGCACTAAATCAATATTTGAGGATCTGCATGAAGACTAGACCAAGGATAAAATTCGCCATTCTGTTATTTTCTCTGATCTTTCTGGTATCGGGTTGCAGGATCATAAAGCTTGCCAAAGTTAAGAACCAGATGGCAGATCCAAAAAATTTTAAAGTGACCGATGAGAACGGACTTTCTCTGACCTTCCTAAAACCACTTATGAATAAAAAAGACGTAGCCTGGATTATGTCAACTGAACCAACCATAAGAAGTTCCGACGTATGGATATATGAGATCAGAAAAAGGTACAGAGGAAACAGCAATGACAGAAATAACTTTGATATTCCCATCAAGCTGAACTTTACAAAAAACAAACTAAAGGTTGCAACCTTGCCTGAACGATTTGCACAACACATTCCAAAACCTGTGTTTACTAAGTTCATTCAGTCATTTGGTAAGGGACGGCTGATCAAAAGGAAAAAAACCCTGCACGCTGTATATAAGGTCAACGATAAGTCGGAATTTCTTTCAACTCAAGACATTGTTGCTTTTTTGGGACTGCCGTACTACACGAAGGTGAAAGGAGAAAAAGAGAGTTTTGTCTTTCTATATAAAATACTGTCACCAGACGTTAATAAAAAGGTAGGGGTGAGATATGATTACCACTTCAACAGAAAAACTAAACTTCTGAGCAGTATCACTGCAAATATAAAGGGGTTTAACATCTTAATCGAATTCACTGAAGGTCAGGACGAAGGTATTTCGAAATGAGTTTCGTAACCCTGCTGTCTCCTGCAAAAATCAATCTGACCCTCAGAGTGCACGGAAGAAGACCCGACGACGGATACCATGAGATCACTTCCGTAATACAACCGGTCAATCTCTTTGATACGGTTAAGATCGAGGCATCAGAAGGAAACGGCATTCTGCTGAATACACGGGGTATAGATATCCCGAGCGACAAAAGTAACCTGGCTTACAAAGCAGCAATGCTATACTTTAAAAAAGCCGATATACGGAAAAAAATAACTATCTCGATCGACAAGTCGATCCCCACTGGGAGCGGCCTTGGAGGTGGGAGTTCCAACGCAGCGGCAGTGCTTGTCGGGCTTAACCGTCTGCTTAATGGATTAAGCGAAAATGAACTTATGAAAATATCTCCCAAGCTCGGTGCTGACGTGCCGTTTTTCATAAAATGCCGGTCCGCGGTCGTTGAAGGCATAGGCGAAAAAGTCACAATACTTAAAGACCTTCCACTGTTCCATTACGTGGTCATTTACCCTAAATTCGGAGTTTCAACCGTGGAAGTTTACAAAGAATGGGACAAACTGAACAGTGGAATCAATGACCAAAAACCTGAACGTGAAAAGTTAGAGCAGGTTTTTCTGGGTCCCGAACTGGAACCGCTCGTGTTTAACGACCTGGAAAGGCCTTCTTTCAATGTATGTCCTGCTCTGAAAAAATACAAGGAGTTGATGCATTCCCTGGATACAAAGTTGGTAATGATCTCCGGGAGCGGTTCTTCCTTATTTGCCTTATTCAGAAAAAATAAGCCGGCCGAAGATCTATACAAATATCTATCTTCAAGCAAGGAAATCGATACCTTCTTGCTAAAGGGAATATCAGGCTGGCACCGTTTGGCGTATTAAAAGGGGAAATACTCCCCACATCCTGATATCATTATCATTGTAAGAAAGGAAAGAGAAAGACATCACACTTGACATCCGTTCATAATACGAGTAAAATATCAATGTTATGAAAAATCCAAACATAAAAACACGTAGTTCCATTACCCCCCCCCCCGTGTATACCTGAACTTTCAGTCTGGTATAAGTATTTTGTAAGAACAATGTTTAAGATAATACCCCCCCCCATCTAAGTCATTACTAACGTTAGTCTTATTTCTTCTGATTATTATGGTCATAGCTGCAAAAGGGCAGAGCAGTCTGGAAGAAACATTATCTGAATGCAGAGGTATGAGTTCAGACACGGAAGATCCGTTATACGGATGTCAGTGGCATCTGAAAAACACGGGGCAGTTTGGTTTTTCCGGAAAGAGAATAACAGCAGGAGAAGATATAAACATAGAGGGAGTGTGGAACGAAGACGTATACGGTACCGGAATTAACATAGCAATAGTAAGTAACGGCATTGACCTTTCACATGAGGACCTTTCTGCTAAGGTCCGTTCCGGACTGAACTATGATCTGTCTGACAGTTCATCTTTTAGTGGAACACGAGCGGCAGGTGTAATAGCAGCAACTGGATATAACGGACTGGGAGTAAGAGGAACAGCACCTGGTGCGAGTATATACAGTTACAGGTTATCCGGTGATCTCAGTGAAGCGGACGCGGTGGTCCGTAATAAGGAAATAACTGCAGTATTGGTTAACGGCCGGGGATATGAGGAAGGAGCTTTTTTTCAGGAGGCTTTGGCTGAGTGGGAAGAAGGAGTGGAACTTGGAATAAGAGAAGGGTTTTATGGTAAAGGTGTGTTTTACGTCCGGGGAGCAGGGGACGGTCATGAGAATAACGATCAGGCTAATTTTTCTGAATATTCAAACTATTACGGAGTAACGGCTGTGTGTTCAACGGACGGTTCTGGAAAGAAGAGTTTATTTTCAGAAGAGGGAGTAAATCTATGGGTATGTGCACCTGGTTCTGATATTGTGACCACAGATAATAACGACGGCTACGTTGTAACTTCCGGAACATTTCTATCAGCTTCACAGGTTGGAGGAGTGGCAGCACTGCTGAGAGAGATAAATGGACAGCTGAGCTGGAGGGATATAAAGCTTATACTTGCGGGTTCAGCACGGCAGAACGATTTTTTTGATATGAGCTGGGAGACTGGAGCTGTTAAATACGGTTCTGATACGGAAAGATATAAATATAATCCTAAGTATGGTTTTGGCGTGGTAGACGCAGAAGCAGCTGCAGAACTTGCAAAAAGCTGGAAAGGCGTTGGAGAGATGAGGACCATTACAGCTTCTTCAGATAATGAACTGACAATTCCTGATGGAGAAGGAGAAGCAGACGGGGTCCTTGTTTCCAGACTTATGATCCCGGACCTGGAGGAAATATTTACGGAATTCGTTGAGGTAGAACTTGTTTTCTCTCATGACCGCTTACAGGACCTTGATATAAAAATAACCTCTCCTTCCGGGACAGTATCTGAACTTGTAAGGGAGTTTTCAGGGGAAGCGGAAGACGCTGATATCAGTTACCTGAGAAGAACACATCGTTTCGGGTCGGCAAAGCACCTCGGAGAAGACCCTTCCGGAGAATGAATCCTTAAAATATCCGATACTGCTTCCGGAGATGAAGAAGCAGAAGATGGAGAAGAAGTGGGGACCTTACACTCATGGAGCATTAAGGTATACGGGAATTTTTATCAGGGACATGGCAGTGAGATCACTACTAAAGCTATAAGTCTGCCTTTTATTGCTAATAAGGAATACACACAAAATACTTCAGTAGAAGACACGTATCCTGAAGCAACGGGAGATAATCCGCCTTATACTTATAGATTTGTTCGCGGTACATTACCAGATGGACTAAGCTTTGATCCTGACACCCGGGTGCTGAGCGGAACACCAACTACTGTAGGTAGGAAAACTGCTCAATATTTAGCAGAAGACGCAAGTGGAGATATAGCAAGGAGGACCTTCTTTATAACTATAACAGCAGGACCGCCAACCTTTTCAGGAGCAACGGTCCCTGAACAGATATGGACGGAAGGGGTAAGGATACCAACATTACGTTTTCCTAATGCAACGGGAGGTAACGGAACTTTAACATACTTTTTAAGTCCTGCGCAGCCAGTTGGTATCAGCAGACAGGACAACAGGTTATTCGGAACACCTACGGAACCTCAAAGAAGATCTCTTTATACATGGACAGTCAGAGACAAAGATAATGATGAGGATATTATTGAGTTCTATATTACTGTAAGAGAGAACGTCCCTACCTTCGGAGGTCAGACCATACCTCAGCAGAATTATATAGTAGGCAGAACAATACAAAGATTAGTATTTCCTCGTGCAACGGGAGAGGAACCGTTAACTTACAATTTAGAAGGAGGTCCGACTAATTTACCAGGTGGATTGAACTTAGTAAGTAATCCAACAAGTATAATAGGAACACCAACTACAACGGCGGACATTAATTACAGATGGACAGTTACGGACAAAGATGGAGATAAGACAGAACTTCCGTTCAGGATGAAGATAAGGTCTGCATCTGAAGTACCGGACTTCGGCAGTGAGACGGTAGAAGATCAGGTGTGGGGTAACGGCAGAGCAGTAACGTTAACTCTGCCTCAGGCAACTGGAGGGAATGGAACTTTAAATTACAGTTTAAGCGGTGTTATACCAAATGGACTTACTTTTAACCAAAACACCAGAACGTTAAGTGGAACGCTCAACATTGTTGATACAAGTATATTACCTGTAACTGGAACTTATACCTGGAAGGTAACTGACTCTGACTCAGATGATGACGGTGATTCTGACAGTATTACCTTCTCTATTACTATAGAAACTGATTCAGAGCCGAGCTTCGGAGGTCAGACCATCCCAAATCAGACATATATTGAAAGGACAACCTTCGGTCTTCCAGTAACGCTGCCTGAAGCAGTTACAAATACAGGGAATGGGACTTTAATTTACAGTTTAAACCGTAGTTTACCTAGTGGTTTGAGCTTTGATCCTGCTACCAGAGTGATAAGTGGAACTCCAACTCATAGGCAACCTATTTTTTCAACTTATACATATAGGGTAAGAGATAATGATGGAGATACGGCTAATCTGAGTTTCCGCCTGCAAATAATCGGTAACACCCGGCCAAGCTTTCATAATACGATAACAGATAAGGTGTATTATACGTTTACAGCAGTAACGGAAACGTTACCTGAGGCAGCACAAAATAATAATCCACCTTCAACTTACAGTTTAACTCCTGCATTACCTGATGGACTGATCTTTACCCCTGCTACCAGAGAGATAACAGGAACACCAACTGCTGCAATGTCTGAGACTGATTACACGTATACGGTTGCTGATCTAAATGGAGATACGGACGAGTTAACATTCAGTATCACTGTATTGGCAGTAGCAGACACGGAACCGACCTTCGGCAGTGAAACTATAGATAACAAGGTATATATAAACTACGGAGAAGCAGTAACGGAAACACTGCCTGAAGCAACGTCAGGGAATGCACCATTAACTTACAGTTTAAAGAGGGACCATTTTGGTAGTTTCACTACTGCTTTATTTAAGGGATTGACATTTACTGCAAACACCAGAGAGTTAAGCGGAACACCCAATCTTGATATTCATCCAAGTCTATTTCCTGTAACTGCTACTCATACATATAAAGTAAGAGACAATGATGGAGATACAGCAGAGATAATGTTCAGTATAACAATAGAAGAAGACAGCGAACCGGACTTCAGCGGTGTGACAATACCAGATCGTGTGTACACGGGGAGAACAATAGAGCTGCCAGAGGCAGCGGGAGGGAATTTACCAGTTACTTACAGTATAACACCTGATCTGCCAGCTGGATTGAGATTTAACGAAGTAACGCGGGAAATAAGTGGGACACCCAGGAGTGCATCAACAAGAACTTACACGTATACGGTAACGGACAGCAATGGAGATACGGATGATGCGACTTTCATGCTCAGTGTAGAGGTTACTTCTACTCCAGGACCAACACCACCACGAGGACCAAGAACGTCAGGTACTGATTCAGGCGGAGGTGGAGGAGGATGTGCTGTATCAGAGCAGAGCAGCGTTGATGAAGATATTCTCGGAGTAATGACATGTCTGATACTTATACCTGTGTCAGTAACGATAAGAAGAAAGAGAAGAGCTCAGGTAAAGACTTAGCAATGCACTTCTTTCAAAGGTATTTCTGAGAGAATTGGAGTCTGGTTTTCTTTTATAAGTTCGTTGAGGAGAACGGGTGTATTACCGTGTATTGAGCTATAGTATGTAATTCCCTTTATATAACTGTCAGTTATATAAGTTATTTAATTTTTCTTATGTCTGGTTATCAAGATAATTCCGAAGCTATCTATACAGATTTGCAGGACAGAAAAACTTATTACTTGGCTGCTAAACTGGTGAGATCTCAAGCATTCTGTTAATGGACCTTCTGGCTTTTGCAGCAATTTCGCTTGGAACGTCAACTTCGTAAATTTCTTCCCTGAGCGATATCAGGACCTTTTCAAGCGTTATCATCTTCATGTACTCACAGACGGCGGATTCATTTGCGGCAAAGAAAGTTTTTTCCGGATTCTCCTTCCTCATTCTATGCAGAATGCCAGTTTCCGTTGCAACAATAAACTCATTTGCATCAGAAGAACAGGCGTGCTTTACCATACCGCCGGTAGATAGGAATTTTATATCATCAGGTAGTTCCTTTCCTTCCTTCACGCTTTGATAAAGGTAAGTTGTAGTGCAGCCACATTCGGGATGAACTATCATATCCGCCTCGGGATGTTCTTTTTTCATGGTCTTAATGTCCTTAACCTTTATTCCGGCGTGCACGTGGCACTCGCCGGGCCAGATATGGATGTTATCCCTTCCAGTTACTTTTGCCACGTAAGCTCCAAGAAACATATCGGGCAGAAACAGTATCTCCCGATCACTTGGAATTGCCTTTACCACCTGCACGGCATTTGACGAAGTTACACAGTAATCAGTCTCAGATTTAACTTCCGCAGAAGTATTAACATAAGAAACCACTACCGCCTCCGGGTGTTCACTTTTCCATTCTTTGAGTTTTTTCATATCTATGGTCTCAGCAAGGGAGCATCCTGCATCCAGATCGGGAATTAAAACTTTTTTATCAGGAGATATTATAGATGCCGTTTCAGCCATAAAATGAACTCCGCAGAAAACTATCATCTCAGAATCAGTAACGGACGCCTTTTGTGACAGTCCAAGCGAATCCCCAACGTAATCTGCAACGTCCTGCACTTCGGGAAGTTGATAATTGTGTGCAAGAATAATGGCTTTTTTCTTAATTCTCAGCTCATTGATCTCTTCCACTATGCCGCTTATATCTTTCATTTTTGTTCAACCACCGCTTCTTGCAGAATAACAAGAAAAGTGGATCATTGTAAGGATTATTATATCATATCAAGGCTTATATCTAAAGCCTGAGCCGAATGAGTTAAAGCACCCACAGAAATAAGGTTCACCCCCAACTCCGCCACCTGCCTTACTCTTTCTAAAGTAATTCCACCGGAAGCTTCTATAAGCGCTTTTTCTCCTATAATGCAAACCGCTTCCTTCATTAAGTTATCCGGCATGTTATCGAGCATTATAATATCCGCTCCTGCCTCCAGGGATTGCTCCACCTGATCCAATCTTGAAGTTTCAACCTCTATCTTATGGTCAGAACATAAGTTTCGCTTGATCTTTTCAACTGCCTGCTTAATACCACCTGCAAGTTTAATGTGATTGTCTTTTATAAGTATCCCATCCGAAAGTCCTATCCTGTGATTATGTCCCCCTCCCACTCTTACCGCGTATTTGCTAAGTATTCGCATGCCTGGAACGGTTTTTCTCGTATCAATTATCTTAACGTTGTATCCTTCCACCGCTTTTACGTACTTGGATGTGGCAGTTGCTATACCACTAAGCCTCTGAAGTATATTAAGTGCCAGCCTTTCTCCTGTAAGAATGTATTTTTGTGAACCCCTTATTTTCACTATCAAGTCACCAGCGTTCATCTTATCCCCGTCGCTTTTAGAACTTAAAAACTCGACAGAACTATCAAGTTTTCTGAATACTTCGCTTGCAACAGGAAGGCCTGCCAAGATTCCACCCTCCTTGCACCTGATCTCAGCGTTACACTCAATAGTTTTTGGAAAAAGCAACTCAGTGGTAATGTCACCTTTACCCACATCCTCTTCCAGTGCCAGATCTATGATCTTTTCAACCTTTGCCCAATCAAGACCGTAACTGCTCATAATAACAGTATTATACAACCCTGACGCTTTTATTGTAAATTAAATAACTATGCGAGGTTCCAGAAGACATAACTGTATATTCTCTTAAGAAGGCAAAAAAAGACGCGTCAGACTAAAGGGATATCTTATAAGGAACGGAACCTTTTTTAACGGCAAAATGGAGATTTAGCTTTTTATCTTCCATTGGAAAATCAGCTCTGATATGAGAACCCCGGGATTCTTCCCTTATGTACGCCGACCTTGCGATCAGCATACTCACGTTCACCATGCTGGAGATCTTGTATTTTATCCACCCGGACAGCTCTTCAACTTCCTTTGTAATATCCTCAAGTTCTTCCAGGTGTGAACTTATCCCGTTCCCGTCTCTCACGATCCCGAGTTTTTTATTGTTCTGGTCTAATATCCTGTCTCTCAACATACTGTATTTTTCCCCGTCACCTTCCGATATGGAAAAAATGAGGGTAGGGATGTCCGGCCGAAAAGACCTGCTCACTTCAGTTTTATTTCTTACGAACATATCAACTGCTCTTTTTGCAAATACCATACATTCCAAAAGAGAATTACTTGCAAGTCTGTTTGCTCCGTGAACTCCCGTACATGCAGCCTCTCCACAGGCAAAAAAACCGCTGAGACTGGTTTCTCCGTTAAGTCCGGTCCTGACCCCTCCGATCGTGTAATGTGCTGCGGGAGCAACCGGGATCAAGTCCTGCGTCAGATCAAAACCGTTCTGAAGGCACAGGCTGTATATATTGGTAAATCTTTTCTTTACAAATTCCGGGTCAAGATGTTCCAGGGTAAGGTAGACGCAGTCGTGTCCTGAACGCCTGATCTCGTTATATATAACTTTTGAAACCACGTCCCTGGGTGCAAGTTCTCCAAGGTCATGATGATCCTTCATGAACCTTTTCCCATCTATATTCACAAGGTGTGCACCTTCACCTCTGACCGCCTCGGTTATTAAAAACGTTTTTCCTTTTTTTGTGTAAAATGCCGTCGGGTGAAACTGAATAAATTCCATGTCCATAAGTTCTGCACCAGCTCTGTAGGCAAGATCAATTCCCTCGCCGGTCGATCCTTCAGAATTGGTGGTGGGTTTGAAAAGTGCCGAAGCTCCCCCGGCTGCCAGTATTGTGGAACTTGAGCGTATAAGTACGTATTTTAACCTCTTCTGATCGTACGCCCAGGCACCGAAACAGCTTTTTTCATCGGACACGAGGTCCGTGACCGTTGTAAGTTCAAGCAGTCTGATATTTGAATTATTAACCACGGACGAAATTAGAAAGTTTACCGTTCTTTCCCCGGTTGAATTACCTCCCGCGTGTAAGACCCTTCTTCTTGAATGACCTCCTTCCAGACCAAGAGCAAGACCTTCCTCGTCGTAGTCAAACTTCATACCAAGGTCGATCAGGTCCAGTACCCTTTCCGCTCCATCTTTAACGAGTATGTTAACCGCTGCAATGTTACAAAGACCGCCGCCGGCGTTTACAGTGTCCATTTTATGAAAAGCAGTTGAGTCTTCAGAATCGATCGCAGCTGCTATTCCTCCCTGTGCCCAGTAAGAGTTGCTTTCGATAAGGGTTGACTTTGTAACGACCACCACGCTTCCGAAGCTTGAAGCGTAGCTGGCAGCGTAAAGTCCGGCTATGCCGCTGCCGATGATCAGAAAATCGGTGTTTAATTCTAAAAAGTCCAAATTTTCCAGTTTATCCGCCATAAATGTCCGATACAAACATCATCCCGCCAGAACTTCCATGAGCATATTCTTTATTCTCTCAAGCTTCCTGGCATCAAAGACTTTTTTGTTCCTGCCGTCAGATACATAAAATACATCAACGGCCTGATCGACCTTTGTTGAGATCTTTGCATAGTTTATATTAAGTCCGAGCTTGGTCAGCGTTTTTGTAATGTCATAAAGCAGACCCGTGCGGTCATGAGCATAGATATCGATTACGGTGGAATGATCTGATGAATCGTTATCAAACTCAATCCTGGCAGGATATTCAGGGATGCTTTTCTGATACAGGGACTGACTGGACATTCGTTTTCTGACCAGGTCTTCCACGCTGATCCTGTTCTCCAGTACGTCTTTGATGTTTGAATCTATTTTATTCCACATCGTCTCGTTCCGGTCTGAGGTCAGTCTGCTCAGATAATCAATGTAAAACACGTCCAGCACTCTGCCGTCTTTGGTAGTGGACAGTCTTGCACCCAGTATGTTTATGTCGCTTGCGCTTAACACCCCGCATATCTTATATATAAGGCCTTTTTGATCACTTCCCCAGAAGACAAACTCGTCATGATCGTCCTTGGGATGAGGGATCAGATCGGTAACGGTCTTTGAACCGGCCCTGGTCGCGATCTGAATATGATGAGCGATGGACTTGGGAACATGAACGTATAAGTATGAGAAAGGAAGCCTTTCAAGAAATTTTCTGACGTCTTCCTTTTCCATTTTACCTTTCAGGAACTTCATCGTCCTGTTCATCGTGTACCTGATACGTTTCTCGATTGATTCGGTCGTATAGTCCCCTACTTCAAAATATTTTGAAGTCCTCAGGTACAGTTCTCTCAGCAGCATGCCTTTCCAGTTGGTCCAGACGTCAGGACCGACGGACCTTATATCGGCAAACGTCAGCAGATAAAGCAGGTTCAGTGTTTCCATACTCCTTAACATGTGCGTTAATCTCTCTATAAGGCTTATATCGTGCAGGTCCCTTCTTTGTGAAAAGTGGGACATAACAAGATGGTTCTTAACCAGGAACTCAAGCTGCTCTGCATCCTGCTTCTGCAAGCCCATTCTTTTGGCGATCTTTGATGCCATTACAGCTCCTGTCTCAGCATGATTTCTACCCGAACCCTTACCGGCATCATGGATCAGGCACGCAAGGTACAGAACATCCCGCTTTACCACGGATTCGGCGATCTTGGTCAAAAGAGGGAACTCCTCTTCATACTTATAGCTTATGAGGTCTTCTACTTCACGAACCATCATTATAGAATGCACGTCGGTCGTATAAACGTGATAGGCGTCATGCTGTACCATACACACTATCTTGCCGAATTCCGGCATGTAGTGCCCGAGAACTCTGAGTTCGTTCATTAAAAACAGGGTCTTTGCAACGTTGTTCCCGGTTCTCAAGATCCTGAGAAAAGCACTGTTAAAACGGCCGTTCCTTCTGGTCTTATCGTCTATACGAGCTGAATTTTCCCATATAAGCCACGTAAGATGTGTGCTCATTTCAACTTTATACTTATCCGCGTATTCGAACGCACGGATAAAATTAACTGGGTCTTCTCTGAATATATCTTTATCTTTCACCGACAGCTGGCCTCTTCTGATCACAAAACCATTATCTACGTGTCTGCTTCTTCTGAAAAAATGCCACCTGTTGGTAGCCAGACATTCATCGACTATTTTTTTAGAGTGCATGTGGCTTAATCTGGCCCTTAAATAATAAACCCGCATGAACTTCTCAACTGCCTTGATCTTGGAATCCTTGTAATTAAAGAACTTTGAAACTTTCTCCTGAAGTTCAAAGCTGAGCCTGTCATCCCTTCTGCCGGACTGATAGTGCATCTCGGACCTTACTGCAAGAAGGAAGTTATAGCACCTTTCAATTATCTGATACTCCTTTGAACTGATAACGCTTTTATTTAAAAGAGACAGCAGGTCCCGGCTCTTGTACTTTGCCTTGGCGATCCAAAGAGCTGACTGTATATCCCTTAATCCCCCCTCTCCTTCTTTGACGTTAGGCTCCAGCAGATATAAGGAACCGCCGAACTTTTTAACCCGATTTACAGTTTCATTGAACTTGCGCTTTATGAACTTTCCGGAAATTTTCGGCAGGACCTGACCGTATATCGTTGTATCAAGTTTGTCAGAGAGGAGCTTATCACCGTAAATGTGATGACAGTCCATCAGAGAGGTCAGGATGGTGGTATCTTCATCGTAGGACAGGTCTCTGCATTCCTCTATGGTCCTTACCGAGTGCCCGACGTCAAGATTTAAGTCCCATAAGAAATACACCAGTGATTCAACCATATTTTTAACAAGGGACCTGTTTTTCTTGGTATGAAGAAAGAGCAGGTCTATATCAGAATAAGGACAGAGTTCTCTGCGGCCGTACCCTCCAATGGCCACAACGGAAACCCCTTTGAGATCTTCAAAGCCAAACCCCTCTAAAACACGTATGATAAGCTGGTCATAGACCTTTGATCTTTCCTTGCAGAGTTCGATCCCAAAGCTGGACTTGTATTTCCTGTTCCTTTTATGCTTTGCATGCAGGCTGGACTTTGCCTGGTCAAAGTAAGTTTTTATATCTGCTGTAAAGTCTTCTTTTTCTTTTACGGACAGTGGGTTCTTTATCTTATCTCACCTCTTGTAGCTTATGGATATACCATCCCTGATCGTTACGAAATCAGTTATAAACCTGCGGTCACTGCATATCAGTTCATTAAAGGTCTTAACTCCCCTTGTGCCGGGTGAATCATCTTCCTGCAGTACCTTCCCGCTCCAGATCACGTTATCGGTTATAAGCAGACCGCCTTCGTTCAGTTTATCATAGGACAGGTCGATAACGTCCGGATAAAACTCCTTGTCAACGTCATTGAATATAATATCGAACCTGTCATCCGTTTCTCTCAGTATATTCAGTGAATCTCCCGTATGAAATTCCATCAGATCTTCGATGTCGGCCTTTTTAAAGAAATAAAGTGCTTTTTCCCTGTTCTTCTCCGAGTAATCGGTACAGAGCAGTCTGCCATCAGTTCCCAGTGCTTTTGCAAACCAGTAGGACGAATAACCAAAGCCCGAACCGAGTTCGAATATCTTTCTCGCACGGCTCATCAGAGCGACCATGGAAAGAAAATGTCCGGCAAGTGGACCTACTATCGGAACCTCGTTCTCTGAGGCATAATCGTGCATTTCATCCAGTATCTCGGAAGCATCGATCGTCCTTTCCATGATGTATTTTTCTATCTTTGCGTCGATCAGGTTCATTTCAGTTCCTCCGGTCCCTTACCAAAATCAACTAATGTCTCATCGCAGCTGGCCCTTTTGTTCTCTATTCTTGCCATCATAAAAAGCAGGTCGGAAAGTCTGTTTAAATATTTTATTCCCATAGAGTTTACCGGGTGCTTCTCGGAAAGTTCCACAAGGTTTCTCTCCGCACGTCTGCAGACCGTTCTTGCATGATGTATATAGGGAGTTCCATAAATCCCGGATGGAAGGATGAACTCCTTCAGATCCCCCACCTCCGCGTGAAATTCATCTATATGTTCCTCAAGCTGTCCGATCATCCGCTCTGAGACCCTCGGGACCTTGCCCGCAAAGTCATCAGGGGTAGCCAGGTCACTGCCGAGTATAAAAAGATCGTTCTGCAACTGCGTTAAAATACTTTTCAAACAGGTGTTCCTTACGCGGCTTACAGCAATGCCAATCACCGAGTTCAGTTCATCCACGTCGCCATATGCTTTAACTCTGGGCGAGAACTTATCAACCCTGCTGCCATCAGCAAGAGACGTTCTTCCCTTATCTCCCGTTTTTGTATAGACCTTTGTAATTCTTTTTTTAGCCATCTGTAAGATCAGAACAAGCTTTTTATTAAACCATGAGTTTTATATAAGATATAAAATTTCTGAGCAGTTCCTGCAGTTGTTACACTGCCACAAACCGCTGTGATACAAGGTTCATATCTTTTATCATTCCAGGCAAAACTTCCGAACAAAATAAGATTACTGATATTGAAGATAAAATTAAAGTATGTAGATTAGTAATCCAGTTTATATCTTGGTTAATAACATTATATGCCTTTTCCAGAGGATTTGACAGAAAAGATAAATGAAGTGGTCAGTGGTCATGAAACCAGGCGGTCATCCCTGATACCAGTACTGCGAGAAGTCCAGGATCATTATGGCTGGATATCCAGCGGGTCAATGGAAAAAGTAGCGGATATCCTGGATATCTCACCTTCCGATGTTCAGGCCGTTGCCACTTTTTACACGATGTTTTTCACAAAGCCAAAGGGAAAACACGTCATATGGGTATGCAGAACCCTGTCGTGTGCCCTCAAAGGGGCGGAACACGTTGAGCATTATCTGTGCGATAAACTGAACCTCAAGACGGGAGAGACAAGTAAAGACGGCAAAATAACTTTAATGGAAGCCGAATGCCTCGCGTCGTGCGGCACTGCACCGGCCATGCTGGTTGACGACACCCTTCACGAAAACTTGACAAAAGAAAAAGTTGACAGAGTTATTGATAACCTGATCAAAAACCAGCCTGTTTAAAATGAACTTACTACCGTGAGTACTAAAAAGATCGTCTTAATCCCCGGAGACGGTATCGGTCCGGAGATCGCCGAAGCAACAAAGAGGGTCTTTGAAGCCTCGGGTGCCGACATTGACTGGGTCGTGAAAGACGCAGGAGTATCGGCACTTGAAAAGCAGAACGAACTGCTCCCTGAAGGCACGCTTGATGCAATAAGAGAGCACAAAGTCGCACTTAAAGGTCCCTGTATGACCCCTATAGGAGGAGGTTTTTCCTCCGTGAACGTCCGTTTGCGCAAAGCTCTTGATCTTTACGCAGCCGTAAGACCTATCAGGAACATACAAGGGGTAAAAACAAGGTTCTCGGACACCAATATCAACGTCGTGATAATAAGGGAAAACACAGAAGGGCTTTACAGCGGGGCTGAAAGTAATATTTCACCTGGCGTTGTCGTAAGTATGAAAGTCGCAACGGAAAAAGGATGCAAGAGAATAGCGAAGTGGGCTTTTGAATACGCAAGACAGACAAACAGGAAAAAGATCACCGTGTTTCATAAAGCCAATATAATGAAGATCACAGACGGGCTGTTCATAGAAGAATCCAAGGAAACCAGTAAGAAGTACAGCGATATTGAATATGAAGAATACATCGTGGACGCAGGCTGTATGAAACTGGTTCAGGACCCTACGAGATTTGATGTTCTGCTGCTCGAGAACCTCTACGGCGACGTAATAAGCGACCTTTGCTCCGGACTGGTCGGAGGACTTGGAGTGGTGCCAGGAGCGAACATAGGAGATGAATACGCAGTGTTCGAGGCCGTACACGGATCAGCTCCGGACATTGCAGGATTAAACGTTGCAAATCCACTTGCTCTCATAATGTCGGGAGTGATGATGCTCAATTATATAGCCGACCATGAAGAAGGTCTGGATCATATGAAAAGATCTGCCGGGAAGATCAGAAAGGCCTATGAGATGGCCATCTCCAATGGTGAAACGACCCAGGACCTCGGCGGTAAATTAAAAACATCTGATTTTGCCAGAGTATTAGTGCGGAACCTTCTGAAAATCTGATCCTGAACAGACGATATTATACTTCTTTGCTCCCACCACTAAAGGAAGTTGTAGATCAAATTAAAAACGTACTTCAGGTTGGGAGAGTTCTTTTGTAATTCAAGCTTGGGAGATAAAGTGCTGATGCTCGGGAACAGAAGTTCGTTGTATATCTCGGCTATTTTCTGAAACTCCTCGAACTCTATTCGCAATGAGTCATAGATCTTCAGAGGCCTTACGTTTTTTTCAGCACTGGATATCCTGATCCCTTCACCTTCCACCTTTGCCAGGAACCACCTCTCACAATCAGGGTCAGGAAGTTCAACTCCCTGACCGACCTTTTTCATTAGAATTTCCCATTCATCTTTTTTTGATTCGCTGAAGTCCAGCTTTCTGTCTGTTAATATCGGCATCTTTTACTCCTCAAACCATTTTAAAACTAAGCATCAATTATACACCAATAATTTCTGAATTTATACACAAGCTAGTTATAAACCCGTATCTCATTGTAAAGAGCATCTCTTTCCACGGGTGTGTAGCCGGAGTTCCTGATCATATTAACCATAAAATCCCTGCTGTGTCCGACCTCCGAGGGAGCACCTGCATCATGGATGATCTTTTCTCTCATGATCGTCCCATCAGCGTCACTTGCCCCGTAGTGAAGTGCCACCTGGGCCGCTTTTTCGCCCAGAGTGATCCAGTACGCCTTTATATGGGGAAAGTTATCAAGATAAAGCCTTGCAAGTGCGTGGATCTTCATATCATAAGAAGCGGGGAATGGTCTGACATTTTTCAGTCCGGTGTTCTCAGGCTGAAACAACACGGGTATGAATGCAAAAAAGCCCGGCGATTCGTCTTCAACGTTCCTGAGCCTCTCCAGATGATCCACAACGTGAAACGGTTCCTCCACGTGACCATAGAGAATGGTCGCATTGGAAGGTATTCCCAGGGCATGAGCGATTCTGTGTATCTCTTCCCAGCGAGTGGCAACGGTCTTAGGAGCACATATCTTCCTTCTGACGTCGGGATGAAGTATCTCAGCCCCTCCACCGGTCAAAGCGTCTATACCGGCTTTCTTCAGACTCAAAAGCACGTCCTCTATGGAAGTACCGCTGATCTCGGTAAACCAGTCGATCTCGACCGCAGTAAAGGCCTTTACGTGAGTCTGGGGATATTTGTCTTTTATAGTGCTTACGATGTCAAGGTATCGTTCAAATTCCCAGTCGGGATGAAGTCCACCAACGATGTGAACCTCGCGTATCTCATCGTTCAGCATTGAAAGTATCTGTTCATGTGAAAGTTCATAGGCGTTTGCGGATTTTTTTGTAGTGCCAAACGCACAGAAACGACATGATATGGCACAGATGTTCGAAGGATTAATGTGTCTGTTAACCACAAAATAGACCTTGTCATCAGTTCTCTTTCTTTTAACGTAATCTGCCATCATGCCAATTGCGGCAAGGTCGCTTGAGTTCATTATCTTTATGCCGTCGTCAAAGCTGATACGTTCATCGCACCTTATTTTTTCCACGATGGGCATAAGGGATACATCAGTACAAAACAGCTCTATATTTTCCAATAACCGCTCCACTTTTCAGTTACCTTGTCCTTTATATCATCAGACATTCTTATTACTTCAGGATACCATTTTTTCATCGTTGCATCTATTCCCATTCGCCCGTTGTAAACTACCGCCGAACCCTTCAGTTCAGTATGTTCGAATATAACGTCAAGATACGGGTCAAAACGGGTAAATATACCCCATATTAAATCCGTGTCATCACTTATATCAACATCCTGACTGACCACCGCTATAATCCTGACGTTCTTAAATCCCGGTGTTTCGAACATCTTTCCGATCAGCTCTTTTGGTTTATCCCTGGCCTGCAGTACTAAAAACCCTCCGTTCAGTAACCTGTAATTCAGGATCTCCGGGTGTTTTTCTCTCGGGTCAGGAACTCTTCTGGCATATTTTTTCTTCCCCGCTTCGGGCTTCCTGATCGCATTAATCCCCATCTTGCTTCCCACATTGAGCTTTCCACTTGTAAAATCCAGGGTATCAAGCGGTGCCCAGGGAATGAGAAGAAAATCCTCGACGGGGTCAAAGTTCTCCCCGATCTCGTTCAGCACCGCACTGAAATCTCTGGGGTCAATGTCGCTTGACACGGTGATCATACATTTTGTGAGAAGCAGCTGCCCTATGCCCCACAGTGCAAGCATGGCTTTTTTCCCGTTTTTTGGAAAACGTTCATCAACTGATACCGCAAGCAGATTATGAAAACCTGCCTCCGGATATGCCCACATGTCTTTTACTTCCGGCTGTATAATCTTAATAAGTGGAGAGAACATCTCCCCAGCTGCAATTCCAAGGAATATGTCTTCCTTAGGAGGCTTGCCAACTACCGTGGCGGGATAAACGGCATCGTTCTTATGGGTAATCGTATTTACTCTGAACACCGGAAAATCCGACTCCATTGAATAATGACCAAAATGATCACCAAAAGGACCTTCCTCCCTTAAAACGTTCTGCGGAACGACGCCTTCAATCACTATATCCGCATTTGCAGGAACGAACTGAGATATCGTTTTTCCCTTGACCATGGGGATCGGCTTTCCTCTGAGAAAACTTGCAAATGCAAGCTCGTCCATACCTTCGGGAAGAGGTGCAATGGCACTGAATATCATTTTAGGGTCTCCACCCAGTACCACTGCGGCTTCAAGGTCCTGATCAAGCTTTTGTGCCTCGTGGTAGTGTGCAGCACCACCCTTGTGAGGATGCCAGTGCATTCCCGTAGTTTCCTTATCGTATATCTGCAGCCTGTAAATACCCAGATTTCTCCTTCTGGATACCGGGTCCTGTGTCAGCACCAGTCCCAAAGTAATGAACTTTCCTCCATCCAGTGGCCAGCATTTGATGACCGGCAGTCTTGACAGGTCCGGAGTAAACTCATTGTCCTGTACGGGACCCGACCTTGTGTTCTTAGTCCGCATGTTTATCAGTTTGTAAGCTTTTGGAAGTATGGAAAAAAAATTCTTTATCGAAGGCGGGTTCAGCCTGTGAAATATATCCACCAGTTCATTACCTACGTCTGACGGCTTTCTGCCCAGAGCCAACTCCACCCTTTCCTCCGTGCCGAACAGGTTCATTGCCAAAGGAAAATCCGCCCCTTTTACATTTTCAAATATCAAAGCAGAACCTTTTTCTTTTATAACCCTGTCCGCTATCTCGGTAACCTCAAGCACCGGATCAACTTCAGTTTTGATCCTGGTGACATCACCTATTTTTTCCAAGTGGTCAATATATCCCTTTAGATCATAGAAACTCTGTCTGGACTTACACATGATATGCTTTCAGTTCAGGCGGTCACCTTCACGGCAACGATAAACTGTCCCCCTTATCGCTTAACTTGCACTAAACGATGATATGAGGCTTATGACTTAAATCAATAACTGTATCGGCAACTTGCTGAACCGAGAAGCAACCTTCTCCATAGTCCCTCATGCCGATCTTAATAGCGTCATTTTCACTTTCGAAGAACTCTATAATTTTTTCCTTATGAAGCAGTGCAAATTCATTTAGATGCATTTTCTTCAGTTCGGGAAGATGGGATTGAAAATATTTAAAATTAGCACTTACTTCGGCCATCGCTTCACTCAACACTTCTTCCATAGTTTTGTCAGTCATCTGCCCTCTCCTCGCTTTTCAGACCTGTTCAAATTATATAACTCCTCTTGTCAAATCAAGGAGTAAAAACTTTTCTGCTGACGTAAAAGTTGCTATCTGGATTCATCAATCCAGTTCTTCGCTCTTCCACCCACCACCGTTCTGCACGCCTACGGCACCAAGGAGCTTATCAACATAGGCTTTCACAAGATCATCCACGTTGTCGGATTTTAAATAATGGGGAGGACTTATCGGAGCGATCACAACTCCTTCTCGCGAAAGTTTCAATGCGTTTTCAAGTGCTATGGAACTCAAAGGGGTTTCCCTTATTGCTATTACAAGCCGTCTTTTCTCTTTGAGTGCAACCTGGGCGATTCTTGTGATAAGAGAGTCCGCGACGCCGTTGGCGATCTTGGCAAGTGTCGATATCGTGCAGGGAACTATGACCATGGCGTCAAAATGGTTACTGCCGGACGAAAAAGGAGAAGCGAGGTCGGAGTCGCTGTATATCTCGTTGACCCAGGTTTTCATTTCATCAGCCTTTAGCCCAAGCTCCTCATTAAGAACGTGCTTGCCCCATTTGCTGACAATAAGGTATTTGTCATCCGGGCATCTTCTTGTAAAGTCCACTCCGTAAACAACGCCTGAAGCACCTGTAATTCCAACTATCGTTCGCATAGGTCACAAGTATATACCACTTACAATAAAAAGGAACACGGCTATTCCAACAAGTATATTGATCTTGAAAAATGCAAGATCGACGTCCGATGACATTCTGTGCTCAAAGAACAGAAGCAGACCAGTGGCAAGCAATGCTGCACCGGGCATTATCCCGGTAAAATATCTGTAATAAAGTATAGCAAGGAATGCAAAAGCAAAGGCATGGCAAACGGCTGAAACCCTCATCGCTTTTTTTCTGCCGTAAACTGAAACCATTGAACGGATATTGTTTTTCAGGTCGAACTCCTCGTCCAGCGTGGCATATATAATATCAAAACCTGACACCCAGAACATTGTAAACAGTACCAGGAGCAGTGGTTTTTCCAGTCCGTTCAGCGAACAGGTTACGGCAACCCATCCGCCAAGAGGAGCTAAGGCAAGGGCAAGACCGACCCCAAAATGACAAAAAGGCGTCCAGCGTTTCATATACGGATAAGCTATAAAAACGGCCAGCGGTACCGGAGAAAGGTAAAAAACCAGGTCACATATAAAAAAGCAGCTTACAAAGTAAAAAGCCAGACCAAGACCCATGACAGTGTAACTTTCGTTCAGGGATATTTTTCCAGCTGGCAGTTCCCTGTCCCTTGTTCGTGGGTTCAGAAAATCGATCTTTCTGTCAATTATCCTGTTCAGCCCCATTGCTGCGGTCCTTGCACCAGACGCAGCTGCCAGTATAAGCATAAGCAGATAGAAAGGTGGAACACCTTCAGCAGCAAGAAAGGAACCTGCAAGCACTACTGAAAAGGAAAACAGGGTATGCTCAACTTTGATGAACTTTCCGTAGCTGCTGATCTTATTCATAAAGATAGATAATGACTTCCTTATACTGAACTGAAACAGAGAAATGATCTGCCGGACAGGGTTGATAAAAAGTATAAAAAACGAAACTGTTTTTCCTAATTACCGAATAACATATCACCAGCTACGATCTTCTGCAGTTCGCCCCCGGACTCTTCTATGTATATATATCCATAACTATCCACTTTTCTAACGACCCCGCTCACTGCCTTCCCTGACACGTTTATTGAAACAAACTCATTGAGCTTTCCCCACTTGTTTGTCCAGTCAGCCACGATAAAATGTGTCCCCAGCCTCATGAATTTTAAATAGTATTCATCAAGAACGCTTATAAGTCTTGAGGCAACCTGTTCTCTGTCAAACTTTTTTCCGCTCTCCAGAAAAAGCGATGTTACTTTATTAACTTCGCCGGAAAGATTTAGCTTTATAAGTTCCTCCGTGACATTTACATTTAATCCAATTCCAACAATTATATAATCTAACTTATCTTCTTTTGACCGCATCTCGGTCAGAACGCCCGATACTTTCTTACCGTTTATCAATATGTCGTTTGGCCATTTAATTTCCGGAGCAAAATTAAGACCTTTCAGTGTTTTGACAAGAGCCAGGGAAGCAATGAAGGTAAACACGGGTGAATAAGAGGGATGTATATCAGGTCTGAACAACACGGACATATAGATATTAGAACCACCCGGAGAAAACCAGTTCTTTTCTCCTCTTCCCCTGCCACCCGTCTGCTCATCCGCGATCAGCACAATCCCTTCACCGGGATCAGAAAGCGCTATTTCCGACAACACGGTGTTCGTTGAAGAGACACTGTCAAAAACCCTTACGTCTCTTCCAATTATCAGACTTCTTATGAGTTTACTTATCTTCTGTTTATCTATTTTACCCATCAATAAAAACGTTTAGAGGGTCAGGTCTTGCGTTCTCTTGTAAAACAACCAGATCCCAACCTAAAATTATTGTTTCATAAATTGACAAAGTTTTCTTTTTAAATATTTTATTCCGTTTACAACATAAAGGGGGCCCATAGCTCAGTTGGTCAGAGCAGCGGACTCATAATCCGTTGGTCCCAGGTTCGAGTCCTGGTGGGCCCAGATAACACGGCAGTGAACATTTTAACGGTTAACACGATCATTAACGCTATAGCATCCTTAATACTGATCAGCATCATGAATTTAGATTATATTACAAACTAATAAAAGGAGAACAATATGCAAGACCAAATACTTGGTCTCCAGCAACTTCAGAGCGTTGACGCAGAATTAAAAGAAATAGAGGTCAATTTGGAAGAGTACCCAAAGAAAATTTCGAGCATTAAGGATGAGATTAAAAATGCAACTGATTCTATAGAGGAGAAAAAAAATAATCTGGCGGAGCTTGAAAAAACAAAATCTGAAATTGAGACCAGAATACAGAATAATCTCGATTCAATAAAAAAAGCCGAAGAAAAACTGTTTGAGATAAAAACACACAAGGAATACGAAGCACTTCAGAAAGAAATAGCCGAAGTTAAAAGATCTAACTCCGAACTCGAAGAACAGGTCATTGAAAAAATGGAGGACACTGAAAATCTCACCAGCGAGATAGACAAAGAAGAAAAGGACTTTACAGATAACCAGATCAGTTACAAAGAAAAAATAGATGAATATGAATCACTGATCAAAGATCTTAATTCCAGGCTGGAACCCGTAATAACGAAAAAAGAAGAAATACTAAAAAAGATAAATTCCGACGTTTTACCTATTTATAAACAGGTCATAAACAGAAATGGCACGGCCCTGGCACTCGTGGAAAATGAAGTGTGCACTGGATGCAACATGAACATACCCCCTCAGCTGTACATTCAGGTACTGGCACAGAAAAAAATATATCAATGCCCGAACTGTAAAAAGATCCTCTACTCTAATTCATATAAAGAAGGGCAGTAAAATCAAAGTTCTAGCCGGTTTATCACAACCTATTGACGCCTACACAGATGGAGCTTCCAGAGGTAATCCTGGTGATTCAGGAATAGGGATATTATTCAGAGACAACAATAACGTTCACAGAGAATATAAACGCTACATAGGTACCGGTACAAACAATAACGCCGAATATACCGCCCTGATCACCGCACTTGAGATCGCAAGCAAAGAAAAAGTAGAAAAGATAAACGTTTACACTGACTCTCAACTTGTAGCCAATCAGATCAACAGTCTTTGGAAGGTTAAGGACCCGAGCGTAAGGGTTTTATTTAATAAAGTCAAGAAGCTGGTCAAAAAATTCCGCCACTTTACAATCACTCACGTCAAAAGAGAAAACAATTCCGAAGCCGACAGACTTGCAAACGAGGCCATTAACGAATATTTTAGTTAACGGCGAGTTAGCTAAGCGGTCGCTTGCTCAGGCAAGAGGAAAGTCCGAACTTCAAAGGGTAGTGTGCTGGTTAATGGCCAGGTACCGTGAGGTAACGGAAAGTGCCTCAGAAAAGATACCGCCTATGCATAATATATGCAGGTAAGGGTGAAATGGCAGTGTAAGAGACTACCGCTCTGATCGGTGACGATCATTGGCAAGGCAAACCCCGCACGAAGAAAGGCAAAATAGAGAAGCACCTGAAACTTTCGTTTCAGACTGGGCGACCCGTCCAATGCTTCCGGGTGTGCCGCTAAAGATATTCAGTAATGAATATTTTAGATGAATGACCGCTCACGACAGAATTCGGCTTACAGGTTAACTCGCTGCTAAATTTCTCTAATACGTTTCAGGAGAACAACAGACTATTTAATAACAGCCTTTACAAACTCCCTCTTTCCGATCTTGATCTCCAGTTCAGACCCGTCAGGAAGCGAACTTTGCAAATCCGAGAACTTTTGTCCGTTTATCGTAAGGCCTCCCTGGGCGATCAACCGCCTCATTTCCGCTTTAGACCTGAGCACCTCGGAAACTGCAGAGACAAGGTCCAACAGGGTCATAATTTCGCCTCCATCAATACTTACGACCCTTGCGTCATCGGGAAAGGACCTTCGTGAAAATTTCGTTTCAAAATCCGATCTGGCCTTATCCGCCTCAACGTGGCTGTAAAGCCAGCTGGTTATTTCGTAGGCAAGCATTTTTTTGGACTCCATGGGATGTGACCTTTTCAAAGACCCTATTTCTTCATCGGTCTTTGAGGTCAGCAGGTAGAAATACCTCCACATAAGTTCATCAGATACTGACATTACCTTTCCATAAACGTCCATTGGGTCTTCCTCAATACCAATATAGTTCCCAAGGGACTTTGACATCTTCTTCACTCCATCAGTACCTTCAAGTATGGGTAAAAATACTGCAACCTGGGGTTCCAGTCCAAAATATCTCTGAAAGTCCCTGCCTAACAGTATGTTAAAGGTCTGGTCCGTACCGCCCATCTCCACGTCCGCACGCGTCTGGACAGAATCATAAGCCTGGATCAGCGGATACATAAACTCCTTTAAAGATATGGACGAACCGCTCTTGTACCTTTTACTGAAATCGTCCCTCTCCAGCAGTCTTGCAACGTTAACCTGAGAAGTGAGATTAAGGAGCTGATCAAAGCTCAGCTTGCCCAGCCAGGCCGAGTTGAAGATTATATCCGTCTTTTTCCTGTCAAGGATCTTAAAGACCTGCTTCTCGTACGTCTCTGCATTTTTAACTATCTCATCGGACATAAGCGCCGGACGGGTTTCCGTCTTACCGGTAGGATCACCTATCATAGCGGTAAAGTCGCCAATTAA
Organism: Thermodesulfobacteriota bacterium; assembly: GCA_965215275.1. GTDB lineage: Bacteria > Desulfobacterota_D > UBA1144 > Nemesobacterales > JAJCZQ01 > CAZUNK01. The sequence goes on from OZ244044.1 coordinate 1,140,905, forward strand.
AAACAGCACTTTATGCCCGAGGTCCTGAAAATCCCTCAGCTTTTTCAGCAACAGGCAGTGTCCAAGATGGAGGTCCGGAGCAGTAGGGTCAAAACCCGCTTTGATCCTGAGTGGAACGTTCCTGGCCTTCGAACTTTTAAGTTTTTCCAGAAGTTCCTCTTTGGATATGATCCCTTCCGTGCCTCTCTCTATTACTTTCAACTGCTCCCTGGGATCTATAAATTTCATTGTTTCTGAATGAAATCAAAGTTTGTTTTCAAGGAAGTGTGGAAGAACCCATAAGGTAACGGTCGCACTCTCTTGCGGCCTCTCTTCCTTCGTTTATCGCCCATACCACTAGGCTTTGTCCCCTTCTTGCATCACCTGCGGCAAAAACTCCTTCCACGTTAGTGGCATATTTGCCATATTCGGCCTTTGCATTGGTCCTTTCATCCGTCGTAAGGTTCATCTGCTGTAAAAGTCCCTGCTCCGGACCAAGAAAACCAAGTGCCAGAAGTACAAGCTGTGCGGGCCATATTTTTTCCGTGCCGGGCACTTCATTAAACGACATCTTCCCGTTTTCTGCCTTTTGCCACTCGATCTGTACCGTATGGAGTTCCTTAACGTTGTTTGAATCGTCACCAACGAATTTTTTTGTCATTATCTGATATTTTCTGGGGTCCCCTCCAAAAACTGCAGCCGCTTCTTCCTGTCCGTAGCCCAGGGAATAGATCTTCGGCCACTGGGGCCATGGATTATCTGCGGACCTTTCCAAAGGAGGCTGCGAAAGTATCTCAAACTGAACCAGGCTCTTACATTCATGTCTTACGCAGGTGGCAACACAATCCGTTCCCGTGTCTCCACCGCCAAGCACTATTACATCTTTACCCTTTGCGGAGATATAATTTCCATCTTCCAGGTTGCTGTCCAGCAGGCTCTTTGTATTGCTCCTTAAAAACTGCATCGCAAAGTATATTCCGTTCAGTTCCCTGCCTTCAATTGGCAGGTCCCTGGGTACCGTGGCTCCCGTGCATATTACAACCGCATCGTTTTGACCAATAACGTCATCGGCTTTCATATCCCTGCCCACTTCAACTCCCGTTACAAAATCAATTCCTTCCTTTCTGAGAATATCCACTCTTCTCTGAACGATGTCCTTATCCAGATGCGGGTTGGGGATCCCGTACATAAGAAGCCCTCCGATCCTGTCATCCCTTTCATAAACGGTCACGCTGTGTCCCGCCTTATTAAGCTGTGCGGCACATGAAAGTCCTGCGGGACCTGACCCGATGACCGCTACTTTCTTGCCCGTTCTGATCTCAGGAGGTTCAGGTACTATCCAGCCGGATTCAAAGCCCTTGTCCACGATCGCACACTCTATTGATTTGATCGTCACGGCTGGTTCGTTTATTCCAAGCACACACGAACCTTCACACGGTGCAGGACAAACACGTCCCGTAAACTCCGGGAAATTGTTGGTCTTATGTAATCTGTCAAGGGCATCTTTCCATAATCCCTTATATACAAGGTCGTTCCATTCGGGAATAAGATTGTTTACAGGACAGCCGACGGCCATACCGGCAAGCATCTCGCCAGTCTGACAGAACGGTACGCCGCAATCCATGCATCTGCTGCCCTGCTCTTTCAGTTCACTTTCGGGAAGATGCTGATGAAATTCGTTCCAATCACCGGTCCGCTCTTCAGGGTCTCTATCAGGACCAAGTACGCGAGTATAGTTCATAAAACCTGTCGGATTACCCATTCAGTTTTCTCCAAAGAACACGGTTAATTTCCACTCACCCGGGCAAGGTCGCTTTTATTCGCTTCAAAGGCGGCCATCATTGCTTCATCTCCACTAAGCCCGCTTTTTTCCACTCGTTTAATATTCTCGAGCATGCGTTTATAATCGTTCGGCATGACCTTCTTAAACTTCCTGACGCTCTCAGCCCAGTTATCAAGGAGCGTTCTTGCCACCTGGCTGCTCGTATAATCAAAATGTTTTCTTACCATGACGCTCAGGAAATTCTGGTCCTCGTCATCAACGGATCCGATGGAAACCATTCCCATGTTGCATTTTTCATCAAAATCTCCTTCTTCATCATACACGTAAGCAACCCCACCAGACATTCCCGCTCCGAAGTTCCTTCCCGTGGGTCCGAGCACCACGACTTTCCCGCCCGTCATATATTCACAGCCATGGTCCCCAACTGATTCTATCACGGCATGAACACCACTGTTCCTCACGCAGAACCTTTCACCTGCTTTTCCTCTTATATATGCCTCTCCACCGGTCGCTCCGTAAAAGGCAACGTTACCAACTATAATATTTTCCTCAGGTCTGAACGTGGACTTCCTGGGCGGATACACTATCAGCTTTCCTCCCGATAACCCTTTTCCAACGTAATCATTTGCATCACCTTCAAGAAATAAGGTCATGCTCTTGGGAACAAAAGCTCCGAAACTCTGCCCGGCGGAACCACTGAAACGGATATTGACGGTGTTTTCCGCAAGACCATTAAGACCATATTTTCTCGTCAGTTCGCTGCCAACTATGGTACCGACGGCCCTGTTGATATTCTTTATAGGTAAAGGCTCTTTTACATCAACCGGTTTACCGTCCGTGATCGCAGGTGCACATATATCCATCAAAACCGTTTCATCAAGCGACTTATCTATTCCATGATCCTGATCTATCTGACGGTAAGTTCCCCAGCTGCCCGGTACGTCCGGCTTTGTAAACACACCTGAAAGATCAAGCCCCCTGGCTTTCCAGTGATCGATCGCTTTTTTTGTCGTTAACCTGTCCGTCCGTCCTATCATCTCGTTGACACTTCTAAAGCCCAGACCAGCCATGATCTCCCTGAGTTCCTGTGCAACAAACCTGAGATAGGTCACCACGTCGGCGGGATCGCCAGTGAACTTTTTACGAAGTTCGGGATTTTGGGTCGCAACACCCACAGGACAGGTGTCTAAATGACAGACCCTCATCATTATACATCCAAGAACGATCAGCGGAGCGGTTGAAAATCCATATTCCTCCGCACCAAGCAGAGCAGCAATCGCAACGTCCTTACCGGTCTTTAACTGCCCATCAGTCTCAAGAACGACCCTACTTCTCAGATTGTTCAACAATAAAGTCTGATGGGTCTCAGCTATTCCCAGCTCCCAGGGGAGACCGGCATGCTGAATGCTACTCTGCGGGGATGCTCCCGTACCACCGGAGGTACCGCTTATAAGGATCACGTCAGCGTGACCTTTGGCTACTCCGGCAGCAATTGTCCCTACCCCAACCTCAGACACTAGCTTTACATTAATTCTCGCATATTTGTTTGCATTTTTTAAATCATATATCAGTTCCGCCAGGTCCTCTATGGAATATATATCATGGTGAGGCGGGGGAGAGATCAGACCCACGCCCGGGGTGGACAAACGAACTTTTGCTATCCATGGATACACCTTTCTGCCCGGCAGCTGACCTCCCTCACCCGGCTTGGCCCCCTGGGCTATCTTGATCTGGATCTCGTCAGAATTCACCAGGTATTCACTGGTAACCCCGAACCTGCCAGATGCAACCTGTTTAATTGCACTTCTTCTTAAATCACCATTTGCGTCCGCTGTATATCTGTCAGTGTCTTCACCTCCTTCCCCTGTATTGCTCTTACCTCCGATCCGGTTCATTGCTATGGCCAGGCTTTCATGGGACTCTTTACTGATGGCACCGTACGACATCGCACCGGTTTTGAACCTTCTGCATATGGATTCAACCGATTCTACCTCTTCAATGGGTATGGGAGCACCACTGTAGTTAAAATCCATCAGCCCCCGGAGCGTAAAATGCTCCCTGTCCTCATTGTTTGAAAGTTCTGAGAACTCTTTATAGGACTTGTAGCTTTCTGACCTGGCAGCATACTGCAGCTTATGTACGGTCTGGGGATTCCACATATGCCTCTCACCGCCCGGACGCCACTGGTATATACCTCCTTCCTCCAGCGTGTCTTCATCAACGTCACGGTCCGGATAGGCCTGTTCAGATCTTCGCAGTGCTTCCTCTGCGATCACCTCTATTCCAGCACCTTGAATCCTTGAAGGCGTCCACGTGAAGTACTTATCTATGAATTCATGATCAAGTCCTAATGCTTCAAAGATCTGTGCGCCGTGATAGCTCTGCACCGTGGAAATACCCATCTTCGACATTATTTTGACAATTCCCTTCACAATACTGGCAATGTAGTTCGAGATCGCTTTATCCGGCAGAATATCGGGCAGCATACCGTCAAGGATCATATTTTTTATCGTTTCATACGCGAGATAGGGGTTGATGGCACTTGCACCGTAACCGATCAGCAATGCAAAATGGTGCACTTCCCTTGGTTCTCCCGACTCCAGAACAAGACTTACCTTCATCCTGTTGCCATTTCTGACCAGATGATGATGAAGTCCCGATACCGCAAGCAGGGCGGGTATTGGGATCTTTTTATCACTAAACCCCCTGTCAGAAAGGATTACGATACTGATCCCTTCTGATATTGCTTTATCAACGTCCTTAAAAAGCTGATCAAGGGCTTTGATCAATCCTTCACTGCCGCCTCCGGGGTTAAAGTGAATTGGAAAGGTCCCTGATCTAAGGTTTTTCATATCAAGGGCTTTCAGTTTATTAAGGTCGCCGTTTGTCAGGACCGGATAGTCCATCTCTATCTTTTCACAATGTTCAGGCATCGGGGATAGAATATTCCTGACAGGTCCCAACGTTACCTTCGTATCTGTTATAAGTTCCTCCCTGATCGAATCGATCGCAGGATTTGTCACCTGAGCAAAAAGCTGCTTGAAATAGCTGTACAGAAGTTTAGGTTTATCAGACAAAACGGCTATCGGTGTATCCACGCCCATTGCCCCAACGGGCTCGACCGCGTTCTTTGCCATTTGACCGATCAGCAGCCTTAGTTCCTCAAAGGTATAACCGAACAACCTCTGAGCGGTCAGAAATGACCTGTCATCCGTTATTTCATCTTCTTCTCCGCAAGGCTTAAGGCTGTTAATGTGGACCAGGTTGTCCTTGATCCATTTGAAGTACGGCTTTTCATTCGAGAGGCTGTTCTTCAGTTCCTCGTCACCAACTATCCTTCCCTTTTTTGTATCGATCAAAAGCATCCTTCCAGGTTCAAGGCGGCCTTTGTAAGCTATGTTCTCAGGAGGGATCTCCAGCACTCCCACCTCGGACGCAAGAACCAGCAGATCATCTTTTGTAACGTAGTACCTGGACGGTCTGAGACCCTGTCTGTCTAAAACCGCGCCCACTTTCTCGCCATCGGTAAATCCAATTGACGCCGGACCATCCCATGGCTCCATTAAACAGCTGTGATAATTATAGAATGCTTTCTTGTTCTCAGGCATGCTTTCGTGCTTGGACCAGGGTTCAGGTATCATCATCATTACCGCGTGCTCTATCGAATAGCCTGATAGTGATAAAAATTCCAGTGCGTTATCAAAAGCGGCAGAGTCGCTCCCCTCGGGTGCTATGATCGGAAATAATTTTTCCAGATCGTCTCCATAAAGGTCGGATTTCAGCAGAGATTGCCTTGAGTGCATCCAGTTCATATTTCCTCTTAATGTATTGATCTCCCCATTGTGAATAACGTAGCGGTAGGGATGGGACCTGTCCCAGCTTGGAAACGTATTGGTGCTGAACCTGGAATGCACCAGTGCAATAGCGGTCTCCATACGTCCGTCACTAAGGTCAGGATAGTACGGCTCAAGCTGCCACGTGGTTAACATCCCCTTATACACGATCGTCTTGTAGGAAAGACTGCAGATATAGAAATTACTGTCCAGCGGCCTATCTGAAAATCTGATCTTGTTACCCGACCTTTTACAGATGATATAAAGCTTTCTCTCAAAGTCCATTCCCGGCTGAGTATCTTTCCCCCTCTTGATAAAGACCTGCTTCACGGCCGGTTCACACGACAGTGCCGTCTCGCCCAGTGACGTGTTATCAGTGGGAACGTCCCTCCATTTCAGGACTTCCTGTCCTTCTTCCTGTACCGTTCTTTCAAATATCTCCATAACCGAGGATGCTACTTTTTCATCAGGAGAGATAAAGAGCATTCCAACCCCGTAATCATCATGATCAGGCAGGTCCGCTCCTGTAACTTTTGCAAAAAAGTCATGTGGTTTCTGCATAAGTATCCCGGCACCGTCACCGGTGTTTTTCTCACACCCGCATGCCCCCCTGTGCTCCAGGTTGTTCAGGATCTCAATAGCCTGGGCAACTATTCCGTTCGACCTTATGCCATTGATGTTAACAACAAATCCAATACCGCAGGAATCATGTTCAAAATCAGGGTCGTACAGTCCCTGCCTATACGGCAATTCAAAATTTTTCATAAGAGCAACCTCACAACGTGAACGTTAATTATAACATACTAAACGCCTTTTAAAAAAATGAGCATATTTATAACCCGTTTTCCAACGACCGGACTGCCTAAATACCGTACAGTTAGTCTTTGCAGGGAATTATTGCTGTCTTTTCATTTAGTGTTTTGCAAATTAGTGTTATAATACAGCAATTAATCTTGTGTTTCAGGAGGGTCGTATGGTTCAGATAATGTGCTGGTTGGATTCTGAAGATTACTGGTACCTAAACAGCATGCATGAAGGTGATCAGGCCATAGATTATTATGCGTACAGGTTCAACGTTGATGACAGTTCGGAAGCTCCCGACCCGACCCCGGTAAGTCTTATCGTGGTAGAGATGGTGAACGCAAAGCTCGCAATAGGGTTTGCCATGTCCCCGCATATTAAGATCGAGAAGGAATTCAAAGTCGGTTTTATATGTCAGGAAAGACCCGACAAGGATATCCCGCTCGTGTGTAAGCTCTCAGATGAGGTGAAACAGACCAAGTATGCCGGAACCGATATTCACAGACTTGAATACATAGGTTTTTCATTAGAAAAATTTTATGAGAACAAAGGTGCCAAATTCTACCTTCATGACCTGAGACCTAAAAAGCGGATGTAAAAAACAACCGTCCGCAAGTCATTATCAAGATACATCTCAATGGTTAAGAAAAAAAACAAGATCGTCCTGGCCTATTCCGGTGGACTTGACACGTCCATTATATTAAAATGGCTCATAAAGGAACACAGGGCCGAAGTTATAGCCTATGTAGCCGACCTGGGACAGAACGAAAACATCGAGAAAATAAGGGAAAAGGCTTTTAAAACAGGTGCCAGCAAGGTATTCGTCGAAGATCTGAAAGAGGCATTCGTTAAGGATTTCGTCTATCCGGCCATTAAGTCAAGTGCTATATATGAAGGGTGTTATCTGCTCGGCACGTCACTGGCAAGGCCCCTTATTGCAAAAAGACAGATAGAGATAGCCGAGCAGGAAGGAGCTTCCTTCGTCTCTCACGGAGCAACGGGTAAGGGCAATGACCAGGTAAGGTTCGAACTGACGTTCTATTCATTATCTCCCGGTATTAAAGTGATCGCACCCTGGAGAGAGTGGAAGTTCAGATCAAGGAACGATCTTATAAAGTTCGCACGGAACAACGGGATCGAAGTACCCGTTACAAAAGAAAAGCCCTATAGTTGTGACAGGAACTTAATGCACGTCAGCTATGAAGGAGGGGTTCTTGAAGATCCCTGGACGGAACCACCGGAATCGATGTTTGAAATGACGGTGTCCCCGGAAAACGCTCCGAACGAGCCGACTTTCATAGAAATTGAATTTAAAAAAGGGGAACCGGTAAAAGTTAACGGCAAGAAGCTGTCTCCCGCTAAACTACTGTCTGAATTAAATGACGTTGCAGGCAGGAACGGAATAGGCAGGGTTGACATAGTTGAAAACCGTTTTGTTGGTATGAAATCAAGAGGCGTTTATGAAACTCCAGGCGGAACGCTTCTGCACGTAGCACACAGAGCGGTGGAATCACTGACCATGGACAGAGAGGTCATGCATCTAAGGGATTCCCTTGTACCAAAGATCGCCCAGCTTATATATAACGGACTGTGGTACAGTCCGGAAATGGATATGCTGATGGATGCAGTGACAAATTCGCAGAAAAACGTCGATGGAGTAGCCAGATTAAAACTGTACAAAGGTAACACGACAGTTGTAGGACGTAAATCGCCCAGGTCCCTTTATCTGGAAGACCTTGCAACTTTTGAAGAAGACGAGATATACGATCAGTCGGATGCAACTGGTTTCATAAAGTTAAACGCACTCAGACTTAAAACAAAAAATGTATTCAGTAGATGAAAACAGGCGATTTTGACTATCATCTTCCACAGGAACTCATTGCTGAATACCCGCTTAAAAAAAGGGACGGATCCAGACTGCTCGTCTTGAACAAGAGTAACGGCAGCATAACTCACGAAAGGTTCTTCAATATCGCTGACCATCTCAAAGAGGGAGATCTGCTTATTCTCAACGACACCAAGGTACTTCCAGTAAAACTTGTCGGACGAACAGCGGACAAGGAGGTCGAAGTACTTCTCACCCACAGGATCTCTGAAAAGCACTGGAAACTTCTGGTGAGAAATCCAAAAAACAACAGCGTGATACAGTTCAATGAAGGAATAAAAGGAACGCTGTCAAAAAGCCCTTCAGATGAGTGGGTGATAAATTTCAACAGACCGGTCGAGAAATATATACACGACTTTGGAAAAATACCTCTTCCGCCATATATACACAGACCACCGGAAGAAAGGGACAGGGAAACGTATCAAACGGTCTTTGCAAGGAAGAAGGGAGCAATAGCAGCCCCTACGGCAGGACTTCATTTTACGGACAAGCTGCTTGAAAGGATCAGAGAAACAGGCGTGGAGATAAGGTTCATAACGCTCCATGTGGGAATTGGAACGTTCAGACCTGTCAAGTCAGAGAACGTTTCAGACCATGTAATGCACAGGGAGTTCGTGGAAATTCCCGAGAGGACGTTCAGTTCCGTATTAAAGGCAAAAAGGGACTTAAGAAGAATAGTGGCGGTCGGTACAACGGTTGTCCGTGCGATCGAATCAGTTGTTAAATTCGATTCCTTAACTTTCGATACCGGTCTGTTCATCTATCCTCCTTATGATTTTCAATTCATTGATGCAATGATCACCAATTTTCACATGCCAAGATCAAGTCTGCTGATGCTCGTATCAGCATTCTGCTCGAAAGATATGCTGTTTTCAGCATACAGAGAAGCTGTAAACAAAAAGTACAGATTTCTGAGCTATGGTGATGCAATGTTTATTTCTTGACAAAATCAAGATAGAATTATACGACCTAAACGTCTAACGGAGGTATACATGTCGTCACTAATTACAGGAGCTACCGGGTTCATTGGTTCTCATGTTGCACGAAAACTGATGGAAAGAGGAGAGAGGGTAAAGGTACTTCTAAGAAAAACGAGCAGAACAGATAACATTGACAACCTGAACGTTGACAAGGTTTATGGCGATATACTTGACAAAAGATCGATTATAAACGCCTTACAAGGTTGCAATACCTTGTATCACGCGGCAGGATTTGTCTCCTTCAAAAAAAAGGATTACGGCAAGATGGAGGAAATAAACGTTCAGGGTTCAAAGACGGTACTTTCTGCCGCCGTTGAAGCGGGGGTCAAAAGGGTCGTCTTCACAAGCAGCGTTGCCGCACTTGGACCCGGACCGGAAAACGGCTGCGTGACCGAGGACACAGTAACGGATTTCAGTTCCGCGGGTATAGGGTACATGAACGTAAAGAGAGACGCTGAAAACGCAGCTTTGGATTTCTGCTCACAGGGACTTGACGTCGTTATTACAAATCCTTCGGTCGTTCTTGGAGCAGGGGACATTTATATGTCCAGCGCCGGGTCTGTCCTGTGGTATTGTAAAAGACGGTTTCCCGGATATCTGGACGGAACGCTGAACGTCACAGACGTTGAAGACGTGGCAGAGGGACATATACTTGCAGCTGAAAAAGGAAGGTCCGGCGAAAGGTATATACTGGGTAATACCAATCTTATAGTAAAGGAATACTTCAATCTGCTTGAAAAGGTAACCGGTATCCCTTCCCCGAAACTGAAAATACCTTACGCTGCTGCTTACGCGACCGCTTATCTGACCGAGCGGATTTTAGGATTTGATTTTCCCAACATGTCAACCATGGACGTGGACTCTGTCAAGCTGACCAGATACAACTGGCACGCGGACAGTTCAAAGGCCGAACGCGAACTCGGATATACTAAAACGCCCATAGAAAAAACAGTAAAAAAAACCGTAGACTGGTTTAAAGCAAACGGTTACCTGAGCTAGGTCGACATCATGATCATAAGTTCAACTGACCGTAAGGGGCTGAAAATTTGGCGATAATGTAAAACTGACGATTTACAGAAAGAAGCAGACCTATAAATTACAGAGGAGTTATATTTATCTAATGCCCGGCAACACATTCGGAAGACTGTTCAGAATAACAACCTGGGGAGAGTCTCATGGAAAAGCCGTGGGGGTGGTACTTGATGGATGCCCCGCCGGACTCGGTATATCGGAAGAAGAGATACAAGCAGAACTTGACAGAAGAAGACCAGGTCAGAGCAGTATAACCACTCAGAGAAAAGAACCGGACAAAGTCGAAATACTGTCCGGCGTTTTTGACGGCAAGACAACCGGGACCCCGATTTCCATGATAGTCAAGAACGTGGACGCTATATCCAGGTCCTATGAAGATATAAAAGACACATACAGACCGGGACACGCTGATTTTACCTACGATCAGAAATACGGACTCAGGGATCACAGGGGAGGTGGCAGGTCCTCAAATCGCGAGACAGTAGGAAGGGTCGCCGCGGCAGCAATAGCAAAAAAAATACTGAACATAGAGGGTATAAGGACAATTGGTCACGTAAAGCAGGTAGGAGATATAAAAGCTGAAAAATTCGACACCAGACAGATCGAGAAAAATCCCGTCAGATGTGCGGACAAAAAAAAGGCACTTGAAATGACGGCGTTGATCGAGCAAGTCAGAAAAGAAGGTGATTCCATAGGGGGAATAGTTGAGATAATATCCACTGGTATGCCAAAGGGACTTGGCAGCCCCGTTTTTAATAAACTGGATGCCGACCTTGCAGCAGCATTAATGAGCCTTGGAGGTATCAGAGGTTTTGAAGCAGGTATGGGATTTACCGTAGCAGAAAAAAGAGGCTCCGAGGCAAATGACCTGATGTATAAAAAGAAAGACGGTAAGCTGGGCTTTAAGACAAATAACGCCGGTGGCATGCTCGGTGGTATATCAAATGGCGAGGACCTCGTTGTCAGAATAGCGGTCAAGCCAACATCCTCAATATCAAAAGAACAAAGAACAGTGGATAAAAAAGGTCGTGCCAGAAAGCTGACAGTAAAGGGCAGACATGATCCCTGCCTTTGCCCGAGGGCAGTACCAATTGCAGAAGCTATGGTTAACCTGGTCCTGATCGACCATCTGCTTGCATCCAGAATTACAAGGGTTTAGCCTTTACAGCTACAGTGGATATTAATTTTAAGATCTTTGTGGACAATGAAATCATCTACTATGGAAATTTCAGTGAGCTTCCACAAGAACACAGAGAAAAAATCGTTGAGGCGCTGGATGAATGGGGTGAACTGCTTGGAAAAAGCGGCCTGAACGAGACAATATTTTCATTACTTGCATTGTGCGATCAAAGACAATACGAGTGCCCTAAGTGTGGAAAAACCGGCAACGAAGATACCACCTGTCCTGACTGTGGAGACAAGACGGCTCAAAAAGACACATATCCGCATAACGAAAAAATATTGACGCTGCTCAACTGTATTGGAATGATAACTCACCTGGAGATTGAACGACCGTAATGAAAATTACCGTGGAAGGACAGATATTTCCGAAAGTATGGGACATTGCAAGCAACGTAAAGAAGATCGGAAATCGCCGTAAAGGCTGGAATCTCGGCAGTGGAACAATGAGTTATCCGGTTTATGAAGTTACTCTTCCGGAAGACACTAAAAAAGAGGGGATATACTTCATCACTCCTCAGGGCGTAAAACTCTACTTCAGCCAAGGCAGCCAATATGAGATCGGTTATCTGATCTCAGACCTGGACAGCGGTTCACTTGCCTGTAAATATTTTCAGGAGAATTAATATACTCGGATTTTGCTTATAACGAGTCGTTTAAAATCTCAGTTGCTTTTGTAACACCCGCCCCAAAGTTAAAACTGTGACCTAGATTTTTAAGAGTGGATTCCAGCGCAGATATAACTGCTATCGTATCGGTTGCTTCTATATCTCCAATGTGAGAAAATCTGAATATCTTACCCTTTGCATGATCCTGTCCACCCGCGATCGTCATACCGAACCTGTCTTTTAGTTCCTTGATTATCTTCGCCGCGCCGATCCGCTCTGGTGCAATTCCCACCGTTAACGCAGTGCTTGGAGAACCTTTGGCAAATAACCCTATGTTCATGGCGGTCAAGGCTCCCCTGGATGCTCTGGACAGACTGTCATGTCTTTTGTACATATTTGCAAGGCCTTCACTTGAAAATCTTTTCAGAACCTCCGCAAGACCTATAATAAGGGTGACCGCCGGGGTGTATGGAGTGGTATTCTTAGCAGCACTCGTTCGGTAATTTTTCAGGTCGAAGTAGAACCTGGGAAGGTCGGAAGTCTCGCTGAATTTCCATGCTTTTTCACTAAGAGCGATGAACGCCAGTCCCGGAGGCATCATAAATGCCTTTTGTGAACCTCCCACCAGAACGTCAATACCAACTTCATCAAAACCTAAAGAAAATACGCCAACGGCAGTTATTCCATCCACGATCAATAATACATCTTCCCTTTCATTGGTTATTTCAGCTATTTTCTCCGTCGGGTGTCTAACACCAGTTGACGTTTCGCTTGCCTGTAACAGAACTGCCTTTATGGATGGATCATTATCAAGTGCCTCTTTAATTAAGGAAGGATCAACGGCAGTACCCCATTCCACTACGATCTCCTGTACTTTAAGCCCGTATGATCTTGATATCTTTGCCCACCTTTCTCCAAATTTGCCGCCGTTCACCACCAACACCTTATCGCCACTGGACATGGTGTTGGAAATAGCAGCGTCCATTGCTCCCGTGCCTGATGAAGCCAGTATTAAAACCTCCTGCTCCGTCTGATACACATGTTTCAGCCCCTTTCTTACCTCTTCAAAAATAGCTTCAAACTCTTCCGTTCTATGATGAATAATGGGGTTTGCCATCTTGATCAGAATCTCGCTGGGCACTGGAACGGGACCGGGGGTAAATACGTATTTTTTCACTTCTTAATTCTCCTTAAATTATGAATATTGGATGAACCGGAAAGAGGCAATTTACCTGAAAGCAAATTAAAATCAAAATTGACATAGACAGAACAATGAGTTAAACAACATAGAACTTGAAAGAACACTTTATATCAGCAACGACTTTTTATAAGGTATATACAATGAGCGAAGATAACAGACTGGATGTAAACCAGCTTCAGAGCAGAATCAAATCTATCTGGGACTCTCTTTGACATCGCAGATAAAAATTCACGGTTGAACGAGATAGAATCTCTGATAAACGCCCACGATTTCTGGAACGATAAGACCGAAGCACAGTCAATTTTAAAAGAGCAAGCACGTATCAGGAACTCACTAAATACGTGGGAATTGCTGCGTTCTGAGCTTGAAGACCTGGAAGTTCTGATAGAACTTTGTGATGAATCCAACGACGAAGAACTGCAGAGTGAAATTGATATAAAGCACGGTAATCTGGTCTCCAAGATCGAGGAACTTGAGTTTAAAAAGGTCCTCAGTGCCACCGACGACGAAAGAAATGCAATAATGTCAATAAATTCCGGTGCCGGAGGCACGGAAGCACAGGACTGGGCGGACATGTTGTTCAGAATGTACTTAAGATATGCTGAAAGCAAAGACTATAAGACGAACATATTAGATCTGCAGGACGGAGATGAAGCAGGAATTAAAAATGTAACCTTTTTAATAGAGGGAAGTTATGCATTTGGCTATTTAAAAGGTGAAAGCGGTGTCCACAGACTTGTAAGAATTTCGCCATTTGACTCTAATAAGCGTCGACACACCTCTTTTGCCTCGGTTTTCGTATCTCCCGAAGTGGACGATCTGATTGAAGTGGAAATTGAGGATAAAGATTTAAGGGTCGACACTTTCAGGGCAAGTGGTAAAGGTGGTCAGCATGTTAACAAAACAGACTCCGCCATAAGGATCACACATATGCCAACAGGTATGGTTGTCAGCTGTCAGAACGAAAGATCCCAACATCAAAACAGGATTAACGCTATGAAGATACTGAAGGCAAGGATCTATGAAATGGAAAGAGAGAAGAAACAAAAGTTAATTGAGGAGATGAACTCAAGTAAGATGGAGATAGGCTGGGGCAGTCAGATACGTTCTTATGTAATGCATCCATACAGAATGGTCAAAGACCACAGAACGAACTTTGAAGAAAGCAACATAGATGCGGTAATGGATGGAGATATTGACAATCTGATCAAAAAATATCTACTGTATCAAGCTGACAATAGAGTAAACTAAACAATCCGGAGGCAATCATTGAAAATTGGCATCATAGGTAAAAGAGATACAAAAGAAGTTTATTCCGTTGTAAGTGATCTCATTAAATGGTTTGAAAAAAAGGAAATTGAGTTCTGGGTGGATGAAGAACTTGCACAGAACATCAAGGTTAAAAGATTTTTCAAGCAGAATGACCTGCCTAAAGAGATTGAACTCGTTGTCGTCTTCGGTGGAGATGGTACTTTCCTCAGTGCCTCTCAACAGGTAAACAAAAACAATATCCCGATACTCGGATTCAATCTGGGAGGGCTTGGTTTTCTTACCGAATTTACCGTAAATGAGATCTTTCCTATAATGGAGAAGGTCATTGAAGGTGATTATGAGATTGAGGAACGGGAGATGGTGTTGGCGTCTGTGGTCAAATCGGGAAGAAAGCCAGAGGAGTATCATATCCTGAACGAATTAGTTATTAACAATGGCGCAGTTTCAAGAATTATTGATCTTGCAATATTCATAGATGGTAATAAGATCACGACTTTCAAGGCAGATGGAGTTATTTTTGCTACTCCTACCGGTTCAACCGCTTATTCTCTATCCGCTGGAGGTCCTATCGCATATCCGACCTTACCTGTAATCTTAATTACACCAATTTGCCCACATATTCTGACAAACAGACCTTTGGTGGTATCAAACAATATGGAGATCAAGGTTAAAGTACTAACTGAAGATCAGAATGCATACGTAACGCTAGACGGACAGAAAACATTAACACTAGGTATGAACGATGAAGTGATACTAAAAAAATCCAGATCCAAAGTCAAGTTAATTAAGTCGCCCTTTAGAGACTATTTCTCTATACTTAAAACAAAGCTTATGTGGGGTGAGAGATATGGAACAATCAATGAAAAATAGACTTTTCCACCGTTGTAGTGCCAAGACAAGGAATCGTGGTAGTTTGATTTATGGAGATTATCTGCTTAATTACCAAAAAACTTACATCGCTTCCCTGCACTGACTTTAAAGGTTTGAACAGATTGTTTAGCATAAAAATTATTCTTGACATTCATTAATAATACAAAGTAAAATAGAAAAAGTCATGAACATCCTGTTTAGAGTAACACCCCCCCCCATAAGTTATTAATTCCCTTTTTCTTTCTTCTGTGCTTTGTAAACGTTGGTGCATATGGTCAGACCAGCGTTGATAACTGCGACTCCAGTGCAACGACAGAAGCTACATTGACAGTAGCCGGAAGTACACGTAGTGGAAGTTTAGCTGCCGGTGCTGATCCGCATTACTTTCAGATAGACGTGAATGAAAGATTGATCGTGGCTATAATAGTAACCTTCCCCTTCTCCAATGATCAGGGATACAGTTTACAGGTATGTGACAGCAATAATTATCTGATAGCAAGTGCTGCTGGAGTTCGTATTGAGGATGAGGGTATAGTGAAGGTCACTATAGAAACCCGCCTCAGACCTGGAACGTACTATATAGTAGTGGGAAGCCGTGTTGCCACGTCCTACAATGTTGCAGTTGTGGTATCTGATCTTAATACTGTATTTGATGATGACTGCCCGGAAAGTAGTACTACAAATTATCCAAACGACACCTTATACGGTTGTCAGTGGTATCTGAAACGTCAGGCGGGTGAGTTTATATTAGGTGAAAAGACAATACCCGATACGGAATATGCAGACATAAACATAGAAGAGGTCTGGGATGATAACGTATTTGGAGCTGAGATTAACGTAGCGGTGGTAGATCATGGCATGGACACAGATCATGAGGACCTTGCTGATAACGTGGATACTACACTTTCTCATGATTACTCAGGAAGCGGTGATCTGTACAGTCCTTTCAGTGGTCGCGGCACACGTGTGGCAGGCATTATAGCAGCAGTGGGTGATAACAGCCTTGGAGTAAGAGGTGTAGCACCTCAGGCAAGCATCTACAGTTATAATTTAGCTGATAACTTCAGTGATACTAATGCAAAGGACGCCATGGTCCGTAATAAGGATATAACGGCTGTATCTGTCAACAACTGGGGACCGAAGGACCTGCCGGTTCTTACAGAGGCTTCATCAGAGTGGGAAGAAGGAGTGGAAACTGGTATAAGAGAAGGATTTGGTGGTAAAGGAGTATTTTACGTATGGGCGGCAGGGGACGGACATGAAGGATCAGACCAGGCTAATTTTAATGAGTATTCCAACTACTACGCTGTAACTACCGTATGTTCATCAGAGATCGATAGTCATGATAGCTTGATCACTAAGGGTTCGAGTACTTTTTCAGAAGAAGGGTTCAATCTATGGGTATGTGCACCGGGTTCTTATATTGTAACTACGGACAATAACGACATTTATACTTTTGAGTTCCCTGGAACGTCAAATTCAGCTGCTGTTGTTTCAGGAGTAGCGGCACTGATACGGGAGGTAAACAGTGATCTTAGCTGGCGGGATCTGAAACTGATCCTGGCAGATTCAGCCAGCCAGGGAGACACCCAGTTAATTCCTGTTAGTGATAATTGGAAACCAGGAGCATTTAAATACAGTTCTGATTCAGAACGTTATCGTTACAGTCCGAAGTTCGGTTTTGGCACGGTAGACGCTGCTGCGGCAGTAGAACTTGCAGGAAGCTGGACCAACGTTCCACCGCCAATGAGACCCGTGACGGTTTCCTCGGGTAATATCAATACAGTTATCCCGGACTTCACAACGGGAAACTCAGAAGAAGATGTTTCCGTCGTTTTCACACTGACAGTACCTGATATAGATATACCAGACACTGAGGGCTTTACGGAATTTATAGAGATCGGTATTAATTTCACTCACCCTTTCTTTCCTTTTTTAAGTATAGAAATAACTTCCCCTGACGGTAGAGTGTCAAAACTCACTGAGGCATATCCAGCAGAAGCTTTATCACTTTTATTATCTGGCAGATCTCTTACTGTAGACGACTTTGACTATACAGGCAGAGAGCATCGTTTTGGTTTAGCTAATCACTTGGGAACGGACCCTGCCGGAGAGTGGACCTTGAAGATAACCAACGCTTCAGTCGCAGGTGCGGGGACCTTACACTCATGGAACATTAAGGTCTATGGTCATATGTCTGGTGAGACACCTACGTTCGGCGGCTGGACGATACCAGATAAGAATTACGTGCCGGGAACCGCAGTAAAGGAAACACTGCCTGAGGCAACAGCAGGGAATGGAGAACTGACCTACAGCCTTTCCCCTCTTTCTTTACCTGCTGGACTTACTTTCAGTGAAACTGACCGAGTGATTAGCGGAACACCAACTGCTGTATCTTCCGGCAGTTATACATATACGGTAACGGATGAAGATGGAGATAAGGATGAGCTGAGATTTACTATCAGGGTAACAACTACGCCGCCAGAACCAACAGACCCACCAACAACAAGACCACCGACACGAAGACCGACATCATCAGGTACAGGCGGAGGTGGAGGAGGATGTGCGGTCTCCGATCAGAGCAAAACTGTTCCTGATCTGCTCGCAGCAGTAGCATCTCTGATGCTTATACCTGTATCCGTAGTTATCAGAAGGAAGATAAGGTCTCGGATAAAGACTTAGCAACACAGTCCCTTTCAAGGCATTTAACTAACTGATATCTTTACGTCAGAATATCTGCTGGCTGTTTACGGGGAGAAGAATAGTAAATAGAAAACCAAAGATAATTTTACCAATAGATTGGTGTTTTTATTATATTGATGCTTGTTTTTTAATCTTGGGTAATACAGTATATAATGCTCTTATTTATTCAGTTTCACCATTTTGATTTAAGTCAGGTTTTATCCTGGCCTCTACGATCTGTCTGTAGGTCTTTTTGCAAAGTTCTTTCCTGGATACTCTGGGATCATATGCAATTTTATCTAAAAACCTTATCTCAAGTACAATCGATAGCTGCCTCATCATATTGAACAAATGGGGAAAGAATTTTGCATTACCGTAGTAAAAAACATTATCCCTGTTTGCCCGGTCAACAGGAACACCATTAAGCTTGGTATATTCTATACACACTGGGACAACGTCCGCTCGTGCATTTATTGCTGATGCAAAGAGCGAACTCCTGAAAGGCAGCACATTTTCTCCATTGGAAGTTGTTGTCTCGGGAAACAGCACTACATTATATCCTAAATCTAAAACATTTTCTATGGATCCCACATCCTGCTTTATTCTCAACTTGCTTTTCCTCTCTACAAAAATGCCTCCACCCAGCTTTGCGGCAGTTCCCATGAGAAAACTGCGTTCAATTCCATCCACACTTGCAACAAAGATGGAATTCATAACAGATGCAATGGCAAAAATATCAAGATAGGAAACATGATTAGATACCATAAGAAAACCCTTGTTTTCCTTTATTGATCCTGTCTCATCAACAACCTTCACACTTACATTAAAAACCATAAGAGAAAGTTTGAGAAAAAAAGTCGTTATCTTGGTTGTATAAAAAAATCTGGAAGCAGAGTTTTTGAATAATAAAGATATTATAAAGTTCAGGAGCAGAAAAAGGATGAAAAATATCAAAAACAGAAAGGATTTATATAAAACCCTTATCAAGCTGATCGTTCTATTCAAATTTCCTACCACATTTGCCGTTAATGATCCTTTAACGAAACATTAACGAAAATACAATACTGAATACTGAAACTTTACTCATAATACAGCAATGACTTTACTGAAAATGGGCATATAATAAAGAAAGACGGTTGAAAGCATAACGGCAAGAAAACACCTTGCAATATTTAAAGTGATTGTATAACAATGTATAAGTTATGCTGGGGTATATAAGATGAAAATACTTTATGCTATACAAGGTACCGGAAACGGACATATAAAAAGGTCAAAAGAGATCTTAAAGCATCTGACCAAAAAGGCCGAAGTAGATATTCTCATCAGTGAAACACAGCATGAAGTAAGTTTAGGGTTTAAAATAAAATATCAACTCTCCGGGCTTGGTTTTATATTTGGTAACAAAGGCGGAATTGATTACTACAATAGTATAAAAAAAGCCAGACCTTATAAACTGTTGACCGACATATACGAACTTCCAGTTGAAAACTACGACATTATAATAAGTGACTTTGAACCTGTTGCATCATGGGCATGTAAAAGAAAAAAGAAAAACTATATATCCCTTTCTCATCAGACCGCTTTTATGTCCGATAAAATACCAAGACCCAAAAGGAAAAATCATCTGGCAGAATTCATAATCAAATGGTACGCCCCGATATCTGTTCCAATAGGGCTTCATTATAAAAAATACGACAGTTTTATAGAAACACCTATAATAAGAGAGGAAATAAGGAACGCTGATGTAAAAAATGACGGGCATTACACGGTATATCTGCCTTCATTTAACGAAAAGTACCTTGTAAAAAGACTGAATAACGTAGACGTTAAATGGGAATTCTTTTCAAAATCATACAGAGGAGTTCCCTATATTGATGGAAATGTAAAGATCTATCCAATTGATAATGAAGGGTTTGTGAAAAGTCTATCCACCTGTGAAGGCATACTCTGTAACTCCGGTTTTGAGACCCCTTCCGAAGCGATATTCTTTGGTAAAAAAATGCTGACGATCCCCATGAAAGGACAGTACGAGCAGGAATGCAATGCAGAAGCACTTAGGCAGTTTGGCGTCAAGATACTGTATTCAATAGGAAAAGACTTTGAGGTCCAGCTTGAAAACTGGATAAACTCTGACTTAAAATACGAGGTGAACTACGAAAATAATATACCCCATATTATTGATTTGATCGTGGAAAGTGGCTCACAACGTAACTATACTGACAACTCATTTATAGTCGAACAATTTTCGGATGTGCAATCGAAAGGACAAAACGACCCATCTTGGGTCCAACAATAATACGGTCTTAAATTAGAGCAATCCACTAAAGTAAAACGGAACGCCAAAGGTAAGAATTCCTAAAAACGCTCCAGCAATAGTCTGCAACACTGTATGGTGGGAGAGCTGAACCCGGGACCAGGCAACTATCGGTATCAGCATTGCAAATGGGACGGTCAGGTCGCTTATCTGGGACATTATAACAATACATAACCCACTTATGGCAACACTGTGTACGCTGATCTTCCAGAACAGGGTTATGATAAAGATTATTAATATGGATAAGAAAGATGAAATACTTATGAGTATATGAATAGGAGGTGCTCCTATAATATGAAAAATATATATTCCAAGCAAGGTGTTCAGCGTTATTACAACAAGGGGTTTAATTCTTTCTTTTCTGTTGATCATATGAAAATCACTAATTACCCCTTTCTTTAAAAGCTTGTAAACAAATAAAGCAGGGGGAGCAATAAACAGCAGCATAAACATCACAGACCACAACAAAGGTAAAGGAACGTTCAGAGAAGGTGCAGATAATGCCACAGCATATACAACAACAAGAGGGGGTGAAAATATAGCGGATATATAATAAGCAATATAACCCCAGAAAGTATGGGATAACTCATCCGAATAATTAGCTTTTGAAGTCAGGTCTTTGTTAATTGACATATATTCACCGAGCGTAAATACATTTTTACAGTACAGCAACCTACATAAGGTACCATACACCCAGGTTATTAATTCTGTTTTAACTTAATGTTAAATTTATGTTCAAAACCATTTTAAAACAATAAGAACAGAAATGACGGTGGAAATAGCTCTGATCAACTCCTTAAAAATCCAGTCTTTCGAAAAGAAAGAGATATTTCGGAACAGATATCCACTCTCTGAAAAAATATCACTGAAGATAGTTTACCTGTAAAACTGTCAATTCTAAACAATAAACATACTTTTTTAAGGAACACTACAAACACTGATAAAAGAAAAGGATTGTTTAAAAAAATCCACAATATATTATAATTATGCTAAGCAGAATGGATTATTAGCAGTAAAGGAAATTTGCTAAACTGATACATTAAGGCATGGCAATTTGTATATAACTTTCAAAAAAAACCTCTTTATAACCAAACTTCTTGCACTTGCAGGTTCTTTACTGTCCTTGTACCTTTCCATCACAACGTTGGGCGGCTGGGATATTAATCACTGCCTTACTGGCAGCGAATGTGATATTGTCAACAGCAGCGCTTATTCAAAGATATTCTGGATTCCTGTATCAGTAGTAGGTTTTTTAGGTTATGCATCAATTCTGATCGTATCATTTCTGTCAATTTCAGAACAAAACAAGTGGAAAGTCCTGTTTATTCTTACCACGGTCGGAGTGACTTTTTCCCTGTACCTCACCTACATGGAAATTTTTCAAATAAATGCAATATGTTCACTCTGTATAGTTTCACTGATAATAATGCTGTCACTTTTTACAATCATATTGTCAGACAAGGGCAGGATGGCACCAAAGGCATCTTCTTTGAACTTTTTGACATTGGCAATCGTACTATCAGCTACCGTTGTATTCGGTGCAGGCACAATACAATCATCAACCGGTTCACAGGCAAACAATCTGCACGTCGGTCTTGCCAGACACCTCGGTAAGGTTAATGCGGTAATGTACGGGGCTTACAACTGCTCTCACTGCAAGGATCAAAAAAACGCATTTGGAAAGCAGGCATTCAAACATATAAACTATGTGGAATGCAGTATTCAGGGTAAGAATGCCAAACCCTCCCTGTGCTTTGCAAAAGGCATAAAGGCATATCCCACTTGGGAGATAGGTGGAAAGTTCTATCAAGGACGACAAAGCCTGCAGAGGCTGTCCGAACTATCAAACTTTAAATATCAGAAAAAATTCTAAAGACGTTCTCTGATGTCCCGCACCAGAGATTTCACACTGGAACTATGGGAGTATCTGGAAATCAATTTACTGTCTCTGCTGATTAAATATATGGACGTTGGATGATTCATAAGATAGTCGTCAGTGGGATTGTTGCCATCTTCTTCTTTGAAATACGCAGCACTGAACGTTTTAGCAACCTTGCTCAGTTCCTCGTCCGTGCCAGTCAGACCGATAAACTCATGGTGAAAACCAGAAAGATGGCCTTTCAGTTTTTGTATACTGTCTCTGCCAGGGTCGATAGAGATAAATAAAAACCGCAGGTCAGCACGATCACTGCCAAGTTCACTATAGACCTTTTTAAGTTTACCTAACGTTGCCGGACAGATATCCGGACAGTTTGTGTAGCCGAAGAACAAAAGTACCAGTTTTCCCCTGAACTGCGACAATGCCACTCTGTCCCCATCATAGTCCGTGAGAACAAAATCCTCGATCTCTTTCTCATTACTGATACCGGCGACCTTTGTATCCTTGTTATCAAGAACAAGGATATATACGCAAACTAACAAAGCACTGGCAAAAAATATTAAAAAGGCAAATAACGGTTTAGGTTTTAAAAGCATAACGAAATATCAGAAAGTAATTCAGGGTCCATAAAAATAAAAGAGCAGGCTTATTGTGAGCCTGCTCTTACCGTTTGTGAGTTTTTTCAGATTCACAGAAGGACTACATTACTACATCATACCGCCCATTCCTCCTGCTCCTCCCATACCTGCCATATTAGGCGGCATACCGCCGGGTCCTCCATCGTCATCGGCCGGCTTCTCCGCCACCAGTGCCTCGGTCGTTAATAAAAGTCCCGCTACACTTGCCGCGTTCTGAATTGCAGACCGCGTCACCTTCGCAGGATCCACGATACCTGCCTCTATCATATCGCTGTATTCAAGTTTAGCTGCATCAAACCCAATTGAGCCTTTGCTGTTTACAACTTTATCCACAACGATCGACCCATCCCATCCGGCATTACTGGCTATACCTCTTAATGGCTCTTCCAAGCTCTTCTTGACTATATTAACACCGGCTACTTCTTCTTCGTCTGCACCCTTAAATTTATCCAGGTCCTTTATAGTCCTGACCAGTGCAACGCCTCCCCCCGGAACTATTCCCTCTTCTACCGCCGCTCTGGTTGCATTAAGAGCGTCTTCCACTCTGTCTTTCTTCTCCTTCATCTCAGTCTCTGTTGCAGCACCTACTCTTATCACTGCAACTCCACCTGCGAGCTTCGCCAGTCTTTCCTGGAGTTTCTCTCTGTCGTATTCTCCACTTGCCGCTTCTATCTGAGCTTTTATCTGCTTTATTCTGCCCTCTATCGAAGATTTAGTGCCTGAACCTCCCACCAGCGTGGTGTCGTCCCTGTCTATAACAACCTTCTTCGCCTTACCCAGATCCGCCAGCTTGGCAGCTTCCAGCTTCATTCCTGCCTCTTCAGATATAACCTGTCCACCTGTCAGACACGCTATATCTTCCAGCATCGCCTTTCTTCTGTCACCAAATCCCGGTGCCTTTATGGCCGCTACCTTCAGTGTTCCTCTTATTTTATTAACCACAAGCGTGGCAAGTGCCTCTCCTTCCACGTCTTCGGCCACAAGTAATAATGGTTTTCCCCCTCTGGCAACTTCTTCCAGCAATGGCACAAGGTCTTTCATGTTCGCTATTTTGCCATCATACATAAGTATGTAAGGTTCATCCAGTTCAACCTGCATCTTCTCGGAATCCGTTACAAAATACGGGCTCAGGTATCCTCTGTCGAACTGCATACCTTCCACTACGTCCAGTTCCGTATCCAGGCTTCTGCCTTCTTCCACGGTTATTACCCCATCCTTACCTACTTTTTCCATTGCATCTGCTATGATACTTCCTATCATCGAATCTCCATTTGCAGATACCGTTGCCACCTGTGCTATTTCCGTTCTGTCCTTGATCTGTTTGCTCAGCTTCCTTATACCATCCACTACCACACCTACCGATTTATCTATACCTCTCTTTAGCTTCATCGGATCATGACCTGCAGCAACAAGCTTTATTCCTTCCTTGAATATGGACTCCGCCAGGACCGTTGCAGTCGTAGTTCCATCCCCTGCCACATCGCTTGTCTTTGAGGCTACCTCTTTTACCATCTGAGCGCCCATGTTCTCAAACTTATCTTCCAGCTCCACTTCTTTGGCCACTGACACACCATCTTTTGTTACCACAGGAGCTCCGAAGGTTTTCTCCATTAATACGTTCCTGCCCCTTGGTCCAAGTGTTGCCTTTACCGCTTCAGTCAATTTGCTTACTCCCTTAAGCAGGGAGTCCCTTGCTACCGTATCAAATTTTATTTCCTTTGCTGCCATTTTTTCCTCCTAACTTGCATGTTTTGCTTATAATTTTACCGCTTACTATTCTATAATGCCCAGTATATCCTCTTCTCTGAGAATAAGATAATCTACCCCATCAAGAGTAATCTCGGTGCCGCCATATTTGCTGAACAACACCTTGTCTTTAGGTTTGACATGTAACGGCTGTACACTGCCGTCATCCAGTATTCTCCCATCACCAACTGCAACCACTTCACCTTCCTGGGGCTTTTCTTTTGCCGTATCAGGGATTATTATTCCCCCTTTGGTCATTTCGTCCACATCCAGTCTCTTGATTAGCACTCTATCACTAAGAGGTCTAATTTTCATTATTGTTTCCTCCTTTGTCACACAACAAATTTAATGTAAAACCAGCACCTGCGATTTCAAAATGCCGACTAAACACGAAACAAGATAATCACATGACATGTTTTGTCAAGATAAAAAATTCAATCGTTATCCCTATAAGTATATCAAAGCTGTTTGACAGAGCAAAGGAAATCAGATGATTTTATTTTTTTATGGACTTTATGTGATCACACAGATTGAAAAACTTAACAGATAGGATATTTTAACCCGTGTGCCATATACTTAAGTAAAAACGGAATGACGTATGGCATAAACCACGTCAGTAAGATGATCATCCCTGAACTGTAACGGTCCGATAACTGATGATATTTAAACTGATCGGAGTTTTTCCATTGACAAACAAAGTGTTTTACTTTACTTTTGTATATAAAATTAAGTAAACTGCTTATTAATATGGTCTCATTAAAACACATCTGGGTTCTTAATGTTATTTTGATAATTGCCGTTGCTTACGTGTTTGCCCGTATAGTAAATGACAGATTATCTAAAGGTATCTATCACCCAACCGCGATCACGAAGGCTGATAACTTAAATAAGTTCAAAGGTTTCGTGCATGCAAAGACCAAAGAACATGACAGGACATATTATGACATTATATTAAAGAACAATATATTTGTTCCTAACAAAAACGTTTCCCGAAGCAGATTTAAAAACGTCTCTTTACCTAATGAACCTCAAGTAACTGACCTGAAGGTAGAACTGCTCGGGACGTATTTAAAGAACAACGGTGGAAGATCAATTGCAATAATCAAAAACACCAACAGTAACAAGATAGACGGCTATACTACAGGTAACGTGATTTCGGTCATAAGGACGGAAAGGGTTAAATTACTTAAAATTGAGAACTGCAAGGTAACTATAAACAGAGGGACCCGTGGAAATGAAGTGATCTCATGTGACAGCACGAACAGGGTAACCAAAAAGATCAGAACTGGTCATACGGCCACTAATAAAACAGGAATTAAAAAAATAGAGAAAAACAGATGGCTGATCGAAAAGAAAATGCTTGATGAACTGCTTGAAGATCCCTCAAAACTATTTACGCAGGCCAGGGCAATTCCCAAAAAAGACGGCTTGAGGTTCGTCAGCGTGCAGCCGAGCAGCGTATTTTTCAAAATAGGTCTTAGAAATGGTGACACCCTGCATACGATCAACGAAGTTGAACTGAACGATATGAAAAACGTATGGAGCGTATTTGAGCAGTTGAAGGATGAGACGAAATTCATTATTAATTTTACAAGAAAAGGTAATAAACACTCCTACTCTTACAACGTCAATTAACAGATCTACAAATTACAGATGAAAATGGCAAAGCATATCAAGAAAATCACCCTGTTATTAGTTTTAAGCTTCGTGATCACAACCTCCGGGTACTCACAGCAAATACCCCCTGATAACCACGTAATAAACCTGCAGTCCGAAATGACGATCAAGGACCTGATAAAGGTCATGAGCGAATTTTCAGGTGAAACTTTCATTCTGGACAAATCGGTAAAGGGGAAAAAAGTAACGATCATTTCACCTGAAGGCGGGTTCAAAAGAGAAAATGCCGAAAAGCTGTTTGAGATCATCCTGGACTTAAACGGCTTTTCTATAATCAATAAAGACGGTGTAAACAAGATCATAAAAAAGAGAAATATCAAAAGGGAAAGTATTCCAACGGAGGTAGGACCAGCGCCTGAGGTCTCTTCCGACAGGTTCATTACAAAGATAGTCCAGCTGCAAAATATCAATGTAAATGACGTTTCAAAGGTACTGAAGCAACTCACTTCAAAAGAGGGGGATATGCTGTTCTATCCTTCTTCCAATAAGCTGATAATAATTGATAAGGTCGATAATATAAACAGGATCCTCGACATAATCGCCAGCCTTGACATAGAAAAAAAGATAGAGTTTATAAAAATACACAACGCCGATGCAAGCGATGTTGCAGCAAAGCTGCTGCAAATATTCAGTTCTGATTCTAAAGCTGGCTTAACCTCACAAAAAAGTTCCCGTTCATCAGGCAAGTCCAAGAGTTCAAATAAAACAAGCCAGAACGTGATCTCCGGGCGGGCGGATATATTCGGATTTAAAGTAATTACCGAGGAGAGAACTAACTCACTTATACTGATCGCCTACCCGCATAATATGGAAAGGATCAAAGAGACCATAGCTCTTCTTGATGTTGAAACAGAGAATATAGATCAAGGCATCTACGTTATCAGGATAAAGAACGCCGACGCAGAGCAGATCGTCAGCGTTCTGCTGGGCATAATTAACCCAGGCAGGAGCGGTAACACCTCCTACCGCACACAGACTGACCGATCAGGAACGAACAGAATAAATACAGGTTCCACGCTTTCAACCTCTGGAGGAACCAGCAGATCAGGCATAAGACAAAGTTCAAGAGAAAATCCAAGACAGACCGGACCCAGCGGCCTGGCTGCAATTTCAGCTGAAGCGGAAGGTCTCAGGATCACTGCTGACCCGGCTACAAATTCCGTTATTGTCGTAGGTTCAAGGGATGACTATAAAGCAATTAAAAAAGTCATAGAACAGCTTGATATAAGAAGAAGGCAGGTATTCGTGGAAGCCGCTATACTGGAAGTCGGTTTAAATGATCTGACCGCATTTGGTCTTAATTTTAATCTTGGTGCATCGGTAAACAACAATAACCTTATATTTGGAGGACAACAACTTCCAGGTGTATCCAGTTTGCTGGGTGCTGCGATAAGCAGTGAACAGGCCATCAGCACTCTTGGAACCCTTTCCGGTCTGTTCTTAGGGGTTCTTGGAAAAGAGGTGGATATTGACGGGTCGGGACCCATACCACCAATACCTTCGTTCTCAGCCTTATTTCAGGCACTGTCATCCGTAACTGACGTGAACGTGCTCTCAACTCCAAGCATTCTCACTACTGACAACGAACAGGCTGAAATAACGGTGGCCGACGTCATACCATTTCCCACGGGAAGTACAGTGGGAACATCAGGAGTTACGGTCAGTACGATCGATCGTCTCCCCGTCGGCATAAGGCTCGCCATTACTCCTCAGATAAGTGAGGGCAATTTTATGAGCCTTAATATTATAACTGAGGTCTCCAATATCACCGAAGCCCCACAGGGACTGAACACGCAGGTTTTTGGTATTGCCACACAAACCAGAACCGCCGACTCTTCCATCATAGTAAAGGACGGTCAGACCATTGTGATCGGTGGACTTGTGTCAGACAGGGAACGCACTGCCGAGAACAAAACACCCTTACTCGGAGATATTCCCATACTCGGCAATCTGTTTAAACAGAAACAAAAGCTGAACCAGAAACTGAACCTGATCATCCTTCTCACGCCTCGCATAGTTGAAACGGACGAAGACGTACAAGATATTTTAGAAGAAGAGCAAAGAAGAAGGATGCTGCTTCAGGAAAGAGGGCTCGACATCCTAAAATAAGAATGACGATCATCCAAGATGAAAGACATTAATCATATACTGCAAGAAAAAAATCCTGAGATAGTTGAAAGCTTTCTGCAGATAAAATCTAAAAGCTCAGAGAGTGCCGAAGAGGTACTTATAAAGTCCAACCTGCTGGACGATGAAAAATTACTGAGCGTCTTATCAGAATACTATGGCGTTCCAGTGCTGCGCGAGATCAGGAACGAAGATATAGATTTTGAACTGGTCAGAAAACTTCCTATAAAGTTTAGCCGAAAGCACAGACTAATACCTATTTCACAAACCAACGGAACAATGAAGGTGGCACTGGCACCACCGGTCGACCTGTATGCACTTGATGAGGTCAGATCCCTTTTCAACTGCCCTGTTGAAACTCTCTTGACCTTCAAACACACGCTGTATGAAAATATAAACCGTGCTTATGAACAGAATCAGGAAATATCCAGTGATATAGAGCAGGAACAGACAGAGAACGTAGAACTGGACATACATGAGCCAAAGGACCTGCTGGAAGCATACGATGAAGCTCCGATAATAAAGTTCGTTAACTCGCTTTTGTTCCGGTCAGTTAAAGAAAAAGCAAGCGATATACACATAGAATGCTTTGAAAAGAACATGACGGTGCGGTTCAGAAAAGACGGAATGCTTCAGAACATAACCTCCGTGGGTAAAAAAGTACAGTCCGCCATAATCTCTCGTGTAAAGATCATGGCAGAACTTGATATAGCGGAAAAAAGAAAACCACAGGATGGCAGGATAAGGGTAAAGGTCGCAGGTCGGGACGTTGATATAAGGATCTCCACCGTGCCAACGACATGGGGTGAGAGCGTTGTTATGAGGCTTCTTGACAGGTCTTCGGTTCTTCTCAGCCTTGAAGATCTGGGACTTGAAGGTGAAAAACTTGCAAAATTCGACTTTCTGATAAGAAAACCTCATGGAATCATCTTGGTAACAGGACCCACGGGAAGTGGTAAGACCACAAGTCTGTACGCCGCACTGGAAAGAATAAATTCCCCCGATAAAAAAATTATTACAATCGAAGACCCGGTAGAGTATCAGATAAAAGGGATAAATCAGATCCAGGTCAATAACAAGGTCGATCTGACGTTTGCCAATGGACTCAGGTCCGTGCTCAGGCAAGACCCTGACGTGATACTCGTAGGTGAAATAAGGGACAGAGAGACGGCAGATATATCTATACACGCATCTTTAACCGGACACCTGGTGTTCTCCACTCTTCATACCAACGACTCCGCCAGTGCGATCACAAGGATGATCGATATGAACATTGAACCCTTTCTTGTTTCTTCATCGCTGCTCGCTGTGGTTGCACAGAGACTCGTAAGGGTGCTTTGTTATCACTGCAAGCAAAAGTATATTCCCACCGATGAGGACCTGAGCAGGATCGGTATCAACCGCAACGACATAAAAGATGGAACGGTTTTTAAGAGCAAAGGATGCAAAAAATGTACGGATTCCGGATTTAATGGCCGCGTGGCAATTTTTGAAATTCTGATAATGGACGATGATATAAGAAACCTGACCTTGGGTATAACCGACTCCTCAACGATAAAACGTAAAGCCATGGAAAAAGGTCTCACCACTCTCAAGATGGATGGAGCAAACAAAGTAATAAGCGGCGTTACCTCGATCGACGAAGTGCTGCGGGTTACCGAGGAAGAGCACAGCAGTTTCTAAATCCAAGCATTGATACTTATCAGCTAATGCCAGTTTATAAATATAAAGCGATCAACTCAGATGGTTCCAATAAGGAAGGAATAGTAGACGCAGAATCGGTCAAGGCGGCCTCAGAGAAATTAAAGCAGCAAGGTCTGTATCTCTCCTCGATTTCCGAAGCTTCAAAAAGCGGAAAAAGAAGTTATATTCCCTTCAGAAGGGTCAGCAGTTCAGAACTGGCCGTTACGACAAGGCAGTTTGCATCCCTTATATCCGCGGGGCTTCCACTGGAAGCATCTCTTGTTGCACTTTCTGAGCAGACCGAGGATCAGAAGATAAAAGAGACCTTCACACAAGTGAGAAACAGGGTAAACGAGGGAAGCTCCCTTGCAAACGCGCTTTCTGAACATAGTGACGTATTTTCCAAAATCTATATCAATATTATCAATGCCGGTGAGGTCAGTGGGAATCTGGACATCGTGCTTAACAGACTGGCGGATTTTATGGAAAAATCCACCGCTTTGAGATCAAAGATAAAAAGCGCTTTCGTTTATCCCGCATTTATGTTCATAGTCGGATCGGGCATCATGTTCTTTATGATGGTATATGTAATACCGAAGATCAGCAAGATATTCGAAGCGAGTGAAAAGGCACTTCCCTTATCAACGCTCATCCTGATGAACATCAGCAGTTTTCTTATAAATAATTTAATTGTCATTCTCTTGCTCACTTTCGTAACAGGGTTTATTTTGATAAAGTTCATAAGGTCCGAAAAGGGAAAAAGATTTACTGATATCCTTGTCTTAAAACTTCCCATATTTGGCAAGCTGATCTCCAAAATCGCAATATCAAGGTTCGCAAGGACGACCGGAACGCTCGTGGGGAGCGGTATTCCTCTCCTTAACGCACTGGAGATCGGTGAAGCGGTAATGGGGAACTCCGTGTTCACGGACTCGCTGCAAGAGGTGAGGGTCAGTGTCAGAGAAGGTTCCGACCTTGCCTCTCCTCTCCAGGACAGCAAAGTGTTCCCTCCACTTGTCACAAGGATGATCAGCGTGGGTGAACAGACAGGTGAAATAGAGGATATGTTCAACAAAATAGCAGACATTTACGACCTGCAGGTCGAGAATACCCTTTCGGCTTTAACTTCCCTGCTGGAACCCGTAATGATATTGGCAATAGGAGCAGTAATGGCATTTATAGTTTTTGCCATACTGCTTCCCATTTTTGATCTAACTTCAGTAATATAAAAACAGGAGGTTTATTATGATTAAATCACAGAAAGGTTTCACCTTCATTGAGATCATGGTGGTGGTGATAATCATAGCCAGTCTCGCGGCGATCATCACACCAAATATAATGAAACGGCTGGACGAGGCAAACGTCAAAATAACAAAAACAAATATGGCAAATTTAGAAAGTGCCATTAAGCTTTTTAAGTTAGACAATGGCTTTTATCCCGATAGTCAGCAGGGACTTTCCGCACTGGTCTCACCTCCCACTATCGGCAGAGAGGCAAGGAGCTGGAATGGACCTTATCTGGGAAAAAGTCAAGTCCCGCTCGATGCCTGGTCAAATGATTTTGTTTACCTTGGTCCCGAGCATTCCAATAATGGAACATATACACTCAGGTCACTGGGTGAGGATGGGGTGCCAAATACAGGGGACGATATCTTAAGCACCAGTATTGAATGACCAAAAATGCAGGCTTTACATTAATTGAACTTCTCCTGGTGATGTTCATTCTGGGAAGTTTATTGCTTATAGCCTTACCGAGGTTTAACAGCGTCACTGATACAAGTATAAAAAGCGCATCAAGAAACCTGAGCGGCATAATAAAGTATCTTTACAACGATTCCATATTTAAAAAAAACATATACAGGTTGAGACTTGACATAGACAATGATCAATACTGGGTCGAACATATCGAAGGTAAGGAATTTACCGTTTCCACCGATCCGAATTTAAAAAAAAGGAAACTTCCCGATGGCATTTTCTTTGAGGACGTGTTCACGCAAAGGTCACAGAAAAAAATTAAAAAAGGGGATGAAGTCTTTATTCTCTTCTTACCCAGCGGTTTTGTTGATTATGCCGTCATACACCTTGGCAGCGTTGATAATAAAAGTTATACGATAGAAACCAAACCCTACACTGGTGGGACAAAAATATATGATCAGTATTACGATCTCAGAGAAAAAAGTGACCTGCAACGAATTAACAAGTTACGGAAGGTCAGAGAATAAGGGATTTACACTTCTTGAAGTCGTTATAGCCATCACGCTGATCGGAACAGCAATGGTCATATTGCTCGGGTCCGTCAGTAATAACATAAATTTTGCTTCCAAATCCAAAAATAATCAGACCGCAACTCTCCTGGCAGAGCAGATGATGGCTGAGATCGAACTTGAGGAAATACTTTATGAAAGGGAAGAAAGTGGTACTTTTCCAAATCACGGAGAATTTAAATGGTTCGTATCCGTATATCCCTACGAGCTACCTTTTTTAAATATCAAGATCATGATGGTAAGACTTTTAATAACATGGGACAATGACAATTCATCATTTGAAATATTCACGGCAATGCCGAACTGAAAAAGGGTTTACCCTGATCGAGATACTGGTGGTGATGTTCATTACGGCCATTATAGCGACAATGCTGTACGGTTCACTTTTTCAGATCATAGACACAAAGGAAAAGATCGAGAACGAGCTGGAGGTCCTTCATGAAGCCAGAATGGTCTTTTCAAAAATAAGCAAGGACCTGAGGAACGCATACCCAAGGGGCAGGGTTTCAAGTATAAAATCCAGCAGCTATCCTTATTTTTACTTCAAAGGTGAAAAAGACCCTGTAAACGAAAAAAACAGCAGACTGCATCTGTCATCATATGCGTCAAGCACGGCTTATTTCAGCCAAAACCCTGATCTGACCCTGAACCGCCAATCAGACCAGTCGGAAGTCACATACTTTTTAGAGGAACTGGACGAGCAGGACCAACCACACACGGATCAAAGCCAGCTGTACGCACTGGTACGACGTGAAAACCCATGGTTTGGTAATGAACAGGGCGGTATTCAATATGCCTTATCTGAAAGGGTTTCAAGTTTCAGGATCACTTATCTTAACGACAAGAAAATAAAAAATCCAGACCTGACACTTAATACGGAAGGTATTACAAAATGGAACGCAGGCAATCCTGCAGACACAGGCTACCCAAAAGCCGTTGAAGTAAAGCTCGTACTAATAGATAACCTCGGAAAAGACCAGTCGTTCAGTACAACTATCTTTTTACCCATTACAAAATAGAAACGGTGAACATGCTTATCAAAAGAAAGAAAGAAAAAGGAACAGTGCTTGTAATGGTGCTGATCGTCATTGCAATACTGACCATTATAGTCGCCGAGTTCACTTTCAGCACATATATTGACCTCGCAATTTCCAAAAACACCCAGAACGATATAAAAGCACGATACATAGCCAAATCCGGAATAAGTCTGGTCTCAAGCATAATGAAGACCAAGAACCCCGAAACGATGGATAGAGTGGCAAAGTTCATACCATCGATGTACTTAGGGAACAACGAAAAAGGGATGTGGACACTGACAGTGTCATCTTTTCCTTTGGGCGACGGTGCAGTCTCTTTAACGATGGAAGACGAAAGAGCAAAAATAAATTTAAATTCTCTGGTTAATCCAAAAAGCAATAAAGTTGACTTTCAGGTACTGACGGCACTTACACAACTCTTCAAGTTTTTAAAAGTTGACCAGGAAAAATCCAACCTGTTCATATCCAGCCTGGTCAACTGGTTAGATAGAGAACTGAAAGGGTCACCGAACGATCAGGAATCTTATGGAGTTAATGAAAAATTTTATGAACAACTTGATACTCCATATCAAATTAAAGACGGACAGATAGACAGCATAGAGGAAATCCGAATGATCGAGGGAATGGATACAGAATTCTATAATAAGATAAAAAATTATATAACGGTTTATCCTTCGAATAAATTAGTTAATTTCAGCACCGCCCCCAGACCGGTCATGATGGCGGTAATAGCAGCTTCTCATGTATCTTCAATTAAGAAAAAAGACCCCGCTGAGATAAACCATTCCACAGTTGAATCCATTGTCAGCGAGATATTGGAAAAAAGAGAAGACGATAACGTGATTTCAAGAAAGGAAGTCAAAAATATTGTAAATAAAATAGGTACAGAACATAACATCTCCGCTGGTCTGAGCGGGCTTGTTTTGAAGTACGGAAAAAGCGATATATTTTCAGTCAGATCAACAGGCGTTGCCGGAAGCGGAGATATTACAATAAAAAATATTGAGGCAGTTGTTAAAAAACCAAGCCGTAGCAACGCCCAGCAAATTGTTTCATGGAAAGAGGAATAGACGTTCCCCTATGAAACCTCACTTCATGGGTATCTCTCTTATGAACTCGTCCCAGTGATCTTTAGTGATCAGACCTATTTGTTTTCTTGGTCCGCTGTACCCACCTTCTCCTGGGAATATTTTGTTGTAAACTTCGTCCTTTATTTCAAGCCATTTATCTATCGCTGCATAGTTTTTGAATTTTACAATGGTTTTATATGTCCAGAGAGGCTTGATGGTGTGAATTCTCTGAGAATACATTCTGTATTGATCAACAATTAAACCCATCTCTTCCATTTTCTGCCAGAACGGAAAGAGCCTTGATCTGTATATATCCAGAAATTTTTCCTTATTTTCCTCATCTACAAGATAATAGCTTTCTTCAATTACCGTTTTGTAATCACTTTTCTTTCCATATACGTCACCGTTCATAATAATTAAAAAACATAATGTTAACAGAGTAAACGACGTTAAAGACCGTGTCATAGTACACCCCCTAAATTGAACTTTACAGTTATTTATAACAACGATACGTGATAAATCAATCAGTTTGTCCCTGCAGTCAAATCTAATACACATTTGCTTTTGAAATAATTCATCTGTAAAATTTCCACTATCTATCCATAGTTATAATTTTCCGAGCTTAGCGAAATCTCCATATACCACAATGAACGAAACACTTTTTGAAACACTGTTAGGAGCAACTTCTGGCACTGGAGTAGTAAGTCTGATATTGGCTGCTGGCCCAGTGGTAAAGTTTGTTCTTTTGATCCTGGTGATAATGTCAGTTGTTTCATGGTCCATTATTTTTTCAAAGTGGTTTACGTTAAGGTCGGCAATCCAGAAGTCAGAGGAATTTCTGAAACTTTACAGAAAAAGCACTAATTTCTGGCAACTTCATTCGGCAACGAAACAATTCGACGGACCCACAGCAGAATTATTTAAATCCGGCTTCTCAGAAATAATAAAATTTAAAAAGGCCAGAAGAGCCGAAAGTAACGAAAAACAAAGCAAAAACAGTCAGGAAGATAACGACATGCTGCCGGAAATGGGTGTGATAGACCTGGTGGAACGAGAGCTGAAAAGATCAATGTCCGCTGAGATTACCAAGTTAGAAGGGTCCCTTATATTTCTTGCAACTACAGGAAGCACCGCACCATTTATAGGGCTCTTCGGAACCGTCTGGGGAATAATGACATCTTTTATCAGCCTTGCAGGTGGTGGTGGAGTTCCTTCGCTACAACTCGTGGCACCTGGCATAGCCGAGGCACTGATCGCAACGGCTATAGGTCTTGCTGCAGCAATTCCTGCTTCCGCCGCCTATAATCACTTTCTAAGTAAAATCAGAAAAATCGATATAGAGATGGAAAACTTTGCCTCTGAGTTTTTAAATATTACAGAAAGATATATGAAGCAGTCTTAAGCTTAACAATGGGAATCGGAAGTCAAAACAGCAGAGGCCGTACAGTTTTGTCTGAAATTAACGTCACGCCGTTCGTGGACGTAATGCTCGTCTTGCTCGTTATATTTATGGTAACTGCACCGATCCTGCATCAAGGTATAGACGTTAAGCTTCCTAAAGCATCATCTCAGCAAATATCGTCCTCACAAACCGATAAAAATATCATTATAACAATAAACAGGGATGGAGAACTCTTTATAGAAAATAAGCGCTATGATCTTTCAGAGATAAAACTAAAGATCAGAAACAGCATATTGGGCAAAGGTAAACGATCAGACAAAGGTCAGATATTCATAAGAGCAGATAGTTCAGTGTTTTACGGTAAAGTAGTTGAAGTAATGAACGAGATCAAAAAATCAGGTGTTCAAAACCTGGGATTGATCACTGAACCAAGACGAACAGATAGAATCCACAATGTCAGGGGACAATAAAAAAAACAAGAGTTCTCTCTTGGGAATCTCTCTATCCGTGTTACTCCATATAGTCGTTGTACTTCTCATAGTGTTTTGGGGAGTAAGCAATATAGATATTTTTACTCAAAATAAACCCATAAATATATCACTGTCGGGTTCAGTTCAAGAGAATACCGCAGAGAAAGATCCGAATAGCAAGAAAGAACCTAAACAGTTATCTCAAACTCAAGAGGATTCAAAAGAAGCCAAGATAAAAGCTGAAGAAAAAAGAAAAGCTGAAGAAAAAAGAAAGGCTGAAGAAAAAAGAAAGGCTGAAGAAAGAAGAAAAGCCGAAGAAAAAAGAAAGGCTGAAGAAAAAAGAAAAGCCGAAGAAAAAAGAAAAGCCGAAGAAAAAAGAAAAGCCGAAGAAAAAAGAAAGGCTGAAGAAAAAAGAAAAGCTGAAGAAAAAAGAAAGGCTGAAGAAAGAAGAAAAGCTGAAGAAAAAAGAAAGGCCGAAGAAAAAAGAAAGGCTGAAGAAAGAAGAAAAGCTGAAGAAAAAAGAAAGACACTAAAAGATATGAGAAAGCGAAGTGCACTGAAAGATCTAAGAAAAAAGAAGACTGATATGGAAGCTGCCGATGAAAAGGCCATCAGCGCAAGGCGAACGAAGTTAAATCTGTACTTTGATAATATCTCCAACAAGATTCAGAACAAATTCAACATACCACTTAATATTTTACGGGACGGGTCACTTAAAACATTGATTTCTTTTAATATAGACGAAGATGGACATCTTCTGAATGTAAAAGTTGAACGATCTTCCGGTAATTCAGTTTTTGACAATTCTTGCACAAAAGCCGTTAGATATTCATCTCCATCCACACCTCCACCTAAAAAGATCGCAAAGCAGGTAACTGAGGAAAAATTTTTAATTTGGCTTGATAATAATCCGTAAAATACAACACTACTGAATTTCATGAAGTTAATACTTGTAAGACATGGTGAAACCGATTGGAATAAATTTGGGAAATGCCAAGGTATAAGCGATATTCCGCTCAATTCAACTGGAGAAAAGCAAGCCAGGGACCTTGGTTATTCATTAAGGAACGAAAAGATATCCGCGATCTTCTCAAGCGATTTACAAAGGGCCATTAATACCGCTAAGCATATTTCTGAATACCACAACCTTGAAGTGCAAACGGACAGAAGGTTCAGGGAAATGGACCAAGGAGACTTTGAAGGAGTTGATTTTATATATTTAAGAAAAAATTATTCTCACGTACTTAAAAAGTGGCGAGAAGAACCAGAAACAACTAGGATCCCAGGTGGTGAATCTTTGGCTGAGGTACAGAGTAGGGCATTGAGAGCATTTGATAGTTTACTGAACAAATACAGAGGGAAGAACGTTATTCTTGTGACACATAATCTGACAATAGTTACCCTGCTGTGTAAGTTCTCAGGCAAATCGCTTAAATCGTTCATCGAGTTTGAGATTCACGAGACCTCCAAGACTGTAATCAACTGTAGTAACGATAAATTTAAAATAGAACTGCTAAGTGATACTTCGCACATAGTTTAAAATCTCAAATGATCAAAGATCAGATAAAAAACATAATTACAAAGTCAGTTGAAAAATATCTGCTTAACAATGATATAGAGATGCTGGCTATCAGTTTCGATGTTGAGATCCCAAAAAACGAACAGTTTGGAGATTATTCATCAA
Organism: Thermodesulfobacteriota bacterium; assembly: GCA_965215275.1. GTDB lineage: Bacteria > Desulfobacterota_D > UBA1144 > Nemesobacterales > JAJCZQ01 > CAZUNK01. Next base: position 1,179,001 of record OZ244044.1, read on the forward strand.
ATGTTTCACTGATACTGTCAAAAAAAATCCAGAAACTACCCAGGGACATTGCTTTTGATCTGGTGAAAGTTATAAAGGTTGAAAACCAGGGGTTCTTTAAAAAAATTGAAGTTGCTGGCCCGGGATTTATTAATTTTAAAGTTACTGAATCCGTATTTTTAAGCAGTCTGAGAGAAATTTATACTGCTGGAGACCACTGGGGCAAATCGGACATTGGTAAAGATAAAAAGGTACTTGTTGAATTCGTAAGTGCTAATCCCACTGGATACCTGCATTTTGGCCACGCAAGAAATGCAGCCGTTGGAGAATCTATTTCACGAATACTGAATTTCTGCGGATACGAGGTAACCAAAGAATTTTATATAAATGACGCCGGCAGACAGATGCAGTTGTTGGGCGAATCGGTGCTGGCACGGTATAAGTTACTGCTTAAAATTGAAGCCGAATTTCCAGAAGAGGGCTATAAAGGTGAATACATTGGATCAATAGCTGAAAAATTAATAGAGAAAGTGGGAAATGGTTTAGTCAGAATAGACGGTAAAGAAGCAGAAAAAAAATGTACCGAATTTGCCTACAACATACTACTGGACGAAACAAAAGAGGACCTTAAAAATGCAGGGATTGAGTTTGACAACTGGTACAGTGAAAAAAGTGAGATACACGACAGACCGAAAGGATTGAACAAACTGGAAGAAGTTCAACGATTACTGGAAAGAAAAGAATGTTTATATGAAAAAGAAGATGCCACCTGGTTTAAATCAACGGATCATGGAGACAGCCAGGATTGGGTCTTAATTAAAAAGAATGGAGAACCAACTTACTTTTACTCTGATATAGCCTACCACTACGATAAGATCAGAAGGGGTTATGACAGATTAATTAACATCTGGGGGGCAGATCACCACAGCCACGTATCAAGACTTAAATCTGCAATAAAAGCCATGGGTAACAATGAATCAATACTGACCTGCGTCTTGATTCAATTTGTAAGGCTTGTAAAAGAAAACAAAGAAGTACCTATGTCGAAGAGGGAGGGAAGCTATGTAACCCTGCGTGAGGTTATCAGCGAAGTTGGAGCAGACGTAACGCGTTTTTTTCTTTTAATGAGAAGTACTGACAGGCATCTGGACTTTGATCTTGATCTGGCTAAAAAAGAATCAAGTGAAAATCCAGTATATTATGTACAGTACGCACATGCCAGAATAGAAAGCCTTTTGGCAAAGGCAGAAGAACAAAAAAAATCATCTCTGAACGAGCATTTGGAGTTACTTACCTTAAACGAGGAGATGGATCTGGTAAAGAAATTATTGAACTTTCAGGACATAGTTCTGGAAAGTGCAAGATCGCTCTCTCCGCACAAAGTAGCCTTTTATCTACTGGACCTGGCTTCCGATTTCCATTCCTACTATAACAGAAATAAAATAATAACTGAGGATGAACACTTAACTTCTGCCAGATTATATTTTATAATCTGTATACAGATAGTTATGAAAAATGGACTTCATCTATTGGGAATAAAAGCCCCTAGGAGGATGTGACATGAAAAAAGAAGGCAATATCAACATATATCTGTTATTACTTTTCTTGCTGATCTTTATACTGGGTGCAATGATTGGCAGGATGCTGATTTCCAAAAAAACTCACGTGCCTCAGCAGCCAAAAGTTGAAAAACTGGAAATTAAACCCAGACCAACTATCAAGGAAAAGAAACCAGAGGTTGTTTCTGTAAAGGTTCCCGTAAGCACAGAGGAGGTTGAAGAAAAACTTCCTGAAACAGACCCAGAGGGTAAATACACGGTTCAAATCGCCTCTTTTAAGAAGATGGATAATGCACAAAAATTCACAGAGCAGTTAAAAAGCAAAGGCTACCCGGCATTTATAACGAAAGCGCTGATCAGTAAAGGAACTTGGTACAGAGTTAGAGTAGGTACTTTCGCTGATAAGAAGAAGGCCCGTAAATACTCAGAGATGATAAAAAGTAAAGAAAAGTTAAAAACAGCCTATATCGACTTCAAATAAATAAAGGATAGTTCCACTACAGATAAAGCAGGTTTTTTAGTACTTAAGGAACATTCAGGTCCGGCTTTGTTGTTTTCAGCTATTCCGCAGAAAGTACAACAACAATGGCGTTTGCATCAACGGTGTCGCCTTCTTTAACCTTAATTGACTTGATCTTACCGGCTTGAAGTGCTTTAAGTTCGGTTTCCATCTTCATGGCTTCAACTATTACCACGCCTTCGTTCTGGGATACGTCTTCCCCTTCCTGCTTCAATATCTTTACAACGCGGCTTGGCATTGGAGAAATTATTTCCAGTCCATCTCTTGCGATACCGGCTTTAGACAAATCCCTTCCCGAAACTGATTCAAGTTCGTAAAGATTGCCGTCGTAAAATACCTGCAGTTTCTTACCCTCTCTGAAAACCCCAATGGTTAAAGACCGGTTATCAAGAATTATGGAAAAAAGATTTGCATCAAGCTGAGCATATTCGATCCGGTGCTTACATCCGTTAATTTCCACCACGCTACCGTTCTCGTCTTGCTCAACAACGGTTTTGTAGATCTGATTGTTCAGTTTAAAGTTGTAACTCATAGTACAGGATTTCCGGAAACACCCATTCGCCTTGAAAACATCTTCCAGCCTGAAGCTGTTTGAGGTTTTTCACTTTCACCTTCTTTAACGTCTACCTCTTCCATTGCAATTCCCGCGGCTATCAGAACAGGTTCGATATCATCACCGCCTGCCTGCAAAAGTTCTGGATGGCGATCAATGTAGTTCGTATCTATAGAAGCTCTTCTGAATTCTTCCTCTTTCATTACTCCAATTAAAAAACCCAGGTTGGTTTTTACGCCCAAAACAATATATTCTCTGAGAGCAGATGCCATCCTGTTGATCGCGTACTCCCGCGTTTCACCCCAGGTAACCAGCTTGGAAAGCATAGGGTCGTAATATGATGTCACCTCATAACCCGTATAAATTGACGAATCGTCTCTAACTCCAGGACCTCCAGGAGTTTTAACATATTGAAGAAGTCCCGGAGAGGGTAGAAAATTGGTCTCCGGATCTTCGGCATAAACCCTGCATTCTACCGCGTGTCCGTTTATTTTAATATCCGACTGTTTAAACGGTAAAGGTTCTCCGCAAGCGACCCTGATCATCCATTTAACAATATCAATTCCCGTTATCATTTCGGTAACAGGGTGTTCAACTTGAATTCTCGTGTTCATTTCAAGAAAGTAGAAATTCTGCTCCTGGTCCATTATGAATTCCACCGTACCAGCACCTTGATAATTAACGGCTTTGGCAATGTTTACAGCTGTCTCCCCCATTTTTTTTCTTGTTTTATTTGATATAAAACCTGATGGGGCTTCTTCTATGACTTTCTGATGACGCCTTTGAATTGAGCATTCCCTTTCAAACAAATGCAGGATTTTTCCATGTGAATCCGCAAGGATCTGTATTTCAATGTGTCTGGGTTTCTCAATAAATCTTTCCACAAATACAGAATCGTCCCCAAACGCCGAAAAAGCCTCGCTTCTTGCCATTCTGAGCGAGTTTTCAAATTCTCCCTTGTCCCTTACAAGTCTCATCCCCTTACCTCCTCCCCCGGCAGAAGCTTTTATCATTACAGGATAGCCTATCTTTTCGGCAACTCTTGAGGCTTCCACGTCGCTCACGGCACCGTCCGAACCCGGCACAAGCGGAACTTTCGCATCACGTGCGATCTTCCTTGCCGTTATCTTATCTCCCATGAGCTTGATAGCTTCTGGAGTTGGACCTATGAAAGTAATACCTTCTTTTTCACAGAGTTCCGCAAAGGAATCGTTTTCAGCCAGAAATCCAAATCCGGGATGAACCGCCTGAACTCCTGATTTTTTTGCAGCATCTACTATATTTTCTTTTACCAGATAGCTCTCGGCCGGCTTAGGACCCCCAACGTTGTACGCTTCGTCGGCCAGTGCCACGTGTGCTGAATTTCTGTCGGCGTCAGAATACACGGCAACCGTCTTGGCTCCCAGTTCTCTGCACGCTCTTATTATTCTAACGGCTATTTCGCCTCTGTTTGCAATAAGTATCTTATCGAACACCTGAATTCCCTTTTAATTAAAGTGGTATGTTCCCGTGTTTTTTAGGAGGATTTGTCGACCTCTTTCCGTCCAGCATGTCAAGTGCCAGTGCAACTCTATGCCTCGTATCCTCAGGCCTTATAACCTCGTCTATGTATCCCAGTTCGGCTGCTCTGTACGGATTGGCAAAGTTATTTTTATATTCCTCTATCAACGTTAATCTCTCAGAGTCCGGATCATCTGCAGATGCAATTTGCCCTTTGAATACTATGTTCACGGCTCCATCGGGACCCATAACGGCAATCTCCGCGGTAGGATAAGCAAAATTTATATCACCACCTATATGTTTTGAGGACATAACGTCATACGCACCACCGTAAGCCTTTCTGGTTATAATCGTTATCAACGGGACCGTTGCTTCACAGTACGCGTAAAGCAGTTTCGCTCCGTGCTTTATAATACCGTTCCATTCCTGATTTGTACCAGGTAGAAAACCAGGAGTGTCAACAAATGAGACTATGGGTATATTAAAACAGTCGCAGAACCTGATAAATCTTCCGGCTTTGATAGATGCATCTATGTCAAGACAGCCTGCCAGCACGGTCGGCTGATTTCCAACAATGCCAATGGACCTGCCATTTATTCTTGCAAATCCCACAACTATATTTTGGGCAAAGTGCTCATGGACCTCAAAAAAATACTCATCGTCCACGACCTTGTTTATTACTTGCTTAATATCATAAGGCTTATTGGGATTTGTAGGAATAATGTCACGCAGACTCTCTTCCTTTCTGTCTATCGGATCGTCACATCTGACCCTGGGTGGGTCTTCCATATTATTAGACGGGATAAAGCTCAGCACTTCTTTAATGACAGATATAGTATCCTCATCATCTTCTGCGGCAAAATGTGCAACGCCACTTTTGGAGCTGTGTACTACTGCACCACCCAGTTCCTCGGAAGAAACTTCTTCATGGGTAACCGCTTTTATAACGTCAGGACCTGTAATGAACATATAGCTGGTTTTTTTTGTCATTATGATAAAATCGTTCATTGCGGGTGAATAAACCGCTCCACCAGCACACGGTCCCATTATTGCCGCGATCTGCGGCACAACGCCAGAAGCACGGGCGTTTCTTTTAAAGATGTCCGCGTATGCTCCCAGTCCTTCCACCCCTTCCTGAATTCTCGCCCCTCCAGAATCGTTAAGCCCTATGACAGGAACTCCCACTTCTATCGCTTTGTCCATTATTTTGCGTATCTTTCCGCCGTGTGCGAGACCCAGCGATCCCCCCAAAACGGTAAAATCCTGTGCATAGACAAAAACCTGTCTACCCTCAACCTTCCCATATCCCGTGACAACGCCATCGCCGAGGAACTTTTTCTGTTCCATTCCAAAATCTTTGCACCTGTGAGTAACCAGCTTATCCAGTTCAACAAAACTGTTTTTGTCTAAAAGAAGGTCTATTCTTTCCCGGGCAGTCAGTTTTCCCAGTTTATGCTGTTTTTCTATCTTCTCTTTCCCGCCACCTGCTTCAGCTTCTTTTTCCTTTTGCTCTAATAGGTCTATCTTTTTCTTCATTATGGAGTCTCCAAGTAACCGAGCACTTAAAAATCAGCGTGAGTATGATACATTTAAATGAACCATTTGTCAGTAAATGGTAAAATATATCATAATATCGAATGTTATAAACATTACCGGTTTTATGTAATTTTATCAGTTGAGGTCTGTATGGTTTCCCATATTTTTTTGACCTGTAACTCGGTTCTTTCAATACTTTCTGTATTATCTACAACAAAATCGGCCAGCTTTGCCTTTTGATCATCGCTGATCTGGGACCTTATTCTTGAAAGGATTTCTTCACTGCTCAAATTGTCTCTTTTTTTAATTCTGCTTATACGCGATTTTTCATCCACTGATACCACGATAAGTTTATCAAACAATTTCAGCAGCCCTTTTCTCTCAACTAAAAGAGCTGCTTCAACTATCACCGTTCTCGCTTCATTGTCAGATCTGTATTTATCAATTCTGCTTATGATCTCCTCTTGTATCCTAGGATGCATTATACTGTTGAGTTTTGCTCTTTTGTCCTGGTCTTCAAACACGACCTTGGCCAATAAACCCCTGTTGAGGGTCTGATCATCATTTAACATTTCCTTGCCAAACTCCGATACTATTCTTTTCCAGATAAATTTCCCCGGTTCAACTATCTCTCTGGCAATTTCGTCCGCATCTATAACGTTTGCTCCAAGTTCGCTGAAGATTTTTGCAACCGTAGATTTACCTGACCCTATACCCCCAGTCAGACCGATTATTTTCATACCATTAAATTATAATCTATAATAGTCATTAGTCATGACATCTGTTCGGTGGAAAATATTTTTAATAATCGCCTTTATAACCTCAGGTATACTTGGACAACACAAGGAAGCAATTGCAGACTTTGACAAAGCAATAGAGATTGCAATAGCTTACTACAACAGAGGACTTACCAAATGCGAACTTGGTCAATACAAGGAAGCAATTGCAGACTTTGACAAAGCAATAGAAATTACAATAGTTTACTACAACAGAGGACTTGCCAAATACGAACTTGGTCAATACAGGGAAGCAACCGCAGACTTTGACAAAGCAATAAAGATTGCAAGAGTTTTCAATAACAGAGGACTTGCCAAACATGACCTTGGTCAATACAAAGAAGCGATCAATGACTATGACAAAGCAATAGAGATAGACCCACAATTAGCAAGAGCTTTTTTCAATAACAGAGGACTTGCCAAACATGAACTTGGTCAATACAAGGAAGCAACCGCAGACTTTGACAAAACAATAAGGATAGATCCACAATCAGCAATAGCTTACAATAACAGAGGACTTGCCAAACATGAACTTGGTCAATACAAGGAAGCGATCAAGGACTATAACAAAGCAATAGAGATAGACCCACAATTAGCAATAGCTTACTACAACAGAGGACTTGTCAAACATGAACTTGGTCAATACAAGGAAGCGATCAAGGACTATGACAAAGCAATAGAGATAGACCCACAATTAGCAAGAGCTTTCAATAACAGAGGACTTGCCAAATACGAACTTGGTCAATACAAAGAAGCGATCAAGGACTATGACAAAGCAACCAAAACAGACAATAAGACATTGCTGATTTATAAGAGTAAAGATTGAAAATCAGATGTTATAAACCGTCTGCAGTTTTTACTGGGTAATATTCAGCAAAAGACATAACTTTTCGGATAATAAACATGGATGTTTCATACCAATCCATTCCATTCTATCAGCTATATAACATGCTTTTTAATCATCAAAAGGTGGTTTTATCCAATTGATCTTTTTTGTATTTTCTTCTTTCTTGTATCCTAAATATTCATCTAATAATTTTCCTCGTTCTTTATCTCTTTCTTTGTAGAACTCCCTAATCTCTTTTTCTAATTCTTCATCATATAAAACTCTTAACCATTTCTTATTAAAATTAGAAATTTGATGATCAAAGATTATATCTAATTTATCTTCTGGAAATACTCTTTTTATAATCTCCATCTCTGCTTCGTCTTCTGGAAAGAAATCCATCTCATAATATTCCAACTCTTTTTTATCTTCCCAAGTCTCTCTCCATAAATTCTCACAAACAACTTCAGCACCTACAAGATCACGAGCTAAATTTGATGAATTAAGTTTTTCAGCATAACAATAAGCTCCATACATTAAATCCATTTTATCTCTAAGATCAGTATGAGTAACAGAAGCAAGTTGAATATACCGTTCTGCCGCTTTCAGTATTTCTTCCTGAGTAGATTTTTCAGCAATCTCATCAATCTCCATTTCATCAATTTCAATCATATTATTATCTCCCTTAATTCAACTCTCCATATCTTTCTTTCAAATACCGAACATGTTTAACATCAGTTTCTATACAGACAGGTAATCTTAATTTCCTTATCTGCTTTAACCCTTGAAATTTTTAAAAAGGTCAATAAATGAATACAATAAAAAATTATGGGAATAATATACTTTAGCGATCAAGATATTATAATCTCTATAATTAAAGTTATAAAAAATAGGAGATATAATAAGTGAGTTTTTTAGATGGGGAATGGTTTAAAGAAGTAAAAGAAATTACTTTTATGTTAAGAAAGCCAACTAATTTACCAGACCTTTCTGGTAATCCTGATCGTTCTATTCTTTCTATGGTTCATAAAGGAGATAAAGGTGATATCTTTGTAGAAGATGCTGAAAGTAAGATTATGCATGTAAGATGTCTTTCTCATCCAGACATATTTTATTTTATAAATTTAAAATTAGAAAATGGTAGTGAAAAATTTTTTAGAAGTAATGGAAGAAGTTGGAAAGAATGTGATAGTAAAGAAAAATCATATAAATATGTTCCAGAAAAATATAGAGGGACTGTACATGAATTAAAATCAGGATGGAAACATAAAAATAACGCTACTCGTTTTATGAAATATGCTATTTTCGTTTTAAGTCTTTTTCAAAGATAAGACACTTGATTGCTAAAGTATATTATTCCTAAAATTATTATCTAAACCATCTGACGCTATTAAGATAATGCAACAACAAGGTCAATGGCGACGGGTGGATTTGAACCACCGACAAATGCCTTATGAGAGCACTGCTCTACCCCTGAGCTACGCCGCCAACAGAGTTGGGATTATAGCACTTGAAATTTTATCTTTCAAGAAGAGGCAAACAAGGATAAAATGGAGAGGATTTCATTCCTATAATACAAAACAGGCTATAACTGAAGATTAATTTTTTCAACTTTTGAACTATTGTCTAAATAAGACTTTTCGTCTAAGTTTAATCAAGCTTGATCAAACACCTCAACCCGTTGTTTTAATACTGTTTTCTATCAGACCAGACCCTGCTGGACTAATTCTCCATAGGCAAGAGTGTGTCTCCCAAGTTTCTTTAAGATTTCCAAATCCTCGGGTCTGTCGATATCGAGTGCAAAGTTCCTCATTTCGTAAATTTCATACGGAACTCGTTTTTCTTCAGCCTGCTCACGATGCTTTCTAAAACTATCGTGACCAAACATGGATTTAAGTATGTTTGGAGGCTTTCTCAATATCGCATTTGTACCGAGCTTGTCTCCGGAAGGTACCAGTATTACGTGAGGGGGGTCTTTTGCCTTTTCTAATATAGAGTCAATGTCTTCAGCGGTCATAAGGGGAGCATCTGCCGGAATAACCAAAACCGAATCAGCACCTAACTGACCACATATCTCAACAGCGTAATCAACTGAGCTGCTCTCACTTTCCTGTTTGCTCTCCTCAATGATCAAAAAATTATATTTTTCCGCCATGGAAATTGCCTTTTTATCCATCGTTACCACTGCAACCTTATCAGCAAGCATAGATTTGACCGCAGAGTTATAAACGTCTTGCAGCATGGCATAGGCAAGAGCAGTTCTGCTCTCCTGCGACAGGACAGAAGAAAGCCTCTCATTAGCAAATTTTAGATTTTTTACAGGTATTAAAACAAATTTCATACAACAAATTTACAGTAAATTAAACTTTTTACTACAAAAGATGTACGTTTAAGTATCAGCATTTTCTGTTTGCTTTACCGACTATCGATCATTTTTTACAACTAAACAGCGCTTGTTAAAACTAGGTATAGCTGGATATAATTTCCTTTATGGAAGCACAAACTCCCATGATCAAACAGTATAATAAGATCAAGAACAACCACCCGGATTCTATACTGTTTTTCCGCCTAGGGGATTTTTATGAAATGTTCTTTGATGATGCCAAAACGGCTTCAAAAGTGCTTGGCATTACATTAACGTCAAGGAACAAGTCAAATAAAAGTTCAATCCCTCTATGCGGCTTTCCCCACCACAGCGTTGAACCATACTGTGCCAAGCTGCTGGAAAATGGGTATAAAGTGGCAATATGCGAACAAGTTGAGAAACCAAAGGACACAAGGAACGTTGTAGAAAGAAAAGTGGTGAAAATCCTAACTCCCGGAACAATTCTTGACTCGGAAAATCTGGAGTCCAAATCCAATAACTATATAGCAGCCGTTTATTTAAGTGAGAAGGAACCTACTATCTCTTACTGTGACATATCAACAGGTGAATTAAGAATATCTTCTCTCAATGATCACAATGATATGATGGATGAGATAGTACGGGTTGAACCAAGAGAAATATTAATAGATCAAAGGCAGAGGGAAAACCTGTCTTTAACAAAACAGTTCTTTAACCCGCTCATAACTGAAATAGATGAATGGAAGTGGGATTACAAAAATTCCAAGAACGTTCTGCTGGAACACTTAAACGTTGCCAGACTGGAATCATTTGGCATTGAAGATAATCACGGTGCTGTAATTTCATGTGGGGTGCTTCTCAGTTACCTGTCTGAAACTCAGATGGACTTCATGCCGAATTTGCAGGACCCACAGCTTTACAAACCAAGCGACTATCTAGAAATAGATGATTCAACCAGAAAAAACCTGGAGATATTAAAACCTCTAAATGATGACAAGAACGGACCCTCTCTGCTTTCAACCATAGACAGAACATCGTCTGCCATGGGAGGCAGATTAATGAAACAATGGCTCAACTACCCGCTTAAAAACACAGACGATATAACAAAACGGCTTGATTCCGTGGATGAACTTAGAAGGTCCTCGGAACTTAGGGACAGTATCGCCGTAGAACTGAAAAAAATAAACGACATTGAAAGGTTAATTGGAAGGATCTCCACCGCGGCTGCAAAACCAAAGGATATGGCAGGACTCAGGGATTCAGCATTCTCAATTGAGGAAATCAAATCACTTACGGGTAATTTCAATTCAGAACTGCTAAGATCTGTTTATAACGAACTTGATGATCTTGCCGATATTAAAGAACTGCTTTTAAGTGCTCTTGTAGAACAGCCCCCTCATTCATCCAGAGAGGGCGGGATATTCAAAGAAGGTTTCAACGAAGAACTGGACCAGTTCAGATCAATTCAAAATGAAGGCAGGAGATGGATCTCTGATTTGGAGGCAAAGGAGAGAAAATCTACAGGTATCGGTTCCCTTAAGGTCAAGTATAATAAAGTCTTTGGATATTACATTGAAATTACCAAGTCCAATACCTCTCTTGTTCCTTCAAACTATATAAGAAAACAGACGGTCAGTAACGCGGAGAGGTTCATTACGCCTGAACTGAAGGACTTTGAGGAAAAAATACTCAACGCCAAAGAAAAGATACTGGAAATTGAGACAGATCTTTTTGAAAAACTTCGCTCAGCCGTATCAGACAAGTCCGCAAGGATCAGAAAGACCGCTTCCCTGATAGCTCGGCTTGATGTACTTTGCTCCCTTGCAGAGGTTGCAGACAAGAACGGATATGTAAAACCCACGGTCAACAGCGGCGAAAAGATCTATCTTAAAGACAGCAGACATCCGGTCGTGGAAAGCCTTGAACTGGAAAACGGGTTCGTTTCAAACAATATAATTCTTGATAAGGAAAATCAGGTCCTTATTGTCACTGGTCCGAACATGGCAGGTAAATCCACTCTTATCCGTCAGGCGGCTATCATAGTCCTTCTCGCTCAGACCGGAAGTTTCGTCCCTGCATCCAAAGCAGAGATCGGGGTCGTGGACAAGATATTCACCAGGGTCGGGGCATCTGACAATCTGGCAAAGGGATTATCCACTTTTATGGTCGAGATGGTAGAAACCGCTTATATATTGCGAAATGCCACTGATAAGAGTTTTGTAATACTGGATGAGATCGGCAGGGGGACCAGTACGTTCGATGGAATGAGCATCGCGTGGGCAGTTGCCGAATACCTTCACGACATGGGAGCAAAAACCCTGTTTGCCACCCACTACCATGAGCTTGCTCAGCTGACCCGTTCCAATCCACGAGTAAAGAACTACAATGTTCTTGTAAAAGAGGATAAAGATAAAATTATATTTCTGAGAAAACTTGTCCCGGGATACTCAAGCCACAGTTATGGGATACAGGTTGCAAAACTGGCAGGAATTCCTCAAAAGGTCATAACGTCTTCCAGGAACATGCTTTCAACCCTGGAGAAGGTCCAGTCAAAACTTACAGAGCTGATGACAGGCGATCAGATGGTTCTCTTTGATGAAACTGCTGATAATGAAATAGATGAAAATACTCACAGTGAGATCATAGAATATATTAAAGAAATCGATCCAATGAACCTGACACCTATGGAATCCCTGGCAAAGCTGATCAAACTGAAGGAAAAGATAGGAAATTAAACAGGGTCGTATGCTCCGTTAACTAAAAAGCCCCTTCTGGCCTTCAGGGGTCTTAACGTTGAGATGTTTAAATGCAAGATGGGTCACCTTCCGGCCCCTTGGGGTTTTCTCAAGCAGACCCTCCCTGATAAGAAATGGTTCATAAACGTCCTCGATCGTATCTTTATCCTCGCTTACCGCAGCCGCGATCGTATCTATTCCCACCGGCCCGCCGTTAAATTTCGTAATTATTGTCTCCAGGATGGTCCTGTCCAGATTATCAAGCCCTTTTGCATCCACTCCTAACTGTTTCAAGGCAGCTTTTGCAAATTCTCCACTTACAACACCGTCAGCTTTCACCTCAGCGTAATCCCGCACCTGTTTTAACAACTTGTTTGCAATTCTTGGTGTTCCTCTTACCCTCAGGCTGAGTTCATCAGCTCCTTCATCTTTGATCCGAACGTTCAAAAGACGTGCGGACCTCAATATGATCTGTTTCAGTTCATCAACGGAGTAATAATCCAGTCTCAGGTCCACTCCGAACCTTGACCTCAGAGGTGAAGTAAGTAATCCCGTTCTGGTCGTAGCTCCGATAAGCGTGAACCTGCTAAGGTTGATCTTCATTGATTTGGCAGTCGGACCTTCTCCAACCATCAAATCAATGTAGAAGTTCTCCATTGCCGAGTAAAGGTACTCCTCAATAACCCTTTTAAGTCTGTGTATCTCATCTATAAATAAAACGTCTTTTTCTCCTAAGTTCGTAAGTATGGCGGCAATGTCGCCGGTCCTCTCAACCACCGGGCCCGAGGTTGAATGAAACCCAACTCCAAGTTCGTTTGCCACAATGTGTGCAAGCGTCGTCTTTCCAAGACCCGAGGGACCACAGAGAAGGACATGATCCAGAGCTTCTCTTCTTTTTTTTGCAGCTTTTATGAATATTCCGATCTTTTCCTTAACCTTTGACTGTCCCAGATATTCATCAAGGTTATTTGGTCTGAGAGAGCTATCAAAAAAGTCTTCACTCTGATCTGCGGGGTTTACTATTCTGTTTCCTTCTTCACGTTCCATCCTCTGTTCAGCTCCTTGGCCTTATCTTTTTTTCATTATTTTCAACGATTCTTTCACTTTCTCTTCAGTGCTTACTGATCTGTTCGATATTTCATTAAGCTGGGCCGCATTTTCTTCAATTTCATTCCTGGTAAAGCCAAGGCTTAACAGTACCGACCTAACGTCACTTATAACACCGCTGGCGGCACCTGTGTCCTCTTCAAGACCATAGCTGGGAAGTTTGTCTTTCAGTTCAGCTATTATCCTTGCAGCGTTCGCAGGACCGACTCCAGGCACTTTCCTTGACCCCAGATCACCTGTCATGATGGACTTTATAAGATCCTGCGGGGTTATATTGGACAAGATCTTAGTTGCTACTGCAGGACCTATCTTTGGAACGCCTATAAGACATTGGAAAAGTTTTTTTTCACTATCTGTAAGAAACCCAAAAAGTTCAAAGGATTTTTCCGTAACGTGGGTATGGATCTTCAGTTCCACCTCCGTACCCGTGTCCGGCAGACTGGAAAAAATCAACAGCGGGACCGTAACGCCGTATCCCACCCCTCCAACGTCCACGATCAGACTTCCATCAGATTTTTCTGCTATTTTGCCTCTTAGTAGTGATATCATCTAAAGTAAATTTTTGACGCTTCCGGCGGCGCGACCGGGTTTTTATATCCAGGCCGGTCACACTTGCATAATTGGAAAAGTTAATGTGGCATAGAGCTATTGCAAGAGCGTCCGAAACGTCATTTCTGTCACAATCATCAATTCCAAGTGCATAAGAAACCATCTTCATAATTTCAAATTTTTTTGCCCTGCCACTTCCCGTTATGGCAAGTTTTACCTTTGTTGGTGAATACTCATGAATGCTCAAACCCGACTCTTCAGCAGCCAGCATGGCAACCCCTTTGGACTGCCCGAGCTTGATCGCACTCTTTACGTTCTTGGCAAAAAATATATCTTCAAGTGACATTACCTGAGGGGAATGCTCATTTATCAATTCCATAAGGGACAGGTAAATAAACTGTAATTTTTTAGAAAAATCAAAAGTTCGAGAAGGCGTGATCGCACCGCTTGTAATGTGCTGAAGCCCGCCCTTGCTGCTCTCAAGAACTCCATAACCACAGGATATGGAACCTGGATCTACCCCTATAACCCTCACGCGGCGTTATCCCAGTGCCTCAAGCAGCTCTTCAGATATATCAAAATTGGAATACACGTTCTGAACATCGTCACTGTCTTCCAGCGATTCCATAAGTCTGATCATATGTTCGGCTTGCCTGCCTTCGATTTTAATATTGGTCTTGGGTATCATCGTCACTTCAGCACTTTCATATTCAAATCCGGCATCCTTTAACGCGGATCTAACTTCTTCAAAGTCCTCAGGTCTTGTAACAACGACAAAATCACTGTCTTCGCTGATCAGATCCTCGGCCCCTGAATCAATAGCCGTTTCGAACAGGGTTTCCTCATCCGCAGAATCACCTTTGATCAGGATCCTGCCTTTCATTTCAAATATCCACGACACACATCCGGACTCTCCAAGGTTCCCACCGTTCTTGGTAAATAATTTTCTTATCTCAGCCACGGTCCTGTTCCTGTTATCGGTCAGCGTCTTAACGTAAACTGCACTTCCTCCAGGACCATAGCCTTCATAGAAGATCTCCTGATATTCAACTCCATCCAGTTCCCCGGTACCTCTCTTTATGGCTCTTTCGATCGTGTCGTTGGGCATGTTCTGCCCCTTAGCGGCACCGATCGCCGTTCTGAGACGCGGGTTGGAATCAGAATCGCTGCCGCCTTCCCTGGCCGCAACCGTAAGTTCTCTGATGAGCTTTGTGAACATCTTGCCTCTCTTGGCATCCACAGCGGCTTTCCTGTGTTTGATATTTGCCCATTTAGAATGTCCTGCCATAATATTTTTACCCCTTGCGTGATTTTATAAGCTAAATTATAAGCCGTTGAAAGTTTCTACACAACAGCTAACAATATCATATAATTTGCCAATTCTTCAAGATATTTATAAAACCTATTGACAAAATCAATAATTAGAGTGGATAATAGTAGTAAGTATTAGCAAGAGTGCTTTAAATACCGTTCTGAACGACCTCTTCTCACGTATGTTTGCAAACATTGATTGTAGATTAATAATTTTTTAAGGATTTCAACCATTATGACTAAAGATACCAAATTACATCCAAAGACCAAAGACGACCAGAATGGAAAGAACGTTTCTTCTGAAGTTATGGACAAATCTCCCAAACTGATCAGTCTGAACGAACTCAGGAAAATAAAGAATTCCGATATTATAAAAATGGCCAGGGAATCCGGGGTCGAAGACGTTTCAAGAATGACGAAGCAGGACGCAATATACGCAATATTAAAGGCACAAAGCAACAGGCAAGGCGGAATTATCGTAGCAGAAGGGGTGCTTGAAATACTGTCCGAAGGTTATGGTTTTCTACGCTCACCCAAATACAGCTACCTTCCCGGTCCCGATGACATCTACGTGTCCAAATCCCAGATACGCTCGTTTAACTTAAAAACAGGAGATACCGTAAGTGGACAGGTAAGACTTCCCAGAGATGGAGAAAAGAACCTGGCCCTGCTTAAGATCGAGGCCATAAACTACAGGCCGCCGGAAGAATCACGGGAACGAAATCCGTTTGAAAGCCTCGTACCGCTCCATCCTGAGGAAAAACTCGTACTGGAGTACAACAAAGGTGAATTCAGCACGAGAATAATGGACCTTTTCATACCGATCGGTAAAGGACAGAGGGCCCTGATCGTTGCTCCGCCAAGAACTGGAAAGACCATACTGCTTCAGAGACTTGCAAATGCCATAACTGACAACAACCCGGAGGTAAAACTCATAGTCCTTCTGATAGATGAAAGACCCGAAGAAGTAACCGATATGCAAAGGTCGGTCGTAGGGGAAGTGGTAAGTTCCACGTTCGACGAACCTTCCCAGAGGCATATACAGGTCGCAGACATGGTACTTGAAAAAGCTAAAAGATACGTTGAGGACAAACAGGACGTGATAATCCTGCTTGACAGTCTTACCAGACTTGCAAGAGCGAGCAACACCGTAACGCCGGCAAGCGGCAGAGTTCTGTCCGGCGGTATGGAGGCAAACGCACTTCAAAGGCCAAAGAGATTTTTCGGTGCCGCAAGAAACACCGAGGAAGGAGGCAGTCTGACCATTATCGCCACAGCGCTCATTGACACGGGCAGCAGAATGGACGAGGTGATCTTTGAAGAATTCAAAGGTACCGGTAACATGGAAGTTTATCTGGACAGACGGCTTGCTGATAAAAGGGTCTTTCCCGCCATTGATCTGCAAAGGTCCGGAACCAGAAAAGAAGAGCTTTTATTAAGCGAAGACGAACTCCAAAGGGTATGGCTCCTGAGAAGGGTCCTGAATCCAATGAACACTACAGAGGCAATGGAATTTCTGCTTGACAAGATGAGAGGAAGCAAGTCCAACAAGGACTTTCTAAAACTGATGAACCAGTAGCACGGCTAATCGATCTTTACCAGAATATCGTTTTCTTCTACCTTTACTTCATAGGTCTCTATCGGTTCGATCGCAGGAAGACACATGGCTTCACCGGTCTTAACGTCGAACTCGGCCCCGTGATAAGCGCAGATCACTTTACCGTCCTCCATCTCTCCATCTGCAAGAGGTAAAAGTTCATGGCTGCATTCATCTCTGAACGCGTAAAGGTTATTATTTAAATTACAGATCACCACAGGAACGTTGCGAACTAAAAAAGATTTCATCTCGCCATCCAGCACGTCCCCTGCATCTGCTACTTTATGGAACTTACTCATTACCGCTACCCCTGCTGTCAAACCATTCACTTGCGGTTTTTTCCATTTCCGTCCTTATAGCGTCTATTTCCATATTGGCAAAGTTCTCCTTTGTAAAACCTTTCAGCATGATCGCCTGTGCCTCGCTCTGGGAAATCCCTCTGGACCTGAGATAAAATATCGCGTTCTCATCCATCTGCCCTATGGTCGCACCGTGAGTACACTTCACGTCATCATTATATATCTCAAGTTGAGGCTTTGTATCTATCTGAGCGGTATCGGACAAAAGCAGATTCTTATTACTTTGCTTGGCATCGGTCTTTTCAGCACCTTCATGAACGATTATCCTTCCATGGAACACGCCCCTGGACCTGTCATCTAAAACGCCGTTATAGAACTGTCTGCTGTCACAGTTGGGGCTTTTATGCTCAACTTTCATAAAATTATCCATCTGCTGTCTGCCGTTTGACATATAAAGACCGTTTATCAGAGAATTACAACCTTGCCCGTTTAAAACCGGGTGCACGTTGTTCCTCACTATGGCACCACCAAACAGAACAGAATGAGAGTTAAGATTACTGCTTCTCTGCTGTTCGACCCTCAGTGTTGAGACGTTGTAGGACAGTCTGCTTTCAAACTCGAGCATGTAATGCTCAAGGACGCTGTTCTCTCCAACGAAGATCTCAGACACGACGTTTGAAAAATAAGCTGCCTCCGAAAGCGAAACGTAATGCTCTATTACCTTCAGCTCACAGCTGTCACCGATCACTATAAGGTTTCTCGGATTCACGATCGCCTGCTCGTTACCCGTTGAGATATAAATGGAATGTATCGGGACGTCAAGAACGGTGCGGCTGGGAACGTAAACAAACGTGCCATCTTGAAAAAGAGCCGTATTTAAAGCGTTAAACGCTTCCGTCCTGGTGGTCAGCAATTTGCCGAAATGATCAGAAACTATACCATCGCCGTTTAAAAACGCTTCGGACAAAGAAGATATTATTACTTTGTTCCGCACGCCTTTAAGATCTGATATATCCTCTGCAAACTTACCGTTCACAAATACAAGCCTGTGAGAATCCATGGGCTTGAACGATAATTTTTCAATACGCTTTGAAGTCACGCTGCCGCCGGGCTTGTCGTACAGGGTGAATTCAGACCTTGAGATCGGAGCCAGATTAGTAAATTTCCAATCTTCGTCCAGCAGAGTAGGAAATCCCAGTCTGCAGAAATCGTTCATTGCATCCTCTCTGAGCAGTTTAACGTAGCTCGGATGCTTATCTATTCCGTCACTTTTTTTAAACTCGTTAAAACCCTGAAGATAGCCTGTAATTTCAGGACCGAACTTGATCGACATCTACACGTACTCCTTAAGCAGCGTCCTTTTCCACCCAGCCGTAGCCCTGCTCTTCAAGTTCAAGGGCAAGGTCCTTATCACCGGACTTCACGATCTTTCCATCGACCAGAACGTGGACGAAATCAGGAACAATATAGTTCAAAAGCCTTTGATAGTGGGTAATGACAAGAAAAGCCCTCTCCTTACTTCTCATTGAGTTCACACCTTCTGCCACGATCTTCAGTGCGTCAATATCAAGACCTGAATCCGTTTCATCCAAGATGGACAGTTTAGGTTCCAGTATCTGCATCTGAAATATTTCATTTCGCTTTTTCTCTCCTCCGGAAAACCCTTCGTTCACGGACCTTTTCAGAAGTTCATTATCCATTCCAAGATCTTCCATCTTCTTTCTTGCCATTTTACCGAACTCAACGTGCTTGAGAGGCTTTTCACCTCTGTATTTTCTGATCGAATTCAGAGCTTCCCTCAGCAGATAGGTGTTTGCAACCCCTGGGATCTCAACCGGGTACTGAAAAGCAAGAAATATCCCCTCGCATGCCCTTTCCTCAGGATCAAGTTCCAGCATGTCCTTACCTTCAAATAATATCTCCCCTTCCGTTACCTCATAAGAATCCTTACCGGCAAGTACTTGGGCAAGCGTGCTTTTACCGGATCCGTTCGGTCCCATGATGGAGTGGACCTCCCCTTTATTTATCGTCAGATTTAACCCTTTTAATATCGTCTTATCTTCAATTTGAACGTGTAAGTTCCTTATCTCAAGCATTTAAAACTCTCCTGAATAATATTAACTTGTGGAAAAATAAAATGGATCAGCCAACGCTGCCTTCAAGGCTGACACTCAGAAGCTTTTCGGCTTCAACGGCAAACTCAAATGGAAGTTCCTTGAACACCTCTTTGCAAAATCCGTTAACGATCAGCGAAACGGCATCCTCAGCGGACAACCCCCTCTGCTGGCAATAAAATATCTGATCCTCGCCAATTTTCGAGGTGGAAGCTTCATGCTCCATGTGAGCGGTAGAGTTCTTAACTTCAATATAGGGAAAAGTATGAGCACCACACCTGTCACCTATGAGCATAGAGTCACACTGTGTGTAGTTCCTGGCGTTATCGGCATTTTTGCCTATATCAACGAGGCCTCTGTAGGTATTCTGTCCATAACCCGCAGATATTCCCTTTGAAACTATCGTGCTGGTGGTACCCTTGCCTGCATGGATCATCTTTGTTCCCGTGTCAGCCTGCTGATGCCTGTTCGTAAGGGCCACGGAATAAAACTCTCCCACCGAATTATCTCCCTCCAGGATACAGCTTGGATACTTCCAGGTGATTGCCGAACCCGTTTCAACCTGCGTCCATGAGATCCTTGAACTGCTTCCCACGCAGCGCCCGCGTTTTGTTACAAAGTTATAAATGCCCCCTTTTCCATTTTTGTCCCCTGGATACCAGTTTTGAATCGTTGAATATTTTATCGTTGCATCCTTGTGGGCCACAAGTTCCACCACTGCCGCGTGAAGCTGGTTCTGATCCCTTTGAGGAGCCGTGCATCCCTCAAGGTAGCTTACATGGCTTCCCTCCTCAGCCACGATCAACGTCCTTTCGAACTGTCCTGTATTTTCAGCGTTGATCCTGAAATACGTTGAGAGTTCCATAGGACATCTGACCCCTTTTGGCACGTATACGAAAGAACCATCAGTGAACACGGCGGAATTCAGCGCTGCGTAAAAGTTATCTCTGCGAGGCACAACGTACCCCAGATATTTCCGTACAAGTTCCGGATGTTCCTGCACTGCCTCTGATATCGAACAGAATATCACTCCCTCTTCGGCTAGTTTTTCCTTGAAAGTCGTTATTACCGACACGCTGTCAAAAACCGCATCCACTGCAACTCCGGCCAGCATTTTCTGTTCTTCCAGCGGTATTCCGAGCTTATCGTAGGTTTCCTTGATCTCAGGGTCGATCTCGTCCAGGCTTTTCGGAGCTGGGTTATTTTTAGGGACGGCGTAATAGCTTATATCATTAAAGTCGATTTTGGGGTACTTGATAAAAGCCCACTTGGGCTCTTTCATCTTAAGCCAGTGCTTATAAGCTTCAAGCCTCCAGTCCAGAAGCCATTGAGGTTCGTTCTTCTTGGAGGATATCAGTTTTATCACATCTTCGCTGATCCCCTTTGGAGCGATCTCCTGCTCCACGTCCGTCGTAAAGCCATATTTATATTCCTGCTTTGCTAATTCTTCAAAATCAATGCTCATTTACAAACCTCGTATTAATGCTTTTCCGAACCACCTTGGTTCAGAAGGTCCTGCAGCTTTGTATTTTCCAGAAGCTTTATCATAGAGACCTTCAGTTTATCCCAGACCGGAAGCTGCGTGCAGTTTTCGTAAAGTGCACATACGCTCTCCTGGTCCATGCAGTCTATAACCCTTATTTCACCTTCCACCGCTTCATAAATGTCCTTCAGACTTATCTCGTCGGGACTTTTGTCAAGAAAATAACCACCTTCCCGGCCAACCACCGACCTTACAAGCCCCCTTTCCACAAGGCGTCTCATTATCTTTGCCAGATAGTTCTGCGGAATATGCTGGGCCTGGGATATTTCCTCCATGTTCATACGGGAAACCTCATGATTTCCCATATAGATCAAGGACCTGACCGCATAATCAAGTGTTCTGCTTACCTGCATTGTAACTGCAACCTCAAAATACCGATGATAATATAATAAAGTAACCACTTATATAAGGTCTTGTCAACCTGTCTCCACAGATCGGCCGTTACGGATAAACGCAGCAAGTGTTCCTTTAACATGTGTATAAGCTGACTGGATACCGTTTACCAGTTCCCGTAATAATAACAATTGACTTAATGGTTATTGTCCCATACAATTTCTATAAACTGACCTATGAGCAGATCTGAACCCTATAAGCGAAGGTTAAGATTCAAGACCCATTCAAAACCCGTGTCCATCCGTCCATTCTTTATTATCATTAAGGATAGGTTTAATGTTTAACGAGACCGACGTTCTCAAAGAACTAAAAGAAAGATTCAGACCCAGTTCGGAAGATGTACTTATAGGCATAGGTGATGACTGTGCTGCAATAAGATCAGATGCAAACGACCTTCTGCTCATATCCACTGACTCACTGGTCGAAGACGTTCATTTCCTAAAACCTTATTTCAAGCCGGAGGAGATAGCAAAAAGATCCGTAGCCGTTTCTATAAGCGATATCGCTTCCATGGGAGGCAGACCGAGGTTCATACTTTCCACGATCGGTTTTCCAAAATGCTCGGACAGGAACCTTGTGGACGGACTACTGAAGGGTATTGAAAACTCCTGCGAACTTTACAACGTGGACCTGATAGGCGGGAACGTAACGAGCAGCAAAGAACTCTTTTTAAATATAACGATCATTGGACAAACGGAAAAAGACAGGGTCGTCAGAAGGAGCGGCGCTAAAGCAGAGGATCTGGTTTTCGTGACGGGGAACCTTGGAGATTCGGCACTGGGACTAAAGGTCTTACGATCAGAAGAAAAGATCGAAGACAGAACTGTAATAAACGCTCATAAAGACCCTCGGCCCAGGATCAAGGTCGGCAGAGAGTTATCAAGGTCAGGTCTTGCAAGCTCAATGATAGACGTCAGTGACGGATTACTGATCGATCTTGAAAGAATAACAACGGAGCAGGGCGTAGGAGCTGAAATATACGCTGAGAACGTTCCTTTATCCGCTTCCTACCTGAGTTTGATCTCAAGATTTGAAAAGGACCCGCTCAGACTGGCACTTACAGGCGGTGAAGACTACGAGCTTTTATTTACGTCCCCACCTGACCGCAGGGATAAAATAAAGGAACTGGAAATATCCACTGGCACCCGGATCTCGGAGATCGGGACCGTCGTTCGTGAGAAGAAAGTAAAACTCTTTGATAAGGGAGGAAACACTTTAAGCTACAGAAAAAGTGGTTTTGTACACGCCTTATAGTTAATGGACGCACCTTTAATTTATAATTTAATCCTCATAGTTCTGCTGCTGCTGAGCTCAGCTTTTTTCTGCTTTGCCGAAGGTTCTTTATTTGCTCTGGGCAGACATCAGAAGCAAAAACTGTTCAAGGAAGACACAAGAAGCAGCAGGATAATCAAAAACCTGCTCAGCAATCCTGTTAAGCTCATAGTCACGATCCTTTTTGCCGACGAGGTCGTCAACGTGGCATTTTCAAGCATTGTCGGTCTTACGGTCCAGAGTTTAATGACAGAATCGTCCGAGAAGACAGTTACCATCGTCTCAATAGCCATTGCATCACCCACTCTGTTGATCATGGGTGAGATCGGACCGAAGACCATCGCCGTAAAATTTCCCCGCGTCATAGCAAGAGCAGTTGCCTACCCGCTGCACGTTTTCCACGTACTGATCACACCTGTCAGATGGGTCATTATGTTAATATCCACAGGGTTTACCAGACTTCTTGGCGGGAAGGTCGGACATGAGGACAGCAGCGGCTTCTCGGCTGACGAACTGAAAATACTGCTCGGGATAGGTAACGAAGAGGGTGTACTGAACGAAGTCGAAAACAACCTTGTCAGCAGTTTTTACAAACTGGAGAACCTTCCGGTCCATAAGATAATGACACCGAACGTTGACTGTTTTATGCTCTCTTCCAGACAAAGCGTTAAAAAATCGATCTATGAGATAAAAAAAAGAGGGTACTCAAGAACACCCGTGTACGAGGATGATGACGTCAACAATATTATAGGGATCCTGTTCATCAAGGACCTGCTGACCTCAAACGCACTCAGTATTGACGATGGTGCCTGTTCAATAAAAAAATACCTGAAGAGACCACAGTTCATTCCCAGGACCAAAATGGCATTTAATCTGCTCAGGGAATTCCAGAAAGACCGTAACCACATAGCGATCGTCGTGGATGAATACGGGCGGATGGACGGGATCGTCACGTTAGAAGATATACTTGAAGAACTTTTCGGAAATATTGAAGATGAGACCCACCTTGACGCCAGACCGAAAGCCAAGATATCGAACCGGAGCGTAACGGTTCCGGGAACCATGAAAATAGATGAGTTTAACAGCAACTATCTGTTTATGGTCACGCGATACGGAGGGCTGAACAAACTGGACGAAAATATCAGAAAATCCGTTTTACCCGCTGAAGAAGAACATGAGACCTTAGGAGGGTTCATCTTTGACCTTTTCGGACGTTTTCCCACCGAGGGACAGAGCATTGATCATGGCAGTCTTCGTTTTAAGGTCTTAAAAATACACAAAAAAAGGATCGCAGAGATAAAAGTAGAGATAGCAGAATCGGAGGTGGCATCCCATGTCGCTTGAGATGGTAGTGCTCTCCATCTGTTCCCTTGTAATGCTGCAGGCCTTTTTTGCCGGTTCTGAGATCGCGCTGATCTCCTGCGACAAGATAAAGATGAGGTTCCTTGCAGAACGTGGCTCAAAAGGTGCAAGGCTCGTGCTGAACGCCTACAGTGAGATCGATAAGTTCCTTGGAACTTCACTTATCGGGATCAACCTGGCGCTCATTACGGCAACCTTGTTGCTTACGTTCTACATTGAACGCGAGTACGGTAACAGCAGCGAACTGTACACCGCTCTGATCCTGTCACCGATCATAGTGATATTCGGACAGGTAGTTCCAAAGTCGGTCTTTCAAAGTAACAGCAACAGGATAATCCTCTGGGTCATCTACCCGCTCTGGGTAGCTTCAAAGATACTTTTTCCGGTCCTCGTTATTGTAAGACTGTTTACTCAGACGGCTTTAAAGATCACAGGTGCAAAGCAGAACTCAAGTATTACCAGGGACGAACTTCTGGACGTTATATCAGGCGACAAGAACAGTCAGATCGACGAAGCTCGCTCTCTGCTTCTGAAAAGGATATTCAGGTTCTCGGAAAAAACGGTGGACGAGATAATGATCCCGCTCGTCAACCTTAAAATGCTGGATCAGAACGCGACCGTTGAGGACGCAATAAAGTTAATAAAGGAAACCGGACACACCAGGATACCTGTCTACAGTGAACGGATCGATAATGTAACGGCGCTGCTTCATTCGTTCTATCTGATAGGGGACGTGGACACTGAAGTTCCTGTAAAAAAATATGCTCTGAAACCGTTTTACGTACCTAAATCAAAACTGGTCAGTGAACTGCTTGATGAAATGAAACAGGGAAGGACCGGAATGGCAATAGTCGCTGATGAATACGGCGGTACCGTCGGGGCCATTACACTTGAGGACATACTGGAGGAAGTCGTTGGTGAGATCGAGGACGAGCACGATATGGACGTAAATCTGTGGAGAAAAACAGCGGACAATAACTACCTGATAAACCCGATCATAGAGATCGATCAGATCAACAACGATATAGGACTTGGTATACCGGAAGGGGAGGACTATGATACACTTGGCGGGTTCCTGCTATACAGATATGGTTCCTTTCCGGAAGTCGGTGAGAAAATAGTATTTAAGAATCTGGTCTTCGAGATAAGTAAGGCCACTTCCAGATCGGTAGAGGAAGTAAGGCTTACCGTGAAATAACCGGCCCTGTATCCTTTACGTTCTGCTTTTCAAGACGTGCCTTCTTATTATTTTTTCATACGTCTGCGCTGACTGTGCCCCGTGCACCCTGAAATCACCGAAGTAAACCGTCGGCACGCCTATCACCATACTTTCCCGTGCTGACCTTTTATTGCTTTCCACAAGTTCTCTCATAGCTCCCGACCTGAGCTTTTCTTCAAGATCTTCGGTGTTCAGACCGATCTTTTTGCTGATATTCAATACTACGTCCAATCTGCCGATGTTCTCCCTTTTGAAAAAGTAATGATCAAAAACCTCGTCATGAAACTGCATGAACCTGCCTTTGCTTTTAGCATATTCAGATGCTTCAAGGCAAAGTCTGGTACTGGTTACGAACCCGGGAAGCTTGATCTCCATACCATCCTGACCGGCAATCTCACAGAGCGTTCGTTGCAGATGTTCCGTTCTGGGGGTTCTTTTCCTTTTTATTCCCTCGGAGCTGTATTCAGGATGGATCTCAATACCCTTCCAGTTGACCTCAAAAATCAACTTATCCGACAGTTCTTGAATTCTTTTCGAACCCAGGTAGCAAAACGGGCACAGATAATCGTAATAAAAATCAATCGTCATCCTGACCTCTTTCCATCATGTAGATCACAGAACTTGAGGTCAGTCCCCTGTTCCGACCAACCGTCATTTTACTGTTACCTTTCTGATAAGTACTTATATTCTCGCCGCTTTTCATAAGACTCCAGCCCGGCCTGTTCGATTCATCCAGATAAAATCCTTCAATCCCATCATCGGTTTTGACCTTGAATACCCATGTTGGGTTCTTACCCGTTCCAAATGAAATACCCACGGTCTCAGTAATTTCCGGGTATGGAACAAAACCCGTTTGCAGCAGTCTGTCTTTTGCACTGCTTTGATAAAACAAAATGACTGCAAGAGCGGGAATTAATAAAAACCCCACGGATAAAAAGGACGCTCTTGCTATCCATGGAAATCTTCCGGCAGGGGCTTTATATCCAAGGTAGTAAGATATACCCAGCAGAATAAAAGCAAAAACCATCAGTAAAACAGTGGACTTTTCCATATTAATTAACTCTCTCTCCTCTGATCATCTTAAAAAAGACGGAAAGATGGTCCTTTGCGCTGCCGAAGTTTGCCAAATAGGAAACGTGTTCCTCCGGCCTTTGAAGATCGACCTCGATCGACCAGAGGGGATCGGTGCCGTTCGGACTGGAAGAATACCTTACATCTCCTATCCTGTCCCCGTGTTCTTTTGCCATATATCCCCTGGTGAAAGTGGCAAATCTCTTTATATCGTTATAAACAACTGAGTCTTTACTTAAGTCCGGATACTCTTTCTCCATTACAAAGCTCCTGATCGACCTTCCCTGATAAAGCTTTGGCCGGGAAAATGGAAATATCCTGACGCTGTCGACGTGGTAAACGCCGGAGCTGAGGTAAATACTTCTCCACAGCACGAGATTGGCAAGATTGGGATAGACGAACAGTTTTTCTGCGTTATGTCCACGTAAGGAAACAACGTTCAGTAAAAAATCCTCCGCCTGTGCCTTCTGATGCAGACCGAGCAAAAGATAAGAGACGCACAGCAGTACCCCGGCTCTTGCAACCGCTTTTGATCGCCTGGTAACTGCAAACGTTACAAGCAGCAGCAACAATAAAGTAAAAAACGGGTCCACAACGGAAATATTCCCCAGTGCAAACCTGTAACTGGAAAACGGCCACAGCAGCTCCGTTCCATAAGCCGTACAAACGTCAAGCAGACAGTGCGTTGCGTAACCGAGAGTAGAATACAAAAGCACAGTGGTGAACTTCATCTTCTTCTTGAAGATGAGCCAGAAGATCACTGCCATAATAGATCCACCAACGGGTATAAATACAAATGAATGGGTGAACTGCCTGTGGTATTCAAGAAAAAGCAGCGGGTCTTCAGCCGATCTTATAAGGACGTCCAGGTCCGCTGACATTCCGGAGACCGCACCTATAAGCGTGGCTTTCCCTATCTCCTTTACACCGGAGACGCTCTGCGGAAAAATCGCTCCTACCAGTCCCTGGCTTATTGGATCCATAACTGAAAAGGAAATACTCTATATCAGAACTTATAACTTAATTTTCCAGGAATATTTTTATATTAATTGGAATAATACTGTAAACGGATAAGATTAACAACGAACAGATGTAAAAGGTCGCTTTGTTAAAGCCGTTACAAATAAGGTTTACACGAACAGGAGGTATAAAATGGATATATTTGAAACGATCGGCAACAGGAGAAGCATAAGGTTCTTTAAACCCTGGAAGGAAGTTGAGGACTGGAAGATACAGATGATGCTGCAGGCTGCAAGACACGCATCGTGTCAGGGTAACTGCGGTTCCACGGAGGCGATCGTGATCGATAAAAAGACCTATCCGAAAAAGAAATTCGAACAGATCGTGGAATGTGCTTCACCTTTTAACGAAATACAGATCAGACAAGCTCCAGTGGTCATAGCGTGGCTGATAAACCTGGATGCCTGGTACAAAGAGCTCGTGCAGTCGTTTGCAGTTCTCTTTCCTTCGCGAGCGATCACCGCGGCACACGGCTGGACGTATAAACTGCTTACCGAACAGACCTATCCCAGACTTATGAGCTTTCCCAAGGACAGAACGGAAGACCTGCTGAGAGTTGAAGCAGGTCAGGCAATGGCACACGCTCTTCTGATGGCAACTGAACTGGGACTTGGATGCTGCCTTCTGGCAACGGGAAGAAAACCGGCAGAATTCCCCAAAGTACTTGGCACTCCCGATAACGTTGTGCCTTTATGGTTAATGGCCGTTGGCTACGCGGCGGAAAATCCAGGACAGAGACCAAGAAAACGTTTTGACAAATTGTTCCATTACAACAAATACGGCAAGGCATATAAGGAAGACAAGGAAGTTAAGGAAGAACTGACGGCACTTGGAATGATACAGCCAAAAGATCCCCTTCCGGGAAGAGAAGAGGAACTGAAACACGTCTGCAGGATGTTCGGACTTAAGGAAGATATGCCGGATATGCCTAAAAACAGGATCAAAGAGATGTACAAAAAAGACTCTATCTACTATGGTGAGCTACCTCCAGGATTGGAAAAGAAGGGAGTTTAACCAGAAGCCGTACAGAAAAACTATGATGCCAAGTACTTAGGGATGTGCGATTTAAGTCACCTTACTTTGTTACTTTGCTAATTCCCGTTAGAATACTGCTGTAATGAAAAGACAGGCTACCGTTAACAGAAAGACCAAAGAAGTAAAATGTGAGATAGAACTGGACCTGGACGGTTCCGGGAAGTTCGAAATAAAAACAGGGGTGCCGTTCTTCAGTCACATGCTCGAGCAGTTTGCAAAGCACGGCTATTTTGACCTTAAGATCACAACCGCAGGCGATACGAACGTGGACTTTCATCACACCGTGGAAGATACGGGAATAGCCTTAGGTGAAGCATTTTACAAGGCACTTGGGGACAAAAAAGCTATACGGCGGTTCGCTCATTCCTCAGTGCCGTTCGACGAAAGCCTCGTGTGCGTAGCTGTGGACCTGAGCGGCAGACCATATCTTGTATTCAATGGTGATATACCTAAATCAAAGGTAGGGGACTTTGACGTTGAGCTTGTTGAAGAGTTCTTCAAGTCGTTTGCTCACTCAACGAAATGCAACCTGCACATCGAACTGAAGTACGGAACTAACCTGCATCACAACATTGAAGCTATGTTCAAGGCAGTGGGAATAGCTCTGGACGAGGCTACATTGATAGATACACGTTCCAACACCGTTCCTTCCACGAAAGGAAAGCTTTGATGATCGCGATAGTTGACTACAAAATGGGCAACTTAAGAAGCGTTCACAAGGCCTTTGAAACCCAGGGATACACTGCCTCGGTCATCAGTGACCCGGATGCGATAGAAAAAGCCGACGGACTGGTACTGCCGGGCGTGGGAGCGTTCGGAGACTGTCTGAAAAACCTCAGGGAAAAAAATCTGCTTGAACCCATAAAGGACTTTATCTCCTCAGGCAGACCATTTCTAGGTATCTGCCTTGGCCTGCAGGCCCTGTTCAATGAAAGTGAAGAATCACCGGGAGTAAAGGGGCTCGGCGTATTTAACGGAAAGGTGATAAAATTCTCCAGCCTTCCGCCAAACGGGCTGAAGGTCCCTCAGATCGGATGGAACCAGGTCGAATTTGATCGTCAGATCGCCGCACTGAAGAACGTTCCGCAAAAAAGCTGGTTTTATTTTGTTCACTCATACTACGTTAAGCCAGACGACAAGGACCTCAGCATCGTCAGGTCGGACTATGGCGTCGAATTTACCGCAGCAGTTGCAAAAGATAACATCTTTGCATGTCAGTTCCATCCGGAAAAAAGTGGCGAACTCGGGCTTATGATCATCAGAAACTTTGCAGAACTGACAAAGGGCGGATAAATAACAAGCACTGCGGCCGTCCTTCCAGAACCGTTTACTTTGCTGAAGCCTAATTTATTTCGCTCGTGCGGGCTGTATAATGTTGCTACATGAAAAACAAAAACCATCTGATCATTGATTCAAGCGAAGTCAACTCAGACTTTTATTACAAGACGAGATTCTTTGTGCCGGACCCGGTTATTTTTATAGACCACGGAGGCATTTCCACTCTGGTCTTAAGCGACCTTGAATACGAACGTGGAAAAAAAGAGGCGAAAGTGGATGAAGTTATCGCCTACTCCGAATGCGCTGAGGAACTTCGCAAAAAGAACATCAGAAAGATCGGACACCTGGATATAGCTGATCTGGTCTTGAAACAAAAAAGGATCAGGAGTTTGACCGTTCAGAAACAGTTCCCGCTGCATTACGCAGATGAGCTAAGAAAAAGAGGTTACAAGATCAGAACGGCAAACCATTCCATGCTTTATCCCGAAAGGTTACAAAAATCTTCTAAAGAACTGCAAAGTATTAAACACTCGATCAAAAGAACGACCGAGGCAATGGATCAGGCGATCTCAACAATATCACGGGCAACCATTAAAAATAACCGGCTTTATTTCCAGAAAAGTGCACTTACGGCAGAAAAGGTCAAAGGACTGATCGACAGTTACCTGGCACAAAACGGTTTTACTTCAGTTCATACGATCGTTGCATGCGGCAGCCACTCACAAATGCCCCACAACACGGGACATGGACAACTATATGCACATAAACCGATAATTATCGATATATTTCCCAAGTCGCAATCAACGGGATATTTCGGAGATATGACAAGGACCGTCACTAAAGGTAATCCCCCTGAAAAACTGATAGATATGTACAACGCCGTGCTCGAGGGACAAAAACTCGCAATAAATATGATCAAAAGCGGGATAAAAAGCAGAAATGTCCATTCCAAAATACTGAAACTGTTTGAAAGTAAAGGTTTTAAGACAGAAAACATAGATAATAAACCGCAGGGATTTATCCATTCAACTGGTCATGGACTTGGACTCGACATACATGAACCTCCAAGAATTGGCCGCGGGAACGACACGCTCAGGGAAGGGAACGTCGTCACGGTGGAACCGGGTCTGTACTATGACAAGCTCGGAGGAGTAAGGATCGAAGACGTGGTATACGTTAAAGATAACGGGTGCGAGAATTTAACTAAATACAGGAAAAAATTCGTAGTATGATAAACCGCAAGCTAAAACGCCATGACAAAGAAAAATTTTGAAGATCTGGTAAAACTGACAAAACATCTTCGTGGAGATAAAGGCTGTCCATGGGATAAAGATCAGAATCTGCTTTCCATAAGAAGTTATATGATTGAAGAGGCTCACGAAGCAGTTCAGGCAATAGAGTCAGGTAATAAAGATGAAATGATCGAAGAACTCGGAGACCTGTTGCATCAGGTGGTTTTTGCCTCTCAAATTGCAAGAGATGAAGGAAAATTTGATATAGAAGAAGTGGTTGACCAGCTCCACAATAAACTGATCAGGCGTCACCCTCACGTGTTTGGTGAGGAAAGTGCCAACGATGCCGAAGAAGCGGTTAAGACGTGGCACAAACAAAAGTTGAAAGAAAAAAACCGTAAAAAAAGTCTGACCGACATGCCAAGGTCCATGCCGGCCCTGCTAAGAGCTCAAAGAGCGGGAGAAAAAGCATCTCAGGTCGGCTTTGACTGGAAAAACATCCATGACGTACTGGATAAGGTGAAAGAAGAAATTACTGAAATCGAAGAAGAATTAAAAGAAGGTAGCAGGGACAAACTTGAAAAAGAATGGGGAGATCTTATATTCGCCGTGGTCAACTTGGCTCGCCATTTAAAAATAGACAGTGAATCCGCGGCACGGCGATCAGTTGACAAGTTTATAGACAGGTTTGGAAAAGTAGAAGATATGGCAGATCAGAAAGGAAAAACACTTATGGAAATGACTCCTGAAGAAATGGAGTCATTGTGGAAAGAGGTAAAGAGCAAGGAAACAAATTAGAGACGAAATTATCCCATTCGGTTGAAATACAAGGATTTAAATTTAATCCTCACGTCAGATCACCTGACGGAAATAAAGGGAACCTGCAAACGATTACAGAAATATTCAAAGATAGAACATTTAAAAGCACAAAAATTATAAGAGAAAAAACAGTTTAAAATAAGACAAGAATTAATCCTTTTCAATAAGCATTCCCATCAATTTCCACCCTTCATTAATATAAACACCTGTCTTTGCTGCGGAGTCTTCCGTGTAGGCAAACGATTTGTTCTTCACGTTCATGTCCGATGAATCCACTATGGCAAAAGGCACCGGTTCATTCACGTGGGTCCTGACGTCAATCGGAGTTGGATGGTCGGACATAACAAGTATCCTGTAATCTTTATATTTTTTTACACCTTCCAGTGCTCTACCGACAACCCATTTATCAAAATCCTCTATTGCCTGAATTTTTAATTCTGCCTTTCCAACGTGCCCTGTCTCATCCGTGGATTCAATATGTATCATGGTCAGGTCGACGTTGTTCAACGAATTAAGAGCATAATCAACCTTGCCTTCATAATTAGTGTCCAGATAGCCCGTGGCACCTGGAACGTCCACTACGGTCATACCAGTGTAATGCCCTATACCCTTGACCAGGTCCACGGCAGAGATCACAGAACCTTTTATACCATACATATCCTCAAGTGCCGGCATTTTCGGTGCAGTTCCCTGTCCCCAAAGCCAGATACTGTTGGCAGGGTCTTCTCCTCTTTTTATCCTGTTTATATTTACGGGATGATCTTTAAGTATTTGCCATGACCTTTTGATCAACTCGTTCAACTTATCAGACCCTGCACCAGTGGGAAAATAGGTGTTTATTTCCCTGTCCGATATATCATGAGGAGGCGTTGTCGTTATATCTGCATTTCCATTTGTCCAAACCAGTAAGTGCCTGTAACTGACGCCCGGATGAAATATCAGTCCGTCCGTCTCAAGTTCGCTTTTAACATCGGTCAATATCCTGCATGCTTCATCCGTTGAAATATGACCAGCACTGTAGTCCTTCATTACCATTCTGCCCTGTTGCTCTTTTAAAGTCACTAGGTTGCACCTCAATGTAACGTCTGCAGGCTTCAGATCAATTCCAATGCTTGCCGCCTCCAGAGGTGATCTCCCAGTGTAGTAAACCATAGGGTCGTAACCGAGTACGGAAAGGTTGCCAACGTCACTGCCGGGCGGAAGACTGTCAGGAATTGTCCTGGCCATACCAAACACCTCAGCGGTCCGGGCAACGAGATCAAGGTTCGGTGTATCGGCAACCTCAAGTGGAGTTTTATTTTCCAGATCAGGCAGTCTATGATCGGGCATGCCATCACCTTGCAGGATTATGTATTTCATGCAGGTAAGAGATTAAATACTACTGATGAATAATCAAGAACAGTGATTTGAAACTGAATTGATCGGGATATTCTACAAAGAAAATTATTTACTATTTCAATTACAGTAAACAAGATAAAAAAGGAAGTAATCCTCACATCCTGAAGAACTTTATCATTGTAATAAAGGAAAGAAGTCCATACTTGACATCCGTTCATAATACGAGTAAAATATCAATGTTATGAAAATACCAAACATAAAAACATGTAGTTCCATTACCCCCCCCCGTGTATACCTGAACTTTCAACCTGGTATAAGTATTTTGTAAGAACAATGTTTAAGATAATACCCCCCCCCATCTAAGTCATTACTAACGTTAGTCTTATTTCTTCTGATTATTATGGTCATAGCTGCAAAAGGGCAGAGCAGCCTGGAAGAAACATTATCTGAATGCAGAGGAATCAGTGCAGACACGGAAGATCCGTTATACGGATGTCAGTGGCATCTGAAAAATACAGGACAGCTTGGTTTTTCCGGAAAGGAAATAACTGCAGGAGAAGATATAAACATAGAGGGAGTGTGGAACGAAGAGGTATATGGTACAGGAATTAACGTAGCAGTAGTAAGCGACGGCATTGACCTTTCACATGAGGACCTTTCTGCAAACGTTCGTTCCGGACCGAACTATGATCATTCAGACAGTTCATCTTTTAGTGGAACACGAGCGGCAGGAGTTATAGCAGCAACTGGATATAACGGACTGGGAGTAAGAGGAACTGCACCTGGTGCGAGTATATACAGTTACAGGTTATCCGGTGATCTCAGTGAAGCGGACGCGGTGGTCCGTAATAAGGAAATAACAGCAGTATCGGTTAACGGCCGGGGATCTGAGGACGGAGCTTTTTTTCAGGAGGCTTCATCTTCCTGGGAAGAAGGAGTGGAACTTGGTATAAAGAAAGGGTTTTATGGTAAAGGAGTGTTTTACGTCCGGGGAGCAGGGGACGGGCATGAAAGAGGAGATCAGGCTAATTTTAATGAATATTCCAGCTATTACGGAGTAACAGCCGTTTGTTCAACTGACGGTTTTGGAAAAAAGAGTATTTTTTCAGAAGAGGGAGTAACTCTATGGGTATGTGCACCTGGTTCTGATATTGTAACCACTGATAACAACAACGATTACGTTGTAACTTCCGGAACATTTCTATCAGCTTCACAGGTTGGAGGAGTGGCAGCACTGCTGAGAGAGATAAACGACCAGCTGAGCTGGAGGGATATAAAGCTTATACTTGCGGGTTCAGCACGGCAGAACGACGTTTCTGACCTTAGCTGGGAGACTGGAGCGGTTAAATACGGCTCTGACACGGAAAGATATAAATATAATCCTAAGTATGGTTTTGGTGTGGTTGACGCAGAAGCAGCCGCAGAACTTGCCAGAAGCTGGAAAGGCGTTGGAGAAATGAGGACCGTTACCGCCTTTTCAGATAAAGAAATAACAATTCCTGATGGAGAAGGAAATGGAGAAGGAGAGGCAGACGGGGTCCTTGTCTCAAGACTTATTATCCCTGACCTGGAAGAAACAACGTTTACGGAGTTCACAGAAGTTGAACTTGTTCTCTCGTGTGACTGCTTACAGGACCTTAATATACAGATAACCTCTCCTTCCGGAACAGTATCTGAACTTGTGCGGGAGTTTGTAAGTGGACCTTCGGATGAAGAAAAAAACTGCGTCAGTTACCTGAGAAGAACACATCGTTTCGGGTCGGCTAAACACCTCGGAGAAGACCCTTCCGGAGAATGGGTCCTTAAAATATCCGATACTGCTTCCGGAGATACAGAAAATGAAAAAAACACTGTTACCTTACACTCATGGAGCATTAAGGTATACGGGAATTTTTATCAGGAACATGGCAGTGAGATAAGTGCTAAACATCATGATCTTAGTTTTGGTGGTGCGACAGTTCCGGATCAAATCTACAGAGTAGGAACACAAGTAAACTACAGGTTGCCTAGTGCAAGTGGAGGGGGTGGTGGACGTACATATAGTTTATCTCCTCGTTTACCTGCTGGATTGGACCGTCAAAACATATTAGTAATAAGAGGAACACCAACTACTGTAACACCTAATACACTTTATACATTAACTGCTACAGGTTTCAACGGAGATAAGGATAGTCTAACGTTCAATATCACAGTAAAAGAACCTGACACATCACCAACCTTTTCAGGAGCAACGGTCCCTGAACAGATATGGACGGAAGGGGTAAGGATACCAACGTTACGTTTTCCTAATGCAACGGGAGGTAACGGAACTTTAACATACTTTTTAAGTCCTGCGCAGCCAGTTGGTATCAGCAGACAGGACAACAGGTTATTCGGAACACCTACGGAAACTCAAAGAAGATCTCGTTATACATGGACAGTCAGAGACAAAGATGATGATGAAGATTCTATTCAGTTCTATATTACTGTAAGAGAGAACGTCCCTACCTTCGGAGGTCAGACAATACCTCAGCAGAATTATATAGTAGGCAGAACAATACAAAGATTAGTATTTCCTCGTGCAACGGGAGAGGAGCCGTTAACTTACAATTTAGAAGGAGGTCCGACTAATTTACCAGGTGGATTGAACTTAGTAAGTAATCCAACAAGTATAATCGGAACACCAACTACAACGGCGGACATTAATTACAGATGGACAGTTACGGACAAAGATGGAGATAAGACAGAACTTCCGTTCAGGATGAAGATAAGAACTGCATCTGAAGTACCGGACTTCGGCAGTGAGACGGTAGAAGATCAGGTGTGGGGTAACGGCAGAGCAGTAACGTTAACTCTGCCTCAGGCAACGGGAGGGGATGGAACTTTAAATTACAGTTTAAGCGGTGTAATACCAAATGGACTTATTTTTAACAGTAACACCAGAACGTTAAGTGGAACGCTCGACGTTGCTGCTCCAAGTGTATTACCCATAACTCTTTCATATACTTACAAGGTAACTGACTCTGACTCAGATGATGACGGGGATTCTGACAGTATTACTTTCTCTATTACTATAGAAACTAACCAAGAACCGAGCTTTGGAGGTCAGTCAATTCCTGATCAGATATATATTCAAGGGACAACGGTAGGTCTTCCGGTAACGCTTCCTGCTGCCACTGGTGGTAATTCTCCACTTGTTTATAGTATCTCTCCTGCTTTACCTTCTGGATTGAGCTTTGAGCCTGCTACCAGAGAGATAAGCGGAGCACCAACTAATATTTCGGGTTTGATAACAAATTATACATATAAGGTAACGGACAGTGATGGAGATACGGCTAATCTGAGTTTCCGCCTGCAAATAATCGGTAACACCCAGCCAGTCTTTAATAATACGATAACAGATAAGGTGTATTATACGTTTACAGGAGTAACGGAAACGTTACCTGAGGCAGCACAAAATAATAATCCACCTTCAACTTACAGTTTAACTCCTGCATTACCTGATGGACTGAGATTTACCCCTGCTACCAGAGAGATAACAGGAACACCGACCACTGCAATGTCTGAGACTGATTATACGTATACGGTTGCTGATCTAAATGGAGATACGGATGATCTGACGTTCAGCATAACTGTATTAGCAGGAACTGACACGGAACCAACCTTTGGCAGTGAGAGTATAGATAATAAGGTGTACATTAACGGCATTACAGCAGTAACGTTAACTCTGCCTGCTGCTACTGGAGGGGATGGGACTTTAACTTACAGTTTAGAGAGGGACCCTGGAGATGGTATTTTCACTACTGCTTTATTTAAGGGATTGACATTTACTGCAAACACCAGAGAGTTAAGCGGAACACCCAATCTTGATATTCATCCAAGTCTATTTCCTGCAACTCAGGATCATAAATATGAAGTAACAGACAATGATGGAGATACAGCAGAGATAACGTTCAGTATAACAATAGAAGAAGACAGCGAACCGGACTTCAGCGGTGTGACAATACCAGATCGTGTGTACACGGGGAGAACAATAGAGCTGCCAGAGGCAGCGGGAGGGAATTTACCGGTTACATACAGTATAACACCTGATCTGCCAGCTGGATTGAGATTTAACGAAGTAACGCGGGAAATAAGTGGGACACCCAGGAGTGCATCAACAAGGACTTACACGTATACGGCAACGGACAGGAATGGAAATACGGATACATTGGATTTCATGCTCAGTGTAGAGGTTACTTCTACTCCAGGACCAACACCACCACGAGGACCAAGAACGTCAGGTAGTGATTCAGGCGGAGGTGGAGGAGGATGTGCGATTTCTGATCAGAGCAGCGTTGCTTCTGATATTCTCGGAGTAATTGCATGTCTGATACTTATACCTGTGTCAGTAGCTATCAGAAGGAAGAGAAGATATCAGATAAAGACGTAGCAATGCAGTTCTTTCAAAAGCATTAAATTATTAATCAAACCAGATCAATCGCATGCCTCTTTAAATCTTCTAAAGAAAGAACTTCCAGAGCTGATGCGTGAGTCGACTGAAGATACACACAGGGTGCTTTGCCCATTTCTAAAGCCTCTTTCCACCGCAGGGCACATAAACACCACTTGTCTCCCTCTTTCAATCCCGGAAAATCAAACTCAGGTTTTGGTGTGGACAGATCGTTTCCTTTGCTTTTTGAAAACTCCAGAAATTCATCGGTCATTTCCACACATACCACATGACGCCCGATATCCTGCTCGCTTGTTCTGCAACAACCATCCCTGAAAAAACCTGTCATTGGTCTGGTGCTGCATTCAAGCAGCATACCGCCCATTACGTTTTTCTCCTTGTAGTTTTTAGAAACGATCTTTTCAGTACTCCTTGCTTTTTTGTTCTCGCTTATGTTTTTGCTGAGCCGTTAGATAATTTAACCAACTGTTTTTCGGCATGATAGGAACTTCTAACGAGCGGTCCAGACTCTATATGTGGAATGCCTATTATCCTCTCACCGTACTGCTTGAGCGATTCAAATTCAGTTGGATGATAATATTTCGATACAGGTATGTGGTCAACAGTGGGTTGTAAATACTGTCCGATAGTGACAATATCGCAGTTTACTGATTTCAGGTCTCGCAGGGTCTCAATAATTTCGTCATAAGATTCTCCAAGGCCTACCATAATACCCGTTTTAGTGATCAGGCCGTTATTTCTGGACCGTTCAAGGAGTCTTAGAGACCTTTCGTAAACTGCCTGGGGACGGACGTATCTTGTCTTGCCGGATTGTGATAGCTGAGGGTGACTGTACAACCTGGGAACGGTTTCCAAGTTGTGGTTCAGTATATCGGGAGTTGCCTTTATCACTTCATCAATTGCTGCATCGTCACCTTTGAAGTCCGGGATCAGGACCTCTATCTTGATATTCAGGTTACCGTACCTTACCTTCCTGACCGTTTCAGCAAAAATGCACGCACTTTCATAGTTCTTGTCATCACGGTTTACCGAGGTCACTACTATGTGCTTAATGGACGAGTTGTTCTGAGCAAGCTTTTTCACAGCGCTTGCCACTCTTTGAGGCTCGTCCCAGTCAAGCTCGCCTCCCTTACCGGTTTTTACATGGCAGAACCCGCAACTCCTTGTGCATGTGTCGCCAAGTATCATAAAGGTCAGAGTTCCCGCTCCCCAGCACTCTCCTATATTAGGACACTTTGCTTCCTCGCAGACGGTATTCAGATTCAGGTCCTTTACAAGACCTTTCAGACGACCGTAGTTTTCCCCTCCGGGCAGTTTGGCCTTTATCCAGCGAGGTTTGGAAAGTGTTTGCATATACGCACTTCAGTCTCCAGGAGTTATAAATGGAGAACCTGATGACTTCTCATACTGACCCGCACCTGGAGCCGAAGGAGCAGAGGGCGTTCTTGCCGTCCTGATATCAGAGATCTCTTTTTCAAGTTCCTTGATCCTCTTATTACTGCTCTTGATCTTGGCCCTTTTACCTGAAGAGTTGTAAATACCCATAAAAATGGAAAGAACCACTCCAAATCCAAAAGCAAACAGCATCAAAGCGTAACTTTTAACGTAGTAAGCAGGTAGCTGGTAAATCCACAGGTCAAACTCAAGTCTGTATTCATGAACAAAAGCCTCTTGATTTTGAAAAATGACCACAAAAATAGCAATAAAGATCAGCGCTGTGAAAATAAGTTTTATATAATTCATTAACTCACCTCTCGTTTATAAGTAGAGATCCCTGTTTGATAATTAATGATATTCTATATCAGTGAACAATATCAACAATGTAAAATAATCCAAAACCACCTGATGAAGCAAGTCCGTTTATCCTGGACGTTAAGTTAAGCTTTGAAAACAGCAATTCTCGCAGTGGAGATTTTTTTTCAGGATAGTTAATTATCTGCGGTTCACCCACGATACCGGATTTATCGGCTGCAAACCTGATGGCACTGCTTAAATTGCCGATCCTGTCAACGAGTTTAAGCTCTAATGCCTGCTCACCTGAAAATATCTTGCCATCAGAAATTCTCTCTATCCCGCTCTTATCTATATCCCTGCTGGTCTGAACGGCGTTCTTGAACTGGTCGTGTACGTTGTCTATCAGGGTCTGTATATACTCTATTTCCTCTTTCTTCATGGTTCTCAGCGGAGAACCTACATCCTTAAAATCCCCGCTCTTTATAACCTCGACGTCTATCTTTGCCCACTTGAGCAAGTGTTTATAGTTCAAAAACTGTGCAACAACGCCTATACTGCCCGTTATGGTCCCGGGATTTGCAAAAATAGTATCCGCCGCACAGGCAATATAATAACCCCCAGACGCCGCTACGGCCCCCATACTTGCCACAACGGGTATTTCGCCTTTAATACTTCCAATTTCGCTGTAAATCTCCTGTGAAGGTCCGACTGCTCCCCCGGGGGAGTTTATTCTTACGACCAGTGCTTTTATTGCTTCGTTCTTTCTGATCCTGTCCAGGCTTTCCAGATGTTCAATAGGGTCTATTATAGGACCTTCCACGTTAAGAACTGCAATTTTATCCCCACCGCCTACCCCAAGACCGTCAGACCCTCTTTTCACGCCGATCGAGTACACGACAAAAAGAACGAATAAAACCAGCAGTGTCAATAAGATGTTTCGCAAAATATTCCTCTGCTCTGTATGATCAATTATCCAGAGTTTTTAATTTTTTCCCCAAGATGTCGCCAAACCTTGACTGCGGGTCCTCGTGAGAGGCAATAAACTGCGACATACTTTCCTTTTCCTGCTTTTTTTCCAGTTTCTTTATGCTGAGGTTTATCTGTCGTTTGCTTTTTTCAAAACCAATGACCAGACCCGTCACTTCATCGCCTACGCTGTATTTTTTACTGGTATTATCAAGCGTTTCGAGTTCTGAGCTTTTATAAAAACCCTCTATTTCGTTTTCAAGTTCAACGATCAGTCCATGAGGTTTAACCTCCTTTACTTTACCAGTTACGACCGTCTCGTTCTGTCTGTATTTACCCTTTACCACTTCCCATGGGTCGGTACTCAGCTGTTTGACACCAAGGGCGATCTTATGGTTATTAGTATCCACATGAAGTAAAGAAACGTCGATCTGCTGTCCTACCTGGTCGTTGCCGTAGACGTCCGGAGGATTTATCTTCCCTTCCCATGCAATGTTTTCAGGTCTGACCAGTCCAACCAGACCTTCTTCCACTTCCACGAACACGCCGTAATCGTTTACATTTCTTATAGTGCCTGTAATAACGCTGCCTATTTCGTGCCTGCTCCTGAAAGTTTCCCAAGGACTTTTATCGACCCGCTTCAGGCTCAGGGATAGTTTCCTATCCTCTCCGTTGATCTCCAGTATAACGACTTCCACAGTACTTCCAGCATCAATTACTTCCCTGGGATGACGAAAATCCTTTATCCAGGACAGTTCATTTACGTGTATCAACCCTTCTATACCAGGTTCAAGTTCGACAAAGACACCAAATTCCTTAACGGAAACGACCCTGCCTTTTACCTTTGAGTTCTTCTGATATCTCTCCTTGATAGTTTCCCACGGATTATCATCTACCCGTTTAACGCTAAGGGTAATGCGTTGTCCCTCGTCCTCTATTTTTATGACCTTCAGTTTCAGCTGCTGCTTCTCGGAAATAACGTCAGACGGATGCTTTATCCTGCCCCAAGATACTTCACTGATGGGAACAAAACCCGTTACTCCGCCA
Organism: Thermodesulfobacteriota bacterium; assembly: GCA_965215275.1. GTDB lineage: Bacteria > Desulfobacterota_D > UBA1144 > Nemesobacterales > JAJCZQ01 > CAZUNK01. Next base: position 1,220,067 of record OZ244044.1, read on the forward strand.
AACTCAATAAACGCTCCCTTGTCAATTATATTGATCACTTCTCCAGAAACTATCTGATCCTCGGTCAGACCGGACAGAGTTTCCTTTCTTTTGTGTTCCCTCTCCTCTTCAAGCAGCACCCTTTTTGAAATTACCATGCCGTTGTTATCGTTCTGTATTATTCTGACCTGAAGGGGCTTGCCTATGATGTCCTCCGGGTCCGGATGGAGATTGACCTGGGAATTTGGCAGAAACGCCCTTATCTGCGACTTTTCGGTCATGGTGCAGATATAACCACCTTTTACCTTGTTCACGGGTACGGCGGTTACAGCGATCTTCTCTTTAAAAGAGTTGCTTAAGAATTTTTTCTCCTTCAGCAGGTCCGCTTTGCTTTTTGATATACGGGGGATCTCGGAATTAGATCTTTCGATAAAGACCTCCACTTCAGTTCCAACTTCAATTATTTCATCTGGACCCGTATCGAATTCAGTTATCGGGACCATACCTTCTGACTTAAGTCCAAGGTCTATGAAAACAACGTCCTTATAAACCCCCACGACCACCCCTTTGACTATACTTCCTCTTTCCTCATCTTTTTTAAGCCTGAGGTTCTCTTCAAGCATATCCTTGAAGTCCCTTTCGTCGTGTGACTGATTATTGTCTTCTTGCATAGCAGTTGCCTTTCTCGCTTAAATTATAATTCCTAATTAAAAATTTTAAATAAAAGCCCTCAGGCGAAAATATTCATTCCACCCGTTCAGATGATACAGGAACGTTACAACAGCAGATGATAAAGCTACACAGGTCCCTACGTTGACGTTCCCTCTAAAGTCTTCATTATTCTGTTTACAACCTCTTTCAGGGTAAGGCTCGTTGTATCTATTATTACAGCATTATCGGACGGACGCAAGGGGGACTCTTTTCTCTCTTTATCCTGTTTGTCCCTGCTTACTATGCTCTCTAATACCTCACTGTAAGATATTTTCTCATCGGCTCCCTTTTCTGCCAGTTCCTTAAAACGTCTTTTAGCTCTTTCTTCGGCCGTGCCGGTCAGGAAGAACTTGTATTTTGCGTCAGAAAAAACGCAGGTTCCCATGTCCCTGCCCTCGGCGACCAGGTTCTTTTTCTGCATTGCTATCCGCCTCTGCCGCTCAGCAAGATGATCCCGCACGTTTTTCAGCTTAGCAACATCTGCGGACAATAAGGTTATATCGTGCTCCCTTATCCTGCCGGTAACGTCATTGTTATTTAAAGTATATCTGAAGCCGCTTTTTTCATCCTTTCTGATGCCAATATCAAGGCTGTTCAGAAAATCCTCCGGTGCATCATCGCTGTCACCTGCGTCCATGTTATTTTCCTTTATTGCCAAAGCCACGATCCTGTACATCGCTCCGCTGTCCAGATGAAAATATTTTACTTTATCCGCGACCATTCTTGCCACGGTGCTTTTACCGCAGGCAGCTGGTCCGTCAATAGTGATAATTACGTTATGGTTATCCATGGCCATTATGTTCTCAGAGCTTTAAAGGTATTAAAAAACCCCGGATAGGAGATATTAACGCAGTCCGTGCCGCTGATGGTCGTCTGCCCTTCCGTCCTTGTGGCGGCAACGCACAGGGACATTGCCACTCTGTGGTCCCCCCAGCCTTCACACGTGGCACCCTTCAGGCCTTTCACCCCTTCTATTATCATTCCATCTTCAAGTTCAGAGATCCTTGCTCCAAGTTTTTTAAGCTCGGACGTCATGGCCTTTATCCTGTCCACTTCCTTGACCCTTAGCTCTCTGGCCTCAGAGATCGTTGTCACACCCTCTGCAAAACACGCGGCAACGGCTATAACTGGGAGTTCGTCTATAGCTTTTGGGATCCACCTTCCTTTTATTTCAATTCCTTTCAGCTCGCTGCTTTTAACTAAAACGTCCCCCACGGGTTCGCCGCACTCCTCTCTCTGATTTAACACCTTTATATCTGCTCCCATTCTGATCAGCACCTCTATAACGCCCGTTCTTGCAGAGTTAAGTCCCACGTTCTTTATAAGCAGCTCGGACCCTTTATTTATCAATGCACCGACCATAAAAAACGCCGCTGAAGATATATCCGAAGGTATCAGGAGGTCGGCAGCTTCGTACCCGTTATTTCCTGTAACGGTTATACTGCTATTATCCGTCTCAACGTTCACGCCGAAATACTTCAGCATTCTTTCCGTGTGGTCCCTCGTCTTCTGAGGCTCAGCTATTTTCGTCACGCCTTCTGCAGAGAGTCCCGCAAGAATCAGAGCGGATTTAACCTGAGCACTTGCAACCGGCAGCCTGTATGATATTCCGTGCAGTTTCTGCCCTTTAATGCTCAGAGGCAGGTTACCAGTGCCGTTATCACCAATAATATCAGCACCCATCAGTCCCAGTGGTTTTACAACTCTTCCCATCGGACGTCTTTTAAGATATTTATCCCCTGTAATACCCGAGTTAAAAGGCTGTCCGCTCAGCAGACCCAGCAGCAGTCTCGCGGTGGTGCCGGAATTGCCCGCGTCTATTATTGCAGAAGGTTCCTTAAGACCCCTCAGACCCCTGCCTGTTACTGTAAGTTCCAGATTACCGGTCCCATCGGGAGAATATCTCACGTCCGATCCAAGGTTCATAACGGCTTTCAGGGTTGAAAAGGTGTCTTCGCTGTTCAGAAAACCCCTTACTCTGGACTTTCCCTCAGCAATACAGCTCAATATAGCTGCCCTGTGGGAAATGGACTTATCTCCCGGAGGGGTAAATTCCCCGACAAAAGGGATCTTTCTACCTTGTATAACTGTCTTTGACACAGAGATATCAGATCAATAAATCCTGCTGATCTAAGGGATTATTATGTTGCTTTTACTGCTTTTTGCACCGCCATCGGATCTTTCGTTCTGCTTGGACTTTGCCTCTATCAGTGCAAACAGTCTGTTCTTGAAGTCTTCCTCAAAAGCACACACGGAAGGGATGATAAAGCCAAGCAGTGCTATCTGAAGAAAGTACTCCGTGTTTGCCATCAGAAACTCTTTTTCGTACCGGCCGCCGTATGCCTTGGAGAAATTTTCGTATATCTGCTGCCCTATTTCCGGAGCTATTTCCGCCACGCTTCTCAGATGACCGGCCGACTGCTGAGCAGAAACTCCCATGTTGAACGCCATTGTGACAGAGGTCATCAGGTCCATATCCGGTGCAGAGGACCGTTCCGACTGCTCGTCTTTTTTACCATTTTCTTTTTCAGTCACGATTTACCTCCAGGTGTTGAAAGTGTCTTGATCGTTGCAATAAAGATCCAACCTGTATAGAGTATAATTACAGGAGCGTAATAAGTAAAACACATTTTCTTAACTTACCTGATCAACGCGGAGTTCCATGAAAGCCGAGCAGCTGATAGACAGACTGGGATTAAAGCCACTTGAAACAGAAGGTGGCTATTACTTTGAAACGTTCAGAAGTGAAGAGGAGATAAAGGCTTCCTCCCTTCCGGACAGGTACGACAGCGACAGATGTCTGTCAACGGCAATTTACTATCTTTTAACGCCTGAAACCAAATCCAATATTCACAGAGTTCGTTCTGATGAGATATTTCATTTTTATCTCGGCGACCCGGTGCAGATGATACATCTAAATCCTAACGGAAGTTCCAATATATTCTTTCTTGGGAACGACATAGCCTCCGGGCAGAGGCCTCAGGTCGTGGTCCCGTCAGGAGTGTGGCAAGGAAGTAAACTCGTGGAAGGAGGGGAATTTGCCTTAATGGGAACAACGGTCGCTCCAGGTTTTAAACCGGAAGACTATGAACAGGGGATCAGGAACGAGCTGACAGAAATGTTCCCTCAGCATAAGAAAATAATAGATTCCCTGACTTAAAGGTACTGCACACGCGGATTCGCCGCTAAGCCATTATTTACGACAGGTCCGGACGGATAAAAATTAAGGCCTGGTCCATTAAAAGTTCATAGGCAAAACCGTTCCATCTATGGATTCCTTCAGTACCTGTCCTATGTCAGCAGGGCTTTCGGCAGTTTTAACTCCTGCCTCAGCAAGTGCCTTGAACTTGTTCTGAGCACTGCCTGAACTTCCTGATATTATGGCCCCGGCATGTCCCATCCTTTTGCCCTTGGGCGCGGTAGCACCCGCTATGAAAGCAGCGACGGGTTTTGTGACCTTCTCGCCTATAAAGGCTGCTGCCTCCTCTTCGTCGCTTCCACCGATCTCACCAATAAGGACAATACCCGTTGTTTCGGGGTCATTTTGAAAAAGGCTCAAAGAATCTATAAAGGTCGTTCCGATGACCGGGTCCCCTCCTATCCCTATGCAGGTGGACTGCCCGATACCAAGCTCGGTCAGCTGCCATACGGCTTCGTAGGTCAGTGTGCCACTTCTGGAGATTATGCCGATATTTCCCGGCTTGTGGATATAAGCTGGCATGATCCCGACCTTTGCCTCACCCGGAGTGATAACGCCTGGACAGTTAGGTCCCACAAGCCTTGAACCGCAACCCTTAAGTGCCTCTTTTGTCCTTATAATGTCCAAAGTGGGAATACCTTCGGTTATACAGATTATCAGCTCTATTCCCGCTGCCGCCGCTTCAAGGATCGAATCCATAGCAAAGGCAGCAGGTACAAATATCAGAGACACGTCTGCACTCGTGTATTTCACCGCTTCCTCGACCGTGTTGTAAACTAAAAAACCATCAACTTCCAGGCCACCTTTGCCAGGGGTCACCCCACCTACCACCTGAGTACCGTAATCTCTGCACTGAGCAGCGTGAAACAGTCCTTGACTGCCCGTTATTCCCTGCACTAATACCTTACTGTCCTTATTTACTAAAATGCTCATTTTAACAACTCCCGAGTATCAAACTCTGCAACCAAGACGCATAATGATAACACAGCGATTCAGTTGTTCAACTCCTTAAAGGCTACTCCGCGTTCTGTATCTGTTCCCTGATCTTTTCCAGTTCCGAACGAAGGGTTATCACCTGATGCGTTATGGCCGCATCCTTGCACTTGGCAGAGATCGTCCCGGCTTCCCTGTTCATTTCCTGAATAAGAAAATCCAGTTCCTTTCCCAGCGGTCCGCTGCCGTTCAGGGTTTCGGAAAACTTCTCAATATGGGCCTCAAGCCTGACAAGTTCTTCGGTTATATCACTTTTTTCAGTCTGAATTGCGATCTCCTGATATAAACGATGATCATCTGCTTTCACGTCTTCCAGTAAGGTCTGCACCTTCGCTTTGAACCTCTTGAAGGTCTGTTTTGAAAAACCGTCCCTTTTTCTTTTAACCTTTTTTACCCAGAAACTGCACATCCTTATCCTTTTGGTTAGGTCCCTCTTTAACTTTCTTCCTTCGCTCTCCCTGTTCGCTTCCAGTTTTTTCAAGGCGGTGTTGAGGACCTCCTTGATCCCGTCCACGGAACGCCGGGACAGACTGCTGCCAGCACGGTTATTAAAAAGGTCCTTGAAAGCAAGCAGATGATCGAGCGTTATATCGTCTTTCATCCCCAGATCGGAAACAAAGGTCTTGAGGGCTCTGGCAAACTGCCTTCCTGCTTTTTTATCGAACTTGGTGAGAGCTGCTTTTTTGCCTTCCACTAATATCATCACGTTAAGCTTTCCTCTGGATATGCGGCCCTTGACCAGGTTTATCAGTTCGTGTTCGAACGAGCCGAGAGAGTCGGGAACGTTCATCTTGCAGTCCAAAAAACGATGGTTCTCGGACCTTATTTCAATAACGACCTTGAAGTCATCGATCAGCTTCTCGTAACTTGCATATCCCGTCATACTTTTCATGATCAGTTTTCTTATCCTATCCCGGTTCGCAGTCCCGTGATCTGCAGCGTGTATAGCGCTGAGCTGCCCTGTCAGCAAGCATCTCAATGGTTTTATTTTCCAAAATCATTCATCTCTGATAATATTTAACTCTTGATATTAAGCGAACTATTCTATACTGTAAACTTTCACAATGAAATATCTAATAGCTTTTTCACTAATACTGTGCGCCTTTTATATCAGTGCATGCGTTAAATTAACCCAGACGGACAATTACCGGCAAAAGCCTAAAACGAAAGTTTCCGCCACCCGGGTGGTGATGAATTTCCTTGAAGCCATGAAGAACGAGGATCTTTCAGAAGCTTACGAACACGTATACGTCCTCAATTCGGACAAGGAAGGTTATATAAGCAGTGCGAAAGGAAGGCTGGGAGAATTAGGTGTCAAATTACTCAAATACGAGATACTGGGAACTCAGCTCTTTAAAAATACTGGGTCGATATATGCAGAACTTCAAATAGAACAAAAAGCAGGCGATGATGTGATAAAAAAGAACGTGAAGGTCAGATACAACCTTAGACTGTTTGACAAAGAGTGGAAGATCACAGAGGACAGATGTATTGAAAACTGCGGGAACAACAGTAACACGAACAGTGATCAACTGAATTCAAGGTGACAGTTAAATGATAAAAGCGGCCGTATCCGGTGCAGGCGGCAAAATGGGCACGAGTATCCTTAACGTCCTGTTCAAAGACCCTGAAATAGAGATAGTGGGAACCACGGAGACAGCAGGGCACCATTTGCTCGGAAGTGATCTGGGGGTCATCGTAAATTCCGCCGATACGAATATATCAATTACCGAAGATATGGACTCGGCCTTTGAGGACGCTGAGGTGGTCATCGATTTTACCACGCCTTCATCGACCCTTCTGACTGCTGAACACTGCAAAGCTGGCAACAGGGCCATAGTGATAGGAACAACCGGACTTTCCCGTGCAGAAAAAAACAGGCTGAGGCAGATCGCTGAAACGGTGCCCGTTGTGATTTCGCCCAATATGAGCGTCGGGGTAAACCTGGCCTTTGAACTTTCAAAGATATTAGCTGCCCGGCTTGGAGAGGAATTTGACGTTGAGATAGTAGAGACACACCACGGAGATAAAGTTGACGCTCCAAGCGGTACCGCCATTGGTCTGGCAGAAGCCGTCGCGGAAGGTCTTGGCGTCGACCCGGACACGCACATAAGATTTGAGAGAAGAGGAAATATAGGCAGAAGGAAAAAAGGGGAAATAGGGGTACAGACCTTACGGGGAGGGGACGTTGTGGGTGATCACACGGTGATGTTCCTTGGCAGGGGAGAAAGGCTGGAGATCACGCACAAGGCACTCAGCAGAGAGAATTTTTCCAGAGGCGTTTTACGAGCGGTCAAGTGGGTTGCAGGAAAGCCGCCGGGCATATACGGTATGAAGGACGTCCTGGGGATCTAGGACCGGGATAAGCAGTTCCCGGCATATCTCATACTCGCCTATCCAGTTTTAATGTACAGCTTTTCGCTAGAACATAAAGATCAGGGAAGTAAAGCCCGGAGAGGACTTATTACAACACGTCACGGGCACGTAAGAACTCCCGCCTTCATGCCCGTTGGCACGCAGGCGGCGGTCAAATCCCTGACGTCATCCGACCTCTGTGCACTTGACGTGCAGATGATAATAGTGAACGCCTACCACCTCTACTTAAGGCCGGGGCACGACCTTATAAAAAAAATGGGAGGCGTACACAGATTTATGAACTGGCAAGGACCCGTTACTGCTGACAGTGGCGGATTTCAAGCACTCAGCCTGTCTAAAAAGAGAAAAATCCTGGAGGACGGAATATCGTTTCAGTCACACCTGGACGGCAGTACGCACCTGTTAACCCCTTCAAGATCAATAGAGATACAGGAATATCTTCAGGCAGACATAATGATGTGCCTTGATGAATGTCCATCCTCAGATTCCACAAAAGGCGACTTAAAAAAAGCCGTTGAGAACACGACCAGGTGGGCGCGTAAGTGTAAAGAGGCAAAAAAAGACCATGGCAGCGCCCTCTTTGGTATCGTACAAGGGGGAACGAGTATGGACATGAGAAAAAGATCTGCATGCGAACTTATGGAGATCGGCTTTGACGGATATTCGATCGGTGGGCTTGGGATCGGAGAAAGACCCGAGGAAACTTATGAAACAACGTCGCTCTGCACAAGTTTACTACCTGAAGAAAAAATCAGGTATCTTATGGGCATTGGAAAACCGGTCGATATAGTTGAGGCCGTAACAAGGGGAATTGACCTGTTCGACTGCGTTATTCCAACAAGGAACGCCCGAAACGGTTCAATCTTTACAAATAAAGGAAAAATAGTTATAAAAAATGCTCAATACTCGGATGATAACGGTCCACTTGATAATGAATGTGAGTGCTATACGTGCCTGAACTTTACAAAATCTTATCTAAGACACTTATTCATGGCTGGAGAACTTTTGGCTTACAGACTGCTTACTCTGCATAATCTAAGCTATTATACCTCTCTCATGAAAAGAATAAGGAGTTCGATATCCAGTAACGGCCTTGGTAAGTTGAGGAAAGAATTACTGACCATTGAGGAGGACAACCTTTGAAACTTAATAAACTGATCATACTGTTTTTACCGCTTCTTACGTCGTGTATGCCCCCGGGAACGGAAGGTGGAGGTTCCTCTTCTTCGGGTCTGATAGGGATAGCACCCTTTGTAATTATATTTCTGCTGTTCTACCTTTTGATCCTGAGACCCCAGCAAAAACAGAACAAGCAGAGAGACCTGCTGCTGAAGAACCTCAAAAGAGGCGATAAGATCATAACAAGTGGCGGTCTTCATGGAAGAATAACTGCCGCAGATGACGAAGTATTGACCATCGAGATAGCCAAAGGAGTGAACGTACAGGTGTCACGGTCCAGCGTTACGGCCAAGATAAACCCGGAAACAAAGAATAAATGAGAAAATTACCCAAGGTATGGATCATTACCATAATCAGCATCTCCATTTTATCAACGATCTTTCTCGTTCCGACGTTCGCAGGTGATTCCCTGCCATCCTGGTGGTCAAAGGTATTTCCAAGCAGAGGAATAAGACTAGGACTTGATCTGAAAGGCGGGATATTCATGCTCCTGGACGTAAAGACCGAAAAATCCATTGAGCAGGAACTCAGCTCCATAAACGAGATAATCAGGGAATCCATAACCAAGAACAACGGACTTATTAAATCCTCCGATATAAGCCGAAACTCCCTGACTATGAGTTTCTATTCTTCGGAAGACGCCTCAAGGGCAGATCAGATCGCAAGGGATAATTTTTCAGACGTGACCTCGATCAGTCAAAAGGACCTTATCCTCACGATAACCCTGAACTCAAGCTACATGAAGGAACTGAAGAAAAATTCCCTGTCCCAGGTGAAGCAGGTCATAGAGAACAGAGTGCTTGATTTCGGACTGGTGGAACCTTCCATTCAGACAACGGGTGAAAACAGGATATTAATTCAGGTGCCAGGAGCCTCTCATCAGGACAGGCAAAGGATCGTCGACCTTATAAAAAAAACGGCCGTACTGGAATTCAAACTCGTAAACACGGCGTCGATCAGCAAGGAAGCGGTCCTGCAATCGGAAGAGGTGGAAACCGTTGAGCAGCTAAGGGCCAAGAACCTCGAGATACACAGAGGTGAGACCGGGAATCAGAACGAGGCGTTCTTTCTGACCGACCAACAGACCATTGTCTCGGGTAAGTATATATCCGATGCAAGGATAACTTTCGATAATTTTGGAAGACCGGCAGTGCTTTTCAGGTTCAGGGGAGAAGGCGCCAAGATGTTCGGAGAGCTGACCGGGAACAATATAGATAAGAGACTTGCGATCGTTCTGGACGACGTTATTAAATCCGCCCCGGTCATTAACGACAGGATAACTTACGAGGGAACTATAACCGGGTCATTTACGACCGAGGAAGCAAAGGACCTTGCACTGGTACTGAGATCGGGTTCTCTCCCGGTGCCCGTAACGGTGGAGCAGGAAAGGACCGTGGGTCCCTCACTGGGACAGGATTCCATAGAAAAAGGAAGGCTCTCCATGATCGTGGGAGGTATTCTCGTAATTGCCTTTATGATCTTCTTTTACAGACTGCAGGGTTGTATAGCGGACATCGCCCTTTTGCTCAATATGCTGTTCATAATGGGGTTCTTATCTGCTTTCGGGATAACGCTGACGCTGCCGGGTATTGCCGGGCTCGTGCTGACGCTGGGTATGGCGGTCGATGGTAATATAATCATATTCGAGAGGATAAAGGAAGAGATCAGAATTGGAAAAGCTCCCATTGCGGCAATAGAGGCCGGTTATGCAAGGTCCCTCTGGACGATCCTTGATGCAAATATAACGACCCTGCTGACGGCACTTATACTTTTCTGGTTCGGGACCGGACCGGTCAAGGGTTTTGCAGCAACTTTATCTATAGGGATCATTTCAACGGTCTTCAACAACATTATCGTGGCGAGGATGATCACGAACTATTTTTACAGAGATAAGGAACTGACCACCATGAGCGTATAGGGTGATCAGGAGGATAATTAAACGTTGCAGATATTACAACCAGGCAGAATATATGACTTTGTTGAGAAAATGCCCACTGCTACCAGGGTCTCGGCCTTATTGCTGGTCATTTCACTCGGTTCGCTGATCTACCATGGCGGGCCAAACTGGGGCGTGGAGTTTACCGGAGGCACGGAAGTTCAAATCAAATTCCCAGAGGGTCCTCAAACAAGCGATATACGGAAAAGCATGCAGATGATCGGCTTTGAAACCGAGACGGTTCAACGGTTCGGACTTGCCTCCGAAAAAGAGTATCTGATATCCCTATCCCCGAAAGTCGTGAGTTTTGATCAGATACAGTCTTTTAAGGACTCGCTGAGCGAGGTTATCAAAACCACACCTGAATTTAAAGGAGCACAGATACAGAGAATAGACTACATAGGTCCGAAGATCGGTAAAGAACTGGTGCAAAAAGCCATATTTTCAATACTGTTCGCGTGCGTCGGCATTCTGATCTATCTAATTTTCAGATTTGAGACGGGCTTTGCAGTAGGAGCGGTTATCGCGCTTTTTCATGACACGATCATAACGCTTGGGGCAATCTCTTTAACGAACAAAGAATTTACTCTGGCGATCGTTGCCGCTTTACTCACCGTGATCGGTTATTCGGTCAATGATACCATCGTCATTTTTGACAGAATAAGGGAAAACATAGCCAAGTCACTGTCAAAGAACTTCGGCGACCTGGTAAACGAGGGAATTACCCAGACCCTTTCCAGAACGATACTGACAGGTGTAACGGTCTTTATAGTGCTTATACCACTTTTCTTCTTAGGTGGTTCAGTTATACATGACTTTGCATTTACCCTGATAGTGGGAGTTATAGTGGGTACTTATTCCTCAATATTCGTTGCAAGTTCATTCGTTATATACTGGAGAAAAAGAAAATCATCGCAAGGTCAAAAGCCATAGCTTCCTGGACCTGACATGGAAACTCTTGCTTTGGCGCTCTTTCTGTTTTTCTCTGCCGCAGCTGTTCTCAGCCACTTTCTGGGCTTTCCGGGCAACTGGGCAATACTCGTCTTTTCATTACTGCTCGCATGGTCAGGAGAGTTTAGCAAAGTACAGGTCCCTTCTTTGACTGTTTTGTTATCACTTGCCCTTTTGGGTGAGATCATAGAGTTTATTGTGGGAATGGTCGTCGCTAAAAAAAGCAAAGCAAGCAACTCTGCGATCGCGAGTTCGTTCATATTCGGAATGATCGGAGCGATACTGGGAGTACCGTTCCTTTTTGGAGCAGGTTCGGTCATAGGGGCATTTATCGGTGCTTTTACAGGAGCGTTCATAGCTGAACTCTTCATGGTCAGGGACCTTCGTCGGTCCATCCGTGCCGCCTGGGGAACTTTACTTGGCAAGGTGGGAGGCCTGTTTACAAAAACGATCATCGGAACCGTTATGATAGTTGTGGTAGTCACTGATTATTTCAATTGATATTTTTCTGCGGATTTATTAATGTTATGTGCAAGGAACTGCAGAGGACCTTGCGGGTGGTTTCAGACGGTCTGCTGAAAACAGTTGAAAATGGCATCATTGTCATTCAGATAATATACGTATTTGGTATCTCCTGAACTTTAATGAGTGATCGGAAGTTAAAAAATCTAAATATAGAAACAGTAAAGGAAGATCTGGCCTCTGTCAGCAATGAGGTATCGCTGCGGGAGTTAAAGTCCAGGTACCTTGGCAAAAAAGGTATTGTCACCGATATGCTCAGATCAATGAGGGATATACCACGAGAACAGAGAAAGGATCTCGGTGAATCAATAAACAACGTCAAAGATGTAATTGAATCCCTTATAAATGAAAAGCAGAACGAGCTGAAGGAAAAAAAAACAGCCGACGCACTTGCCTGTGAACAGATAGACGTCACCTTACCTGGCCGAGGGGTCTGGCTGGGAGCAAAGCATCCAATATCAAAGGTAATGGATGAAATAGTCTACACTTTTGAGAAAATGGGTTTCAGCGTGGCGGAAGGACCCGAGGTGGAGCTTTATTACTACAATTTTGAAGCACTGAACATACCAAAGGACCACCCTGCAAGGGAAATGCAGGATACTTTTTATATATCAGACGATATAGTTCTAAGAACTCACACGTCGCCCGTGCAGATAAGGACCATGGAGAAGCAATCTCCACCGGTAAAGATCATCGTTCCCGGTAAAGTCTACAGATGTGACAGCGACGTTTCACACACGCCCATGTTCCACCAGATCGAGGGACTGCTTGTGGACAAGAACATCAATATGGGCAATTTGAGATCAGTCGTGACGCAGTTCGTCCATCTCACCTTTGGCAAGGATACGAACGTCCGGTTCAGACCGAGCTTTTTTCCATTCACCGAACCAAGCGCTGAAGTAGATATAGAATGTGCAATGTGCAGAAGCGACGGCTGCCGCGTGTGTAAGCAGACGGGCTGGCTTGAGATAATGGGCTGCGGAATGGTCGACCCCGAGGTATTTAAAGGAGTTGGTTACGACCCGGAAGTGTATACGGGATTCGCGTTCGGTATGGGGGTTGAAAGGATCACAATGCTGAAATACGGCATTAACGACATAAGGATGTTCTTTGAGAACGACCTGAGATTTTTAAGACAGTTCGTCTGACGCCCGTCTGCCGTCTTCAGTCCCTCGGTTCATAAGCAAGGTTATCAAGCCAGAAATCTATTACATACTGAATTCTGCTAAGCATCGATGACCTGTAGCTGTCAAGTCTGCTTATATGTACCCACCTGCACTCTATTATCCCTTCCTCGTATTCCGGGGAAACGTCTGCATCATTTCCTTTATAGTGCATCAGGTACCAGTGCGTCTTCTTAAGATAATTTGATTTCTTGTACCTTGTTGAATGCCAGGTGGAAACGATCTTACCCTTCACGATCAACTTTTTTGAATCCAGGCCCGTCTCTTCGTTCACTTCCCTTACGGCGGTCTTTACGTGTGACCCGTTAGAGGATAATCTGCCTTTGGGCAGGTCCCACTTGCCTCTCTTAAAGATCAGAAGAATATGATAGTTATTATTGTAGACCAAGCCACCCGCCGACTCTATCATGGGCAAATCAAGGGTTTTAAGAAGGCTCATGTTATTAGACATCTTTTTTCTCTGCTAACTCCTTCAAGGTGGAATATTGAAGCTGGCTTAAATTATCAAATACCACCCCGTTGATCTCAGTACTGTGTTTTTTCATCACGTCGACCCCCGTCAGCGGAGTGAATTTCATTCTGCCGTATTTTTTTACCACTCTGAGCATGCAGTTCAGTCTGGCTTCCATCTTTGAATTTGCGTCCACGATATACCAGGAAGATTTTTTGGAAGAAGTATGAGCGAACATCTGGTTCTTATAATTCGTATATGTCTCCCACTTTACTCGTGCGTCAAGATCGTTTGGAGAAAACTTCCAGAACCTGAGCGGGTCGGACAGCCTTGCCTGAAAACGCCCAAGCTGATGTTCACTGTCGATCGACAGGTAAAACTTAATGAGTTTCATACCTTTGTCAATCAGACCATGTTCCCAGTCAAGGACCTTTGACATAAAGTATTCATATTGCCTTTTGGTGCAGTACCCCATAGTTGGCTCGATCGTGGCGCGATTGTACCACGAACGGTCAAAGAACACTATCTCCCCGGACCTCGGGAGATGTTTTTCATAACGACCGAACCAGTACCTGGACTCTTTTTTAGTTGGAATGCCAAGAGCTACAGCCCTGAAGTGACGAGGCATAAGGTTTTCGGTAAAGCGAAGGATCGTCGAACCTTTGCCCGCGGCGTCGCGGCCGTCAAAGGTTATACACAGCCTCTCCTCTTTTTTAATTATATCCTGCTGTATATTGAGCAACTCAAGCTGAAGCCGCCTTTTTTCAATATTGTAGTCCTTCAGACCTATACCCTTGTATGGGTTATCGATCTTCTTAAATTCGGTCTTTGAAGCTTTTTCCTGTCGCATCACCATACTGTTAACCCGGTATAGTTTAACTGCCACCTGTGAATTTTATATTAAGAGATAAAGTTTTTTACGATCAGTGGTCATCAAAGCAAAAGCAGCCTTTTAAAACCGTCAATTCTCCTTATGTTCTGTACCTCATGCTTGTTTAGTCTCCAAATTCATTTATTCTTACGGTTCTTATGAAACGGGTTCTTGGAATAGACGTCGGGGGAACGAACATAAGGGGGGCCATGGTAAGTGAAGATGGGGAAATATCTTCAAAAAGGCAGATAAAATCCGGTGCAAAAGAAGGAATTGAAAAATTATCAGAGAACCTGATCAGTTTTATTAAGCCGTTCTGTAAGTTCGATCCATCCATAATAGGAATAGGGTTTCCGGGGACCATCAACCATAAAGAAGGCACCCTGATACAGTCCCCGAATATACCGGGAGGAGAAAATTTCCCGATCCTGAACGTACTTCAACGTCACTTTGGTCCAACACCTTTAATAATAGAAAACGACGTCAGCTGCATAACACTGGGAGAGTTCTGGAAAGGCTCAGGCAGGAACTGCGATTCTATGATCATGCTTGCAATTGGCACCGGACTGGGTGGCGGGATCATACTAAAACGAAAACTCTGGCGTGGTGAAGACGGAACGGCAGGAGAAATAGGTCATATGGTCATCAACCCCGCTGGACCAAAGTGTAACTGTGGAAGTAACGGATGCCTTGAGAGCTTCGTATCCGCTGAAGCCGTTCGTCAAGTCGTCAAAAGCAACCCCGGACTGACCGAAAGAACCTGCAGGACAAATACTGATGACATACCGAGAAAAGTTGTAGAACTTGCCAAAGAAGGGGACAAGGAAGCAATAAACCTGTGGAAACAGTTCGGAAGCCATCTTGGAATAGGGATCAGCAACCTGATAAATATTCTCAACGTAAAAAATATCGTAATAGGAGGCGGGCTCTCGAACGCATGGGATCTCTTTATAGACAGTGCTGAAAGCGAAATTGAGAAAAGAGCTCTTAAAACAGCTGATAATAAGCTGAATATCCGCAGGGCAGAACTCGGAAATAACGCGGGTATACTTGGTTCAGCCTTTCTGACGTTCAGATCTTCGGATCTGCTCAATGATACTTAACTCGGGCTTCTGGATCTGAATTCTTAAAAACTCCGATTCCGTCCTTTTCGCTTTAAACCTGTCATCGATCCTGATCCCGCCAACCCAGATCACCCCATCTCTCGTTTCAAAAACCGGTACGCTCCTTCTGAAAAACCTCGGGACCTTCTCGTCAATGAACAGATCTTTGATTTTCTTGAATTTTCTCATACCAAGAGGCCTGAACTTATCGCCAAGTTCGTAATTCCTCACTACCAGAGGAAACCGGGTACTATCGATCGAAAAAATCCCTTTCATTTCATCTTCCCATCCTGATCTGTCTGACGTTGTGTCCACGCTGACCTCAAGTCCGTTATCAAAACGGTAAGACCCCGGTCCATTGATCGTATAACTATAAGTTTCTGCAAGTCCTGACCCTCTTGATATGCAAAAAACCTCATATCCCTTGCTAAAATCAATGCCGTCTGGAAGAACTGTCTCCCCCGACGGTTTCTCTCTTTCTATCATATCGTCCACTGCAAGGAGATGGACCTGTGAGATCTGCTTGAGGTCCCCCTTTAACAGTTCAACTGTTTTTCGTAAGATACCCAGCCTTATGGCCTTATGATGCAATAAGTACTCTTTTACTTTTCCAAGGTAACCAAAAGGTTCTTTTTCCATAACCGTCCCGTACACCTTATCAACGTGGTTATCTATAAATCCTGATTCGATCCTCAGTACTTCAGACGACCCGGACAATACTTTGTCTATACCGGGGTTTATTTCCTTCAGTATCGGAAAAAGTTCAAGTCTTATCCTGTTCCTTGTAAACCTGACGGACCTGTTGGAGGAGTCTTCCTGCCAGTCAACACGATTAGATCTCAGATAATCCTCTATTTCCCGTTTCTGCACTTTAATTAAAGGCCTGATTATATTACCGTTCACGGGTGGTATACCGCCCAGACCACGAGAACCGCTGCCCCTGATAGCTCTCATAATAAAGGTTTCTGCCTGATCGTTCATTGTGTGGGCGGTCGCGATCCTGTGAGCTTTGTATTTTTCAAGAACGTTTTTTAAAAACCCATACCTTAACTTCCTTGCCGCATCTTCAAGAGAAAGGTTCCTTTTGTCCTTTCTATAATCGTCCTCCCCTGCTTCACTATACTCGAACTCGACCTTGAGGTCTTCTGAAAGATGCCTGCAGAACCGTGCGTCCCTTTCTGACTCGTCACCCCTTATCTTATGGTTGTAATGTGCCGCTATAACTTTCAGGTCAAATCCCTTCAGGTCCAGGAGCAGATGAAGCAGCCCGACCGAATCCGAACCTCCTGACAAAGCAACGACCACCTTATCTCCCGGAGAGAACATATCGTGGGATCGAACGGTCTTTAAGACTTTACTTTTTATATTCAACTTTATCCGTTGCCAGTCCAGCTGACACGATCAGTGTAAACGCGTCTTCCACCGATATATCAAGCTCTGTAACGTCACTCTCAGGGAGCATAATATAAAATCCGCTGGTGGGATTAGGAGTTGTTGGAACAAAGATACTTAAGAGCTTTTCCTCACTTTTATTGTGCTTTTCACCCACGTTCATAGTATCCGTGATAAAACCTATCGAATATACGCCTTTTCTTGGATACTCCATTATTGCCACCTTTTTAAATCCCTTTTTGTCGTCGGTAGAGAACAGGGTTTCAATGATCTGCTTCGTGGCAGTGTATATGGTACGTGCAAGAGGTATCTTGAGCATTATACCTTCAATAAAAGATACCAGTCTCTTTCCAATGAAGTTCCTGGCGATCGTTCCGATTATAAGGACGATCAACAAAGTGCCTAACAAGCCAATGGCAAAGGTCGTCAGCTCAAAAACATAGGAGGGCAGGTCCTGAAGCTGAAGGGGTATGAGCAGTTTTGCAGGTGCTGCACTTATTGCATCTATCATCCATCTGCTCAGTTTAAAAAGTACAAATATAGTCAGAGCAAACGGCAGTAAAACCAGTAATCCAGCTAAAAAATTTCGCTTTATGGAACTACCCATCTATTTAACCTCAAATTACTCAGTATTTATAGCATTGCGAAGAAATCTGCTGGGTTTAAAAACGACCGATTTTCTAGGACCGATCTCAATAGTTTCACCCGTTGCTGGATTTCTTCCCTTTTTCTTTCCCCTGTGTTGTACCTTAAAAGTCCCAAACTTTGGAAGTTTTATTGTTTCACCACTTTCCAAATTATTCTTCAGCAGTTCAAAAAAATATTCCACTATCTCTGCTGATTCTCTTTTAGACAGCCCTATTTTTTCGTGTATTGCCTCTGCCAGTCCTTTTTTAGTCATTGACGTAAACCCCTTCTTTTTTAAATTGATCTTATCTCTGCTCCTAAAGATGAATTTAACTCACTTATAGCCAGGTTTTGTACCTTATTAGCATCTTCGTCAGTCAAAGTTTTATTCTGCGACCTGATCAAGATCGATATACCCACACTTTTCTTGTTCAGTCCCAACTCACTACCTTCAAAAATATCAAACACATCAGCATCCTCAACAAGAGCGCTTACACCCTTTACTTTATCTATAATCTGACCCGTAGTCACGTCCTTGTTTACAACAAAAGAAACATCCCTTCTTATATGAGGGAACCTGGGGACTGGCTTAAAGCAGTAAGAACAACTCTCATAAAGCTCGGTCAACGTATCTACGCTGATATCCAGTATATAAAGTTTTTTATCTATACCAAGTTTGTCAGAATACTCGGGATGAAGTTCACCAATAACCCCAAATTCCTTATCATCGACAAGAACGGACGCCGATTTGCCAGGATGGAGAAATCGTATGTTATCGTTCTTTGCAAATATTATCTTTTTTCTGAGCAAAAGGCTACTGACCCCCTGGATAAATATATTTTTCAGATCAAAAAAGCCAAAATCCTCATTACTCCAAACCTCCGGGTCTTTCTTGCCCGTTGCGACCGCTGAAAATTTCGTTATCTCCTCTGGAAGCTGCTCTTTACCCTGAGGAATATAAATTTTTCCATGTTCAAAAAGCCTTATGTCTTCAACCTGGTGAGACAGGTTCGTTTTCACAGATCTGATCAATCCCGGCAGCATGGAGTTTCTCATAGCACAGCTCTCACTTGTTAATGGATTGAGAATATTAATGGTATCAGAAGGATCGAACATCCGCAGAAGGTCAGGATTTTCAAAACTGTAATTAATAGCTTCAAAAAAACCTGAAGAGATAAACGCGCGCTTGAGATCCGATACGAACTCACGGCCGTGACCGGTCTCGTCCATCAATACACCAACGGCAGGCAGGGTCATCGGAATGTTATTGTAACCAAACAACCTTCCAATTTCCTCTATAACGTCGATCTCCCTGGCAACGTCAACCCGGAACGTGGGTATCTGCAGAGACAGCCTGTGAGCATCTGCCTCCAGTACTTTAAATTCAAGAGGTCTTAAAATGTCCACGATCTCCTCAGAGCTGATCTTTATTCCGAGTATATTTTCAACCTTTTTAACCGACAGGCTTATTTTTTTAGTCTTGATTGTTGAAGGATAGACGTCAGTAGTGGACCCAGATATCCTGCCACCTGCCAGCTTGGCGATCAGATATGCAGCACGGTCAAGTGCAAAACGCACATTGTTAGGGTCCACACCCCTTTCAAATCTGTAAGAAGATTCAGATCTTATGCCCGTTCTTTTCGATGTTTTTCTTATAGTTACCGGATTAAAATACGCCGCCTCAAGCAAAACGTTCTCCGTTCTGTCGGTTACCTCTGTGCTCAGCCCTCCCATGACCCCTCCGAGGGCAACTGGAGTATTGCCGTCACATATAAGCAGGTCATTTTCGGTCAGTTCCATTTTCTGCCCGTCAAGAGTTACAAAGGGTTCCTTATCTTCTGCAAACCTTACATTTATGCTCTTTTCTTTTAAAAGATCATGATCAAAAGCGTGAAGCGGTTGTCCAGTTTCAAGCATAACAAAATTCGTCACGTCAACAATGTTGTTGATCGACCTTACCCCACAGGCCTGCAACCTGTTCTTTAACCAGTCTGGTGAAGGTCCTGCCCTCACGTCTTCTACAACTCTGCAGCTATACCTGGGGCAAGCTGACACGTCCTTTATTCTAACTTCAACCGGCTTTGAACTTCCTTCAGGTTCTTCGCCGGAAGAAAACTGAATATCCTTTAACGGCTTTTTCAAAATCGAAGAAACTTCCCTTGCTATACCAAAGATGCTTAAACAATCCGGCCTGTTGGGAGTTATCGCAAGATCCAAGACCACGTCATTAAGGGACATCTCGTCTGCAAGTCTTGACCCCACGGATAAATTACCTGAAAGGACCATAATTCCATCGGACTTGCCGGATAACCCCAACTCGTTCTCTGCACACAGCATCCCTTCTGACGGTTCACCACGGATCTTTGTCTTTCTTATCTTTAAGCCATCTGGGAACTTTTCAGTAGGCGGTAATTTTGCACCCGCTTTGGCAAGAGCCACGTAGGCGTTCGGCCTTACGTTGTCCGCACCGCAAATTATATCGTAGTTCCTTGCTCCATCCGTAACACTGCAAATACTCAACCTGTCTGCACCAGGATGTTTTTTTACTTCTAATATCCGAGCAACGACAATATCCTCAATGCCTTTTCCTGTGTAGTTCAGGGACTCCAGTTCCAAACCACACATTGTAAGCATCTCTCCCAGTTCTTCCGGGGCAACGTCGATCTCAACGTATTCTTTTAACCAGCTCAGCGGAACTAACATATTTTCACCTTTAGCAAAACTGAATAATTACACATAGTTACGTTATAGTCAATAGATAAAATTTAGAATCATCAACAATTTTAATTATCCTTCTCTTGGTTACAATGAAGTAAATATGAACAAACTCGAGCGTCTTATCAAAAACCATATCTTACAGAACGGACCGGTCACATTTGCGGATTTTATGGACCTGGCCCAGTATCATCCCCAGCTGGGCTACTACAGATCAGAAAAAGTAAAGATAGGTAAAAAAGGGGATTTCTACACAAGTCCTCACGTAAGTGCAGCGTTTGGGGAAATAATCGGAACCTTTATAGAAAAGGTCATAGGCTTTCTGAAAATATCTGATTTCACCATTCTGGAACTGGGCGCTGGTAAAGGATACCTTGCACTGGATATCTTAAACTATTTATCTGAAAAAACCGAACTCTACAGGCTGATTAACTATATAATCATTGATAAAGACACTAACAACAGTGATTTAACACTTGAAAATCACCGGAATAAAATAAAAGTATACAATAATATCAGTGAGTTAGAAAAAAATTTCAGAGGAGTGGTAATTTCAAATGAGTTATTTGATTCACTTCCGTTCCATAGAATAATCTATCAATATGGCCAGTTCAGGGAAATATACGTTGATTGCAAAGAAAACGAATTCGAAGAGATCAGTAGTGACCTGTCGACTGAAAACATCAAAAAGTATCTGAATGGCTACGACCTGAAGCCCGTTGATTCAAAGCAGATCGAGGTAAACCTTCTAGCGGAAAAGGTTATAAAGGCCGTCAGCGGTTATTTAGATGCGGGATATATGCTCACAATCGATTATGGACATTTATCCGAAGAATATTTTAACAACCAGAAGATCAACGGCTCTTTCAGATGTTTTTACGAACACAAAGTAAACGATGATCCATATATAAACATTGGACAGCAGGATATCACGGCTGACGTTGATTTTACGAATCTGATCCGATCTGGGAACCAGTACGGACTAAACAAGGTAAAATACACGACGCAGGGACAGTTTCTCGTTGACTGGGGTATTTTGAACGTTATAGAGAGGGAAACCAGGCATGGACAAGGTCGTGTAAATTCAATAAAAACCCTGTTCCTGCCCTCAATGATGGGTAATTACTTTAAAGTCCTGCTGCAGAGCAAAAACGTTCCCGATGCAGATGCTGTATACCCGGGGTCAAGCCTTACAATCAGTTTTGGTATTGATTAACAAGAATATTTTCATCTGTTTCTGTAATACGAACAACTATATGAAAAACGAATGTTTCACGTGAAACATTGATTACACTTATATTGCAACTTCAGTCATATTACTTACTGGAATATGAGCACGGACTATTTATGCGAGGAAACCATTGCTGCAGTCTCAACCCCTGAAGGTGAAGGTGGAATAGCAGTAATAAGAGTATCCGGCAATAATTCAGAAAAGATACTAGGTCAGATATTCAGAAGAAAAAAAACTGACCTGAACAATTCAACTGAAAACTTCGAGAGCAGGAGGGTTTATCACGGTGACATAACCGACCCCTCAGATGGTTCCGTGATAGATTCCGTGCTGATCACAGTAATGAGGGCGCCAAATTCATACACAGGTGAGGATATAGTGGAAATACATACTCACGGCGGTCATATAATCCCAAAAAAAATACTTGAGATCATTACAGGACTTGGATCAAGGGTCGCATTACCGGGAGAGTTCACTAAAAGGGCATATATCAATGGTAAAATGGACCTGGCACAGGCCGAAGCAGTTGCTGATATAATAAGTACACAATCCGAGATCGGTCTGAAGCAAGCCGAAAAGAGGCTCAGAGGTGAACTGTCTGACAAAATACATCTGTATAAAGACAGGGTCCTTGATATGATCGCCGAAATAGAAGCTCAGATAGAATTTCCTGAAGAAGATATAGATCCTTTGGTAAGGAAAGAAATGGAAAACAGATCAAACGGGTTGTTAAACGATGTTTCAAGTTTTATTGAGACCTTTGATACAGGGAAGATAGTAAAAAACGGAGTTTTCACCACTATCCTCGGAAAGCCAAACGTTGGAAAATCAAGCCTGCTAAACTCTATGCTGAAAGAAGAAAGGGCAATAGTAAGTCATTTAGCAGGTACGACCAGGGATTTTATTGAAGAAGCCATAAACGTTCGCGGAATAATCTTAAAGCTGGTTGACACGGCGGGAATAAGAACAACTGGAGATAATATAGAACAACTCGGAGTTAAAATTGCCATAAACAAAGCGGAGCAGGCTGACTTTATAATTATGGTCTTTGATGGCAGCAACGAACTGGACGACAATGATATTGAAGTGTTGAAAAAAGGTGGGGTAAAAAACCATATAACGGTCGTTAATAAAACGGACCTGGACAGCAAGATAGATACACGTACGCTCAAAAAATATACTACAGAAGACAGAATTGTTTATACTTCCGCCAAGCAATTTACCGGCCTGGAGGAACTTGAGGAAAAAATATACAGACTGATCACGAACAATCAGAACCTGACAGAAAGTTCCGAACTTTATTTAACGGACATCAGACACAAAAAGGCCTTAGAAAAAGCAAAAAGCCACCTTAAGACCTTCATAGAAACAGTAAAGCAGGACAAACAATTAGAGATCATGTCCATTGAACTCAGACAAACGCTTGACCGATTAGGAGAAATTACAGGAGAGGTAACAACCGAGGAAATCCTTGGAAAAATATTCAGTAAATTCTGTATCGGTAAATAAACGCTCTGCAATGTTTCACGTGAAACAATCCACAAAATTAAAATAATTCAAACAGAATGGATATCTTTTTATTCTAAAATTATTTAATAATTACAGTGAGTTACGGTTTTGTTAATTTGGTGGAAATAAGTTATCCACAATCTGTTAACAATTTTACTGCTGCCTGCAATCACCATTTTATAACGGGTTGTACCGATAAAACTCAAACTTTATCAACAATAATTACTAAAACGGCTGTTGTTAACTTTTTGTTGAAATCTCACGTAAATCTATCGGATATTTTCTGGCAGGATGCCCGCGTCTTGTGTTTTCCGGTCCGGGACTTCCTCTCGTTCGTCAGATGATCTTTCCACCATCTGCCACGCTTGTGATCTCTCCTGTGTCAGCATTCTTGCTCGGACCAAGCGGAGAGGTGGATTCAATAACTGCAAAGGCATTATGGCTATGGATACTCTCGTAATTTACCACTTTGATCTTATAAGAATTCAACCTGTCATCAGAGTTCAGCTCAGTTGCGATGTTCCTCACAACATCCTCAACAAAGCAGGGTTTATCGTAGGCACTCATTGTAACGTGCCTTTCGTCTTCTCTTTTTAAAATAGGATATAATGCCGAAGAAGCGCCCCTTTCAGCGATCTCAACTATATCTTCAAGTGAGATATCCACGGTATGGTCACCTTTCAGTTCGTGCAGGAGCGTAATGGATACTTTAGATCTCTGGTTGTGCGCCCCATAGTCGCTTATCTCCTTACTGCAGGGACACAGGGTTTTAACCGGGACTTCCACGCTTTGCTTAATTATCATTATTCCATTTTTTCTGTACTCAACTTCGTACGAACAACCATACGCCTGTGGAGCGGAAATCCCCGTTACTGGTGCAACTTTCCAAAAAAAGTAGTCAAAATCTATTTTTACCTGAGCTTCTTTTGCACCCTGTTTATCTAGAAGGACATCAAGAAAATCCTTTATTCTGTCTAAAGATATACCATTGCTGTAATCCACAACGGCTTCCACCAGACGACTCATATGGATGCCCTTCCTTGATTTATCCAGGTCCACTGCCAGGGACAGAACGGCCTGCACCTGCTGGGATGAGCCTGCGTCCTTCTCACAACCCTTTAACAGCAATGGCATTTTAAGACCGCATATCCCCACTTTATTTATAGGTATTTCTCTCTTATCCAGTCTGTTCTGAACGTCTTCATAAGCTGTTCTTCGCATTTTATCAGTTTTCGCCTGTATTTTCACTTAACTAACCTGCTCCTCTACATTCAAGATGCTGACAAGAAAGTGTAAATCCGTTTAAATTATCACAAATAAAGCCCTTTGCAAACATATAAAGACTAATCCATGAGCTTTGGGTTTGCCTTGTGTCTGTCCCTGTCCCTGATGTATTTTTTTCTCATGTTCTCTTTAAGCGACTCCGTCAGGTCTATTCCGGTTTGATTTGCAATACACACAAGCACAAAAAAAACATCTGAAAGTTCATCAGCCAGGTTGTATTTTTTGTCGGACTCCTTAAAGCTCTGATCACCGTACACTCTGGACATTATCCTGGCCACCTCACCTACTTCCTCAACAAGTTCAGCCAGATTTGACAGTTCTGAATAATATCTTACCCCAACTTCCTTGATCCAGCTGTCTACCATTTCCTGGTATTCTGAAACTGTTAGATTTGACATAATGTTAACTCCGTTCCCAATTAAGACTTCTGAAAAGGGTATTTTTGATCTCAGCGTAACCATCCGGTTTGGACGACATAACTTTTTCACCTATTTTACTGACAAGCGACGCTCCCCGCAATGAATTGGTCAGAAAGGCAAAATCCGAGTTCAGCAGAGAAGAAAGTACAAACCTGCCGTAATGTGTTTTATAACCAAGGCGCCTGGCGATATTCAAAGTGACCTCTCTGGTTATTCCCGGAAGGATTCCCGACTCGACGGACGGGGTGAAAAAGTTCATTCCTTTTACCCAGAACAAGTTGCTTGAAGTTGCCTCGGTAAGATCACCGTCCGTATTGAGAAAAATTGCATCATCAAACCCTTTTTCCATTGCCTCGCGCCTGCTTATTACGTTTTCCAGATAATTGAACGTTTTATGCTTTAACAGTACTGATCGCTGATTCCTCCTTTGAGAGGCAATACATACCGATACATTTTCACTGGCCTCAATATAAGGTTTTGTCATAACCAGTAACGAGGACCCGCTGGGGTCTTTAAAAAAAACGCAGTCTCCTTTTGAGATCAGTGCTGTTTTCACGTATAGGTCCTTCAGCAGCCCCCCACTTCTCACTACGGCTTCTTCGGTCTTCTCAATTATGTACTCTTCGGATGGAAAAGGGATCTTAAAAAACCTGGAACCGTCCCTTAATCTGCGTATGTGCTCTGAAATATATTCCGGCTTCTTCTTGTTCCACCTGAACGTTTCAAACAGACCTTCACCATAAAACAGTGATCTGGTCGGTCTGTCATTCGCTTTTTTGCCGTTAATGAAGGTCCTTTCGTCCATCCCACGTCAACTCCCGCAACCGAACAAGATTTTAGTTAAGAGGAAATTTTCTCAATAAAACACTTAAATACTATATAAGCGCACTTCTGATCGCCTGTGCCTTCAGTAAAGTTTCCTCATATTCGCTTTCCGGGTCGGAATCCCATACTATACCACTTCCTACCCAGTAGCACGTACCATCCGCAGTCAACAGCATAATTCTTATAGCAACGCTGAGAGTAAAGTCCATATCAGGGTAAAAAACCCCAAAGGTCCCGCAATAAGGACCTCTGTTATGAGGCTCGATCTCGCAAATTATCTCGATCGCCCTGCTCTTGGGCGCCCCGGTCACGGAACCTGGCGGAAACGTACTGGTAATGATCTCCGTAAGTCCTGTGCCTCTTCGCAAAACACCTTCAACTTCAGACTCCATCTGAAACAGCGTCTTATATGTATTCACCATGAAAAGCTCATTTACCTTTACAGAACCAGTTTCGCATATCCTGCCAAGATCGTTTCTCATAAGATCAACTATCATAAGATTTTCAGCTTTTTCCTTTTTACTGTTCTTAAGCTGCTCTTTTATCTTCTCATCGGAAATCCTGTCGCTTCCACGTCTGGCCGTACCTTTAACGGGCTTTGTAATAACTTTGTTCCCGTTTTTTCTGATGAACAGTTCCATTGAACCGCTTATTATCGTATGGTCATTAAACTTTATTAACCCGGAAAACGGAACGGGCTGCGATTCATAAAATCTCACGAGAGCCTGACAGGCATTGCCAATAGGGGAAGTGTTATATTTTTGCGATAGATTTACCTGATATATATCCCCAGAACTTATATACGTTCTTGCTTTTTCTATGCTCTTTATGTAATCGCTCTTCCTGAAATCAGAAACGTGCTCTGATACTCCCTTAAGGTAATTTCCATTTTTACGTTCAAGGACAGCCATCTCATCATAAAGGTCTTCATAGGGACAGTCCTCCACTTCCTGCTCTTTATAAAAATGGAAGCACGTATCATAGAAATTACAACCTTCCTTTTCCCAGTTTGACAGAGGGTTTTGTCTATTTCTCAGTTTATATCCCTGAGATGTAAATCTGGAATACTGGTAAGATATGTAACCTACTGAAATAAAACCCTTTTTAAGAAATTTTTCCAGTTCCTCTATGGGATTACCTTTATATTTTCTCTGCGATCTCGGGGAATAGCAGTAAATGATCCCGTCCCTGGACTTTAGAGAAAAAGAAGGAGTTTTAAAAACCTTGGCACGTGGCGACCCGGAATTTACCCAGCCACAATCAGAATCTAACAAAATCGCAGTTGAGGCACTCAGCTCACACATTTAAAAGACCTGCAGATCAAGTCTCCTTGTACTCAGGTCCACCTCCTCCCTCGGGAGGTAAAAGCCTACCGCCTTTTGACGTAATTGCCCCACACTGGACACAGTTCGAAGGGTCGGTCCTGATAACCTTTTTGCCTTCGTGTTCATCCCACTCGTATACCTGAGCCGGACACATGTTTATCCAAGTTTCACCAATGACCTCCGGAACCTCTTTAACTATACGGATATGGTCAGGCTGATTGTCACGGGTCCTGTTTCCACTTTCGTAAACGCTGGTCAATTTATCAAAAGTGAGCTTTCCGTCAGGTTTGAGATATGAGGTATCGTTACTGATGAACATCTCTTTTTCATAATCGTGATGAGAACCAAGCCTGCCGCCGGGAAAAAGTCCTTTGGTCAGGGTCATCAACCCTGCCAGAACAAAACCCTTCAGAAAACCTCCCTGGAACGCCTGTCTCATGTTCCTGACGCTGTATAGGTCCTTCCAGATAAAACTGCTCCTCAAAGTTTCATCGTAACTATCAAGAGAACCGGCTTCCAACAGTGGTTTATTCCCTTTAAGGGAATTAAATATGCTCTCGGCAGCCATGATACCGGACATCATGGCATAATGAATGCCCTTGAGCGCAGGAACGTTCACAAGTCCTGCTGAATCACCTATTATAACAGCTCCCGGTACGCTCAATTTTTCTGGTACTGCGTAATAACCACCTTCCGGGATCGTCTTTGCTCCCCATCCATTATCCGCTCTTTTTCCGCCTTTAAGTATATTCCTGACCAAAGGATGCGTTTTAAGGCGCTGAAGCAGATCGTGAACCGAGAGTTTTGCATCCGCGTAATCCAAACCAACCACAAGACCTAATGAAACTTTATCGTCGCCCATGGGATAAATGAAACTGCCACCGAACTCTCCGTATTTATTTGATCCGCGAAGGGGCCAACCCATTGTATGAATAACTTTATCAAGTGGTTTTTCTACCTCCCATATCTCTTTAACGCCTAGTGCATATATTTGTGGATTTGCCCTTTTTAAATCGTAATGGTCTATCAATGCCATGGATAAATGCCCGGTGGTTCCTTCCCCTAAAACCGTTGCTTTCGCCAGAATATCAGTACCGGGCTGATAGTTGCCCATCTTCCCGTTATCCTTGTCCAGTCCCTTATCATCGGTTTTAACACCTCTGACCGTTCCATCTTCAATTATAAGTTTATTGCCCGCCATCTCGTTAAATATCATTACACCTGCTTCTTCCGCTTTCTGTCCCAGCCACTCACCAACCTTACTTATTGAGGCAACATAGTTCCCCTTGTTGTGCATTGTAGGAGGAGTTGGCAGACCGTATGAACCTTTTTCGGTCAGGAAGTAAACAGCTTCACCTTTAACGGATTGAAAAAAGGGAAAATCACTCTCTTTCATATCTGGAAAAAGGGTCTTGAACCCTATAGGGTTAATAACTGCGCCTGAGAGCAGATGTGCCCCGGGATATTTTCCTTTTTCAATTATGGCAATGGGTATTTCACCAAGGGATTCCATCAATTCGGGTTCTTCTGAAAGAAGCTGGCTCAGCCTGATAGCCCCGGCAAGGCTTGCCGGTCCCGCGCCAACGAACAACACTCCAACTTCCACACAATTATCAGGGTCGTTACTCGCTCCCGTTATAAATTCATCTTTTTCAACAGGTGGTCTAAATTCTGCTAGATTGTTTGACATATGGATTATCTCCCTAAACTTAAAAAAGATAAGCGTTTCTGCTGGTATCCTATGACTTGATATGCTAAACAAAATACAGCAAAAGTCAAGTCAAAGGATACTGTATGCTGGGTATCGCAGCACTACCCCTCTTGACAAGCAATCTACAAATGTTAAATTCTTGATATAGAAATGTATTGATTGGAAATGTTATGAGAAAAAATAGAATAAGAAAATTATCAGATTACGTTCTAGCGAAGAAAGAAGGTAAAGATAATCAAAGGAAATTTAGACGTTTTGAATATAGTGGAAGAGGAGTTAAAAATCTTACTACATCGTTAAATAATGCTGGGGATTATATTAAATCAAAAAACGTTGTTCAGCTACTAAGCAATCGTCAACTACTTAAACTTACCGAGAAGGTAGTGAAATCAGTTCCTACTAAATTTGACCAAGCGATGGATGCTATCTACCTGCAGACAAGAATCGGTGGCGGTAATCACAGATTGTTTGATGGTAGACATACTTTGTCAGGAGCATGGAAAAGTGCTTTTAGTATACAAGGCTGTACTAACTCCGAAAAAGCTATTGGGTTTTTAAAGAGTTTTATAAAGGACCTGTCAACTCCTAAAGGAATGCCGTTTGTTACTATACAACCCAAAACTTATGACAGTATATCTAATACATTAACAAAGATACCTGGCGTAGACAGAAGGTATGTTTACGATCTGTTAAGCTACAATGTGTTAAAGGTTGCGTCAGTTTCAATAGGTTTAGCAGCTATACTGTATCACCTTAATCAACAAAATTACGATCAGTTAGGTGAAATATTAGGTAGTATAGGTATCGTAGCTGTTGCAAGTGCTAATCTGCTTCTCGGAATTATAGCAATAGCTTTTACAGCTTATGTTATAAAAACCGGAACATTAAAAACAAATTCGGTAATTAAAGGAGCTTCTATAACTACATTAGGGTTCGCACTATTTAGTATGATGTCTGCTCCTGTCCTGATAAAACTTACAGTGGTTATGACCACTTTGGCAATAGCTGACAAATATGGAACTGAAGATAATATAAATAAGATGACAGCATTAAAAGATCAGTTAAAAGGTATACTAAAAAACAACATCAAAAAAATACACTTTCTATCAATTCCAACAAGATTTTCCAGACAGTGCTTGTCTTGAGAATATTAGCTATGAAGTAATTTATAAAAGTGCTCTTATAAAAACCGTAGCCTTAAATAGCAATCCTTAAACACTGTTTCACCCCAATATCTCTTTAATACTTTTTCGTTGTGTTCTTTCTTCTTTTGCAACGGCTTCTTCCGTGGGTTTACCGACCGCTACAGCAGCAAGGATCTCATATTCCTCTTCGTTTACACCTAATACCTTATAAGCCTGCTCTACGTCAAATCCTGCCATTGCGTGTGCACTGAACCCCATGGCATGTGCCTGAAGGGCCATGGACATCCATGCGGCACCGGCATCAAATGCGTAATTTCTGTTGTTTTTTCCAGTTTTTACAAAGGTTTTTTTAGAAGCAATGAAACAGAGAAAACCTGCATTTTTTACCCAAGCTTGATTTCCTTCAGCAAGCAGTAAGAAATATTCCTGTTTCTGCCGTTCTGTCCTGCCGTAATAAAACCTCCAGGGCTGTTCATTGAAACACGAAGGGGACCAGCGTGCTGCCTCAAAGAGCACTTCTATCTGATCCTGGGTCAATTTTGTGCCATCGTAGGCACGACTGCTCCACCGGTCTATAAACTGGCTTGCTACACTTTTATTCGTGCTTCTCAACTTAAATTCCTCTCGAACTGGAAGACCTGGGGTTTTTTCTTCTCCAGCGAAGTTTGTTCAGAGCGTTAATATAAGCCTTGGCACTGGCAACAACAATATCTGTATCTGAACCATGTCCCCGGGAAATAATACCTTTATCCTCGTCGATGACCCTCACTGACACTTCTCCCTGAGCATCTGTACCACCAGTTATTGCAGAAACGGAATATTTTTCAAGTTTAGGGTATTCACCAGTTGCCTTTTTGATCGCCTTGCATATTGCATCAACCGGTCCGCCCCCTGTCTCAGAAGCAACGACTTCACTGCCGTCAATACTGATCTTGACGGTAGCCGTCGGGGACATACCCGTTCCACCCGCAAAATTTACCGTTATGAGTTTGTAGTAGTCCGATGAACGCAGAAACTCCTCGTTTATCAGTGCCTCTATATCTTCGTCAAAAACGTACTTTTTCTTGTCTGCCAGATCTTTGAATTTCTTAAAGGCTATCTCTGTATCCTCATCACTTAAAAAATATCCATACTCTTCAACCCTGTTTTTAAAGGCGTGTCTGCCCGAATGTTTGCCCAGAACGATCTTGTTCGATGGAATACCAACCTCGCTAGGTTTCATTATTTCATAAGTTTCCGTATGTTTAAGCACGCCGTCCTGGTGAATGCCCGCCTCATGAGCGAAGGCGTTTGCCCCTACAATTGCCTTGTTAGGCTGTACGTTCACACCGGTAACCTGAGAAACAAGTCTACTGGTGGAATAGATATTCTTCGTGTTTATTCCAGTAGTATAAGGATGAATATCGTTCCTTGTTTTAAGGGCCATGACTATTTCCTCAAGCGACGAATTACCAGCTCTCTCCCCCAGTCCGTTGATAGTACATTCAACTTGCCTTGCACCTTCTTTTATTGCCGCAAGTGAATTTGCCACCGCAAGTCCCAGATCATTGTGACAGTGAACGCTCAGCACCACGTTGTCCAACCCGGCTACCCTGTCCTTCAACGTTTTTATAATAAAGGCAAACTCTCCGGGGGTTGTGTATCCAACGGTGTCCGGAATATTTATGGTCGTGGCGCCGGATTTAACGGCAATGTCAACTGTTTTACACAGGTAATCTATATCGGTCCTTGTGGCGTCTTCACAGGAAAATTCCACGTTATCCGTATAGTTTTTTGCATGCTTGACCGCACCGCTTATCATTTCAAGCACTTCTTCTCTCGATTTTCTGAGCTTGTGCTTTAAATGTATGTCAGACGTGGCAATAAACGTGTGGATCCTCGGGTTCGCGGAATGCTTAACTGCTTCCCATCCGCGGTCTATGTCTTTGAAACTCGCCCTGCACAGGCCCGCTACCTGACAATCTTTTATCTTCTCGGCAATTGTCTTGACTGAAATAAAATCTTCCTCTGAAGATATGGGAAAACCAGCTTCAATTATATCAACGCCAAGTTTTTCAAGTTGATAGGCAACCCTCAACTTTTCTTCCATTGTCATACTGCAGCCCGGCGCCTGCTCTCCATCCCTTAAAGTCGTGTCAAATATGTTTATATAGTTATTTTTCAAAAATACATCCTGTTCCGATTTTTGTTTTATAACTTATCATCTATCCTTTTATCAATCAACAAATAGTGAATCTGTACTTACAGAATATTATTTTAATTGTTAAGAAATTATTAAAAAATTTTTCTTGACAAGACATCTCATATTTTGTTAATCTTGTTTTCAACTTAAAGCCATTTGGTGGGTGGTTTTTGGAGAGGTTATTTGAATAAGAATTCCGGACAAGAGGAGATTCCCTTCTCTGTCAACTGGTCAGTTGTATTGGAAAAAGTGGGAGAGAAATCCATCCCAGGAGTTATAGACTGGCTCCAACCGCTACAATTAGTAAGTCAAGATACGAAATCTATAACATTAGTAGCTGATTCTACTTTTAATAAAAACTGGGTGCTAAACAACTATCTTGACCTTATAAGCAATACTATTGAGGAAATTTACAAAAGAGAACTTGAAATTGAGGTCCTTTATTACAAGGAAAATCAAAAAAAGGAAAGCCAAAAAAAATCGACCAAAAATATGCCAAGAGAACAATATTTGGTTGACCTGACATGTAAGTTAAACCCCACATACTCGTTTGATAAGTTTATTGTCGGACCAAGCAACAAGTTTGCACAAGGAGCATCTTTAGCTGTTGCAAAGGCTTCACTCCTTAAGAAAAAAAAACAAAACCACAATCCTCTTTTTATCTACGGAGGAGTAGGTCTGGGAAAAACCCATCTGATCAATGCAATTGGTAATTATGTAAAACAGGAGAGCAGAGGTGAACTGAACGTTTGCTGTCTCTCGTCTGAGGAATTTACTAATCAGTTCATCAAGGCACTAAAAAACAACTCGATGGACGATTTTCGCAACTCTTACAGATATGGATGTGACCTGCTTCTGATAGACGATATTCAGTTCTTTGCCGGGAAAAAAGACACCCAGGAAGTCTTTTTCCACACGTTCAATGCACTCTATGAATCTAATAAGAACATAGTATTAACAAGCGACAAACCACCAAGTGAAATGCCAGATTTACAAGACAGGCTCATTTCAAGGTTTGAGTGGGGTTTAACTGTTGATATTCAACCTCCAGAATTTGAGACCAGAATGGCAATACTATCGCAGAAAGCGGAATCAGAAAGCGTTACATTCCCAGACGACGCCAAAATGTTCCTGGCACAACATATAGAGTCAAACGTCAGGAAACTGGAAGGTATGTTTAACAAATTGGTGGAAATTTCAAAACAAGAAAAAGAAGAGATCGATATAGAACTGGTAAAACAGGTAATAGGAGTAATAAAAAGAGATAATAAAGTAACCAAAATTGAAATTATTTTAAAAGAGGTAGCGGGCTATTTTGACTTGAAAATATCAGACCTGAAATCGAAGTCGAAACTCAGAAATATTGCAGTTCCAAGACAAATAGCCATGTATTTATCACGAAAATACACCGTTTATACTTTTGAAGAAATAGGAGAAAAACTTGGAGGAAGGGACCACTCGACCATATCACACGGATTCAATAGAATAGAGACAAGAATTGATGAAGACGATCAATTAATTAAAAAACCTATAAAAGAACTGGTTAAAAAAATAGAAGGTAAAATTACCTGAATTTTTTGTGGAAAAACTTGTTATTAATATGTGAGTAGTTTATGATATTCAGAAGTTTTTATTTCCCATGTTGATACAATGTATATTAAAACAAAAAACTATTAACAGTAAAAAATCAGTAACAGAAAAGGAAAAAGTGACTTATTCACAAATTCACAATCCTTATTATTACTATTATTAAAATAAAACTATTTATATATTAATAACAACAAGGAATAAAAGATGAAATTTTCTGTGGAAAAACAAGTATTTTTGGAAAAAATAGCATTGGTGTACGGCATTGCAGAGAAAAAGACTACGATGCCTATTCTTTCCACCCTGCTTTTAACGAGTTCAAAAGACCAGGTAAAAATTACTGCTACTGATCTTGAAACCACTATAAGTACCTGGATGGATGCTGAAGTTGAAAAAGAATCCAGCATTGCGGTCCCTGCACATACTTTATTTGATATTGTGAAGGGCCCACAGATCCCGCCAAATGGAAATATTACAGTTGAAGAGATAGGGAACAGCTGGGTCCATCTGGTAACTGATAGCGGTGGAGATTATAAAATAACCGGACTGCCTGCGTCTGATTATCCTGATATTCCTGACGTTTCCAAGAGCGGTTTGTTTGAGATTGACCCTGATTTACTGGAAGATATGATCTCTAAAACGATCTATTGTGTTTCTTCTGACGATATGAGAAGGAATCTTTCCGGGATCTGTTTTGAAAAAAGCGGAGAGAACAACTTGAGGTTAGTAGCAACAGATGGACACAGATTGAGCAGGATAGAAAAAACCCTTTCTGCCAATATAAGTATAAGTACGGTGCTCGTTCCAAGGAAGGGTTTATCGGAACTCATAAAGGTGCTGAAGAGTATAAGTTCAAAGAAACAGGAAAATAAAGATACTTCCACTCAAGGTGATACTGTTCAGATAGGGTGTGAGAAAAAATTCTTTGTGGTAGCGGGAGAGGATGTGCTTCTTTTTTCCAGACTGATAGACGCAGAGTTTCCCGACTACAAACAGGTTATCCCTGACGAAACGGAATTTGAAGTAGAGGTCGACAGGATTTCGCTTCTGAACTCGTTAAAAGGAGTAGGTGTATTATCTTCCGAGAGAACAAGGAATATGAAAACAATATTTGATGATAATGTTCTGACCATTGCTTCTTCATCACCTGAAGTTGGAGAAGGAAAAGAGACCATTCAGGTTAATTATACGGGTTCTCGGAAGGAAATAGGTTTTAGCGGAAGTTATTTGGTAGACTGCCTTTCTGCCATTGACCAAGACAAAGTCTTTATCAGGTTCACGGACGAGCTTAGTCCTGTGTTGTTGAAACCCAAAGACAAAGATGACTATCTTTGCATTGTGATGCCAATGCGAATTTAAATGTTTCTTTTAAGTTCAACGCTATTTGTTTTCTGCTTGACGTACTTTCTGTTCCTGTCCACTTGAGACACCTCTGTCTATAACCATTTTCTGCCTGTGCTCTTGTATGACTTGACTTTTAAGAAGAGCTTTTATAAATTAAACAAAAAATTAAGTTGTTTACTTAAAATATGCTTGGAAAGTTCGTAGGAATAGATCTTAACAACAATAACGCAAGGGTCTGCGTGGTGGACAGGTCTTTTACGGGTGACAGGATAAAGACGAAGGAGTCCGTGTCCTTTCAGCTGGGGACCGGTGATAGTAAAAATGGAAAACATGGGGTGGCCTATTCGGTTTTGAGTAAATTTAACGTACCCAGTTACAACATATGTACGGCTATCGCAGCTCCTGCAATATCCCTGAAGGTACTCAGGTTCCCATTTAAAGATTCCAACAAAGTAAGGCAGACCTATAAGTTCGAACTTGATAACGAAACTGTATATGACCCTGATGAAAAGATTAATTCGTACCACCTGGTAAAAAGGGATGATTATTCAGAAGCGCTTGTTTCAATGTTCGAGAAGTCCGACGTCAGATCGTTTCTTGACCTTATGGACGGGTATGGAATTGACCCGAAGTTCATAACGTATGCTCCAGCTGCTTTTAGTTCGTTGAACGGTCAGCTTTCCAACGAAAGGCCGTTTTTACTGGTGGATGTGACCTGTAGCGATATAAATTTCATACTTTTTGACGAGAAAGGTGTCAGGAGGGTCAGGTCGTCAAGGGAACCCTTTTCAGATTTTGTGAACGGACTTGGAATTAAAAGCGGAGACGATTTTACCTTCACAGGTCTTTCCGGCACGGACATAGAAAAGGAGAAATTTAACCCGCTCGTTAAAGAAACTGTCAGAACGATGCGTTTTTTTGAAAAGGAACTGAGAGACGAGATTAAATCAGTTGTTCTTACCGGGGAGCTGTGCCTGCTCAATGGTGTGGAAAATATATTTAAGGAAGGCCTGAACAGACCGGTCAGCAAGATATTCATTCCAGACCTTGGTGAAGAGGACTCACCGATTTTTGCAAGGGCATATGCGATCGCCTTGTACGGGGCCCATTCCAATCAGGACAGTATAAATCTCAGGATCAATGAATTTGAGTTTAAAAGTAAAAGCCTGGATATAAGAAAGAATTTCCTTGTTCCAATACTGCTTCTTGCGGTTTTTCTAACGCTGACCTTTTACAGGTCGGGGTCCAACGCTATAACTTCAGGGAACAACGTTAAAATACTGAAAAAAGAACTTCAAAAAGAGGTAAAGGAAGTATTTCCGAACATACCGTCCGTTATACCTGACCCGGTTTCCTTTATGCAGTATGAAGTGGTAAAGGTGCGAGATAAGATCAGTTTGATAGAAGAGGTTAAAGGTGGTTCTACTCCCTTGGACGTAATAAGGAACATAACGTCGATCTTTTCGTCCAATCTGTATACAAGGGTCGATGAGATCAGGTTTGAATCTGAAAAGCGGGTAAAGCTCTGGGGCAGGTGTAATTCTTATAAGGACATTGCAAAAGTAGAGAAAGTATTATCCGAGTCCAGTAAGTTCACGAAAGTCAAAAGAGAACAGGTCAGTCAATCAACTGACAATACCGTTAAGTTTATCATGTCAATGGTGGTGAATTAGTTGGAGATAGATCATATATATTCAAAGGTCAAAGAGCTGAAACTGCAGCTTCAGCCTCGGATCAAAAAACTGACGGATTACATAAACAGTTCTCAAAGAGACAAAAAAACGGTCTATATTGTTTTGGCCGTTGTTTTTCTCCTTGTTCTGATAGTTTTTTATAATGTATTTGCGGGAAATTCCGAGAAGCATCAGAGGCAGATATCTGCTCTGGAGGGAAATCTCGTGAAGGTCAGGTCGCTTGCAGGCGAATACAGGCAGAAAAAGCGTCAGCTGGAGCAGCTGAGCGGAGCTATAAAAAAAGAGGA
The DNA here is from genome assembly GCA_965215275.1 of Thermodesulfobacteriota bacterium. Taxonomy (GTDB): domain Bacteria; phylum Desulfobacterota_D; class UBA1144; order Nemesobacterales; family JAJCZQ01; genus CAZUNK01. Next base: position 1,256,799 of record OZ244044.1, read on the forward strand.
CGAATCGCTGATATCAGTTATTGAGAAGATATTTATAGACAATGGGATCAGGCGGAACAGGTTTTCGATCAAGGACAGCAAGCTGGACGAAAGCTACTCGTATGAACTGTCCGGTGAAGCCACCGTTCAGGTGGAACTTAAGGAAGTCCCGTTTAAAAGGGTTATAGACGTACTTTACTCCATTCAGAGCAGGGACAGTTTTTTAAAGGTCTCAAACCTCAGGATCAGAACCAAGTTCAACAACTCCGAGATGGTTGACGTTTCTTTCAAGCTGTCAACTTTCGAAATAGCACAGGATATGTGAAGTGATAAACAGAAATTCAAAATATTTAAAGTATATAGCGTCCGTAGTCTTGTTTTTCTTTTTCTTTACGTTGTTCTTTTATATTTATTTTCCATCCGATTCTTTAAAGAAGAGGATAAGTTTGGAGATCAGGGATCGCTTTGGTCTGAGCGTGGATATTGGTACTGTGGATATTTCCCCACTTGCCAATATAAAGATAGGGGACCTTCGGCTGACGGATGAGGGGAAAGGAACGGAGAAACCGTTGCTTATTGACGAGATAAAAATATCTCCTTCTTTGTCCTCTTTATTTAGTAAAGGTAAAAAGGCTTCCTTTATCGCAAAGATCGAAGAAGGCAGTCTTGAAGGTACCGTGGACTACTCCGGTGGTAAAAAGCTGGATTTTTTAGAGGCAAAGCTGGACAGGGTCGATATCAAGGTCATGGAGAGTTTGTTAAAGAACGTGGAAGACGTTCCAGGTTTTGGCGGGAAGGTAAGTGGAGAGGTTAATGTTTTAACTGACCGGAAGGGCTCTGTAAAAGGTGATTTCAGGCTGCGTTCAGACGATCTTTCACTCTCTGGTTTAAAGATCAGGAATTTTTCTTTACCGGACTATAAAAGTTTGAGATCGGATATCAAGGGCAGGATAAACAGGGGCAGGACATGGATTGATAACCTCCGGATCGAAAGTGAGGACTTTGATCTTGTTCTTGCCGGCACGGCACCGCTGCCCTGGAAGATAAAAAAGGGGACTTTGGACCTTTCCGTCAATCTGGAATTAAAAACGGGTTCTAAAATGAAGTTTCTCAAGGCCTTTATGAAGGAGGAAGAGGACGGAACCATATCTGCAAAGATCAAAGGACCTTTTAGAAAGATCAGGTTTGAGAAAAATTGAGATTGAATGAAACTTATAAGCAACTGGAGAAGTTATGAGCTTGCTAACTGGTGTTGTAATCACTTGTGGGACGATCGAGCTTTTCAAAGTTGCATCCGATTCTTTAAAGAAGAGGATAAGTTTGGAGATCAGGGATCGCTTTGGTCTGAGCGTGGATATTGGTACTGTGGATATTTCCCCACTTGCCAATATAAAGATAGGGGACCTTCGGCTGACGGATGAGGGGAAAGGAACGGAGAAACCGTTGCTTATTGACGAGATAAAAATATCTCCTTCTTTGTCCTCTTTATTTAGTAAAGGTAAAAAGGCTTCCTTTATCGCAAAGATCGAAGAAGGCAGTCTTGAAGGTACCGTGGACTACTCCGGTGGTAAAAAGCTGGATTTTTTAGAGGCAAAGCTGGACAGGGTCGATATCAAGGTCATGGAGAGTTTGTTAAAGAACGTGGAAGACGTTCCAGGTTTTGGCGGGAAGGTAAGTGGAGAGGTTAATGTTTTAACTGACCGGAAGGGCTCTGTAAAAGGTGATTTCAGGCTGCGTTCAGACGATCTTTCACTCTCTGGTTTAAAGATCAGGAATTTTTCTTTACCGGACTATAAAAGTTTGAGATCGGATATCAAGGGCAGGATAAACAGGGGCAGGACATGGATTGATAACCTCCGGATCGAAAGTGAGGACTTTGATCTTGTTCTTGCCGGCACGGCACCGCTGCCCTGGAAGATAAAAAAGGGGACTTTGGACCTTTCCGTCAATCTGGAATTAAAAACGGGTTCTAAAATGAAGTTTCTCAAGGCCTTTATGAAGGAGGAAGAGGACGGAACCATATCTGCAAAGATCAAAGGACCTTTTAGAAAGATCAGGTTTGAGAAAAATTGAGATTGAATGAAACTTATAAGCAACTGGAGAAGTTATGAGCTTGCTAACTGGTGTTGTAATCACTTGTGGGACGATCGAGCTTTTCAAAGTTGCATCCGATTCTTTAAAGAAGAGGATAAGTTTGGAGATCAGGGATCGCTTTGGTCTGAGCGTGGATATTGGTACTGTGGATATTTCCCCACTTGCCAATATAAAGATAGGGGACCTTCGGCTGACGGATGAGGGGAAAGGAACGGAGAAACCGTTGCTTATTGACGAGATAAAAATATCTCCTTCTTTGTCCTCTTTATTTAGTAAAGGTAAAAAGGCTTCCTTTATCGCAAAGATCGAAGAAGGCAGTCTTGAAGGTACCGTGGACTACTCCGGTGGTAAAAAGCTGGATTTTTTAGAGGCAAAGCTGGACAGGGTCGATATCAAGGTCATGGAGAGTTTGTTAAAGAACGTGGAAGACGTTCCAGGTTTTGGCGGGAAGGTAAGTGGAGAGGTTAATGTTTTAACTGACCGGAAGGGCTCTGTAAAAGGTGATTTCAGGCTGCGTTCAGACGATCTTTCACTCTCTGGTTTAAAGATCAGGAATTTTTCTTTACCGGACTATAAAAGTTTGAGATCGGATATCAAGGGCAGGATAAACAGGGGCAGGACATGGATTGATAACCTCCGGATCGAAAGTGAGGACTTTGATCTTGTTCTTGCCGGCACGGCACCGCTGCCCTGGAAGATAAAAAAGGGGACTTTGGACCTTTCCGTCAATCTGGAATTAAAAACGGGTTCTAAAATGAAGTTTCTCAAGGCCTTTATGAAGGAGGAAGAGGACGGAACCATATCTGCAAAGATTAAACTTGCATCCGAGATAGAAAAATTAGAGAACAATAACAGACGAGCTTAGGAAAGTGAAACATTACTGTGCCACTGACACTTCAGCAGGCAATTGACCGTATTAACAGATATGTTCTTTCATTAAAAACTGAGCAATTTTGTTATTTAAGTTTTTATAATTTATTTTTAAGTGTTCAGATATGAAAACTTCTAAGATTTTAGACAAGTTGAGAGGTCAGATAGATGATATTGACCGACAGGTCCTGGAGCTGGTCAGTGAAAGAGGAAAAGTGGCTCTTAAAGTATCAGAGCATAAACAGAAGAACTCATTAAGGATATATGATCCTTCCAGGGAAAAAGAGATAGAGAAAAAACTCCTTGAGACCAATTCAGGGCCTCTTTCGGACGAATATATAATATCTATATTCAGACAGATCATTTCAGGTTGCAGAAGTTTACAAGGGTCGACAAAAGTTGGTTATTTAGGACCTCAGGGAAGTTTTTCAAGCCAGGCTGCGTTCCATAAATTTGGGGAATCCGCTGAGATCATACCTTTTGGAAATCTCGAAGATATTTTTGAAGAGGTAAGTGCCAAGAGGCTTGAGTTCGGGATCATACCAGTGGAAAATTCCGTTGAAGGGTCCATTGGCAGCGTTCTTGATATCCTTCTTTCCTGGGATCTGATAATAACTTCGGAACATTATGAAAGAATAAGGCATTTTGTTCTCTCAAAGACCGGCCGGATGAACGACATAAAGGTCCTTGCCTCTCATCCGCAGGCTTTTGGACAGTGCAGGAACTGGATAGGGAGAAATTTGAAAAACGTTGAACTCCTTGAAACCTCAAGCACCGCGGCCGCGGCAAAAATTGCCTCAGAAGATCAAAAAGTAGCCGCTATTGCCAGCGACCATGCCGCCTCTATTTACGGCCTAAAGACCGTTCAGTCCTATATTGAGGACGACGCTAAGAACACGACGAGATTTTTAATAATGGGCCATGAAGAGACCTCGATCACCGGGGAGGATAAAACCTCCGTTGTTTTCTCTCTCAAGGACGAGCCCGGCACGCTTCACAAATCGTTTTTTCTCCCGTTTGCGAAAGAGGACGTGAATCTTTCCAAAATCGAATCAAGACCAAGTAAGGACAGGGCATGGGAATATGTTTTTTTTGTTGACTTTATTGGTCATCACAAGGAGAAAAAGATAGCAAAACTGATACAAAGAGTGGAAAAAAACTGTATCTTTTTGAAAATTTTAGGGTCTTACCCGATTGGAAAGATCAGTTAGGGATCTTATGCAGCCTCTTGACCAAGTCAAAAAATTAGTTCCCTACCTGCCTGGAAAACCGGTCGAGGAAGTGGAACGCGAGTTCGGAATTAAAAACTCGATCAAACTTGCTTCTAATGAAAATCCCTTGGGTCCTTCAAGACTGGCAATGAAAGCCATTGAAGATATGGTCGGTCAGGTGCACCGTTACCCTGATGGGGGCTGTTTTTATCTAAAGAGAAAAATAGCTTCGTTTTTAGAGGTGAAAGAGAAGAATTTGATAATCGGCAATGGTTCCAACGATCTGCTGGAGTTGATAGCCAGGACGTACCTTTCCCAAAACGATGAAGCGATCTATGGAGAGTATGCATTTATCGTTTATCCCATTGTAGTGCAGTCGGTCGGGGCCAGACACGTCATTTCTCCCATGCCGGAATTAGTTCATGATCTGAAGGACTTTTCCTCAAGGGTTACGGACAGAACAAAGATCATATTTCTTGCCAACCCTAATAATCCGACTGGAACCATTTTCAGAAAAGCGGATTTTGAGAGCTTTTTATCCGTTGTCCCGGACAGTGTCCTTATAGTTGTTGATGAGGCGTATTTCGAGTACGTTAACGATGAAAGTTACCCGGACACTCTTCAATATCACGGCAATTTCCCCAATTTGATCACGATCAGGACCTTCTCCAAGATCTACGGTCTTGCAGGGCTTCGCATTGGATATGCCGTGGCCTCGGAAAGTGTCACAACTTACGTTAACAGGGTCAGACAACCCTTTAACGTGAACTCTGTTGCTCAGACAGCGGCACTTGCAGCAATAGACGACAGCGACCACCTGGCGTACACCAAAGAGGTCAATGAAACCGGAATGGAATTTTTAGAAAAAGGCTTTGATGATCTGGGAATTAAATTTATAAGGTCCTGTACGAACTTTATTCTGATAGACCTTCAGCAGGATGTTATGCCGGTCTACCATGAGTTATTAAAAGAGGGTGTAATTGTCAGACCCGTGGGAGGTTATGGATTAAAGTCCCATTTAAGAGTGACGATCGGAACTGAAAGGGAAAACAGGAAAGTGATAAGATCTTTTAAAAAGGTTCTGGGTAAATGAAAATCGACTCGGTAGCCGTTATAGGGATCGGATTGATCGGCGGTTCGGTGTGCAGAGCGGTGAAAAAGTTCGAAGTTGCCCGCGAGGTCATCGGGATAGACCCTGACGAAAGGGTTCTGCGATTTGCTGCTGCAGAAGGAGTGGTCGATAAGGCATTAGTGGAACCGGGCGGCGTGATCGATTCCGAGGTCGTGGTAATTGCAACTTACGTTGACACCATTTCTGATGTTGTTGAAAAAATACTGCCATATCTGAAGGAAGGTTGCCTGATAACCGACGTTGGAAGCGTTAAATCAGCCGTTGTAAGCGGGGTAAGCAAGGTATTGAACGACAAGGTTTTTTTTATTGGTTCCCATCCGATCGCGGGAAAGGAACACTCGGGAATAAAGAACTCCACTCCTGATCTTTTTAATGGGAAAAAAGTGATCGTTACTCCCACGAACGACAGTAATGAAGCAGCCCTGGAAAAAATAACTGATTTTTGGGTGTCGCTCGGGGCGGAAGTCGTTAATCTTGCACCAGAGTTTCACGACAGGATATTTGCTTACGTGAGCCATTTACCTCATTTAGTTGCCTACTCGCTCGTAAATTCCGTTTCTTCTGCCAACATAGATAATATTTTCAGTTACTCCGGGGGTGGATTGAAGGACTATACGAGGATATCGGCAAGTTCTCCGGAGATGTGGAAAACGATTTTCTTGCAGAATAAGCGGTATATCCTTGAAAGCATGGAAGCATTTAAAATTAATATGAAGAGATTAGAGTCTGCAGTTAAGAACGAGGATATAGACGAGTTAATGCAGATCCTTGAAAATGCGGAAAACGTCCAGAGAACGGAGTCTGCTGAAACAAAACCTTTTAATCAGGGTTGTAACGATCATGAGTAAGATCAAGAAGACAGATAAGGAATGGAAAGAGCGACTTACCGATGAGCAGTACACGGTTACACGGGAGAAAGGCACCGAAAGACCTTTCACAGGCAAGTACCACGACAACAAAAAAGAGGGATTATATAAATGTATATGTTGTGGTACCGACCTTTTTCGTTCAGATGCTAAATTTGATTCTGGTACCGGATGGCCGAGTTTTTATAAACCTTTCAGGAAAGACAACGTTAAAACCGAGGTCGACCGAAGTTATGGGATGATCAGGACCGAAGTGGTCTGTTCCAGGTGTGAGGCTCATCTTGGACACGTTTTTCCCGATGGTCCTGAACCGACCGGCATGAGGTTTTGTATCAATTCCTGCTCATTGGACTTTTACGAGGAAAAAATTGAGACAAAGTAGAGCAGAGGTCGCCGATAGGGTAGCATGTCTGATAAAAAGCAGTGAAAACTCCGCGGCACTTACCGGAGCTGGGATCAGTACGGAATCCGGTATACCTGACTACCGCACTCCTGGAAAAGGTCTTTGGGAGAAAATGGATATGTCCGTGGTCTCTTTAGATGGATTTTTGGAGGACCCGTCCAGATATTACGACTATTGTAAGAAACTTTACAGAATAAGGAGCCAGGCCGTTCCGAACGCGGCGCATATTCTGCTGTCAGAGATGGAGAAAAAAGGTTTTATCAAAGGTATTGTGACCCAGAACGTTGATGGACTTCACGGTTTGGCCGGTTCTAGGAACGTTCACGAACTGCACGGTTCGCTCAGTCTTGTAGTATGCATGGACTGTAAAACATTATCTTCTATGAAAGATGCAATGAAAAAAGTATTTGACGGGCAAAATCCGCCGCTTTGTGAGGATTGCGGTGGTGTTTTGAAACCGAATGCCGTCTTTTTTGGTGAGGCGCTGCCCAGGGTTCCATGGGAAGAATCCGTTAAACTCGTGGAAACATGTGATCTTTTGCTGATAATGGGGTCGTCCCTGCAAGTGTCCCCGGTCAGTTATCTTCCTGATATTACCTTAAAAAGGGATGGAAAACTTATAATTATGAATCTTATGCCGACTCCATATGATGACGATGCAGAGGTTGTGGTGCGGGAAAAAATTGCTGAATTTGCCGGTATTTTGGCGGAAAAGCTGTCGATTTAAGTAATTTATTTCACAATTTTTATTTTTTTAAAAAAACTCTTGACATCGATAGTGGTTCTTTGATATAAATTTTAGCAAGGTGAGGAAAAAAATAGATAGAGTTAATTAGCTCTACCTTAAATTATGATTTTCCTCTTCATAGGATTGGAGACAGTCCGTAAAAATCTTTTTTAAGGAGGGTATTAAATATGCCTAGTCATTTAAATGTTCCTAGCAAATACTGGGAACTCACAAAGGAGGTTCCACCACCTCCAATAGAGAGAGACATCAAGTCATGGATTATAGCTAATCCTTCAGATCCTCTATGGGATATTGATGTTCTGCCTCTGACTTACACTGACAGCCGTTGGTCTGCCTTTGTAGTAAGGTGTGACGAAGCTACCAGGCAGCGTCTTTGCCCAAACCCACCTCTTACCGTATGGGATGGAGAGGATGCTGATTTGGTTGAGTACTGGTATGTTGACCACAAAAACACTATGCTTGGTCCATACTTGGAATTCGGTGTAACCGTTTCTGCTACATATAAAGATCCAAATGGTAATGTTTACAAGGCTGGTTACTATCCCTATATGTATCTTACGGGGGATGCTCCGGTTGATGCTGGTCGTGTTCTTGGTTTTCCAAAGAAAATGTCCTATATAAGATGTTCCGTTCATGGCGGAGAGAAAGGTACTGATTTCTTTGGTTTTGCCATGTCACGTAATGGATATTTGATGCACAGTGCAACTGGTAAGTTTGATGATAAAGAAGTTAAGCCACCTTTCTTCTATGGCAAGACGGACTGGGGTAAGTTCAACATGAAAGTTATCACCAGGCCTGATGTTTCAAGTTCTGAGTGGCAGTTAACCTATCTTCCATCAGCATTGCCACCGCCGTTTGACTCAATGATCCAAGGGCACAGGTTTAAAATTAAACCAGAGCACACAAGAACAGCTTCCGGCGATGCAATTAACTGGTTTGCACAAGCTACTCCTTTTGACAACATGGGAGCGGAAGTCAAGATTCAGGAAGTTACAGGTCTTATTTCTTTTGTATTTGACCTCGTTATTCCGCCTGCTGAAGTTCTTTGGACTGAAACATATGAACGTCCTGCAAGCTACAGAGGGTATGCTACTCCATATAAATATGGATTGCGTCAGCAGTTCCCGATCAGTCAGGGTTCATAAGAACTTTAGTTTTATGTTTTGTTGTTGAATAAAAAATTTATTTAGGAGGTATTACAATGGGTTTACAAGCAAATGAATACAGCTACCCTTGGTTAGATGAAGGTGAAGTTCCTCCATTACCTTTGGACAGGGACAGGATCCACATCATCTCACAAGGTGTTGCTGACCCAGTTTTTGATTATGATATTATTCCTCTGACATATACGGAAAGCCGCTGGATGGCTTACTGTATCCGTGCAGATGAAAACGATATGAAAGCAATCGTTCCGGAACCGATTCAGGTCACTGACGATGTAATTGAGTTCTGGTACGTTATCCACAAAAACACAATGTTAGGACCATACATGGAGTTTGGTGTAACTTTTTCAGCTACGGTTGATTCTGGTGATGGCCAGATATACAAAGCTGGTTACTATCCTTACATGTATCTTTCAAATGACTCCCCGATTTTTGCTGGGAAGGAGCCATTTGGATTTCCTAAAAAAGCTGCTTACATTGCTGGTTTTGAGCATGGGACGAACAATAACTACTTCAACCATCTTATGGAACGTCGTGGTTATATTCTCCATACTGCGAACGGTCGTTATTCAGATAAACCACTTTCCGTCAGACCAACTTTTTATGGTAAGACAGACTGGGGTCGTATGAACTACAGGATCACGACAAGACCTGACGTGTCAAATAGTATCCATGAGGTTACTTATCTTCCGTCAGAACTTCCACCGGGATTCGGCACAGGCCACCGCTTCCAGTTGGATCCAAGCAGCATTCGCACGGCTGTTGGTAGCGATATTCGTTCTTGGTATATGTCTGGTACACCTTTTGATTTCATGGGTGGACAGATTCCTGCCAAAGAGATCGTTGGTCTGATCAGCTTTACGTTTAACCTGATCATTCCACCAGCTCAGACGATATGGACCAAGACTGTGGAAAGAGGTACTGATGATATGGGTCATGTCGTTTACTCAACACCATTTGAGTACACCATGAGACATCGCTTCTTACTGCCTCAGTACAGCCAGTGTTAGTAAATTAGGTTGGAAACAATCGTTTAAAAAACGAGAGAAAAAGGGTTGCTTAACTGCAACCCTTTTTTTTATACTTAATTTTTTATTAGAGGGAGCGTTCGTTGTGAAATACAAACAGTATAAGGTTGTGGAAATTCACGAAGGGGTTTTAGGGACCTTGTTGCTTGGCTCTTCAAAGCTGCCAGTTAAAGAGATAGAAAAGGAGATCAACAAATATGCTGCCGATGGCTGGAACGTAGTGTTTCAGGTAATTGAATCTAAAAGGGTTTTCTTGTTTTGGCAAAGAGAATCAATGATCCTCACTTTGGGTAAGTGATTCACGTATGAACTATGGAAAAACCTTCTACCTGTTTTTTAGTCAACCGTTCTTATCTGGATCGAGTCGCTGTTGGTTCGAGTAATTATATCAGAGACTACAACCACCCTTTCTCCCACTTTGAAACCTTCTTTCTTTAAAGCATCAACTGCTTTTTTAATTGTAAGTTCCGGCTCTTTGTTAAATTTTATTAAATGTGCTGCAACCGATCTGTTTAAAGCAAGTTGCCTTTGCACCGTTTTATCTTCCGTAAACGCATATATATAAGTTTTGACAGGTCTGCGGTTCGTTACGTACTGGGCCATGACACCACCTTTAGTTATTACGACCACTGCTCTTGAACTTATAGCTTCTGCCAGACCAACTGCCGTAGCGGCGATGTGTTGTTTTTCATTGGTTTTAATAAGGTTTTTTCTGAAATTGAGTCCTGGCTGTTTTTCGGAAGCTCTTGCAATTTTATCGGTATGTCTTATTGAACTTACGGGGTATTTTCCGATAGAAGTTTCAGCTGACAGCATTACTGCGTCCACTTCTTCATATACTGCATTGGCTACGTCTGTAACCTCGGCACGTGTGGGAATAGGGTTTTGGATCATCGATTCAAGCATATGAGTGGCGACTATGACCCTTTTGCCTTTTTCTTGACAAAGTCTTACGATATTCCTCTGTACATTTGGCAGTTCCTCTATATTTATTTCAATGCCTAAGTCTCCCCGTGCTACCATAATGGCATCGGAAACATCAATGATCTCTTCTATATTGCGAACTCCCTCTTGATCTTCTATTTTGGAAATGACCTTTATCTTATTGGCATTTTTACCAAGAAACTTTTTAAGTTCCTTAATGTCTTTTGCTTTTCTTACGAAAGAGAGGGCTATATAGTCAACGCCGTTTTTAATTCCGAAAAGTATATCTTTTTTATCTTTGTTCGTGATTGCGGGCAGAGCTATCTTTATACCTGGAAGGTTAACGTGTCTCTTGCTTTTTAATGTACCTCCATCAAGTATTTTGCATTTAAGCAGACCTTGATTCTTTTTCAATACTCTCAAATTTATAAGACCATTATCGACCGTGATCGTATCTCCCTCGTTTACGGCGTTGATAAGGTCCTTGTAATCAATGTGGAGTACTGAACTTTCCTCCACGTTCCCTCCTCTCACGGACACCGTTATAACGTCTCCTTTTTTTAGATTGATATCCTTTTGCAAGGTACCGGTCCTTACCTCGGGGCCCTGAGTGTCCAGGATTATCGCAACCGGATGTTTAAAGGTTTCGTTCAGTTTGGTTACCGATTTGATGATATTCAGATGAGAGGCATGGTCTCCGTGCGTCATATTAAGTCGAACTGCGTTCATTCCTGCTTTATGCATCGCACTTAATTTCTTTTCAGAGCTGGTTTCCGGACCTATCGTGCAGATTATCTTAGTGTTTCTCATGGTTAAACCTTGCTCAGAAAGCGTGTTTGAACGTTTTTTCATTTTATCTGATTCCATAGATCAACTACCACTCTTCCTACTTGACCGCCTTCTAATATCAAATTGATCTCCCTACTTAGGTTTTCAAGGGAAACCTCTTTGCAGATCTGATCAAGACAGCTGAGGCTCCACTCGCTGGATAATTTTTTCCATATTTGTACCCTTTTGTCCATAGGGCAGCTCGCGGAATCAATTCCGATCAGGCTTATTCCTCTTAATATAAAAGGGTAAACGTTCGTGTTAAGTTCATGGGAAGCAACGTTCCCGCATGTTGTTACAGTTCCTCTTTGTTTTGTGGATCTTAAGGCGGTTGCAAGTATGTTCCCACCCACTGTGTCAACTGCTCCGTCCCAGAGACCTTTAAGCAGCAGTTTGCCTGTCTGATCATCTGTGCTTTCCCTGCTGATGATTTCAGAAGCCCCTATGTTTTTGAGGAATTCTTTCTGTTTGGATTTTCCAGTGGAGGCAGTTACTTCATAATCAGCTCTGTTTAAAATAGCTACGGCCAGACTGCCAACACCTCCCGTTGCCCCGGTTACGAGGATCTTTCCCCGTTTGGGTTTTATTCCACTTTCCTGGATTTTAAGCACGGACTGAGCTGCAGTAAAACCCGCCGTTCCATACATCATTGATTTTTTTAAAGTCAGTCCGGCGGGCATCTTTACGACCCAGCTGCCGGGAACCCTGATATACTGTCCGAATCCGCCGGATGTATCCATTCCCATATCATAACCATGCACTATTACTTCATCTCCGGCTTTAAAGCTGTCGACTTCCGAGTATTCGACGATCCCTGCGGCGTCAACTCCCGGAGTGTGAGGATAGTTCCTTGTAACTCCTCTGTTGCCAATTGCTGAAAGAGCATCCTTATAGTTTAAAGATGAATACTTTACTTTTGTCAGCACTTCTCCATCGGGAAGGTCATCTAAGGTCCTTTCTGATATCTCTCTTGTGAATTTTTTCTTATTTTCACTGACGACCATTGCTTTAAAGCTCTTTGATCTCATATCTTGTACCTCTGTTCATCTGGTAATTTTCTGAACAACGTTGTTTAAAAGGGATATTACCGTTCCAGACAAAGTTATTCTTGTAAACCGTAAAACTCAAGTATAATACCCAGATATGAGCGTGCAAACACAAATTAACGGAAAGAACAAGGTCCTTGGTGGTAGAGATAAGGTCAAAGTGGCAATTGCCCAGGTCTCTCCCGTGTTCATGGATAAGCAGAAAACCATTGAGAAAGCATGCAGTTTTATTAAACAAGCCGGCGATAATGGTGCAGAATTAGTTGTTTTTCCGGAGGCTTATATACCGGGCTACCCGGCGTTTTATACCGTAGGTTATGAAACTGATCCGCATGACTGGACCGATTTCATGATTGCCTTGCAGAATAACTCGGTTTCCATTCCGAGCGAAGATACTGAGATCCTTGCCCAGGCATCAAAAGACGCAGGTACTTACGTCGTTATAGGATGCAACGAACTCAGTGACAGGGTGGGAAGTCAGACGGTTTATAACACTTTATTATATATAGACAGGGACGGCAGTATCTTGGGAAAACACAGAAAATTGATGCCCACTTATACCGAGCGCGTTTATTGGGGCATGGGAGACGGAAGTGACCTTGAGGTCTATCAGACGGATATTGGAAGGATCGGCGGTCTTATTTGCTGGGAAAACCACATGGTACTTGCCAGGTCGCACATAATTAATCAAGGGGAGGAATTCCATATTGCAGTTTGGCCTGGCAACTGGAAACGAGGAAGTGACAAATTACTGGATGCAGATACGGCAGAAAAGGAAAATAACTGTCTGGCGCAGTCGCTCATAAAAGTTCATGCCTTTGAGGCGGGTTCGTTCGTTTTAAGTGCCGCAGGATACTTAACCGGGGAAGATTTTCCTGAACGATGGAACCATGTGAGGGACAGCGACCATGTAAATTTTGACTGGTCTTTGGGTGGCAGTGCCATAGTAAATCCCGGGGGCAGATATCTTTTTGAGCCACACTTTGAGAAAGATGCCGTTCTTTACGCCGAGTGTTATGCAAATCAGATAAAAGCTGTAAAAGCAATATTTGATTCTCTTGGACACTACTCAAGATGGGACGTAGCAAGGCTGGTTTTTAACAGCGACGGATTGTCCCCTGAGCTGAGCAGCGATCATAAACGAAGTATCGATAAGCGAATCAATTCCCAGGAAGTGAAGAGGATATCGGATAGATACGAAATTGAACCTGCGAAGTTGTATGAGATACTTGAAGAGCTAAAAAGGCTGATCTAACCCAAAAGATACAGTTCCTGTAGAGAAGTTCCTGTTCTCTAAGTGATTTTCGAAAGACGTTCCTTTAGTGTGATTCAGCTTTTCATTTCCCTCTCGGGAATGAACTTGTAGGATATTACGTCCCTGCCATCTGGGGTTTTCTTCACCACTCCCGTGGTAACGAGCATCTTCTCTCCAAGTTGAAGATTGTCCATATCCTTTGTTTCTACCTGTGCCATTACTCTTACTTTTTCTGGAAAGTCCACAAGAGCAAGTGCATAAGGCACGGGAAATTCCGGCATACTTCTTCTGACGACCGTAAATGAATGTAACACGCCGGCAGGACTTAGCAGTTTTTCTTCAATGTCATCGGAGAAGCTAACCGGGTCCGCCAAGTATTTTGGAAAGGTGTAATTATCAGATTCCTTTGAATAACCTCCAATAAGTCTTACCCTGCCTTCTTCATCTGTAGTAAACAGATCATCTCTAAAAATTTCCTGTTTTTCACTCATAAAAAACTCCTCTTACTTTGTATAGAACCAATCATACCGCTTAAAGGCAAATATTATATTCATAGTCTGTCGGTTTGTAAAATTAGGGAATTATAGTAAATAGTTGACAAAAAGAAAATTTGATAAACGGGTCAGAAAATGGTAGTATTATAGCATGGTTAGAACGATCACAAGAACTGTAAAGGCAGATAGTGGTTTTCATAAAAGGCTGGATGAATTCTTGCAACAGCTTACCGACCTGTATAACGGAGCTTTATATCACAGATTAAGATCTTATGACTGGTATGAAAAAACTATCTCTAAATACGAACAGTTTAACGAACTAACTGAGGTCCGAGAACAAGACAAGGAATTTGAAAAGTTTAATGTTACAGCTCAAAGAAGCGTTCTGGAAAGACTGGATAATGCATATAGTCCTTATTTGAACTATTTAAAGAATAAAAAAGCAGGTAAGAAGGTCAGAAAGGTGGGCAGGCCAAAATACAAAGGTCCAAACAGACCTGTCAGGAGTTTTGAAACAAACAATTATAAAAACATTGAAAAGATCGGCAGGAGAACGTATTTAACGATAAAGGGAGTTGGCAGATTATCTTTCAAAGGTAGTGTGCCTGACGGAGTTGTTTTAAAACAACCTAAAACAACAATAAGGATAGTTAAAACAGCTATAAGAATAAAAGTCCAGTTTCTATGTGAGTTTACCAGCGAAAAGAAAAGACCTATGGACAGGTCCATAGGGATCGACCTTGGAATTATAAACAGAATGGCTTTTTCAGATGGAACTAAAATACCAGGAGTTCAGTTGAACAGAAAGGAACTGAAAAGAAAGCAGAGAATTGTTTCAAGAGCGGTAAAAGGTTCTGACAGCAGAAAGAAGAAAGTTTTATCGTTAGCAAAGGAATGGGAACGAACTACCGATCGTGAAAATAACGCTATACACAGAATGACTACCGAAATAGTAAAAAAGAACAATCATATAAAGTTGGAGGATTTAAAGATCCAAAATATGGTAAAAAATCCTTATTTATCAAGAAGTGTAACGGAACAGCAATGGGGGAAGATTAAAACCCAACTTGACTACAAAGCCGAGATAGCTGGAGGCAAGTTAGTTTTAGTTAATTCCCATTATACAACAATGACCTGTTCTGAATGCGGAAAGGTAAATCCAAAACTGCCTTTGTCTGAAAGAGTATTCAGCTGTATATATTGCGGTTATTCAGAAGACAGGGATATAAATGCAGGTAAGAATATCAATACTCTTAATGAAGGAGACTTCATATCGGGTGGGAATAAGGTAGAAATACTCCCGATGAGTGCTAAGAGTATCAGATCAAAAGAGAATGGGGATAGAGGAACTCTGCACTCAGAACAGTACGAGTAGTTGTTTGTCAACTATTTACTATAATTCCCTAGAATTTAACAGATAATGAATAACAAGGTACCTTGTGCGTTGACGATTGCCGGGTCGGACTCATGCGGTGGTTCAGGTATTCAGGCCGACCTTAAAACGTTTGCTGCTCTGAAAGTTCATGGACAGTCGGTTATAACCTCTCTCACTGCCCAGAACACTCTTGGTATCCGTTCTGTGTATGATCTGCCAACTGATTTTATTGAGGATCAGCTTGATGCGGTTATGGATGATATAGGGTGTGATGCTGTAAAGATAGGTATGCTCTCAAATGTCGGTATAGTGAGGTCGGTTTCAAGGAAACTTGAGCAGTATAAAATAGACAAGACCGTTCTGGACCCTGTTATGATATCCACAAGCGGTAGTAAACTTCTGGAAGATAAGGCCATTTCAGAACTTATACGTATACTTCTGCCTAAATGTTGTTTGATCACTCCAAACGTTCCCGAGGCAGAGACGATAACCGGAATGACAATTAACGATTTAACGAGCATGAAACAAGCGTCAGAGGCCATCAGAGATCTTGGATGTGGTTCCGTACTGCTGAAAGGGGGACACCTTGCCGGATCGGAGTTCTCCTCGGACGTTTTTTTTGATGGGAATAAATTCAGGGAATACAGAACAAAGAGAATTAAAACTAAAAACGTTCGCGGAACCGGCTGTACGGTCTCATCTGCAATCTGTGCTTACCTTGCTAAAGGTCATAAGTTAAGAGATTCAATAGATCATGCTAAAAACTATATTTTTCAGTCAATTAATAATAGTTTTAGCATAGGCAAAGGAAGCTCTTTGTTGGATCATAACTGGGATACTGATTGAAGTTGACAGCGATGATTACGGTAAATATTTTGAACGAATAAGGATATATTTATTGGTCCGCATCAGCGTCCACGAGCAATTTACGTCCATTGATGGGTTGCACGGGGCGATTGTTATTATGGATAATAGACCTGAATACCTTGATCTGCGTTTCAGATATCTCAATAGGTGTCGTCAGAACGATCCATTTAACCCCTTCCGAACAAGGTGGAGTGGTTAACGACCCATCATATCTGTATGAAAACCTTGATATTGGCAACATATCGTCCACGTTGATCAACTCGTCCGGGACGTTCCGTGTTTCGCCGGCGTTAGTTGGTAAATTTAGCCAGACGGGATTAAAAGCCTCATTGTTCTGCCCTTTTCTGATCATAGCCCCTATAACGGCAATTGTCCCTTCTTTACTTTTGTGAACGAGGTGCATTTCCAAGTCAAACAGACTTTCCGCCAGGGTGTGTTCGCTGGGTGAGTGAAAATGGAACTGTTGTAGCATGTATTTCGTATCTTCTATTTCAATCCAGCTCCCTTCATCATATTGAACTTCGATCGTGAGACCGTTGTTAAGGATTTTCAAACTGGAAGGCCGGTAGTTGAAACCGATCTCTGGAAGTTTTACTCTGCTGGCATTTTCAATGTTGATCGGGGACTGACTTTTACCCTCCGAACAAAGGAAATAGTCCGGGCTTAATTGTCCCCATACCTCTGGTCCATTATCCGTTCCGTATCCCCACTTAACTTTTCTTTTTTCCATTTTTATTTGTTGTTTAGCGTAACGTATATTTTTTTTGGGGAATTATATACTTAACTGTGCGAAAACAAAATATAACCTTTGTATATTTATGCACTTGACATTCATTAATAATATAAAGTAAAATGAAAAAGGTCATGAACATGTTATTTAGAGTAATACCCCCCCCCATAAGTTATTAATTTCCTTTTTCTTTCTTCTGTGCTTTGCGTCCATTGGTGCATATGGTCAGACCAGTATTAAGAACTGTGACTCCAGTGCAGCGATCGAAGCTACATTGGAAGTGGGTCGACCGGCTATCCGAAGAAATTTAAGTGATGCCGGTTTACATTATTTTCAGATAAATCCAAATGGAAATTTTATTGCAGATATAGAGGTAGAAGATATCACCTTCTCCAATGATCAGGAATACAGTTTACAGGTATGTGACAGCAATGATGATCTGATAGCAAGTACCACTGAAGTGCATCCGAGTGATGAAGAGTCAAGAACGAATGCCACTATACAAACTCGTTTCAGCCCGGGAACGTACTATATAGTTGTGGGAAGCAGTGGACCTACACCCTACGGGGTTCGAGTTCTAGTAGCTGATTCTCAAAACTTATTCGATGACTATGACTGTCCAGGTATTACTACCAATTTTCCAAATGATCCCTTATACGGGTGTCAGTGGTATCTGAAACGTCAAGCGGGTGAGCTTATATTAGGTGAAAAGACAATACCACTCCCTGAAGAAGATATAGACATAAAAATAGAAGAGGTCTGGGATGATAGTGTATTTGGAGCTGGGATTAACGTGGCGGTGGTAGATCATGGTATGGACACAGATCATGAGGACCTTGCTGACAACATAGATACCACCCTTTCTCATGATTACTCCGGAAGCGGTGATCTGTACAGTCCTTTCAGTGGTCGTGGTACACGTGTAGCAGGCATTATAGCAGCAGTGGGTGATAACAGCCTTGGAGTAAGAGGTGTAGCACCTGAGGCAAACATCTACAGTTATAATTTAGCTGATAACTTCAGTGATGCTAACGCAAAGGACGCCATGGTCCGTAATAAGGATATAACGGCTGTATCGGTCAACAACTGGGGACCGAAGGACCTGCCGGTTCTTACAGAGGCTTCATCGGAGTGGGAAGAAGGAGTGAGAACTGGTATAAGAGAAGGTTTTGGTGGTAAAGGTGTATTTTACGTATGGGCGGCAGGGGACGGACATGAAGGATCAGACCAGGCTAATTTTAATGAGTATTCCAACTACTACGCAGTAACTACCGTATGTTCAATGGAAGCTGAAGGTAAGCCTGCTTTTCGTAATAGTTCCTTTTCAGAAGAGGGATACAATCTATGGGTATGTGCACCGGGTTCTTATATTGTAACGACGGACAATAACGACAGTTATACTTTTGAGTTCCCTGGAACGTCAAATTCAGCTGCTGTTGTTTCAGGAGTAGCAGCACTGATGCGGGAGGTAAACAGTGATATTAGCTGGCGGGACCTGAAACTGATACTGGCAGGTTCAACCGACCAAGGAGCTCTTGACCGTGGGTGGAATAGAAGAGCACTTAAATACGGTTCTGATTCAGAGTATTATTTTTACAATCCAAAGTTCGGTTTTGGTACAGTAGACACCGCAGCGGCAGTAGAACTTGCAGGGAACTGGACCAACGTTCCACCGCCAATGAGGCCCGTGACGGTTTCCTCGGGTAATATCGATACAGTTATACCAGACTTCACAACGGGAGGAAACGCGGAAGACGTTTCCGCTGTTTTCACACTGAACGTACCTGATATAGATATACCAGGTACTGAGGTCTTTACGGAATTTATAGAGATAGGTATCAATTTCACTCACCCTTTCTTTCCTTTTTTAAGTATAGAAATAACTTCCCCTGACGGTAGAGTGTCAAAACTCACTGAGGCATATCCAGCAGAAGCTTTATCACTTTTATTATCTGGCAGATCTCTTACTGTAGACGACTTTGACTATACAGGCAGAGAGCATCGTTTTGGTTTAGCCAACCACCTGGGAACAGACCCTGCCGGAGAGTGGACCTTGAAGATAACCAACGCTTCAGTCGCAGGTGCGGGGACTTTACACTCATGGAACATTAAGGTCTATGGTCATATGTCTGGGGATACACCTACGTTTAACAACTGGACGATACCAGATAAGAACTACGTGCCAGGAACTGCAATAAAGGAAACACTGCCTGAGGCAACAGCAGGGAATGGAGAATTAACCTACAGCCTGTCCCCTATTTTACCTGCTACTGGTTTACCTGCTGGACTTACTTTCAGTTCAGCTGACAGAGTGCTTAGCGGAACACCAACTGCTGTATCTTCCGGCAGTTATACATATACGGTAACGGATGAAGATGGAGATACGGACGAACTCATCTTTACCATCAGGGTAACGACTACGCCACCAGGACCGACAGACCCACCAACAACAGGACCACCGACACGAAGACCGACATCATCAGGTACAGGCGGAGGTGGAGGAGGATGTGCGGTCTCAGATCAGAACGAAGCTGCTTCTGATCTGCTCACAGCATTGGCATCTCTGATGCTTATACCTGTATCCGTTGTGATAAGAAGGAAGATAAGGTCTCGGATAAAGGTTTAGTAATGCAGTCCTTTCCAGGACGTTGAACAAACCGGGATCTTTCCATTATTTTGATCTTCAATGTCCTTATTACAAGGGTCTAACTACAAGGTTTTCCGCCCGATACGAATATGATCTTGTAAAAAACATTTTTATTCATTTGGCGTAGTTACCTATATAATTTCCTTTATTTTTATCATCGGTGATAGCGAAAATGCTGACTTTGGAAAAATCTAAGGTATTATATATAGAAATTCATCAAATATATTGAAAGTGCAGGTGTTCTTGTTATGTCCAGTTTGATTGACGGTAAGAAAGTATCAGAAGATACAAGGGTGGAGATCGCAAAAGGTGTAAAAGAGCTTAAGAGTGCTTACGGAATCGTTCCGGGGCTTGCCGCCGTGCTCGTTGGGGACAATCCTGCTTCGGATATATACGTTCGTAATAAAAGGAAAGCATGTGAGAAAGTCGGTATTTATTCCGAAGAGCACAGACTGTCTCAGAAAACGACCGAGGAACAATTAATGCAGCTGGTTGAAAAGCTGAATCAGGATGACAGAATTCACGGGATATTAGTACAGCTTCCACTGCCTGACCAAATTAATGAGACAAATATCCTGAGAAAGGTTTCCCCGCTAAAAGATGTAGATGGTTTTCATCCTGATAACGTCGGAAGGTTGGTTGAAGGAAATCCAAGATTTGTTTCCTGTACGCCTTACGGAATTATTAAAATGCTGGATTACTATAATATTGAAATTAAAGGTAGTGACGCAGTTGTTGTGGGAAGAAGCAACATTGTTGGCAAGCCCGTGGGCATGCTGCTTCTGCACAGGCACGCTACCGTTACGACCTGTCATTCAAGAACTAAAAACCTGGGAGAGGTTACAGCAAGAGCGGATATACTTGTGGCAGCGATAGGAAGGGCTGATTTTATTAAAGCTGATATGGTGAAAGAAGGAGCCGTGGTAATAGATGTTGGAATTAACAGGAATGAGGATGGTAAACTGACGGGGGACGTGGATTTTAAAGGCGTTAAAGAAAAAGCTTCCTATATCACACCTGTACCTGGCGGAGTGGGTCCGATGACCATAACAATGCTGCTGTGGAACACGCTTGCATCAGCTAAACTGGCGTGTGAAGGTGTATCCGACTGACGTTGTTGTAACCGTCTCTTATGTTTTTACTCGTCTTTGATACTGGAACGATACAACTCCGTGTATGACCGTTTGATCTTTTTAACTTCTTTATTGTCTTTAAGGTTTGTCAGCAGCCTGCTTACCGTCTGCCGCAGCACCGGATGCTCAAGATCAGGTTCGATTTCGCAAAGGGGTTTCAGAACGAATTTTCTTTTATGGAGTTCTTTGTGCGGTATGGTAAGTTTTTTGGTCTCCATCACAAGATTTTCATAGAACAGCACGTCGAGATCTATTATCCTTGGAGCCCACCTCCTGCTGCTTCTGCGTCCCATATGTCTTTCTGTGGTTTTTAAAGAATCCAGCAGCTTATGATGTGAAAGCGTCGTTTTTACCTTAGCCACTGCATTTATAAATCTTGGCTGACCTTCACTGCCCACGGGTTCGGTTTCATAAAAAGATGACACTGTGTTGATCGTTGTGAATTCTGAAATTGCCTTTAAGGCGTTAAGGCAGTTTTCAATTCTGTTTCCCAAGTTGGAACCGATACCTATGTAAACGTTAAACATTATGTTTTTATTTAAGCAGATTTTGTTCTATAATGAAAATGTGAAAAATAAGGAAGTATTAACCAGCAAAACAAGGGAAGGGTAAATTATGAGTAGCACAAGTAGATATTCCGGCTCGCAAAGTAAGTATGCAATGTTAAGGCAAAAGTTAACTCCTTTGCTTAAAAAAAGCGATTTTACCGTTAAGCAACTTGTTTCAATCGGGGTTCATTATATTGAATCCGACGGATATCAGACAAGTGTAGCTGAGATTGAGAAAGAGATAAGAATGGCAACTCGGCCAGTAGGGCACTGGAAGAATAAATGGGGATTTAGGTGTGCTACTGATCCTGCAGGTTCCGGTAAATTCGGTGTTAGCTTTGTTAAAGATAAGTTCAGTGGAATAGTTACTATAGAGGAAGATAGCAGGTATCAGACTAAAACAGATAGAACACAAACAACAAAAACAACGATACTGCTGGACGACAGTGATATTGAAGGGTTTTTAAAGGATCTAAGCGGTTGGCACAGAGCGGGTAATGAAATATCAAAGGTGTACAGATGTAAGACCTTCGTAGATTCCATTGGCTTTGTTAACAAAATTGCCATTCTTGCTGAAAAAACTGATCATCATCCCGATATACTGATCAACTATAGCAAGGTCACTATAACACTCTCCACTCACAGTGAAGAAGGAATCACAATTAAAGATATAATCCTTGCCAAAGAGATCGAGGGACTTCGTTAGTATGGAATATGCCCAGGTATCAACGGTTTTTTATGCCATCTGTTTGACCATACTGTTCTTTTGCATTCTTTCGCTCAGGATGGCTTTTACAAACGCCGGATATGCAAAGTATTGCAGATATTTTATCAGAGCAGCAGGTGTTTTACCGGGGTTTATTGGCGTTTTATACGGCGTCTATCTTCAGTTCATAGTAAATGACCCCTCCGGGCTGGTTATAATGACAGGTTCTTTGCTGCTGGAGGTGGCTTCCGTTCAACTGCTTTACGTTTTAAAAAAGCACGATCAGGATTTGGATGCTGGATCCAGATAGGTAAATAAGGCAGGATCGAGACCGCTCTGACTGAAACTGGTGCAATATAATACTCCGAATTAAATCTCCAGTTTGTTATAAGAATGTATTTTTCTCTGGAGCAAGTGACTTTTAAATGAATATAAAGCTCTGTTTTCACATAGTTGGCACTTTTTTACAGTTTTTTGGCGGGTTGATGTTAATACCGTCCATCTGTTCCCTTATATACGGGTCAGGAGATGAGTACTTTTTCTTATTAACGGCATTTATAACGGTATCTTCTGGGTTATTGCTGAAAATATTAAGCAGTGAAGCCAAAGATATAACCGAGCTGGGCAGAAAAGAAGCTTTTATTGTGGTTTTTTTATGCTGGGTTGTAGCGAGTTTATTTGGTTCTCTTCCTTACATCTTCATGTCGGTATTTTCTAGCCCGGTGGATGCCTGGTTTGAATCCGTGGCAGGATTTACCACGACGGGTGCCAGTGTTATTGAAGACCCATCGGTATTGCCCAGTGGTCTGCTCTTTTACAGGAGTTTTACCCAGTGGTTGGGCGGGATGGGGATCATAGTACTGGGAGTTGCTATACTGCCCAGACTGTCCGTGGGTGGTATGCAGCTCATGAGCCTCGAATCTCCGGGTTTTGTTAAGGAAAGACTAACCCCGAAGATCGCCAAGACGGCCAAAAAGCTATGGATAATATATGTTGGCATGTCGTTGTTACTGGTCCTTTTGCTCCTGCTTTGTGGACTGCCTTTATTTGATGCCATAGTTACTTCGTTCAGTACTTTATCCATCGGTGGGTTCACTGTAACAAGTGCCAGTATAGGAGGCTATAACAACTACTTGGTCGAGGTGTTGATAATGCTGTTTATGTTCCTTGCCGGGATTAATTTCCTTCTCCACTATTTTCTGTTAACCGGCAAGTTCTCAAAAGTATTCAGGAATTCCGAGCTGAAATTCTACGCCTTCCTGGTTTTGTTTTTCATTATTGTTGTGTGCCTGGACCTTTGGATCACGGGTTATTATGGATTTGCAGATGCTCTGAGATACTCTTCTTTTCAGGTTATATCTGTTTTAACCACCACCGGTTTCAGTTCCGTGGATTATGGTTCTTGGCCAACGTTTTCTGTATTTGCACTGCTTGCCATGATGTTTATAGGTGCCTGTGCGGGTTCGACCACGGGATCTATTAAAGTGATCCGGATATTGATATTAGTTAAAAAAGGCTACAGAGAGATAGTCCAGCTGATCCGGACGCGTGCGGTGCACCCTATAAGGATTAACAAAAAAGCAGTGGAAAATGAAGTAGTGTCAAGTGTTACGAGTTTTTTCCTTCTTTACATATTTATATTCGTACTGTCTGTTCTGTTCATACTTATGATCGAGGATATATCGGTTGTTGGTGCACTGTCGGCGTGTGCTGCCGCGATAGGTAACGTCGGTCCGGGATTGGAAGAACTGGGTCCGGCAAACAACTATAAGTTTTTATCAAGTCTTTCTAAATTATGGCTGTGCCTTTTAATGCTTCTGGGCAGGCTGGAGTTGTATACGGTTCTGGTTATTTTTACGCCGATGTTCTGGCGGAAATGAACTAATTTGTGGAATTAGCGAATTGTGTTATGTTTCGACAAATGTGCAGTTAGGGAGGAAATATGAATTTGAGTAAATTGCAATCAGTTAATTTAATAGAGGTATGGAAAAAAGAAACAGAGTTTACCAATTGGTTAATAAAAGCAGAAAATTTAAAATTGCTGAGTGAGGAGTTAGGTATAGGTATAATCAATCTTATTCAAACTGAAGGTAATCCTATTGATAATTTAAAATATGATATTTTAGCGGAGGGTGAAGACAACAAAAAAATTATTATTGAAAATCAATTCAGAATCACAGACCACGACCATTTAGGGAAAGCAATTACTTATGCTTCGGGAGTTGATGCCGAGATTGTAATTTGGATTGCTGAATATTGTAGCGAAGCACATAAAAAAGCAGTTGATTTTTTAAATAGTCACACAAGTGACAAACTTAACTTCTTTCTTGTTAGAATAGAATTATGGAAAATTGACGATTCTAATCCGTCTCCCAAATTTGAAGTCATTTCTCAACCTAATGATTGGGAAAAAATGTTGAAAGCATCTCAGCAAAAAGAACTATCACCCATTCGATCGCTACAATATAATTTTTGGGACGAGTTTAAGGAGTATTGTATAAAGAATCGTTCAACATTACAAATTCAAGGAATTCACCCAAAGCCACAAAATTTGTTTGATATACGTTATGGAGATTCTAAAAGTAATATTCGATTACTTTTAGATTTCTCGAAAATCAACGGAAAATTCCAGAACGGAAAAATTTGGACTTCTATTCTTATAACGGATAAAGACAAATCATTGTATTCTAAATTTTACTCAAATAGGGAAGAAATTGAAACAAAATTGAATACTAAACTGACATGGAATCCATCTCCTGAAGATAAAACAGTCTCTAAAATTATGATACACAAAGAGGTTAATGATATTACTAACAGAGATGAATGGGAAAAAGAATGTTTTAGTTGGTTAAAAACTACAGCCGAGAAATTTTCTAATACATTTAAGGAATATATTTAGTTTTTATAGTCCCCGTCTGAAGTTTTTGTATATTTTCCTGAATACTTGATGTGTTGTCTTTCTTTTTCTATCCATATAGTCAAGTATATAATCCTTTATAATAAACTGTAAATTATGAGGAGAATTATATGAAGGATGTGAACTTAAGACTGTTAGAGGCTGCAGATAAAGGAGATACCAAAACTCTTAAAGGTCTAATTATTGGTGGAGCAGATGTAAATAGCAGGGATTCCAAAGGTGGTAGCACTCCTCTTCACTATAGCTGCAGGAAAGGTCACACGGAAGTTGTCAAATGTTTGATCGTTGCTGATGCCGATATTAATGCAAGAAGGAGTGATAATGGCAATACTCCGTTGCATGAGACTGCTAAAAGAGGTGTAACTGAGATCGTTAAACTTCTGCTTTTTGAAAAAGCTTATGCTTCAAGTATAGACCAGCCGGGTGGAAAGAAAAATTTTATGCCTTCTAAAGCAATTATCCATGCAAGGAATGATTTTGGCAATACTGCGTTGCATGAAGCTACTAACAGCGGCAATCTTGAAGTCGTTAAATGGCTGCTTGCTTTTCATGCAGACATTGAGGCAGAGGGAATGTATAACTGGAAGCCACTACACTATGCCTCTTGTGTGGGTAATCCTGAAACAGTCAAGATACTGTTAGACCGCCGTGCGGAGGTTAACTCAAAAAACAAGTGGGGAGATATGCCGTTACATTTAGCCGTTAAAAATAAAACCGAAGCGGTTAAAACGCTAATAGCTGCTGGTGCTGACATTAATGCAAAGGGTAATTGTGGTAATACACCTCTTCACTATGCTGCTGATACTGACGGCAGTGGTATTTTCAGAAAAAAGAAAGAACTTGGATTTATACTCTCTGTTGCAGATTTAATTCAGCTCCTTATAGATGCCGGTGCTGATATGAACGCAAGACAGCAAAACGGTGAAACCCCACTTCATATTGCTTGTCGCAGCTTTAAGTCATATAAAGAAGCGGTTAAAGCACTGATAGATAGTGGTGCTGATGTGAATGCAAAAGACAATAGTGGAGAAACGCCAATAATTGTGGCTTATAAATATGAACATATTGAAGTCGTTCAATCTTTAATTGACGCTGGGGCTGACATCCAGGACTTAATTGAATTCAAAGAAAATATTCAAAACACTAACGGCTGGACACCACTGCACTATGCTGCTAGTGGAAGTTACACTTCTATGTTGGAGTTGTTAATTGATGCCGGTGTAGATGTAAACGCAAGGGATAATGACAATCATGCACCACTGCACTGCGCTGTCCATGAAGGTAGTCACAAAAAAGAGGCAATTAAAATCCTAATTGCTGCTGGTGCTGATGTTAATATAAAAGGCAATGACGGAGTAACACCTTTACAATTAGCTATTGAGGAGGATAACACCGAAATTGCCGAAATACTGCGCGAAGCCGGGGCCAAAGAATAAGTTTGAGACTTGCGGTGGCACTATTTTCAAGAAAACGTCCTGTATTGATCTGATAATCACTTTTTTACTCCTTTCCACCTTGCGACACTGTACAGACGTGATATAATGAAACCTTTATTATTCATCAGGAGGCAAGTCAGGTGGGTTTAAATTTTGAATTTACAGAAGAACAGAGAATGTTCAAGGATATGATCGTTGATTTTGGTCAGAACGAGATAGAACCTTTGGTAGAGGACGCGGAAAAGAACGAGTTGTTTCCTGTGGAACTCTTTCCTAAACTGGGGGAAATGGGGTTGCTCGGTATAGTTTTTCCGGAAGAGTACGGCGGGGTTGGGCTGGATAAGATCACTGACTGTATATTTTCTGAGGAGATGGGGAAAATAAACGCAGGTATAGCAATGTGCATTAACGCCCACACGAGCCTTTCAATGTTCCCTATATATAAATTTGGTACAGAAGAGCAAAAACAGAAGTACCTGGTGCCTGGAATTACAGGAGAAAAGATAGGGTCACTGGGACTTACTGAACCTTTTGCAGGGTCGGATGCAAGGAGTATCAGAACTACAGCGGTTAAAAAAGGGGACAAATATGTATTAAACGGAACAAAAACCTGGATAACCAACGGCACGATCTGTGATTATGCGATCGTTGCTGCCTATACGAACAAGGAAAAAAAAGGGACGGGGATCAGTATATTCATTGTGGATAACGATGCCCCGGGTTTCTCCGTAAGTCAGAAGATGCACAAACTTGGACACAGGTCGGCTGATACTTCGGAGCTTATTTTTGAGAACTGCGAGGTTTCCGAGGAAAATGTGCTTGTGGGTGAAGGTGGTTTTCAGGGTGCCATGGAAACGTTGCTTGGTGCAAGAATTACACATGCGGCAAAGTCCGTTGGAATTGCCCAGGCAGCTCTGGATTATGCGCTTCAGTATTCCAAAGAGAGAGAGGCCTTTGGCAGACCGATCTCCAAGTTCCAGGCAATAAGTTTTAAACTTGCCGATATGGCGATGAAAGTGGAAACCGCCAGATTAATGGTCTATAAAGCTGCCTGGCTTTACAGCAATGGCAAGAAATGTCTGAAAGAAGCATCTATGGCCAAGTTGTATGCTGCAGAAATAGTGCAGGACGTGGCAACTGAATGCGTGCAGGTCCTCGGAGGTTACGGCTACAGCGTTGAGTATCTTGCGGAGCGTTACTACAGGGACGCAAAACTGGCGTCACTGACCGAAGGTACTTCCGAGATCCAGCGTATAGTCATATCAAGGGAATTGGGAATATAGATTGACTTTTTAATATTTTAGTATTAGTTTAATCAACTTTAATAAACAAGTTTTTAATAAAATATATTTTGAGGTGAGAATATGTCACAGAGTTTTCCAGGGATTGAAGAAACCCGTGAGTTATTAAAGAAGAAAAAGATAGTGATCGCCGGGGTCGGGGAGACCGAACAGGGAAAAATTCCCGACAAGAGTTCCTTTCATTTTCTTTCAGAAGCATCAAGGCTTGCAATTCAGGATGCAGGTATAAAAAAATCAGATGTCGATGGTCTGGTAACGGCATTTTCTTTAGTTGAGAATACGTTTATGCACTGTACTACTTTTGCCGATTATTTCGGTATGAGACCCAGTTTCTTTTCTTCGGTGGCAGTTGGTGGTGCTACTGCGGTTTGGATGGTTGCAGAAGCAACTATGGCCATTGCTTCAGGGCAGGCTGAAACTGTCCTTTGTGTAAGAGGTGATAATACTCTTTCAGGTATTTCCTCTTCAGGTATGGTCGCGTTGATCAGGGAGATGTGTCATGCAGAGTTCGAGTATCCATACGGATTGACCACTCCGGGTGGTTATGCACTTGCAGCACAAAGGTATCTGCACGATTTTGGCAACAGACCGGAGCACTTGGCTGCAGTAGCCGTGACCATGAGAAAGCATGCCTCTGATAAAGAGAACGCAATGAACAAGGACCCGCTTACGATCGAAGACGTGCTTAGTTCAAGGGTAATTGCTGAACCACTTCATAAGTATGATTGCTCTATAATTTCAGATGGTGGTGCAGCATTTATAGTTACGACCGAAGATAAGGCCAAGGAACTGGGAATTGAGAACGATCTGGCTTATCTCTGGGGAATGGGACAAGGTTACTCACATCAGTACCTTACGACCCTTCAGGATATAGATCAGATATACAATGCGGTCGATCATTCAGGTAAGAAGGCTTTTGGAACTGCAGGAATAGGTCCTTCGGACGTGGATATTGCTTATTTGTACGACTGTTTTACAATAACCGTTCTTCTTGAGCTTGAAGGTCTGGGTTTTGTGCCAAAAGGTGAAGGAGGGCCGTTTGCCCTTGAGGGACGTATGGAGATAGGCAAGGACCTTCCAACGAATACACATGGAGGGCTTTTATCCCAGGCACACCTGGGGGCCATGCACCATGTCGTTGAGGCCACTCTGCAGTTAAGAGGAGATGCTGGCAAGAGGCAGGTTGATGATGCCGAGGTTGCACTTGTTCACGGCAACGGAGGTATTGTTTCTGCTCATAGTACAGTTGTATTAGGTAATGAAGCACTTTCATAGATCAGGAGATAAGTAAATGTCAGAAGAAAAAAAAGAATATAATAAGCCACTTCCGGAATTCAGACCGGAAACAAAACCATATTGGGAAGCATGTAAGAATCACGAACTTGTTATACCAAGGTCAAAAGTTACAGGTGAATACTTTTTCTATCCGAGGGCACTGTCCCCAGGTGACGATATGAGCGACGATATAGAATGGGTAAAGTCGGAAGGGAAAGGCAAGATCTGGACTTATTCAATTCACCACATGGGACCTACAAAAGCGTATAAAGGTGACCCACCGTATGTTGTGGCACTGATAGAAATGAACGAAGGGGTTAAAATGATGTCCAACGTTATTGACGTGGATGTTAAAGACGTTCACATTGGAATGGAAGTTGAAGTTGTGTTTGAGGACGTGACCGACGAAGTAACCCTTCCAAAGTTCAAACCAGTGCAGTAACTGACTTGGTGGTAAAACGATAAAAACTTATTATGGGCAGAAAAATTCGTAGTGATGCACGTGTAAAAACTGTAGAAAAAAAGTTGGATATTGGTAATAGTCTGACTAATCCTAGCGGGCGCAATGCTCGTTCTGATAAAAAAATTGGAACACTTCGCAAGGAGTGGAAAAAGAAAGGTAAGTAGTACAGAGTACTCCACGACTTTATTTCGAATAATTAAATCATCCCTTATCTGTACTTCCGCGGAGGGATTTCAAAAGGAGAATAGATTATGTCCAGGCTTTTTTATGAAGATTTAGAAGAAGGTGCAGAGCATAAGAGTTCAGGAAGAACGGTGACTGAATCTGACGTTGTTAATTTTGCTGGGATATCAGCTGACTATAACAACATGCACGTTGATGAAGAGTTTGCCAAAAAAACGGTTTTTAAGACCAGGGTAGCTCACGGAATGCTCGTTACATCCATAGCCACGGGTCTTTGGTTTACTATGCCAAGGCTGGCTACCGTTGCTTTCATGGGACTTGAGGATTGGCGTTTTTCCGGGGCAGTTTTTCCGGGCGACACAGTTCATATAACCCGTAAACTTGTTGAAAAAAGGGAGCATAAACGTCCTAATATGGGTTTTTTCATATTTGAGGTCAATGTCCACAACCAGAAAGAGGAAGTGGTTCAGAAAGGCAAGTGGGTTATTTTAGTTCAGAGAAAAGAGAAAGAAGGGTCATAATATCTGACGTCAGATCATTTATTTAGAGGGTACGTAGTGATCCCTATATATCCTTACCTTTGTTAAGCTTTTTGATAGCGGGGTTTGCGTTCTATGTAGGAGAATTCTTTAATTTAGGGTTTTTTACAGAAAGGGTAGAAAAACACTTGTTTTCCATAGTGATAGTATCTACCTCAGTGATTACGGGTAGTTTCTTCATTACCAAGACATATATAAATAGTCAGATAAGTATTAAGGAAAAAGAAATGGGTAAAGAACTTAGAGAAGCTGCTAAAGAAATCATAAAGGAACAAAGAGAAAGTCTTATTTCCCAATTTGAAAAGCAAAAAGAAAGTCTGTTTGTAGAACTTGACGAGAGACTTGATAGGAAACTTATTAATTATAAAAACGAAATCATTGAGGCCCTCCGTAGTTAATTTTCTTCTTTAATTATCTCTTGAAGTTGCTGGAGCGCAATTTATAAAGTTAATATAACTTGCCTCCCCCCCCATTTTATCCTAAACAGGTTGGAGTTTTTTAGTATTTTCACCAATCTTTGTATATGATCAGCAAAGAGGATTTACTTTGGGCAGAAAAACGGAGATTAATCCCTCATATATCAGCAACGGTGGAAGAGGGTAGCTGAAGGTAAATAAGTTATATTATCTCTTGGCTAACGATGTATATAAATCCCTTGTTTTTCCTAACTGCACTTGGAATAACCACAGGATTTGCAAGTCATGCAGCCAGATTCAAATGCCAGGGCTCTATCACCACATTCCGGACAGTCTTCAAGCATGACGTCGTAGCTGCCGCTCAAGCCTTTTGTAAAGAGATCCGCTTGTTTTATGTTAGATGGAGTTTTTTTTTCCTCATTAACGTTAGGATTATCATTATCCATAAAGTTATTTCTCAACACTGTTGCTATGGCATCAGGAATGGACATTACCAGCTTTCCATCTGAAAAAACGGGAGAGGAACCACCTATTCCCGTCAGCTGTTCTACAACGTCCTTAACGTCAACGCCGGATCTTAGCAGCAGTGACACCAGTCTGCCAGTTGCTTCTGCGTTTGCCATTGCGGTGTAGCCTGATTTTCCAATTTGGACGAATACCTCAAGAGGCTTTTCCTGATACGTGTTTACAGTTACGTACAGGTTTCCATACCCGGTCTTTATTACCTCCGTGAATCCCTGTAAACGCTGAGGTCTTTTTACAGGTTTGATCCCGGAAGTAGGAAGGGGATGAGGGGATGAGGTGAGGTTGGGGTGGGTGATTAGCATCCCTTCATCCCGGGTTGAAATGTCGTCCTTTAAACTGCTGTCTAACTCTTCTTTTGCCTTTTTTTGTTTTGCACCTTCTTCTGTTACCAGAATGCCTTGTCTGGAACCTTCCCTGTAAACGGTTATTCCCTTGCATCCCATTTTCCATGCAAGAAAATATATCTTTTCAACTTCTTCCAAAGTAATGTCCGTGGGAAGGTTTACAGTACTTGAAATACACGAATCTATGTGTTTTTGGATCGCTGCTTGCATGCGAACCCGCATTTGCGGTTCTATTTCATGGGAAGTAACAAAGGTTTTTGGAAGTTCCGTCTCGCTGTCAATATCGAACTTACTAAGATATTTGTTCACCAGTGGGTGATAAACCTTAAATTCTCCTTTGGAAAGAGACTCGGAGCGTCTGTAATAAGAGAGGGCGAACATGGGTTCAACGCCACTTGTCGTGCCTGCGAGCACCGAACCGCTTCCAACTGGAGGGACGGTCAGTATGCATGCGTTTCTCAAGCCTTGATCTTTAATTTTTTCAACTACGTTCTTTCCTATGGAATCCAAAAAATCGTTAGATAGGTGTACGTCCAGATCAAAGGCGGGAAAACTGCCTTTTTCTTGAGCCAGATCGGAACTTGCTTCGTAAACGATGTTCTTGATGTGTTCAAACATCTTATCCGTGAAGTCAATTGCTTCATAACTGTCGTATTGTATATTCAGTTTGGCAAGCATATCCCCAAAACCGGTAAATCCTACCCCTATCCTTCTTGAACGAGTGGAAGCATCAGTTTGATACTTGATCGGATGCTTCTCCATGTTGTAGTCAAGTATATTGTCAAGAAATCTTACTGAATACCTGAAAGCCTGCTCAAGGTTTTTCCAATCGATCTTTGCTTCTTTTGTAAATTCATCCGTTACGAACATAGACAGATTGACGTTTCCAAGACAGCAATTACCGTAGTCTTCAAGTGCCTGTTCGCTGCAAGGGTTTACTCCGTTGACCTCCATACCGTTATATTCCGTAGGAGAGTATCTTTTGACCGAATCCCAGAAGATCAGTCCTGGCTCCGCTGACTCGTGAGCTGATTTAACTAATTTGTCCCATATATCCCTTGCTCGGACCTTCTTGCTTATATTTGTCATATCACTGTTAAAACTAAGTTCAAAATCCGTATCGTTCTCTACCGCTTTCATAAACTCGTCGGTGACTTTTACGGAAATGTTTGCAAACTGGACCTTCCTTCGTTCCGGGTCGTTCTTTACGTCGAGAAATTCGATTATATCAGGGTGGTCCACTCTGATGGTTATCATTAAAGCTCCACGTCTGCCTGCCTGCCCGATCGTACCAGTTGTAGTTGACAGCAGGTCCATGAAAGAGACCGCACCCGTGGAATAAACCGCTGAATTATTTACAGGGGCTCCTTTAGGTCTCAGAATAGATATATCCGTACCTACTCCACCACCGAACGAATAAGTCCTTGCTGCTTCTTTGCACCATTCAAATATCGCCTCTATGGAATCCTCTCTGATAGGCATGAAGTAGCAGTTAAGTAAAGTAGCACG
Source organism: Thermodesulfobacteriota bacterium (assembly GCA_965215275.1). Lineage (GTDB taxonomy): Bacteria > Desulfobacterota_D > UBA1144 > Nemesobacterales > JAJCZQ01 > CAZUNK01. The sequence continues at coordinate 1,289,754 of OZ244044.1, forward strand.
CCTTTTCTGTCCTGCTCCGAAAAGTATCCGTCCTCCCGGTATGAATTTAAAATCTGACAGCAGCCAGTGGAATTTTTCTTTCCACTCTTCTCTGAGCTGTTTGTTTTTCTCAGGAGAGGATACTTCCCTTGCAACCCTGTTCCATAACTCTTCCGGGGTTTTTTCAACGATGTTGCCGGACGAGTCCCTGAGTGCATACTTTTCATAAAATACACGTGCTCTCAGTTCATCACCATCGAAGGCATCAACGGTCTTGTGAGGTACCGTTATAGCTCCATCAGAGTATCTTGTATTATGGGTTTCAGAACGAGTTTCAGTTGGTTCTTCTTTGTCTTTGATATCACTTTCTAAAACTTCCTCGATCTGGTGTTTAAGGTTTTTTTCTTCAACGCTGATCAGGTTTTTACCATTGGATTTTTCAGACATGTTGCAAGAACCCCTCCTTTTTTGGTATGAATGTTCGTCTTTGTTTTGACTTTGGACTCTGTAAGAATTTGTATTTATCGGTTGTGAGTATCAGGTTTTCCATTGGACTTAGCTTTATCTGCTGCTTTAGCCTTGGAGACAAAAAATTTTTTCCATCTTACTCATAAATATCAAATATATTGTAGCTAATCGTTAAAAATTAAGCCATATTCCACAATATGTAGTATACGCTATCATACATTTTATATAAATGTCAAGAAATAAAAATCCTCACACTGTGACACAAAGGCAGTTCTGTGATAAAATAAGACCGATCTTCAAAAATGTTAACACCCTTTTACATTTCCTCTTCGGGGGACCTGTATGTTTAAACGGTGAGGGTTCAAAGACCGACAGTATGCGTGTTTTAGCACTTGACGTGGGAACAAAAACTATAGGAGTAGCTGTAAGTGACGAACTTAAAATATCTTCAAACGGGGTAAAAAAGATAGACAGGAAAGATTTTAAAAATGATCTGAATGAAATAAAGAAAATCCTGGATCAGTATAAACCCACCGAAATAGTTGTTGGCGTTCCATACAGAGAAGATGGTTCGCTTGGGGCAAGAGGCATTGACATTAAGAAATTCGCAAAAAAAATTGAGAATAGTTTTAAACTTCCCGTTATATATTTTGATGAAAGCTACTCAACGGTTATTGCAGAAAGAGCCTTGATAGAAGCAGACGTTAGCAGAAAAAAAAGAAAGAAGTTAATCGATAAAATGGCTGCGGTGGTCATTTTACAGGACTATCTTGAGAGCCATAACCTATCACCCTGAAATCCTATGCCTTTTGCACGATCAAATGGAATAACAATTCACTATGAAATCCACGGAAAAGGTAATCCGCTGGTTTTGATATCAGGATTGGGAAGCCGTCTCGAGAGTTGGGAGACCCAGATACCGATCTATTCAAAAAGGTTTAAAGTTATCGTCTTTGATAACAGAGGGGTTGGAGCATCAGAAGTGACTGAGCCGGGATTCGGGATCGAAGATATGGCCGATGACACGATCGGACTGCTTGATCATTTGAAACTTGGTTCTGCAAGTTTTGTTGGCAAGTCCATGGGTGGAATGATAGCACAGAGAATTGCAATTAAATATCAGAGAAGGGTAAACAAGCTCGTTATTGGCTGCAGCACATCTTCACGTGATGAAGTAGGGAACTTTATACTCAGCAGTTCCAGGGAGATCGCAAAAAAAGCGGGAATGAAGGTCGTATGGGCAATGGCGTTGTTCTTAGGATATACAAGGGAATATATTGAAAAGAACATTGATCACATAAGGCAAGTCCAGGAGAACATTTCCGAAGACGAAGAAGTTTTAAAAGGATATCTGGGGCAGCTCAAAGCATGTGAAAAGCATCATAGCCTGGATGAAATTAACAAAATAAGATCTGATACCCTGATCATGTGTGGTGAAAAAGATCTCATCACGTCTGCGGAAAGATCGGTCGAGATGGCAGACAGGATACCAAGCTGCAGGTTAGAGCGTTTTAAGGACGTAGGACATGGATTCTGGAGGGAAAAGCAAGAAGAAGTAGATAAACTGGTGATGGAATTTCTGAGTTAGAAAGCAATTAACGCTTTTACGTCCTATTAACCGTATCATCTTCTGAACGCATACCGGTTCATATATAAAAAACGGAAGCAGTTTAAAATTTAACAGAGGACTTATATAGATTAGACTTGTAGTTTTTATTTTTTGATCACGTCTCTAACCAATATAAAGTTCAGACATGACTTAACTCCATGGAAAAACCGCAGTCTCAAAGCAGGGAGAAATACCAGCACGATGGTTCGTCGCTGTTTACAAGCATCCGGGAAGGTTACTGGGTTCTTCTTGCAGCCATAATCGGCACCGGTATGCCTTTTATTGACAGTACCGGGATCAACACGATACTCCCTATCCTGCATCTGGAGCTTGGTACAAAGATAACCCAGGCACAGTGGATAATGGTGAGTTATGCACTGTTCATTTCTTCTCTGATCTTATTTGGAGGAGCTTTAAGCGATAAATTCGGAAGAAAAAAAATATTGATTATAGGACTTGTATCCTTTGCACTTTTTTCCTTATGGTGCGGACTTGCTCCTTCTGCTAACGCTCTTATTGTGGCAAGGGCTTTTCAAGGGGTTGGAGGAGCATTGTTAATTCCTGCCAGTCTGGCTTTGCTGACGGTCTCTTTTGATCCCAAGGTAAGGAGCAGGGCACTTGGTATCTGGTCAGGATCAGTTGCAGCTACGGCAGCACTCGGTCCGGTGCTGGGAGGATGGCTTGCAGAACATTACTCCTGGAGATATCTCTTTTTTATAAATATACCCATTACTTTGACCATCTTGCCCATTTTAATTTGGAAAATTAAGAACGACAGGAACCTGAGACCCGTTAAACTCGACCTGATCGGTTCTCTGCTTGCTTCATGCAGTCTCGGATTTCTTGTATTTGGTCTTATTGAATCTCCGAATATGGGTTATTACGACGTCCGTATAATAGGATCTGTAGTTTTTGGACTGATATTGGGAGGAATGTTTATATCCTATGAGAAGAGAATAAAGGAACCGCTTGTTCCGATGGAGTTGTTTCACTCAAAGACGTTTACGGGAGCGAACATCGTCTCGTTTTTATTTTGGTTTTCGTGGAACGCGGTGATCTTCTATTTACCGTTCGGTTTTATTCAGCTTTATGAATACAGTGCCGTGGAACTGGCGGTCAGTTTTCTCCCGGGATTTTTATCTCTGCTTGTATTTGCTTCGTTTTCGGGAGATCTTATCAGAGTTTTTAGTGTAAGATCACTGTTAATGGCAGGGTTTTTGACGGTTTCTGTCTCTTTCTATCTTTTTTCTCTTCCTGGGATGAACGTAAATTATACCAACGACTGGCTTCTTGGTATTTTGCTTATGGGGGCGGGAATAGGTATATCAAGTTCGCCAATGATATCTGCTGTTGTCAGTTCCCAGGACAAGAAATATTCTGGATTGGTGTCTGGAATTAACAATGCGGTTGGCAGAGTTGGTGGTCTGATGGGTATAACTATAACAGGACTGATCGGGATCAACGTTTTCAATATTAATCTTGATAGATTTCTAGTTGATATAGCATTAGATGCGGATGCACTTGAGATGTTGAAAGCAGAGAGGATAAAACTTGTTGCGGCTAAAGTCCCGGAGTCGCTTGATGCCGAGACTAAAGATGCCGTTCTGTTTGCACTGAGCAGTTCATTCCATATTACACTTACGTTTATGATGAAGATATGCTCTTGTATCTGCTTTATTGCAGGTCTGTTGACGTATTTTTTTATAGATGATTCTAAAATTGATACTTAATCAAGTGCTTTTATTATTAGGGAATTATATCCATAGATACACCTACAGGATAATTAATACCATGCACTTATTATAAAAAAGACCCATACGACCTCAGTGATGAAATTATTCAGTGGATGTTTACTCTTGCAGTTTCAACCACGCATTTAAATGTATCAGGGTCTCTTATAGCTATTTCAGATAATGATCTTGTCCAGGTCTACTTTGACCCGCTTTAAAGCATTAATGAACCTGCTGTGAGATAAACCAAAGTCTGATAGCCGCGTTAGCTCTTATTATCCAGAGTTTTTCTAAAATCTGTATTCAGGTATTAGTGCCTCTCCTCAATTTCTTTACTTGCCTCTTATATCTAATATCAACCTTGTGTGTGCTCTTTTGCCAAAAAACCATCCATAAGTTCACAGATATTAAATATATTCACACAAAAAAAGCAGGGTTAATTGAGTGTCATACTGACGGTCAATTAACCCTGCTTACATTTTTCTAATACATCAATCACATCATCTCTTGCTGACCGCTCGAGAATGAAAAACTAACAGGAACTACCGGTTTTCCCAGACAAAAATGTGTTCTTTCTGGTCTTCCATTACCTCAACTGTCGAATGAAAATCAGTGTCGTCTGCTGTGCCTCCTGCATCATCCGTAAAGAACATACCGTCACTGTTAAATTCTTCCTCTGCTGCTTCTGCCTCCGCCTCTAACAAGACTCCAGCAGCCGTTTTGACCCTGCTTCTAATTCCTTCAAGTTCTATACCATCGGCAGCATTAGTGTTATTTTCATCCAGATAAATCCCTGCACCTACTATAAATCGTCTGTAGTTCCTTGGGTCGTAAGGAACACGTGAATCAGGAACATCAACACTATTAATGTTACCAGATATCCTGAAATAACTGAGTTTAGGTGGATTATTCAAAGTATCAGGTTCGTTAAGCTTTGGAGCCGTGTATACACTCCAGACACCTTCCTCTACCTTGTCAGGATTGACTCCTTCTGGATTGAACCTTAGATCAGCAATTACACCTGTTACTGGAAATAGCTCATCTACTGCTTCTTTTATATACGCCCTTCCAGAATCATCCGTAGCTCCGTAAATATCATCCCCTTCATGTGCATCCGTAGTCCTGAAGTCATCTTTTGTAACTGAACTGGCTGGATGACATGAGACGTTTACTGAATTTATTACTGATACTGTAGATATTATTGTTATATCACCACCAGGCTCTGTTCTTGTTACACGTTCATTGATTGATTCCTCTTTTTCTATCTCTGCTATAAACAGGTAAAGTTCCCCATTTTCACTGTTTATACCAGATAGTCTTTCTATATCGTCTGGAGCAGAATGTGTACCACAAATAGTCTCAATTGCTTCATTAACCTCGGTATGGGAATAATCATGGACAATATCGTCTATACGGTCTGTAGCCTCATCAACCAGTTTTTGCAGATTTTCAATTCTGGCGTCAGTATGAGGGTTATCACCAAGACAGATCCCTGCCCCTACAAAACGATAAGCATTTTCTGCCGCTCTTTCCAGGTACGAAACCTTATAGGCTCCATCACAATCCGTAGAATCATCAGCAGGATCAGTAACACCACCATCAGCGTCAAGATCAGACGTCCATCTATAGGCAGCCCAACCTGAATTGCCTGTAGACAGGACATCCCTGAATTTGTCAAAGATACGTACACCTTCTTTGCCGTATTCCGGCAACTCTGTTACATCTCTTTCCTCAGTTAAATCACCTTCACTACCGTCAGATTGAGGATTAGGATGGAAAATCAGCCAACTGTTTCTTGGTATTGCTTCACCTTGTACGCCACCGTCGTCATCATCACATGAAACGGTAAAAAACAAGGTAAACATCAACAACAGAACGAAAATCTTTTTCATTATTACCCCCCCCCCTCCGTAATTGTCTATAAATTTAAAATATCAGAACATTTACAAGATAGTTGTATCACATGGGTTATACCTTGTCAATCATATATAACAATAATGGGAAAATTCGTGCAAAATTCATTTCAGTTTTAATAAAGCTAACATAGTTCAAAATTCCAGTTTAAAATTATCATCAACAATAGGAAGTTGCAAAGTTTTTGTTATTGGGAAAAGTTGTTACAAAATCAAGAGGTGTATTATGAAGCTAAGAGACCTATATTTTACCGACGACAACATAGCAGGATTTATTGCAAGGATAGCTCTTGGAATTGTTATTCTGCCCCACGGACTTCAAAAATTGCTGGGTATGTTCGGTGGCGGAGGCTTTTCAAATACAGTTGAGTTTTTTGTCAGCAGTGGGATACCTGCTTTTATAGCTTTTTTAATTATTGTTGCAGAGTCGCTTGGTGCCTTGGCACTTATAATGGGGTTAATGTCCAGGTTCTCTGCGGCGGCAATAAGCCTGATCATGCTTGCGGCCATCTTTATGGTGCACTTAAAGCATGGATTTTTCATGAACTGGTTTGGTAATCAGCAGGGCGAGGGTTATGAGTACCATATTCTTGCGATAGGACTTGGCTTGGTAGTTGCTCTTGTGGGTGCAGGAAAATTTTCCATTGATCTGGTAATATCAAAGCACACACAATGACCGAACTACCTTAAGGGGTCAACTGATATGGCTTCATCAATGAGAAGAATGGGGATTTCGTCAATGATCGGATAGAGATACTTGCCATCTTCTCTTATAAGTCCCCCGTCCAGGGTTTTTTCCACGGGTTGATTTATACGGTTATAGATCTCCCTTTTTTCAATTGATCGGTTCAGTTGTTCAATCAAGCTGTTTTCAGCTATTCTTACTTTTTGTTTTGTTTCAGGACAGCAAACGATTGCAAGCAATTTCTTATCAATTTTCATATAGGTTATATTCTATCAATTTTAAAATAGTGTTCAATCTTACCTGACATGTATTTTTACAACTTAGTCAGCTTTTTTGGTCTGCTCATCTTTTTACTTCTTGCCTGGATTATTTCTGAGAACAGGAAAAGCATAAATTACAAAACGGTGGTGTTTGGCCTTGGCTTTACGGTGGTAGCTGCTTTTTTCATTTTTCTGTTTCCTGTTGGTACAAAGGTCTTCTTGTTTCTCAATAAAGTTTTGCTTGAACTGATAAGCTCTTCGCAGGCCGGAACCGATTTTTTGTTTGGACCACTGGCTATTGCTCCTGGGTCCTTTGGTCCGGCAGGAGAAAAATCAATAGGATTTATTCTCGCCATCCAGGTTTTTCCGGTGGTCATATTTTTCTCGGCGTTAATGTCGATCCTTTACCATTACGGAATTATGCAGAAGGTAATTCAGTTTCTTGCCGGAGCGTTCTCAAAGTTTACAAAGATCTCCGGGGCTGAAGCAATGGTGGTAGTAAGCAATATATTCGTAGGTATAGAATCTGCTTTGGCATCAAGACCTTATATAGATAAGATGACAAGGTCCGAACTGTGTATGATCCTTACTTCCGGTATGGCAACGGTCTCCTCAAGCGTGTTAAGTATTTATGTTTTTACCTTGGTAAAGGATTTTCCTTCAATTGCAGCTCATCTTATGTCTGCTTCCGTACTATCTGCACCTGCGGCAATAGTCATCAGCAAGATAATGGTGCCGGAAACCGGTAAACCGGAAACGATGGGCAATGGCAGTAGCATTGTTCCTTACTATGAGAAGGAACCTAACGTGATAGGGGCCGTTATTAAAGGTTCTGAGGACGGCGTCAAAATGATCGTAGGAATATCCGCTCTTCTTATAGCGGTCCTTGGTATTGTGGAACTGTTTAATCTGTTCTCGGTAAATTCAGGGTATTTTATAAATGATCTTTTTGATATTGATTTTGCCTGGTCGCTTGAATCCATACTCGCTTATCTTTTCTATCCTTTTGCTTTACTGATAGGTATTCCAATAGACGACGTGTTCCATATATCAGAGGTGATAGGTAAAAGACTTATACTGACCGAAGTGGTTTCCTATCAGGATTTTGCTGCACTGATAAAGGAAGGTAAGATCACAAATCAGAGAACGATAGTCATTACGAGTTATGCTCTCTGTGGTTTTGCACACTTTGCATCCATGGCGATCTTTGTTGGTGGAATATCCGCACTTGCACCTAAAAGGACGTCCGAGATTGCTAAACTTGGGATAAAGGCACTGATCGCGGCGACTTTGGCATGCTTTATAACCGCTTGCGTGGCAGGTATATTTTTTCAATCAGGCAGTGGTAAACTCCTTTTTTACAGTTGATCGGAAAATTAACTTAAGGATACCTAAAGGCAGACCACGATTGGATAAGATAATGGAACCAGAGAAGAGACATGCTTCAGAGAGGTAGAAGTTTCTCAAAAATTGAAAGATACAGCAAAGCAGGAACAGTAAAACCACTTGAGATCATTGCACGGATATCGGAAGTTTTTAAAGTGGAAAAAGAAACCTCCGAGGACGGAATAGAGATCTGTTTTGACACATTTGACGGGCGTTTATACAAGAGCGGTCTGTGTTTAACAAAAAAAGACGACTCTTATACTCTGTCGGAAAGTCCATACCTTAAACCTTTGACGTCCATAACCGTCAGACCGAAAAGGAATTTTTCCTTTTGGCAGGATTTTCCCGCTGGTGAATTTCAGAACAAGCTTAAAAAGCTGATCGGTATCAGGGCTTTGATCCCTTTGGTCACCTTGGACTTTAAAGATCAGGTTTTTGGAATATTTAATAAAGATGAGAAGACCGTGGCCAGACTTACTTTCAGGGAAGTTAAACCGGTAAGTAGTGGAAAAGCGACCGGTTTTGTTTACCTGTCTTCCGTCAGGGGCTATGACAAGGAGTATAAAGGGGTTAAAGATGTACTGCTGAAGACTGGTGTACGATCTGACGATAAGGACGCTTTACCGGACCCGTTGTTGGCACCGGGTGTTTCCTACACGGGTAAGTTAAATGTAAAACTAAGCCCGAATATGACCACGCAGAGAGCAGTTGTAAAGATTTTGCGCGACCTGATCAACACTATCAGGCAAAATGAGGAAGGTATAATAAAAGACGTTGATACTGAGTTCTTACATGATCTCAGGGTTGCCGTCAGACGAACGAGGTCGCTTTTTTCGCAGGTCAAATCTGTTTTTTCACAGGAGATCACAGACAGGGCCAAACGGGAGTTCTCCACACTTGGCAAAAAGACGAACAAGTTACGCGACCTTGACGTTTATCTTTTAAAAAAGAAGGACTACATAAATATGCTGCCAAGTGATCTGCGTCCAGGGATCGAACCGGTCTTTAGGAGGATCGAGACCGAAAGGAAAGAAGAACAGAAAAAACTGGCACGCTATCTGAATTCCCCTTCATACAAAAAGATCATCGTTTTCTGGGATAATTTTCTTGAAGATCAGGACCTGGAAGGGTTTATGTCCCATAACTCTGCCGTTCCCGCTGCCGACACAGCTAAAAGGTCCATCTTAAAGAGATACAAGAAAATAACAGAACACGGCGGAACGATCAATGACCAGACCCCCGACCCGGATATTCACAGCCTCCGTATTGAATGCAAGAAGCTCAGGTATCTTCTTGAGTTCTTCTCGTCCTTGTTTGCCAAAAAAGAAATAACTCTTATGATAGACCACTTAAAGAAACTCCAGGATAATCTAGGTGATTTTAACGATCTGTACGTTCAGCAGGAAAGTCTGAGACAGTTCCTTGGCAAGGTTGAAGGTAAAAACAGCAGTAACCTGGAAACGATGGCAATAGGGGGACTTATTGTTGTACTATATAAAAAACAGCAAGAGGTGAGAGCTCAATTTAGTGAAAGGTTCAAAGAATTTGTCAGAACGGAAAATACAAAACTCTATGATAAACTGTTTTTTAGGGGAACTTAAATAGATACACCTGCAGGATACCTTTTTTAATTAATACCATGCACTTATCATAAAGGTCGGGAAGATCACTGTGATAATGTTCCCTAAATAAAGACCCACACGACCTCAGTGATGAAATTATTCAGTGGATGTTTACTCTTGCAGTTTCAACCACGCATTTAAATGTATCAGGGTCTCTTATAGCTATTTCAGATAATGATCTTGTCCAGGTCTACTTTGACCCGCTTTAAAGCATTAATGAACCTGCTGTGAGATAAACCAAAGTCTGATAGCCGCGTTAGCTCTTATTATCCAGAGTTTTTCTAAAATCTGTATTCAGGTATTAGTGCCTCTCCTCAATTTCTTTACTTGCCTCTTATATCTAATATCAACCTTGTGTGTGCTCTTTTGCCAAAAAACCATCCATAAGTTCACAGATATTAAATATATTCACACAAAAAAAGCAGGGTTAATTGAGTGTCATACTGACGGTCAATTAACCCTGCTTACATTTTTCTAATACACACGTCACATCATCTCTTGCTGACCGCTCGAGAATGAAAAACTAACAGGAACTACCGGTTTTCCCAGACAAAAATGTGTTCTTTCTGGTCTTCCATTACCTCAACTGTCGAATGAAAATCAGTGTCGTCTGCTGTGCCTCCTGCATCATCCGTAAAGAACATACCGTCACTGTTAAATTCTTCCTCTGCTGCTTCTGCCTCCGCCTCTAACAAGACTCCAGCAGCCGTTTTGACCCTGCTTCTAATTCCTTCAAGTTCGACACCATCGGCAGCATTTTCGTTATTTTCATCCAGATATATCCCTGCACCTACTATAAATCGTCTGTAGTTCTTTGGATCGTTCGTAAAATCATTAGTTGCTTCTATTTCTTCTTCACTAACATTATTAATGTTACCAGATATCCTGAAATAACTGAGTTTAGGTGGATTATTCAAGGTATCAGGTTCCAGGTCGTAGCTTCCTCCTCCTGTGTCGTTAAGTTTTGGAGCCGTGTGTACACTCCAGACACCTTGCTCTACCTTATCAGGGCCGTTGCCTACTGGGACTCCTACTCCTATTCTATCTGGACTTCTTAGCTCTTCCAAAACACCTGTTACTGGAAATAGCTCATCTACTGCTTCTTTTATATACGCTCTTCCAGAATCATCCGTATCTCCGTAGATATCATCCCCTTCTTGTGTACCCGGAGTAGATAAATCATCTATTGTAACTGAATCGGCTGGATGACATAAGACGTTTACTGAATGTATTACTGATACTGTAGATATTATTGTCTTATCATCATTAGGATCTAATTCACGGCTTAATTCCTCTATGTCTATCTCTGCTATAAACAGGTAAAGTTCCCCATTTTCACTGTTTATACCATTTAGGTTTTCTATAGCTGCTGGTTTAGAATGTGTATTACAAGTATCAGCAATTTTGTTCTTAATCTCGTCAGTATGAGGAAAATGGTCAACCCCGTCTATAAGGTCTGTAGCCTCATCAACCAGTCTTTGCAGATTTCTAATTCTGTCGTCAGTATGAGGGTTATCACTAAGACAGATCCCTGCCCCTACAAAACGATAAGCATTTTCTGCCGCTCTTTCCAGGTACGAAACCTTATAGGCTCCATCACAATCCGTAGGATCGTCATTACTATTAGCAGCATCAGTTACAGGAGTATCAAGATCAGACGTCCATCTATATGCAGCCCAGCCTGAATTGTCCGTGGATAGAGTATCCATAAATTTGCCATAGATACGTACACCTTCTTTGCCGTATTCCTCCAACTCTGTTACATCCCTTTCCTCAGTCAGAACACCTTCGCTACCGTCAGATTGAGGATTAGGATGAAAAATCAGCCAACTGTTTCTTGGTTCTTCTACTTCTACTGTTCCACCTTGTACGACTTCGTCGTCATCATCACATGAAACGGCAGAAAACAAGGCAAGCATCAACAACAAGACGCAAATCTTCTTCATAATTACCCCCCCCCTCCGTAATTGTCTATAAATTCAAAATCTCAGAACATTTACAAGGTAGTTGTATCACATGAGTTATACCTTGTCAATCATAAACAATAATGGGAAAATTCATTTCAGTTTTGATAAAGCTAACATAGTTCAAAATTTCAGTTTAAAGTTATCATCAACATAGGAAGTTGCAAAGTTTGTGTTATTAGGAAAAGTTGTTACAAAATCAAGAGGTGCATTATGAAGCTAAGAGATCTATATTCTACCGACGACAACGTAGCAGGATTTGTTGCAAGGATAGCTCTTGGAATTGTTATTCTGCCTCCGGACTTCAAAAACTGCCCTGACTAATATGAAAACTGTCTCAATATACAGCATGAAAGGCGGCGTGGGCAAAACCGCATCCGTGGTCAATCTTTCATATCTGGCAGCAAAGGAAGGTCTGAATACCCTGATATGCGACATGGACCCTCAGGCTTCCTCCACTTACTACTTCCGTATAAAGGCGTCCAAAGGATTTAGTCCGGGGAAATTTATTAAAGGTGGTAAAACCATTGATAAGAACATAAAAGGTACGAATTATCCTTATCTGGACCTTTTACCTTCTAAACTGTCCTATCGCAACTTTGACCTTGTGCTGAACGACCTGAAAAATTCAAGGCTTAAGTTGAAAAAGATTTTTAGCGAACTTAAAGGTGACTATGATTATCTTTTTCTGGACTGTCCTCCCGGTATATCGCTGCTGTCGGAGAATATCTTTAATGCTTCCGATATAGTTCTCACTCCTGTTATACCAACGACCCTGTCGGTCAGGACCCATCTGAAAATGCTGAAATTCTCCAAAAATAAAGGTCTTGACCTTAAGAGAATACATCCTTTTTTCTCAATGGTGGAAAAAAGAAAACTGCTTCATCAGCAAATTATGGACAAGATGGAAAAAAGGCTGGGGAATTTTTTAAAGACCCGAATACCTTACAGATCTGATGTAGAAAAAATGGGTATTTACAAAAGTCCCGTTTTTGAATTTGCGCATGATTCTTTTTCAGCACGGTCCTATATTGAACTTTGGACGGAAATCAGAATGCTTTAAAGTATGCCGGAAGAGATCGAAAGGAAGTTTTTAGTTTATAACCCACCGTCAGATTATGATAAGTACCCTCATAAAGAGATCATACAGGGTTACATAGTAATTACTGATGAGACCGAGGTAAGAGTTCGTAAGAAAGGTGAGAGTTATTTTCAGACTGTAAAAACTGGCAGAGGGTTGATAAGAAAAGAGACGGAGGTCGAAATTACCCAGGACCAGTTTGATAAACTGTGGGAACTTACTGAAAACAGGCATATAGAAAAGAAGCGCTATGAAATTCATCAGGAAGGTGTTTTAATAGAGCTGGATTTCTACGGTGGCAAACTGAAAGATCTTGTTGTTGCAGAAGTGGAGTTTGAATCTGCTGCAAAAAGCGGGGAATTTTCCCCACCCGAGTGGTTTGGTCGTGAGATAACCGAAGATGAGGAGTTCAAGAACAGGTATCTTGCATTAAAGGTAATTTCCGATCTGGATCTAGAAAGATGAAAGTAGGGATATTAAAGGAAATTAAAATTGAAGAAAATCGTGTCTCCATGACCCCGGGAGGCGTTGAGATAATGAGGGAAAATGGACACACAGTACTTGTGCAGGCAGGTGCAGGAAAAAACAGCGGCTTTGAAGACCCGGTTTACAGCGAACACGGCGCAGAGATCGTTAATACGGCTGAAGAGATCTATAAACACTGCGACATGGTTATGCACGTCAAGGAACCTCAGCCGTCTGAATATAAACTGATCAGAAAAGGCCAGATAATATTTGCCTATCTTCACCTTGCGGCGGAAAAAAGACTGACGAGGTCCCTGATGAGATCAGAAGCCGTGTGTATTGCTTATGAGACAATTCAAAGCAAGGACGGCACGTTGCCTCTTCTTACTCCGATGAGCGAGGTAGCTGGCAGAATGTCTGTACTGCAGGGTTCCAAGTACCTTGAAATGGAGCACGGCGGACATGGGGTTTTGCTTGGTGGAGTGCCCGGAGTTGACCCGGGAACCGTTTTGATATTAGGTGGTGGTACAGTAGGCACTAATGCGGCAAAAACTGCATGTGGTCTGGGTGCAAAGGTCTATGTCCTTGAGACCAATCTGGAACGCATGAGGTACCTCAGTGATATTATGCCGAGAAACTGCTTTATATTAATGTCAAAACCGACCACGGTAAGACGTCTGTTGTCTATAGCGGACGTGGTTATTGGAGCAGTTCTTATACCTGGTGCCAAAGCGCCAAATCTTATAACTCGGGAAATGCTGAATGTTATGAAGAAAGGTTCCGTGGTCGTGGACGTTGCCATAGATCAGGGAGGTTGTTTTGAAACTTCCAGGCCAACAACTCATGCCAGACCTATATATAATATCGACGGCATCGTTCACTACTGTGTGGCAAATATGCCTGGAGCCTTACCTGAAACATCCACGGTGGCACTGACCAACGCTACTTTGCCCTATGCCGTGGAAATCGCCAATAAAGGCTGGAAAAGGGCCATGTCGGAAAAAGAAGAGATAAAAATGGGAGCAAACGTTATACAAGGTAAGATAACCTATAAGAACATTGCTGATTCCCTTGGTTTTAACTATACCCCCGTTGAGCAAATATTGACCGGCGATCAGAGTTCATAATTAAAAGCGGGAACGATATAGTTTAGTGCCGAAACCACTATTTCTTTACTTTTGTAGTATTCCCTCTTGATTTTTTACTGTTCTGTTTTTGTTTATTTATTCCCCGAACCTTATCATAATTAGGTTGTAATAAAGTTTTTAATACTTCGTCCATTGTAGCTGGTATGTGTGAAATAAAGCTGTTTTTATAAGTTTTATCTTTTTCTGTCATTTTGATTTTTGGGAATTATATTAAAATATATAGTTTATATTAAACTCTGATATTTTTATCTAAAAACGGACTAAAATACACTCCTTTGCTTTCACCTTTCCTCATAGTAGAAATAACCAATTCTATAACATATTTTATTTCTTTAACCATAAGATCAACATCTTTTTTATTTCCAAGCAAACTATCCCCTATAGATACACCAAGCACCGGACATCGGCCAAGAAGTTCATTATTTTCATCAATATAGGTAAACATTTTATATCCTTTATGTTTACCGTGATATTGTATATCTCTTATATCTTCTAACTCTTCAACAAAAAATTCTTTTGTAGCATCCATACCATACTTATCTTTAAACTCTTTCTTAACATCTGCTAAGGATGGATTATCAAATTCATTTATAACATCTAAATTAGTATTATTCATATATGTTTCCTCTTCTTATTTGTTCATACCCTCATACTTTTCAGTGATTCTGCTTGAACCTTTTTAACTGGTTCACAATCTATATTCTTCCAAAACTTTATTGATTCTGTGAAATAGTCAATTCTACCATTTTCAATTTTAGCAACTTCATTCCTGTAATAATTTACAGCATTGCTACAAAGGTTCAACATCCATTCTTTTTTTGAACTTTCTTTTGTCTTTATTCTTGCTGAATTTTTGATTTGAATTTGTCCCCAACCTAAAGACCCTATTCTTAAACAGCTCCAGTCATAAAACTCAATAGGTAAAAAACTGACATCTTTAATTTCAATTTGCGAATTATCCTTAATTTTATAATCTACTCTTAAAACTATAAAATGGTTACTTTGACTTTGCCTGTAGAAGTCGTTTAATACTTTTATTGAGACCAGATTTGGCATATTAAAACCGCTGTCATTTACCCTGTAAGTTTTAATATCTATCGCATAGTAGTTGTTTTGTTCGTCATAGAAGGCAATATCTTCCATAGCCCTACGACTAAATTCTGATTTATAAATCTTAATAATATCGAAGAATAATTTACCAAAACTCTCTTTGATTAACTTTTCTATAAAATCTCCAATAACTCTTGGTTCTGTATTATAAAAATTAAAACTTATCTGCTGTTGTTCAGAAAGATAAGTTTTTATTTTCTCTTCGATATATTCTCTTTTATTTATAGAATCCATTCCTTTCCCAGAAAATTCCTTCTTTATATCCTTGAATGTGTTTTGTATATTCCGCTTGCTCTAATCTCTTTCTTGCTAACCTGCAATAATCGTTTTCAATCTCAATCCCGATATAGTTTCTTTCAAGTTTTTTAGCCACTACTGCAGAAGTGCCACTTCCAAGAAAGGGATCAAATACCAGGTCGCCTTCATTACTGCTACATAAGACGAGTTTTGCTATCAGTTTTTCTGGCTTCTGGGTCGGATGTTCAGTATTTTCAGCCATAGACCAGAAAGGAATTGTTATATCAGTCCATAAATTAGAAGGAAAAGTGTCTCTATAGTTACACTCCTTAGACTCCGTCCAATCTTTTGGCTTCCCATTTTCTCTATACGGAGCTATGACTTTTTTTCTTAACTTAACCTTATGGACGTTAAAAGTATAAGTGTTTGAACAGGTAGCAAAAAATATATCTTCCGAACAATTTTTGAAATTAGTTTTAGCCCCTCTCCCTTTCTCTCTTTCAAAAGTTATTCTATTTCTTACTTTAAAGTGGTTGTTAAGAACATTAAATAATGAACCCGAACTTCTCCAATCGCCAAAAACATAAATAGAAGCGTCTGGCTTTAACTTCGGCTTAACCGCACTGATCCAGCTTTCAGTGTATTTTTCATAGGAAGCAGGGTCCATCTTTTTAAAAGATGAATTCCTGAAAGCCTTATTAAGATTGTAAGGGGGATCGGCAACAAGTAAGTCAACAGATAGATCTTTAATTGAATCTATCTGTTCAAATAAATCTCCACATATAACATTTTCATCTGGTTCTACCCCCCCCCATTACCGTTCAGAGATGATATTGTTATAGTTTTGTTCTTTTTGGATTTCATTTCAACTAATCAAATCAGCGTATTAATCTCTTATCATTTATTATTTAACAACCTTATATCAAACTGTGAATGATTAGTCAACATATTTATCGTATCAATTCTTTGTATTTCAATCTCTTACCTGATAATCCTTTAACAACAATATTCATCTGATCCATAGTAGGTAAAGGTCGGATATTATGTCTGCCAGCATATTCATCTACATAGCGTTGCAGGTGTTTCCTGCTCATGAAATGGTAGACCCCAGTATGTCCTCTTTTTAGCATAGACCAGAAACTTTCCATACCGTTGGTATGCGCCTGTTCCTTGATATATTCACCTACTCCATGATTAACTGTCTCGTGTTTATATCCCTTCTTATTCAGTCCGCTATATCCTAAATTCTCATCTGTATAGATTGTTGATCCGTCTTGAACTGTTTCCTTGATCATATTTTGCAGTTCATCCTTCTTAACGGTTTCTGTTACCTTTGCTTTTACTTTCTTATCTATCCTTGACTTAATACCCACTACTGCGGATTTAGTTTTAGTGCTTCTACCCTGTGTTCCCTTCACTTTTTTACTGGCATGTTTGTTTCTCTCAAGTCCGCCAACATAGGTCTCATCCATCTCTATTGGAGACAGTAAAGGATTATCTGACTGCTCGTCAAACGCCTTCCTTATTCTGTGTCCTAAATACCAGGCTGTCGTTTGAGTAACTCCTATATCTCTTGCCAGCTTATGGCTGGATACTCCCTTTAAATTTGTAGTCATCAAATATATAGCTAATAACCATTGATGCAAAGATAAATTACTACCTTCAAATACAGTGCCTGTTCTGACACTAAATCGTTTATCACAATCTTTACACCTATAAGGCATAGTTGCATGTTTAGATTTAGAAGTTCTTACACTTCCACAACGAGGGCAACATTTATACTCATTATCCTCACCCCAGAGTATCTTCTCAATATGTTTTCTTGCTGAATCCTCGTCTGGAAACATTTTATTAAAATCATATAAACTAACTTTTTTTCTATGTGCCATTTACTTCTCCTTCGTTTATCTTATGGTAATATATTACCATTTTTAACTTGATAAATCAAGTCATTTTCGGCACTAAACTATATCGTTCCCTTAAAAGCAGTTACCTGCAGAAACTGATCGTTTATCTGTACACTTATAAACAAAAAAAGGGAGGCAAAGACCTCCCTTCCTTTTTAATGATCTGAATTAACTAACTGATTATTATGGAGTTCCTCCAAAAGGATTCCACTTTTCAGTAAGTAGCAGCATACCTGGTATCAGCAGGGTGACAAAAGATTCAATTAAAAACAGATAAGCTACCGTGGTACTTAAACTCTTGCCTTGCGCAAACGTGAAAAAGCAAAGCAGGGTCAACAATGCCCAAGCCCAACAGAACAGTCCGAAATACAGACCAGCTGGACCCATGGCATAGAAATGATAACCATACCAAAGGAACGCTATAGTGGCGAACAGGCAGTACCAACCGAGCCCTTTTGCGTCATGCCCATGAACAAAAATGGCATACACCAATATATATATAAGAGCAAAAACACTCACTAACGCAGTAGCTGCCGTTAACCCCAGATCGTGAAGCTTCCATGCAGCTATAAGAATTAGTACAGCTACACCAAGGTTAAGAACCCCAACTTCCTTGGCACCCGTTTTACCTAGAAGGGTCATACCATTTGCAAAGAATACGAACCCGACTAGTAGTAAGACATATCCTAATAATCCTTCAACTGGAACCATGTCTCTCAATACCTCCTTTATTAATTTTAAAATATTTTACCATATAACACACCCCTTTACCATTATAATGGATTAAATCATACTTACTTAGCTGATGTCAAGTAAATTTTAAGAGGATAAAGGGGAGCAAAAGGTCTTTTTAATACAAAAAATTCCCTAACAGACTGTAATAATTGAAAAATAATCCTGAAATCAGGGATTTTGAACATATCGGAATATAAGTGACTTTGATTGAAAAAATCCATGAGCGTACGTATAAACTCTGCAAATATTGATTTTGTTCATTTACTGCTGATCGGATGGATCTTTGGCCCTTGCCCTTGCCAGCTTAAGTTTGTGGTTAACTTCCTTTAGTTTTTCCAGATCTTCTGAAAGTTCTTTAAGCCGGCTTTCGAGGAGTTCAAGTTCTTTTTTAGCCGCTTCCTTATCGATCGAATCCGGACGTTCAGCATCGTCCGTGAGTATTCTGACGCTGTCTTCGTGTACTTCGGATAAACCACCGTGAATTATTACCGACCTGGTCTCAGAGCCGGTTTTAAATTTTACGTGTCCGGGAGAAAGGGTTGAAATAAAAGGTACGTGGCCGGCAAGTACCCCGAACTCTCCAAGGGACCCAGGTATTATGACTTCTTTAACCTGCTCATCTATTACGAGCATGGATGGAGTTATTACTTTAAGATTGATCAATTCAGCCATTTTCCCTATTTCCCGATATCTTTTGCTTTATCGCGAACCTCGTTGATATTTCCAACCATATAGAAAGCCTGCTCAGGAATATCGTCAAGTTCTCCATCGATGACCTCTTTAAATCCATCGATAGTCTCTTTAAGCGGTACGTACTTACCGGGCGTGCCGGTGAACTGCTCTGCCACGTGGAAAGGCTGCGATAGGAATCTCTGTATCTTTCTTGCCCTTGCGACCGTGAGTTTGTCCTCTTCGGAAAGTTCGTCCATACCGAGGATTGCAATGATTTCCTGAAGCTGTTTGTATCTCTGCAGCACTTCCTGAATACGTCTTGCGATCTTGTAATGTTCATCGCCGACGACGTTAGGTTCTAATATCCTGGAGGAGGAATCCAGTGGATCGACGGCCGGATAGATCCCGAGTTCCGTCAGCTGTCTTGAGAGCACTATCGTTCCGTCAAGGTGAGCGAACGTGGTGGCCGGGGCCGGGTCGGTCAGGTCGTCAGCCGGAACGTATATAGCCTGTACGGAGGTTATGGAACCCTGTACTGTCGATGTGATCCTTTCCTGGAGTTCACCAAGGTCGGTGGAAAGAGTGGGCTGATAGCCTACTGCGGAAGGTGTACGGCCTAAAAGGGCCGAGACCTCTGAACCCGCCTGGGTAAACCTGAATATATTGTCAATGAAAAGCAGTACGTCCTGACCCTGCGTGTCACGAAAGTATTCTGCAAGTGTAAGTGCCGTTAAGGCGACCCTTGCCCTTGCACCGGGAGGTTCGTTCATCTGTCCGAAGATAAGGCCGGTATTTCCCAGCACTCCTGATTCCTTCATCTCATGCCACAGGTCATTCCCCTCTCGGGTCCTTTCTCCTACTCCCCCGAAAACGGAGTAGCCGCCGTACCCTTTGGCCACGTTGTGAATAAGTTCCATAAGGAGGACCGTTTTACCCACGCCTGCACCGCCGAACAGGCCGATCTTTCCTCCTTTGAGGAACGGGGCAAGCAGGTCAATTACCTTGATCCCCGTTTCAAACAGTTCCAGTTTTGTACTTTGTTCAATGAACTTGGGCGCAGGTCTGTGAATTGGCCAGCGTTCTTTCGTTTCAACGGGACCAGCTTCGTCAATTGGTTCACCTACTACGTTAAGCAGTCTTCCAAGTGACTCCTTGCCAACGGGGATAGTGATACCGTTTCCCGTGTCAAGTACGTTCTGTCCCCTTTCTATTCCCTCGGTAGAGTCCATGGCAATACACCTGACCCGGTTACCTCCCAGCTGGTGTGCAACCTCTAGAACAAGGTTCCATTCCTGGTCGTTTATCGTGGAATTAGTGACCTTAAGGGCCGTGTAGATCGCAGGTAGCTTGCTGCTTGAGAACTCCACGTCGACCACGGGTCCCGTAACCTGTACGATCCTACCAAAGTCATTTGATGAAATTGCAGAATTTGAAGATTCCATCTTTACTCGTCTCCTCCTTTCTTTTGAGCTTCCGTTCCGTTGACAATGTCCATTAATTCCGTCGTTATCATTGCCTGTCTGGTTTTATTGAATAATAAAGTGAGTTTTTTTATCACGTCATCGGCGTTGTTTGTGGCGTTTTCCATGGCCGTCATTCGCGACGCGTGCTCGCTGGTCAGTGATTCCTGTATGGCCCGCTCTATTCTGATCTCTATGTATTTCGGGATGATACTGCCCACTATTTCTTTGCGCGTTGGTTCATATATGTAATCGGTTTGTGAGGGCCGGTCGGTTTTCTTTACGTCAACCGGGAGGAGTTTTTCGAACGTGATCTGCTGTATCAGAGCGGATCTGAAGTGATTATAGACAAGCACCACTTCATCGGTCTCTTCTTTCTGAAAGGCTTCTGTCGCCGTGATGCTCAGCTGTCTGGCGATTTCAGTGTAGTTCTTTTCATTGACGCCGGTAAAGTAATTTACCATTTTATGTCTGCTGTCCTGGTAGCGTTCCTTTCCTCTCCGTCCTACAAAGCTCATTGATATATCATCTTTTTCCTGGGCCAGGGAACTTATATGGCTTTCAAGGTTTTTTATCAGACCCGTGTTAAAACTTCCACACAGTCCTCTGTCGGAGGTGAAGAATATGAAGTGTATTTTCCTGGCAAGTGGGGGCTTTCTTAAGAGCGGGTGCTGCTCCGGGTCACATCTGCCCGCGACTTCAAGCACTATTTCCCTGTATGCGTCCGAATAAGGACGAAATTCCTCGAGCATGGAATGGGCCCTCTGAAGTTTTACCGCCGCAATGAGCTTCATTGCGCTCATGATCCTTCTCGTTCCCTTAACGCTGCTGATCTTTCTCGTTATCTGTTTTAAACTCGGCATTTACGATAGCTCACCCAGCTGTTGTGCCAGATCATCAAGTGCTGCTTTTATCTTTTCAGCAAGTTCATCAGAGATGGCTTTTTTATCTTTGATCTCGTCAAGTATATGGCTGTGTCCGGATTCAATATAGGACAACATCTCTTTTTCATATTTCTGCACGGCGGACACGTCGTATTTATCAACGTAGCCGTTGGTTACGGCAAAGATAGTAAGGATCTGTTTTTCAACGGGAAGTGGTTTATACTGTCCCTGCTTCAACGCTTCGACCAGACGGCTTCCTCTTGCCAGCTGTGCCTGCGTGGTTGCATCAAGGTCCGAGGCGAACTGTGAAAAAGCCTCGACCTCCCTGTACTGTGCAAGCTCCAGCCTTAAAGTACCCGCCACGCTTTTCATGGCCTTGACCTGAGCGGACCCTCCGACCCTGGACACTGACAGTCCAACGTTGATCGCCGGTCTGATACCGGAGTAGAACAGGTCGCTTTCGAGATATATCTGTCCGTCCGTGATCGATATGACGTTCGTTGGAATATAGGCTGAAACGTCCCCTGCCTGTGTTTCTATGATCGGAAGCGCGGTCAGGGAACCTCCGCCGTCCTCGTCCCTCATTTTGGCCGCGCGTTCAAGGAGCCTTGAATGAAGGTAGAACACGTCCCCGGGGTACGCCTCGCGTCCCGGCGGTCTTTTGAGCAGCAGGGAAAGCTGTCTGTACGCCCAGGCGTGCTTGGTCAGGTCATCGTAGATTATAAGTGCATGTTTTCCCGAGTCCCGGAAGTACTCTCCTAAAGCACAGCCTGAGAAGGGCGACAGGAACTGAAAGGGAGCAGGAGTGCTCGCCGTGGCCGACACGATGGTCGTGTATTCCATTGCGCCGTGTTCCTTCAGTTTATCAACGACCTGTGCAACTGTTGACTGTTTCTGTCCGATCGCCACGTAAATACAGTAAACGTCCTCGTTTTTCTGATTGATTATCGTGTCGATAGCGATCGCCGTCCTGCCGGTCTGTCTGTCCCCCAGTATGAGTTCTCTCTGTCCCTTGCCTATCGGGATCATTGCGTCGATGGCCTTGATGCCGGTCTGAAGGGGTTCCTTAACGGACTGTCTGTAAACGACCCCGGGAGCTTTAACCTCTATCTGCCGTGTTTCCGTGGTGCTTATCTCTCCTTTCCCGTCAATAGGGGCTCCAAGTGCGTCTATTACCCTGCCTTTCATGGCCTCTCCGACGGGTATCTCCGCGATCTTGCCGGTACGCTTTACCAGGTCACCTTGAGCGACTTCCGTGTCTTCTCCAAAAAGGGCAATACCGACGTTGTCTTCTTCCAGGTTGAGCACAAGACCTGAAAGTCCGCTTTTAAACTCCACGAGCTCCCCCGCCTTGACCTGATCAAGTCCGTACGCTCTTACGATACCGTCGCCGACCGACAGCACCGTGCCGACCTCCGAAGTATCGACTTTTTCATCGTACCCTTTTATCCTGTTTCCCAGTATCTTGCCAATGTCTTCAACCGTTAATTCGTTCATGGTCAAACTCCTTGCTCAAAGTATGTGTTCCTACAAAGTCAGTACCGACTGAAGTTTTTCCAGCCGGGTCTTTATACTGTTGTCGTAAACCCTGTTCTCTATTTTGGTTATGAGTCCCCCGATAATGGAGACGTCCACGTTAATGTCTACCTCCACGTCCTTTCCGGTCGTTCTGCTCAAAGCCCCTTTGATCCTGCTCAGTTCATCTTCGGTCAGGACCCTTGCCGAGGTGACCTCCGCCTTCAGTTTTCCAGCCGCCCGGTCGAGTTTTCTCATGATCGGGTCTTTTCTGTTCAGCATGGTACTGAGTTTACCCAGCTCGCATACCAGCATCAGAAAGTTCCTTGTTTCCCTGACCAGACCCAGTTTACCGGACACGTCAGAGATTATGTTCTTTCTTTCGTCCACCTCGAACGCCGTGGTGATAAGGATATTTCGCAGTTCCTCGTTCCCGGATAACAGGTCGAAGAACGTCTTCAGGTCCGAGGTTACGGTTTCAAGGCTGCCGTTTTCCAGACCCGCTTTGGTCAAGGCGTCGCAGATGTCTCTTAACGTAGCTATTGAAGCCATTTACCTTCCTCTATCCGTGATACTAATTTATCAACGGACCCTGAGTTATACACGTCACCCATTTCTTCCCTTATTAACTTTTCTGCAAGTTCCATTGAACTTACGATTACCTCTTCCTGTATTTTCTGCTTTGCCCTGAACGTTTCAAGTTCAATGGTTTCCGTGGTCTCCTTCTTTATTAATTCGCAGGTTTTCTTGGCCTGTGCCATGATCTCTTTCTTTTCGTTCTCACCCATTTCCCGTATTGAACTTATCAGTGACGCGGTTTCGGCTTCAAGACCGTCCAGTTTTTTTGAGTACTCCTCAAACCTTTTCCTTGCATCGTTCATCTCGACCTTTGCCCTGTCGATCTCCCTGCTCAGATTTGACCTTCTTCTTTCCAGGGCTTTTTTTATCGGGTCCTTGGAAAAGTAGGCGATTATCCCGATCAGGATCAGAAGATTGAGAGCGTGCTTTATTACAAAGGACCAGTCCAAGTTCAAACCTCCTTACCGAGGATTTTTGAGGTGACCTCTCTTGCAAGACCTTCTATCTCTGGCCTTATCCTCTCTTTGGTTTTTTTAACCTGAAAGTCCAGGTCTTCCTTATAGGTTTCCACGAGTGCCTGTGACTTCCCTCTTATTTCCTGTATCATTTCGTCTGCGGCCTGCTGGGCCTGATTTCTTATTTCTGCTCTTTGTTCGTTCGCGGCTGTCCTCGCCTCTTCTATCTGTCCATTGTATTTCCTGATCAGTTCTTCCGTTCTTTCCGTCAGCCGTTTTGCCTCGTCCAGTGACCCCGAGGTGAGGTCTTTACGCCTTTTTAGAAGCGTAAGCAGCGGCCTGAATATCAGCGAGTTCAGTATATACATCGCGGCAATTATAATAATTCCCTGAACGACGATAGTTTTATCAACGGTCAGAAGGTCCCCTCCCGCCGCGTGAGAGTTTTCTGCCGCGATCAGAAATACAGGTCCTGCAAGATATAATATCCTTTTCATTTAATCCTTAATATTCTTTTAAAATACAGCTTTGGTCTTTATTCTAATTGCTTCTGTCCGTTGCTTCTCAAAACGATTTGCAACAGAGGTGGTGCTATAAAAGTCGTCAGCATTACCATGACGGTTACGGCTGAGAACATTTTCAAATCAAAAATCCCATAGTCTAACCCAACCTGTGCAAAAATCAACCCGACTTCTCCTCGCGGTATCATCCCTATTCCTACCGCCTTGGAGTTGATCCGTTTATCGGTCACGGCGTAGCCGCTTATATATTTCCCGATCATTGCCAGAACGAACAGTATAAGTGCTATTGAGAGTATATTTCCACCATCTGGCGCGAACGGGTTAAAGGCAAGAATATCCACCTTCGCTCCGACCATAACGAAAAATATCGGCGTGAAAAAATCAGACACGGGTTTCAGGTTATGTTCGATCGTCTTGAACTGATCCGTTCTTCGAAGCACCAGTCCGGCGGCAAAGGCTCCGACTATCGGAGCAAGTCCCATCAGGCTGGCGGCGTATGAATATAAAAAGGCAAAGGCGACCGCGGAAAGTAATAAGACCCCCCGGACCTTTAATTTACTTATGAAGTCAAAAAGCCATCTGCATATCAGGTTACCGGCTATAATTGCCGCAACGAGGAACCCGAATGATTTGATTATCGTGACGGTTAAACCCAGCATGGACACTCCACCGCCGGTGCCACTGTTAAATGCTTCGATCAGTCCGCTTACCACGCCGAGTATTATCAGTCCTATGATGTCGTCAACTACCGCGGCACCGAGGATTATCTGGGACTCCGTCGTGTTGAGCTTGTCCATGTCCGAGAGCACGCGGGCCGTGATACCAACGCTCGTTGCGGTCAGGGTCGCACCGGTGGTAATGGCTATTATCGTGGTGAGCTGGTCACTGGTGTTAAGTAGCCCGAACTTCTGAAATGCCACGATGCTGAAAAATCCGAGGAAAAAAGGAGCAACTATACCAACTATTGCCACCAGGGTCGACTGGGGACCTACTTTTACCAGATCTCTTATATTGGTTTCAAGTCCTATTTCAAAAAGCAGTATTGCCAGTCCTACTTCCGCAAGAAGATGGAAGGTCTCGTAGCCCGTCTGTCCGGCCGAGGTCGGTACAATGGCAAGTATACTTCCGCCAAGGATAATGCCGGCTATTAATTCTCCCAGTACGGCGGGGAGTTTCATTCTTTCAAAAAGTTCACCCAGGGCTTTGGCTACAATGAGTATCACGGCCAGGATGAGAATGAACTTTTCTACGGTTAAATGATGTGCCTCTTCTATTATCAATTATATACCCTGTGAGTTTGTTCAGATACCTTGATTTTAAGAGGTAAATTTTTACCTAATTGGAAATTGTAGTCAATAAGGTCTGCCCCGTCCTGAAAATGATCACGCTGCCTGACTTTTACCTCTTCAGGGCGGGTTAACTGGCCGTCTCTCTGCAGCCTCCTTCCCTGATTATTTTCTCTATTTCATATCCGGAGGCAATAACCGCTATCATAGAGATCAGCCTGACGGACTGAGGTACTTCATTAAAACATCCCACGGTATTAAAAAAAGGTTCAAATGTCATACCTTTTGAGTTGAGGTTCTCGTTTTCATTTTTCTCTTCGTTAACTCTGAAAAATCCTCCTGAGACCTCATCGTTCACCAGATAGACCACGGGTTCTGCAAAGCTTCCTTCTCCGGTTTTCATTATGGTGGGTACGGCTTCCTGCAGGACGACGTCCCTGACGGGTTTTCCGCCTTTTGTGACCCTGAGTCTTTTTCTGTCGCCTGCGTTCATCAAGGCTATTGACTCCGCGTCCGTGATACTTACCACTCCCATTCCGTAGGTACCTGAATTGCTTTTGATGAAAAGCGTCGGGGCATATTCTATCCCTCTGTTCTCATACTGCTGTTTCATAACGGAAAGCTGATGCTTTGCGAGCTTGTATACTTTTTTCCTGTCGTCGGAATAATCAAAGTTAACGTCCCTGATCAGCTGTGTTTCTATGCTGATGGTCCAGGGGTCGATCTTCAGTATTTTTGCCGCCTCCGACGCAAGTGAGTTATAAAATTCAAAGTGTACGTCCTTACGTCTGGTGTGCCAGCCCATTTCAACCGGTGGTTCCACGGGCTGGACGGTGTCTCTCAGGTTTTTCGGGCATTTTTCGGAAAAATCATTGTTAAGCAGTATCACGTCAGGACAAAATCCCTCGACAAAAGTCCTGTGGGCTTTGTTCCTGACCTTGTTTGCAACTACTTCCCCGCCGCTGGAGGTGGCAAACCTGGCACTGTCCACTTCAAGGTCCTCGTCCACTATACCAACTCGGACCTCGTATCCCGTATTCTGCAAGATCGCCTCAAGCGTTCTTATGTTTTCCCAGTAAAATCTGTTTTTAGTGTGAAGTTCGGGGATTATCAGTATTTTTTCGGCATTTGGATATTTGGAATTCAGCGCCTTCCTGAACAGTTTTCCCGTTTTAACTCGAAAGTCTTCGGTAAGATTGTTAAATCCCGCCGGGAATATATTTGTATCAACGGGAACGATCTTTGAGTCTGAAACCCTTATATCCACTGAAGAGTAAAGGGGAATAAGGATATTTTTCAAATGTCCTTCCATCCATTTCTTTAACTCGGGGGAATGGACCTGTGTTTTACGGTTCAGCTGTTCTATTATTTCCATAAAGTTAATGAAAAAGTCCTTTTTTGATGAATTTATCAGTATTGTAGTCAGTAGTTACAAACATTCAATAATTTACTGGGAACGAGTGTTTGTCTGTGACCAATATTATAGCTATAGGCTGCTTGGGAATTCTGACAGAGAACCTTGACAGGGTTATAGCCATTATTACCTTGATATATAAGGTTATCCAAACTTTATTATATAAGGAGGCGTTAATTATGGCAGATATAACAATATCAGAAGAACAATTGAAAACTTGGGCAAGATACATTCAGTTAAATAAAAATGCTGAAACATACGAAAAGGTTAAAGAAATTTTTCGCGATAAATCTTTTAACTATTCAAAGGACTATGAAATTTACCTACAAGGTTCGGTAGCAAACTGTACTAATATATGGGCAGATGGGGATATTGATATAATTTTTCAATTTAATAGTACTTTTTGCTATGAATATGAATATCGTCCTAGTATCTATAACAATCCAAGCGATTATACACAACGACAATTAAGACAAGATATAAAAAACACTTTAGATGAACAATCTATATCTTATGAAGAAAGAAATAAATGTATCAAATTATTTCTTGGGTATGACGAGTGGCAAGATGTAGATTTGGTTCCTTGTTTTCAGTATAGAAAACATTATGGACCTGAGATAGATCAATATGATGAAGGAATCGCAATAGAAACATTAAATGGAGATTTAATAATTAATTATCCAAAACAGCACAAAGAAAATGGAGAGCAAAAAAATAAAAGAAGTCATTATAAAAGTATGGTAAGAATTTTTAAAAATATAAGGAATAAGTTGGTTGAGGAAAATATAATTGATGAGGATTTAGCTCCTTCTTATTTTATAGAATGTTTAGTCTACAATATTTGGGATTCTGAATTTAATGCAAATAGCTTTCGGTCTGCTTTGTGTAACTGTTTAAATTGGTTGTGTAAATATGATTTACAAGGTCTAACGTGTCAGAATAAAATTACTTATCTTTTTGGTGATGAGAAAACGCAATGGGATTTACATGATTGTAAAAAATTTATAAATGAAGTCATAAAATATGTTACAAAATGAAATATACAAAAAACAATGGAACAATAGAATATTATATTTTTTTGGTGTCATACATAATTGTTATTTCTTTGTTTTATTCCCTCAAAAAACTATTAGCACCATATATAGATGAATTTATATATATTTTAATTTTTCCTGTCTCATCTCTTCTTATTAACTATTTCACATTATTTAACTTACTATCAAAATACTTTTTTAAACTCCCTTACTTAAAAAAATCAGTAGTGAACTTCAACGGCGAATGGAAAGTAAAAGGAGAGAGTAGTTATAATACTGGAAAATCTTTTGGTGGAACAATAAAAATTAAGCAAACTCTAACAGACATATCAGTCAACGCTTTTTTTAAAAAATCTAAGAGCAAAGCTATTAGTTGTCATGTTTTAAAAGAAAACGATAAAGAACAATTAATCTATAATTACTTTAATTATCCACAAAACAGAGCAGGTAAATTGGACAAACATCATGGTACAGTTGTTTTAGAAAAGTTAGGGGATAATGAGTTACAAGGAGATTATTTTACTGATAGAAAACCACAAACAAAAGGAACTTTTAAACTTAAAAAAGTAAAATAGTTGTATACTACTATGCTGAAGTTTAAACAACTTCTTCTCTCACTTCTTTTATCAATTTTTATTTTTGTCTTTTAATTCAAATGCTTTTTGGAGAATTATATACTTATAATATGCAAGGGTTTATCGGTAAACATGCAGATGATAGATCTACAGTTTATGCAGACGATTATAAAAGCTATGAGGATATGAGTTTTAATCATAAGACCGTAAAACACAGCGTTGGAGAATTTGTAAACAGACAAGTTCATGTTAATGGTGTAAAATCTTTCTGGGATTTGTTAAAAAGAGGATATTACGGAACTTTCCACCATATTAGTCCTAAATGTTTACATAGATACGTTAATGAATTTGCCAATCGGCGCAATTTGCGGAAATACGATACTGAAAAGATGATGCAAGAGATATACGCTTCAATGATCGGGAAACGCTTAATGTATGAAGATTTAATTGCTTAATGGTTGTTTAGTGTGTAATAATTTTACTTAAGGAGAGGACACAATGACCAAGAGGCATTTTTATCTACTACCGCCTATTGATGCTTCAACAGAGCAAATAGCTCGTGCTTTATTTACGCCAAGAAAGTAATCTGATCAAGTAAAGAAAGAGAACAATAACGAGGGCAAAGTTCGGTTCTCAAATAAAAATAATAAAGCAGGTTGAAAGCGTAAACGCCAAAAACAATGTAGTAGAAATTTATTACTTAATTATGCGGTCCTACTGCTTCTTTGTTTAATCTGATGCGACAACATCTATTCAAAACCAATACTAAAGATACTTCAATAGAAAACATCATAGAAGAAATTACAAAAAAGACTTCTAATGTTTTATCTATACCTAAAGACAAAGAGGGTAACGGTGGGAATCATTTTGGATATTGGATGCAGACTTTAGCCGATGTACAATTTTTAGATATGGAGTTATCTGGATTAAGTGAAAATTATAAAATTGATACTATAAAACATCAAGTTTACTTTAACAACAATAAAAATAATAAAGATACTGATTTTATAAAAGATAGAATAGCACATTTGGATACAGTTAATGGAGAAGGGACATTGTATTCAGAATTGACTGATCTATTTGGAGATACAAATGCTTATGCTTTTCATAATTTATATCCATATAAAGGCAAGTTTTATCCAAGAATTGTTCGTGCTATTGCCAACGCTTTTAGACTGAATAAAAAACATTTGGTATTAGACCCTTATAACGGATGTGGAACTACAACACATGAGTGCGGTATTATGGGGATTAA
The DNA here is from genome assembly GCA_965215275.1 of Thermodesulfobacteriota bacterium. GTDB lineage: Bacteria > Desulfobacterota_D > UBA1144 > Nemesobacterales > JAJCZQ01 > CAZUNK01. The sequence goes on from OZ244044.1 coordinate 1,319,703, forward strand.
GAGTATAGGGATAGATATTAATCCGATAGGGAATATAATCGCTTCTCTCAAAAATGAACTTCCCTCTTGTAATGAAAATATGTTTTGTTTATCTGATAAGCAAATTTTAGATATATACACTTCTTTAAAAGAAAAAACCATAAGTTTAAGAAAAACAAAAAATGTCTTATATAAGTTGTTGCTACTTATATATTTTGATACGGTTGATGCTTTTGTAAGAACCACACGATACAATAAAAAAGGTGAGTTAGGTCTTTTTATTGAGAAATTTAATTACATAAAAGATTGCCATTTGAAGTTTAGGCAATTTTTAAAAAATAAAAACCTACATTACCAGAAGTCTAATTTAATAGAAGGTAATGTGCTTGATTTGAAGAAATCAGGAATTGAGGATGATTCAATAGATGCCATTATTACATCACCGCCTTATTATTTTTCATTAGATTACGTTGGAAAGGACAAAATTGCTTATGATTACTTAAATGACATACGCTTTTTTAATTATTCAATGAACGATGTTAAAAATGAGTATCTGGGTATGAAAACTAAAAAAGATGTTCTTGCAAAAAGACTCTTGGAAAAAAGAGTTATTACTTATTTTATGGATTTAGATACTTCAATTAGAGAAATGGCAAGGGTTCTAAAAAGAGAGGGTAAGGTAGCTATTGTGATTGGTGATAGTTCTTTAGAGGGTAATAAATTACCCACAACTCAAAAAACACATCAATCTTGTCTTAAATATGGATTAAAACATATTAGAACAATTTTTAATCCATTACTTGGCACCAGAAATAGAGCTATTCGTGGAGAGAGCGTATTGTTATATGTGAAATAAATTTGCTTCTTTAGATTAAAAAATAGCAAAATGAAACGTAATATTCTCACTCTTCGAGATAAGTCTTATCTTTGCAACAGTGACAAACTTCTTTATGATCCTTACAAAAATATTGTTACAGAATTTTACAAGTTAGCGACAGATAAAGGAGCCAATGCTTTTGATGTTGTTGCCCGTGAATTTAATGGCATTAACAGGGCTGAAATAAACATTCGTCATTACTATGAAGCGTTATTAGGTGTTACTTCTTATTTTCAAGCCTCAAAAGGTGGACGAGGAAAATATATCGAAAAGAAATTAGCTTCAGTATCAGATACTTGTTCTCTTGATAATAAAATAAGCGAACTTCCAAAATTAATACTACATACTAATTTAGTTAGAAAGCACAAGTTATTTGGACAGAAAAGGCTAAGTAACGAAGAAAAAGAATCATTAAGACTTTGTGAGTGGGATTTTATTGGTAATAGTAGGAATAAAGATCAAACAACAGACTTATGTAATTTATTTATAGATGAACACTTGATTTCATATTTAGAATTAAAAAACAGAGTGGACTCTGGAGGAACTTCAGCAAGAAGAGAAATTTTTGATAACAAATTCAGAGGTATTTTAGAACATTTTATAAATCCTAATCCTATCTTTAAATTAAGAAATAAAGAATACACTCTACCAGATTTTTATCAGCACTTTGGACTTAAAAAGATTAAAATTGCACTTGGAATATTATTTGACACTGAAGGAAATATTGCTACAAAAGAAAGTGATCAGAGATTTGGATTCTACTCTTCAAGTAAAGAGGGATTCGCAAATCTTCTAGTATTTTTAAGAAAAAATAATTTAGATACAATATATACAGAAGAAAGTCTTTTCATTAGATTAAAAAGTGATTTTTCCATTGAAATAAAAAATCTTTATGGAAACCAAATATCTGAACACCTCTTTCACAAAAAAATTGATTTGAATTCCTTAATCAAAAATAAGTATGATGACATATGGCTTTTCCAATTACTTACCATTGATGAAAGGCATCATTTATTGAAGTATAACAAAAATGTTACATTAGAATTAACTAGACAAATCGAAGCAGATTTTAATTTCAGAAAAGTTTTAAACGACTTTATTAATCAAAATGGAAAAGATATAAAAATATTAGAATTTTTTATCAATAAATTACAAGTTGATAAAAAATTAATTCCCACAGGTAGGAACATCAAAGAATATTTAACAGATGTTCTATACTTTATAAGTGCTAATGATACATAAACTGTCTTGCATAGTGTAAGTATATAGTTCCCTTTACTATTACATTAATTACACTTTCTGGTATGTTTTTTCCGCTCGTTCTTTATTCTTATATATAGTCTGAGTTTGTTGTAATTTTGAGGTAGGCACAACTTTTAATGTAATTCTATATTGTGCTTTAATGGATATTGAAGTTAACTTAACCAGTTTCTCAAGTATGTAATTCCCCAAACTTCAGGTATATACAGGAACATAAGAATGGAAATAGAGAACATAGCACTTGAGATAAACGACTACATAGAAGATGGCAACGGTGAAGCCGTTAAAAGCAGACTTGGGGGACTGCATCCCTCCCAGATAGCGTCAATAATTCAGAACGTCAGTTCCGATAAACAGTCGTTTATCCTTGATTCTCTTGAACCTGAGGTCACCTCGCAAGTTTACTTCGAACTGGATAGTGAGCAGCGCGAGGAGATAATAACCGAGCTTGACGAAGAAAAGATCGCCGATATTGCCGATGAGATGGAGTCCGATGACGCGGCAGACCTGATCGGTGAGCTTCCTGACCAGAAAGCGGAAAACGTCTTATCAAAAATGGACCCTGAAGAGGCCAAGGACATTGAACCGCTTCTCAGGTACCCAGTGGACACTGCAGGCGGGATCATGCAGGCAGAGCTTGTCAAGGTTACCAATGACAGCAATGTGAGAGATGCCATCAACTGGGTACGTCTGATAGCTGATGATCTGGAGGAGTTTCACGGAGTATTTATTACGGACAGGCACAAAAAACTACTTGGATTTGTTCCTCTTCGTAAATTAATAATTGCAAACCCTAACTCGTCCGTGGAATCCGTAATGGATGAGGTCATGATCTCCACCACTCCCTACACGGACCAGGAGGAAGTATCCAATATATTTAAGAAGTACGATCTTGTAACGCTCCCGGTTATAAGCGATGAGGGCGTTCTTCTGGGCCGTATCACCTCGGATGACGTAATGGACGTTATCACGGAAGAAGCTGAAGAGGATATATTTCAGTTTGCCGGGTTAAAAGAACATCTACATCCGATCTACACGCCTCTGAGAGAAAGGATCAGATCAAGAACCCCTTGGTTGCTCCTGACGTTGGTTGGGGAGTTATTAATTGCTTTGATAATAATAAAGTTCTTTGAACCTACCTTGCAGAAAGTGGCGATCCTTGCCGCTTTTATGCCTGCTATAATGGCAACCGGAGGCAACGTGGGACTTCAGACGACGACGATCATAGTCAGAAGTCTTGCAATGGGCACGGTAAAGATAAGACAGATATTCCGGATCATGCTTTCGGAAGTAACGGTGGGAGTAGCCCTTGGGGTCGTCTGCGGACTTATATCCTCCGTTATAGGGATACTTATCAGTTTCAGCGAACCGCAGGTACTGAGGCTTGGGCTTGCAGTGTTCCTGGCTATGCTGTCTGCTACCCTTGCTACATCGTTAATTGGGGTGGTGGCGCCAATTATGCTGCTGAAAACCGGCATGGACCCGGCGGTGTCGTCCGGGCCATTTCTCACGATGTTCAACGATATATTCGGGTCTCTGTTCTATCTGCTGATAGCCATGCTTATTTTTTAACGGACACGGGCAAGAATGGAAAAATGTGAAGCCTTGATCATAAAAAAGTCGGTTTATAAAGAATCTGACTATCTTACAACGCTTTTCACTAAAAAGCACGGTAAGGTCAAGGCACTTGCGAGAAATGCAAAAAAAAGCCGGAAGAGGTTTGGAGGCAGACTGGACCCCTTTCTTGTTTTAAACGTGGACATATCTTTTAATAAGAACAGGTTCAACGTTCTGAATTACGTTTCTCTGGTAAGTTCGTACCCGAATATAATGAGCAGCGTTGAATCTTTTCTGATCGCGAACTTCGTCCTTGAACACCTGGATATATTTGCCTGCGAAGGGCAGTCTAACGAAGGGTTGTTTAATGAAACTGTCAAAACCTTTGAACGAATGAACAAGGGACACGACCTGTTCCTCGTGCTGCTGAACTTTCAGCTTGACCTTCTGAGGATAAGCGGTATCAAACCGGATTTTAATGAAAGAGGATCTGACGCTGCGATATTTGATATAGTGGATGGGTGTTTGCATAATAAAGCGGGCAGATCAGAGAACGAAAGATATCGGCTGTTCCATACGGATATTATTACCAGACCGGAACTTATGGAAATATCTTCTGACAAGGTCGTCCACAACGTAAAAGTGCTTACGGGGTATATTGAGTACCACGCGGAAAGAAAGTTCAAATCCTCTGAATTTCTCGGAGAACTGACCTTTTAACGATCATTGACTGACAAGATTTGAGATTACGGATAAAAACGTATAACCTTATACAAAAACACAGGTTGCAAGTGTTTGTTTCTTACGAAAATATAAACAGTTCAGGAATTGGTGGTCGTCCACGTTGGTAATGGTCGGGCGGTTCTGTCTTTAGGGTAATAAGTAATGATACAGGTTCCAGGTTTTCAGTTCAGCAGTGTATATTCGGGTATAAAAAAGAGCAGAAAGAAAGATCTTGCACTTATCTATTCCGATATGCCTGCAAGAGCGGCTGGGGTTTTTACGACCAACGTGGTTAAAGCGGCTCCCGTGATACTGGGTCGGGAGAGGATAAAGACGGGGACGTGTCAGGTCCTTTTAATAAACAGCGGGGTTGCAAACGCCTTCACTGGTGAGAAGGGGTATAAGAACGCCTCTTTATCTACGAGTTATCTGTCTAAGCTGCTGGGAATTGAAGAGCATTTGATAATCCCTTCCTCAACGGGAGTGATCGGCGAGCATCTGCCTATCGCCAAGATAAAGAAGCATCTTCCGAACCTTCTCTCCAATATGGAACCCAGCGGGGTCGAAGAAGTGGCCAAAGCGATAATGACCACGGACAAATCCCCCAAGTTTGCACACAGACAAGTCAAGATCGGTAACAAGGTCGGTACGGTAGTCGCCGTGGGCAAAGGATCGGGAATGATCCATCCTAAAATGGCCACGATGCTCTGTTTTATAGTTACTGATATCAACGTTAATAAAACCGCTTTGAAAAAATCCCTGATCAATTCGGTGGAAAGTTCTTTCAATAAGATCATTGTTGATGGAGATACCTCGACGAACGATTCGGTCATAGTTCTTGCCAACGGTATGCTCGGTAACAACGAGATAACCTTGAAAAGCAGTTATTACGGTAAGTTTGAAAAAACGCTGACCAGTCTGAACTCGGAGATCGCGGAGATGATAGTCAAGGACGGGGAAGGTTCCACGAAGGCGGTAACGATCAAGGTCGAAGGGGCCAGGACGGATAAGGAGGCAGAAAAGATCGCAAGAGCGATCTCCACCTCTCAACTTGTAAAAACGGCGTTTTTTGGGCAGGACCCTAACTGGGGGCGTATACTGGCGGCTGCCGGGGGAGCAGGGGTTAACTTTGATCCCGATAAGATAGAGATGTTCTTTAATGATAAAAGGATCGTGAAGAACGGTGAGAGGTTTCAACCTGAGTCAAAATTTGCAAGCGTGTTTAAAAAACCTGAATTTACCGTGAAGGTCCAGCTGAAAGAGGGAAAGGGAAGTTCGCACATACTGACGAGCGATCTGACCACGGATTACGTCAAGATAAACTCGCAGTACAGAACCTGATCATGGCGGCAGGAGTTTATATCCCACCAGAAGTATCATAAAAAACAGAAAGATACCGGCGGCAAGAGGTAGAGTCGACCTTGTCTGATCGGGTGATCCCGTCTTGACAGCTGCTTTAACGTAGCTTTCCGAATCGTGTGATACCTGGGTCTCGGAATAAAAATACGCTGCTGGACTGATTTTTCTTTCCTTGGATACCTGAGCCATCCGCTCGAAAAAAGGAACGCGTGACTGTATCCACGGGGATATAACGGAAATAAACAGACCGATGCATATAAACCCCAGGAGGAGAAATCCCCAGCTTCGCAGTTTTTCGTACAGGGTCTTTTCTTTTTTTGTCATAACTTTGTACTCGCCATATTAGATCATTGCCGTAATATTAGGAAATATCAGATAAAACATTATATAAGAGACCAGAAGGGTCAGTCCAAGATTGAGGGATTGTCCGAAGATATAAAGTTTAAGGGGTTCACCTCCGGCAAACAGTTTTCTCAGACTGCTAAAATTAACCGCCAGTCCTATGCTTATGAATGAAAGGCAGAAAAACCATCCTCGCAGCAGGTCGCTCATTCCTTCCACCACGCCATAGACCACCATTGAGTTACCCATTCCGCTTACCTGATTGTCAAAATAGAGATAACATCCTGAGAAGAAGAAGGACGAGGCCATAAACCCCAGGACGAACTTGGGAAACCTGTACCAGATCTCGCTGATACCTACCTTGTGTCCCGTTTCAGCACACTCTACCTTGGTGGTGAAATACACGGCAACGAAAAAAGCGATTATCCCTATCATTAAATTCTGTACCATCTTTATAGTTGCAGCGACGTAAAGGGCCTTTTCTCCCAGAAAGGCACCTGCTGCCACTACTGATCCCGTCGAATCGACCGTGCCACCTACCCACGCTCCACCCAGTATCATCTGACTGTCCGGCGGAAAGAACGTTATTATGAACAGCGGCAGGGCGAAGCTCATAATGGACGTGAATATCTGTGACATACCCACGGTCAGGGTTAATTCCTCATCCTTTGCTCTGCAGGCTTCCGCCGTGGCAATTGCAGCGGAAACCCCGCAGACGGACATATATGAACAGATAGTTGCGTTTAGCCGCTTGGACGCTATTTTAAGCACTTTCTGTCCGAACCAGTAAGTCGTCAGCCAGACGACTGGGGTGACGACCCATGCCACGAACACTCCCGGCATTCCGATTACAATTATTTTTTCAATAAGTATTTTTGACCCTAAAAGGACCAGGCCGGTTTTGATATAATACTCGGTCTGCACGGCAGATTTTGCCCATTTTGGAGTTCCCACGGTGTTGCTTATAAGCAGGCCGATCAATATTGCGAGCGGGGCATATCCTATGCCGTAATACTTAACGGTTTCCTCCGCAGCGCATACGTAAGCCACCAGAGCCAAGAAGAAGACAAAGCCGAACCCCTTGAGAAAAGGTAAAATACCCCCCCCCATGAACACTATTCCAATACTGAACAATAGGGCAAAAGCGATCGACAGGATAATAAGATTACCTATCGTATTGTACGCTTCGATCTCGACGTCGTCCTTGAGCATTGAGCTTTTGAGATAAGCGTTGCGCCAATCAGTGATAGCGGACACGGCCCTGTTATTTAAGGACCTGTCGTGAAAACCGGCGTCTTCTGCGGCTTTTTCCGCGGCTGTTGCTTTCTCAAGTGCCGCGGTCTCTGTCTCTCTGAACTTTTCATATTCTTCAAGGGCCTTCTCTCGCTTCAGTGCAGCCTTTTCCTCGCTCATAAAGAACGCGTCCACTGGATTGCCCGACCATTCTTTTGGCTTTTTTGTTAATTTCGTCAGCCACTGGCCAAACGTGTTATCATCGGGTTTTATTTTATTTTTTGCATCCTGCATCTGATAGAACGCAATGGTTTTGAACGTGCTGGTCCTGGTTGCCTGAAAGGCGTATTGCTTCTCTACTTCTTCCAGCTTTTCTCTTATTTCGCCGGCTTGGGGAAAGTAAACGATCGATCCGACCGCCAGCAGGATGAACCCTATCCATACGGCCCACCAGTCTTTTGTGCGGAGCAGTCTTGACCATGTCCATTTAACGAGACGGGAAATCTCCTGTAATAGGGTTTTTTCCGGCATTTTTATATCTTTGTAGCCTGTATGTTCGTGTTTATTATTATGCTTGACCTCGTATTTTAAGACAATTTATATCGATTAACAAAAATCTCATAAGAAGGGGTTGCCTGGAGCAAAATAGGTATTACTTTAATTTTTTAGCGAAAGTGGTGTATAATATAATCCGAGGAGAATAAATGGGGTTTATAAGTTAATACATAATGCATTCTTAAAAACAGATCTTTAAAGGGAGAATGAATATGAGTTCAATAAGTTCTGATACAGCTAAAGAGATGCAGTTACCACTGCTGCCTCTGAGAGATGTTGTGATGTTCCCGTATATGGTCGCCCCGCTGTTCGTTGGAAGAGAGAGATCGATCAAGGCTTTAGAAGATGCAATGAATAAAAATAAGGAGATATTCCTTTCGGCTCAGAAAGAAGCCAAGGTCAATGATCCCATGGAGAACGATATATTTAAATTCGGCACGATCGGAGTTATTGTTCAGATGCTCAGGCTCCCCGATGGGACCGTTAAAGTCCTGATCGAAGGAAAGAAAAGAGGGAAAATAAAGGAATTCGTTCCCAACAAGGAGTTTTTTATAGTATCGGTCCAGGAAAAGCACGATGAGGCCGCGAGCGGTGCAGAGGCGGATGCTTTGAGGCGTTCGGTCATAAAGTCCTTTGAAGGTTATATAAAACTGAACAAGAAGATACCCAACGAAGTGCTCGCTACCGTTACTTCAATAGAGGACCTGGGCAGGCTGTCAGATACCATCGTTGCACATTTGAATCTTAAATTAAAGGATAAACAGAAAATTTTAGAGATTTTCAATCCACTTGCCAGGCTGGAGAACCTGTATGGAAAGATGCAGGAGGAAGTGGAGATACTGCAGATAGAAAAGCGGATCGGCAAGCGCGTGAAGAAGCAGATGGAGGAAGCACAGAGGGAATACTATCTTACGGAGCAGATGAAGGCCATTCAGAAAGAACTGGGCGAAAAAGACGAGATGAAAACCGAGGTCCAGGAATTAGAGGAAAAACTCAAGTCGAAAGGACTTTCGGAAGACGTTAAAAACAGGGTCGAACGTGAGATCAAGAAACTCAAGATGATGTCTTCAATGTCAGCGGAGGCAACGGTCGTCAGAAACTACATTGACTGGCTTATAGACCTTCCGTGGGATAATGACTTTACTGAAGACCGTCTTGACATTGATGAAGCGGTAAGGATATTGGATGATGACCACTACGGCCTTGAAAAACCCAAGGAAAGAATTATAGAACACCTTGCGGTCAGAGTGTTAACTGAAAAATTAAAAGGACCGATACTCTGCTTTGTAGGTCCTCCTGGGGTTGGAAAGACGTCTTTAGCCAAATCAATAGCAAGGGCTATGGGAAGAAAATTTGTGAGGGTTTCTTTGGGTGGAGTAAGAGATGAAGCGGAGATAAGAGGTCATCGCAGGACTTACATCGGAGCACTTCCCGGAAAGATAATCCAGGGTATGAAGAAGGCGGGAACGAACAACCCGGTGTTCCTTCTGGACGAGATAGACAAACTGGGCATGGACTTTCGGGGAGACCCTGCTTCTGCACTGCTTGAGGCACTTGACCCGGAGCAGAACAAGACCTTTAATGACCACTATATAGAGGTTGACTACGATCTCTCAAAAGTGCTGTTCATAACTACCGCTAATATATTACACACGATCCCCTGGGCACTTCAGGACAGAATGGAGATCATTAAGGTTCCCGGCTACACGGAAGATGAAAAACTTCAGATATCAAAGAGTTTTTTACTTGGAAAGCAGGTTGAATCGCATGGATTGACCCGAGATAACTTTGAGATAAGCGATAGTGGTATATTGACTATTATCAGAAGATATACCAAGGAGTCGGGCGTGAGAACGCTGGAAAGGGAACTGGGGGCCCTGTGCAGAAAAGCGGCAAGGGAGGTTGTGCAGAAAGACAAAAGCCATAAGGTAAAGGTCAATAAAAACAACCTTCAAAAGTACCTTGGTATAGCCAAGTATAAATATGGTGAGATCGAGGAGAATGACCAGGTAGGTGCTGCAACGGGTCTTGCCTGGACGGAGGTAGGGGGTGAACTGCTCACTATAGAGGTCTCGATCGTTCCCGGAAAAGGTAATTTTACCGTAACGGGTAAGCTGGGAGAAGTAATGCAGGAATCTGCCCAGGCGGCCATGAGCTACGTCAGGAACAGAGCAGAGCAGCTCGGTCTGGAAAGGTATTTTTATCAGAAAGTTGACATTCACATCCACGTGCCGGAAGGAGCCACTCCAAAAGATGGTCCATCTGCCGGGATCGCCATTGCAACTGCAATAGTAAGTGCTCTGATTAAAAAACCGATCAGAAAGGACGTGGCTATGACGGGAGAGATAACGCTTCGCGGAAACGTTCTTGCAATAGGTGGATTAAAGGAAAAGATCCTGGCTGCTCATAGGGGCAGAGTTGAAAAAGTGCTCGTTCCTAAAGAAAATGAAAAGGATATGAAAGAGATCCCGCAAAAAATTCAAAAAGATATTGAGATAAAACTGGTTGGTCACGTGGATGAAGTGCTTGGGGAAACTATCATATCGGAAGATCAGATACTAAAGGATTTTGTTGTTCCGCCAGCATTGATCGGGTCTAAACCCGGAGAGACGGTAAATCCTGTTGGAAAGCATTAAAAGTTTCTAAGATTCTTTACTAATTTCCTAATACTGTTTCTAACATACTTTTTAACCTGTTTGAATCTTTGACTAACTTGCGAATTTCTTCTTTAAGTGCATTGATGTCATTGCGGTCCAGTTTTTCTAGGTCGGGTCGGTCGACACCCTCTATGGATGCACGAGCTCGTTTGACTTTCGCAAGAGGAACACTAATTCTAGCAGATTGATACGCATCATCAAAAGTAAGGTCACTTCTGATATATCTCTTTAAAATCTTGTTTTTGTTGATAATTTTTGGCAATTTGTTTCTAAGGTCTTGTGCTGTAAATTCATTTTTATCGGTATTATCATTGTTATCATCATTACTGGTAAGATTCCTTATTTTATTCAATATAAAACAACGAAGTTCATTATTTTTAGAGAAACCATCAGATATTGCCTTGCTCCTAACAATTACATCGTAATAACTAAAATGATACATATTGCTGTCTTGATTTTTCTTCATTAACCTAATGGTTTCTATCCTTGTTTTAATCTCCTTTAATGTTTCTCCGAACCGTTCTGCTATATCGGTTTCTTTGATACCCCTATCATATCTAACATAAGCAAAATTAGCTTTTTCATATGCGGTCCATTGAGTTTTTCCTTTGACATGAATCTGGTTAAGTAATGCATCTTGTTGTTCATCAGAAAGCCTAGAGACTATTTGACAGGGAATAAGTTCCCATTCTTCGTTATCTGGATATTTCTCATGTAAGCGATGAAAAACCGCCAGTCGAGAATTTCCTTCGATTACTTCTTTTGTATCGTGTCTTACCAGAATTGGTTCTAATAATCCACCATGCTTTTCAATATCTGGGACCAAGTTTTTGACACTTGTTTCGCTGGAGAGTTTCTCATAGATGATTGTTTGTTGTTCATCAATAGTGAGTTCGTCAAAGTTTTCAACTTCGTGGGTACAAGAAAATACTCGAGGATTATCTCTTAGATATTTTAATTCATAGATGGACAGATAGTCATACGAGACTGGTATATTAACTTTCAAGATTTTTATTGAATTGTTCATATTAGTTTTTCTCTAAGTAAATTGATAATTTTTATATTGAAGAATTTGTTTTAATGCTTCGGACAAATCAAAATTGAATTCTTTTTTAAATTCATTTTGTGAAATATCCCCTTGTGCCAATTGAGCTGCTTGATGTTTAGCATTCAATAATATATCTACCCATTCATCAATAGTTTCTTTTGCAATAAGGTTGTGAACAAAGCAACTCTCTTTCTGTGGTATTCTGTGAATACGGTCTTGAGCCTGCAAATAATCATCAAGGCTAAATCCACGGTCATAAAACACTGCATGCTTTGCTATAGTTAAAGTCAAACCTTCTTTTGCAGCACCTGGCGTGGCTAACAAGATTTTACAGGAAGGTTGTGTTTTGAACCTTCTTATTGCATCATATCGCTTCTCAATAGAAATCTTCCCATGCACTTTTGCTGGAAGTAATGATTGTAGTTTATTGCTTAACCATTCTATATTTTCCACAAAACATGTCCATACAATAACCTTATTTGTCTGAATATTAATTTCTTGGATTAGTTTTTCTAATCTAACAAACTTGCTTGGTAGACCTTTATATGTTTCATCCACAAGCATAGGGTTGGAGGCACACTGTACAAGACGCAATAATCTCTTCAAAACATCTTCTGCGTTATCTTTTATAATACCTTTATCACTTTTGAACTCATAAATCAAGTCATTTCTGTATGATGCATAAATGTTTGCTTGGTTAGGTTCTAATTCAACAAAATGTGTAAGTATGGTCTTATTAGGAAGGGCAATTCCTGCTGTTTTCTTTGTCTCACGTACAGAAAATTCCTTTAGTCTTTCCATTGTTTCAGAGAGTTTTTCTCCATACGGATGTATATTCTCTGTTTTATCTGGTAGGTCTACAGAGTTTTTAAATTTGGCGAAAGAATCTCCGAGTGACTTGCCACAATCAAGAAATTTAATTTGAGACCACAAATCCTGTGGACGATTGGCAACTGGAGTTCCTGTCATTATAATACGACGAGAAAAATGGGTTGATAAGGAGTGAAAATCTATTGAAAGTTTTGCCTTTGGGTTTTTAATTTTTTGGCTTTCGTCAAGGATTACTCCAACACGACAAGTGCTGAGAAATAAGTGAATAAGGTCAATGTTAGCAGATATAACTTCATAGTTCATTACATATATTAACACTGGTGAATTTAGGGCTATGCTGTTTTTACGACGATTTTCTGACAGAATTTTTGGAGTTACATATGAGTGGGTTGATAACTCATCTATCCAGTTTTGAACTAGTATTTTTTTTGTAACGATAAACGCTGTATCAACGATGTCATTTTCAAGCCAATACAAGATCAAATCAACGGCGATCTTTGTTTTTCCAAGTCCCTGTTCATGAAAGATTGCAGCGTAAGGAAGTGGTCTTACAGCTCTGACGGCATCAAGTTGATATGGGTAGGCTTCTAACTTAGCAGTCAACTTCGGTGGTTTTCTTAGTTTAAATGCCACTTGACACCACCAATAGAGTCAAAAAACCAGTGATCGTATGTATCAAAAATTTGTATTTGTGTGTTATTCAACTTTATCTCTTTACAAAGAAACCTCAGCACTGTCTTGGCACGGTCAACTCCCGAACCGTTTACAGCAAAAACAAAAATACTTTTTCTCCAGTCTTTTTCTAGATACTCTATAAACGCCCTTAATTGATCATATGTATGTTTATTATCAATATCTGTATCTGTTTTAGCTTCTGCAATTACAATCAAATTCTCTTTATCATATGCATATACATCTGGTCTAAAACCACTGATAAGAGGTGGGATTTCATCACCTGGAAATTTCTGCAAATCAGAAATAACTATAAGTTCTCCGTAATTTGTTTTTATTGACTTTGCTATTGAGTTGACTAGTTGCTGGTGTTCTTCACTCTGAGACATTTTCAAGCAATTTTTTCAAACGGTCCATAAGTTCTTCAAGTATTATAATATGTTCAGAAGAATTTTTTTGTTTTTTATCTCTCATCTCACAAATTTCCTCAAAAGGCAACTCGTCAATGCGCTTTGAGAGAGATTGTGCAATTTGATATATGGAAAGTTCTTCGAGTTTAGAACTTTCTAAAGGTTTACTTCTTTTTGCATCTTCTTTATCCTCAACAATTTTTACAGCTTGTTTTATTGAATTAGGACCACCTTGTAAAAAAACCTCTTTGGCTTCATCATCACAAAGCACTTTTGGCAATTCACGTACATCTTCCAAACGGTATATTTTTCCGTCTTTAATCCATTCGCCAAAATCCTTAAGTTCTAATCCTGCATTGTAAATGGCGTCTTTAATTTTAGTTCTTTGTAGTTCCACAAACCCGCTAAAGCGGTCAATATGAAATGCTGTATCATCAACTATGTCACGATAGTATTCGTTCATATCATTATAAGCATCAATCTGTTTTTGTATTTCCTTTTTGTTTCCTCCGCAGAGATTTATCATTTCATTGTAATTCATAAAATCGGAATTGTATAAATAGTGAAGATATCTCGCTTTTTCATATGCGGGCCACTCTCTTGCACCAATTAAATGAGCTGAAACACGTATTGCCTCAATTTCACTTTGGCTTAGGTTCTCTTTCACTATAGCTTTTATCTTTGACCAATTTCCTTCAGTGTTTTCCTTAAGAAACTCTTTATAGATTGCGAGACGAGTGTTTCCATCAATGCAGATTGTTTTATTATTTTTCTTTGTAACAGTAATAGGGATTGTTATCTCTCCTTGGGCACGAATTGAATCTTTCAGTCGGGAAAATGAAGAAGTGTCCTTTGATTCTCCACTTGTAGCAGAACTTAGGGCAAAGTGGATACGCTCAGCAGTTATTTTGTCTTTGTATCTTATCAGAGCTCCCTTAATTCGTGGATTTTCAGTGTCAAAATCTATTTTTTCAACGTCAAGCATTATGTACTGGTCCATACTATTGTCTCCTAGTTAGCCGAAACGGCATAATAATCAGATGTTTAATTATCTATTTATCATAATTTGTCGATTTTATCACGTTTTATATAAATTGAGAAATGAGTTAGTTGTTAGCTTTCCAGTCCTGCGTCCTCAACAAATTCATCCTCAGCAAGATTGCAACCAATTTGTTGATTTATTTCTTCTTGTAATCTGTAAATTTCTTCTGTTTCAGATTTTGTGGCTTTCTTATAGAATGAAGTTATTTTCTTGATTTTGGAGTTTTTAAAGCCATTACCAATTGTTCTTTTCTTTGAGTAACGATTTTCTGGTAAAGAAAGCCAGTTTAAGAGTTCCTTTTTATCGTCTTCCGACAATTTAGATAATTGACTTTTAAAATCGTCAAATTCACCTTGTCCACCTTGTTCTCTAAACCACTTTCTATGAAATATGTATCGATGTGGATAGAGAAGAATTTCTTTAAATTCATCAGTGGAACTTCCAAAGGCATAATTAAAAAAACCCGGGTTGCCACTTACAACCCCGTGTGTTGCTTGTAATATAATTTGAAAAGAACGTAGTTGATACCAAGTCCATTTTTCTCCGATGTGAGTTCTATCTGGTAGGTCTGTTGGTTGATAACGCATGGGAAATGACCAAATGCGGATATTAAGTTCTTCGTTCAATTCAATGTTTAGTTCCATTCTCTTGTATAGGTCGTCAGGTGTATCATGAAAGTTGTAAAGCATATAATTGGAGAGTCTATCCATACCATACTTATGAGCAAAGCGTATTGAAGTTTCATACTGTTTGCGGAGCCCCCAATGATCAAAGGCAATCCGCAGAGGACTAACACATAACTTTGACATTTCTTTTAAAAACATCTCGTTCTTGCACAAAATACGGGAGTCGACTCCCTGATTGAAATCTACCCTCCTTTTTAAATTAGAACGCCCTCTTTTAATTTTAGCTCCCTTTGAAAATCCTAAATTTTGTATTTCTGCAACAAGTTCACGGAAATTTTGCGAGGCGGTGAAGTTATTATCCATCAGAACTAAATCTTTTTTTTCTCCATATTTTTTTGCTATACCTTCTACAATGCCTGATATAGAAGGAGTGTCTCGCTGAGCTCCTTCTAACTTTGGAACACCACAAAAGCGACAAGAACGAACACATCCACGAGAAGCGTAGGTAAAATAAGCATCTCTAACTGGATAAACATAGTCTACTTGCTCAAGAATACTGTAATCGGGAATTAAATCCTCTATTGGTGTTCCTTTTGTATCTTCTTGATAAAAATCCCTCTTGCTAAGTTGTAAGGATTTGGCAGGCGAATCAGACAGGAGACCTGTTATAAATCTAATTCCTCTCCACTTTCCTTTGTTGTTTTTCTGTTCATCTGTAAAAATTTTGTGCATCAAAGATACAGCAATCCCACCAACAAATATCTTATTTTTTTTAGACCTTGATACTTGTATTGCAAAATCTATAGTTTTTGCAATACGTTTAAATTCAAAAGAGAATAGGGTTGTAATGTAAATTCTATCCCAATCCAAACTATAAACCAAAGGGTCTTCTCCTTTTATAAAGTGAACATTATCATTCTTTCCAATGTGGTACTGAGCAATTTTCATTAGCCCCAAAGGTGGATACTTATTTCTATAGCCGGGTTCTATTAGTAAGATATTTTTTGAAGGCATATCAGATTTTCTCTTCAAATATGAATTATAAAGGATATTTATTACATTTATGATATCAAACTTGATTCTTATTTAGTAGATGCGACCTAACTTGCTTTAATTTATCCCGCTTATATAAAAATAGTGAGAGATAACATAAGGTGTAAATTCAATTGCTGGCTTGTTTATTTATAACAAATAAGAATAATCAAGCCAATCCTATATTAACACCCAAAGTTGGTAGAGTCTGATCCATTCTCTTTCTTTTTTAGTCTTGCTGTTGCGTTGTTCCAAAAAAGGTAATGCAGCAAGACCACTGCCAGCAAAATCAAGGGGATTATGAACTTTAAGACGTTTGCAGTCAGAGCATTGTTCGTAGTGAGCAGATAAAAAAAGGTAAATGAAAGTGCTGATACGACGCAAAGCAGCAATATGTATACCTTGACGGATGGCCTGTCCAAAGAAAGGTGACTGCTGCATTTACGGCATTTAAAACTGAACGGGTTCAGGACGGTTAGACTTTCCATGAATCCTATTTTTGCTTTACAAACGGGGCAGTTCATAGTTTTGTGATATTTTTTCTTACAGAATGTGAAGGGGAATTATATATTTAACTGTGCGAAAATAAAATATAGCTTTTGTATATTTATGCACTTGACATTCGGTCAGTATATAAAGTAAAATAGAAAAGGTCATGAACATATTCTTTAAGATAATACCCCCCCCGTCTAAGTTAGTAATTACCTTTTTCTTTCTTCTGTGCTTTGTGTCCATTGGTGCATATGGTCAGACCAGCGTTGATAACTGCGACTCCAGTGCAACGACAGAAGCTACATTGACAGTAGCCGGAAGTACACGTAGTGGAAGTTTATCTGCCGGTGATAATCCGCATTACTTTCAGATAGACATGAATGAAAGATTGATCGTAGCTATAATAGTAACCTTCCCCTTCTCCAATGATCAGGGATACAGCTTACAGTTATGTGACAGCAATGATTATCTGATAGCAAGTGCTGCTGGAGTTCGTATTGATGATGAGGGTATAGTGAGGGTCACTATAGAAACTCGCCTCAGACCTGAAACGTACTATATAGTAGTGGGAAGCAGTGTTGCCACAACCTACAATGTAACAGTTGTGGTATCTGATCTTAATACTATATTTGATGATGACTGTCCGGAAAGTAGTACTACCAATTATCCGGATGATCCCTTATACGGGTGTCAGTGGTATCTGAAACGTCAGGCGGGTGAGTTAAGATTAGGCGAATTAATAACCGGCGAAGATATAAACATAGAAGAGGTCTGGGATGATGCCGTATTTGGTGCTGGGATTAACGTGGCGGTGGTAGATCATGGTATGGACACAGATCATGAGGACCTTGCTGATAATGTGGATACCACACTTTCTCATGATTATTCAGGAAGCGGTGATCTGTACAGTCCTTCAAGTGGTCGTGGTACACGTGTAGCTGGCATTATAGCAGCAGTGGGTGATAACAGCCTTGGAGTAAGAGGTGTAGCACCACAGGCAGGTATCTACAGTTATAATTTAGCTGATAACTTCAGTGATACTAATGCAAAGGACGCCATGGTCCGTAATAAGGATATAACGGCTGTATCTGTCAACAACTGGGGACCGAAGGACCTGCCGGTTCTTACAGAGGCTTCATCAGAGTGGGAAGAAGGAGTGGAAACTGGTATAAGAGAAGGATTTGGTGGTAAAGGAGTATTTTACGTATGGGCGGCAGGGGACGGACATGAAGGAGCAGACCAGGCTAATTTTAATGAGTATTCCAGCTACTATGCTGTAACTACCGTATGTTCAGCAGAAACCGATAGTGAGACGAAAGTTATTACTAAGAGTTCCTTTTCAGAAGAGGGATACAATCTATGGGTATGTGCACCGGGTTCTGGTATTGTAACGACGGACAATAACGACATTTATACTTTTGAGTTCCCTGGAACGTCAAATTCAGCTGCTGTCGTTTCAGGAATTGCAGCACTGATACGGGAGGTAAACAGTGATCTTAGCTGGCGAGACCTGAAACTGATACTGGCAGGTTCAGCCAGCCAAGGTCTTCGTCCTCAGAACGACCCAAACTGGAGGAGAAGAGGGCATAAATACGGTTCTGATTCAGAACGTTATGATTACGGTCCAAAGTACGGTTTTGGCATGGTAGATGCTGCTGCGGCAGTAGAACTTGCAGGGAACTGGAATAACGTTCCACCGCCAATGAGACCCGTGACGGTTTCCTCGGGTAATATCAATACGGTTATTCCAGATCTCACAACGGGAAATGCAGAAGACGTTTCCGTCGTTTTCACACTGAACGTACCTGATATCGATATACCAGGTACTGAGGTCTTTACAGAATTTATAGAGATAGGTCTCAATTTCACTCACCCTTTCTTTCCTTTTTTAGATATAGAAATAACTTCCCCTGACGGTACCGTGTCTAGACTCACTGAGGAGTATGCATCAGAAGCGTTATCACATTTATTATCTGACAGGTCTCTTACTGTAGACGACTTTAAGTACACGGGCAGAGATCACCGTTTTGGTTTAGCCAATCACCTGGGAACGGACCCTGCCGGAGAGTGGACCCTGAAGATAACTAACGCTTCAGTTGCAGGTACGGGAACCTTACACTCATGGAACATTAAGGTCTATGGTCATATGTCTGGGGACACGCCGACGTTCGGCGGCTGGACCATACCAGATAAGAATTACGTGCCGGGAACTGCAATAAAGGAAACACTGCCTGAGGCAACAGCAGGGAATGGAGAATTAACCTACAGCCTTTCCCCTCTTTTACCTGCTACTGGTTTACCTGCTGGACTTGCTTTCAGCGAAACTGACAGAGTGCTTAGCGGAACACCAACTGCTGTATCTTCCGGCAGTTATACATATAAGGTAACGGATGAAGATGGAGATACGGATCAGCTGAGATTCACTATCAGGGTAACAACCACGCCTCCAGGACCAACAGACCCACCAACAACAAGACCACCGACACGAAGACCGACACCATCAGGTAGTGATGCAGGTGGAGGAGGATGTGCGGTCTCCGAGCAGAACGAAGCTGCTTCTGATATGCTCACAGCAGTGGCATCTCTGATGCTTATACCTGTATCCGTTGTGATAAGAAGGAAGATAAGGTCTCGGATAAAAACCTAACAATACAGTCCTTTCCAAATGTTGAACTAACTGAGGTCTTTCCGTCAGAATATATACTGGTTGCTTAAGGGAGAAGAAGCTTTATCTCTTTGTCAAAGTCCTTTTTTCTTTTGATATTCAATTTCCTTATTACATAAGGTCTAACTACAAGGTTTTCCACCCGATACGAATATAATTTGTAAAAAATATTTTTTATTCATTTAGCATAGTTACATATGTTATTCCCGTAAATATAAAAATTGAGTTATGAATTTTATTCAGGTGTGGTAGAAATTTAATATGAGCGACAATTTTGTTCACCTTCACCTACATTCGCAGTATTCACTTTTAGACGGAGCGATTAAGTTCGAAAACCTTGTAGATAGGGTTAATGAGTTTGATATGGGAGCTGTGGCCGTTACCGACCATGGCAATCTGTTCGGGGCTTACCAATTTTATAAAACAGCTACTGACGCGGGCGTTAAGCCGATTATAGGTTGTGAAATTTACATAACCCCAACGTTAAAACTGGATAAACCATCTGACGGAGAGACTTTTCATCTGACCGTGTTGTGCATGAACGAAGTTGGATATAAAAACCTGTCTCGTCTCGTAACAAAGGGATATTTAGAGGGATTTTACCGCAAGCCCAGAGTAGACCACGAGCTAGTGGATATTCATAACGAAGGATTGATAGTCCTCAGTGGGTGTATGAGCAGTGAGATATCACAGGCCTTATTAAGCAGAGACAAGAAAGAAGCAACTGCAATAGCATCAAAATATCATGAGATATTTGGGGACCGCTATTACCTTGAGGTTCAAGCAACTGGTACAAAGGAGCAGGACTTTCTAAACAAAGATTTAAAAGAAATAAGCGACGAGTTGGGAATTCCATTAATAGCAACGAACGACTGTCACTACCTGAGGCAGGAAGACGAAAGACTCCATGACGCTCTTCTTTGTATTCAAACGGGTAAATTTTTGAAGGAAGAAAAAAGGTTAAAGTTTCAAAATGATCAGTTTTTCGTAAAGTCAAAGGAGCAGATGCAGGACACTTTAAAGGGTTTTGACGAAGCTTTGGAAAAAACGGTGGAGGTGGCAAACAGGTGTGATTTTAAATTTAAAACCTTTAAGACCGAGGGTGTTTATAAGTTTCCAGACTTTAAACCTCCTAAGGGTATGACACTTGATGATCATATAACAACCCTGTCACACCAAAATTTGGATGAACTTATAAGTACACGTTCAATAGCGGATAACCAGATTGACGAATATAAGCAGCGGCTTGACCATGAACTTGAGATAATCTGTCAAATGAGGTTTTCAGCTTATTTTCTTATAGTTGCCGATTTTATAAATTACGCAAGGTCAAAGGATATACCTGTTGGTCCCGGAAGGGGAAGTGCTGTGGGAAGCCTTGTAGCTTACGCACTTGGTATAACGGACGTTGATCCGATCCCGTATGATTTACTCTTTGAAAGATTTCTGAACCCGGAAAGGATCAGTATGCCGGACATTGACGTTGATTTCTGCGCGGAGGGGAGAGATCAGGTTATTGAATACGTGATAGAGAAGTACGGTAAGGACAAAGTGGCACAGATCGGCACTTTTGGTACCATGTCGTCAAAGGCGGTGATCAAAGATGTAGGCAGGGTGCTTGAAATTCCGTACCTGCGTGTAAATGAAGTTTCAAAATTAATCCCCTCGTTCAGGGGTAAGCCCATTAGCGTTGAAGAAGCACTCAAGAAGGTTCCTGAGATTAAAAGTATGGTTAAAGAGGTTCCAGAACACCAAGAATTGATGCATCTTGCCAAACCTCTTGAGAACATGGTTCGTCACGCATCTGCTCATGCGTCGGGAATAGTTATATCCAATGAACCTCTTTCTGACTATATACCGTTGTACAAGGGTAGCAAGAACGAGACGCTGACACAGTTTGATATGAACTGTCTTGAAGAACTCGGGTATGTGAAGTTTGATTTTCTTGGATTAAAGACGCTTACGATAATAGATAATGCTGTTAAATGCATAAATGAATCTTTAACTGATCCTGCCCAGCGGATAGATATAAAAAAGATACCCCTTGACGATAGAAAAGTGTATGAACTTCTCGTTTCCGGCAATACCCAGGGAGTGTTCCAGATCGAATCAAGTGGAATGAAGGATCTTCTTAAAAGACTAAAACCGAGTGCTTTTGAGGATATTATTCCGCTAGTGGCACTTTTCAGACCTGGACCTCTGGATAGCGGAATGGTGGATGACTTTGTCAAAATAAAGAATGGAAGAAAGAAGATTAAATACCCTCATCCTGATTTGGAAAATATATTAAAGGATACCTACGGACTTTTCGTCTATCAGGAGCAGATAATGCAGACTGCAAGCAAGATTGCCGGTTATACACTTGAAGAAGCCGATCTTTTACGACGTGCTATGGGAAAGAAAAAACCTCAAGAAATGAAAAAACAAAGGGACAGGTTTGTCACGGGCGCCATAGACAGGGGTATATCAGAGAGAAAGGCTACGGAGCTTTTTGATACAATGGAGAAATTTGCCGAGTATTCTTTTAATAAAAGCCACAGTACCGCTTATGCACTTATCACTTATCAGACGGCTTATATAAAAGCATATTATCCCGTGGAATTTATGGCTTCACTTATGACCAACGAGTCTCAAAACATTAAGAAGATTATCCCTTGCATAAATGAATGTAGACAAATGAATATCAAGGTGCTTGGGCCAGACGTTAATGAGAGTAAGTCCGGGTTCATGCCTGTTGCAGGCAGGATCAGGTTTGGACTTTCCGCGATTAAACACGTTGGAAAAATCCCGGTTAAAGAGATTGTAGAATCCAGGGAGAAAGATGGACCTTATAAATCCATATTTGATTTCTGCTCAAGGGTTGACAGGAAAAAGGTAGGCAAAAAACCTCTTGTGAGCCTTATAAAAAGCGGTGCATTTGATTCTCTTGAACCAAACCGTGCAAAACTGTTCCACTCATCGGAAAAATTGATCATGTTCAATGCTCTTAAGCATAAAAGTTCAATTGAAGGTCAGAACTCGCTCTTTGAGATGGATTCGACCCAGCCGCCCGTTGATCTTGCAGACGTTGAGGAATGGGATGAGAGAACAATGCTTGAAAATGAGAAGGACGCACTTGACTTTTTCGTTACAAGCCACCCGACCTTAATATATTCTTCTGATCTTGAGAGATATGCCCGTACTTCTGGGAACGACAGCGAAACTATCTCAACTCATAAATCCAAAAAGAAAATTACGATAGCCGGTATCATCCGGTCCCTTGATATAAAGCAGTCAAAAAACGGTAAAGGGAGTTACGGGAATATGGTGCTTGAGGATATAAAAGGTTTAGTGGACGTTATAGTATTTAACGATACCTTAAGAGATTTCGGACATATTCTTAAAGAAAGGTTTGAACCGATAGTGGTTGAAGGACTTGTTGATCCCGGTGAAGAAGATGAAGAGGATGCAGACCAAGTAAAAAATAAGAAGAACACAGGGGTTAAGATCAAGGCTATCAGCGTTTATTTGTTAGAGAGTATCAAAAGCAAAAGTTCATTGTTGCACGTGAGTCTGGAAGAAAAAGATTCAGATCAAAGCGTTATGAAAAATCTCAAACACGTGTTCAATTTCAATCCTGGAAGTTGTAAAATTCACCTTCACATCAATAGCAACGGTGGGGAGGTGGTCATTGAGGTGGGTAACTGCACGGTCAGTGCTGACGAAACGTTAATAAGCGAGATTGAAAATATTATTGGTAAAGGAAGAGTAAGCCTTTCTTAATTTTCCTGATTGTACGCTTCTATGATCTTTTCCAAACTTTCCGGAGCGTCAGTTGTTACAAAGATTTCCTGAATTGAACTGCCGCTGCGAGCAATGAGTTTTGCCCCAGCTTCGGTTTTATACTGATACGAGACTTTTAAAACTTCTCCCGTTGCTTTACCTACGTCTATCCGTCCCGGTATAATCCCTTTAATGAAATCCTGACTTGAGATCTCTTTTTCCAGAAATTTTCTGAGTCCTTTTATCATGCCGTGCTGACTTTTAATCTTGTTTTTTCTGTGCTTCATACTTAACTTGTTAGCAGGTTATTTATATGGTGTCAAACTGCCACGTAAGACGTGCTTCCTCTATTTCAGAAAACTTGCCAGGACCTTCTTGACCCCAACGCTTTCGAAAGACACTGTTACCTTTGCCTTATCTCCGACACCTTCGATTTTAACTACGGTCCCGTTGCCAAAAGTATTGTGACTTACTTTCTGACCGTTTTTTATCCCTGGGTCAAGGTCATTGAGAGTGTTTTGCTCATGGTCTTCCTGATGCCTGTCGTTTTTTTGGCTAATTTGGTAGCTTGAATTATGTCCGTTTCTGATGTTTGATTCGTGGCTTGTCCAGTCTATCAGGTCTTCGGGTAATTCCTTTATGAACCTTGATCGCCCGCTTGTAAATGTATTACCAAAATACTGTCTGATCTCGGCACTGGACAGATAGAGTTTTTCCTTTGTCCTTGTGATGCCTACGTACAGGACCCTTCGTTCTTCCTCCATTTTGTCTTTATCTTCTTGTGATTCTGAATGTGGCAGTAATCCTTCCTCAAGTCCCGTTATAAACACAACCGGGAATTCCAGTCCTTTGGCAGCGTGAAGTGTCATCAGGCTTACTTTGTCGTTATTGTTATCCAGACCGTCGGTTCTGCTCGCAAGAGCTACCCAGTCCAGGAAATTTTCAAATGCTGCATCTTCTTCACGGTCAAATTCTTCAGCAAAGCTGACCAGATTACTTATATTATGTTTTTTATCCTCGTCATCCTTAATACGGTTAAGGTACTTTGTGTCGTTCAGGACTTTTTTGATTATTTCTGCGACCTTCATGTGCCTGGAATCACTTATCAGACCTTTGATGATTTTATGGAATCTTTTTAGCCTTCGCGTGGTTAACGGGGAAAGTACCTGATGAGAAATACAGTGTTCGATCGAGTCAAATATGGACAGGTCGTGTTCCTGGGATATAAGTTCTAAGTCGTCCATTGTTACCTTTCCGATCTTTCGTGATGGAACGTTAATAATTCTCCTCATGCTCAGGTCATCTGCAGGATGTCTTATCAGCCTGAGATAAGAGATTATGTCTTTTATTTCTGCTCTCTGATAAAATCCGGTACCGCTTATGATTACGTAAGGTATACCTCTTTTTATCAGTTCATCTTCTATCGTCTTTGACTGATGGTGTGTTCTGTAAAATACAGCGATGTCCTTGTAGGAAACGTTTCTGGTCTTTATCTCTTTATATATACTTTCTACCAGATTTAATGCTTCGTCCTCCCCGTCAGAAGCTCTGTAGTAACTGACGTGGTCTCCCTGATGGTTATCCGTGTACAGGTTTTTTTCTTTTCTCATCAGGTTGTTTTTTATAAGTTCGTTGGAAAGGTGTAAGATGTTTTTGGTAGTACGGTAATTTTTTTCCAGTTTTACGACCTTTGTTTCCTCAAAATCGTTTTCAAAGTTCAGGATGTTGTTAATATCAGCACCTCTCCAGCCGTATATTGATTGACTGTCATCTCCGACGACGAATATATTTCTGCTTTTCTGAGCCAGCAGTTCGACCATTAAATACTGAAGATGGTTGGTGTCCTGATACTCGTCAACGAGTATGTGCTTAAATTGTTTTTGATAAGACGCAAGGATTTCCGGATGTTCGGAAAAAAGTCTTACGGTCAAGTTGAGAAGGTCCGTGAAATCAAGGGCATTGTTTTTTCTCATCTCGCTTTCATAAATCCTGATAATTTCCCTCACATTGTGATCGCCTACTTCTAATTCCAGATCATCCATCTTCAGCCCACGTTGTTTGAGTGAGTTGATATTTCCCCTGACCATTTTTGGACTATATATTGCCTCATTGCAGTCAGCGGACTTTATGCATTCTGTTATAAGTTTTATCTGGTCATATTCATCAAAGATCGTAAAATTTGAGTAAAAGCCTTTAAGGTTTTCTATATCTTTTTTTAAGATCCTGTAGCCGATGGAATGAAAAGTGCCGATCCACATCCCTTTTGTGGATAATCCTACAAGGCTTTTTACTCGAGATCTCATCTCCTCTGCGGCTTTGTTTGTAAAGGTGACGGCAAGGATGTTGTAAGGTGAGATATTCTCTTTATCTATCAGGTACGCAATTCTGTGCGTGAGCGTTCTGGTCTTTCCGGAGCCAGCACCTGCGAGGATTAAAAGCGGTCCCCCTGGATGGGTTACTGCCTCATTTTGTTCCTTGTTTAGTTCTTTCAGAAGTTGCATGTTATCGTCTCCCATAGAATTAGGTGCATTCGTTCGTATTATAATGGCTGGGCCGGAAGGATTCGAACCCTCACTTACGGGACCAAAACCCGCTGTCCTGCCATTAGACGACGGCCCAGTTCAGACAGTAAATATACTTACAGCAGTGGTAATCTATCAAGGGTTTTTGTTATAAGTAATAGATTACTTCAATTTTTTATTTAAAAACTAGCGGACAGGTGGTCTTTTGAGATGCCACTGTTCAGACTGTTCGTAGTTGTTTGCCACTTTCAATATGGTTTCTTCGTCAAATGCTTTTCCAATTAACTGAAGTCCTATTGGCAGATTGTCACGGCTTGATCCGCAAGGGATCGATATGCCAGGCAGTCCTGCAATGTTGCATGGTATTGTCAGCAGGTCAGACAGGTACATTTTTACCGGGTCTTCCGTTTTCTCCCCTATCTTGAATGCCGTTTCGTGGGAGGTGGGTGTGGCTATTACGTCCACTTTTTTCCATGCTTTGTCAAAGTCCTGCTTTATAAGGGTTCTTACTTTCTGAGCCTTTATATAGTAAGCGTCATAGTATCCGGAAGACAGAGCGTAAGTTCCGAGCATGATCCTTCTTTTGACTTCATCTCCAAACCCTTCGGACCTGCTTTTAAAAAGCAGGTCTCTAAGCGTCTCCGAATCTTTAGTTCTGTAGCCGTACTTGACGCCGTCGTATCTTGCCAGATTGGAGCTGGCTTCGGAAGGAGCTATGATATAGTAGGTGGAAACGGCGTATTTGGTATGAGGCAGCGAGATCTCCACTATGTCTGCACCCAGTCCTTCAAGTTTTTTTATTGCCAGATCAACTCCGGACCTGACGTCTTCATTCATTCCCTGTATAAAATATTCTTTTGGAATCCCGATTTTAATCCCCTTTATATCTTCTTTAAGGTGAGTGGTGAAGTCCGGAACGTCTATATCTACGGAGGTTGAATCGTGACTGTCCGTGCCTGAAACAGCGTTTAAGATGATCGAAGCATCTTCAACGGTTCGTGCTATCGGTCCCGCCTGATCAAGAGATGAGGCAAACGCTATCATTCCATAGCGGCTGACCCTTCCATAGGTAGGTTTTAGTCCCACTACTCCGCAAAGTGCACTGGGCTGCCTTATCGACCCTCCCGTGTCAGTACCGACGGAACCAAGGCATAAGCCGGAAGCAGTCGCTGCGCATGACCCTCCGCTTGATCCACCCGGCACTCTTTCAACGTTCCAGGGATTTCTGACCGGTCCGAAAAAAGATGTTTCATTGGATGAACCCATTGCGAATTCGTCCATGTTGTTCTTTCCGATAATTACAGCTCCGGAGCTTTTCAGCTTCGCTGCTACCGTTGAATCATACGGCGAGATAAAATTTTCCAGCATTTTTGACCCACAGGTAGATGGAGCATCTCTCATTACGAATATATCTTTAAGGCTTAAGGGTATTCCATGAAGAGGTCCCAGGTACTTGCCGGCGATAATGTCTTTTTCGGCCTTCTCTGCCGTTTTCATGGCGGAGTCCCTTAGAAGGGCAATATAGGAGTTCAGTTTTTTATCTATTTTATCAACGCGGTCTAAAATTGCAGACGTGATCTCAACCGGGGAGATCTCCTTTGTTCTGATCAGACGTGAAGCTTTGCTAATGCTCAGATAGTGTAGTTCCATAAAGTAACGACGACCTACCCTTCTATGACTTTCGGCACTACAAAAAATCCACTGCTTGTTTCGGGAGCGTTCACCAGTGCGTCTTCTTTTGTAATCGACTGATGGATCTCATCGTCCCTCAGTGGTGCTGATATTGCCAGAACGTGCGAGGAATCTTCCGTTCTTTCCGTGTTCAGTTCGTTCAGGTCCTCAATGTGTTTTAATATCTCACCGAGCTGTCCGGTGAATTTTTCCAGCTCAGGACCTGTAAATTCCAGCCTGGCAAGTTCTGCCGTTGTTCTTACTTCCTCTTTGGATATTTTCATTGGACGTGCTTTGAAAAAGACTGGGGTAATTGTTATCCGATCTGGCGGTTTTATCAAATTTACGCGGCGCAGAGATTTTCGGCAAAGTCCACGATCGGTCCCTCCAGTTTCGTGTTGCTGAAATGGTTTATTTCCCGGACGCACGTGGGACTTGTGGTGTTGATCTCGGTCAGATATCCCCCGACGACGTCAATGCCCGCAAGGTAAAGTCCATCCTGCTTCAGTCTTGAAGAGACGGCTTTGCATATATTAACGTCCCTTTCGTTGAGCTGGGTTTTTTCTGCATGACCGCCGGAGTGAAAATTACTTCTGAAATCCCCTTTTGCGGCGACCCTGAGCACTGCACCGATCGGCTCTCCGTTCAGCATGATTATTCTTTTATCTCCCTCGTGAAACTTTTCAATGAACTTTTGTGCCATTATATAAACCGATCCGTAGTCCGTAATGTTTTCAAGGATGGACGATGAGTTAAATTCCCCTTCCTGTACGTAAAAAATTCCTTCACCACCATAGCCGTCAAGAGGTTTTACCACTATTTTCCCTCCTGCCTGAACCATAAAGTCCTTTATCTGATCGATGTTTTTTGACACCAGTGTTTGAGGTATGAACTGCTCAAAATTCAGGCTGTATATTTTCTCATTGGCCTCTCTTATCCCTTTTGGGCTGTTTATCACTTTGGTACGGTTTTTATCTACCATATCCAGTATGTAGGTGGCGTAGACGTAGTTCATATTAAAAGGCGGGTCTTTTCTCATCCATATAACGTCAAAATCATCAAGAGGCGTTGTAAAGCACTTTCCCAGACTGTAATGATCATCGGACGTTTGCAGCTTGATCTGGACTGCACGTGCACAGCCTTGTGCGTTCTCTATAAAAAGGTCCTTTAATTCGCAGTAACAGACCTTGTGGCCCCGCACCTGGGACTCGATCATAATTGCGAGAGTCGTGTCTTTTTCAACGTTGATGGAGTCAATAGGGTCCATCACAAAAAGCATTTTTAGCATTGTATTTTGTACATAAGACCTGTTTGTTTTTATAAAAACCGATGTTACATATTATACATCAGATAAATTGATTATAAATTCTGCAAAGGTATATATTATAAACTTTGCAGTTGATCTGAACGTTATGAAATTAGAAGATCTGATAAAAGAGCGGGAAAGGAAAGGAACGGAGGAATTAACTGCCTCCTTGAAGATCGCAGAGAGGGAGTGGAACAACGTCAGGACCTCACTTGAACTGTGTGGCGATATAGGTGATTTCCGCAAGGAAGATTTTATGGTCGGTATAATCGAGGAGGACGTTATCGTCAGGCAGCCCCTAGGCAGTCCGACAAAATCGGTGTCCGGATATTCCCCGACTTATTATCCAATGTATCTTTTGAGAAATTTACTGGTGATGGACGACAAAATGTCCGACCTTGGTTACCGGTCAGTTGAGGCAATGTACGTTTTTGTTGAACTGGCTGTCAGTGCAGTTTCAAGACTTGGTATAGATGGCAACTTCGCAATGGGTTTTGGCAACGGTTATGCGTACGTCCGCACTGGATGGGTCGCCGAGAAAGGATGGGCAGTGGAAAGAGATATTTTTTACAGAGAGTTTTTCAGGGGAAGGAAAGTAAATTACGACTGGGATTTCTTCTGGCACTCAATTAAAAAAAGATTCTTCAGAAATTTTAATATGTTCGAAAGCTGGCAGGGTAATCCCTCCCTCTACCTGAAGGAGACCAGATCCAGGGCGAAAGTTAAACCTCTTCTTGTTTAGCCATCTTCATCCTCGGGGTTTTTATACTACTCGTAGGCAAGATTTTCGAAGCTCGGAACGCCCTGACTTTCAAGGAAAGCGAGTTTCACGGACCCCACAGGGCCGTTTCTTTGCTTGGCAACTATGATCTCAGCCTCTCCATCTTTTTCCTTAGGGCCTTTCCTGTAGGCATCCATCCTGTGTATAAACATCACAACGTCTGCATCTTGCTCAATGGCCCCACTTTCCCTGAGGTCTGCAAGCTGAGGCCTTCTGTCAGCTCTCGTTTCAGCCTGCCGGTTGAGCTGAGAAATGCCAATAACGGGTAAGTCTAACTCTTTAGCAAGTGCTTTAAGGGAACCGGATATCATGGCGATCTCCCTTTCACGGGATTCTGCTCTGCTGTGTCCTCGCATCAGCTGTAAGTAATCCACTATGAGCAGATCAAGTCCCTTATCTCTTTTTTGTCTCCTTGCTTTTGCTCTTATTTCCATGACCGTCAGAGCTGGCGTATCATCAATAAACAGGTCTGTTTTGCTGTAAGCTTCAGCAGAATTGTGTAGAGGTTTCATATCCTGGTCGTTAATAAATCCTCTTCGTATGTTTGAGAAGTCAACCTTGGATTTCATAGATAAAAGCCTGAGCATTAACTGTACCCTGGACATTTCAAGTGAGAAAAATCCAACTTTGAGACCACCGTTAAGAACGGCATGTGAGGCAATGTTCAGACAAAATGACGTTTTTCCAAGGCCAGGTCTTGCGGCAATAATTATCAGGTCTGACTTCATAAGTCCGGAAGTTAAAAGATCAAGGTCTATAAACCCGGTTGATACACCAGCAACGAGGTTCTCTTTTGAACGTGCGGATTCAATCCACTTAAAAGCATCTGAAGCAAGGTCTTTGGCACTGTAAAAGCCCTGCTTTATCTGATCTTGAGCTATGTCAAGTATCTTTTTTTCTGCAGCGTCCAGCAGATCTGAAGTTTCCACGCTGTCGCTCCGTGCATCGCGGTTAATCTGCAAGGCAGTAAGTAACAGGCTTCTCAGAATGGACTTATCTTTTACTATCTTTGCGTAATGGACAACGTTCGCCGTTGAGGGAACCAGACTGGTCAGGTGAGCAAGATAAGCGGCAGGACCACCATCCTCCTTGAAAATGTTGTCCTTGTCCTTTAAATGTTCCAGCAGGGTAACCACGTCAATAGGTTTGCCGTTCTCAACAAGTTCGATCATTGAACTGAACAGTTTCCTGTGAGATGGCTGGTGAAAATCCTCGTATAACAAGATATCCATGACCTCGTCTACAGAGTTGTTGTTAATAAGTATGGCACCAAGAACAGCTTTTTCGGCTTCTTCGCTGTAGGGGAGTGACTGGTCTGTGTTTTTCATAACCATCGTAATTTAACCATCATATTTTAGTTTTCAATCAGGATAATTCCAATATCCATAACGTTCGTGCCCGTGGGTCCTGTCTTTATAAGGTCGTCCAGTTTTTTGAAAAAATTATATGAGTTATTATCCGCAAGGTGATCCCTTGCACTGCAGTTGAACGTTCTTGCCACAAGTCTTGAATTTCCGTCACAGATAGCTCCTGCTGCGTCCGTGGGACCGTCTATACCATCGGTGCTTGCGAACAGTCCAACGATATTTTTATGACCTACTATTTCCATACAGAACGCGATCGCGGTTTCCATGTTCCTTCCGCCCTTACCGCTGCCTATTACGTTTACGGTCGTTTCACCTCCGTAGATAACGCAAGCCGGCTTTTTAATTGGCATGCCAAGTCTTTCGATCTCAAAAGCTATTCCTGCTACTACCTTTGCTACCTCTCTTGCCTCACCGCTTATCTGTGATGAAAGCAGCAGCGTGTTATAACCAAGCTGTTTTGCTTTTTTTTCTGCCATTGCCAGAGATTTGAAATTGTTGCCGACTATTACCGTCTGCTGTCTGTCAAAGTTTAGTTCTTTTTTACTTAACAGGTTAGGTATTAAACCTTTTCTGCCTTTATCTAAGTGTAAAAGCACCTTGGGCGGGATAACGTGTTCCAGTTTAAGTGCTTCTATAACCCTCCATGCCTCTTCGAAAGTCGTGGTATCGGCCACTGTCGGACCTGAGGCTATTACCTCAAGTTTATCACCTACCACGTCTGATAATATCAGAGTGATGATCTGTGCCGGAATGGCCTTTTTAAGCAGTCCGCCCCCTTTGATCTGTGAAAGTTTCTTTCTCACCGTGTTGAATCCATTGGCATCTACGCCGGACAGGAGGAGTTCTGAGGTTACTTTTTGTTTTTCTTCAATACTGATCTTTTCCCTTGGCATTGCCAGAAGGGAACTGCCGCCACCGGATATTAGAAATATTACAAGGTCGTCTTCTCCTGCTTTATCCAAAATGCTTGTGACCTTAATGGCCGCCTGCAGGCTCTTGTCGTCGGGTATGGGGTGGCTTGAAAGATAAAAGTTCATACGGTCGAACGAGTGGTCGGGTTTGGAGTTAGAAATAATAATTCCATCCGTGACACTGTCTCCGAGCAGCGTTTCCATTGAACTGGCCATTGATGAGGCCGCTTTACCAAAGGCAACTATGTATATTGCTCTGTAGTCAGCGATTTTGTATTTTTGAGAATCTACTCTTAATACACCTCTGTTAAGGGAGACGTGCTCTAATATGCACCTTCTGGGATTTGCGGCATTCAGTGCCTCGTTAAATATTTCTCTGGCGTCACTGCGGAGTTTTTCTGTGGACATAGGTACTCAATATTACCTAAAAAACGGCAGATGGTCATCCCCGATGACCGCAATAGTTTAAGTTTGCAGGACCTGATGAAAAGGTTACTATTTATCTGTGATCAAGAAACTATGTAATTCCATGGTCTTTATGGCGGTAACCTTTGCGGTCTTAATGGTTTTTCTCTCCTTTTTTTCCTGTATAAAGCAAACGGAAAGTCTGTTGTACGAGCGCTCTTTTTATAATATGGGTTCTAAATTCAGCTATAAGCTTTATTGTAAAAACAGATATATATGCAGTGATGCCGTGACCGAGTCTCAGAAGAGATTGAGAGATATAGACTATATTTTCAGCAACTACAGGGACGACAGCGTGCTCAGCAGGGTTAACTCCAAAGCCGGAATTAAACCGGTAAAGGTGCCGCAGGAGTTTATTGATCTGACAAGTTCGTCAGTTAAATATTCAAAGCTGACCGATGGAGCCTTTGATATTTCAGTTGGCTATTTATTTGATATCTGGAAAGCGAAGAAAGACGGTCTTCCCACTTATAAGCAGATATCAGATGCTTTACGCTGCACGGGCTACGAAAAAATAGAAATTAACAAGGCGGAAAGCACTGTTTTTTTCAAATCCGACTGTTTAAAGCTTGACTACGGAGCTATAGGAAAGGGTTATGCAGTTGATCAGGTTGCGGAAATATTAAAAGCGTATGGGATTAAGGATTTTCTCCTGAACTTTGGAGGAAATATACTGGCCCTTGGAAACAGGAAAGACGCTAAAGGCTGGGACGTTGGTATTCAGGACCCTTTTCATAAGGATAAAGTATTAACTGAGGTTAACGTAAGCGGGGTCGGGATAGCCACCTCTGGAGATTACGAGAAATATTTTGTGATCGGCGGGAGGAAATATTCACATATTATAGACCCTGTCGAGGGTTTCCCCGTGGAGGGTCTTTCCTCTGTCGTGGTTCTTGCCGGCTCTGCCGAAGCAGCAGACGTTTTATCAACTGCATTCAGTGTTATGGGTGTGGAAAGAACAAAGAACTATATTAAAAATAATAATGAGATAGCCGTTATTATGGTTGAAGGGGATATATCAAACAAAAATATTTACAGATCTCAGAGATTCAGGACATTGGAAAAATCCCTTAAGCTAAAATAAATAGGTGGTCATGGGTCCAAAAGAATTTGGAATTTATTTTCAGGGAATATTCCCTCCATCCTGAAGACCTTTATCATTGTAAAAAAGAAAAGAAGTTCGTACTTGACATTCGGTCAGTATACAAAGTAAAATGAAAAGGTCATGAACATCCTGTTTAGAGTAATACCCCCCCCCATAAGTTATTAATCCCTTTTTTCTTTCTTCTGTGTTTTGTAAACGTTGGTGCATATGGTCAGACCAGCATTAATAACTGTGACTCCAGTGCAACGACCGAAGCTACGTTGAGAGTTCAAGGAGCGGCACACAATGGAAGTTTAGCTGCCGGTGCTGATCCGCATTACTTTCAGACAAACATAAATGAACCTCTTATTGTAGATATAGAGGTAAACTTCTCCTTCTCCAGTGATCAGGAATACAGTTTACAGTTGTGTGACAGCAATGATGGTCTGATAGCAAGTACTACTGAAGCACATCCAAATGATGACAGGGTAGTAAGGACGGCCACTCTACAAACTCGCTTAAGACAGGGAACGTACTATATAGTTGTGGGAAGCAGTGGTGCTACATCCTACAATGTTAAAGCTCAATTAGCTGATTCTAATGGACTCTTACAGGCCTGTCTAGATATTACTACCAATTTTCCAAATGATCCCTTGTACGGGTGTCAGTGGTATCTGAAAGGTCCAGTGGTTGATGTGCTAATAAGTAACAATCGGATATTCCAAACCTCTGGAGAAGATATAGATATAAACATAGAAGAGGTCTGGGATGATAGTGTATTTGGAGCTGGAATTAACGTAGCGGTGGTAGATCATGGTATGGACACAGATCATGAGGACCTTGCTGACAATGTGGATACCACACTTTCTCATGATTACTCTGGAAATGGTGATCTGTACAGTCCTTCAAGTGGTCGCGGCACACGTGTAGCTGGCATTATAGCAGCAGTGGGTGATAACAGCCTTGGAGTAAGAGGTGTAGCACCTGAGGCAAACATCTACAGTTATAATTTAGCTGATAACTTCAGTGATGCTAATGCAAAGGACGCCATGGTCCGTAATAAGGATATAACTGCTGTATCGGTCAACAACTGGGGACCGAAGGACCTGCCGGTTCTTACAGAGGCTTCATCAGAGTGGGAAGAAGGAGTGGAAACTGGTATAAGAGAAGGGTTTGGTGGTAAAGGAGTGTTTTACGTATGGGCGGCAGGGGACGGAGGTGAAGGATCAGATCAGGCTAATTTTAATGAGTATTCCAGCTACTACGCTGTAACTACCGTATGTTCAGCAGAGATCAGTAAGATTGCAGTAGGGGAGATCTCTAATGTAGGGGAGGTTGTTAAGAGTTCTTTTTCAGAAGAGGGATACAATCTATGGGTATGTGCACCGGGTTCTGATATTGTAACTACCGACAATAACGACGGTTATAGTTTTGAGTTCCCTGGAACGTCAAATTCAGTTGCTGTCGTTTCAGGAGTAGCAGCACTGATACGGGAGGTAAACAGCGATATTAGCTGGCGGGACCTGAAACTTATCCTGGCAGGTTCAGCCAGCCAGGCAGGCGAGGTAGCTGGTGGCCGCCTAGGCTGGAAGAGAGGAGAACTTCAATACGGTTCTGATTCAGAGTATTATTTTTACAGTCCAAAGTTTGGTTTTGGCATGGTAGATGCTGCTGCGGCAGTGGAACTTGCAGGAAGCTGGACCAACGTTCCACCGCAAATGAGACCCGTGACGGTTTCCTCTGGTAATATCAATACGGTTATCCCGGACTTCACAACGGGAGGAAACGCGGAAGACGTTTCCGCTGTCTTCACACTGAACGTACCTGATATTGATATACCAGGTACTGAGGTCTTTACGGAATTTATAGAGATAGGTATCAATTTCACTCACCCTTTCTTTCCTTTTTTAGATATAGAAATAACCTCCCCTGACGGTACTACCGTGTCGAAACTCACTGAGGCATATCCAGCAGATGCAATATCACATTTATCTGACGGGTCTCTTACTGTAAACGACTTTAAGTACACAGGCAGAGAGCACCGTTTTGGTTTAGCCAATCACCTGGGAACAGACCCTGCCGGAGAGTGGACTTTGAAAATAACTAATAATTCACCTGCAGGTACGGGGACCTTACACTCATGGAACATTAAGGTCTATGGTCATATGTCTGGTGATAAACCGACGTTTAACAGCTGGACGATACCAAGTAAGAATTACGTGCCGGGAACTGCAGTAAAGGAAACACTGCCTGAGGCAACAGCAGGGAATGGAGAATTAACCTACAGCCTTTCCCCTCTTTCTTTACCTGTTGGACTTACTTTTAGTGAAACTGACCGAGTGATCAGCGGAACACCAACTGCTGTATCTTCCGGCAGTTATACATATACGGTAACGGATGAAGATGGAGATACGGACGAGCTCATCTTTACCATCAGGGTAACAACCACGCCACCAGGACCGACAGACCCACCAACAACAAGACCACCGACACGAAGACCGACACCATCAGGTAGTGATGCAGGTGGAGGAGGATGTGCGGTCTCCGAGCAGAACGAAGCTGCTTCTGATCTGCTCACAGCATTGGCATCTCTGATGCTTATACCTGTATCCGTTGTGATAAGAAGGAAGATAAGGTCTCGGATAAAGGCTTAGTAATGCGGTCCTTTCCAAGCATTTATGAGAGAGGATTACTTCTTTTATATCAGTTATAAGTTCGTTGAGGAGAATGGATGTATTACCGTGTATTGGGCTATAGTATATAATTTCCTAAAAATTCAGTAGGTCATTTATATTTTTTGAACAAGTATATCACTATAATTACCATCATTACAAGCAGTGTTAGCTGCATTATGTAAAAAGAGCTCAGCTTAAGATATGCAAAGAGCGGACTCACGTACCTTATCAGCCATCCACTGATGATCTCTGTGAACGTTGAAATAAACGACAGCAGTATCAGCACCAGTTTCATGTGTGACCTGATAGATGTAAACAGTACAAGGTGAGTAAGGGTTACCAGTAATATAGCCATTGAGAAAAAGTGAAAATGGGCTTCTTCAAGTAGACCTATATAACTTTTTGGAGGTCTGAAAGTCTCCTCGTTGCCTAAGTAAAATTCAACGACCGAGTTGTAGCTGAAACCGATCTGCATGTATAAAAGTATGTTCGTTATCCACAGGAACAGGAAAAACAGTATGGTAAAGAAGATTATAATCTTGAGAAAGTCGTTCTTTCTGAGTTCGGAGGATATAAAAAATCTCATGAATGTTAAGTATGATCACTAAATACGACTTTGTATATAGCGAGGATCTTTCTGGTATTTCTTGAAAACTCGTGAGAAGTAATGGTTGCTCCAGTAATATTGGGGATTTTTTTTCCCGTTCTCAACTCGTCATTGATACCTTTTCCGTCAAACAGGTCGAGCCATTTGGTTGAAGGCATGTATTCAGGTGGTTCAAAAAAAGCCAGGATTTCAGCATTGATCAAATTACCGCCTTTATCGATTAAATACAGTACTGTTTCGGACCTTGTTCTTAAAATGTGCGAGTCGACCACCCCGTAGCCTAGAACGTTTGCTTTGCTTCTGAACTCATAAAATATGTGTATTTTTGAGTCCGGAACAGTCCCGGACAGCTTCTTGATTGTCTGCACCTGTTTTTCGGTAAGAAATATGGTTATTTTTTCAATCGAAGTTGCTTTGGGAAATGCAGAGTTCAGCGACTGTTTTAACTGGACGAGCGTCTTGCTTTTTGCGGGTACAGTGAAGAAGATGAAAGCCAGTATAAAAACCACCAATGTACAGTTTGTTATTTTATTCATCTCTAATATAAGATAAAGAAGGGTTCAAATAATAAGGTCTGAACCCTTCTTTAAGAGAGGATAAGGATAAGGTCTGACAGTTTAACTAAAAAACATAGCCCATACCGAAGTTAAATTGGTTGTTATCGGAATTTGCTTCATTGTTCAGCCACTGATAATCGGCTTTTACAACCATGTTTGGTATCGGCTTATAATTTACCCCGATCGTATATTCCGTCCTGTCATTTTTAAGATTTCTTTCAAATCCTGTAGGAACGGATTTTTGAGTGTCATAGGTTTCAAATCTGAAGAATGGAGTAATATCCTTCAGGTATTTGCTCCTTGTTTCCACCTCGGTTAAAACGTTGTAGGCGATCGTTACATAGTATCCGAACTGTTCTTCTCCAACGGACGCATTGCCTTTGTATTCATTTATCATGTTTATCAGATCTGCATCATCAAGAGAGGTCCAGACGGCTAAGGTCCTGAGATGAAATCCTCTGTACTTGAAGTTGGCGTCCAGTTCGTACATCGTGAACTTTCCATTAATTTCCTCAGGTACCGGTGCGGTGTCCGTTCCGGTATTAACTGTCTGGTCCTGTCCCGTGTTACCAAAAAAAACTGAACCACCAATTGTAATACCGGGATAAGGGTCATATTCCAGTCTGCCTACAAAGGCGACATCGTTGAAACGTGACCTGTCCCCTCTTGTACGGAGGTCACGGTTGTCCTTTGCCCTGAAACCTCGTGAATCGGTGCTGTTCATGATAAACGCCCTGTAAGAAATGTCACCAATGGACTGCAGGTTAAATTCACCGTGAAGACCCAGTCCATTTTCTCTCCACGTGGTCGGTATTATTTTACTTTCGACCGATGGACGAAATACTCCATAAAAACCCGTTGGTTCATGGATTTCATTAATCAAACCAAAAGGCACAAGTAGCAGACCGCCGCGCACGTTAAAGTAGTCGTTTATCAAAAAGTCGAGATATGCGAACTCGACCGAGGCTGAACCATCTCCCGGTTCGGGACTGGCTGAATTTCCACCTGTTGAACCGTGTTCAAATTCTATCTCTGAGTTGAAAAAGATGTTCTCGGTAAACTTATACCCAGCGTATAATATAACCCTTTGTGCGTCGACAACATTGTCTCCCTCATCAGGTATTTTACTGACGAC
The DNA here is from genome assembly GCA_965215275.1 of Thermodesulfobacteriota bacterium. Lineage (GTDB taxonomy): Bacteria > Desulfobacterota_D > UBA1144 > Nemesobacterales > JAJCZQ01 > CAZUNK01. The sequence continues at coordinate 1,357,906 of OZ244044.1, forward strand.
CAACTCTCCATAGCCCCCGATCGACAGACCCTTCCCAGGCTTCAGATATATTTTAGATGCTCCCGGAGCACCACCAAAAACTTCTTTTAATTCAATGTCAACGCTGCCACCGGCAGTTTCAGCTTTTACTTTTTTAAACTCTTCCGCCAATATAGATAGATTACGTTCGATCTCACCTAATCTATTATTTTCGGACATATTTTTTACTTGCCGAAGTTCCCGCTTTACCTTCTTTAACTGGTACTCCAAGTTTTTTATTCTTTTTTCGCTGTTTCCTGCAAATGCGGGACTTGTATCTACAAGCAGAAATGATAAAAGAATAAGTAAACTAAACAACTTAAAAAATTTAGTGTATCTAAAAAACATTTTTAACCTCCAGTAACTTGATTTTTACTTATATCTGGATAATATGCATCCAGATTTATGTGCACGGAAATTAACTTTACTAATATAGACCTATAATATCAAGAATTATTTTTATAAAATTAAAAAAAATAAAAATGGTTCGAGATCAATAAAAAAGAAGTACAGAGATTATCAGAAGTTCTTATGGTTTTTATAGTTCAAGTTTGTATCTGAAGTCCTGAAAAATATAGGGGAATAATGTATGGTCTCGTTTATCATAAAGCATCTGACACAATATTATACGAGCATTATCTGAAACTAGTTTGTAAGTTTATTTAGTTTTTAAGTTAGAAATTTATGAATAAATTTGAAATAGATTATAATAGAATGACAGCGTTTAATCCTGTTGAAACAGATAAAACGGGAGATGGCGATGTTGCAGATATTAAGACAACTCCTGATTCTGTTAAGAAATACGAAACAAAAGAAGCTGACGTTTATATCCCTCCCGTTAAGAAGAATAAAGCAAGCAAGGTTGACAGACCTGTTAAAAGCCAACCAGAAATAGCATTAGATGTTCCTTCTGATGTTTTGGTAGGACAAGCAATTACTTTAGTGCCTGACGATGATTCACTGTCTGTTACTAATGACAAATTTGATCTTCCATCTGTAATGGTATTTGGAGTTGTTTTATTATTTGTATTTTTAATATGGTATTTAATTAAAAGTAAATCGGAACATAGTAAATTAGGTAAGGAAGCAGCTTATTCTGAATCTTATGATTCAAGATATTCTTCCTTCCCTGAAACAAAGCCTGAGCCTAAACGAGACATAATAGACAATGTAAGAGAAAGACCTACATATGATTTTCAGGATCAGATAAAAATTGAATCATGTCCTATAAGGGAGAAAGGTAAACAAGGAGAACTTAAAACTAAGAGTCTAATTACTTCAACTTTACCTGAAGAAAAATATTACTTAATTAATGATGTTACATTTCCAAGAACTTTAGGTACTACTCAAATTGATCATATTTTAGTAAGTCCTTATGGTGTGTTTGTTATCGAAACTAAAAACATGTCTGGTTGGATATTTGGTAAAGAAGAAGATAGGAAGTGGACACAGACTTTTAAAAACAAAAAAAGATATTCTTTCAACAATCCTTTAAGACAAGTGAATTATCATGCCAATTCAGTGGCGTCTTTAATAAACATATATCGTGATAAGATATTTCCTATAGTAGTATTTGCTGGAGAATCAGAGTTTAAAACTGATATACCTGATAATGTAAAACATACTTATGATTTTATTAGTTACATAAGATCAAAACAATCTATAATTTTAAGTGAGCGTGATATCAAAAGGATTATAAAAGAAATAGATGAGTTAAGATTACCTTTAGGTATAGAAACGGACATTAAACATATAAAATATGTAAAAGAAATACACTACTGACTTAAAAACTCAACCGAGTCGGGCAAGGGAAAACTTGTGTATTCCTCTTTGGTCTGTAGTTCTTCGATCTTTTTAGCTCCAAATTCTTTAAGTTTGTCTATTACTTCACTGACTACGAACTCCGGAGTTGAGGCTCCTGAACTTAGACCGACTATGGAATGACCGGAGAGCATTTTTTCCTCAATACTGTCAGAACCTTCGATCAGATAAGAATTTGGCACTCCATGGGATTTAGCAACTTCGACCAGTCTGTTTGAATTGGAACTTTCAGGTGATCCCATTATAAGAATTACTTCTGCCTGTTTTGCAAGTTCCTTTACGGCATCCTGTCTGTTTTGTGTTGCGTAGCATATATCCAGTTTGGAAGGACTAACGATGGAAGGGAATCTTTTCTTCAGTGCTTTGACCATCTCCTTTGTATCGTCAACGCTCAGGGTCGTCTGCGTTACATAGGCGACCTTATCGGGATTTTCAATTTCAAGGTTTTGAACTTCTTTGACCGTTTCCACGACCACGACCCTGTCTGGAGCTTCACCACTTGTGCCTATGACCTCCACGTGGTTCCTGTGACCTATCAGTACTATTGTATAACCCATATCGGCGTAGCTTCTAACCTCATTATGAACCTTCGTAACAAGAGGACAAACGGCATCCACGACCCGGAGCCCTCTAATCTTGGATTCTTCAAATACGGCTGGACTGACGCCATGTGCACTGAAAATAACACGAGCATTTTCATCTTCTATCTCGTCTATTTTCTCTACGAAAACCACCCCTTTGTCCTTTAGCGAATCAACGACCCTCTTGTTATGTACTATGGCGTGCCTTACGTAGATCGGCGGACCGTACTGCTCCAGTGCCTTTTCCACTATATCTATTGCTCTGTCAACTCCGGCACAAAAACCCCTAGGTTTGGCTATTATTACCCTCATGTATTCTCCATTGAGGGATTGTAACAAAAAGCGAACTAACTTCAAGTAACCTTAAAATTGGGAGCTGCATACATAACTTTAGGACATGAGAAAATTTTTTGTGACGTTCAGTCAGGATAAAGGTATTAATACCAAGTTAATTCAAGGTGTTACTTCCTCAATCCCGTAGAAGACATGATACTCCTGACCTGAGGAACGGAATTTTATTTCAGGGGGAGAGTGAGTAGATAAAATCCCCTATGACTTTCCTGCTGTATCAGGTTATGTTGTAATCCCTGTACCGATGTTTTGGTTTCAAGGTAGTTTTCAGTTTCCTCTTTTCCAGTACCGCTTTGTTTAAACTCTCCGTATGAGGTCTTAGGAATAATCCACCGTAAGTGTTTACCCGTAAATACTCAGCTTTTAAAAGAAAACCAGGCTATGACACGTTTTTTTAGTTCGTTCAAAACCTTGAAGAAACCGCATTGCTATGTTTTTATCTGAGACCTTATTTTCCTTCTGATCACTGCCGACACGGGTATAAGTATCAGAGACGCCACTGCTCCGAGCAGATCAGAAAAAATGTCGTTCTGATCGGAGATCGTACATCCTCCTCCACCGCCAGCTTCAGGATCTGGTGGGGGATTCACCACCCTGATCATGAAGTTCAGTTCAGCCATATCTCCATCTTCGTCTGTTACCGTATACGTGTAAGTACCAGACGATGCACTCGCAGGTGTCCCACTTATCTCTCGGGTGGCTGCGTCAAAATTCAATCCATCTGGTAAATCAGGTGTTAAACTATAAGTTAATGTTCCATTCCCTCTCGTCGCCGCAGGCAGTGTTTCTGTTACTGATATACCCTTCAGATACTTCTTATCATCTATCGTCTCACTGCTAAAGCTTGGCACTGTATCGCCCCTCATATGCCCATAAACTTTAATGCTCCATGAGTGTAAGGTCCCTGTATCTCCAGGATCAGTGTCAGATATCTTCAAAATCCATTCTCCAGCAGGGTCTTCTCCAAGGTGCTTGGCTGAACCAAAACGATGGGTTTGGTCCGTGTAACCAAGATCATTCTTAGTGAGTAAAGTGCCGGATATATATGATAACGCTCCTGTTACATGTTCCTCAGTAAACTCCGACACAGTACCATCAGGGGACGTTATTTGTATATTTAACTCTGGAAAAAAACCGTGAGTGAAATTGAGACTGACCTCAATGAATTTCGTAAAAAGATCATCAGTATCGGGTATGGTCAGGATGAAAGTAATTGTTCCGTCTACTTCACCTACAGCGTCGGGGATCGCTGTATTAATATGACCCGAGGAAGCAGTCAGGGTTCTCATCTGTGCAACTCTGTTCCAACTTCCGGCAAGTTCTACTGCAGCCTCGGCATCCACTACGCCAAAACCGTACTTTGGATTGTAATTATAACTGTCTGTATCAGAACCGTATTTAAGTGCTACTGTCTCCCAGCCCGGATCGGTCGGGTCGTTCCTGCGGGCTGAAGCTGCCAGTATCAGCTTCAGGTCCCGCCAGCTCAGATCACCGTTTACCTCTCTCATCAGTGCTGCTACCCCTGAAACGATCGGAGCAGAAAATGACGTTCCGCTAAATCTGAAATTATAACGGTCTTTATTATCTGTCGTTGTAATAAGTGAACCTGGAGCACATACCCATAGATTTACTCCTTCTTCCGAAAAAGAACTCTTCTTTCCAAATCCATCCGTTGAACATACGGTAGTTACAGCGTAGTAGTTGGAAAGTTCTCCAAAATTAGCCTGAACGAAATCATCATGTCCGTTTCCAGCTGACCAGCTGTAAAAAATTCCTTTACCACCAAAACCTTCTCTGATACCTGTTTCCACTGCCATTTCCCAGGTTCTCTCAGCAGAGTGAAGACGAAGGTCTCTTGCTCCCCAGCTGTTGCTGGATACTGCAGTTATAGCTCGATTACGTGTCATAGCGTCTGCCCGGTTAGCGGAACTGTAATTATTTTGCTTTATCAAGTTATAATTATAGATACTTGCCTGAGGTGCTACTCCTCTTATGCCAATTCCATTATCACCCACTGCTGCTATAACGCCCGCTACAAGTGTACCGTGATCACTTGAAGGATTAAATACATTACTGTTTCCGGAGTAATCATGATTCAGGCTGGGATTTACATTGGCGACCAGGTCCTCATGCAAGGGGTCCATACCACTGTCTACCACCGCCACGTTAATTCCTCTGCCGGATATTCCATCGTTCCACACTCCCTCTATGTTTATATCTTCTCCTTCTGTTATTCTCTGCCCTTTGACCTCCAACTGCCCTGTGTTTTTCAGATGCCACTGACAGCCGTATAAGGGATCATTAAAATTGGTAGTAACTTTCCCACAATCGGATAACAGATCGTTGTAATCAGTATCTGTTGCAACTGAAAGCTGGTAACTGACAGCACCACTGCTTCCCACAACTATATAGTAAGTTCCAGGTCTGAGGCGAGCTGGGATATTATTAATACTATCTGCTATCTTAGTACTGCTTGCTATCAGATCATCGTTACCGTCACAAAGCTGTAAACTGTATACGAAGTTATCATTGGTGAAGGTTGTCTCTATGTTTACGTTAACTTCGGATGCTGTGTCTATCTGAAAATAATTCAGTCCACCGGCACTTTCAAAACTTCCATCGTGTGCCGCTCCGTCCACTGTCAGCGTGGCTTCAATCGTTGCACTGGGGTCACAATTATTATCACTGATCTGACCATATGCATTTATGGACATACAACATAGAAACAAGAAAAAGGGAATTATATACAGGAAGTTCATCAGTGATCTTAATGGTGTTTTCTACGTGATCGGGGAAGTAAAACCTTGGATTAACGCGGTATTAATACTTTTTATATTAGCTGAACGTCGCAAATGATTCTTTCACGTCCTGGTTATGTATGTAACTCCCTGAAATTTTATTGGAACTTAAATCTCTGCTGCAAGTTCACTGTTATAATTCATGTTTTGTGACCTGATCTGAATGGATGAAAGTTCCAGAATTTACAGAGTAATTATACTGGGCTTCTTTTCAGTTTCTTCTCTTTTTCAAATTTTTCAAAAGCTAATTCTATAAGTCTTTTTATAAGTTCTGGATATTTTATGCCCGAGGCTTCCCATAGCTTGGGATACATGCTTATGCTTGTAAAACCCGGGATGGTATTGATCTCACTGACGAATATTTCATTGATCGTTTCGTCCATAAGAAAATCAACTCTCCCCATTCCACTGCAGTTCAGCACTTTAAAAGCGTCAACTGCATATCTTCTCGTCTTATCGGCTAATTTCTGATGAATCTCGGCTGGGATTATCAGATCCGTGGTCGCGTCTTCATATTTTGCCGTATAATCATAGAATTCCCTCTTTGAAATGATCTCTCCCGGACAGGAAGCGACGGGTTCGTCGTTGCCCAACACGCTGACCTCGAGTTCTCTGCAGTTGCCGACGGCTTTCTCCACTATAATGCGGTTTGAAAATTTTCCTGAAAATTCAACTGCACGCTCTATATCTTTTGCGTCTTCACTGGAAACTTTAGTGATACCGATACTTGAACCCAGGTCAGCCGACTTTACAAAGCAGGGTATTTTTATATCTCTTAGTATTTTGTCAATAATATTTTTTTTCTCGCTGCTCCTCCACTGGTTCATGGTAAATCCCAGAAAATCAACTACCGGCAGACCATAGTCTCTCAGCAGCAGTTTCATCACTATCTTGTCCATACCGACCGATGATCCTATAACCGATGCTCCAACGTATGGTGCTCCCATTAACTCAAACAGTCCCTGAACCACACCGTCTTCGCCATAACTGCCGTGGAGAACGGGAAAGATCAGATCAACGCGGTGGGAGTTTACTATTCGGTTATCTTCGACCTCATAAAACGCTGGAGGTTGATCAACGGAAAGAGAAGGTACTAAACGTTTGTGAAAAATTTCTTCAGTGTCTTTGAGTTTATTTAAGTTGTTCAGATTTCCTCTGCACCATATCCCGGACCTGGTTATGTATATTGGAAAAATATCAAATTCCGATGGGTCGATATTAGCTATAACGGATTCTGCGGACATCAGGGATATTTCGTGCTCAACGGAATTTCCGCCATATACGACCGCTACTATTTTTATTTCTTTATTCAACTTTATACCCCTGTTCCTGAAAACGGATTAAAACTCAATTTTTCCGATCAGTTATATATAACTATACACTTTACTTGACGAATTCTTAATTTATGGTCCAAAAATGGGTTACTTCTCCATTATCGTGAAACGTCAGCCAAGTGCGTTTACATAGTATGAGGTCTTTATTACCCTTTGCATACTACGCTGTATAATAGAAAAACTTTAATATTACTATTGTTATTGTTATTAAACTTGTGTAAAATGCCTTGAAAAAGTTAAAGTGGATAGTGGCTTTAAACAAAAGACAAAAAATATTGCTTTCTTCAGGGAGGGTTAATAAGGCATTTCCTTTTGTTAATCAGTAGTTGTTAATATTGTCACTCGACAGTTTTCCAGAAGTGTTTTAGATAGTTTGTCTGATGGGCTACTTTCAAAATAATTTCAATTTTCACCGAGGCAACGTGCAGATGTTCGCAGTTATATCATTTTTAACTGTGGCGTTATGTGTTTTTGCCGGGTGCGTTAAAAACCCCGAAGTTGTCACGGCAGATGAATGGAATAGAGCTATAGATCAGGAACAGGAGACCGGAGTACTGCTCCCTGAAGTTCCGTTAATGATACCTGGACCACCGGATGAAGATCAGTATTCGGATTTCCAGCTTATATCGCTCTTCTATCCAGATGAGAACGCTTCCGCTCCTGACTATCTGGCACTGAACGGACTATTTGCTGAAGACGACCTGTATGCCGATAATGAAGCAGTTGCACGCTACCTGGACGTTTTTCAGACGAAACACAGAAGAAGTTTCGTGCAATGGCTGGACAGGTCCAAGTACTATATACCTGAAATAAAAAGGTTGCTGTCGGAGGAAGACGTACCGGAACTTCTTGCCTACCTGCCGCTGGTTGAGAGCGGTTTTGACCCGAACGCGGTTTCACATAAGCAGGCAGTTGGTCTCTGGCAGTTTATAAGGTCCACCGGAAAGATCTATGATCTTAAGGTTAATTTTTGGGTAGACGATAGAAGGAATTATGAAAAAGCCACCATAGCCGCGGCAAGGTATCTGAAAAAACTTTATAAGGAATTCGATTCATGGGAACTTGCACTTGCTGCTTACAACTGTGGAGAGCGCAGGATCAGAAAGGGAATAAAGAAAACCAAGTCCAATGATTTCTGGGTTGTTTCAAAAACCCTTCCCAAGGAAACTAAAAATTACGTTCCGAAGTTCATTGCGTCTCTCATAATAATCACCAATCTGGAAAAATACGGTTTTCAGGAAGTAATGTCTGATAACGACAGCCAGCTTGTAAAGGTTTCCGTGCCCCCGCAGAGAAACCTGAAGGATATAGCAAGGGCAGTTGGTTACAGTTATAAGAAGATCATATCGCACAATCCCTTTCTGACGAAAAAGGCGACACCTCCTGGCAGCCATTCCTATATTTACGTTGAGCCTGCTCACGTGGACAAGTTTACAGAGAACGTTCAGAAAATAGCGAACCTGAGAAGAACTAACGTCAGAAGATCGGTCCATGCAACGTATCACGTTAGAAAGGGTGATAATCTGTGGGAGATCGCAAAGAGATTTGGCGTGAGAGTTAACTCAATTAAAAGGACCAACAGACTTAAGTCCGATCTTCTGAGACCTGGTCAAAAACTGAGGATAGGAACCTCGCCCCATACGGTATATAAAGTAAGGAAAGGTGATAATCTGTGGGAGATCGCAAGGGAATTTGGCGTGAGAGTTAACTCGATCAAGAGGACCAACAGGCTTAGATCTGACCTCTTAAAACCCGGACAGAGGCTGACTATAAAAAGATCAGCACCAAAACCCACTTATGCGTCTGCAAGAAGGCGGGACTATACTTTATACGTGGTCAAAAGAGGCGATACTATAGGAGAAATAGCACAGCAGTATGGCATCAGAGCGTCACTTCTGAAGCGTTATAACGGACTGAGTTCCTCCATGATCAAAGTCAGACAGGTGCTGAAAATACCTAACAGGGGCCGTGGTGCTTTAAGCCATAATATTAAATACGGCGATACTCTTTCGGAAATCGCGGTCAAGTACAGAGTGTCAGTTAATGATATAAAGAAGTGGAACGGTCTGAGGACCAGTATACTGACCGCCGGAAAAAAACTCAGGATATACAGGTAATTCCCTTTTCGTAAAATTTCAGCTTATTAATGATCAGCACCCAGTCTCTTAAGTCGGCTTATCAATATAAGAAAGACCCGATAAGAGAAAGAATAGCCGAGTTTGAAGATCTCCGCGACGTAACGGATAACAGGGTGATATTCCGGGAACTCGTTTTCTGCATCTTGACCGCCGGAACGAGCGCTGAGATGGGAATTAAGGTAGTTGAAGAAGTCGGGGAAGTGATATTTACCGGAAGTACATCAGAGATTAGGGATAAACTCAAGGGCATATACCGATTTTACAATATCAGGTCTGACTACATAGTTCATACAAGGGAATACCTGACCTCCAATTACGACTTTAATATCAAAGAACTGCTGGATTCTTTTGCAAGCGTCGAGAGAAGGGACTTTTTTGCTTTAAACCGGAATATCAGGGGTATAGGGTTCAAGGAGGCAAGCCATTTTTTGAGAAATATAGGCTATAAGGGATATGCGATATTGGATAAACACGTTGTTAATGCACTCTGTGACCTTGGGGTGATCGATCAGAAGAGGCCTCCATCAAACAGGAAAGGCTATCTTGAGATGGAAAGGAAATACAAAAGGTACGCGGAAGAAAACGGGTTTGATATAGATGAACTTGACCTGCTGATATGGAGTGAAAGGACCGGGAAAATACTGAAGTGAAGCCGCATGAAAATCGACCCTGATATCATTAAGGAACTGAGGTCTTTATACAGAACGGTTAAGAGCGATATCGACGGCAGGCTTGATCAGTTCAGTTATATACATCTGAGAGAGGACGATGAGGAGATATTCAGAGAACTTTGTTTCTGTATCCTCAGTTCCGGTGTCGGTCCGAAAATGGCGGAGAGATCGGTTGCTGCTTTAGGAGATAAGCTGTTAAGTGGTTCGGAAAGTGAATTAAAGGACCTGCTGGTCGGTACGCATAAATATCCGGATAAAGCATCGTATATCTACAGCACCAGGGAGTATCTGAAAGATAGTCTGGACCTCCGCCTGATCGCAAAGCTCAAATCTGCCGAAGACCCTGACCAGAGAAGGGATTTTATAGCAGATAACAAAAATATCCGGGGCATGGGATACGTTCAGGCAAGCCATTTTTTAAGGAACGTAGGATTTTGCGGTTACGCCATCCTGGACAAGAACGTTCTTAGGTCACTGTATGAACTTGGAGTAACGCAGGATATAAAACCACCTGCCTCCAGGGGGAGATATATGGAGAAGGAAAGCAGATTCAGAGAGTTTTCCAGCAAGGTTCAGATCAGTATTGATAAGCTGGACCTGCTTCTGTGGTACCGCAGGACCAACAGGGTCCCGCGTTGATCCGTTCCTTGACAATAAACCCTGATAGTTCACCATTATCAGATCTGTCTTTAAGAGATATCCATTATGGAATATGAAGCAGTGATCGGATTGGAAATTCACGCCCAGCTTAAAACCAGATCCAAAATCTTTTCCTCTTCTTCGGCTGAATTCGGTTCACCTCCAAATTCACAGGTAAATCCCCTGTGTCTTGGAATGCCTGGAGTTCTGCCGGTCCTTAATGCCAAAGCCCTTGAACTTGCAGTTAAAGCCGCTTTGGCAACTAACTGTGAAATTCAGCTGACCTCGAGATTTGCAAGAAAGAACTATTTTTATCCGGACCTGCCCAAGGGATACCAGATATCCCAGTACGAAGAACCGTTTTCAGTAAACGGATTTCTGGACGTGGAGGTCGAAGGTGAAACAAAAAGAGTCCGCATAAGAAGAATTCATCTTGAAGAGGACGCGGGAAAACTGATCCATGAGGATTCGCCCGTCAACAGCTTTCTGGACCTGAACAGAGCCGGTACACCTTTGATAGAGATAGTTACTGAACCCGATATCAGAAGTTCTGAGGAGGCCGTTTCCTATGTAAGACAGGTCAGGTCCATTATGAGATATATCGATGTGTGCGATGGGAACATGGAGCAGGGAAGTATGAGATGCGACGCCAACATCTCCGTAAAGCAGAAAGGTTCAGATAAGCTTGGAACAAAAACTGAGATCAAAAACCTTAACTCGTTCAGGTTTATTCAAAAAGCCATTGATTATGAGGCAAAGAGGCAGACTGAACTGATTGAAAGCGGGGAAGATATAATACAGGAAACAAGGCTTTTTGATCCTGATAAGGGAAAGACCTTTTCAATGAGGACAAAAGAAGACGCTCATGACTACAGATACTTTCCAGACCCCGATTTGCCTCCCGTGGTGCTTGAAAAGAGCTGGGTTGAAAATTTAAGGAGATCTCTGCCGGAACTCCCGTCCCACAGACTGAAAAGATTTTTGTCTGATTATAAGCTTTCACTTAACGATGCAAAACTTCTTACCTCGAGCAAAGGACTTGCTGATTACTTTGAAAAGTGCCTTGAGAGTTTTGACGGACCAAAAGAGATAAGCCACTGGATAGTCACGGAAATGCTGAGGGAGATAGACCCTGAAGGCAGTATTGATAAATACCCCGTTACTCCTGAAATGCTCGGAGAGCTTTTAAGCCTTGTTCAGGATGGGACGATCAACAGAAAGATAGCTAAAGAGATATTTCCTGAGATGATCGCCGGGAAAAAACGTGCAAAGGACCTGATAGAGCAGAAGGGAATTAAACAGATGTCCGATACATCTGAGATCGAAGCCGTTGTTCAGAAAGTACTGGACGGCAGTCCTAAAGAGGTTGAGAGATACAGGTCCGGTGACGGTAAGCTTATGGGATTCTTTGTAGGTCAGGTTATGAAACTGACAAAAGGCAAGGCAAATCCCAGGCTGGTAAATGATGCTATAAGGAAGTTAATTCAGGATGATGCTTAAAAGGAGTTTGCAGCGTTTAAGTCAGAACTGTAACTTCAGTTCCTGCTTTGACACACAGGTGCTGCTTGTGTAATTTCCGCCTATGAAGAAAAGAGCAGTTTTAGCCATGGAAGACGGGGAGATCTTTGAAGGGTTCAGTTTTGGTTCTGAAGATGAGTCATCAGGTGAAGTGGTATTTAATACTTCCATGACCGGATATCAGGAAATAATCACCGACCCGTCCTATAATGGTCAGGTCGTGGTCATGACCTATCCTGAAATTGGTAATTACGGGATCAATTCTGAAGACATGGAGTCGGCACGGCCGTTTATAAAAGGACTTGTGGTAAAGGAGTACTGGCCCGTACCGAGCAACTGGCGGTCCGAGGGATCGCTGAGCAGTTATATGAAAAAGCACAACGTGAGCGGGATTTACGGTATTGATACAAGAAAACTGACCAGAAGGATCAGAACAGAGGGAGCACAGAAAAGCATTATTTCCACAAAGGACTTCGATAAGGAAAGCCTGCTGAAAAAGGTCAGAAATTCACCAGATATCGTCGGACAGGACCTGGTTACGGAAGTCAGCTGTAAAAGACCTTACGTGTGGACCGGTGATAAAAGTTCAGAACCCGTAGAAGGTGGAAGTGATGAAGTTCAAGCCAGGTACAAAGTGGCAGCTTATGATTTCGGTATAAAGACGAACATTGCAAGACAGCTGACCGCTCTTGGGTGTGAGCTTATGATCGTTCCTTCAAGGACCAGACCTGAAGAAGTACTGGCAATGGACCCAGATGGAATATTTTTGTCAAATGGACCTGGTGACCCGCAAGGCGTGGAATACGCCGTGGAAAACGTTAAGGCTCTGATCGGAAGAAAACCCATGTTCGGAATATGTTTAGGCCATCAGATAATCGGGCTTGCGCTGGGTGGAAGGACTTATAAATTAAAGTTCGGACACAGAGGTGGAAATCAGCCCGTTAAAAATCTTGAGAACGGAAGGGTCGAAGTAACGGCTCAGAATCACAGCTTTGCAGTTGATCCCGACTCTCTGGATCAGAACGTTAAGATAACTCACATTAATCTCAATGATCAGACGGTAGAGGGATTAAAGGATAAAAACCTGTCGCTTATGTCCGTTCAGTATCATCCTGAATCCTCTCCCGGACCACATGACTCGTCCTACCTTTTTGATGACTTCGTGGATCTGATGAAAGCATCAAAACTCTGATTTGCAACTGTTTTGGTGTTTTTAAAGAAAGACCTGACCCTTTTCTGTTCTGGTTGGTCCGTAAAATTACCGACCATCTACAGAGCGTCCATCTTTTTCAGCTCTGAGACGAACTTGTCAGCCTGTCTCGTGGGTTCTGGAATTCGGTAGCCTGCTGAGCAGTCAAGCGTTAACTTTACGGCGGATCCAAGGTCGATCTTATTTCCGATAGAGACAAAGACCGGTTTTACGTTGTTCTTTGTCCTTACGGCTGCTCCGATAACTTCACTGTTCTTTTGGTTTTTCAACTTGCTCCAGCTTCCTTTTGACCTTTCCGGTTCCGTGTACTGTCCAAAGAGCCTCTTCTTTGCCACTCCAACGGCTGGAACGTCTAAAAAGACACCGACATGACAGGCTATTCCGAAAGATCTGGGATGTGCCAGGCCCTGCCCGTCTATCATGATCACGTCCGGTCTGTTCCTGAGCTTCTTGAAGGTCTCAATGATCGCCGGGGCTTCTCTGAAGGCCAGAAGTCCGGGAACGTAGGGAAACATCTCGTCAACAACGGAGTATGTCTTTTCTATGGCTTTCATATCTGGGTATGAAAATACGATTATTCCACAAAGGAGTTTCTTCTGCCGTTTAAGTATTGCAAGATCGGCTCCGGCAACGGTTCTGATCCTGTCATAAGAGTTTTTTCTTACGACCCTTTTGCACATTTCCCTCTGAAGCCTGAACGCTTCTTTTATTGAAATTGTATCTTTGCAGCGTATATCCGCCGTTTCGCTTATTTTGGTTTTATTCACGATCAAGAATAATATAAGATAGTGGTATGGTGTAAATATAGTTAATGAATTTTTCATGGATTAAAAAATATGTTCGGTAGCGGGTTCAGGAAGGAAAGAGTTCAGGTAAACGGCGTTGAGATCAATTTTGTTCACGGGGGGCATGGCAAACCCCTGCTTCTGCTCCATGGTTATCCTCAGACCCATGTAATGTGGAGCGAGGTCGCACCAGGTCTTGCCTCGGATTTTTACCTGGTCTGCCCGGATATGAGAGGTTACGGGGACAGCTCAAAGCCAAAAGGGTTAACGGATCACTCAAACTACTCTAAAAGGGTTATGTCACAGGATATGGTCGAACTGATGGAGCAGCTGGGCTTTAACGGTTTTTATGCCGCTGGTCACGACAGAGGGGGCAGAGTACTTCACAGAATGTGTCTGGATCATCCGTCAAAGGTCAGTAAGGTGTGCGTTATGGACATAGCACCGACCCATCACATGTTTAAAGCGGCGGATAAGGAATTTGCCACTGGTTATTATCACTGGTTTTTCTTAATTCAGCCGGATGGATTACCCGAGAAACTGATAAGTGAGGACCCGGAGTACTATCTGAGAGAGATCTTAAAGAGATGGAGCGGCAGAAAGAAGAGATTCAACCCGCGTGCGGTAAGTGAATATATAAGATGTTTCAGCGTTCCTGACTGCATTCATAGCTCCTGCGAGGATTACAGAGCAGCTGCAACGGTCGATCTGGAGCATGATGACAAGGACATGGATAAGAAAATACTGTGTCCTCTTCTGGTACTCTGGGGCAATGAAGGATTTGTACACAGAAAATATGACGTGCTGGACACATGGAAACAGAGGTCGGTGAACGTAACGGGAAAAGCCCTAGACAGTGGTCATTTTCTTCCTGAGGAAAACCCTGAGGACGTTTTGTATGAACTGAAGGAGTTCTTTAAGTAGCGTAGCTGCTTTCTTTCCCGATACCTGCTTTACAGACCTGGTCTGCTTTGCAAACCTTGTGTAATTTGCCCGTTCCTTGATATTGACCTCAGATCAAGGATAATAACCCCATTGTATAAGTGAAGCAGGTCGAAACTTTTACAAAATGCCGATGGTGGGTGTAGCTCAGCCCGGTTAGAGCACCTGGTTGTGGCCCAGGAGGTCGCCGGTTCAAATCCGGTCATCCACCCCATAAAAACATCGGTCTGAAAAAACCATGGGATTCAAGTCAGGAATTGTTGGACTGCCTAACGTGGGTAAATCCACTCTTTTTAATGCTTTGACTGCCGCGGGTGCCGAGGCATCTAATTTTCCGTTCTGTACGATCGATCCGAACGTTGGCGTGGTAGCGGTTCCGGATGATAGGCTCAGAAGGATTTCCGATATTGTAAACCCGGGTAAGACCGTTCCGGCTTTTGTAGAGATCGTGGATATAGCAGGGCTTGTAAAAGGAGCTTCTGAAGGAAAAGGCAGAGGTAACGCGTTCCTTTCCCATATAAGGGAAGTTAACCTGATCCTTCACGTGGTAAGGTGCTTTAAAGATGATAATGTTATTCACGTGGACGGGTCGGTCGATGCAATTCGTGATATAAAAGTGATTCGGGATGAACTTGCCTTAAAGGATATTGAGACGATCGAAAAAAGAGAGGAGAAACTTCAGTCTCAGATAAAGAGCGGAAGTAAGGAAGCTGTAAAAGAACTTGAACTGATCGGATCTCTGAGACAGTTTATTGAAAGCGGTGGAGACGCAAGAGGATTTCAGACGGATGACGTCAAAAATGAGGTCTTGAAGGATATGTCCCTTTTAACCTCAAAGCCTGTTCTGTATGTCTGCAATGTGTCGGAAGATGAACTTCCGGATGCCACAGAGAACGAGCAGGTGGAAAGGGTCAGAGAGTTTGCAGACGGGACAGGTGATGAAGTTTTATTGATATGTGCAAGGATAGAATCCGAAATAGCTGAACTGGAAGGTGATGAGAGGAAAAAATTCGTTGCCGAGCTGGGACTTAAAGGGTCCGGGCTTGACAGATTAATACAGGCTGCTTACTCAAAGCTGGGACTGATAACCTATTTCACCGCGGGTCCGAAAGAGGTCAGAGCCTGGACAATAACGGACGGGACTAAAGCACCTCAGTCGGCGGGTAAGATACATACTGATTTCGAAAGAGGCTTTATTCGTGCCGAGACGATAAGTTACGATGACTATATATCTTTCGGATCGGAGATGGCGGCAAAAGAGGCAGGCAGGATGAGGTCTGAAGGGAAAGACTATGTGGTAAATGACGGAGATGTGCTTTTGTTCAGATTTAACGTTTAAAGAAGAAGTTGATAGGTATTTTAATGCACAAGATGTATTATTTACCTTGTTGGATGATTAATCTGTAAACGTAAAGAAGAAAGATAAAAACCCAAGAAATGATTAAAACGTCGGTACTAAAGTATATACCCAGCAAAAAATATAAGGAACGTTATGTAAAATATAAAAAGGTGATTCGGTATGAAAGATAGAGCAGAACCAAAATATAAGATGACCGTTGCGGGTCAGCTATTCAAGCATCTTGGATTGCAGATGTATTCTGGAGCAGTGCCTGCTATTGTTGAACTTATATCAAACGCCTACGATGCTATGGCAAAAAATGTGTGGATTGAGATTCCCGTCGGTCGGTCAATTAAGCCGAATGACGTGATAGAAGTGCGCGACGATGGCCACGGAATGAGTTTTGAAGAATGCAATAAATTATATTTGTCAGTTGGCAGGGACAGACGTTCAGATGAACAAGATTCGACCAGTTTTTACAAAGGCTTACCGGTTCGAAAGGTGCAAGGAAGAAAGGGAATTGGAAAACTTGCGGGATTTGGTATTGCTAACGTTATCGAGGTTAAAACTATCAAGAGTGGCAAGGTCGCAAACTTTTCACTTGACTTTGAAGAACTGACTCGCAGTTCAAAATTTGCGGACGAGAACGGATATTCTCCCAAAATTCTTTCGTGTGACGGTGGAGAAACAACTGAAGCTCCTGGAACTACTATTAAATTATCCGAATTAAAGATTTCAAAGGCCATAAATGAAGATGATTTTAAGAAAAGCATCGCCCGGCGTCTGCTTGTTCTTGACGAGGATTTTACCGTCTCTGTTAATAAAACGGCAATTTCAAGGCAGGAAATTCCGTTTCAAGTCCGATTCCCGGAAACAAAGGGCGGATGGGAAACTTCCTCGTTAGAAAACGGAAAGGAAGTTCAATGGTGGGCAGGTTTCTGCGAAAAAACAATTCCAAACGAAGAACAGCGGGGTTTTGTGGTTTACGTTAGAGGAAAATTAGCACAAACTCCTTGGTTTTTTGATCTAAGTGGTGGTGTTTGGGGACAGCATGGAATGCAATATCTTACGGGAGAAGTTAAAGCAGATTTTCTAGATGAAGACATAGATTTAATTGCCACGGATAGAGGGTCCGTTCGTTGGGAAGACCCCGTTGCCGTTTCCTTGAAAAAATGGGGACAGAAAAAAATTAAAGAACTGCTGGAATCTTGGACTGACAAGAGACGAGAGGAAAAAACTAAAAGTCAGAAAATATCAGCTTATTTGGAAAAAGCTGACAAACTACCAGATAGAGAGAGAAAAATTTTTAAGAAGGTCGTCGACCGAATTTGTGACATTCCTCAAATTGATAAAGATAAAGAAGGTAAAGACATTGCAGATGACCTTGTTGAGTTTGTCTATAATGCACTGACTAACCGGAGTTTTCTTGAAACGATAAGAAAATTAAACGCAACCTCCACGGAAGACATCCAAGAATTAAATAAAGCTCTTTCTGAATGGGATATTTTAGAGTTGGTACATACTGCTAATCTTGTTGTAGGCAGGGTAGAGGTTATTCGTACATTTAAACAATTGATTAAAAGTAAGGCTAGAGAAAAGCCGGACATGCAAGACTATATTTGTAAATACCCATGGCTAATTGATCCGAAATGGACTCTCCTTACACATGAACAACAGCTTGATACTATACTAAAGGAAGAATTTAATATAATGGAAACTAGTGGCGATGCAGGACGACAAAGACCTGATTTTTTTTGCATGGGCGATGGACTGAACACTGCTTACGTGGTGGAAGTTAAACGACCAGGCACATTAGTAGGGAAAGAGGAATTTAATCAACTCCAAGAGTATGTTTTCTTTTTGCGAAGGCAACTTATTGATGAGGCAGATAGTAATAATAGAAGGACGACAGTTAAGGGATTGTTAATTGCGGATAGAATTAAACCAGATGAAAAAATGCATGCAAAAGCAGCCCAAGACGCGAATACTTTTAATATCCGCACTTGGAATAATTTACTAACCTCAGCAGAAACGTTACATAAAGAGTTTCTCAAGGTTATTAAAAAACGGGCCCCTGTTGATGATCCTAGAATTGTCCATCTAGAAGAGTGACCTTCAAGGAGGTGATTTAAGTTGCAGCATTCGCGGATTAAGTCCACGGACGTAAAAAAACCAATTGCTATAGATCTTTTTGCTGGATGTGGTGGATTGACCCAAGGTATGAGGGATGCTGGTTTCAACGTTGAAGCAGCAGTGGAAATAGACGCCGAGTCCGCATGTACGTATAGACGTAATCACCGCGAAACTCATTTGATAGAAAAGGACATTAGGGACGTATCGGTTAGGGAATTAAACGGTTTGGTGGACAGCCGGCAAATTTCTCTCTTGGCAGGTTGTGCCCCTTGTCAAGGTTTTTCCTCTTTGACAAACAAGTATAATAAAACGGACCCTCGCAACGGTCTTCTTCTTGTAATGGCTGCACTCATTAAAGATATTCGTCCCCTCTCCGTGATTATGGAAAACGTTCCAGGCATGGACAGGAAAGGTGAGAAGATTTTAGATCAATTCATTCATTTTATATCAAATCTTGGATATAAATGTTTATGGGACATTGTGCAGATGGCTGATTTTGGAGTTCCGCAGTCTCGTCGCAGGTTGGTATTGCTTGCCGGTCTTGGATTTGAGATTGCCTTGCCTAAACCAACTCATGCAAAGCGTCCGAAATGTGGGACGAGTCTGCGTCCCTGGGTTACGGTCAGGAAAGCTATTGGAGGTATGAAAACGCCAATTACGTTAAGGGAAGCTCTGACCAATGGTGATCCACAAGAGTATAATTGGCACGTCGTCCGAAACGTTCAGCCTCAAGTAAAAAAACGTTTGGATGCTGCTGAACCGGGACAAACATGGCGAGCCATTGACGAGGTGATCCGTCCTAAGTGTCATCAAAATAACTACAACGGATTTACGAACACGTACGGAAGAATGTCATGGGATCAGGTTTCTCCGACCATCACCAGTGGATGCACCACGGCGTCCATGGGGAGATTCGGGCATCCCGATAAATCTAGATACACGATTTCGGTCCGTGAAGCAGCACTGCTTCAAACTTTTCCAGACAACTATAAATTCGCAACTCAAAAAATAGGAACCGTTTGTAAACTTATTGGCAACGCGGTTCCGCCTCTCTATGCAAAGATAATTGCCGAAAGAGTCTTGGCTACACTTAAAGATGCTTCTTGTCAAAAAGTAAAAGTGGAGCAATGAGTCGGTGGCCTGGGGACGCCCAGCAGGAACGCACGTCTTTTGGAAATTTGACTCGAGGTGAACTCATGTCCCGGGTGCGTAGCACGGGCAACCAAACTACGGAAAAGAAACTTGCCCGGTTGCTACGCGAGGCGAGATTGAAAGGGTGGCGTCGGCATCAACCACTTCTTGGGCGACCCGATTTTGTTTGGCGAGACAGGAAAGTTGCCGTTTTTGTTGATGGATGTTTTTGGCACGGTCACACTTGTAGGAACCTCACTCCAAAAAAGAATACGAGAGCGTGGCAAGATAAGATTTTAAGAAACAAGACTAGGGATAGGCACAATAACCGTGTTCTTCGTCAACAGGGATGGAAAGTGATACGTATTTGGGAATGTCAATTAACTAAGGTTCCTGATCAATGTCTGAAGCGGATACGGCGCAAACTTGAGGAAACTCAAAAATTTTAACGGTCAAAATAGATTTCTGTTTCTGGTAAAATATAAAAGTTAAATGTATAAAACCTTAATTCGCCCTATCCTGGACAAGCTTGATTCCGAACTGTGGCACGGAATTGTTCGGGAACTTTGCCATATTGCAGAGGGAACTGATTTTACACTGAAACTGCTTGAACTTGCCTCCTGCAGTGGAGGCAGGTTTACCGACGAGAGGCTTAACGTCAATTTTGCCGGGATAGAGCTTGAGAACCCTCTTCTTGTAGGAGCTGGTTGGGACAAGTCAGCCAGAGCAGTAAAGGCACTTAATACGATTGGTTTTGCAGGTGTGGAGATCGGTTCTGTTGTTGAGCACCGACAGCCGGGAAATCCCAAGCCGAGACAGTTCATGCTCAGCTCAGGGGTCTGTCTTAACTGGCTTGGATTTAACAGCCCGGGCATGAAAAAGGTGGGATATAACCTGAAAAAGTACAGAGGTTCCAGGATCCCGATCGGTGTCAGTCTCGGTATTAATAAGTTCACTGGGCCAGAAGATGCTCCTAGGGCAAATGCCGCAGTGGCTGATTACCTGAACGACGATGCATACTATTTTGCAATAAACGTCAGTTCTCCTAATACTCCGGGGCTCAGAAAACTGCAGAACAAGACGCAGCTGACCGATATAATCCAGGCGGTCAGGGAAGTTACCGATAAACCCATTTTTGTTAAGATCTCACCGGACCTTACAAATCATGCCATAGATGACGTTATAGACGTTGTTCTTGACCAAGACATCGCAGGGATCATTGCCACAAATACTACTTCCAATCCCAAGATCAAATCCAAATATGGGAGCAGATGGAAAGACAGTGAAGGAGGGATAAGCGGAGACGATAGCGATTACAGGATGATCTCAACTATCAAGATCGAGCATATATACGGTCAGGTGGGCAGCAGGTTTGAGATCATTGGCGTTGGAGGGATAAATGACACACGGTCGGCAATTGAAAAGATAAGTGCGGGAGCGAAGGTCCTGCAGATCGTAACCGGGCTCAGGGGCGAGGGACCCTCAATTGCAAATAATATTAACTCTGGTCTCGTGAGATATATGGAAAAGGAAGGTATAAGGAATATATCAGAACTTGTAGGTGCACGTTTTACATAAATGTAATTTTCGTGATAGTATTATTACAAGAGGTTTAAGAGTTAAAAATTTTGGAGTTTGAGGTGAGAAAATGATCTCTGATGATCTTCAATCAGCTATTAATACGCAAATAAGGAACGAGTATTACTCTTCCTACCTTTATCTTTCCATGTCGGCTTACTGCGAATCGATGAACTTCTCGGGTTTTGCAGGCTGGTTAAGGAAGCAAAGCGAGGAAGAACTTACACATGCGATGCGCCTGTTTGATTTTTTAACAGACAGGGACGGCAGGGTTGTTTTGGAAGCAATTGACCAGCCTCCTTCCGAATTCGGATCATTGCAGGAAATATTCCAGGAAGTTCTTGATCATGAGAAAGAGGTTACTACCATGATCAACAGACTGTATGAACTTGCTTTGTCCGAGAACGACCATGCAGCATCGGTGGAGCTTCACTGGTTTATACAGGAACAGGTTGAAGAGGAAAAAAGTGCAAGCGATATCGTTGAGAAGTTAAAACTGGCAGGTAACAACAGTGCTGCTCTCCTTATTCTTGATCAGAGTATAAGCGGTGGAGCAGAAGATAGCGCGTAACGAACTCGTTCGCTTAAATTGGTATTGTTTTTTATAACTGCCTATAATAGTAGCTGTTCAGTATAGTTATAAAGTTAATTATTACGTCAGGAGGCATAAATGTTTTCCGTTACTGAAAAAGCCGTAGGTGAGATAAAAAAGCTTTTGAGAGAAGACGATATTAAAAATGCTTTTCTCAGGGTAAGGATAGTGCCTGGAGGTTGTTCCGGGTTTTCCTATGAAATGGGATTTGACGACCAGACGAATGATCGGGACAGGATCATTGAGGAAGATGGAGTAAAGGTCGCCATTGATGAATTAAGTTACCCTTATTTGGATGGTTCCACTCTGGATTTCAAAGATGGACTGCAGGGGAAGGGTTTTTCAATAGAGAATCCTAATGCGACCGGTTCATGCGGCTGTGGGGAGTCTTTTACAGTTTGACATATTATATCTTTGGTTGTTGTACGGTCCCTTCAGTTTTATGAGATCAGAAATTCGTTCCGTTATGGAGTTATCCTGTTCTGTGGTCTGTTTTTAGTTTCTGTTCTTGGATGACCATTTAAGTTTATTATACAAGTTCCGCTATTTATTATCCCCTTGTTTACTGCTTGCGATTTCGGTAATTACATCTCAAATAGTGTAGTATTTATATCTGTGGCAGTTTTCAAAATGATTAATGGAGTAATTAATGCCGAAGAAAAACCATAAAGCCCTTATTGCTCATGAAGAGGCTAAGTCTTACAAAAGGATAAAGTCAAAACACGTAATCGAAGACCTGTTTACCGACTTTGTACCATGGAACAAACTGCCTTATTTTAAACGCAGCGTCACTGCTCCGAACGGGTCTAAAATAAATCTGCAGGACGACCCTGCCGTTATCGTTGGTGTTGGAACGTTAAAAAGCACAGATAAGCAATTTGCGATTATCGCCCAGCAAACGCCTTCGAACGAGGAAGAAAGGGCAAAATTTAACTATGGCCTTGTAAAGTCCGACGGTTACGGACTTTCGTATAATATGATGGCGTATGCAGAGGAAAACGATATTATGCTTTGCACGTTCGTTGATACGGTTGGAGGAGACCCTTATGAATATTCAGCTCAGAACCTTCAGTCATGGCTGATCTCTTACTGCCAGTCAAAGATGATATCACTTAAGGTCAGGTCCATCTCCGTTGTTCTAGGTCTTGGCGGAAGCGGGGGAGCAATTGCGATACAGCTTGCTCATAAGAGACTGATGATGTCAAGAGCTGAATATTCGGTAATTACTGCTGAAGGTTGCTCTGCGATCCTCTTCAGAAGTGCCGACAAGGTGCTTGATGCCCTGCAGGTACTTCAGCCGACGGCAACCCATATGAAAAAATACGGGATCGTTGATGACATTATCAATGAACCGTCCCTGGACAGGCTTAATTATTTTGAAGTTACTCTGGAAAGGCTCAAAAAATCCTTAATAGATTCATATCAGGAACTTGAACACTTTGATTTGAACTATCTGAAGAAGAACTTGCAGGATAAGATAGATTACGTTGGGAGTCTGGAAAAAAACCCCAGAAGTTACCGGGGTATAGCTAAGCAAATTAAAGCCTCGATACAATCTTATTTTTCCAGAACGACAATCCCTGACATCTCGGAAATGCAAATAGCCCTTTACGGTGCCGAGCCTTACTTTTGCAACGATGAAAAAGATGGTGAGGGAAAAATAATACGGTACGGGTGCAGAAAACAGTTCAAGCGAGAGGAACTTCAGAATAACTTCTCGGCATGTCCCGAATGCTATAAACCCGAAACCCTGAATTCCGACGATTATCTCAACTTACTGGTAGACGACGGTACTTTCAAGGAGATAAGAGGAGATCTGAAGACCGATGATATTTCCACGAAGTTCAGTTTTTATGACTATTCTTCCTCCAGGGAAAAAGCCTCAAAAAGAACCGATTCCAAGGACTCACTTGTTATAGGTTACGGACTCGTTAATAACTATAAAGTGGCAGTGGCGGTCTGTGATTTCAGATTTATGGGTGGATCGATGAGTGCGGTGTTCGGGGAAAAGATGAAATTGATCGTTGACCATGCGATACGAACGGGACTTCCTTTAATAACCGTTACTGCAAGTGGTGGAGCGAGGATGCAGGAAGGGACCGTTGCACTTTACCAGATGGCAAAAACCATATCAGCTATACTGAAATTAAAGGAAGCCAGCCTTCCCCATATTTCAATACTTGGACATCCCACGACCGGAGGGGCACTTGCCAGCTACGCTGTACAGGGTGACTTCATATTGTCTGAGCGAAAAGCCACGATAGCGTTCGCGGGTGACAGGGTTGTCAAGCTCACCAGCGGAGGTAGAGGCGTTGATCCGGAGATAATGACCTCGGAGTTTTATACGAAGCACGGTGGAATACACCTTACAACTGAGAGGAACCAGCTTAAGTCCGTAATTGCGGGGATTTTACAGGTGAAAGGTTTTCAGACCGTTAAAGTGCAGAGTCCGGAAAGAGAGTTTAAAGAAGATTGGTATTGATGTTTAATTGATTTTCTGTGGGTGAACGTAACCTTTGGTAATACAGTTAAAGTCGTTGTTCCTGTCAACAAATTTTACTTCTCATGCAGATCTTCAATTTTTTTGATGGCTTTATTAATAACTTCTTCGTGCCTCCGTATAGTTTCCTCATGTCTCCGTATGGTTTCTTCATGTCTCCGTTGCATAACCTCTTCATTCCTTCGTATAGCTTCTTCCGTTTGTTTCTGATACCGTTGAAAATTTGCGTCTGACTTGTCTGAAATTTTTTGAATAAGATCAGCAAAATATCTGCTCATATTTGTCTCCGTAATATTTATTTCACTCTTGATATAAGTTCTTATAATGAAGAAACTCCCAGCAACAATGGAAGTAGATACAATGATGAACTGCAACGAATGCTCCTTAACAAATTTAATACCACCATCGCTTATTAATACCTCCAGAAAAACGATAATTCCTACTATTAAAAACAACGCGAACAGTATATCTACTGCCTTCTCTGGTAAGTTTTGATCATTATTAGAACGTTCGCTGATAATTCGTACCTCTCCTCTTTTATGATATCACTTCAATAATTAAGATGTCAAATGTAATAAACAGCGTGTTTTTAACCTTCTCCAGCTGAATCATAGCAGATAATAGGCATATTTATTATAACCTCTCCTTAATGTATTACCAGTATGTCAGGTTACCCGTGCAAGTCCCTTGCTTTTTTCAGTTCAGGTATTTATCCAGATACTTTGCGGTGTGGGACCTTTTAGATCTGGCTACTTCTTCAGGGGTTCCTTCAGCAACTATATAACCTCCATCTTTTCCCCCGCCGGGACCGAGGTCGATTATGTGGTCAGCTGAGATTATCACGTCCATGTTGTGCTCAATTACGAGCACGGTGTTGCCGTTGTCTACCAGTTTATTCAATACTTTGAGAAGTTTTGATACATCCTCGCTGTGGAGACCAACTGTTGGTTCATCAAGTATATACAGGATGTCCCTGCCTGATTTTTGCACGAGTTCTTTTGCAATCTTGATCCTCTGTGCCTCTCCTCCGGACAGGGTGGATGCAGGTTGTCCAAGCCTCAGGTAGCCTAGTCCCACCTGCCGAAGAACGTTCAGCATGTAGGTTATTTTAGAGAACTCGGCAAATAACATTATTGATCCGTCGACGGTCAGATCTAATATCTCATCAATGCTTTTACCTTTGTATTTATATTCCAGTACGCTCTTCTCAAATCTTTTTCCGCTGCATTCCTCACATGTTACGACAACGTCGGCAAGAAATAACATATCTATTCTCTGAGTTCCCTCTCCCGAGCACTTTTTACATCTTCCGCTTTCGGAATTAAAGGAGAAGTGCGAGGCGGTAAAGTTTTTGACTTTTGCAAGTGGAGTGTTCGCAAGCACTTTCCTTATTTCGTCATAGACTTTGATATAGGTCACGGGAGTTGATCTTGCAGACCTGCCTATGGGGGATTGATCGATCATTATTATGTCGGAGATACCGTCTGTACCCAGTATTCTGTTGACCTTGCCAGCGGTCTCCTTTTTATTTTTAAATTCTCTTGCCAGGTTTGAATATATAATGTTGTTAACAAGAGAGCTTTTTCCAGACCCGGATACACCCGTTACGCAGGTAAACGTCCGAAGCGGGATCTTCACGTCAAAGTTCTTTAAATTGTTTTCCTGCGCACCGATGACGCTTAAATGAGCGTTGTTACGACCTCTTCTTTCAGATGGTGGTTTGATAAGGCACTTACCAAGAAGATATTTCCTTGTGTGAGACCTCACGTCGGACCTCAGGAATTTTTTAACTGTACCTTGATAAACTACCCGTCCTCCGTGCTCGCCGGATTCAGGACCCAGTTCGATAATACTGTCTGCCGCCTTTATCATTGAATGGTCATGTTCAATAACTATTATAGTGTTATTCCTGCTTTTTAACTCTTCTATGATGTTTATAAGCCGTCCAATATCTTTCGAATGAAGACCGATGGACGGTTCGTCCATAACGTAAAGCGTTTCGGTGAGCTTTGACCCAAGCTGACAGGCTAAACTTACCCTTTGTGCTTCTCCTCCAGACAGGGACCTGGTGATCCTTGAGAGCGTAAGGTACTGCAGCCCCACTTTAAGCAGGAAATCCGACCTGCTCGTTATCTCTTTTAAAAGATCATCAGATATATTCCGTTCCTCTTTGCTGAACCTGGTCTTTTTAAAGAATTTGTGAAATTCATCGATCGTCATTAACGTCAGGTCGTGGATGCTTTTACCGTTGATCTTTATCCAGAGGGCGTTTTCCTTTAACCTGCTGCCCCCACAGGTGCCACACTTAAACGCCGTCCTGTACTTGCTTATAAATACCCTTACGTGCATTTTATAGTTTTTCTCCTCAAGTTTTTTAAAAAAACCCAAAACTCCGGAGAAGTTTCCTTTTCCACTGAAGATCAGCTGCTTCTGCTCCCCGCTGAGCCGTGAGTAAGGCACGTTAACGTTTATATCGTTATTTTTTGCAAATTCGCACAGCTGTCTTTGCTTGAACCTGTATGCAGGTTTTGTAAAAGGTTCTATGGCTCCTTGCAAGATGCTGATCTCCTGGTTAGGAATTACCAGTTCAGGAGAAATATCCAGCTTGTTCCCAAATCCGTTACATTCCGTACAGGCTCCGTAAGGGCTGTTGAACGAGAACAGCGCAGGGGCTGGTTCCTGAAAGTCTGTACCGCATCTGCCACATTTAAGTTCCTGCGTGTACATCAGTGGGTCCGACCCGTCTATCTTGATAAATATCCTGTCAGATTCCTTAAAAGCCGCTTCAAGGGATTCTGTGAGACGGGACAGCGATCTTTTTTCGATCTTCAGTTTATCTATAACGATCTTGCAGTCTTCGGGGAACTGCGTTATTTCCTCAATGTAACGAATTTCATTTTGTGAATAAAACCTTGTAAAACCTCTGGTCAGGTACGCGTCAGGCGCAGAGGAGGACCCGCTTATGGGTACCGTGACGATACAGGTTGAACCATGATGAGATCTTGCGACCTCGTTCTTTATGGACTCCGGGGACCTGACCGTGACTTCATCACCGCATGACGGGCAGTATATCCTTCCGATCTTTGCATACAGCAGTCTCAGAAAATCATATATTTCCGTCGTGGTGCCAACCGTGGACCTTGAGTTCCTTATACTGTTCCTGCTCTCAATAGCAATTGCGGTCGGGAGCATGGAAATATCCTCAACGTCCGGTTTTTCTATCCTTTCCAGGAACTGTCTTGCATAGGTGGAAAGACATTCGATGTATCTTCTGATCCCTTCCGAGTAGATCGTATTGATCGCAAGGGATGATTTTCCCGACCCGCTTAGGCCGGTTATTACCGTGTAGCTGCCCTTTGGTATTTTTACGTCGATGTTCTTAAGGTTGTTCTCCCTTGCACCGAGAACGGTGATAAATTCATTTTTGTTCGGTCTGGATGGCATAATGGACGGTCCGCTTCTTCGGTTAAAGTTCTTCCAGGACCTCTTTAAATCCGGAGAACTCCCTTACGTTAGTTCCTTCATAGTTCTTGCATTTTCTGCGATTGATCCATATAACGTCCAGACCGGAACTGATCCCTCCAAGTATATCAGCACCGTACAGGTCTCCGATATGGACCGATCTGTCCGTTCCCACGTTTAATTTGCGCAGAGTATGCATGTAAATATTTCTGTCGGGTTTTACCATTCCGACGTTGGTTGAATCAACGATGGTTTCAAAGTAGCCGTTAATTCCCAGCTCGCAACATTTTTCAAAAGTGTATCCATCGTTATTAGATATTATTGCCAGTGCAAATCCCTTTGACTTCAGCACATCAAGAAGGTCCCCTGCAAATTCGGTCAGTTCCCTTCTGTACCCTATTTTATCCATCTGCTCCCAAGTCGATCTTTTCAGGTGACCTGGGGATACTTCGATCTTTAATCTGTCCCTCAGGACCTCGAACAGAAGGTCCCGACTTTCCGCGGCATTAATGCTTCCTGCCGATATGTAACGCCTGTATATCTGATAATCTGCAAAGTGGTACGCGTCGATGAATTCTTTATCTGTAAATTCAAAACCCAGGTCTGTCATCGCCATTCTCATTCTGTCCGGGTACGTGGGGACAGTTGAAGCCAGCGTGTCGCCAAAGTCAAAGGTTATGGTTTTTTTCCTGCCTATATCTAACATCCTGATAACAATACCTGTCATTGACCAACAATTGTAAGTAAGGTGCTTTCTTGCTAACTGGTATAAATTAGGGATACTTTTAGAGTTTGGAGGTATGGACATGTCGGTACTGAACAAGGTTGACCCTGAGGTCGCGGCAGCTATAAGGTCGGAAGTAGAAAGACAGGAATGGAAACTTGAACTCATTGCATCTGAGAACTACGTAAGCGAGGCTGTACTTGAGGCGCTCGGGACGGTCCTTACGAACAAATACGCCGAGGGACTGCCTGGAAAGCGTTATTACGGTGGATGTGAGTTTGTTGACGTTGCCGAGGACCTTGCAAGAGAAAGAGCATTGAAACTGTTCGGTGCTGATGCCGTGAACGTGCAGCCTCATTCAGGCGCACAGGCGAACATGTCCGTGTTCTTTGCAGCCGTTAAACCGGGAGACACGGTAATGGGAATGGACCTTGCTCATGGAGGCCATCTTACACACGGAAGTTCGGTGAACTTTTCGGGAAGACTTTACAATATCGTTTCCTACGGAGTTACGGAAGATACCAACTTAATAGATTATGATGAGGTCAGAAAGACGGCGTTAAAAAACAGCCCGAAGCTTATCATAGTGGGCTGGAGCGCCTATCCCAGAGACATTGACTTTTTGAAATTTCGCGAGATCGCGGACGAGTGTGGAGCTCTTCTCATGGCAGACGTTGCGCATCCTGCGGGCTTGATCGTGGCAGGTCTGTATTCTGATCCGGTCCCGCACTGTGATTTTGTTACAACCACGACCCATAAAACCCTTCGCGGTCCTCGTGGTGGCATGGTGATGATGAAAAGCGAACACGCGAAACTGATAAACAGCAGGGTTTTTCCCGGTACGCAGGGTGGACCGCTCATGCACGTTATCGCGGCAAAGGCAGTGGCTTTTCATGAGGCAATGCAGCCTGAGTTCAACGACTATCAGGAACGGGTCGTAAAAAACGCAAGACGATTGGGAGAGAAACTGACCGCCTGCGGATTCAGGCTGGTTTCCGGCGGAACCGATAACCATCTCGTTCTGGTTGATTTGAGAGAGACGGACATTACAGGCAAACTTGCTGAGGAATCCCTGGAAAAAGCAGGAATAACGGTAAATAAAAATGCCATACCGTTTGATCCGAGACCACCGGCCATCGCCAGTGGAATAAGGATCGGGACGGCTGCTGTGACGACCCGTGGAATGGGTGAGATGGAAATGGAACAGATCGCCGCGTGGATCGCTGAAGCGTTTGAGAACAATGACAATGAAACCGTTCTGAACAGGATAAAAGACGAGGTGAAACAGCTGTGCAGCCAATTTCCGATTTACAGACATAAACTGACTTAGTTATGAAATGTCCACACTGCATGTCCGATATCAGGGTAGTAGACTCAAGGAACAGCAAGGATGGGACTTCCGTTCGCAGACGGCGTAAATGTCTGAGCTGTAACAAAAGGTTTACAACTTACGAAAGAATAGAAGACCTTAACTTCGTGATCGTGAAAAAAGACGGCAGACGTGAACCCTTTGACAGAAAAAAGGTAATAGACGGACTTAAGAAGGCCTGTGAAAAAAGACCGATAAGCGTGGACAGCATTGAGAATTTAGTTGCGGACGTAGAAAGAGAACTTCAGGTGCGGGGAGAAAAAGAGGTGAAAAGCCAGGAGATCGGAGAGAAAATGATCGCCAAGCTCTATGAACTCGATGAAGTTGCCTACGTCAGATTTGCCTCGGTCTACAGATCTTTTAAAGACGTGAACCAGTTTATGGACGAACTTAAGGATCTGCTCAAGGAAAAAGAAGGTTAATTCGTCCCTGTCGTGAAATGCTGATAGACACCCACGCTCATTTAGTTTCACTTGAAGACGTTGAAAGTGCCGTGAACAGGGCGTATGAAGCCGGAGTAGCAAAGATCATATCAGTTTCCACTGGTCTTGATTCAAGTTATGCAACTATTGAAATAGCGGACACGTACGAATCCGTTTTTGCCGCAGTTGGTATCCATCCCCACTCTGCTTCTCAGTATACCGAAGAAACTTTTTCAAAGATTGAAGATACCGTATCGCATAAAAAAGTTGTGGCAGTTGGTGAAACGGGGCTGGATTATCATTACATGAATTCTCCAAAGGAGATACAGATTGAATCGTTTCGGGCTCATATAGACATGGCAACCAGGTTTACCCTGCCTTTCGTGGTTCACGTGAGAGAAGCGGATGAGGATATGCTGAGTATTTTAAGAGAAAGCGACCTGAATGAAAATCCAGGGGTTATTCACTGTTTTTCTGGAAATTACGAGACGGCCAAACAGTATCTTGAACTGGGTTTTTTCATATCTTTTTCAGGTATCGTTACCTTTAATCGTGCCGCGGAGGTCAGAGAAGCGGCGAAAAATATCCCGTTTGACAGGGTACTGATCGAAACGGATTCCCCGTACCTTGCTCCGGTTCCGCTCCGGGGGAAGAAAAATGAACCAGCCAATGTTAAGTACGTTGCACAGGTGGTTGCAGAGGTCAGGGGCGTTGATATACAGACCCTTCAGGAGCAGCTTTTAAAAAATACCTTGGAGCTCTTCCCCGGGATTGAGCGGTGTTAACAGTTTTCTGAAATGTCTCGAAAACCCAGGATCGGTATAACAACAGGAGACCCTAACGGGATCGGTCCCGAAGTTGTACTTAAGTCGGTCAATGATCCCAGAATAGAAAGTCTGTGTGAACCCGTGATCTACGGGACTGAAAAAGTTTTAAGAAAAGCCACGCTTAGCACGGGACTCTGTATTGGATCTGAAATAGCTTATAAAGACGATTTCAGGGATTTTGAAATAAGTCCAGGATCAAGTTGTGCAGAAGCTGGCAAGGTAAGTTTATTTTACATTGAGCAGGCGGTTAAAGATGTTTTAAACAAAAAGACAGACGCGATCGTTACTGCACCTATAAGCAAGGAATCAATACGTCTTGCAGGTTCAAAGTATTCCGGTCACACGGATATGCTTAAAGAACTGACGGGGGCAAAAGACGCGGTGATGCTTTTTGACGGTGGACCTTTTAGAGTTGCCCTGGTGACCATTCACGTTGCACTGTCCGAAGTCCCTTCTCTTATAACTAAAGAGAACGTGTTAAACGTCATAAAGGTATGCAGTCGGGAGCTGAAACGGAAGTTTCACGTTCCAGATCCGAGGATCGTTGTCTGTGGACTCAATCCTCATGCAGGTGAGGCAGGAGCTTTTGGCAGGGAAGATATAGAGGAAATAGAACCGGCGGTAGGAGCAGCAGAAAAAGAAGGTATTAAGGTTGAGGGGCCACTGCCAGCAGACACTGTTTTTTATTATGCAAGTAGAGGTGTTTGTGACCTTGTTATTGCAATGTATCACGATCAGGGACTTGCTCCGTTTAAAATGTTAGCCTTTGATTCAGGTGTGAATGTTACTTTGGGCCTGCCTGTTGTACGAACGTCTCCAGATCATGGAACTGCTTTTGACATTGCGTGGAAAGGTATTGCCAAACCCGAAAGCATGATTAACTCCATAAGACTCGCAGTTGAACTGTTGAGATGAAGAGAATAATCCGGACAGCCTGACGTGGCACTTATCATTAAACAAAAGACGCTGTTCGTTATACTTGACATTGCAGTAGAACAGAAGTAAAGTATGAAAAACATGATGAATTCTAATCCCCCCCCCCCATCAATGTCGTAGTCCAGTAAGCGGTTCCTGCTGGAACAACGGACAGTTCATACTTTCCCTTATCTTTTTTCTTCTGTGCATAATGGTCATAGCTGCAAAAGGACAGAGCGGCCTGGAAGAAACATTATCTGAATGCAGAAGCATCAGTGCAGACACGGAAGATCCGCTATACGGATGTCAGTGGCATCTGAAAAATACAGGACAGCTTGGGGCTGTAACTGCCTCCGGAGAAGATATAAACATAGAAGGGGTCTGGGATGATAATGTGTTCGGTGCTGGAATAAACGTAGCGGTGGTAAGTGATGGTATGCAGACGGGTCATGAGGACCTTGCTGATAATGTAAATACCAGACTGAACCATGATTATTCAGGAAGCGGTAACGTATACGACCCTTCAAAAGCTCATGGTACACGTGTATCGGGAGTTATAGCAGCAGTGGGTGATAACAGCCTTGGAGTAAGAGGTGCAGCACCAAAGGCAGGCATCTATGGTTATAATTTAGCTGGCAACTTCAGTAATGCTAACGCAAAAGATGCAATGGCCCGTAATAAGGAAATAACAGCTGTATCCGTTAATGGCTGGGGACCGGATGACGGATATTCTCTTCATCAGGCTTCAGCTTCCTGGGAAGAAGGAGTGGAAGAGGGTATAAGGGAAGGGTTTTATGGTAAAGGAGTGTTTTACGTCTGGGGAGCAGGGGACGGGCATGAGAATAACGATCAGGCCAATTTTTCTGAATATTCAAATTACTACGGCGTAACTGCCGTGTGTTCAACGGACGGTTCTGGAAAGAAGAGCTTATTTTCAGAAGAGGGAGTAAATCTTTGGGTATGTGCTCCAGGAGAACATATTACAACCACTGACAATAACGATGGATATGTTTTTGATGCGAGTGGAACGGCATATTCAGCAGCACAGGTTTCAGGGGTAGCAGCACTGATGAGAGAAGTGAACGGAGATCTGAGCTGGAGGGATATAAAGCTTATATTTGCGGGTTCAGCACGGCAGAACGACGTTTCTGACCTGAGCTGGAGGACTGGAGCAGTAAAATACGGTTCTGATACGGAAAGATATAATTATAATCCTAAGTATGGTTTTGGAGTAGTTGACGCAGAAGAAGCAGCAGAACTTGCCAGAAGCTGGAAAAGTGTGGGTGAAATGAGGACCGTTACCACCTTTTCTGATAAAGAGATAACAATTCCTGATGGAGAAGGAGAGGCAGACGGGGTCCTTGTTTCCAGACTTATGATACCGGACCTTGAAGAGGTAACATTTACGGAGTTCACAGAAGTGGAACTTGTTCTTTCGTGTGATTGCTTACAGAACCTAAATATACAGATAACCTCTCCTTCTGGGACAACGTCGGAACTTGTGCGGGAGGTTGCCGGGGAGTCTGTAAGGGGATCTTCAGCTGAAGAAGAAAACTGCGTCAGTTACCTGAGAAGAACACATCGTTTCGGGTCGGCTAAGCACCTCGGAGAAGACCCTTCCGGAGAATGGATCCTTAAAATATCCGATACTGCTTCCGGAGATGCAGAAGATGGAGAAAATACTTTTACCTTACACTCCTGGAGCATTAAGGTATATGGGCATAAGAAGGGTGATACTGTACAGGACTTGACTAAGGAGATAACTCCTAAACTTCCTCCAGGCGGTTTTGGCACCTCTCAGATCGATAGAGTTTATACAGTAGAGGAAGCAATAACACCATTAACGCTGCCTGAGGCATCGGTAGGTACTCCGCCAATTACTTATAGTTTTGATTCATTACCTGATGGATTGGCATTTGATCCTGACACCCGAGTGTTAAGCGGAACACCAACTACTGTAAAGGATAGGACCGCTTATATATATAGGGCTACTAATAGTGAGGCAACGAACTTTATCTTTGTTCAGATTACAGTAAAAGACCTGCCGCCAACCTTTAATGATACGATAGGTAATAAGGAGTACATAAAAGGGGTTCCGATAACACCAGTAACACTGCCTAAGGCAACAAGAGGGAATGGAGACTTAACATACAGTTTAGCCCCTGATCCATCTGCTGCTGGATTGACATTTGATCCTGTTACACGAGTGTTAAGCGGAACACCAACTACTGCAACGAGCAGTACTACTTATACATATACGGTAACAGACGGAGATAACGTTACTGATGATTTGACGTTCAATATCACAATACATAATGACACTTCTCCAACCTTCTGGGAGACGATAGATGGTCAGGAATACATAGCAGGAAGTCAGATAACACCAGTAACGCTGCCTGTGGCACAATCAGGGAATACTCCATTAACTTACAGTATAACTCCTCGTTTACCTGATGGATTGAGTTTTAACAGGAACACTCGAACGATAAGTGGAACACCAACTACTGCAATGTCTCAGGCTACTTATACATATACAGCAACAGACGTAGATGACGATCCGGCTGAGTTAACGTTTGATATTACTATATCAGCAGACACAGATCCGACCTTCGGCAGTGAAATGATAGATAATAAGGTGTACGTTAACGGCATTACAGCAGTAATGGAAACACTGCCTGAAGCAACGGGAGGGAATGCTCCTTTAACTTACAGCTTAAGCAGTGGTTTACCTGCTGGACTGGACTTTGATACAACCACCCGAGTGTTAAGTGGAACACCCAATGTTGTTGATCCAAGTGTACTTCCTGTAACTGTTACTCATACGTATACGGTAGAAGACGCAAATGGAGATACTGACAATCTGACGTTCAGTATCACTACAGAAGCAGACAGCGATCCGGACTTCAGCAGTGTGACAATACCTGATCGGGTGTACACGGGGAGATCAATAACGCTACCCGAGGCAACGGGAGGGAATCCACCAGTCATGTACAGTATAACTACATTACCAGCTGGATTGAGGTTTGACCCTGCTACCAGAGTTATAAGTGGCACACCAACCCGTGCATCATCTGCTGCTTCTTACACGTATACGGCAACGGACAGCAATGGAGATACGGCTAATGTGAATTTTATGCTCAGTGTAGAGGTTTCTTCTACTACTCCGCCAACAACACAAGGACCAAGAACATCAGGTACTGATTCAGGCGGAGGTGGAGGAGGATGTGCTGTCTCCGATCAGAGCAGCACTGCTTCTGATATTCTCGGAGCAGTGGCATGTCTGATACTTATACCCGTGTCAGTAGTTATCAGAAGGAAGAGAAGAGCTCAGATAAAGACTTAGCAATGCGGTCCTTTCAAAGGCATTTATGAGAGAGAATTGAAGTCTGCTGCTAATAAATATGTTTATCTTTAATGAGTATATTATTTCCTTTATATAACTTTACTGAACCTAAACCATTCCTATAAAACTGAAGATCCTTCCTGTATTTTTTCCGTCCCGTCTGTACGAAGGTAAACTCATATCACAGAACGTGCATTTTTCCATGATGCTGATATTACCGATACCGACGCTGTGGATCTGGCAGATGTTTGCCTCTTTAAGGTCAAGGTAGTATTTATCTTTACTTTTTTTGGTTAAGAATGTATCACAACGATCAAATTCTTTCATAAACCGACTGGCAACTTCCTCCCCTACTTCGTAGCACTTTGCTTCGATACACGGACCAATGGCAATGTATGTTTTGGAACTGTCATAGTTTGATCTCTTCTGAAGATGGATAAAGGTTTTAGAGGTAATTCTATTCAGTGTACCTCTCCATCCTGCGTGAATTACACCTACGATACCTTTTTGCTCTTCAAAATAAATTATGGGAAGACAGTCAGCTGTGTATACCCCTACTCCTAACCCCTTGGTATCGGTATACAAAGAGTCCCCTTCTGTTTCAACTGGTCCTTCTTTTGATATTTTCAGGATCTTATTCCCGTGAACCTGCTTTGCAGTTCGTATCGTTGTCAAGCTGCAATCCGTCAATAATGGAGATATATCCTGCGACTTGAAGTTTGAGATAAACCCGTGCCTTACGTTTGAAAAAGAGGACAGCAGTTCTGACTTATAAAAATCCATATCAGTTTGATCGTTCAAGGAAATTCAGCGTGTCCGAAAAGTCGGTCGGTACCGAAGCCGTAAATTCAACTGTTTTACCGCTTCTCGGTTCAAGGAACTTTATCTTCTCCGCGTGAAGTGTATGTCTGTTGATTTTTTTATTAAAGTCCTTCAGGAGCAGTTTATCCTTTTTTGAGTCCCCGTATAGTTTATCCGCCAGTACAGGATGTCCGCTTTCTGAAAAATGAACGCGTATTTGATGAGTTCGTCCCGTCTGCGGCATTACCTGAACCAGGGCAGAACTTCTGAACCTTTTCAGCAACGTCCAGCAGGTTGTGGAATCCCTGCCGTAATTAGTATTTACCGACATCTTTACACGGTTTTTTTTATGCCTTCCTATTTTAGAAACGTATCTGCCCTGATCGGTTTTGATGATTCCGTGTATGATCGCCAGATATACTTTTGAAACTTCTCTGCGTTTGAACTGTTCAGCGATCCTTGAATGTGTAAAATCGTTCTTGGCAACTACCATTACGCCGGAGGTTTCCTTGTCAAGTCTGTGTACAATGCCGGGTCGTATCTTCCCTCCGATCCCTGACAGGTCTTTGCAGTGATACAGCAGGGCGTTAACCAGGGTTCCGTGCGTGTTCCCGGCACCGGCGTGCACTACCATACCCGCGGGTTTGTTCACGACTGCAAAATCGGGATTTTCATATATTATTTCCACGTCTATTTTTTCAGCGGAGTACTCTGTTGGTTTCGGCTTTGGAAAGTTAACTGAAACGGATTCTCCACCAGTCAGGATCTTAGATGGCTTTACCGTCTTGCCATCAATAAGCACATGTCCGTTCCTGAGGTATCTTCCTATTTGCGAGCGGCTGTGCTGAGCGTAGATCTTTGAGAAAACAACGTCCGCTCTGCCGGGACAATAACGCTGAGGTAATAAAAAACTGTCCTTCATGGATTATTGAAATATGGGGACCATAATCTTGATCCTTGGATTTTCAGCAGTTTGAAAAACAGCACCGTGGGTATTTCTGTAACTTCCGCCATAGTTTCTCTTTCAACCCTCTGGTCGTTCATTTTTTCACACGAGTTGTTTACAGGTCCTATTCTATATACTATTTTAAGCAAGATAAACACACAAAGATAAACTTTCAGAAAGATCGGACGAAGTAGCAGCGGAGACGTCGTACTGTTTTAAAGATGAAGATCGCAACCAGAGAAACCATAAAGGAAATTGACCGTATAACGATCGGGAAATACGGAGTACCGGGGATCGTTTTAATGGAAAATGCCGGCAGGGCGGTAGCAAGCGTTATACGGAGAGAGTTTCCAGATAAGGATAACATTTCTGTTTTCTGCGGTGGGGGAAACAATGGAGGAGATGGTTTTGTAGCTGCAAGACACCTCATTAACACGGGAAAAAAGGTAACTACTTACCTGCTGCAGAACAGAAATGAATACAGTGGTGATGCAAGGACAAATCTGAATTCCCTTTCTAAAATATCAAAAGACATTAAAAGATTAAAAAGCAGTTTTTCAAACTATCAGGAAAGTGACCTCGTGGTTGACTCGATATTCGGCACCGGTCTTGACAGGGAGATCAAAGGGCCTTACAGAAAAATAATAGAGACGATCAACTCACTTAAAGTTCCAAAGGTCGCTGTTGACCTTCCTTCGGGGATTGATGCCGATAAAGGTACTCCCCTGGGCAGTTCAATTATCGCGGACGTTACCGTGACTTTTGTGGTCCCGAAGCTCGGGATGTCCGTCTACCCCGGGCTTGATCACTGTGGAAAGATATACGTTGCAGGTATAACAACGCCGAAAATACTCGAAGATAAGATTCTCTGTGAGCTGGTGACGTTTAAAAAATGCAGGTCGATCATAAAAGAAAGACCCCATGATACTCATAAAGGAAGCTATGGACATACTCTGATCGTTGCAGGTTCGTCGGGCAAGACGGGTGCTGCGGCCCTGTGTGCACATGCATCGGTGCGTTCAGGTTCAGGACTGGTGACCGTTGGTGTGCCTCGATCAGTTCTAAGCTCCGTGGATGAAAAGATCATTGAGGCTATGTCATTAGGGTTACAGGACGGTGGCAGCGGTTTCCTGTCTGAGATATCACTGGATCAGGTCATTTCGGAGCTGGGTTCAAAAACGTCCCTTGCGATCGGTCCCGGTATATCGGTAAACCAGGGCACTAAAGATCTTTTATTTAAAGTACTGACGGGGTCGCAGGTACCGGTCGTTGCGGACGCGGATGCAGTTAACATCATTGCAGAGAATAAGGACCTGCTTAAAAAGCTGAAAGTACCCGTTATACTTACCCCTCACCCCGGCGAAATGGCAAGACTTACGGGAACAACCACGAGAGAAGTTCAGCTGAACAGG
Organism: Thermodesulfobacteriota bacterium; assembly: GCA_965215275.1. GTDB lineage: Bacteria > Desulfobacterota_D > UBA1144 > Nemesobacterales > JAJCZQ01 > CAZUNK01. The sequence continues at coordinate 1,396,206 of OZ244044.1, forward strand.
GTAAAACACGCTGAAGAGTTTGCCGTCTCTCACAAGTGCTATGTTGTTCTGAAAGGTGCAAGGTCAGTGATCGCCACGCCAGATGGCTGTGTTTTTATAAATCCGACGGGAAATCCCGCAATGTCTTCAGGCGGTATGGGAGACGTTCTTACCGGCGTCATATCAGGACTTATATCTCAAAAGTACAGCCCGTTGGAAGCCTGTATTCTCGGCACTTTCGTCCATGGACTTTCCGGAGACATCGAGGCTGAAGAAAAGGGACCTTCAGGAATAACTGCAACTGACGTGGCTGACTCAATACCCAGGGCACTGAAACAGGTTCAGGTTCAGGATGGAGAACCGTTCTTTGAAACTATCTGCTGAAAAATATACTTGGCTATGAAAGAGTACGTCCTTTTATCCGAAAACCCCGACAGGACCTTTGAGATAGGCAGGATTATAGGTGAAACCGCTCAGAGCGGTGACGTGTTTGCCCTGACGGGTGAACTGGGAACTGGAAAGACCGTACTGGTCAAGGGAATTGCAAAAGGACTGCAGATAGAGGAAGAACCCAACAGTCCGACGTTTGTTTTTATGAACGCCTATGAGGGTGGGAAAGCCACCCTGTATCACTTTGATCTGTACAGAATATCGGGCGTTGATGACCTGGATTCCATAGCGTATAAAGACTATGTGTTCTCCGATGGGGTCTGTGCAATCGAGTGGGCGGATAAAATCCCTGATGAATTACCTGATAATGCAGTTATAATAGAACTCTCAAATCACGGGTGTATGGAAAAAGACGGCTTAAACAAGCGAATACTGAAGTTTACAGGTAGTGAAAAATGGGTCTCGTTATTCAAAAGTACGGTGGAACCAGTGTTGCGAACTTAGATAAGATACAGCGGGTTGCAGATATAATAATCAGTACTAAAAAGAAGGATAATAACGTTGTTGCAGTGGTTTCCGCCATGTCCGGAGAAACTGACCGTCTGGTTAAGCTCGCTTCGTCCGTAATGGACCCGCCCGATGAAAGGGAACTTGACGTAATAGCTTCAAGTGGCGAGCAGGTAACTTCGGGACTTCTCGCGATGGCACTGAAGTCCAGGGGTTATGAAGCGATCTCCTATCAGGGACATCAGGTGAAGATCCTTACCGATAACGCCTATTCCAGGGCAAAGATCAGGAATATAGACGCCGCGAACGTTAAAAAAGCCTTATCAGATGGTAAGGTGGTCGTGGTTTCGGGTTTTCAGGGGGTTGATGATGAAGGTAACGTTACAACGCTTGGAAGGGGTGGTTCGGACCTGACCGCGGTCGCGCTTTCTTCAATTCTTGACGCGGACTCCTGCGAACTTTACAAAGATGACGTAGAAGGGGTATTTACTGCCGATCCTTCAGTTTGTAAAAGCTCCAGAAAGATAAACAGGATCTCTTATGAAGAGATGCTTGAAATGGCAAGTCTGGGGTCAAAGGTGCTTCAGGCACGTGCCGTGGAGTTTGCAAAGAAATACGCAGTTAAACTGCACGTAAGACCGACCACGGATCCCGGCAGAGAGGGCACCTGGGTGGTTAAGGAGGAAGAAGCAATGGATTCAATGGAAAATATAGTCGTATCGGGAGTAACCTACGATAAAAACCAGGCGAAAATAACCGTCGTTCAGGTGCCTGACCAGCCTGGGATCGCCTCACGGCTTTTTTCGCCGTTAGCGGAGAAGGGGATCAGCGTTGATATGATCGTTCAGAATATAAGCAGCAATAATCTTACGGATATGACGTTTACCGTCCCGACCACTGATTTTAAAAGATCGATAAAGGTTACAAAGGAGACTGCAAAAGAACTTAAAGCCAAGGACGTTACTTATGAGGATAAAATATCCAAGGTCTCGATAGTTGGCGTCGGTATGAAAACTCACTCGGGCATAGCTCAGCAGATGTTCAATACTTTTGCCAAAGAAGGTATTAATATAATGATGATAAGCACTTCCGAGATCAAAATATCATGTGTGATAGAAGAAAAATACACTGAACTGGCGGTAAGGGCCCTTCATGAATCTTTTAAACTTGGATGATAATATGAGTAGCAGGACCGTAGAGATATACGACGTTACCTTACGTGATGGAACCCAGGGCGAGGACATATCCTTCTCAATTCATGACAAGCTCCGCATCTCGGAAAAGCTGGACGATATGGGGGTTCACTATATCGAGGGTGGCTGGCCAGGATCGAACGAAAGGGACGAGGGGTATTTTAAAAGAGCAAAGAAGCTCAGGTTGAAAAATTCAAAGATAGCGGCATTTGGAAGCACGAGAAGAGCGAAGAGGTCTTGTGAAGATGATGAAAATATAAACGCGCTCCTGCAGTCTGAAACACCCGTTGTGACTATCGTCGGCAAGAGCTGGGATTTTCAGGTTACCGAGGCACTGAAGATCAGCCTGGAAAAAAATCTGGAACTGGTTTACGACTCCATTGAATACCTGAAGCAAAGAGTTGATAAAGTTTTCTTTGACGCGGAGCATTTCTTTGACGGTTACAAAACGAACAGAGAATATTCCCTCTCGGTCTTGAAAACTGCATGTGATGCGGGGGTGGATACTTTAGTTCTGTGTGATACGAACGGGGGCTGTTTGCCGTGGGAGATAGAAGAAACTATCAGAGATATAAATAAAAAACTTGATAACCCCGTTATTGGGATACATACGCACAACGACAGCGAGGTGGGAGTTGCCAATTCCCTGTATGCCGTGCGGGAAGGTGCTTCACAGGTCCAGGGTACCATGAACGGTTATGGAGAAAGGTGCGGTAATGCCAATCTTTGTTCAATTATTCCCGACCTGCAGATAAAGATGGGATTTAGATGCTTATCCGACGACAATTTAAAAAAACTTTATGATGTTTCTCATTTTATCCATGAGTTAACCAATCTCACTCCACTTAAAAAGCTTGCATTTGTCGGGGCGAGTGCATTTGCTCATAAGGGAGGTATTCATGTAAGTGCGATCATGAAAAACTCTGAAACTTACGAACACGTAAGTCCTGGGTCCGTTGGAAACCACAGGCGGGTGCTGGTCTCTGATCTGTCGGGAAGAAGCAATATAATCTACAAGGCAAAAGAACTTGGAATTGACCTTGATCCCAAAGATGAGAAGATCAACATAATACTGCAGGAACTTAAAAAGCTGGAAAATACCGGCTACGAGTTTGAGGGAGCAGATGCCTCATTTGAACTTTTAGTCAGAAAATCCCTTGGCCTCTATAAAAAGCAGTTCTATGTCAAAGGTGCCAGAACGATCGTTGAGAAAAGAAAAGAAGATGAGGATCCTATATCAGAGGCGACCGTACAGGTGCAAGTGGACGGTGTTAATGAGCTGACCGCTGCCACTGGGAACGGTCCCGTAAACGCTCTTGATGGGGCACTGCGAAAAGCTCTTGAGAAGTTCTTTCCGTCTCTCAAGGACATCAAGTTGCTTGACTACAGGGTCAGGGTTGTCTCAAATGAGAAAGGTACGGACTCCGTTGTTAGGGTCCTTGTGGAATCCACTGATGGGAAAGACAGTTGGAGTACGGTAGGACTGTCCGAAAACATAGTTGAAGCAAGCTGGAAGGCGTTGGTGGATAGTATTGATTATAAGTTGCTGAAAGATGGTAGTAAGGTTTAATAGATAACTATGTAAGATTGTACATACTACACATAGTAATCTCTAACTATAAATTACACGCAACTGAGTGTAAATCTTCGGCTGGTCAAAGACCTTGATTGTTTTTAAACATGTCTGGAAATAAAATCCAAAATTGATACAAGCTGATAATATTTGAACTAACGATTAAAAACAAGGAGGTTAAATTTCAATGGAATATGAAGGAGGTAAATTTTCAAGTATAGCAGAAAGTCTATCCAAACGTTTACATGGGAGAACTAAAGAAGGTTTAGGTATCACCGTAGGAGATATTCTTGAAGTCTGCGTAGACGCTGAAGTTTTAGGAAGCAGAGGTATAAATATGGTTAATTGTTACCCTGGGGATTTTCGTACAAACATATGTTGTCCTGTTGCTTTTTTTATTTCTATAAATGGAGTTGCGGCACAAGGACAGGGACACTTTAGTTTTAGTAAAATAATGGAAAAGTTTCATAGACACATGTATACCCAATGCTTTATGAGGACCCGTGAGGCGGCGATTATTAGCAATGACTGGGTGACAAAAGAATATGAAAAATATGAGGATTATATTAGACGGCTTAGAGGAGCAGGTGTTAGGATTGAGGCTTACTTTATTGGCGGTCGGATGGAAAATTCATTATTAGTAGATATTTAACGAGTTATTCTATTAGCTATGGTAAAGAGTTTAAATGAACTTCCAATAAGACAGAAAATAGCTACATTGATGAGCAGTGGTGTGTTATCTCAAGAGAATAATTCCATTGCAATTTCGTGTAAGGTGGTTTCTTAACGCTCTCGACAATAATGGATAACAAACTAAAGATGTTTGTGCTTCCAATTTAATTTTCAAATTAGGAACCCAAAACAACTAGTTTTACTGTTTTACGATCAGGTCTCTTCTATACCCAAAATCTTGATGGGTCCGTTTCAAATAAATCTTTTATAAAATCATCTCTAACTTCTTTTTTTATTTCACAAACCTGTAAATATATCTTAATTGATAACTCCGTATCATAATTGTTACGATGCACTTTCTTTAAGTTAAAATAGAAATATATCAAATACACAAGACCCGACAAACATCCTTTCTTCTCAAATGATTTATATATAGCTGGAAAATTTTTTATATATTTTAAGAAGTCATTTTTACTATGCCTATCAGAATCATAATATTCATCAAAAAAACGTGCAGTTTGTATATTTATATTATGATTCTTAAAATAATTTTCTAAAGAATAATGTTCTAACTTTCTGTTCCATCCTATATCAACAGACTTATGTCTTGTTCTTGCTACAAACCCTACATATTTGTTATATTTTGGGATTGACATACAAACATAAAGAAGGGATTTTAAAATATCATCATATTCAGAATTAGGATAACCTTTTCTCATATTCACACACAAAACCAAAAAACATTAAAAAACTTTTTAGAATTGCCACTTCAGAATATTTGTAATGCAGTTGTATAGCAATTTTACTCTTGACAACATTTATATGATAACCATTTAAACATATGTTTATACTAATAAACTATCTACTTGCTTGTTTTAGGCAACATTGTATATAATCCCCAAACTTTAAGCAGTAATAAAATAAGTTCCACACCGCGTTTTGAATATTCATCTATAAGTGTAAACTGCATTAAACTCCGTTTAGTCAGATATTTGCTGCTACATTCAATAATGCCTTTATCTTCTGGTTTCTTGCCAATTAAAAGAGGCATACTCTCTGTTTAAAACTAACAACCCTGTATGATAATTTAGGAAATTACATATATAAATTGACATAAAGAAAATTATTATTGACACTTAGTTGGGATAAAGATAGTATATTATAATAATGCGAATCCCCCCCCCCCCCCCCCCCCCCCCCCATCTACCCCATAACAACACGGATACTACTGGCTGGGATAATTTAGAGTCTTCACGAGCAATAAATAGTTTAATAGCAGTATACCCACCGTTTAATAACACCAAGGGTTTTATTCTACTCCGAGCAGCACAGCGTATTGTCGAGCATTGCTCTATCGACTGGTATAGGTGTGTTTTTATATACTTGAATGTAACTCATAGAATCAAATTAATATATGGGAGGTATATTGTATGAAATTATGTGCATATATTGTCACGTATGATGGAGGAAGTGCTCCAAATCCCTTCTGGAGGTACTGCACCTTAGCATTTTGTACTCCTCATCGTAAGAGGGCAAAATTAGAAGTAGGTGATTGGATAGTAGGTCTTTTAGATAAAAGCAGAGGTAATAAACTGCTATACGCAATGGAAATTTCTGAAGTATTGGATTTTGATGAGTACTTTAACGATAAACGTTTTGCGAAAAAAAAGTTCAAAGTAAAGGGTAATTGGCAAGAAGAATGTGGAGATAATATATATAGAAGAAATAGTGAAGGTGAATTAGAACCATACCCGCATAGTTATAACCATCCTCGTAACAAAAATCAACAAGATCTAGATATGAAATATCCTAATGTGTTTATTTCAGAGAAGGATAATTTTTATTACTTTGGAAGAAACGCAAAAGATATACCCTCAAAATACAATATTTTTGCCGGATACAATATTACACAAAATATTAAATACTTTGATCCGCCTATTATAAATGATTTTATACTTTGGTTAAAAAACAATCATAAACCCGGAATACATGGAGATCCAAATAATAAGAGGAAAGCTATATTAGTCCGAGTAGGTATTGATGGAACTAAGGATTCGGGTCGTTGGAACGCTCCCTGTAATCCGGACACAAAAAATTTTGTATATGTGCCGATACAACAAACTGAAAAATCCAATGCTCCTGGCATGGAAAGATACTATTCCAAACTTATAGTTCCGGCATTGGATAGTTTTTCAAAATGTAATAACCGCAGCATTTCATTGCCCAAACATTTAATGGAAAAGCGTATGCACTTGGACCCAGACTTTGAAAACCTTACATATGGCGATACCAGTTCTCGAGGTAAGAAGCTGCTGGATTTTAAAGAAGATGATCTGGTTGTATTCTATGCCAGTTTGAAACCTATAAAAAAGACAAAAGACAATTTTGTTTATGCACTTATAGGTATGTTAGTAGTGAAAGAGATTTTGAGGGTAAAAGATGTAGACCCTAAACGGTTTGATGAAAATGCCCATACTCGTAATGCTGAATGTGACCCGACGGACATAGTGGTTATAGGCAAAGAGGGTGTATCCGGTCGATTTGAGAAATGTATTCCAATCGGCGAGCGGCGAAATAATGCCTACCGTGTGGAAGAACGCATACTAGGTGAGTGGGGAGAGAAAGGATTGGAAGTCAAAGATGGATACATACAACGGAGTGCAAATCCTCCGCTGTTTGAAAAACCTGAGCGTTTTTATGAATGGCTTAAAAAGAAAAATCCAAAATTGATACAAACTAATAATCCTTAAGCCAACTCAAGAGTTCTAATTGCTAATAAAAACTAAATCAATTAAATAAGGAGGATAATTATATGACACAATCTAATTCACAACCTGATATTTTCATTTATAAGATGACAGCGGATACTGGTGGAGCACCATGCATTCATGATGGGCTTATCTCACTGTGTATCTGTAAACCAGATATAAGAACTAGCCCATCCGCGAATAAAGGAGATTGGATTATTGGTATGGGTGGTAAAAGAGTTCCTGAATTAAAAGATAGATTAATTTATATAATGCAGGTGAAAGAGTGTATTAAAGGCAGTGTATACTACGCACCGGAAAGTAAATATGCGGACCGTCCAGACTGTATTTATGAGTGGGATGGGAACGATTATATCTGGAAATCAGGAGCAAAGTATCATCTAGATGGGACAGGGTTAACAACAGATTTAGGTGAAGCACCAGAATACGACAAAGCAATTTGTCTTGTAGGAGATAAATTTGCATATTTTGGAGATGGCAAAAAAACAGATCCGAGTATTGCAGAAATTAAGACTATTTATGAAGCACTGCCTAGGAATTATAAAAAAAATCATCCCACTGCAGACTATAAGCAGTTGATTGACTACATTAATCAGATCATAACAAAATATGAAGGAATGAATAGTACACCAACTCATTCAGATAAGAGCAAAAAGAGTAATGAAGTGGAAGATGATATGTATAAAGTTACTTGTGGGTAATTTAAGATATAAATAAATACTCAAAACTATACTGGTTCGAGTAGGTATTGACGGAACTGATGTTTCAGGACATTGGAACGCTCTCTGGAATCTGGACTCCGAACGGTTTGATGAAAATGCCCATACTCGTAATGCTGAATAGGACCTGACGGATATGGTAGTCAGAGGCAAAAAGGGTGTATCCGGGCGGTTTGAGATCGGTGAGTGGGGAGGGGAAGGGTTGAAAGTCAAAGATGGCTACATACAACGGAGTGCAAATCCTCCGCTGTTTGAAAAACCTGAGTGTTTTTACGCATGGCTTAAAAAGAAAAATCCAAAATTGATACAAACTAATAATCCTTAAGCCGATACGCAAAAATAAGGAACTAAATTCTGATGAGAGATAGAAGAGGTGAATTTTCACATATAGCAGAGCGTATATCTGGACTTTTAAATGAAAGGTCGCAAGAAAATTCAGGTATCTCCATAGAAGATATTCATATACTAAGTGGAAAAGCAGGTATGATTAATTGCTACCTTGGATTTCCTACGAACGAGTGTTGTCCTGTTGCTTTTTTTATTTCTATAAATGGAGTTGCTGCACAAGGACGAGGACACCTTAATTTTAAAAAAATGATGGTAGAGTTTCATAGACACATGTATATGCGATGCTTTATGAAGACCCGACATGCAGTAATTATTAGCAATGACTGGGTGACGAAAGAGTATGAAAAATATCACGAAGATATTGAACACCTTAGAAGGAGGGGTAAGACGGTTGAGGCTTACTTTGTCAGCCGGGGTGGTAGTCTGGTATTAATAGATATTTAATAAGTTGTTGCTGTATTCAATGTTGAAAGAACACATGCTCGTTGAGAGATCTCCGTGAATATAAACCCCGATAGGAAAATGAACGGAATGTCTGAAGATTCCTTTTGATATTGGGCAAAAGTTCGTATATAATGTGCATGAGTTAAAAAATAATTAGGAGGCTATTTATGAGTAACCTGAAAGATTTTGTTTCATTTGCCGAATCTGAACTCGGTGGTGATGGGGGGGGGGGGGGATTCTTAACGAGAGTGGCAATATTCTTTACAGTAGTGCATCAACTCTTCGACGTAGTAATACATCAACCCTTCAACGCGGTCCTGTATACCTCTTAGGAACAAATCCGGGTGGAGACCCAAAAGAATATAAATATAACACCATACAAGATACTTTAGATGCACTTCCCAATAAGACAGAGAATAGCTACATCGATGAAAAGTGGGGGCGTCGCCCGGGGAAACAGAAACACCCGTTGCAACGTCGTGTAATATGGCTTCTTAATGACCTTGACAATAATGGATTAAAAACCAAAGATGTTTGTGCGTCTAATTTAATTTTCCAACGAAGCAGAAATACAAAAAGAAAAAATATAGATTTTAAGAAGTGTGCTGATATTTGTTGGCCCGTCCATGAAAGAATATTGCAAGTGGTTTCACCTAGTTTAATTATTGCGTTCGGTATTGAAACGTACAGTTATTTAAGAAATAAATTAGGAAATGGGAATGAAATCACATTTCCATCAGGTCACGGAACCTGGGAATGCAGATCATTTAGATCTGATTCAGATATTTTGGTAGTAGGTTTACCTCATTTAAGCCGTTACGCAGTAGATCGCCATGATAACGTAAAAATATGGATACAACGCCAAAAATGGTAAAGCAGTAAAATGACAAATCACGGAATTTTGTAGACTGCAGCAATTTATTACATTTTAATTTTCTGCCTACTTTGCTGTCAAAAATGTAAGCCGTGATAAAGCAAATTCCACTCCGTGTTTTGAATACTCACCCATAAGTGCGAACTGCATTAAATTCCGTTCGGTCAGATATCTGCTGCGGTAGCTAATATAAATACCTTGATTTTCCAGTTTCTTGCCCAGCTTTAATGGATCGATCCCCTCCGGGATTTTAAAGGTAACGATAGCGGGAGAGCAGTCGGTGTTTTTCCCAACTACTTCCAATCCCATATCCTTCAGCTTGTTCCTTATTATAACGGAACACTCTTGAGACCTTTCTGAATTGGCTTCAACGTCCGTCAGTTCCAGTGCTTTACTTACCGCGTAAAGCAGATTGGAAGACAGTGTGTATGGAACACCTTTTGCGGTAACGTAACTGTTCAGATCCAGATATCTGGGAAGGTTTTTTCTTTTCGGCAGGATAAGATGGTTGTAAAAAACAAAGGAAAGTCCCGGGTAAGAGGCAAGTCCTTTTCCGCTGACACCCGTGGCCATATAAGCTTTTTTTAAATCAACCGGCACCGTTCCCAGAGAACTTATACAGTCAACGAGTGATTTGACCGAATTATCAGCACATATATCTGTAATACCTTTTAGATTATTAAGCACGCCAGTTGAAGTCTCGCAATGAACAAACCATAACCATTCAAAACCGTTTTTTAAAAGGTCTGATATCTTTTCATTTTGTAACGGGTCTCCCCACGCCACTGAATAAGTTGCAAAGTCCAGGTCAGATCTCTCGGCGTGATCTATCAACCTGTCACCAAATTCACCGTTTGAAAGTATCAATCCTTTCCCTTCCAAAGTTGACAGATGAGCTGCCACAACGTCGTTTGCCAGTGTGCCGGACCCCATTAGGGTCTGAGTAGACTTGCAATTTACCAGCTGCGATAATTTTTTCTGAACTTTTTCAAGTTCTTTCTCAAATTTCTCCGACCTGTGTGAAACGGGGGGTTTTGCAAACTCTTCCTTTACCTCTGTCTTTACATTTACCGGTCCCGGCTGGTAGAAATATTTTTGTGGAATCTCCTTATCGCTTAATATCCTGGAACTATTCTTGAACTTTCCGTAGGAATCGCAGGTCAGGTACATGGGCTGAAAACTGGCTCCGTTTTTTCCCACAAGAGGACCGAATTTCGTAAAACCCAGTCTTTTGTACAGGCTGAGCTCTTTTATACTTGCCGATATGACGGCCAGGTCGTAGTAATTATTTTCGCAGTAACGGGCGAGGTATTTAAAAAGTCCCTTTATTACCTTTTTCTTTCTGTATTTTTTTCTTATTGCGAGAAGCCTCAGTTCGCAGAGCGACCTTGATCCCGGCAGATGATCGTCCAGATCTTTCAGCTTGTTGTCTAGGGAAAAAGGACGTTTGTCCCTTACTGCTATCATTCCCGCCAGACCGTGTTCATTGAGACAGACTATATAGGTATTTTCATTATGGAACTTATCAACCAGAAGTCCGGTGGAATTGCTTTCGTGTTGAGGGATCTCTTCAACAAAGGTCTCATAGTTGAGCTTATGTATTTCCTGGAATTCCCAATCCTTGTTTGCTATCTTAAAACTGACCATACCTATCTGTACTGAGAAACATTACGCGTAAATAACTTCGGTCACTGCTGCTGAAGAAAACGTTTTTCCATTTCCGGAGAAGGGACCATACACTGGGACCTTCTGCCAAACCATCTGTAACGGTTTTTTGCCACAAGGTCATAAAAGAAGTTCCTGACGGGGCGTGGAACGATAATAAAAAAGTAAAAAAGGCTCCATATACCGTTAAGTTCTTTCAGTACCCTGAGAGCTGCATCTGACTTAACGTAGTATTTATTTCCGTCTATAAGGACCATGGAAGTGTATTCTGTGGTCTTTATATCAAGCTCTTCTTGAAGGCTTTTGCCGATTTCTGATTGAAGGGAGGCGAACTTGAACTTTGCCTCTGGGTCTCTTCTGATCGTGAACACGACGAACTCATTGCATAAATTACAGACGCCGTCAAAAAGTATGCTCAGCCGTTTATTCATAGAGGATCTAAGTATAAATATGATTAGGGAAACTTCAAACTTGTAAAAACTGCTGCTATCTGGCAGGCTGTCTTTTTCTTGCTCTCTGGTTAACTCCAAGATGCTGCTGATCTCTCAGCTTTGCAAGTTTTATCTGCCTGTTCCTTTCCTCAAGTGATCTTCTTCTTTTGACCGTGATCTTATCAAAGCATCTCGGGCATGATACTCCTTCCTCGTAGTGTTCGGACCGTTTATCTTCGGAGGAGACCGGGTAACGACAGTTGTGACACAGGTCGTAAGTACCGTTTGCCAGATCGTGGTTCACTGAGGTCCTGTTATCAAAAACAAAACACTCACCTTCCCACGAACTTTCATCTTTGGGGATTTCTTCAAGGTATTTAAGTATTCCTCCTCTCAGCTGATAAACGTTGGAGAAACCTTCTCGAAGCATATAGGACGATGCCTTTTCGCATCTGATCCCGCCAGTGCAGAACAGTGCGACTTTGCTGTGTTTTTCTGGATCAAGTCTTTCTTTTGTAAAAGCCGAAAATTCCCTGAAATTCCGTGTTTTGGGATTTAACGCGTTCTTGAACGTTCCTATATCCACTTCGTAATCGTTCCTGACGTCGATCAGTAAAGTATAAGGGTCTTCGATAAGCCTGTTCCAGTCCGCCGGACTTACGTAAGTTCCCGTTTGATCTTTCAGATCAAGGTTTTCAACCCCAAGTGGCACGAGTTCATCTTTGATCTTTACCTTCATTCTGTAAAAGGGCATCTTACGGTCGTAGGAATATTTGCATTCAATGCTTCCAAGCTGCATTTCGTTCTTTAGGAAACCGGCTATGGAGTTAATACTGCGTTCCTCTCCCGCAACGGTGCCGTTGATACCTTCACTTGCTATGATAAAAGTTCCCTTTATATCAAGCGATACACACCTTGGAAGTAATTTCTCTTTGAACTGTCTCGTATCTTTTATTGTCTCGAACTTATACAGAGACAGAACAGCGACCTGTTTCATTTTAAAATCAGTTATAACGGCTTTTCAGCCTTTTCCATTCTTCCAGGAATTTAGACAGGTGCCTTCTTTCTTCTTTTTTAGATTCTGACACGAGCATCTGCTTGACCCGGTCCTGTTCCTCTTTATATTGCTCACTGCTGAGCAGTCCGGAAAAGTGCACCATCCTCAGCCATACAAGATAGGTCGTTAAAGCGTCAAATTCGTTATACGCAATTATCTCGTTTATCCTTCCTTCCAGCCACATGGGGGCTACTTCATCTCCTGTAACTCCCAGCTTGCCTGGAATACCTGAAACAGTGGCAATTTCATTTAAGGACGGGGTTGACTTTCCCCATCCACTTATGATCCTCATAAGATCAACGTTGTAGTCGTTCCTGTCTGAATAATAATCCGGAGAATCCTCCCAGGGTTTGTCAGGTCTGGTGCAGAATTCCCCTGCCGAGATCCCATTGGCTATACCTCTTTGGACCAGGATCTTCAGGTCCGCGGATATGGAATTGTACCCTACTATCTGTGGTTTGGCTTTTCCGAGTGCGTTAAGGAACGTCTGTATTATATATTTCTCTTCAGCCTCTTCGGATTTAACCGGGATCGAAGGCAGAGAATGCAGTCTAACCTGTACGTCGCCATTGTCCTCATGTCTTGTAACCATTGAAAGGGACAGTATTTTACAGATGGTCGTTTTCAGAAACGGCATAGGGTTATCCTCTGTTGCACCTCCGTTTTTCCACATTTCCCTGAGGACCTCTTCGTCAGGCGTTTCTTCAGGAAGGTCGTACAGCAGTTTTCCAGCTACGGTATCAGGTACCCATTCTATGTCGAATACCCATACCTTGTTTTTGATCGTTCTTATCATGTCCGAGTTTTCTTAATTATCCTCCACTATATGAAAATCCATACTGATCACTTTTACAGCAGACGTTGTCTGGTAAGATCGCTGCTGTGACGGGGGTTATTTACCTTACATTTTATACGTCAGTTCCAGACCGTAGACCTTTCCTTTTGCCAGCGGTGAGAAGGTGCCTCCCAGCGGCTGTTGTATCAGCAGTGTTTCTGTAAGTCGTAACGTTAAATTTTCTGGAAGGAAGCTGTGTCCACCGTACCTGACCTCATCAAGTAGGTTCTTGCCATATAAACCTAATGACCAGTTCCCTTCATTGGGAGACAGTTTCAGACCTATGTCAAATATGTTTTGTTCCGATAAAACCCCTGCGTTGTCCTCGGTAAGGAACGATTTGCTTCGGTAAGCGTAATTAACATGGGAACCGACCTTACCCCACTGACCAAGTTTTGTATTAAGAAGAAGACCCAGACTGTAAGTCCACTTAGGAGAACGAGGCAGGTCAAGGTTTTTGTCTTCATCATTTGCAACCCCGTCACCGTTCAGATCAAATCTGACCTTGGTATATTCCGTGTCTATATAACCCAGCGTTCCAAGCAGGATAACGTTCCTGCTCAATGCAAGCTGTCCATCCAGTTCGAACCCGAATGCCTCAGCGTCTCCCACGTTCTTTATGGCCTGTACGGTCGATGCAACGGGGTCTAAAACGGATATGACCTGCTGTACGTCATTTATGCGGTTGTAAAAGAACGAAGTGGAAAGACGAGCGAACTTCCAGTAAGACTTGTATCCGACTTCAAAGCTGTCCACGGTTTCCGTATCGTATGGTCTCAGGACGCTGATATTAGGGTCGGGATTATCGTTGTTAACGTGCCGCACGTTATAACCTCCGGAGCGAACGCCTCTTGCCCAGTGGCCATAGACGTTAGCAATATCCATAATCCTGTACGTAATACCTGCCTTGGGAGACAGATCGTCCCAGGTCTGCGAATCTTCAAAATCAACGGGGCAGTCTGGTCCAGTAACGATGTTGCAGGGGCTCAGGGTCTGAGCTATTATATCGACAACGTCGCTCTGACCGGGAACAAAGGTGACCCGGGCTTTCTTTTTTTCATTGGTATATCTGGTTCCGGCGATAAAGGTCATCCGATCGGTGATCTTATAATCCAGGGCCATGAACAGTCCCAATGATCTCAGGTCGTAGTCGCCTCCTCCGTTCAGACCCAGGGAAGTAATAAGGCCGTTATCCAGTGCTGCAATTATAGAAGCAGACGTTACCCCTGGTGGCAGCGGCAGATCAAGCTGGGGGTTTGACAGGAACCCGCGTATCAGGGCTACTACCTCGGGAGTGGTGAAGAGATCACCAAGAACTGAACGTCGCTCATGATAATAAGTTCTGTTTTTGTAGTAATATAAACCCGTTGTCAGGTGCAGTTTATCAAAGAACGTACCCGTGTAACGCAGTTCGTTACTGTACTGATAGGCGTCGAACCAGCCGGTGGCGTGAACTATGTTGTGTGGAGAGGCATCAAGATCGAGCGTTGCTGCTCCTTTAGAATCAAACCAGCCAAAGATATTAGTTATGGTCCCTTCGCCAAAATTAACGTCCCAATCCGCCCGGGTGCTGAAAAAGTGGGTCTTGGACCGTCTGTATCCCTCTTCATTAATGCTGAAGTCAAAACTGTTAAAATCATAGTAAGATAAAGGATTTAACTCTGCGTCTCGTCTGCCTCTTATGTCGTTATCTCTTAAACTGTCCGGACCTACGAGGCTCTGTGCCGCCGGACCATCTCCATCTGCGTCCTGGTACTCATAACGCATGACCAGACTTATGTTTTCCGTGGGGTCCCACGCTACCACCGGTCTGATCATAAAGGTATCCTGTTTACCAAAAGCCTCACCTGTGTTGATATTTTTGAAGTATCCCCCGTCCTGATTGGTATAAACTGAAAATCTGAACCCTAAAGTATCGCTCATTGGTCCCCCAAAACTGGTAGTCAGGTAGGTGTTTGGCTCCTCACCTCCCCCTTCAACTGAGGAACGGAAGAAAAACTCGACCTGGTCGCTGGGTTTTCTGGTTCTCAGCAGTATGGCACCGGCACTTACGTTCCTGCCGAACAGGTTTCCCTGAGGTCCGCGGAGTACCTCTATACTTTCCAGATCGAACGTGTCGAACAGGGATGAAGTGTTCAGTCCCATGTAAACGCCGTCAATAAATATCCCTACGGTTGGATCAATGGAAGGTATGGAACTGTTTATACCCAGACCACGAATTGAGAAATTGGCAATACCCCTTACCGTTCCCACGTCGTCAAGTGCAACGTTGGGCATGTTTACCGCCAGACTTGTCAGGTCGCGCACCTGTCGGTCCTCTATCTGATGGGCGTCAATGTGTGATATTGACAGGGGTACGTCCTGTATTACCTCTACTTTTTTTCTTGCGGTGACCTTTATTTCTTCCAGAGAACCGCTGTAATGATCATCGTCTTCCTGAACATCCTGTGCTTTTACAGGTACTGGTGATATCACCCAGCTGCCAGCGATCAGCAGCACCAGGGCGACAATCCACCTGCTCAGCTGGTATTTGAACGTATTTTTAATGAACATGACTTCCTCCTGACTGAACTGAACCAGATAGTTTATATTGTACTATTTAAATCTTACTATACAACCCTGATAGTTGTTTCATCACCCGTAATTTCCGCGGTCACTTCACTTTTTTAGAGTAGGCGTATAAAAATAAAACTGCAGACAGGAGAACTGGAAAAAGAAGGATCGCCTGAGCGGTTACTACCGTGTGAGACCTCCTTTCTGAAAAACCCTTGTCAAAGATCAGCGTTAATTTCTTACTGTGTCTTCCGTTGCTGACTGAAGCTGAAAATCCATAATTACCCGCTTTTGGTAAATTGACCTGATAGACCGCTTTGCCGGTCCTTCCTCTGTAGCTGTACTGTTTTTTCTCGTTAACTTTACTGATGGGCATGGAAGTCCCGTTATTATCCTTTACGGTTAAAGTCAAATGGTATCCGTTATAATGAACTTTGTCGTTACCTTCATAGTAGATCTGGTATATGTCTCCCTTTTCCGTGTTTATGATGGTTTGTCCGGGTGCGTAAATTGGAACGAGCAGGTCGTTCAGGGACATGTAGCCTCTGTACACGTAACCTGCAAATGCCGCAAAACCGGCAACGGCAATAATTATGGATAACAGATAAAAGTGTTTGGCGTTCATCCAGGATTATCAGATCAGTTTATCTATTTCGGCAAATAACAGGGATATTTCTTCATCAGTATTATAAAAATGAGGAGATACCCGCAGTCCGCCGCCCCTTACGTTCACCAGTATGTTCTTGTCTTTCAACTTCAGCTTCAGTCCGTATGGATCAAATGAGCCGGAGAATGATATAGCTCCTCCTCTTTTGTTCCTGTCCTGCGGAGTTATAAGGTGAAATTTCCTGCTCCTGGCCTCTTCTATTATCAGGTCGCCAAGCCTGTATATTTCGTTGCTGATATTATTGATCCCTGCTTCCATCAGCAGTTCAAGGGACGCTCCAAGTGCAAGGATACCGACAGCCGGGAGAGAACCCTCCTCGAACTTCAGAGCGCTGGGTTTTAACGAAAGGTCTATATTTTCATACTCGTATTCATTTATCACGCTCTTCCACCCGACCAGAGGTGGACCTATCTGGTCAGTGACCTCCCGGTTACAGTAGAAGATCCCGGTTCCCTCGGGTGACAGCATCCATTTATGTCCATCCGCTGCCAGAAAATCTATATTACACCGTTTTACGTCAATCGGGATAATTCCCAGACTTTGTATGCAGTCCACAAAGAAAAGAACGTTATTTTCCCTGCACAGTTTTCCTATCGTTTCGATGTCCGCTCTGAAGCCGGTCGTGAACTGAACTGAACTTATGGAGACCAGACGGGTGGAAGCGTCCGAAAGTTCCATAACGTCGTCAGGTGTAATTTCTGTACGTTCAGGCTTTATGAACTTTACCTTTACTCCTCGTGTTTCAAGATCAAGCCAGGGGTATACGTTTGATGGAAATTCTTTTTCATAGATAATTACCGAATCTCCTTTTTTCCAGTTTATTCCAGACGCAGCAAGTGAGATACCATGAGAGGTATTTCTTACAAAAGCTATTTCCTTTGCGTCCGACCCGATCAGTTTTGCAAAGTTCTCCCTGACCTTTTCTATTTTTTTAACCCATTCTTCGTATGCAGATCCCGCCTTGACGGCAGCTTCGTTCAGGAAATCATTAGATGCTTCAACTGCTCTCAAAGACACGGGTGCAACGGCTGAATGGTCAAGGTATATATAGTGTTTTGTGATGGGAAATAATTTTCTTATCTCTGATTTGTTGTCCATTTTGCTGCTGATATTTCTCTTTCTGTATTTCCTCTGTATATGTTTTTAATTATAACGGAAAAACCCCCTTATATCATTTAAAAAAGGAATTTTAAATTTGTTATTGACAAAGATTTTTTAGTATGGAATAGTTAAGCATTGAATTTTTTGGAGGTATGTATTATTGAAACAAGGTACTGTAAAGTGGTTTAACAGCACGAAGGGTTATGGTTTTATAGTTTCGGATGAAGATGGGGAAGAGGTTTTTGTTCATTACAGCACGATCGAAGGTGAAGGATATAAGAGCTTGAACGAAGGTGACGTCGTTCAGTTCGAATCTTCCACAGGTCCAAAAGGGCCTTCCACGACTAAAGTAGTAAAAGTTTAAATTACCAGTTACGACTTAGTTTTTGCTCACTTTCTGTTCTCATGCCAATTAACGTTTTATTATTGGTGACGGGTGTTTTGTGTCTTAAATCCAGCATCCTTAAATGAACTTATTGAAAAAGCCGAGATTAATAATTAATCTATAGCTTTATTTTATGTTACGTTCGTAAGGTGGGTGAGATGGACTTAACTAATCAGGAAATAAGCAGATACAGCAGGCATCTGATCATGCCTGAGGTTGGACTTGAAGGGCAGAAGAAACTCAAAAGTGCCAGGGTTCTCTGCATTGGTGCAGGAGGACTCGGTTCTCCTCTGTCCCTGTATTTAAGTGCTGCCGGAGTGGGAAAGCTCGGGATACTTGACTTTGACGTTGTTGATTTCAGTAATCTGCAAAGACAGGTTATCCATAGTGAAAAGACCGTTGGAGAACCGAAGGTCGAATCGGCAAAGAACAGACTTCTTGAGTTAAATTCCCATATAGAGATCCAGACTTATAAAGAAAGACTGACTTCCGATAACGCGCTTGATATAATCAGGGACTATGACGTGGTCGTTGACGGTACTGATAACTTTGCAACCAGGTATCTGACGAATGACGCCTGTGTGATCTTGGGAAAACCGAACGTGTATGGAAGTATCTTCAGGTTTGAAGGGCAGGTAAGCGTGTTCGATGCCGGGAAAGGTCCGTGCTACAGATGTCTTTATCCTGAACCCCCTCCGCCCGGACTTGTGCCGAGTTGTGCCGAAGGAGGGGTCCTTGGAATACTTCCCGGAGTGGTAGGGACTTTGCAGGCTTCGGAGGTCGTGAAATTAATTATAGGACAGGGTGAGCTTCTTATAGGAAGACTGCTGTTTATGGACGTTCTGAGAATGGAGCCACGGATCCTGAAGCTGAGAAAAAATCCCGACTGTCCGATCTGCGGAGACAGTCCCACTATAACGGAACTGATCGATTATGAGGAGTTTTGTGGTATTGGCAGAGGTGAACTGGGCAAGGAAGAAACGAAGGAGAAAGAACCTGTGAAGGTAAAAGAGATATCCGTGGAAGATCTTTATAAAAAAAGGCAGGGTAAAGACGGTAAGATCCAGTTGATCGACGTCAGGGAGCCTCATGAATACAACATCTGTAAAATAGATGGTTCCAAACTTATTCCTCTTGCTGAAATAAAGGACAGGACCGATGAACTGGACCCCGGTGCGGAGATAATAGTTCACTGTCACCACGGCGGAAGGAGCATGAAGGCCTCTAAGATACTGCAGGAAAAAGGTTTTACGAACGTTGTCAATCTCAAGGGTGGTATTGACGAGTGGGCGGAAAAACTGGACCCGAAAATGGCACGGTACTAAAAGTACTGCCCAGCTTGCAGACCGGACGGGTAGTGATCACTGATATCGTCTTGATATGCCTCACCGGACCGATCAGGTAAGCAACCTAAATGTGTAACACAATATTATCAGCAGAAACTGTACTGCCCATAGTATCTGCTCCCCTGTACGACGGTTCCGTGGCGATCTCAGGTAATGAGATCATAGATCTGGGCAATAAGGACCATATAAGACAGAAGTATAAGGATTTTACTGAGATCCAGCTTGGAAAAGGCGTCCTGCTTCCGGGTTTTATAAATGGTCACGTCCATCTTGAGCTTGGATGGATGCAGGGCAAAATTGGAGAATTTGAGGATTTTACACAGTGGCTGACCCTCGTGCTTGACTTGAAAGCAGATGATAAAGTAACGGATGAACTGATAAAGCGGTCTGTCAGGGATGGTTTATTGACCCTGATCAGAACGGGCGTTTCCACCGTCGGCGAAATATCCTCCTACGATGGTTTAGACAGGGATATTATTTACGGTTCAGGTATCAGAGCGATCATCTTTGAAGAACTGTTCGACAGGCACGTTGATATCGTGGATGACAGAAAGTACGAAAAGGGAGGTCTGGTCGAGACCAGACCGTTCCCTCATGCACCTTACTCCTGCTCACCCGAGTTGCTGAAAAAAGTATTTACTCTGGCTTATAAGAGCGGGGTATCTGCCGGGATACATCTTGCAGAAAGTGAAGAAGAGTCCCTTTTTGTAAGAAATGAGGCCAATAAGATAGAAGAACGGGTCTACGCTTTAATTAAAAAGGAAAGATACGAGCATCCCGCTGCTAAAAGTCCACTGGATTACATTAAAAAATGCAGCGATGAACTGCAGACCGGATTAACCATAGTACATGCAACTCACCTGTCGGACGAGGAAATTGATGAACTCAAGGGAAAGAGCGTCGGGGTCATCGTCTGTCCTCGCAGCAATCACAACTTAAAGGTTGGCACGCCGCCCCTTGTTAAATTAACGGAGCTGGAAAGGCTGGGTCTGGCAACTGATGGATTATCAAGCAATCACAGCCTGGATTACTTTGAGGAAATGAGAGCTTTTTATAAGCTGCTGTCACGTCTGAACGGTGATCGTCCTTCTTTTCAGACCGTCTATTCAGCTACGCTTGGAGGAGCAAGGTCGCTCTTTATTGAAGACAAGGCTGGATCAATAGAGGCAGGCAGGAAAGCTGATCTGATATTTATATCGTACAGTGAAAAACCCGATGATCCTTATCTTTATGTAATATATGCAGGTAAGGATGAACTGAAAATGAACATGGTGAACGGCAGGGTGATCTATTCTGAAAACGGAGCGGGTGTGCAGAGTACCGAAGCTTTACGGGTATGAGAAAGAATTAATAATAGCTATGATAATTCAGGCGGTATACACTTTTAATAACTGTTTAAATGCGAAAGGATCATATTTACCGTTTTCAGATTGATAATATGTGCAGGTTTTTTAACAGATCAGCTTTCCTGACCGCCATGTTCCTGGTTTTAACCCTTGGCGGGAACTTAAAGGCCCAGGAGCCGTCATCAAAAGTCCTCTCCCTTGATAATGCCATAGGATTTGCCGTCAAGAACAATCACGCTCTGCAGCTGTCCGAACTTGAAATTGGTATTTCACGGTCACGGGTAAGGGAGGCAAAATCCGGATTTTATCCCCATATAGAAACGAAGGTCATTCTGCCTTTAGTGGAACGTGAATCAGGTTTTTTTCTGGATCAGTTGATCTGGGATTTTAACAGAACTTCAAATCGTGTAAAATCAAGTAAATTCAGATTGCAGGCAGATAAGTATTCACACGGTCAGACATTACAGGACACGGTACATAACGTTACGGTCTTGTACTACGCGGCTTTGATCGATAGAAGCCGGTTAGGGTCCGCTGAAAAGAACCTGAAGAAGAACGAACTGATCCTTGAGAAGATAACTGAGCAGAGAAAGCTGAACAGAAGTTCAAATCTGGACCTGGCAAGGGCAAGATCGGACGCCGTAAGTTCAAGGCTGGAACTGCTGAAAGAACAGAATGGGTACGAGGAGAGTAAACTTGAGCTGCTGGACGTTATAGGTATGAGGTTTGATTCAGAAGTGGAACTGGAAGATCAGGAGCAGGTCGAATTTAAAAGTTACGAGCTTGATGAATCGCTGGAAAGAGCAATGAAGAACAATCTGGAATTAAAAAAGCTAAGTGCTGACCATTCGGCTCAGTTGTCCGAGATAAGGGTTTCAAAAAGCAAATTCTACCCCCAGATATACGGCAGGGCCGCGTTCAGATTTGAAGGTGAGGGCGGGGAAGGTGATCCTGATATAATTGCTGGAGTTGGTTTCAAATTTCCCATCTTTAGAGGATTTTCACGATTTGCCGCCCTTGACGTAAGTAAAGCAGAGAGCACAAGGGCACTGATAATGATGGAACGAGCAAAAAAGAGAATACAACTGGATATAAAAAAGCTTTTTATGGACCTGAAGTTCAATAAAGAAAAGATCGCACTTACCAGGATAAATAATGATGTGGCACTTGAAAACCTCAGTATCGTTAAGGAAAAGTTCAAACTTGGTGAAGTTTCCAGAATAGAGCTTTTAGAGGCTGAGGCGTTTTCTTCAGGGTCGCGTTCGGATTATCTCAGTGCAATATACGATTATAAGATCACCGAGATCAAGCTTAGACAGATAATTGGAAAAAATTAACCGTATGCTGAAAAAGAGGTCGTCATTAACGGTTCTCATCTTGATACTGCTGGCAGGGATATACCTGTTTTTTTACAGCAGCGTTAGTCCCATATCTGAAGTCAGGGTCGCAACGGCTCTGGTCGACCGGGGGGATATAGTTTCTTCCGTAACTGCTAATGGAACGCTGGAACCTGATATGAGCCTGGAGATATATTCCGATCTGAACGGAATAATAGAAGGTGTTTTCTTTGATATAAACGGCAGGGTCAAAAAAGGCGACGTGCTTGCCGTAATAGAACCTGATCAGTTTAAAACCCAGCTTAAAGAAGCACAGGCTAAGTATAACAAGGCGTCTGCCGAGCTGAAGTTAAATAAAGACTCCTTCAATTCCGATAAAGTACTGTACCAGAAGAACCTGATCTCAAAGCAGGAATATAAAACGTCAAAGACAAGATATCAAAGTGCACTTGCACTCTTTCAGGAAGCCACCACCAATATAGAATCGGCCAGACAGAACCTGGATAAAACGAAGATCAGAGCTCCAATCAGTGGAACGGTAATGTCAAAGAACGTCAGTACGGGTCAGATGGTTAAATACCTGACGGACTCCGGACCTTTGTTTACCATTGCGAGCGACCTGAAAAAACTGTCCTTGATAGTTCACGTAAGTGAAGCAGATATTGGAAAGACCTCTCTGGATCAGTCCGTTAATTTTAAAGTAAGTGCATATCCTGAAAAGCCGTTCAATGGTAAAGTGATAAAAATAAGTCATTCACCAAGCAGAGATAAGGATATCGTTACCTATGACGTTACTGCGGAAGTGGACAATTCAGAGTTAAAACTGAAACCGGGTATGACGGCTGAAGTTAAAATAATCGTCTCTGATAAAAAAGACGTTCTGAGGGTTCCCACTTCTGCGTTGAGGTTTATACCAGACAACGTTAACCCTCATGAAGGCCGGTTTGATGATACACAGTCGGTATGGATAAGGGGATCAAATGGTAAGATCACAAAAACGCCGGTAGATATAGGTATAAGTAACAATGAGTTTAGTGAAATTCTGAATGATTCGCTCAGAGAAGGGCAGGAGGTCGTGGTTGAAAGTTACTCTGACAGTAAAAATACCAAATCCATTCTTACCCTTCCTCAGCCTAAAAGGTTTTAAATGAGCGAATTGATACGTACTGATGATCTTACCAAGACCTATTTTATGGGCAGCGTTAAGATCGAGGCACTTAAAAATATCAATATAAGGGTAGATTCCGGAGATTTTGTTTCTATTATGGGTTCTTCAGGATCTGGGAAGAGCACTTTGATGAACGTGCTTGGGTGTCTGGACGTACCAACTTCAGGAAATTATTTTTTCAAGGGAAAAAACATATCCAACTTGAAAAAAGACGACCTGTCCTTTATCAGGAACAGGGAAATAGGCTTTGTTTTTCAGAACTTTAATCTGCTGAGTAAAACCTCTTCGTTAGAGAACGTGGAAATGCCGCTCATTTATAAAGGCGTGGAGACTGGCAAGAGAAAGGAACTGTCCGCAAGGGCATTGAAATTGGTTGGTTTGCAGGACAGGGAAGATCATATTCCAAGTCAGTTATCAGGTGGACAGCAGCAGAGGGTGGCGATCGCAAGAGCGATCGTTAATGATCCGGGACTGATACTGGCGGATGAGCCGACGGGTAATTTAGATACTAAAACCAGCTACGAGATCATGAAAATATTCAAGAAGCTCAACCAGAATGGAAGAACCATAATAATGATAACGCACGAGAACGATATAGCATCTTTTGCCAGTAGTAAATTAGTTATCCGTGACGGTTTATTAACGGAAAAAGAAAGCAGTTAGTATGCCAGAATTAAACTGTTGTTCCCGCTGATGGTGATATCTGAAAAGTTATCGCCGTTGGTGTCCAGAACGTTGTTTATATTACTGCCGAACGAGGAAATATTATCAGAAGAAGGTGATATCACATGATCAGCTATACCTGAAACTGTGTGTTCTGTACCGTCTGTATGATCGTACCCGCCAAAGATCAAGTACACCTTTCCTTTATCATTATCAGATCCCGGAGCACCTATTGCAATGTCCGCGTTACGCTGGGTCTGCGTAAGTACATTGGCCGTTCTCCTCCGGTCAATTCCAGTTGCCGGGTTCAGGTCAGGAATAACGACCAGTCCCGTGCCCAGCTTGTCTCCGTCTTCCTCTCCATTTATTTTTAAAGTGAACTCCGTGTGATCGATCTCCCGGTCGTTGTCAGCAACTGCTTCATTTAAAACTTCGTCTGAGTATATAAATACCGAACCCCTGTCGCTTATAGAGGATGGGGCCGATACGACCACGTCGGTGTTTTGCCTGATACCATCAATGTCGAAACCCCCTCCGACCACTTCGCCAAAACCGTCCGTCGAATTACCTGATATTGTCAGCACGTCGTTCATATTTTCCTCTGCAAGGCTGGCAAGGTTAAACGTTCCCGTGTTGAAAAATATGTATACCCGTCCTTTGCCGGGAGCACCGACTATGAGTTCATTCGGGACCGAAGAATTGATCCTTCCGCCGTCAGCGATGGAGTAACCGAATTTCTCTCCTGCTTCTTTCCCGGTCATGATCTCCTCGGCCGTCTCAGCATCTGTTTGCTCCAGTAAACCGTTACCGAGGAACCTGTAAACTTTGCCAGTTTCACTTAAAGCACCTGGAGCACTTACAAAAAAGTTGTTAAATCCTTGCTGTACGATCTTGGATCCGAACTGATCACCGGCGGATTCTCCCGTTATGATAAACCTTGCGGACTCACCAGGGTCGGACCTCATGTCGATCGTGGAAGGTAAATTTCCACTGCCTTCAAGTATAAATACCTGCCCTTTGCCGTTCAGGGCTCCCGGAGCACCTATTGCAAATTCCTCATAACGAAAAGCTCCGCTTATATTACCGATTCCGCTGACCGAAGAACCAAATTCGTCCTGTCGTCTTCCAGTGATCGTAACGTCGGCGTTATCCACGTCAATGTTTTCCATGTTCCTTGCGATATCTGCCCCGCCTATAAATATATATACCTTTCCCAGGCAAGGGTCACCGATGATAATATCCCTGTTTATATCACCCTGATCTTCCCCAGTCCCAACTGTAAACTCCCCGTAAGATGCCGCGTTACCCAGACAGCCACTGCTTTCGCCTGTAAAATTGGCGGTGACCAGCTGGGAAGTTACCTCAAGGACGTTTGATGGCGGAGAGCTGTTCCCGGTTTCATCATTTGCAACGATAGAGTAGAAATATTTATTATCAGGTCCTGAAATGTTAAATCTCGGTACGGCGATCAGTTCCGGCAGTCCTGCGTTTTTTGGCAGCAGGAACCTGGGCAGCTGAGTGGCAAGATCAAAATTGTTCTCAACGGCCTGCTGTATCCGGGTATCAGCTATTCCGTTCAGTGATCCCGTTTCTAATATTTCCTCTACCTGCTCTTCAGTGAAAAACCTGAGCAGGTACAGGCTTGCCTTTCCTGAATTACCATCATCACCTGGGGACGTCCATCTGAAGAGTTTATCGTTTGAAGAGATACTGAAGTCATCTATCTGAGCAGGAGGAGAATCATCCCCCACGGCACATGCCATGACGAAAATAACCGAGAGATTTAAAGCCATTCTGTAATATTTATTAAAAAGCCGTTTTAACTTGTTCATTAATTCTCCTTAAAAAATAAGTAGGGAGTGAGTTTACCGATAATGTGGGATTTTTCTATTATTGTGTGTCGTTTCAGTTCAGCGGTAAGGTCCAGGATATGTTTTCCCTTAAAGGTCCGGTACGGTTAAGAAAGATAAAATCAAGTGCAGTGCTACTTTTTAACCCTTTCCAGGTAATTGCCGTTTCTCGTGTCGACCTTTATTACGTCTCCGATGTTTATAAAAAGAGGAACGTTCACGACAAATCCGGTCTCAATAGTGGCTGGCTTGGTCGTACTTGAAACTGTATCACCTTTTACTCCCGGTTCTGCGTAACTTACTTTAAATTCGTCAGAGATAGGCAGTTCAATACCAACGGGTTTATCGTTGTAAAACTGCACCTGGACTTCCTGTTGCTCTTTCAGGAAATTCGCCGCCTCTCCCACCTGTTCCTCACTGAAGTTTATCTGCTCATAGCTTTGGGTATCCATAAAGTTAAAACCCATATCATCTTTATACAGGAACTGCATTTTTCTACGCTCAATGTCTGGAACGTTAAAAGTGTCCCCCGACCTGAATTTTTTTTCCTGTACGGCACCCGTGGATATGTTCTTTATCTTTGTTGTTACGATCGCTCCCATCCTTCCCATTTTTGAACTTGTGTGTTCAACGATTTCCCAGATGCTCCCATCCAGTTCGATCTTCATCCCTTTGTAGAACCTGCTTGTGTCAACTACGGCCATCAGTGTTCAGCCTCCTCTTTAACTGACTTCTGGAACCCGCTTTCCACCAGTTCGCATATTATATGGGCAACCGTTATATGTACTTCCTGGATCCTTGCTGCCGATTCAGAAGGTACAGGGATGATACAGTCTGATATTGCTTTCAGTTCTGCGGTATACCGTCCGGTAAAAGCTATTGTTTTCAGCTCCAGTTCCATGGACCTTGTAAGTCCGTTCAGTACGTTCTGGGATCTTCCGCTGGTAGTGATACCGATTGCGACGTCATTTTCTTTGCCAATGGCCTCGACCTGCCGGGAAAAGATATTTTCAAGACCGCTGTCATTAGCTATGGAAGTGATAATGGACGAGTCGGTCGTCAGTGCAATGGCAGGTAGGGGATCTCTGTCTGCTTGGAACCGGTTTACGAACTCCGCCGCTATATGCTGGGAATCCGCTGCGCTTCCGCCGTTTCCGAATATCAGTATTTTTCCTCCTGATCTCAGGCATTTATCCACGATGTTTACCGCATGCTCCACGTTCACTATGGACTCTCTGGCAAATTCTGACTTCAGGTCGGCACTTTCCTGAAGTATTGAATTAATTCTTTCTTTCAACTCAGGTCCTCCCGAACATCTTTTCAAGTTCTTTGTGTGTAATTATCCTGGCCACTGGTCTTCCGTGCGGACATGAAGATGAAAATTCCGCTTTATCCAGACTGATCAGAAGTGCTTTGATCTTATCTTTATCTAAAACCTCGTTTGCTCTGATCGAACCGTGACATGATATAGTGGCAAAAACAAGATCGAGCATGTTATTAAAACTCTTGCTTTCCTTGAGTTCATCAAGTTCTAAAAGTATATCTGTAAAAACGTCTTTGACGTTTACTGATCTGAGGAGCGCCGGGACGCTGTTTATTCTGATAGTGGAACTGCCGAACGGTTCTGCTTCAAAACCGAGCTGGGTCAGATCGGTTTTATGTTTTTGAAAGAGTTCCATCTCCTTGGGTGACAGGTCGAGAATATCGGGCATTAAAAGTTCCTGGCTTTGGAGCTTTCCGGATCTCAGATAGTTTTTTCTTTGTATTTCATAATTTACTCTCTCATGTGCTGCATGTTGATCAATGAGTACGAGACCTTTTTGTGTTTCACAGACGATATAGAGTGTTCCGACCTGACCTATGATCTTCATACTTGAGAAATATCCCTCATTTTCAAAAAACCGTTTATCTTCGGTCTGAGTATCGACCTGGATAACTTCCGGGTCATGCGTCTGCACGTGCTGACCGGTAAAGTATTTGAGGTTTTTGCTTTCTGATGTTCGTTCTCTCTCGTGTTTAAAAGGTGGTCTGTTCTCTGAATACCCCTTATTATAGGAGCGGTCTTTATAACTTTCGTAGAGCTTTTCACGTATGGATGGTCTGATGTGTCCGTCCTTTGTGTTCAGTATCCAGGGTGCGGTGCTTAACATTTCCGTAAGGGAACTTTTGATGACACTGCCCACCAGGCCTTGTTCCCTGAACTTTATTTCATGCTTGGTTGGATGAACGTTAACGTCCACGTCATTTTTTGGTACGTTAATAAAGAGCGCTCCCTGCGGGAACTTACCTCTGGGAAGCATCTTTTCATATGCGGCCATTATCATTCTTGTAACAAAACGGTCTTTAACGGGTCTGGAATTTACGTAAGTGTAAAGCTTCTGGGTATTTGACCTGCCTTCAAGCGGGCTGCTCATACAGCCACTGACCTCCATATTACCAGCAATATAGTTTACTTCATAGAGCTCGCAGTTCTTTACTATCTCCTTAACCCTGCTTATAACGTTGTCTTTTGAAGCGAACCTGAAAACGGACCTGTTATTGTGGTAGACCTCAAATGTCACGTCGGGATTTGCAATGGCTTCCCTCTGGATGGTTTCGACAATATTGATGAACTCGGTCTCGTTGCTTTTTAAGAACTTCAGTCTTGGAGGTGTGTTAAAAAAAAGATTTTTTACCTCTACCGTGGTTCCTGCCGGACATCCTGAATCTTCCACTCGCCTGATCTTACCTCCCTCCACGAAGATAGATACGCCTGAGTCGTTCTCATAATATCGTGTCAGCAGCCTAAAACGCGATACACTTGCGATACTTGAAAGTGCTTCCCCTCGAAATCCCAGCGTTCTCAATGAAAAAAGGTCATCAACGCAGTTGATCTTACTCGTGGCGTGACGTTCTAAGCTCATTAAAGCGTCGTCCTTTGACATACCGGTGCCGTCATCGGTTACTGAAATGAGTTTCTTACCCCCGGACTCGATCACCACTTTTATTTTTTCTGCCTCAGCGTCTAAGGAGTTTTCGATCAGTTCCTTCACGACCGACGAAGGCCTTTCCACTACCTCTCCTGCAGCAATCTTGGATACTAAAACGTCGGGAAGAATCTTTATTTCGGACATGATCTGTAAGTTCAATTGTACAAAACCGATCTTCCTTAGTCAAAGAATGAATTAAGCTCGGTGAAAACAGTTTTATAACCGTGTATTATCCTGCCGATCTTTTTCGGGTTTAAGGAAAACCAAGTAATGAAATCGTAATTAAATCTCCTTTTTATTATTTTTTAAGTATACTTCACCTTCTGGAATTCGGATTCGGATAAAGTGTTATGTTAACGAGGACTTTTCAATTTTTCGGCTTATTACTTTTATTTCTGACGATCTTTTTTATATGCTCGTATAAAAATTCATACGGAGAGACCGTCAGTGCAGATAAGATAGTTGTTAAGGACTACACGTGGTATTCCTCAAGCGTTGGTTCGCGGGGAATTCTGAGAGATATAACGCTTATAAATAAAAGTAACAAGACCTTTAAGAATATTGACATAGTGATCGATCTGTATTCCAGAAATGACGTCCCGCTCGGTTCTGTAACGAGCACGGTCGAAGGCACGCTCTCACCTGGGGAAGAGAAAACTTTTAAAAGGATTAAATTCGGGCTGATGCACGCAGATGTTCAGAAGTCTGTAGCCAGGGTGGCAAGGGCTGAGATAGTTAAGACCACGTCTGACATTTTGCCGGAAGAACTGATCCTGGTAAAGGGCTGGAAATGGCTAGGTAATCAGTTTGGAACTGAAGGGATACTTAAAGAGATAACGATCGAGAATACCAGCAATAAAGACTATAAGAACATCAAGCTCAGTATCGTCAATAATCTTGGCAGAAAAACGGACACGAGCGGCAGAGAGCGGCATGTTACCAGTGTTGTTATCCGTGACGCTCTGCTGGCAAATTCAACTTCAACTTATACGAACGTCAACGTGGGGTTTATACATCCCGACTCTAAAAGTTTTAATATCTATGTTTCCGATGCCGAGAAAATAACTGAGAAAGAAGTCAGATATATGGTGCAGGAAAAACGGAAAAAGGATAAATATGAGATAACGGCAAGGGAACAGAGCGGAGATACTTATAAAGATGAGGATTACGTTGCAGGTGATGATGAGATAGCAATTCCCAAATATGATATTCAGGTAAAGGATTTTAAATGGGGAAGCGGTATCCTTGGTTCACAAGGGATTATCAGAGAGTTAACGCTCAGGAATACAAGTGGATTTGCTTACTCACCAATTGACTTTGAGGTTGAATTCCTCTCTTCCACGGGAATAATCCTTGCGTCAAACAGTTTCACGCTTACGCAGGTTCTCCCACCTCGTTCAACAAAAACCTACAGGAACATAAAGTTAGGCGTGATCGTGGTTTTTCCCAGCGAAAAGAACATGAGAATCACGGTTAAGAATGCAGCACCAAAGGAACGTGCTGAATAGTTTCTACTCTGGTCTGAACTGTGTTGTTGCTTTTGTGATCAGTTAAGTCCGTTAATTAAAGAAGAAGCATCTTCTATTATTCCGCCAAGTTCTTCTTTGAAAGCGTTTACTCCGTCCAAAGGTACCACTATTGAGGAGCGGCCCCCGCTTCGCTCGGTTATTCTTAAATATTTGCCCTTTTGATTTTCTTTTATATCAAAAAAGAATCTCTTTTGTTCAATATCGACCTGCCTGCTTGCAAGTGTTTTTTCATTTCTTTCCATTACTGTGTTTTCACCTCACTCCATTTTTCCAACTACGGATTTTAAAATGGTAACCTTATAAGGTAAAAAATCAAGAGATGTAAGGAGAGCAGTGAAAATAATAAGTGCAGGTAAACCTGGTTTGTGCACAGTGCAGTATAAAGGAACCGTTAACTTAAACTGATTTTATTTCTCATATTCTGTTTTGAAGGTTAGTTGATGAAGTGGTAATTCCTTCTGGACCTCGTTCGCAGGTCAGATATGATCTGTCATTAATGAACGAACCCACATGCAGTGATCATACGGTTCTGAATAAGTTAAGTCTCAAACCGTGTCTCCAGGAATACGTAGAGGAGAGAAGTTAAGTTCAATGAAACTTAGTGAATTTATTGAAATAATAAAGAAAGAGAACTAAATAACTTTATCGTGAGGTGAATAACAGTTATATAGTATATAGATGGTAGTAGTGTTTTTATATAATATAATATTTGACAAGAGATAGTATAATGTGATATACAATAATATTAAGAATAAGTTGGAGGAGAAATGATGAAAAAGATTTTCGTTTTACTGTTAATGTTTACTTTGTTTGTTGCCGTTTCGTGTGATGACGACGAAGGCGTGCAAGGTGTAATAAGTTTACAGGATTTAAACAGTTATCAGATCCATCCTCTTGATGCAGATGGGAATGAGGTGGATGTAACGGATTTGAGTGAGTACAACAAAGGTGATGATGCACTTATCTTTGGGAAATTTGCAACTGTTCTGGACGACAGCAATTCAGGTTGGGCTGCCTATAGATATACGTCTGATCCTACCGCTACTGGTGGTGTAACTGATGATGCTACTGATGCTACTGATTGTGATGCTGCCTATAAGGTTTCGTACTTCGAAAGGGCGGCACAAACAGAAAATATTAATCGTTTCGTAGGTGGAGGAATGTGTCTTGATTCTGGTAGTAACAGTAACACAGACGCTAGAGTTGAAAACCTGCGAGATTTGGTTGATGGTTATGTGGATGAGATAAGCACAGGAGGAACTGAAGCTATTGCTGATGGTGATGATGATACAATGGTAGATAATCATATTACGGCGGCCTGTACAACTTATACGGATATACCAAATATACCAAGCTTAGGTTTGAATGACGAAATGGATGAGTTATACCTGTTTGTAGCGGAGTTAGTAGAAGGAGATGGTACAGCAGAAGCAGCAGCATTTTCAGTAAACATTGAATGTCATCCTAATGCAGATCTAGTTGATACAGATGCCTATGGACTTACAGATGATTATGGAAGGGCATTTATAAAAGAAGTGGTAGATGAGTTAAGTAGTTTAGAACCCAATGATGGTACAAATTCTAATGATCAAGCGTTGATAGATGAAGGTGTCTGGAATGTATATGCATTTCCAAAACTTAATCAACCTGACACTTTATCTGATCCACCTAAACTCAGTTATTTCAGGATAGTTAATGATGTTGGTGCAAACGATAGAGACTTTATAGTAGGGGCGGGGATCTATCTGGATAAAGATAACCCCAATGTCGACCCCAATAGCCTCACTAGGCTTGAAGTGATTAGAAACAGGGTTATCAATGCTGCTGGGCTCTTATTAGACGGAGAGGGCGAAAATGGTGCATTACCCGATATGTTTTTTGAGGACGAACCTGATACCGAGCCCGACGACCCCGACGATTTCTATTCGACGGTTGTAGATGCCACTACCGCAGTTCCTCAGGAATTCATTTTTGTCTGGGAAAGTCAGTAGTTCTTGGTAGTTTTTCATTCTCGAGCGATCAGCAAGAGATGATGTGACGGATGTATTATAAGAATGTAAACAGGGTTGATTGAGCGTCATACTGATGGTCGGTTAACCCTGTTTTTTTGTTTCGTGTGTGAATATGTTTAATATCTATGAACTTATGGACGGTTCTGGCAAAAAGAGCACATACAATGTTTGTATTATGTATCAGAAGCAGTAAAGGAATTGAAGAGAGGTGCTGATACTCTTGAAGTGCATACGGAGTTAAGAAAGGTTCTGGATAATAAGAATTAACGTGGCCGTCAGACATTTTGTTGTCTCTTACAGCAGGTTCATTAATGCTTTAAAGCGGATTAAAGGTAGACTTGGACAGAAAATCATTATCTGAAAAGGCCACCATAAAAGACCCTAGGCATTAAGAGCAGACATCCGCTAAATAATTTCATCACTGAAGTCGTGCAGGTCTTTATTTAGGTGACATTACCACGGTGACCCTTCCCGACCTTTATGATAAGCGTGTGGTATTCATTAAGAACAGTGCAGTCTTCATATAATTCCATAATTTGTGAGGCGATATATTTGCACAATGGCCAGAATTAAAGTCAAGTTACCTGATAGTTTTATCTTCACTACTGAAGTTCCGATCAGAATAGGGGACATTAATTATGGAGGGCATCTAGGTCATGACGTTTTTCTACCCATAGCACATGAATCCAGGATCAGATTTTTTGCTGAAATGTGTTATGATGAAATGAACCTGGGAGGTTATGGCATTATCCTTGCCGGAGCCACGATAGAATATATAAAAGAGTCGTTCTATGGAGACAGCATTGTTGTTAACTTAGGAGTGAATAATTTTCACAAATGTGGGTTTGATATTGTTTATCAGTTATTAAGTAAGAAAAACAAAGCAGAAATAGGCAGAGTAATAACGGCACTGGTCCTCTACGACTATAGAGTTAGAAAAGTGGTTAGACTGCCAGGCCAGGTCATTCAGAGTATCAATAATTTCAAACCAAACCAAGTTTGACCATCCTACTCTTTGTCTTCAGATAGTTTGATCGCTATGTATAAAGTGTTCTTTCCTCGTTTTATCAGGAAAAGGGACGGTTTATCTTTTGTTTTTATGACATGGCCTATAATATCATTGTAGTCTTTTATGTTTGATACGTTCTTTTTATCTATGCTGATTATGATATCTCCTCTCTTGAATCCGGCATCATGAGCTCTGCTTCCTCTTTCCACGCTTGTAACTATGATCCCGCTTTTATGTTCCAGATTGAACCTTCTTGTAATGTTAGGAGTGATCTCCATGACTTTCATTCCCAGTTCGGTGTTTGCTTTCTCTTTATCCGTGGACCGGCCACCATCTTCCAGTTTTCCCAGTTTTACTTTTACGTTTATTTCCTTACCATCCCTTATGATAGTTAAAGTAACGTCACTGTCCGGTTTTGCAGCACCGACCAATCTTGTCAGATCGGAAAAATCTTCTATATTTTTACCGTTGAACTTTGTAACGACGTCCTTTCCCTTCAGTCCTGCTTTTGAAGCAGGGCTGGGAGAACTCACTTCTGATATCAAAGCTCCTTTACTGTTTTTTATTCCAAGACTTTCTGCAATTTCCGGGGTTATTTCCTGAATTACTACACCCAACCAGCCCCTTATGACCTCACCACTGTTCTTTAGCTGATCAATGATCCCGGACGCCAGGTCTATCGGGATAGAAAAGCCTATACCCTGGCCCCTGGCCGCAATTGCAGTATTAACCCCTATGACCTCTCCATTCAGGTTAAAGAGCGGACCTCCGCTGTTCCCGGGATTCAAGGATGCGTCTGTTTGTATAAAATCATCGTAAGCCCCAAGTCCCAAAGACCTGCCAGTGGCACTGACTATGCCTGCGGTTACCGTGTAGCCTAATCCAAACGGATTTCCTATGGCAATTACCCAGTCGCCAATCCTAACGTCCTCCGAGGTACCGAATTTGACCGTTTCAAGCTTCTGATCGGGATCTATCTTCAGTACGGCCAGGTCAGTTTTTGGATCCTTCCCTACAATCTCGGCGTTGTATTTCGTACCGTCTTCAAGGATCACGTCGATATCTTCCGCTTGGGCCACAACGTGGTTGTTAGTTACAACGTAACCATCTTCAGTTACGATAAATCCTGATCCTAACCCCTGTCTTTTAAATTCTCTTTTTTGTGGTACGTTGTCAAAAAAATGCTTGAAGAAATCTTCCAGCGTATCTCCTCTGTATTGAAGGTTTGGCCTCTGGAAGTATCCCTTCTGCTTTATAACGTTTGTCGTGCTTATGTTAACAACGCTTGGTTTAAGCACTTCAACAAGGTCCCCAAAAGATGGGAGTTCATTGTTTCTGGTTACAGGTAGTGGCTGGCTTATATATTGCTTTTGCTGTTCGTTTACTGTTTTGGGTTCGGGAGTTCCGGTATCTTTTACCTCCAAAGCCCGCTGGTTTATATTTTGCTGCTTGTTTACTGTTTTAGGCTGCTTGCTTACTTCTTTGGGTTTTTCACTTACTGTTTTGGGCTGTTCGCTTACTGCTTTTTGAGGCTTGTTTTCTAAGTCTTTTTCCTTACTTGTTTGATGCGTTTGAGATGTTTTTTCCTTTTCTTCAGTATGTTGTAGATCTTCGGCTTTTTTGCATGATGTTCCAAAAGACAGGAACAAAACTCCCACTATAAAAAAAACAAACAATCTATTCATTAAATAACCTCCTGCTGTTTGAACGGTCTGAAAGCAGTTCAACCTGTACGTTATCATATCAGATAACGTATTATGTCTTCTGCTATAATGTATCAAATTTTAATCAGAAATCTGCACTCTTCAAGTATGACTTTTTATTGTACTGACTATTTCATCTGCTGCTTTCTGTGATGTTAACTTACTTGATCTAACTGTAAAATCTGCTTTTTCGTACAGCTCTTTTCTCTCGGCAAACAGTCTTTTGACCTCACCCAGAGGGTTCTTTACGTTAAGCAAAGGTCTTTTCTTGTTATGTCTTATTCTTTTCCAGATAATGTCCAGTTCCATTTGCAGATAAATCGTTGTTCCATTAGCGTTCATCAGTTCCCAGTTTAATTGAGAAAGAACAACGCCCCCGCCGGTTGAAACTACGTATTGGCCTTTTGTATTAGATACTTCGTTCAGACACTCCGATTCTATATCTCTGAACAGTCCTTCACCACTTTCTGAAAATATCTGTTTAATGGTTTTTTTAGACCTGTTTTCTATAAAAGCATCCAGGTCGACGAAATGGCAAGCCAGCTTCTTTGCCAGAATTTTTCCAACTGTGGTTTTACCTGACCCCATAAAGCCTATAAGGTATATTTTGTTAAAGTTATTCAACTTGCGAGTATACTTCAATCCGGATCGGCTTTAAGCAGTTTTTCAATGTATTTTCCCAGTATATCGCATTCTATATTGGCCTTACTTCCGACCTCAAGCTGGTTTATAGTGGTTTCCGCCTGAGTATGCGGGATTATGTTGACCGAAAATCTGCTGCCGGATACTTTATTTATGGTGAGACTGATCCCATCTACTGCAACGGAACCTTTTTCAACCAGGTATCTTCCGAGCTTATCGGCTGCTTTAAACCAGAACTCAACCGATTCTCCTACAGGTTCTATCTCCAGAACTTCAGCCATCCCGTCGACGTGACCGTTTACAATATGTCCCCCTAATCTGCTTTCCATTTTCAGTGCTCTTTCCAGGTTAACCCTGCTGCCGGGTTCCAGGTTTGACAGATTTGTTCTGCTCAGGGTCTCATGTGAAGCATCCACCGTAAAACTTATTTCATCAAACGACACCACCGTAAGGCAGACTCCGTTAACTGCGATGCTCTCTCCGATGACGATGGTATCTGTATCGATCTTGTTTACCGCAATGGTGTAGGTATTTTCCTTTACACCTTTGTGTATATGATTAATCTTTCCTATATCTTCAATTATTCCTGTAAACATCGGTATGCTGGTCGTTAAAAAATATACCTATAACTATCACTATGATCGCCCCAATGGTTATTGCACTGTCTGAAACGTTAAACGGAGGCCACTGAAGAGATGGGTTATTAAACCAGTGAATATCTATAAAGTCGGTCACGTAGCCCTGGCGAAATCTGTCAATGGAATTTCCAACGGCACCGGATAATATCAACGAAAGTCCCACTAAAAAGGTTTTATTACCGCTGCTGGTGCCTTTGATCAATATAGTTATTCCGACCACTGCTGCAATGAAGACGGAGATAAAGAACGGTAGCTTGAATGCCGGCGGAATGTTTTGCAGCATTCCGAACGCAACGCCGCTGTTCCTTATATGAGTCAGGCTCAGTATCGGTAAAACGTCAAAGCCTCCATAAAGAGGTATATAGACCGTTACCAGGTACTTTGATACCTGATCCATTATAACAATGGCCGTACAGATAAGGAATGTCAGTAAATACTTGTTCATTTAAGCTCCTGCTCTGGCTGATCGTTAATTTTCCACCGTGCTCTTTCTATAAAATCCCTGGCATACTGCTCGTAACGCTGATCTGGGGAAATGTCTATAATACTTTCAAACGTCCTGACCGTTCCCTGATAATCTCCCAAGGAATAATAGGATATACCAAGCATCTTGAGATTATCAAGCTGAACTCTCAGTGAGGGCAACTTGCCACCGCTGCTGTTTGCTACTTTAAGATTATCAAGTGCTCTTTTGTAATCTCCTCGCTCGAAATACATTCTGCCAAGAAGGTAGTAGGCAGGATAGTAAGAGCTGTGGTTTTTGTTTATTTCCTTCATGATCACAAACCTGTCAAAGCTGTTCTTTGTGGTCAGGTAGTTAATGAACGATCTTCTGATATCTTTGTTAAATCGGACCAGGTCCAGTTTCAGGTCGATCTCCCTTCTAACGTTATCAGGCAGAGGGAGGTTTACCAGTTTTTTAAAATGTGAATACGTAAGACGGTCGAGATCTTTTTCCGTCCACAGGGTATTGAGCTTTAAGTTGAGAATGATATTGGCATCTACCTCGGTCAGTCCTTTTTTTGTATCAAGGTCTAAAAGGTTCTTATAGTCTTTATTATAGTAATAAGAGTATGCCAGAAACACTAAAGCGTTTGAGTCTCCGCTCATATCGTGAACCTGTTTAAACCTGATCGACGCACCGTGGAAATCTCCATTTTTATATTCCTTGATCCCCTTAGCAAAAAGCTCATCTGTTTTTCGCAAGCAAACGTTTTGAGATACAGTTTTTCCGGAAAATCTGTCCTCTAACAGTTTCCTTTCGCTTTCAGTGAACTTTATATCGTTGTGAAGGAATTTCACCCATGAAGCGATCAGCTGATCGGTACTTTTACCATATACTTCGGGATCGCCCGTCCGATAGTATTTTTTAAAATTTTCAATACCGGAAAGATCTATCAGGTATCTGCAGTAAGATCCCATCAGGGCATAACTTACCGATTGAGGATAGTACCAGAACCTGATATCAAGGAAGCTTTTCAGCTTTTTGGACAGCTTTTTATCTGAAATCAGGAATTTTGCAGACCTATGCATATCTAATCCGTTTACCGGCCAGTCGGCGGCAACTGCTATTCCTTCTGTCAGACCCATTTTGGGGCTGATCTTCGTCAGGTCCGACCCAAGTTCTGAGGATATTACGTGAACGAGTTCATGTCTTAAGCTCTTTATCGGGAACGACGTGTAAACCTGATGTATCTCTTTATGAATGGGGTTGGCAAAAGCTGCTCCGAAGGACCCGATGTATTTCTTTCTTGATCCCTTGTCAGGATATAAATATGACCTGACCTTGTAGTTCAGGTCCACTTCCAGGTAGCTGCTTACCTCCTTGTATCTCCATTCATGATCGTCGGCTATTAGTTTGATATGTTTTGCCGCTTTTGACCCAGGTGCATAGTGAATTAAGAAATGGTCCGTCTCATAAGTTTCCGAAAGAAGGTTTTGTTTTATATACTCTCTTGAATATTTAAGTCCGAAATCCTCCTGCTTGAAGTAAGTAAAGGTAAGCAGACCCATTATAGATATGGAAGTAAGCGTGAGGAAAAGGTTCAACTTCCTTTTATTTAGTTCGTTGATCATTAAAACCAGGGTAAAAACAAAAAAAGCCCACAGCAGAACGGCAGCCCTGTAAATTACTAACGATGATGTTATTGGAATGCTTTTATCATAAAGGGAACCGGGAAAATAACCGATCACCGCGTTGTAAAAGAATATATGTACCTGTCCGTAAAACGTCCACAGTGAATATATTATTACTGAGATCAGGATCAAAGACCCTGCTATGAACCCTCTTCGTTTAAAAAGCCTGCCGGACAGTACTCCGATGGAAGTTGAAAATATACAGGTGACCAGTGGGATCAGGAGATAGAATGCAATTCCTACTCCGATGTCACAGTCTTTTTTATAAAAAGAACTTATCAGTCCGATCAGGAAATTGATCAGCAAAAGTGGAAAATTGACCAGGATCGGTTTTGTTAAAAGTTCGTTCTGGTTTGCAGAAGGGCTGAGCCCGTAACAGGTGGAATTAGTTATCTCCACGCTTATAAACATACATATGAACGACAGCAGGAAAGCGGAAACGGCTGCATATTCATATCCCAGAACTCCAGTTAACGGAAAAAACGTCAAAGCTATGGAAAAAAGAACGACGGTTATAAGTAAGGCTGTGTATTTTTTCCTGTTGGTCATTGGATAAGCGGTCAGAATACGTGTAAGACAGGTATCATTACTGATAATATTTTCATCTAATTATAAAGCGTCGTTTTATCATATAAAAGCGGAAGGACCTCACCAGCCTTGGCCTGGATCGATATATCGCAAATGCCGGTGTTAAAGGTCTTTTCCAGGTTTATCTCTATGACTTTTTTGCCGGATTG
The DNA here is from genome assembly GCA_965215275.1 of Thermodesulfobacteriota bacterium. Taxonomy (GTDB): domain Bacteria; phylum Desulfobacterota_D; class UBA1144; order Nemesobacterales; family JAJCZQ01; genus CAZUNK01. The sequence goes on from OZ244044.1 coordinate 1,435,452, forward strand.
CTTGGCCATTAATCCCATTGATGCCGCTGGTTCCACGATCCCTGACGTTCCGATAATGATAATGAGAGCAGATTCCTCGATCGCAAAAAGCGCAGAGTCGATCACCTCCATGGGTATGATCTCTCCAAACCATACTACGTTTGGCCGCATTATCACTTCGCATTTTCTGCATCTTGGAGGCAGCTCGGTCAAAGGGGTCTCATAGTTCTTGATCACCAAGCCACATTTTTCACACTTGATCTCCCAGATGTTTCCGTGAATCTCAATTATATTCTGGCTTCCCGCCACCTGGTGTAAACCATCGATGTTCTGAGTTATCAAGGTGAATCTTTCTTTTGTTCTTTCAATTTCAGAAAGTGCGAAATGACCTTGATTTGGTTTGGCTTTGTCAATGATCTCTCGTCTTTGATCGTACCATTTCCAGACGTGCACGGGATCATTTTTGAACGCCTGCGGAGTTGCAACGGTCTCAGGGTTGACCTCGTTCCATGTTCCATCCGTACCTCTGAAGGTCGGTATGCCGCTTTCAGCAGATATTCCAGCTCCTGTAAGTACGGTTATCCTGTCAGAACCGTCTATTATTTCCCTGGCTCTGAGAAGTAATTCATTATCGATCATATCCTAATTCTAATTGAAGTTTCCATTTGTGAAAACAGATAATTAACTATACGGGTTTTAAGGTCGTTCGTCAGGGTTAGTTTTCTTGACAATTGACAGTACGTATTTAACCTTATGTGTCATGCCGGCAGACTATATTCCCGTGTTGCTCGTTATTATATTTGCTGTTTTTCTGGCCTCGTTGTTCGTTACTGTATCTTACTTTCTGGGTCCCAGGCGGCACAGGGACAGGAAACTGACCCCTTATGAATCCGGTATAGATCCCGTAGGGGATGCGAGAGAGAGATTTTCACTGAAATACTATCTGATAGGTGCTCTTTTTATTTTATTTGACGTGGAGGCGGTTTTTCTGTTCGTGTGGGCAGTGGTTTTCAGAGACCTTGGAATGCTTGCATTTATTGAGATAGTGGTATTTTTGATCATTATACTTACTGGATACTATTACGTGTTAAGGAAAGGAGTTTTAGAATGGGATTGAACGCTGAATCACTTCTTGGTGGAGAGGGATTTCTTACAACAAAGGTCTCCGCCATTGCAAACTGGGGAAGAAAGAACAGTTTATGGCCTATGCCGTTCGGAACCGCGTGTTGTGCGATCGAGATGATGGGAGTTTTTTCCTCAAGGTTCGATCTTTCCAGATTTGGTGCCGAAGTGGCAAGGTTTTCGCCAAGACAGGCAGATCTTATGATCGTTTCAGGAACTATTACCTATAAGATGGCGTCCGTGTGCAGGAAGATATATGATCAGATGCCGGAACCCAAGTGGGTAATTGCAATGGGTTCGTGCACCTGCGGAGGCGGTCCTTTTGACAGCTATGCAGTTGTTCAGGGTATTGATGAGTTCCTGCCGGTCGATGTGTACGTAGGTGGGTGTCCTCCAAGGCCTGAAGCATTGATCGATGCCGTAATGAAAATGCAGAAAAAGATCGATATTGAAGGGGCGCCAGTAGTATGACCGACGTTTCATCTGCTATAAAACATGAAATAAACGACAGGCTTGGTTCTTATTTTTTATCATCGCTGGAGTTCAGAAAGGAATCAACGTTCTATATCGACCCCTCAAACGTGTTAGAAGTACTTAGTGTTTTAAAAAACGAGCTGGGATTTATTTACCTTGCTGACCTGACGGCGGTGGATTATCTTGAGATCAAATCCTCGAGATTTGAAGTTGTGTACCATCTCTACAGATTTGGAAAGGAACATGAGGACAACTTCAGGATCAGGATCAAAACCCCGCTTGCTGACGATAACCTCGTTGTAGATTCTGTAACCTCTGTATGGAGCGGTGCCAACTGGCTGGAAAGAGAGGTTTACGATATGTTCGGGATCGTTTTTAAAGGTCATCCTAATCTGCAGAGGATACTGATGCCGGAAGACTACGATGAATTTCCTCTGAGAAAGGATTTCGACGTAAGGAACAGAGAGCCGTCCAAGAGATCTTTTAAAAAAGCTCTGAAAGAAGGGAATTTTTAGATGGAAAGAGTGGAGTTTATCACAGAACAGCGGGATCGGGATATGGATTCGGGATTAAGGCAGGAAACCATGATATTGAACATGGGTCCTCAGCATCCCGCCACCCATGGCGTTCTAAGGGTAGTTCTTTATCTTGACGGTGAAGTGGTTCAGGAAGCCGTTCCGTACGTGGGATATCTGCACAGAGGGATAGAGAAGCTGTGCGAACATATAACCTATCAGCAATGCCTTCCCTATACCGACCGTATGGACTATATTGCCTCAATATGTAATAACATAGGCTTTATTCTGTCCGTTGAAAAGCTCCTGGGTATCGAAGATGAGATCCCTGCCAGGGCAAAGGTTACCGAAGTCATACTGTCCGAACTGGGGAGAATAGAGTCCCATCTCATCGGTATTGGTACAAATGCAATGGATATGGGTGCGATGAGCGCTTTTCTTTTCTGCTTCAAGGAACGGGAAAGGATCTACGATATTCTGGAGATGGTATGCGGTGCCAGATTGACGACTTCATATCCAAGGGTAGGAGGCTTACCTTCCGACCTTCCGGATGGTTTTAAGTCAGCAATTGAAAATTTCCTTAAGATCTTTCCAAAAACGTTGAACGAAGTTGATAAGCTCCTGACGAGAAACAGGATATGGATAGAAAGAACAAAAGGCGTTGCGTGTATAAGTGCCGAAGATGCCATTGATCTGGGTCTGACGGGTCCGGCTCTGAGGGGAAGCGGGGTTCCTTTTGATCTCAGAAAGTCCGCCCCTTATCTGGATTATCAGAATTACGATTTTGAAGTGCCGGTTGCAACTGACGGTGACGCGTATTCAAGATATCTGTGCCGTATGGAAGAAATGAGACAGAGTCTCATGATAATCGAGCAGGCCGTAAACAACCTGCCGGATGGTCCCTACATTGCTGATCTTCCCGATATAGTGCTTCCGGAAAAGCAGAAGGTATACACTCAGATGGAATCGCTGATAAGACATTTTGTTATCGTCTATAACGGTTTTAAAGCTCCCAGTGGCGAGATATATCATGCAGTTGAGAACCCGAAAGGGGAACTTGGCTACTACATTGTAGGTGATGGTTCAGGAAAACCTTACAGAATTCACGTAAGAGGTCCGTCTTTCGTTAATTTACAGGCGCTTCCTCTGATGGTGAAGGGAAGATTATTAGCAGACGTAATTGCGGCGATCGGAAGTATAGATATAGTACTGGGAGAGGTTGACAGGTAGTTGATCCTTTCAGATGACAAAATAAAACAGGTCCTTACCGTTCATGTATAACAATATATTAAGCCGTTTACGATTTTTACCTTTCATAATGGTGATGCTTGCGTCTTGTTTATGGCTGCGGACGTCAGATGCGGTCGAGATGAAAGGTCTTTACCTGGGAGGAGCGGTCGGCAGTCAGTATACGGACGTAAGTTATGAGAAATCCGTAGGGGTAGACGTGCCGTCACCTTCTTTTGCTGCGGCAGAGGACGACTCTCAGACTGGCGTTAATTTTCTTAAGGTTTTGATCGGACACCGCTGGAACCTGACCAAAAAGGCGTATTTATCAGGTGAGATCGACGCTGCGATAGGTTTGGGTAACCGTATAAAGGGGTTTCTTGAAGAAGGCACTGGGTTTGATAGCCGCGACGTCTGGCCTGGAGCCTGGTATCTTGAAGAGAACTTCAGTCTGGGGTTTAATGCTAAACTGGGATACTTACCTGGCGAGGTCGATATTCTGGGAAGAGGGGGTTCGCTTTATCTGCTTGCCGGAATACGGTGGTTAGACCTGACGGTGGAGGACGCTTATCAAAATTCCGTGTCCAACATCTCGGGCAGATTAAACGAAGACCTGTCCGCAGTTCCATGGCTTGTCGGTGCTGGCGTGGAATTTGGAACTGAGAAAAATCGGATCGATCTGCAGGTAAGCTACGTCTCATATGAGGTCGATTTTGGTTCTGGAGACGGTGTGCTAGATACTTCTCCGAGGCTCAACCACGAGTTTGCCGTTCAGAAATGGAGTATATCTCTGGGGTACAACTGGTATTTTAGAGTTGATCAGGACCTTTAAAAGGTGCCTTTAAAAAAAGGATTAATCAGTCAGAGCTTTTAATAGTGGTCAACTCAGCGATTTTTATGTATTTATTAGTCTATGGGTAATGACCTCCCTTTTTTCTCTCAGCTTGATAAGATCGATTGGTTTATAATCCTTGCTTATATTCTGATCACTCTTCTGGTGGGGGTCTATTTTAGAAAAAAAGCCGGCAGTGACGTTTCTTCTTACTTCGTATCAGGAAGGAACTTGCCATGGTGGCTGCTCGGTACGTCAATGGTCGCAACGACATTCGCAGCTGATACTCCACTTGCCGTAAGTGGCTGGATAAGGACCGAAGGGATCTGGAAAAACTGGTTCTGGTGGAATTACGTTTTCAGTCACGTGTTCATTATTTTTGTATTTTCAAGATTGTGGAGAAGGTCAGAGGTACTGACGGACAACGAACTCATTGAGTTCAGGTACAGCGGGAGGCCGGCTGCTTTTTTAAGAGGTTTCAAGGCTTTTTATTTTTCCACTATATTTAACTTTATCGTTATAGGGTGGGTAGTATCAGCAATGTCAAAAGTTCTTGGAGTGTTCTTTGGTATTGACAAGGTTTATGCTGTAACGGTATGTCTGGGTATTGCCTTTTTCTACACAATGCTCTCGGGGCTCTGGGGTGTTGTCGTAACCGATTTTATCCAGTACTTTCTGGCACTTGTCGGGACCGTTCTTCTTGCCGTTATTGTGGTGAACTCTCCGGAAATAGGTGGTTATTCTTCATTTATTGAAAAGCTAAATGATATTGACGGTAAACATTTGAAGATGTTTATATCTTCATGCGACACCTGTAATGAGACAGGTTTTATATCGTCTGATCTGTTTACTTTTCTGATATTTGTCACGGTTGTTTGGTGGTCTTCTCATAATGCTGATGGAGGTGGATATTTTATTCAGAGGTTTTTATCTGCAAAGAATGAAAAACATGCTGTTTTGGGAATGATCTGGTTTGTATTTAATCACTACATAGTGAGGTTCTGGCCATGGGTTGTTGTGGCAGTTGCATCGCTGATCGTATATCCAGTCCCTGAAGTTACCTCGGGAGATCAGGAGACCATTTACGTCTTGATGATAAGAGAGTTTTTAGGTCCTGGATTAAAAGGACTGTTACTCGTGACGTTCATTGCGGCGTTTATGTCCACCATCTCGACGCAGCTCAACCTGGGTGCATCCTATTTGCTGAACGATGTTTACAGGAGGTTTATTAATAAAAACGGTTCTGATGCCCACTACGTTTCAGCATCCAGACTCCTTACCTTTTTGCTAACAGTTGTATCGGGGATCATAGCTTTTCAGATCAAGAATATCGGAGACGCATGGATATTTGTCTGGGCAATGAGTTCCGGTATAGGGTTAGTTCTGATATTGAGATGGTTTTGGTGGAGAATAAACGCATGGTCGGAAATAGCTGCACTTTCATCGTCTCTGTTCTCAATTCTGCTCATTATAGTTTTTACCAGATACATGGGATATGATCTGGAGTTTAAATATCAGGTGCTTGTGATCCCTATATCTATAACGTGCTGGGTTATTGCCACGTTTGTAACGGCTCCCGAACCGAAAGAGAAGCTCGGAGAGTTCTATCAGAAGGTCAGACCTTGGGGGTTCTGGTCGCCGATTTCAAGTATAAGGCCTGAGGTCAGGGTGTCTTCTTTCTTCCCGGTATTGATCAATTGGCTTCTGGGAAACTGTGCAGTGATCGCCGCATTAACTGGAACTGGTAAGGTAATCTTTGGAAAATTTAATGAAGGTGTTCTTTTGATAGCTTTATCTTTGTTTGTATCATCGGTACTTTTCTTTCGCTTAAAGAAAGATTTTTCTGGTTCTGATGTTAAATAATGGAATTATATAGTTAAGTTGACAAGAAAGAACTTGTAAAATTGGTCAGAAAATGGTAGTATTATAGCATGGTTAGAACGATTACAAGAACTGTAAAGGCAGATAGTGGTTTTCATAAAAGGCTGGATGAATTCTTAAATCAGCTTACCGATCTGTATAACAGTGCCTTGTACCATAGGTTAAAATCCTGGGATTGGTATGGAAGAACTATCTCTAAATACGAACAGTTTAACGAACTAACTGAGGTCCGAGAGCAAGACAAGGGATTTGAAAAGTTTAATGCGGTAGCTCAAAGAAGCGTTCTGGAAAGACTGGATAATGCATATAGTCCTTATTTGAGCTATTTAAGGAATAAAAAAGCAGGTAAGAAGGTAAGGAAGGTTGGCAGACCTAAATATAAAAGTTCAAACAGACCAGTTCGTTCATTTGAAACAAACAATTATAAAAACATAAAGAAGACAGGCAGAAGAACATATTTAACGATAAAGGGACTTGGCAGATTATCTTTCAAAGGTAGTATGCCAGAGTGTGTTTGTTTGAAAGCACCTAAAACAATAATAAGAGTAATTCAAAGTTCGTTAAGAATTAAGCTCCAGTTTCTGTGTGAGTTTACAGATGAGAAGAAGAGACCTTTGGATAAATCCATAGGGATAGATCTTGGAATAACAAACAGATTAGCTTTTTCAGATGGAACTAAAGTTCCCGGTATCAGGATAGACAGGAAGGAACTGAAAAGAAAGCAAAGAATTGTTTCAAGAGCGGTAAAAGGTTCTGACAGCAGAAAGAAGAAAGTTTTATCGTTAGCGAAGGAATGGGAACGAACTACCGATCGTGAAAATAATGCTATACACAGATTAACAACAGAGACCGTAAAGAAGAGTAATCATATAAAATTAGAGGATTTGAATATACAAGGAATGGTAAAGAACCATCATCTTGCTAAATCCATAACGGAACAGCAATGGGGTAAGATCAAACATCAACTTGCTTACAAAGCCGAGATAGCTGGAGGCAAGCTGGTTTTAGTTAAAGCTCATTATACAACAAGAGCCTGTTCTGAATGTGGAAAGATAAATCCAAAACTGCCTTTGTATCAAAGAGTATTTAACTGTATATATTGCGGTTATTCAGAAGACAGGGATATAAATGCAGGTAAAAATATCAATACTCTTAATGAAGGAGACTTCATGTCGGGCGGGAATAAGGTAGCAATACTCCCGATGAGTGCTAAGAGTATCAGATCAAAAGAGAACAGGGATAGAGGAACTCTGCACTCAGAACAGTATAGGTAAGTTTGTCTACTTAACTATATAATTCCCTTAAATAAGTTCATCTTATGTGTTAAATTAAATACTGATCATGGCTATAAAAGTAAAAGAAGTTCAACCGCCAAAACTCAGTTTTTTTGAGAAGTTGTATTTTCCACAGATATTTGGGGGTTTATGGATTACTTTGAAGCACCTTTTGGGATTTAACCCTATCACGGTTCAGTATCCGGAAGAGGTGAAAGAGCTTCCTCCAAATTATAGAGGTCTTCACATTATGCCTGGTGATGATAATGGAGAGATCAGGTGTGTAGCATGTAAGTTGTGTGAAGTAGCTTGTCCGACGCAGGCAATATCGATCGTTGCTGAAGCTGCCGATGATTACGGGATTGAAAGACGACCTAAGGTATATAACATAGATTTTATGCGCTGCGTCTTTTGTGGTTTTTGCGTTGAGGCATGTCCGTGCGATGCTTTAAGAATGGGTATGAAATATGAACTTGCGGCTTACAGCAGGGCAGGTCTTGTTCATACTAAAGAAGTTTTCTTTACCCCTAATGTCAAAAGTGATGCTCCTAGAGATAACGCAAACTACTTGTACGAGATGCAAAAAGGGGATATTTTGGATAATTTTGACATTGTTGAAAAAGTTAAGGAACTAGATGGGAAATATCTACGCAAGTTGTGAAGTTGTGAATAGCGGGCAGGTTTCAGTCAGTTACAATGGAGGAACAAAATGAGTATAGCAAACAACGGTTGTGAATAGCGGGCAGGTTTCAGTCAGTTACAATTAATTCCAGTAATAGAACTATCAGATACTTGTTGTGAATAGCGGGCAGGTTTCAGTCAGTTACAATGGTCCGCAGACGAGATGCTAAAGGGGATCGAGTTGTGAATAGCGGGCAGGTTTCAGTCAGTTACAATACGAGCTGCAATGATGACTACGGCAATGAAGTTGTGAATAGCGGGCAGGTTTCAGTCAGTTACAATAAATGGAAAGAGAGTCACCGGCAATAACCGGTTGTGAATAGCGGGCAGGTTTCAGTCAGTTACAATTTTGGATGAACGGAGAGGAAGTCCCGAACGTTGTGAATAGCGGGCAGGTTTCAGTCAGTTACAATTTATCCGGATGCGTTTAACAATGGAGCGCCGTTGTGAATAGCGGGCAGGTTTCAGTCAGTTACAATTCTCTGCGGTAAGGTCAAACACATCATACTGTTGTGAATAGCGGGCAGGTTTCAGTCAGTTACAATAAATAACCGCGACTGTCTTTTCTTTCTTTAGTTGTGAATAGCGGGCAGGTTTCAGTCAGTTACAATCATCTTTTTTGATTATATCATACTCCTTTAGTTGTGAATAGCGGGCAGGTTTCAGTCAGTTACAATGTTTTAATCGTGGACGCATCATGCGCAGGTGTTGTGAATAGCGGGCAGGTTTCAGTCAGTTACAATAGTTATCCGTTTCGTCTATGTAGAGCGTGTGGTTGTGAATAGCGGGCAGGTTTCAGTCAGTTACAATTCGTCGTGCTCGCTGTGTCCTGGCTCTTCGTTGTGAATAGCGGGCAGGTTTCAGTCAGTTACAATGGCACTATTCAACCCCGCTTTCAACAATAGGTTGTGAATAGCGGGCAGGTTTCAGTCAGTTACAATTGGCGAGTTATTTATCTCCATGGCGGGAGTTGTTGTGAATAGCGGGCAGGTTTCAGTCAGTTACAATGCGTCCCGGCTCCAATGGAATAACTATAAAGTTGTGAATAGCGGGCAGGTTTCAGTCAGTTACAATAAAGGATGCTTTACAAACTTGGGACTTAAAGTTGTGAATAGCGGGCAGGTTTCAGTCAGTTACAATATAATCCTTGTCTGTTACGTTGTAACTCTGGTTGTGAATAGCGGGCAGGTTTCAGTCAGTTACAATACGTTCTTCCATTCTAATACCCTCCCGGTTGTTGTGAATAGCGGGCAGGTTTCAGTCAGTTACAATAGCGACTCAATGTTCATGGGTCGGCCGGAAGTTGTGAATAGCGGGCAGGTTTCAGTCAGTTACAATACTTTGCCCGCAACTGCCCTGCCAGCAAGGGGTTGAGCTTCCCCAACAAATTAAAAAAGAGATATTTGTTGGGGAGTTCTCTCTGGTTTTCTGTGTTTTTTTCCATAAAAAACTTGCATTCGTCCAAATTGTTTATCCGTTATAGTAATAACTCTAACTTCTCCACGAGGGGGTAAGGCATCTCTGATACGTCCTGAATGAACATAGGCGTTTTCCTCGCTTGCACAATGTCTAGCATATACGGAAAACTGCATCATTATAAATCCATCTTGCATTAATGACTTTCTGAATTTTCCATAAGACCGTCTTGCCTGTTTTGTATCGGTTGGCAGGTCAAACATTACTATTACCCACAAAGTCCTATATCCTCCGAAAGCCAATTCTTACACCTCAATTCTCATCTGTTTGTTATCTATCAGTTCCGGAATTTTCAATGCACTGGGTCCCTCCGAAAATGCTTTCTTCAAACTGACTGCCATGTGCTGGTTCGCGACTATCATGGGGAATTTGGCTGTTTCAAGCCGGACATTTTCTGATAAAATGGACAGAAGTGATAATTTTGTCTTTTTGTCAAGTTCAGATATTCCAGATTCTTTCAATTCATAGACTTTTCTATCAACAAGAGGCCTTAATGGTTCCATTAGATCATCAGCGAGGCACATAGGGTTATATTGATTATGGTGATGAATGCCAAGTGCGGGATGAAGTCCAGTTCCACACAAAGATCGGGCAACTGATGCCCTGACCAAGCTGTATCCATAGTTTAGTAAGGAGTTTATTCCGCCTTCTTTGTAATTTCTTGTAAAACCTTTGCCAAACAGTTTTAACCAATATATTCTTGCCGCTTGTGCCTCTATATTTTCAGTGTCGCCACTTTTTATTCTTTTCTTCATTTTGGATAGAGGAGAAGGGTCTTTTTTTAAAAAAGATAAAGTTCGGGCTTGAGCTTCAGTTTTGGCAATTATTATTTTCTGCCAGAGTCGTTTTTTCAGTGGTTTTTTAACACTGGTTTGCATATTAAGAACTTTGCTGTGGGTGGAATTGCTGGCAATGGGCAATAAGATGGAAACCGGTAAATGTTTCTGGTCGCAGAAGACTATTGTGCAGTTGTTTTCCTGACACGATGCTATAAGACTTTGAGAAATTGTAATTGAAGGGTTAGCAAGTACCAATATACCCATGTCTTCTACGGGAACACTGCTATCATCCTCTCCTTCTTTTTTGATGATCATCTGATAATTTCTCAGATGCAGGTGAGCGGGATTGCTAACCTCAATAATTCTTTTGATCATTGGGGTGTTAAATTTTTGGAGATTAGGTGACCAATAGCATTTAAGGATTCTTTTTTTACTTTATACTCTGCCATTAATGTGGAAGGTGATTTTGCCAGTTCCAGCCTCTTTTTTTCATCAAGAGGGAGTTTTTTGAAATCTTTGTCACTTCTTCCGTCTGTATGTATTCGTAATAACAGCTTAATACATTCTCCATTCTTTCCTCTATCAATTTTTCTTACTCTGTAGAAAAATTTTTGTCCATCTTTTTGCACACTTACCATGTCGTTTATACATAAGGACATAATCAACTTCCAATCTTCTCCATGATCATTTTTTACGATTGGAGTTTTATGAATTCTTATCCGCTTTGCAACTTCCATCGTAGTTACAACTTCACCTTTGAATTTCCCGGTTTTTTTGTTTTTTATAATTTCCACATGGTGATTGTTTCCATAGATCATTACACCCAATATTTTTGCATTGTTTTCAATTTTTCTTTGACAATAAGATTGTTCATAAAATTCTTTTGTTCTCCAAACTCTTGCCCGCCGGACAATATCTCCTGTTTTAGGATGTTTAAAAGGGTCTTCTTCTAATTTTTTTTGAGCAGTATTTAATCCACCTCTCATATTAACATAGGTTTCAAAACCTTCCTTGATTACCGGACATAGTATGTTTTTAAGGTCTTTATCCGTCATGTCAGTCAGATTTTTACGGACAACAATACCTGTCTTACCATTCTCTTTTCTTATTCCATAAACCGTTTCTTCATGAAGTGCCCCCGTCAGTTTTCTGTTTGTCGAATGTGAAACGATCATTTGCTTTACAGCGTCTCCCAAACCCTCTCTAATATCGTCAAGAGGTGGAGGGACTTCTATACCGTGTTCTGAAGGTATAGAAGCATCATCTGCCTTTGATGCAAGATGAACTATTTGTTTGTATAAACTGCGATTTGTAAGTGCAATTACGGTTGCGTCAATTGCATGGTGTCTGTGATCCGTGCGTTCCTTTTTTTCAGTATCACCGAGAATACTGTTTAATCCCCACTGATGCCGAAGCCAGCCTGTTGCCCCACCTTTTGTGAACGTTACATCACAGCCAAGGGTTCTCATATATTTGCCAGTTTCTTTTGCAATGTAGCGTGCGTCGCTCAGTTGATTGTTGATAAAATCATCATCAATTTCTTCTGCCTGAATGTTTTTACGTTTTTTAGCAGGATAATTGTCGTTTGTTATTATGCCTTCAATAGTGTCCCACTGTGGCGTTTCTCCAAATGCTTCCCAAGGCGTTCTGTTGCCCTTCTTTTGGTTTTCTTCGGCTAAACACAAGACTTTGTTCATGTAAGAATTGTCAAGGGTTCTGCTGTATGGAAGTATATGATCTACTTCGGTCTCATGTGTCCATAAGGTTGTTAATTTGATTATTTTTCCGCTGTAGGAGCATTTCAACTCACTTTCTTTCCACAACCTGTATTTTAATTTATCCTCATAATTTATATTTTCTCTGAGAGATAGATGAGGATTTTGTTCACGGATTTCTTTGTATCGTTCCTCTGCTTCCTCATTTGCCTTTGTGTTATCCTTTTGTGTTTGCAAATATCTTTTATACCTTTCGGTGTTCATTTCCAGGTCTCGTGCCATTTCTATACGTATCGCGTTTGGTTTTCCATATTCCTTGATAATTGCATTTACAACGCGGCGAACTTCAAAAAGAGCTTTGGTAACTATAGGATTTGGGATAAAGGGTATTTCCCTAAGGATGTCTTTGTTGGCAGTTATAGGTTTCGTGATACCTTCGTATCCAGCGAGTTGAACGGCACCTTTTTCTTCAGTAAGTTCGCTTTCCTTATGATAAACTCTGCCTTCTTTGAGATAAGGGAGGATTTTGTTAACTGCTTTCAACGATAGATTCCCATGCCCATTCTCCAGTTCCAGAACTGCAAGTTTTACTGCTTTTTCCAAGTCAAAATTCCAGTGATTTTTGAGTCGTTCTTTCAGTCCTTTTTTGGATTTGTAAGAAATCAGGTCTTCAACGAGCTGTTTCTGTTTTTCTTCGTTCCAAGAATCCCATTCATCTCCGATAATTTTCCTTATTTTACAAGCCGTTGTGTTTCCCTTGATACCTTTCCTGTTTTTTCCTTCGACTTTTTCCAGATTGAATTTCGTTTTCTTTTTCAGATCAAGCAGGTCCTTCTTTTTCAGAGCTGCCCATGTAAGACTTTCGTTCTTTTCCAGAGCTGCAGCTATCAGTTTTTTCTTCTCTAAAGTTGGCTTCACGTCTGTTTCCCCTGTCTCAAAGTCAAACCAGCTCAAATTGTTTATATCCTGCCAGTAGCGAAACTGTTGAAACTCCAGCCGTCCGAGATGAACTCTTTTTCTGCTTGGTTCAAGTGAACATTTCCCTATTGTTTTTCTGTCCCATTTTATTGGTCTTTGAAAAAATATAATTTTTTCAATAGCTTCTTTTATCTCTTTTGTGTAAAGGTTTGGATTGAGAGATGATTGTTTCGCAAAGATTTTGTCAAGCTCATCCTGATACATTTTTCTTTCTGTTCTTCGGTCGTGAAATTTTCCTCTGTTGCGTTTGCGGGACAACGTTGCAAGGTATTCCCCGACGGTTCTCATTCCTGCTTCTTCCATTTTTTCATAGAGTTCTGTAATATCTTTTTTGAAATCACTTTCTTCTTTATCGGATGGTTTTGCAGCATCAACTTCATCTTCCCTATCAAGAAATTCCTGCACTTCAGTATCTTCTCGCAGATCTCCAAATCCTGTCTTGCGACTGCTGAGAAATCCACGGCGTGTTCCCATGTGCAGTATCGCACGGCCAAATTCATAGGGTGACAGTTCTTCGTCCAGTGCTTTTGCCCTTATACGGTAAGGGTCTCCAAGTTCGTTAAGTTCAACTTCAGGACTGGGTTTTCCTTTAAGGGTATCAGGTAAAAATCCTTTGCTTATGAGATAGTTTCTCAAACGCGTCTTGCGTCTGTGGCGTCTTTCTATAACCCTTCTCATAAGACGCATATTGCGCCGCTTCTGATTTTTCGGAGTGGGTGTTTTATCTTCTACCGAACGGATAAATATGCGGCTTCCACAGTCAATTAGTTTTTCAGGTTTTCCATCTTGTTCCTCAACGACGCTCCAGCCGATGGAGTTCGTTCCCATGTCAATGCCCACCGAATACTCTTTCAGTTTGTTTTTTCCCAATTTCTCATTCCTGTAAAAAAGATTTGACTATATGTTTCAGTTCACATAATATTATAACATTATTGTGACTGACTGAAACCTGCACAGACATTTTGCTATTCATAACAAGAAGCAAATGTTTCGCAGGAAAGCCTTTCAAGGTACCTAATAGCCCTCACGCGTAGCTGGGGGCTTTTTTTATGTGCTTTTATAACGAACGAAAGTCCATACCAAACTGCCTTTTTTCCGTAGATCAAATATTTTAAGATCTATACTCTGACCTTGTTCGTGTCTATCAGATCCCTTAACCCTTCTCCCAGAAGGTTGAATGAAAAAGTGGTTATAAAGATCGCCAGACTTGGAAACAGTATCAGATGTGGGAACGTTCTTATTCCTTGCCATCCCGTACTTGCCAGGGTTCCCCAGCTTGAATCCGGTGGTGCAATGCCAAGTCCGAGAAAACTGAGAGTCGATTCTGCAAGTATAGCGTAAGGTATGGAGAACGTTATTGTGACTATTATCGACCCGAGTATATTTGGCAGTATATGTCTGAAGAATATCTTCAGCGGTCTTGCTCCTAGTGCACGTGCTGATTCAACGTATTCATATGACTTGACCTGAATGACCCCGCCCCTTACTATCCTTGCCACTCTCATCCAGGAAGTGAAGCCAAGCGCAATAACGATCCCCAATGTACCCCTGCCTATCATTAAGGTTAGAAGGACTATTACCAGAATGTCCGGTAATGAATAAAATACCTCAACTATTCTCATTAAAAGCTCGTCCGTTTTTCCTCCTATGTATCCTGATACGGCACCGTAAGCGGTTCCGACTATCAAGGCTATAAGAGCGGTTGCAAGAGCAACGACCATTGACACTCGTGACCCATGGATTATACGGCTCAACATATCCCTTCCCTCTTGGTCGGTTCCCATTATATAATCCCAGCTAGGAGACTGCAGCATGACGGAAAAGTTTGTTTCATCCTGTTCGTAGGGGGCGATATAGGGAGCGGCAACGGCAATAAGTAATATGATTAGAATAACGGCTGAAGAAATGGTGATCTGGACTTTTAATGAAGTTTTTTTACCTTTCATATTTTGTTCTGACTACAGTCTTGATCCCACCTCGGACGTTAAAATCTCCTGTCACTTCAGCTCTTAAAGGATCAGCTGCCTTTACTATATCGTCCAGGACCTTGTTTGTTACGTGTTCGTGAAACTCTCCGGTGTCCCTGTATGAAAACATATAAAGCTTGAGGGATTTAAGTTCTATGCAGAGCCTGTCCGGGACGTACTTAATGTTTATTGTTGCAAAATCAGGCTGTCCCGTCTTTGGACAGATACAGGAAAATTCCGGACAGCTTATATCAATTTCGTATTCTCTGCCCTGGTTTTTGTTCAGGAAAGTTTCAAGGATGTAAAACGGGTCTTTGTCGGTCATGATCACGAATGAACTGATAGCTCAATCTCGTAGCCACGTTTTACTTTCTTTACACGACCGGGAGAGTAGTTCCTGGTTACATATCTCATTCCTTGGCTGGCAAACTCTTTTAGCTTTTTGTCTGCCGTTTTTTTCAAGCCATCTTTTGACTTTGACGAAACGGTTATGGTTTTAGCTGGCATGGTCTTACCTCGTTAATAAAAGATTTTTTAAGATTTTATCAGAATTCTTACATCAATCAAAGAGATCAAGTAAAATCCGTATGTGAATGACAAGTTAGGCAGGTAGATTTATGTAACGTCAATTTGACTCAAAGATCATCATTGTAATAATTAAGGCTAATAAAAACCCATATATTGGAATGGGGCATCGTATAATGGCAGTACAGCGGACTCTGGATCCGCAAGTCTAGGTTCAAATCCTAGTGCCCCAGCCACCATTGAAAGTTAAGTTCTGTCTCTATAACGATCGTTTTATGAATAAATACGTTGCTGAATTTATAGGTACGTTCTTTTTAGTTCTGACCATTGGGCTGACCGTAATTGAACCGGGTGTTGGTCCTCTTTTCGCACCGCTGGCTATTGTGTCAGTGCTTATTGCCATGATCTATGCGGGCTTTCACGTTTCTGGAGCTCATTATAATCCAGCCGTTACACTTGCGGTATGGCTGAGGGGTAAGATCCCAGCTTCGCATGTTCCGGGATATATATTTGCGCATCTTTCCGCGTCGGCGGCTGCGGCCCATACTGACCATCTACTTCAAAGGCAGCGGGACAGCCACAGTATCAACTCCGGCAGCTCTACATGTTCTTATCGCGGAGTTTGTTTTTACGTTTGCTCTTTGTTACGTTGTGCTACATGTTGCAACGTCAAGGAGTGCAGCGGGTAATTCATATTATGGTGTTGCCATCGGACTTACCGTTTTGGCTGGTATATACGCAGTTGGAGAAATATCAGGAGGTGTATTCAATCCGGCCGTGGCATTAGGAATGTCCATATTGAACGTTTTGGACTTTAGCGACATCTGGGTATTCCTTGTCGCTAATTTTGCAGGAGGTGCTGCCGCGGAACTTGTATTTACTTTACTCAATCCAGAAGATAGAATTAGTATAAAGGAGGGAAGATAAATGAGCATTGGAATAGCTGTAAAGGCAAAATTAAAACCTGAAATGGTTGAAGAGACAAAACAGTTCTTTATTGATAATATTGCAGATACCAGAAATTTTGAGGGATGTGAATGGGTTAATATGTTTTTGGATGAAGACGACCCGACCGTCATGTTCATAGTTGAAAGCTGGCAATCAAAGGAACATTATGAAAAGTACCATCACTGGCGAGCAGAGAACGGTAGTTTAGATAAAATACGCAGCTTTCTGGCAGGTGGGGTTGAAAGGACCTTCGGGACTATAGTGGCATAAGAACGGACTGATATGTCTTTTGACAGTTTTTAGGGACTATTTTTCATTGTTTTCATTGATTATATCAAATCCATCTCTGGATATTTGATAAATATCGCTGTCATCAGCAAATCTCGGGTCGCCTTCGATAAGTTCAATTAGGTTTTTCTTCACCAAGAGTTTAAACATGTCCCTGCCACTAAAATCTTTTGCAAGAAATAAAACGTTCTTCAGTTCCCCACGGTTTATTCTGTTACCGTAGGCGTAGCCTTTGATCAGTTCAAGTGCAGGTTTTATAAAGTTTTCAATACCCATATAGATCGAAAGTCGGAAGATAATTACTGGATTTTCCCTGTTTCCCCTATCTCCTAGATATTCCAGTGTTGGTCGTTCTGTTTATACGTCGTTTAAAGTGAAACTGTTAATATCAACGAAGGAGTAACGGTCCTATTTTCGCGCTTTAAAATTGATCTTTGTCACTTCCGGACTTGACTCTGCTTTATTCTTTCCCACAGTGAATTTACATTCGTCAAGAATGGCACCATCTTCCACGCTGGCTGACTCAGCCTCGACCACGGAATTTCCTTTAATATTGGCAGTTTTGTGAACCTTTAAGACCTGGGTTTTGATCAGTCCTTCAACCGTTCCGAAGATTATTAACTTTGATGAACTTATATTTCCAATTATTTTGCCTGTTTCCCCAATTATAACGTTTTGTTCAACTTTTATATTACCTTTTAAGAAACCCTCTATCCTGATCGACGACGATGAATTTATACTTCCTTCAAAAGAAGCCCCTTCGCTTAAAAGGGTTGTTACTTTGTCCTTGTTGTGCATTATTGTTTTACCTATATTAAACATCTTATCTGTCCGTAAAATATATTACCCCATGTCTATATATTTTTTAGGGTTGACCCTTTTACCGTTTTTTATGATCTCATAATGTAAATGGGGTCCGGTTGATCTGCCGGTTGATCCCACCTTACCGACCTCATCTCCGGATGAGACCTTTTGTCCTTTAACGACTTTTATTCTGGAAAGATGTGCGTACAGGGTTTTAAACCCATTTTTATGTTTTATAATAACGCACTTGCCGTAGCCTCCATATCGTCCTGCGACTTCAACAATGCCGTCTGCAGTTGTTTTAACGGGAGTTCCCGTAGATGCGGAGAAATCTATGCCTGAATGGAAAGCCCTTTTTTTCTTGAAAGGGTCTATTCTGTATCCATATAGGGATGTGACCGAACTGTCAACAGGGGCCCCTATCGGGTAGGAGCGAAGGGCTCTGATCGTATCTTCAGTACGCTTGCTTATCAGGTCCAGGTATTTGTCATTTAGCCTGTCTGGATTATCCGGTTCAAGATAAAGTCCTCCGATAGAAAGTTCTTTACTTATTCCTTTTTTCTCCAATACTTTTTCCATATACATTAATTTTTCTTCTATCTCTTGAAGTTTTTTAACCTTTTCCTTTAGTTCTATTACTTCTTTCTTTGCCAGATTTTCCTTACTGTTGGGATCGTTATCATCCTCACTGCTGCATGCATGGGCAGAACCTTTATACTTTTCGGGTTTTAAAATGTTAGTTATCAGAAAAGAAGAGTTGTTACTTGCAACGGAATTGTCCTGTGAAACATAGGAGTACAACCATATAGTGGAGAAAAATGTAATTACACTGAAACACACAAAAGAAAACAGGAGCGAGTTAAGATTAAAATGCCTGGAAGAACCCTTTCCTTCGGAAATCAAGACAATTTTCATATTGTTTTTTAACATCTTTTACCCCTCTTTTTTATTCCAGATCTCGTGATTTCATAAAAACACTTGAAGTATGTTGAAATTATTTCATTTATAACTGTAAAATGCAAGTCAAATAAAGCTGTTAATCACTTTATTGAAAAAATTTCTTTCAAGCATAAATACCGAATTGGCGGTCCGGGAAGTTGATAAGAATTGATCTTTAGGGGATCCCATCTCACTTATATTTTTCAGTTTTTCAGCAATTACGCCCCACTCCCTCCCAATCCTGTCCATATGAGAAGCCAGTTTCAATTCTGAGATCAAAGGACATACGTCTTTCATTTCATCCAGGAAATCTCTGTACATCCACCTGA
This sequence comes from Thermodesulfobacteriota bacterium, assembly GCA_965215275.1. Taxonomy (GTDB): domain Bacteria; phylum Desulfobacterota_D; class UBA1144; order Nemesobacterales; family JAJCZQ01; genus CAZUNK01. The sequence goes on from OZ244044.1 coordinate 1,454,185, forward strand.
ACCCCGCACCGTCGACGCCGCGTTTACTGATGACCTGATAAGCAAACCTTGAGGCCCATTGCCAGTCGTCAAGGTCTTTCCAGTCTGGCAGGTCATCGGCCCATGACTTGATGACCGTTAAGCCGCTTTTACCACGTGAATTTTCAAAGCCATTGATCATAAGTTCGGCATTTTTCCTTATAGCCTCGGGTACGGTTTTTTTCAGATCTATGCTTTTACGGTCCAGGGTCACCTTTATGTTATTGTTATTGAGTGGATATGGCTGAATTTTTGAACTCCTTGCCATGGACAGCTTTTTAAATGAGACCTCTTTAATATCGCCGAACGAAGTATCTGAAAGGTAAAAGATATTTTTTTTATCGTCATATCCACAGACAACTACAATATGACCCGGAAAATGCGTACTTGAACCATAGTAATCAAGATAAAAGATATCGGTCTGTATCAATACGGGAACACCGTTGTTTATGCTTTCAATAAGTTCTTCCATTGCCTTGTCCGGATTTTCTTCATAACTCCAGTCGCTGATCTCCATACCAAAATGATTAAGGAAATTTACCTCCATACCAGGACCTCTCAGATGTATCGATCTTGTGGGGCTGGAGTCTTCGTTGACGTAGTAATAAAATCCAAGACCGCTTCCCAGTCCAAAGCACGTCTCTTCAGAGTATTGCGACCCGTAGAAATCCATTACGTCTCTGATCGCAACGGAACCGCAGTGTATTCCAGGCAGATGGTTCCAGTCTTTCAGTATTTTTTTCATAGGATTGCAGGACCTGCGGAGCAGTTCAGATCCGTAGTTTAAACAAGGAAGTAATATACTTCAGTACCGAGAGCAATCAAAAAGCTTATTTTCTTTCAGGTTTATAAAACGCTGAGATTAAAGCTGTAAGAACGTTCAGAAATGCCCATAAAGACAGTATTACGGCCGTTGTGGTCTTAAAATACACCCTTGGCATAATATAAAATAACGTATCCTGCCTTGTCAGTTTCCATAGATCGTTATCGAACAGAACAGGATGAAAAATATCTCTCCAGAAGGTCTTGAAATTCGGCAGAACGATAAAAAAACAAAGGGCTATGATAAGGTTAACGACCGCGAATTTATAAAGTCCTGATATTTTTCTTCGGAGCATTGTCAGTACAGTGACCGCCAAAAAAGCAGCTATGAACATTATGTCTAAAATAGTCCTGACTTCGTTTAAATGTATTTTTTCATTTACTCTCCACTGATCGTTCAGTTCTTTCTTGTGCAGGAGAAAAGAGACAAGGTTATCTGCTGCATTTTCGACGTTATCAGACCCTAGGACTTCACACCTGTTGTGAAAGCTGCATCCATATTGTATCCAGTGGGAACTGTAGGAAGTTAATGCAAACGGCACATAGAAGGTTAAGTAAAATAACGATATGAAAATAATAAGGTTACTGACCGCTCTCATTGTAACTGTCCTGGTAAAGAGATAAAGATCTGATTAACTTGAATTTTAGATAAAATACAAAAATGTAATATACTCGTCAGTATAAGATGAGCAATGATAATATTTCGTTAGAGAAAATACTGAAGAGCAGCAAAAAGGCAATGTTAATAGGTATTGGCGGTGGGGGTGATATAGTGGGTACGATCCCCACGGCTGGTCTGTTGAGTATGTTTGGTGCTGATCACCTGCTAGGGGGACTTTCTTGGGAAAGACCATCGATCGACCCCGTACCTGGACCCAGAACGTTCGAAGAGACGATAAATGCAGATAAGCTGAACGATACGGTCTGGTATTGTAATAAGGATACAGGAACTTCCACGGGAGTTGCTTTTGCAGAAGCACTGGTATCGAAGGTACTTGGAGTTAAAACGCTTTTGATCGATATAAATTACGGACCTATGGCAACTGCTAAGGGAATAACTGATGCTGCAGAAAAGCTCGGTGTGGACTTGATCATAGGGATCGACGTTGGTGGTGATGCAATTGCAACGGGAAAAGAAAAAGGGATATTAAGTCCGTTGGCGGATTCAGTAATGATCGCCTCGCTTTATGAGGTCAGTAAAAAGATAAGAACGATTATAGGTGTTTTCGGGTTTGGCAGTGACGGGGAACTGACGATCTCCGAACTTGAAAGTTCTGTTGGGCAAATTGCTGAACACGGCGGGATACTGGGCAGCTGGGGAATGACCTTGGATGTTGTGAGACTGATGGAAAAAGTGATAAAGGTAGTTCCGACTGAGGCAAGCAGGTCTCCCGTTCAGTATGCCAGGGGTGAATTTAAAAAAAACCGTATAAGAAGGGGTACACGGTCCGTTACGCTGAACTTTTCGTCAACGGTAACGATCTATATCGACCCGGTTGTATTGTTTGAAAAAATATCGGTGCTTGCAAGGCTGATAGCGAAATGCACAGGTATTGAAGAGGCAAACAGGTCCCTGCACGAATTTGGAATAAAATCCGAACTTGATCTGGAGAGGGAAAGGACCGTTATTTAGAAAAAGCGTATCTGCGTTTTTAATTTTCTCTGACGTTCGGACCATAGATGTTGATGTAGTTAAGACTTATTAGACCAGCTTTGGCACGCGAAAAAGCTGACATGATTTTCGTTATTATTGATATAAATATTGCCTGATGGTGTTAAGTATTTCCTGAGAACGTGCCTTGTTCCCAAGCTTTCCTACCTTAACTCTCATTTCTGTATGATTTTCAGCTTTCCATTTTATAACTATTTTTACCGTTTTGCCTTTGGCATTCCGTGCTTTTACCGTTTCCTGAAAATACCATAGTGTCGATTGCTTGACAGATGTCACCGTGTAGCCAAGTTCATCCATACTTTTCAGCACTGCCTCCATGCATTGTTTATATGGTGCACCTTCATTGGAGATCAGGTCCCCATGTTTGTAAAGAACTACACCTGCAACCGTTCCACCAATAATTCCAGCGGCCAGACAGGATGACATCAGTACAGTGAGTGCTAATATCGGTAATATACTCAGTTTTTTCATGTAAATTACTTTATCAGACAGTTATTCTATATGAATGTTATTAAAATTTCATATAGAATAATCCTTGGCTGTTCGATTTAAGAAGCAAGCATAAAAACATACATAAAATGTCAGAAATAAAAAAGACGATATCTGATCGTCTGATGATCATCAGAACAATAAAACGGTCGTTCTTGCCGGAGCGATTAAGCTGCAGGATGGAAATTTTATGAACTATAAAGACATATTTCAGGAGACCTATCTTAACAACAGCGTTGAACAGTGGCTTATTGCACTTGGAGTTTTGGTTGGTTTAAGCCTTGCACTGTTCACCCTTAACAGGCTGTTTATCAAACGCTTTGAAAAAATTTCACGGAAGACCAATAACCAGCTTGATGATCTGGTCGTAAAACTTTTATCTAAAACCAACACTTTGATGCTTATAGTTGCTTCTCTTTACGTTGGTTCTCTTTTCTTAAATATCAATGAAAGCATGACGTCTGCAAGAAAGAGCATGGTGGTGATAGCCTTGCTCTTCCAGGTTGCATTTTGGTGTTCGGGCATAATTTCTTACTATACGAACAGACTGCTTAAAGAAGATGAGGGCAAGACTGGGAAAAAGATCACACATATAAAAGCAGTCAGCTTTGTTATAGAGGTGTTGTTATGGGTGACCATTATACTTCTCATTGCAAACAATCTGGGGTTCAATATCACTACTTTGATAGCAGGTCTTGGAATTGGAGGTATAGCGATAGCCCTGGCACTTCAGAGCATTCTTGGTGATATAATTGCGTCACTCTCAATAATTTTAGATAAACCATTTGAGATCGGTGATTACATAGTAATTGGCGACTTGCAAGGGGACGTTGAGAACATAGGTTTAAAAACCACCAGGGTGAAGAGTCTCTCGGGTGAACAGCTGGTTTTTTCCAACAACGACTTGCTTCAAAGCAGGATAAAGAACTATAAAAAGATGACAGCACGCAGAGTAGTATTCACGCTTGGAGTCGTATATGACACTTCGTATGAAAAGCTGAAGCAGATCCCTCAAATATTAAAAGATATTATTACTTCAGTGGATAAAGCGACATTTCTGCGTGCTCACTTCTTCTCCTATGGAGATTTTTCCCTGAACTTTGAAGTAGTTTACAACGTTGACGACAATGAATATGGCCAGTATATGGAAGCACAGCAAAACATCAATCTTGCAATACTGAAAAAATTCAGAGAGGAAGGTATAGAGTTTGCCTATCCAACTCAAAAGCTTCTTGTTGACAGGGCTGATAATAACGCAGAAATAAAAACCGAATTAAGGGAAAACAGCAGTGGCTAAAAAAGCATGGGGAGGAAGGTTTACAAGATCTACCAGCAAGGTGGCAGAAAAGTTCTCCGAGTCGGTAAGTTTTGACAGGCGGCTCTATGAAGAGGATATAAGGGCAAGCATTGCACATGTTCGTATGCTTGCAAAGCAGAGTATCATTCCAAAGACTGACGCTGATAAGATCATCAAGGGGCTGGGCTCTGTAAAAAAGGAAATAATGTCGGGGAACTTTCCTTTCAGGGAAGAGTACGAGGATATTCATCTCAATATAGAAAAGCGTTTAATTGAAAAAATTGGGAAAGTCGGTGGAAAGATCCATACCGCCAGAAGTAGAAATGATCAGGTTTTAGTGGATATTCGTCTTTATATACTGAAAGAAGGCGATAATGTTCTGAAACTGCTGAAAAAGCTGTCAGGTAATTTTATCAAGTTGGCGGAAAAAAATATGGATGTCGTGATGCCGCTGTATACCCACCTGCAAAGGGCACAGCCCGTGCTTCTTGCTCATCATATGCTGGCGTTCTTTGAAATGTTCAGACGCGACGCTGGCAGGTTGAGAGACTGTTTAGAGAGGACCGACGTAAATCCCTTGGGAACTGGAGCAGGGGCGGGGACCTCTTTTCCCGTTAACAGGAACTACACGGCTTCCCTGCTCGGATTTAACGCGGTATCCTGCAACAGTATTGACACTGTAAGCGATAGAGACTTTATAGCTGAGTTCATATTCTGCTGTTCTCTGCTTATGATGCATCTGTCGCGACTGTCTGAAGAACTTGTACTCTGGTCCTCAAAGGAGTTTGACTTTATTGATCTTGGGGATGATTTTACAACGGGTTCGAGCATAATGCCTCAGAAAAGAAATCCTGACATGGCAGAATTAACTCGTGGTAAAATAGCAAGGGTATATGGAAATCTGAATGCCATCCTTACCCTCCTTAAAGGTCTTCCTCTTTCCTATAATCGTGATATGCAGGAAGATAAGGAACCTCTTTTTGATACGATCGACACCGTCAAATTGTGTCTTGAACTTAATAGTGAGATGCTGAAGAAAATAAAGTTTAAAAGAGAAAACTTACGCAAGTCCCTTACCGATGGATTTGTAACTGCAACTGATATTGCAGATTATCTGACCAGAAAGGGTATGCCTTTCAGAAATGCGCATGAGACCGCTGGGGCGATAGTCAGTTATGCGGAAAAACAGGGCAAGCAACTGGAAGAGCTGTCATTGGAAGAAATGACAGGTTTTTCAAAATTAATAGAAGTTGATGTCTTTAACTGTATATCAATTCAGGGGTCCGTGGAGAGTAAAACCTCCTACGGAGGCACATCCCCTAAAAACGTTAAGGCCATGTTGCTTGATGCTAAAAAAGAAATTTCTGATTTTTAAAGTTTATGATACAGTCTATTTTTATAAAAGGCCCTATCGTCTAGCTTGGTTCAGGACGCAGCCCTCTCAAGGCTGAAACACGGGTTCAAATCCCGTTGGGGCTGCCAGAAGATTATTAAATGGTTTTTAATTTCCAGTCCGTACCGTTTGTTTAAGTTGACTCTATTTGGATGTGGCTGGCGAATACTGAAAGACTTGAGCACGATAATGTTTAGAAATCATAATTAAAAATTTCCAGGTCCTGTGCGTATTTTTTAGCAACCATTTTGCGCAGCTCGTCATCGTAATAGTTCTGGTAGGGACCGTGTTTGGTTGAATTTAGTTTTTCTGGCTTAATATCATCAGATAGTGAAATCTGTTCTTTTACATAGGAAAAGTCCTGTTCGAAGTTCTCAAGACGTCCGATGAAATCTAATGTCTCCAGGTCCAGCAAATAATGCTGGGGTACAAAGTGGCCCTCACAATGCTTATCGGGTATTTGGGTTACGAAGTGTACAAAATCACTGAAAGACATTTTTTTGAAGCCCACCAAATTCCCATATCCTTCTACAAACCCTCTATGTTCTCCATTTATAGCCCAACGATTGGTAGGGTTACGCAATTCTGGGTTATCAACTTTATCTTTATAACAGGAAAGCAGTCTATCATATGGGTTTCTGACAAATGTGAAGTGGAAATAATCTTTATATATTGTGGACCTGTTTTCAGGGAAAACTACTCTGGGAATAGGTGTTGTGTGAAGTTCCGTCCCTTGCTCAATTTCGTCTATTGTAATCATAAAGGATATGATAGTTGTAAATGCAGCTTTAGGAACTGGATAATAGATGAATTTGTGTTTGTGAGAAACGCGGCCGTCGTGTACTGGCTTTAGAGGAGGATACTTTGTTATTGTAAAAGACCTTTTTTCATTCTTCTTTGGCTTAAGAAAATCCCCCCCCCCCTTTTTTTTCCCCGTAATGTTTTGTACAATGCTTTAATTATTTTCATTTTGTATTTTCAAGTTATCTGAGAGTTTTTGTGTGCGAATCGAGTTGGATTGTTACCTTGCTTCTACTTGAAATTATAAGAGATTCATAAAGTTGTATCAAGCAATCTTTATAATTTCATTTATTTGAATGTGTCTGGCGAATACTGAAAGACTTGAACATAATAATAGTTAGAAGTCATAATTGAAGATTTCCAGGTCCCGTGCGTATTTTTTAGCAACTATTTTGCGCAGTTCGTCATCGTAATAGTTCTGGTAGGGAAAGTGTTTACTTGCCATCAGTCTTTTTGGCCTGATATAACCAGATAGTGGAATCTGTTCTTTTACATAGGAAAAATCCTGTTCGAAGTTCTCAAGGCGTCCGATGAAATCTAACTTCTCCAGGTCCAGCAAACGATGCTGGGGTGACCAGTGAGGGTCACAATGCTTATCGGGTATTTGGTTTACGAAGTGTACAAAATCACTGAAAGACATTTTTTTAAATTCTACATTCCCATATCCTTTTATAAACTCTCTATTTTCTCCATTAATAAACGCATGATCGTTACGGTTAACCGATTTTGGATGATATATCTTTTCTATGTAACAGGAAAGCAGTCTGTCATATGGATTTCTAACAAATGCGAAGTGGAAATAATCTTTATATCTAGCGGACCTGTTATCAGGGAAATATAACGTGGGCATAACTGTTGTGTGAAGGGTAGGACCTTGCTCAATTTCATCTATTGTAATCATAAAGGATTTGATAGTTGAACATGCAGCTTTAGGAACTGGATAATAGATGAACTTATGCTTGTGAGAAACGAAGCCGTGTACTGGAGGCATATGAGGATATTTTAAAGGGATTTGTCTAATTTTTGGTTTAAGAATCTCTTTGTATAATTCTTTAATTGTTTTCATTCTGTATTTTTAAATTATTTGAAAGTTTTTATGTGCGACCCGAATTGTATTGTTACCGTGCTGCTACATGAAACTATAAGGGATTCATAAAGTTGTATCAAGCAATCTTTATAGTTCCCTTTATTTGAATGTGGCTGATGGATGCTGAGAGGCCTGAACACGATAACAGTTAGAAATCATAATTAAAGATTTCCAGGTCACGTGCGTATTTTTTAGCAACCATTTTGCGCAGTTCGTCATCGTAGTAGCTCTGGTAAGGACCGTGCTTGGTTGTCATTCTTTTTTCTGGCTTAATATCATCAGATAGCGAAATCTGTTCTTTTATATAGGAAAAATCCTGTTCGAAGTTCTCAAGGCGTCCGATGAAATCTAACGTCTCCAGGTCCAGCAAACGATGCTGAGGCGAAAAGTGAGGGTCACAATGCTCGTCTGGTATTTTGGTTACGAAGTGTACAAAATCACTGAAAGACATTTTTTTAAAGCCCATCAAATTCCCGTATCCTTTTACAAACTGTCTATCTTCTCCATTAATAAAATAACGATTGGTAAGGTTAGATAATGCTGGGTTATAAACTTTTTGTATGTAACAGGAAAGTAATCGATCATATGGGTTTCTAACAAATGTGAAGTGGAAATAATCTTTATATCTAGCGGACCTGTGTTCAGGTCGAAATATTCTGGGCATAATCGTTTCGTGAATGCTTTTTGGATCTCGCTTAATTTCGTCTATTGTAATAATAAAGGATATGATAGTTGTAGATGCAGCTTTAGGAATTGTATAATAGATGAATTTATGTTTGTGAGAAATGTATATGAGTGTTGGACGAGAAGCGTATTTTGTTATTGTAAAAGACTTTTTCTCACTCTTTTTGGCTTGAGAATACCCCCCCCCATCCGTAATGTTTTGTATAATGCTTTAATTGCTTTCATTCTGTATATTCAAATTATCTGAAAGTTTTTGCGTGCGACCCGAGTTGGATTATGACCTTGCTACTGTATAAGATCATAGTAATCCAAACCCAGATGCGTGATCAGGTCTTCCCCCATAATATACCTCAGAGTATTTTTAAGTTTCATAAGTTGAATAAAAAGGTCATGTTCAGGATATAGAACTTTGCTGACCATAGGGCTTTTAAAGTAGAACGAGAGCCATTCCTGAATACCGTACATACCTGCTCTATGTGCAAGGTCCAGAAATAGTACCAGATCCAAAACGATAGGAGCTGCAAGGATGCTGTCTCTGCACAGGAAGTTTAACTTGATCTGCATAGGATAATTAAGCCAGCCGAAAATATCTATGTTGTCCCAGGCTTCTTTTTCGTCGCCCCTTGGGGGATAGTAATTGATCCGCACCTTATGATAGAGGTTGGAATAAAGTTCGGGGTATAAATGGGGCTGAAATATAGTTCCAAGAACACTGAGCTTGCTTTCCTCTTTGGTTTTAAACGACCATGGATCATCTAATACCTCACCGTCCCTGTTGCCAAGTATATTAGTTGAAAACCATCCGTTAACTCCAAGCATTCTGCTTTTAAATCCGGGTGCCAAGATAGTTTTCATCAACGTCTGTCCCGTTTTGAAATCCTTTCCGGCTATGGGAACTTTATTTTCTTCTGCAAGACGTTCCAGTGCGGGTACGTCGGCGGACAGATTCGGAGCACCGTTAGCGTAAGGAACCCCACATTTTATTGCAGCATAGGCATAGATCATGCTCGGGGGTATATCTTTGCTGTTCTTTTTTAAGCCTTCTTCAAAACTTTTTAAGGTTTTGTGAACTTTTTTGGGCTTAATAAAGACTTCAGTGCTGCCACACCAGATCATAACCAGTCTGTCAGCTTTATTCTGTTCTTTAAACCCGTTTATATCGTCAATAAGCTGCTGGGCAAGGTCCATATTTGTCTTGCCTTTTTTGACGTGTCTGCCTGAAAGGTTCTTAACGTATTGCTGATCGAATACTGCCTTCATAGGCGATAGTTTTTTTAGCCTGCTTTTTAGGTCGTCAAGCAGTTCTTTCTGTAACACGCCAGCTTTCAGAGCAGCTTCATAACAGTTGTCCGGAAATATGTCCCACCCACCAAATATAAGGTTTTTGCAGTTTGCAAGAGGTACAAGGTCTTTAATTAACGGGGTTTTCTCCTGAGTTCTTTTCCCAAGCCTAATAGTGCTCATCTGGGTTAACGAACCTATAGGTTTGCCGATCCCCTTGTTGATCGCTTCCACGCCGGCAGTAAAGGTGGTGCTGACCGCCCCGCTCATACCTGGAAGTAAAACGCCGAGTTTGCCCTTGGGCGGCTTTATATTGATCTTACTACCGTTTTCTGACTTTCTGGAGAGTTTAGACAAGAAAAACTACCTTTTTGAGAACTGCTGACCCCTTCTTGCTTTTCTTCTGCCGTATTTCTTACTTTCCACCATTCTCGGGTCGCGTTTGAGAAATCCCGCTGTTTTGAGTGTTTTGCGGAGTTTTTCATCTGATTTCAGTAAAGCACGTGAAATACCATGCCTTATGGCCTCTGCCTGACCCGTAAGGCCACCGCCATTTACATTTACAGCCACAGAGTATTTTCCCTTGGTACCAGTAAGTTCAAGTGGATCATTTACTTTAGTCTGCCAAATATGACGTGGAAAATATTCACTTACTTTCCTGTTGTTAATTAAGATCTCACCGCTGCCGGATTTAAGCCAGACCCTGGCAACTGACGTTTTTCTTCTACCTACTCCTCCAAATAATGTTTCTGCCACTTGAACTAAACCTCCAATTTTGTTGGTCGTTGTGCCGAATGCGGGTGTGAACTTCCCGAGTAAACTTTCAGCCTGCCTATCAGCCTTTTCTGCCATTTGTTCTTCGGCAGCATTCCCCATACGGCTTTCTTAACGACTTCCCCTGGATCTTTTTCCTTTAACTTTGCTGCAGTAATTGATTTTAATCCACCTATGTAAGGCGTATGCCAGTAGTAAGTTTTCTGTGTCCACTTCTTACCGGTCAGATTGACTTTGTCTGCGTTAACCACCACAACGAAATCGCCGTTGTCACAGTGAGGGGTAAATACTGGTTTTCCTTTGCCTCTAAGCAGATTTGCAACCTGTGTCGCAAGGCGGCCGACCGTCTTTCCTTCAGCATCTATAACAAACCATTTTTGTTCAATTTCGCTGTCTTTTGCAACGTAAGACTTCATACCCATAACTCCTTATAAAATAAAAAGTTAAATTTACTGAAACAGGAAATTAAAGTCAATACAGCAAAAAGTATTGGTATTTGTAAGACCTTGCCGAAGTAGGTCGTATTTGCCGAGGTCTTTTTAAAGATATACCAGCCATACGAATAATTTTGATAAAATAAAATCACAGATAATGATCAGCAGAAGTGATACGACCACTGTTTTAGTGGTTGCGTTCCCTACTCCTCTCGTTCCTCCATCAGCTTTCATCCCTAAAAAACAGCCCGTTATGGAAACTATGAGACCGAAAAAGAACGTTTTTGAAATTCCCGTGATAAAATCGCTTATGCCGATCCACTCCATTGTGGAAGTTAAAAAAAGCCTTGGCTCTATACCAAGATCGATTTGCGACATTATCACGGCTCCCGTTATACCTGACAGATTTGCTATTATTGCAAGCAGTGGGAACGATATAACGGCGGCAAGTATTCTCGGAGCTATGAGCTTTTTAAAAGGATCTGCTCCAAGTGATTTAATTGCATCGATTTGCTCTGTAACGTTCATCGCTCCGATCTCGGCGGTAATGCCAGAACCGACCCTTCCTCCTACCAGCAGGGAAGTAACGACCGGTCCCAGTTCTCTTACAAAGGAGAGCGTAACAACTGGTCCAACGAGACTTTTTGCCCCAAACCACAAAAAGCCCCATGACAGCTGGACGACCATGACCATCCCGATCGCCATGGCAGAAACGATGACGATCAAAATTGATTTTACGCCTATTTCAGAGATCTGCTCCAGTACGTCCTTAGAGCTGTAATCAGGTTTTATAGTTGCACCTATACACCTTATGGAAAAAATGGAAACTACTCCCATGGTGTGCAAAAAGGTCAGACAGTTAGAGCCAATTCTGTAAAATAAACTGGTCATTATTTTGCTATAACGCTGAAATTCCCAATAAATCCCATGAAATCTTTAAAGTACAGATCAAAGCTGTTACCTATGTTTGAGTAAATTACGTCATAAACACAATCACCTTTCATCAGTACCACCGTTGCAATTTTTAATTCTGTCTCATCAAGCTGTGCACTGTGTATCAATAAAAGGGACTGTTCGTTATCAATATGAACGGACTTTTTGCTCAGCAGCTTTTTTTGCTTAAGACCTATGAGCAGAGATCTCGACAGAGAGTCCAGACTGCTGTTGATATTGGTCGACGAGCACGTGGAGTTAACTTTTATAGAAGCGTCATTGTCCTTTGATACGAACAAAAGATCACCTTGGTCTGTGCTCACTTTATTCCAGCTGTCATTTAGCCTGCCTATCTTATAGCTCGTTGATTTCTTATTATACACGTGGTTCAGCAGCTTACCTTTTTCTTTACCGGAGGACCTGTATATCTGGGTAAATTTTACAACCGAGCAGGAACTGAGTGTGATAAGGAAAAATATCAAGGCGATAGAGATTTTATTGCTCATTGTGGGGTTTTTAGAGTGAGATGGGAATAAAGCTAAATATTACTTGAATATTCTGTAAAAACCAACACACTAATAAACGGCGTAAAATTACGGTGCATCACATTGAATAAAATTCAGGTCTATACTTCAAGTTCGTGTCCGTTTTGTGCAAGGACAAAATTGCTGCTGGACAACAAAGGCGTTGAATATCAGGAGATCCCCCTGGACGACAATCCTGAAAAAAAGCTTGAGGTCATGAAAGAACTGAACTGGAAAACCGTTCCCATAATCATTATAAACGACAAACTTATCGGAGGTTATCAGCAACTGGCGTCGCTTGAGAGCACCGGTGAACTGGATAAACTCCTAAGCTGATCATATAAACGCTTTATTTATCTTACTTCCGATGCTAATAAAAACCAGATTTGCTCCAAGTCCTACTGGTTCACTTCATCTTGGTGGAGCAAGAACTGCAATATTTAACTGGTTGTTCGCACGTCACCACGGTGGAGAATTTGCCCTCAGGATCGAAGATACCGATCGGGCAAGGTCAACGCATAAGTCCGTTAATGAGATCCTGGATCTTTTAAAATGGCTGGGGATAGACTGGGATGGAGACATCGTAAAACAGTCCGAAAGGCTTGATATATATAAAGGATACGCTTATGCACTTCTGGAGTCCGGCAAAGCTTATAAGTGTTACCTGACCCAGGAAGAACTTGAGGCAAAGAGAGAAGAAGCACGTGAAAAAGGTGAATTTTTTCGTTACAAACGGGAATGGTCAAATGAAAACGCATCCCCGGATAAACCATATTCATTGAGACTGCTCACACCTGATACAGGTAAGATCGTGGTCAGTGACGTTATAAGGGGCAAAGTGAGCTTTAAAGCGGAAGAGATAGATGATTTCATAATTTTGCGAGTGGACGGGTATCCGACCTACAACTTTGCGGTCGTAGTTGATGATGCTCTTATGAAAGCCTCTCATGTAATTCGTGGAGATGATCATTTGATAAATACTCCAAAACAGCTGCTTATATACAAAGCCCTTGATTTTGACGTTCCGTGTTTTGCGCACGTGTCGATGATACATGGTGCCGACGGGGTAAAACTGAGTAAAAGACATGGAGCTGCTTCGGTCGAGGCTTACAGGGACCTCGGTTACCTGCCCGAGTCAATAATCAACTACCTTGCACGGCTTGGATGGTCATATGGTGATGAGGAAATATTTTCTAGGGAGGACTTGGTAGAAAAATTTTCACTGGACGGTTTGGGAAAATCTCCCGCGGTGTTTGATCCTGAAAAACTCAACTGGCTTAATGCTTATTATATAAGGGAGAAAACAACCGAAGAGCTCGCTGATCTGATCCTGCCCCTTATGAAAAAAAAAGGTTACGACGTCAAAGCTGATAATAAACTGATGATGATAATAGAACAGCTGAGAGAAAGGTCCAGGACCTTGAACGATTTTGTTACGCAGTCCTTCTATTTTTACATTGATGATCTTGAGTATGAAAGCAAGGCAAAGGATAAATTTTTAACTAAAGATAACGCTACGTTGTTTAAGTCCATTATTGAAAAATTGAGGTCCCTTAAAGGATTTGATCATGACTCGATTCACAAGGCACTTACTGAAATGGTAACTGAAACGGGTCTTAAATTCGGCAAGATCGCCCAGCCGATGCGCGTGGCACTGACCGGTGGCACGGTAAGTCCGGGAATTATTGAAGTCGTTGAAATACTTGGAAAAGATAAGGTGATTGAAAGATTAGAGCGTGCTGCCGGTAGTATTGATGAATGAGGAACGCTCTTTCTACATTGGTATGGATAAAAATCTGCTTTCAGGCAGCGGTCCGTGTTTGAAAGTAATACCAAATTAAACTATAATATTACAGATGGGTATGGAGATAGAAAGAATTAAATCTTTAATTGAGTCCGGTATTTCTACGTTCCATGTGGAGGTAGTCGGTGATGGTACACATTTTAAAGCGGTCGTGGTATCGCCTGATTTTGAAAACAAAATGGTGATAGACAGGCATAAGCTTGTTTATGAGGCACTTGGCGGTGCCATGGACGAAGATATACACGCGATCTCACTAAGAACGTATACTCCGGATCAATGGCAAAACATGAGCAAGAAAGGAGATTAAAATGTCAGACGTTATACAGGATAAGATCAGGGATCAGATCACAAGCAATAAGGTAATCCTATATATGAAAGGGTCAAGAGATACGCCGATGTGCGGTTTTTCAAGCAAAGTCGTGAAGATACTGGACTCCTATGGGGTGGATTACAAGACCGTTGACGTTCTTTTGGATCAGGATATCAGAAAGGGTATTAAAGAGTTTACGAATTGGCCCACCATACCTCAGCTGTACGTGAACGGTCAGTTTATTGGCGGATGCGACATCTGTGAAGAGATGCACTTCAACGGTGAACTGGAAAAGGTCGTTAAAACTGATCAGTAAGCGTCAGAATTAAAATACACCGGGTACTTTCCTCCTCAGTACTTTAATGCTGACAACAGCATACGGAGAGATCTGTCTTATTAAATGATCCTGCAGTTTATACAAGGATTATCACTTAACACATTTACAAGAGCAGTCAGAATCAGGACACTCACATTTGTCATTTTTGCAGTTGCATGTTTCACAGTGACAATTTTCACACCCACATGATGGTTCTGATTCTATGAATATTCTTTTCATTGTTCATTTACCTCCTGAAGTAACGATATCAATAAAAGTTGACTTTAGCAAGGAAAATATGAACAAGTGTAAAACGGACGGAATTTAGCTGTCGTTATGGATTATTCAGGAAGCTTTCCAGGTGGTTCTTCATGCTTGAGTCGGCTAATTTTTTCAGTGCGGCTTTTTCTATCTGCCTGATCCTTTCCCTTGTAAGATTAAACTGCTTACCGATCTCGTCCAGCGTGTACGTGTTTCTCTCTTCAATACCAAATCGCAGCCTTATTATCTGCTGCTCTCGTTGGTTCAGCAGTTCCAGTGCTTCTTTCAGTTTTTTGGCAAGGGACGCCCTTGCCAAAACGGAATCAGGTATAACGGCTTCCTTATCTGACACGGAGTCCAGCAAAGTTGTCTTCTCTCCATCGAGCACGGGCGTGTCAAGACTTATAGCGTCATTTGTGGAATGGAGTATTCTTTTTACCACTTCCACGGAAATACCGGATTCATCTGCGATCTCCTGAGGAGTGGGCTTTCTTTCAGTGGTTTTTGCTATCTTGGCACTTGTTTTATAAACGCGGTTGGCTTGCTCAAGCAGATACACCGGCACTTTAATGGTTCTTGTCTGTCCTTGAAGTGCCCTTAGGATTGCCTGATGTATCCACCATGAGGCGTAGGTGGAAAACTTATAACCTTTAGTATGGTCAAATCTCTCAACTGCTCTCATCAAGCCTAGATTTCCTTCCTGAATAAGGTCTGGCAGCGGAAGTCCTCTGCTCATGTACCTTCTTGATATCGTTATTACAAGTCTCAGATTAGCTTTAACAAACCTTTGCTTCAAATTTTTAGCCAATTCGTAAAAGACAAAGGACAGTGCCAAAAGGCTGGTAATTCTTTTATTTAAGACCTTCGTTCTTGCAGTATTTTTTCTGCTCTTGGCTTTTAAAGCCGTTAGCTTGGTAGAAGCTGTTTTAAGTTCCTGGGCCCTTCGTTCACATTTTTTTATTTTTGCGGAGATGTGGACCTCCTGCTTTGCCGTGAAAAGAGGTTCAACGGACATATCTTTAAAGTAAACGTATAGAAGCCTCAGCTGTTCATCGGGATTCCATTCTTCTTTATCTACAAGTTTTGACTTGTCAATACTGCTTTCATCCAGGTTCATATCGATTTCACTATCGTTAGTGAAAGATTCGAAATCATTTATTGTTGTAGTATTTTCTTTCATATTACTTGCCTTCACTTTTATTTTTTTAACTTAATCAGGACAAACAAAGTCAGCATAAGGGGTCAGTGCACGATAACAACGGCTTCTGACAGAAATAACTTTCTCTGTAAACTGCTTAAGCAGGGATGATCTGGTCTTGATACAACCTTTATAAGCTCAGTTTATTTCGCAGCTTTATAGTTGTTCGCAACCCTGCTCCAGTTTACTACGTTCCACCATGCCTTAATGTAGTCAGGTCTTCTGTTCTGATAATTAAGGTAGTAGGCGTGCTCCCATACGTCTAGTCCCAGTATCGGTTTTAATCCTTCCGATAAAGGATTGTCCTGATTAGGAGTTGACGTAATAATCAGATCGTTATTGCTGTTAACACAAAGCCAGGCCCACCCACTGCCAAAACGAGTTGCCGCGGCTTTAGAGAACTCCTCCTTAAAATTATCAAAATTTCCAAACGCACCGGTTATTTCATCAGACAGCTCTCCCTGTGGTTCACTGTCGCCTCCTGGCTCCATACACGGCCAAAAAAGACTGTGATTTGCATGTCCTCCTCCGTTGTTCCTTACAGCGGTTCTGATGTCCTCGGGAACGGAGTTCAGGTCTGAGATCAAACTTTCCAGTGGTCTTTCCTGAACCTCTGAATAGTTTTCCAATGCTTTGTTCAGATTATTAACGTATCCCTGATGATGCTTAGAGTAATGAATTTCCATAGTCCGGGCATCAATGTACGGTTCCAGTGCATTATAGTCATAAGGTAAATCAGGCAGCTTGTGTGGCATAAATTTACTCCTCCAGTTAAATATTCCTATTTCTCTAACATACAGGTTTTAACAAATTATATTTCATTGTTCAAGCTATTATTAAATTAGTGCAGATACTGTATGTTGTAGTCAAGGGTCTGTTATTCGTCTGTTTACTTCTATTCACATCCATTTCCACTATATAATTCCCTAATTCTTTATTTGTTTATTCTCTTTAATTTGTAGTATGTTCCATTTCTGCCCATATTTCCTGTTTAACCTGTTTTAATAGAACTAATCCCTTCTGATATTGTAATCTATTATTGAATTATGTAAAGAGTGAATATGGAATAAAGCCCAAATAATCTTTGCTCTTCAAGTTATTTGATAAGTCAAGTAGATTAAAAAGGTGATTTTTAAAAGGAACTTATGAACAAGATAATAGAATTAAAGGACGTTCACAAATCCTTTGGTGAAAAGGTGGTACATCGGGGAATTGACCTTGATATATACGAAGGGGAAAAAATAACCGTTCTAGGTGGCAGCGGAACGGGCAAAAGCGTGCTTTTAAAATTAATAATAGGTTTTCTCAAGCCGGACCATGGCACGGTCACCGTCATGGGAAAAGATGTAACTGCCATTACATATGACGAACTGCTGTCGATAAGAAAAGGCATAGGTATGCTCTTTCAAAGTTCTGCACTCTTTGATTCACTAACGGTATGGGAGAACGTTGCATATGCTTTATCCAATGGTTCTGATCTTTCCACTGACGAGATGGATAAGGTGGTAAAGGAAAAACTTTCACTGGTCGGACTATCGAAAGTGGAGAGTAAAATGCCAGCGGATCTGAGTGGTGGGATGAAAAAAAGAGTTGCACTGGCAAGAGCTCTTGCAACCACTCCCAGGATACTTCTTTATGATGAACCTACGACTGGATTAGACCCTCCCAATATAAACCGGATCAATGGTCTTATAAGGCACATGAACGAACAGTTCAAAATAGCAAGCGTCATTATCACGCATGACATTGAAAGTGCATTTGCCGTATCGGACCGCATTGCCTTTTTACATGAAGGAAAGATCGTTTTTGTGGGGACGGTTGACGAGGCAAGGGACAGCAGTTGTGAAGTATTGAGGGATTTTGTCAAAGGAGTTATAAGAGAAGAGTCAGCTGCCGTTTGAAGCTGTTTTTTATCTGAAATGGTTACTCTTCAATATTATTTTTCATTTCTATGAGCATTAAAGTCGAACGCAAGAGGTCGATCGGGCTGATAGGTGCCACAAGTATTGGGGTAGGGGGTATAGTTGGTGGCGGCATATTGACCCTGGGAGGGGTTGCGTTTGCAAATACGGGACCCAGTGCATCCCTTGCCTTTGCCCTGAATGGTCTTATAGCTGTAATGGTTGCCCTGAGTTACGCGGAAATGTCATCCACTTTTCCTGAATCCGGTGGGATGTACCTGTTTTCAAAAAAGGTACTGTCAATTGAATCTGCTTTTTTCGTGGGATGGGTCGTCTGGTTTGCATCGGTTTTTGCCGCAGTGTTATATGCAATTGGTTTTGCGTCCTTTTTGGTTATTGCTGTGAACGTGTTATGGAATGAATTTATTGGCAGTTCTCCTCCCTGGTTGTCCTCACTGTGGTTAGTGGACGCGGTCGCTGTCGCCGGAACGCTGTTTTATACGATCTCTTTGTCCAGGAGTGCCGATGGAGTAGGAAACTTCATCAACGTAGGGAAAATAACGATATTTTTCGTACTGGTCCTTTCGGGGCTTTTTGCGTTCGTTAAGACAAGTCCGGGGCAGTTTGCAAGCACAATGACGCCGTTTTTCTCAAACGGGATAATCGGTTTGTTCATAGCTATGGGATATACGTTTGTTGCGATGCAGGGTTTTGATCTGATACCAAAGGCCGGAGGAGAGATCAAGGAACCTGAAAAGAATATTCCCAGAGCAATGCTGCTGTCACTTGTCATATCCCTCATGATATATATCCCCCTTCTTTTTGTGACCTCAGTTGTTGGTGTTGGTGAAGGACAGACGATTACGTCAATGGGATCGAGTTACAGGGAAGAGGTCATTGCAGCTGGTGCAAAGAACTACATGGGCAGCTTAGGCTACTGGTTTGTATTGATAGTGGGCATATTATCAATGCTTTCGGCGTTAAGCGCTAATATCTTTGGAGCATCACGAGTGGCATATAAGATGGCGATAGACAGAACTCTGCCTAAAAGACTGGGATTTCTTCATGGCGTGTATAAAACACCCACTAATTCCATATATGCAACTTCAATAGTAACGATTTTAGTGATCATTACGTTCAGAAACGTGGAATCCGCAGGAGCAACGGCAAGTCTTTTATTTCTGCTGATGTTTACGGTTGCTCAGCTCATGTCAATGCTCGTAAGGCGGAGAATTGATATTTCCAGCATTCCTTTCCGAATGCCTTTGTATCCCGTTCTTCCGGTGATCGGGTCTGTCTGCTGCTTTCTGCTGGCAGTTTTTCAGGGGTTCGTGGTTCCAAAATCCGGACTGATCACCCTGATATGGCTGTTCATCGGAGGACTTTTATACCTGATCCTTTTCAGTAAAAGTGCAAAACGTGCTGATGCATCGGCTGCTGCCTATGATCCGAGTTTGTCAAAATTAAGGGGACAGTTGCCTCTGGTACTTGTTCCCGTGTCCAATCCTACAAGCGCGGCTTCACTGATCAGGCTTGCAAGTTCACTGGCTCCGCCAGAATTTGGAAAGGTGATGCTCCTGTCCGTGGTAACAGGGCCGGACAGCGGTGATGGTCAGGTTAGAAGGATAGCTGAAAGTCGGAGCGCGATCGCAAGGTCTCTGGAGGTTTCCATTGAGGAAAAGATCTATCCTGAAGTGCTGACCACGGTTGCAGATAATGTGTGGAAAGAGATAAAAAGGGTTTCAGAAAGCTATCGATGCGACAGCCTGGTACTCGGGCTGACCGACCTCAGTGAAGACGTATCCAGGTCTTATATTGAGGAGAATCTCATAAGCGGCGTTTCTTGCAATGTTGTCGTCTTAAGGTCCTGCGGTGACTGGAGACCGAAAGATATAAAAAAGGTCCTGGTTCCCATAGCCGGAGAGGGTAACTATGAAAATCTGCTGGCAAGGCTGATAGGAACGCTGTATCGTGTGGGCAGTCCTGAAATTGAGTTTTTGAGAGTCATACCTGAATTATCCAGGGAGTCAGACCGCGAGAGGGCAAGGAAGAAGCTGTTTTCATTGGCACAGGACTATTCTATGAGTGAAAATTTCAAAGTGAGAGTTGTTAAAAGTGATAATGTGACAGAGGAAATAACAGACCGGTCGAAGGGGTTTGACCTGATGGTGCTGGGTTTTACAAAAGCGGATCATCGCTACTTAAGGGTTTTTGGTCCGATTACGCAGGAAATAGTTCAAAACACGGATATGCCTGTCATACTGATCAGTCATCCGGGATGATCACGAACGACCGAAATTACAGTTCGTCTGGACCGGTTTAGATCTTTACTGTTCCACTCTGATCTGTATATAAGCACTATACTTTTTTGCAAAGAACTGTAGCGGTAGAGACTATTCCGTCCTCCGTGCCGATGATCCTCATACCCTCGGTGGTCGTAGCCTTAATTCCAATTTCGTCTCTGTTTATATTAAGTACTTTGGACAAGGACCCTTTTATTGGTTCAATGTAAGGGGCTATTTTTGGTTTTTCACAGATGATCACCGTGTCAAGGTTTACGATCTTCAATTTTTTCGCTTCAAGCATCTTTACTACCTTTTTCAGCAGTTTAATACTTGATATGTTCCTGTAACGAGGGTCCGTGTCCGGGAAGTGACAGCCAATGTCTTTTTCACCCATTGCACCCAGCAGGGCGTCACAGATCGCGTGTACGAGCACGTCCGCGTCAGAATGTCCCATTAATCCGAGTTCATAAGGAATTTCAACCCCGCCCAGTACCAGCTTCGTGCTTTCATCGAACCTGTGTGCATCAATACCGTGTCCTACTCTGTACATTATGTATACTCCCACCCATTAATGACCATCAGCTCAGCAAGCCTCATATCTTCCGGACGGGTAACCTTGAAGTTATATTCCGAACCTTCGATGACGTGTACATTATATCCTGCCTGTTCCGCTATCTGTGCCTCGTCCGTATAAACGTCGTTCTTTAAGTTTACTTTTTCATAACAGCTGCCGAGTACCTCATACCTGAACGCCTGGGGCGTCTGTGCCTGCCATATTAAGTTCCTGGACAAGGTACCTTTAACGATACCATTATCTACGCTCTTGAGAGTGTCCTTGCTCGGAAGTGCGGATATGACGCAGTCTTTTATATTTGCTTCCGAGATGATCTTATCAATAAGGTCTGGCTTAACAAAAGGTCTGGCTGCATCGTGTATGATGACTACCTCCGCATCCGGATCAGCTGCTTCAAAACCTTTTCTTACTGAGATCTGCCTGAGGTTTCCCCCTTCTACCACTTTTAAGGACTTGGTCAGTGATATCCCCTGTATCTCCGTTTTAACGAGGTCTACGTCGTCCTCTGATACGACCAGGATTATCTCACCCACGGAGGAACTGTTCTGAAAGGAGTTCAGGCAAAAATAAAAAAGGGGTTTCCCGTTTATTTTTAAAAACTGCTTTTTTACCTTTCTGTTTAATCTGTGTCCACTTCCTGCGGCCGGGATAATGGCAGAGGCTTTTATATTAGGCATTAAGGTATGAGGGTGAACCCTCTTTATCATTTATACTTGCGAAGATCATTCTTCCCGTTGTTGTCTGCATCACGCTTTTTACCACGACCGTGACCTCTTTTCCCAGATACTTACGACCATCGTTAACTATCAGCATCGTACCGTCATCAAGATAACCAATAGCCTGGTTTGCGTCCCTTCCTTCCTTTACAAGCTGAATATGGATCGAATGTCCTGGCAGCACCACGGGTCTCAGAGCGTGTGACAGTTCGTTCAGGTTCAGGATCTTGATCTTCTGTATTGCCGCGATCTTGTTCAGGTTAGAGTCGTTCGTTATAAGAACGGCATTCAGCTCTTTTGACAGTTCTATAAGCTTAAGGTCCGCTTCCTTGATATTAGGAAAGTCATGGTCAACTATCCTTATGTTGATCTGATCTATTTCACTCTGCATTTTTTTAATTATATCAAGTCCTCTTTTACCGCGTACGCTTCTTATAGGGTCTGACGAATCCGCGATGTATTGTAATTCCTTTATTATAAAGCTGGGAATGATCACATCACCCTCCAGAAATCCGATCTCTGCGATGTCTGCTACCCGTCCATCAATAATAACGCTTGTGTCCAGGATTTTAGGGACTTCGATCTTTTTATTTGCAAAGGTAAAGTTCTTGAAAGAATAGACGGTCTGGTCACTCTTGTATATTCCAAAGGATATTCCCAGGGACAGTAAAAAACATAAACTTATTACCTTGATGGTAATAAGTAAGCTGCTTGCGATGCTGGCTGAATCAAGGATTTGTGACAGACCGATAAAAAGCATTACGGAGACGGCAATACCGATCGCCATGGCCAGAGCGGACTTACTGGACAGTCTCTGACTTAAGAAATGAATAATGACAAAAAGCAGCAGTGAGGCAGTTGATATAACTGCTGCAAAATAAAAAGACTTGGACAGTGGATAATCGACAATATTGACCAGCGCAAGAAAACTTGCTATGCCTATCAGTGCTGAAAAGATCAGATCCAGTATCATATTAATATTTTTTCTGCTTTAAAATTTTACCCAGAAGCAGATTATCAGGTAATTATATTCAATAAATCGATCTTAAACAAATCATAACGTTCTTACCAGATTGAGATTCGCTCTGTTCGTGATAGAATTAACAAAATAACATAAGGAGATTTTATGAGGATTTATTCCCTTGCAAGCGGCAGTTCCGGTAATTCCATATACATTGAATCTGAAAGTTCCAGGCTCCTTGTTGACGCCGGTATTTCTCCAAGGTCGTTGAAAAAAAGGCTGAACTCTTTAGGCGTCGACATAAATGAGATCGATGCCGTTGTCGTTACCCATGAACATAAGGACCATACAAGGTCACTGAAAGATCTGCCTGTTCCGGTTTACGTAGCGGTAAAAACGGTTCCTATATGGGAAGATCAGGTGGAGAACTTGAACCAGTTTGAAAATGATAAACGATTTGCGGTAAATGATATGGAGATCACGCCTTTTTCCGTTCCTCATGACGCGATCGATCCCGTAGGGTTTACAATTGAATTTGACGGGATAAAGATCGGTATAGTAACGGACGCGGGTTCCGTTACTGAACTTATTGTTGAAAAACTGCGAAGATCAAACGTACTTGTGTTGGAATCCAACTACGATGTAAACCTGTTACTGTATGGAAAATACCCATGGGAGTTGAAGCAGAGAATAAAAAGCAACCTGGGACACCTTTCCAATTCCCAGTCTGCACATCTTCTCGGCAGTGTTTACCACGATGAACTTCAGCACGTTGTTCTGGCACACTTGAGCAAGATCAATAACGACCCTAAGATCGCCTATAAAGAAGCTGCTGAAGCCCTGAGACACAGAGGTAATGGTCATACGAAGATCCATCTTGCTCCAAGAGATTCGATCGGAGAGGTAATAAACTTTTGATAAGCAGATACTCCAGGAAAGAAATGTCCGGTCTGTGGACCGACAAAGCTAAATACCGGAACTGGCTCAAGGTCGAAATAGCGGTCTGCGAGGCATGGGCGGAACTTGGAGTAATTCCAGCAGGGTCCCTGAACACGATCAAACAGAAGGCGAGCTTCAGCGTGCAGAGGATCAGCGTACTGGAAAAAAAAGTAAAACACGACGTGATCGCTTTTCTCACCTGCGTGGCTGAAAACGTTGGGAGCGACTCAAGGTTTATCCACCTGGGTATGACGTCTTCGGACGTTATTGACACCTCGTTTTCGATACAGTTAAGGGACGCTGGGAACATCATTATAAAGGATCTCAGAGGTCTGCTCTCGGAGCTGAAAAAACTGGCTTATGATCACAGATATACTCCTATGATAGGTCGTTCCCATGGTATTCATGCCGAACCAAAGACCCTGGGACTTGTATTTGCTCTCTGGTATGATGAATTTAGCAGAAACCTTGAAAGGATGATAAGAGCAACGGAGGCAGTGAGCGTGGGAATGATATCCGGTGCCGTGGGTACTTATGCGAACGTTGATCCAAAGGTGGAGGAGATCGCATGTGCAAAGCTTGGACTCATACCGGCAAAGATCTCAACTCAGGTAATTCACCGGGACGTGCATGCTGAATATTTTCTTACCCTGTCGCTCATAGCGGCCTCTATCGAGAGAGTGGCAACTGAGATAAGACATTTTCAAAGGACTGAAGTCCTGGAAATGGAGGAGTTTTTTGATAAGGAGCAGAAAGGGTCCTCTGCCATGCCTCACAAGCGAAATCCGATCCTTTCCGAAAATCTTTGCGGACTGTCAAGGTTAGTAAGGTCTTCAGTAATTCCGGCGCTTGAAAACATGGTCTTGTGGCATGAGAGGGACATCAGTCATTCATCAGTTGAACGGGTGATAGGACCTGACTCAACTATTTTAACGGATTTTATGTTAAACAGGCTGTCCACGGTCATCAGGACGTTGAACGTATATCCGGAGAATCTAGAAAGTAACATCTGGCTGACAAGCGGATTGGTATTTTCCCAGAAAGTGCTTTTAAAGCTGATCTCCAAGGGTTACAGCAGAGAAAAAGCTTATTCCATAGTGCAGCGAAATGCCATGAAGTGCTGGGGATCAAAGTCCGGATTTAGAGAAATCCTATCAAAGGACAGTGACATTACTTCCGTTCTTGACGAAGAAGACCTTGCTTCATGTTTTATGGTCGATCAGGATTTCAAGCACATAGATCATATCTTTAGCAGGGTATTTTCTTGAGGACACCCTGATCAATTGCTTTACATGATTCTGGTGTTATTTTTATAAAACCATAGCTTAATATTAAGTTAATCACGTTAAACAGAGCTACATTTTAATTTGGAGGAAATAAATGAGAGTATTTTTTTTGCTGGTTTTGATCTTTGGACTGTTTGCCACTGCTGGATGTGATATGATGACCGAAGATAGCGGATGCGATAAAGTAACGAGTCAGAATACTAAGGAAAGACTGATTTCTTTTTTTGAGGCAAAGTACTCAGCAAGACTTCCGGTGGATACCAAGGTAGAGCTTGGAGATTTTGAAAAGAGCAGTGCAAAAGGTCTCTGCCAGGGTTCTTTCATAGTATCAATGCCTGAGAGAGGAGAGTTCCCCGTTTCATTTTTAACGGATAAGAACAAAAGGTATTTAGTTCTCAGTATGGCTGAAGTAGTAGACCTCAATAAATTTCAAAAGGCAGAAATATCAAGGTTTAAGAAAGGGGAGATCAGGTTACCAAGACAGCAACCCCTTCCCATACTGGTCAGTAACGACGGAAGTCAGCTGATCGTAGGTGACATATTTGATTCCACCATTGACCCTTTACAAGAGGTGTTAAGCAAAATATCTCTGGAAAACGTTCCACTGAAAGGTCCCAGAGAAGCAAAGATCACAGTGGTTGAATACTCGGATTTTCAGTGTCCCTACTGCAAACAGGCAAGCGATATGCTCCCTGCTCTTACCAAAAAATACAAGGATAAGATCAAGGTGGTATTCAAACAGTTCCCGTTACCCAATCATGACTGGGCTAAACCAGCTTCAGTAGCTTCTCTTTGTGCTTACGAGCAGGGTAATGATAAATTCTGGAAGGTTCATGATCTTATTTTTAAACATCAAAAGGAAATAACGCTGGAAAACTCTAATGACAAGTTTAAAAAGTTTGCAAAGCAGTCCGGGCTGAACAGTGATAAATTCAGTAAATGCCTTAAATCAGATGCCGTTGCTAAAAGGGTGGATCAGGAAATAGATGAGGGTAATCAGATCGGCGTGAGATCAACTCCAACTTTTATTGTTGACGGCATAATCGTTTCCGGGGCAAGCCTGGATGCGGTAGAGAACGCAATAGATTCCAGATTGTAGATTTTTGACAGCAGTACTATGGATTGAGGGATTGAGCTTACCGTTCCCGGTCCATGGAAGCGGTTTATCTTTTACGTCTGACTGAAACAGAGCTTGGATATTTGCCAGAAGGATACGACCCTTGAAGTATGGTAAGGTATTCTGACAAGGTCTGTTTTGTATCCATGTATGCAGGAAATTGACCTTTTATTCTTATAATGAAGACCGCACTGATCAAGTTCCTTGACTACTGTATAGGTAAACCTCTTTGTTACTTTCTTTCCATGTTCAAAAGTAATGCCGCTACAAGTGGCAGCTTCCGCAGGATACTGATCATCCGTCCTGGTGGAATAGGGGATGCCGTGCTTCTGTACCCTTGTTTAAAAGTATTAAAAGATGCTGCCGTAAGTGCTCAGATCGACGTCTTGGCCGAGAAGAGGAACGCCGGAATTTTTAAGGACTGCAGATATATTAATGCTCTTTACCTATATGATGACTTCAGAAATATGAACTTACTTCTGGTACTGAGAAAAGGTTATGACGTGGTAATTGACACTGAGCAGTGGCATCGTCTGAGTGCTGTCGTCTGTTTTCTGACCGGTGCAAAGGTAAGAGTTGGTTTTGCAACCAACGAAAGACAAAAGCTTCTCACTAACTCGGTTCTTTACAGACAGGATGATTATGAGGTGATCAGCTTTATGAACCTTATATCAGAGGTTACGGGAAAAAGTTATGAATTCGATAAAGATGAGGCTTTTCTGGATTTTGAAGCACCAAGGTGCATTGAGTTCTTACGATACAGGGACAAATATAAAACCATGGCTGGGATATTCAGTGGTGCCACGGTAAAAGAAAGAAGGTGGGGCACTGAAAACTATTCACTTGTCGCAGGCAGACTTCTGGATAACCAGGTGGGGGTGGTTCTGCTGGGAGGAAAGGGAGAAAAGACGGATTCTGTTCATTTTAGAAAGTTTCTTGGTGGGCGGGATTATCTGGACCTTATAGGTAAGACCGGGTTAGATGAAACAAAGAACATAATATCAGATCTGGACGTTCTGGTAAGTGCGGATTCGGGATTGATGCACGTTGCATACGGCGTGGGAACGAAAACGGTTTCCTTGTTCGGTGCTGGTATTGAGAAAAAATGGGCTCCTCCCGGTGCTGAGAACCAAGTCATCAATAAGGAACTTTTCTGCAGTCCATGTACAAGATTTGGTTATACACCAAGCTGCTCCTACAACGTTAAATGTTTGAAAGACATAAACCCTGAAGAAGTTCTTACCACGGTCACGGGTATGTTGTCTGATTAGATGTCAATCTGTAAGAGGTCTTCTCCAAGAAGTATTTCACAGTCAGTGTTGTTCTTGACCAGATCATAGACGTTTTCCTCGTCACATATTGGGTAAAGATGTGTAAGTACCAACTTCCTGGGTTTGGATAGATTGGCGATCCGTATTACTTCTGAAGGGGTAAGGTGTCCGGGTTTTTTCAGTCTGTCAGGAAAAGAGCATTCGATTATTAAAACATCGGACCTGTGTGCAAGATCTGCAAGGGAATCCGTATAATCCGTGTCCCCGGAATATACGATAACTTTTTCGTCCGTCTGGAGCTTATAAGCAAGGCTATTATCCGTATGGGGAGTTTTGAGGCATGAGATACTGAATCCATTCAGTTTATGGTCCATACCGCATTCAAGTTCAAGGACTTTTAAGCAGTCAGGCTCGATCCATCTGTTGTAAGCACCACTGATAGAGTTGAAAAAATCCTTAAATCCTTTCGGTCCCCAAACGTGCAGTGGTTTTGTTCTGGGAGTGCCGGATGGATATTTAGTGGCAAATAAAAACGGGATCAGGTCTGAATTATGATCAGGGTGAAGGTGCGTGATGAATATATGATCAATATCAAGATAATTAATACCGATCTTTTCCAGCTTCCACGTTGCCCCGTTGCCGCAGTCAAAAAGAATCTTATTTGAGTTAAAGGAAACGAGATATGAAGATGACCCTCTTTTGGTGGTTGGGATGCAGGTTCCACTGCCTAATATATGTATTCTGTGAGTTGTATGCAATTTATCCGGCCCTTGATCTTTCCTCTGTTTATAAATTACCCGAGATTGGTATAGAATTGTAAGAAAACAATTGAAATTAACTGAGAAGATAAAAGACATTATTCTTGACATTCATTCAGGATACAAAGTAAAATGAAACAAGTTATGAACATCTTATTTCGAATAATACCCCCCCCCTTCCCATCTAAGTCAGTAATTCCCTTTTTCTTTCTTCTGTGTTTTGTATCTATTGAGGCATATGGCCAGAGTAGTAATTGTAATGCCAATGCAAATATTGATGCTACGCTGACATTGGATGGAGGTAACAAAGTTGTGACCTTCCAAGCTAATGGAGGACTGAATTACTATCAGATAGACCTGACAGTCCCCGTTATCATAAATATAGATGGAATGGTCAATTCTACCACCTCCAATAACGTGCAAGCCAGTTTAGAGTTGTGTAACAGCAATGATGATCTGATAACAAGTGTAAGTGGCGGTGGCAGTGCAGATGTAGAATTGGATATTACAGCAGTTTACCTGATCCCGGGAACTTACTATATTGTTGTGAAAAGCAATGTAGCTGGAGCATCTGATGTTGAAGTTATAAAAGAAGCAGATGCATGTAGGACTACTACCAGTTTCAATGATCCCTTATACGGCTGTCAGTGGCATCTGAAAAACACAGGACAGCTCGGGGATATAACTAGCTCTGGAGAAGATATAAACGTAGAAGGGGTGTGGGATGATAATGTATTCGGTGCTGGAATTAACGTGGCAGTGGTAGATGATGGTATGCAGACGGGTCATGAGGACCTTACTGATAATGTAAATACCAGCCTGAATCATGATTATTCAGGGAACAATGACGTATACGACCCTTCAAAAGCTCGTGGTACACGTGTATCGGGAGTTATAGCAGCAACAGGTGATAACAGCCTTGGAGTAAGAGGCGCAGCACCCCAGGCAGGCATCTATAGTTATAACTTAGCTGGTAATTTAACTTCCGCTAACGCAAAGGATGCTATGATCCGTAACAGAGATACAACGGCCGTATCCGTCAATAACTGGGGACCGGAGGACACGTCTGTTCTTATAGAGGCTTCATCAGAGTGGGAGGAAGGAGTGGGAATGGGTATAAGTGAAGGGCTTGGTGGTAAAGGGGTATTTTACGTGTGGGCGACTGGAAACAGAGGTGACAACCGCGGTCAGGCTAATTTTGATGAATATTCCAACTACTACGCAGTAACTGCCGTATGTTCGGTAGATAGAGAAGGAAACAAAAGTTCTTTTTCAGAAGAGGGAGTAAATCTGTGGGTATGTGCTCCAGGTGAAGATATTACAACTACTGATAATAACGATGGATATATTTTTGATGCAAGTGGAACGGCATATTCAGCAGCGCAGGTTGCAGGTGTGGCGGCACTGATGAGAGAGGTAAACAGTGATCTTAGCTGGAGAGACCTTAAACTGATACTTGCAGCTTCAGCCCGTAAGAACGACGGTTCTGACACGGGCTGGGAGACAGGGGCACATAAATACGGTTCTGATACAGAAAGTTATAATTACAACCCTAAGTACGGTTTTGGTGTGGTAGATGCTGAAGCAGCAGTAGGGCTTGCTGAAAGCTGGACTAATGTTCCAAGGATGAGAACTCAGACCGCTTCTTCTGGAACTATTGATATGGCAATCCCCGACTACAATGACGCAACTTCAACAGACGGAGTACTTGTTTCCAGACTGACAATACCAGATACTTCTCTTTCTTTTACAGAGTTTGTAGAGGTAGAGCTTAATTTCTCTCACACATACTTACCAGACCTGAACATACAGATAACCTCTCCTGACGGTACTGTGTCGCAACTTACTGAGATAGATTCAAACAGCTTTGGTTACACAGATAAAACTCATCGTTTTGGTTCAGCCAGGCACCTTGGAGAAGACCCTGCTGGAGAATGGACTTTGAAAATATCTGACACTGTTTCTGACGATACAGGGACGTTACACTCGTGGAGCATTAAAGTCTATGGTCACAGTAAGGAAGATACAGTACGAAGACCAGGAACACCAGGTGCTGATTCAGGTGGAGGAGGATGTGCGGTCTCCGATCAGAGAGGCGTTATTCCTGATCTGCTCGGAGCAGTGGCATGTCTGATGCTTATACCTGTATCTGTAGTGATCAGAAGGAAGATAAGGTCTCATATAAAGATGTAACAATGCAGTCTCTTTCCAGAATGTTGAATTAATTAAGATCTTTCCCATCAAAATATCTGCTGGCTGCTTATGAGAGAAGGAACGGTATCTTTCTGTTAAAGTCCTTTTTTCCTTTGGTTTATAATTATTTTGCCATCCCGGCATATGCAACCGGTCGGGTGTCTCCGAACGTCTTTACAAGTGTTTCAAGGAATTCTTCGGAATGCTCGGAGCAGAAAAAATAGGTTAGAACAGTGTTACCGGACTTGGTTACGCTTAATACCTGGTAGTGGCGGCTGCAAAGGTCTTTGTTGCACATTACACATTCTTTTATCGCCAGTCTTTCTCCTTCAAGAGTACATCTTTCCCCGTCCTCTCCTATGTTGTCACACTGATATACCTCAACGGATATTTTCCTTTTTGACATCTATTCTCTCCTTATAGTTTTATATACACTCCATTTTTTACATTAATAAGTATAGGAATTATAAAGATTGATTTACAAGAAATAAAATTTTTAATAATAAGCATTAGGAAAATCAGAATATCCATAACGGATATAAATCTGTATCGGGTGGAGCAGTTAAAATGGGGAAAAGACTCCCGGTGGGTGCTATGGGTATTTTAAAATCAAAAGAACAAGAGGAACTTTGCACTCAGAACGGTAAAGGTATTGTCGTCGGACGATCTTTATAGTTCTCACAAGCATATAAGATTGACGGCGATATGATCAGTCTGAATAACAGCGGTATTTAACTGATTTGCAATCCAACGAGATTTAGTAGACAGTATTACCCGCACAAATTATATTTTGTAAAATTTATTAAGCTATATAAGAATGATCTCCACCAATCAAGCTATTAACGGGACTCTGAAGTTTTTATACAATCGGATCACGAAAAGGCCCACACTTGTAAATCTTGAAGTAACAAAGCTGTGTAACGCTACGTGTGATTTTTGTGATTACTGGCAGACAAAGCACGAGGAAAGAATTACCGATTACAGACCCGTAATTAAAAAAATTAATCCTCTGGTGACGGTAATTACCGGCGGGGAGCCAATGTTAAGAAAGGACCTTCCTGATATTGTCAGGCAGATCAAAGAGTGTTCAATGTTTATTTTTGTCTCTATGGTAACAAAAGGGGACCTGTTGACCGTTGATAAGGCGAAAGAACTTTTTGAGGCAGGTATGGACCAGATAGCAGTTTCTCTGGATTTTCCCGGCAAGACCCACGATACGTATCGCGGGATACCTGGTCTCTGGGACCATATTTCTGAATTGATGCCTAAACTTGCTGAAGTTTTTCCAAAGAAAACAGTGGTTTTAAATACAATAATTATGGAGGATAACCTTGATCAGGTCGTAAAGATAGCAGAGAAAGCAAGAGAGTGGGGTGTCAGGATATCTTTTAGTTCTTACTCCGTGATGAAAACAAACAACGAAGGTCATTTTATCAGGAAAAAGCAGTTACAGAAAGTTAAGGACGTGATCGATGAACTTATAGAACTGAGGCAACAGTGGAAGGGAACGATTCTGTCCACGGAATATTATTTAAGGATGGTACCTGCTTATTTTGAAAACGGTGGAGTTCCAGACTGCTTTGCTGGTGTAAGTCACCTTCAGGTTACCCCGAGTGGGCATTTAAAAAGGTGTTCGGAAATGCCCGTTGTTGCACGCTACGATGAATACAGCCCTGAACTGTTTGACAAAACAAAGTGTGAGGCATGCTGGTACAGTTGCAGAGGTGAGACACAGAGCCCTGCCAACGTTAGAAGAATGCTTGAATACATGGGGGTCTGGCTTTAAACTCATTTGACGGGTTTTAACGGTTGCGTTCCTGATGCTGTAAACTTAACACAGCAGGGAAGTTATCAGCGATTTTACCTGCCTGTTTCTTATAGACGTTGCCATCTGAATACCATCTGTTGTGAAGATTGATTTTTCAGAAGTCGTACCGCTTGGTGTAGCAGAGAGGTTCTTGTTTCTATTAAAGGGAATTATATTTATACACGCTTGACATTCGTTCATAATACAAAGTAAAATGAAAGGGTTATGAGTATGAACGTATCTTTTAGAGTAATACGCCTTTTTAATGATAGTGAAAGTAAATCTTTCAAAGTGAAATACAGTTTAACTTACCTTTTATTATAAACATGCATAGATATTGTTCATACTTGACATTACGGCGGAACGGAAGTAAAATATCGGCATCATGAAAAATCCAAACGTAAAAAAGCGTAGTTCTATTACCCCCCCCCGTGTATACCCGACCTTTCAGCTGTATACGGGTATCCTGCAATGACAATGCTTAAGTTCATATCCCCCCCCCCGTCTAAGTCCATACTTCCCCTTGTCCTTTTCCTTCTGTGCGTAATCACCGTGGTTGCAAGTGGACAGGGCAGTGAAAAGGACCCGTTCTCCGAATGCAGGGGTATCAGTGCAGACGCGGAAGATCCGCTGTACGGATGTCAGTGGCATCTGAGGAACACTGGACAGCTTAGTTATTCCGGAAAGAGGACAACTGCGGGAGAGGATATAAACGTGGAGGGAGTGTGGAACGACGGGATATCCGGTGCCGGGATCAATATAGCAGTGGCAGGTGACGGCGTCGACCTTTCCCATGAGGACCTTTCTGCGAACGTCCGTTCCGGACCGAACCACAGTTTTTCTGGAAAAAACAATTCCGGAAAGAACAGTTTTGAGAAAAACAATTCAGAAAGCGGTGATCTTTCCGATAGTTCATCCCTTACCGGAACGCGAGCAGCAGGAGTAATAGCAGCAACTGGATATAACGGACTGGGAGTAAGAGGAGTTGCACCTGGTGCTAGTATATACAGTAATGAGTTAACAGAAGATCTCAGTGAAACAGAAGCAATGGTGCGTAATAAAGAAATAACTGCAGTATCCGTTAACGACCGGGGATCTGAGGAGGGAGTTTTATTACAGGGGGCTTCGGCTGAGTGGGAAGAGGGAGTGGAAGAGGGTATAAGGGAAGGGTTTTACGGCAGGGGAATATTTTACGTCCTGGGAGCAGGGGACGGACATGAGAGCGGAGATCAGGCTAATTTTTCTGAATATTCCAACTATTACGGTGTAACGGCGGTATGTTCAACTGACGGCTTTGGAAAGAAGAGTATATTTTCAGAAGAGGGAGTAAATCTCTGGGTATGTGCACCTGGTTCTGATATTGTGACCACTGATAACGACGACGGCTACGCCGTGGCTTCCGGAACATTTCTTTCAGCTTCACAGGTTGGAGGAGTGGCAGCACTGCTGAGAGAAATAAATGGAAACCTGAGCTGGAGGGATATAAAGCTTATACTTGCGGGTTCGGCACGGCAGAACGATCTTTCTGACATGAGCTGGGAGACAGGAGCATTTAAATACGGTTCTGATACTGAAAGATATAATTATAACCCTAAGTATGGTTTTGGTGTGGTAGACGCGGAGGCGGCCGCAGAGCTTGCCGGAAGCTGGAAAGGAGTGGGAGAAATGAGGACCGTTACAGCTTCCTCGGATAATGAACTGACGATCCCTGATGGAGAAGGAGAGGCGGACGGGGTCCTTACCTCCAGACTTATGATTTCGGACCTGGAGGAAATATTTACGGAGTTCGTTGAGGTAGAACTCGTTCTCTCGTGTGACTGCCTGCAGGACCTCAATATACGGATAACCTCTCCTTCCGGGACAGTATCGGAACTTGTGCGGGAGTCTGCCAGTGAGTTTGTAAGGGGATCTTCGAATGAAGAAAACGACTGCGTCAGTTACCTGGGGAAAAAACATCGTTTCGGTTCGGCAAGACACCTCGGGGAAGACCCTTCCGGAGAATGGACCCTTAAGATATATAATACTGCTTCCGGAGATGAAGAAGATACAGAAAATACCGTTACCCTGCACTCATGGAGCATCAGGGTATACGGGCACGGGAAGGGGGATACTTTAACGGACTTTGGCGGGGAGATCACTGCCAAGGCTTTAACTTTGGGTAATGTTCCTGGTGGTAGGCTGACCTGGACGCAACATAAGCTGGTAAACGCAAGGTTATTCGAGGCAGCCGGAGGCAGGCCGCCGTATACTTACAGTTTAGCTCCTTTACCTCCTGGATTGAATTTTAACGGAACCACCAGAATTATAAACGGGAGACCGACCGCTGCAGGTGACACCGACGTTCAGTATACGGCAAGAGACGCAAATAACGATACGGCACGGAGTGACTTCGTTATAAGGATAACGGCGAACGCCGCGCCGGTTTTTGGCAGCAAGACGGTTGCTGCTCAGGTGTACACGGCAAGGAAAGCAATAGAACCATTGGAACTTCCCGAGGCAACGGGAGGGGATGGAACCTTGACTTACAATATAAGTGGTAACGTCAGGGGTATAGGGTTGAACTTTAACCGTAACACAAGGATACTGAGCGGAATGCCCACCAGTGTTACGCCTGGTATTACAGCCGTTTATACCGCCACTGACGCAGATGGAGATACTGCCGAACTGAGGTTCAATATACGGGTAAGACATCAGAACGACATACCGACCTTTGGCAGTCAGACGGTAGATGATCAGAATTGGGTTAACGGCAGTGCAGTAAGGCTAACGCTGCCTCGTGCAAGAAACGGGAACGGAACGTTAATTTACAGTTTAGGGCTTGCCGTTAACATGAATGCATTACTTGCCGGACTGGATTTTAACAGAAACACCAGAGTGTTAAGCGGAACGCTCAGGATACCCCCGGCGGCAATACCTCCTGCTGGGATTACACACAGATATACGGTAACGGACAGTGATAACGATACTCATGAAAGTGATTCTGACAGTTTGACCTTCGGGATCACTGTATCAGCGGACGCAATGCCGACCTTTAGCAGTGAGACGATAGATGATAAGGAATACATAGCAGGAAGTCAGATAAAGCCGGTAACGCTGCCAGTGGCAACATCGGGGAATACTCCGTTAACCTACGGTATAACCCCTGCTTTGCCTGATGGACTGGACTTTGATCCTGCTACCCGGGTGCTGAGCGGAACACCGACCACTGCGATGTCTCAGACTACCTATACATATACAGTAACGGACGTAGATGACGACCCGGCTGAGTTAACGTTTGATATCACTGTATCAGCGGACGCAATGCCGACCTTCGGCGGTGCGACGATAGAAGACAGGACGACCGTTAACGGCGTTACGGCAGTAATGGAAACACTGCCTCTTGCAACAGGAGGGAACGGAACGCTGACTTACAGTTTAACTGATGCCGGTTCAAATGCTTTGAATTTATTTGCCGGACTGGACTTTGATGAAAACACCCGGGTGCTGAGCGGAACACCCGATATCGGTTCAGCGTTCCTTGATCTGCTTCCCGTAACCGAGACCTATACGTGGATGGTAGCGGACGAAGATGAAGACATGGACGAGTTGACGTTCAGTATAATTATAGAAGCAGACAGCGAACCTGACCTCAGCGGTGAGACGATAGATGATCAGGTGTACACGGGGACCCCTGTAACTCTTCCTGAGGCAACGGGAGGGAACCCGCCGTTAAGATACAGTATAATGCCTCGTTTACCAGATGGATTGAGTTTTGATCCTGCTACCAGAAGGATAAGCGGGACACCGACTGCTGCAGCACCTGAGAATACTTACACGTACACGGTAACGGACAGCAATGACGACGTGGACGTGTTGACTTTCAGGCTCAGTGCAGTTCCGCCACGAGGACCGATGACGTCAGATACCGGTTCAGGCGGAGGTGGAGGAGGATGTGCCGTCTCGGATCAGAGCAGCGTTGCTTCTGATATC
The DNA here is from genome assembly GCA_965215275.1 of Thermodesulfobacteriota bacterium. Taxonomy (GTDB): domain Bacteria; phylum Desulfobacterota_D; class UBA1144; order Nemesobacterales; family JAJCZQ01; genus CAZUNK01. The sequence continues at coordinate 1,490,060 of OZ244044.1, forward strand.
TTTGGAGCAGTGGCATTTCTGATGCTCATACCCGTGTCAGTATTTATCAGAAGGAGAAGAAGACCTCATATAAAGACATAGTAATGTGGTCCTTTAAAGAGCATTTCTGAGAGAGAATTGGAGTCTGCTGCTAATAAAAAAGGGGGCTATATACAATGTTGCCCAAATTGTATATAATGGTGACAAGAGATTAAAACATAAGAACTTAACAAGATGAACAATCCTTCTACCCCCCCCCATCAAATACGCTGTTTTATGGTGATTGTTTAGATGTAATACAACAATGGTCAGAGGGTTTTGTTGACCTGTGCTACCTTGACCCACCGTTTAACTCTAAGACAACTTACAATATCCTATTTGGGGAAAAAAGTAACAATAGAACTCAAGCCGTTGCTGTTAAAGATACATGGTCTTGGGACGATAAAGCACTTGAACGAGTAAGTAAGATAAAAAAAGCCGTAGGTCATGGTGCTCATCAGTCTATAACAGGATTACATTCAAAAAAGAATTGATGCTTTTTTATTTTGGGCAACATTGTATATAGTCCCCTTTCTTTATTAAAGGGGATTTTGTCGTTAGATCTGTACTATAACTACTCTCTTGGTTGTGAAAACTCTAACTTATCCCCGTTAGAAGCGTTGTATTTGCCACGGGATCAGCGGTGGGTGCAGCCTTTTAAATGATCGTTAATAAATAGTTTCTCTTACTTTACCTTCCATACGGTTCTTCCAGGCTTGTCTTCAAGGATTATGCCTTTTTTATGCAGCTCGTTTCTTATCTGATCGGCTTTGTCCCATTTCTTCTCAGACCTTGCGTTGTTCCTTTTCTTAATAAGGTCTTCTATCTCTTCCGGGGTTATATCAACTGGTTTTTTGGAAGATCTTTTACTTTCCAGGTACTCATCGGGTGTTTTTTCAAGTATTCCCAGCACGTTTGCAAATTTATTGATCTCCTTTAACGATTCACCAAGGGTTTTAGTCCATCCATGGCTATCAATGGATTTATTTATCGTTCTTATAAGCTCGAACATATTGCCTATTGCATTGGCTGTATTAAAATCATCGCACATTGCCTTATGCCATTTATTTCTGAACTTCTCGAGGTTTTCTTCCAGCTCCGGGTCATATCTGGATGGACTGGAAGCATCTTTGATCTCATAAGCTCTTTTGAGAGTTGTATAGATCCTCTCTATCGAGGCCTCGGTGTCATCCATGACCTGCTCGGAGAAATCAACTGGATTTTGATAGTGATGCGAGAGAAAGAAAAGCCTGATCGATTCCGGACTCCATTTTTTCACGGCATTTTGAATGGTAAAGAAATTCCCAAGGGATTTTGACATCTTTTTACTGTCGATCTGAATAAGTCCATTATGTAACCAGTACCTGGCAAAAGGCTTGCCACTTGCCGCTTCGGACTGAGCAATTTCATTTTCATGATGAGGAAATATAAGATCTTTGCCTCCTCCGTGTATCTCAAAACTATCTCCAAGGTATTCCATGCTCATGGCTGAACACTCAATGTGCCATCCAGGTCTTCCTTCGCCCCAGGGACTTGACCATGAAGGTTCACCTTCTTTTGCACCTTTCCAAAGTGCAAAATCAAGTGGATCTTCTTTTTTTTCATTAATATCAATACGCACGCCCTCAAGCATATTATCAGCGGACCTTTTAGAGAGCTTCCCATATTCCTTGAACTTTCTCACTGAGAAAAAAACGTCGTTACCTGAAACGTAGGCTTGTCCTTTATTGATTATCTTCTTTATAATTTCTATTATCTTGTCAATGTGCTCCGTTACTTTTGGTTCTACGTCAGGCGTCTGAACTCCAATTGCGGCCATATCCTGTCTGTATTCGCTTATATACCTTTCAGAGATCTTTTCACAGGATACTCCAAGTTCATTTGCACGCCTGATTATCTTGTCGTCAACGTCAGTGTAGTTTCTGACAAAAGTAACGTCGTAGCCCACGTATCTCAGAAAACGCTGTATAACGTCAAACGAGACCGCGGACCTTGCGTGTCCGAGATGAGCAGAGTCGTAAACCGTCGGTCCGCACGCGTATATTCTTACTTTTTTACCCTTTTGCGGGATCAGCTTTTCTTTTTTCTGCGTAAGGCCGTTATATATGGTTATTTCAGGCAGGTTTTCATTCATCGTTTCTGTCTCTGATCTCTAATGATGTTTTCATACTATCTGCTTATGAGTTTTTACAGTATTTCCTTTAGCTTCGCAAGCAGGACCTGTCGCATTGCCGCCATGGTAACCAGTCTTAACTGTCTTCGGGAAGCACCTTCAACTTAAAAAAGAGGTTCATTTCAGCGGCCGTTACATGACTGTAATTGCCTGGGATTGCCATCCAATAAGCAGTATCCAGTCTGTTTCAAGTTGTGGTCCATTAAGGTCCTGATAAAACGGAAGACCTAACTCCAGGGCGATCCTCTGTCCTTTCAGGAACTTCGTGTTGCTCCGGTTTATAAAGTTGATGCCGATCAGTCCATCCATCCTGTTCCCACCCTGAAGATCAGGCCGGGCAGTTGGTGCAAGCATCTGGTTAAGTGCCTCATCTGCACCGTCGATCTCTTGCCATAATTTCCAGTTCAGCCGGAAAGAACCGCTCAGCCAGTAATTAAAGTCGTATGCTGACCACGTGGTCAGGTCCAGCCTGTTCCCCAGCTTATAATTACGGTCATTTTCGTTCAGCCTGATAGTTGCTTTTGCCTGTCCTCCCAGGTTCAGGTTCTCCCATCTCTGATAGTAGGTTATCCCCGGCGTTATATCCCAGGTGCCGGAACCAAGCTGCATAGGGTATGGAAGCTGTGTTCTGTTTGGTCCCGTTGGCGTCGGAACCGTGTCTTTTTTATCGATTGATCCCGTTGGAAAGCTCATTCCAAAGTTCAGGATAAGGCTTCTTTTACTGCCTTGATCAGTGATCCTGTATAAACCCTCGAACCTGATATCTCCGATCCCTTCGGAACTGGTTTTAAACTGTCCACCCGTCCTGTTTTTTATATCTATTGATTTTTTCACGTAGGGAACTGAACCCATGAGCGTTAACTTATCAGTTAATCCTAACATACCGCCGAACATGTGCATCTGCTCTTTCATCTTGATTGGCGTTGCCATAAAATCTGCAAGTACCTGTTCATCGGTTATCCCGTCCGTCCCGTTCCTCATTCCTTCCATTGCCATAAACATGTAGCGATAGGAGAACATTAATTCACCTGTCTCGTGCGTGTGTTCTCCCATTACTCCGATCGGTCCATGGTCGCCTGCCTTAAGTCCGTCTTCAGATCCGGTCCTTGCATCTGCAGATAAGACGGATATTGATGTTATTATTATGATCAGTGCTGCCGCTGTCAGCAGGTTCTGGAGCACCTTCAGATCTTTACAGGGATAGATGGACCGGGATCTGATCATAGAACTTTCCGGAACGTAACGTCCTTGTTCCTTATGTTTTTCAAAAGCAGACGTGAACTGTTTACAGGGTCTATGTTTTTGTTGTTTTTGTTTTGCAGCGTGCTTTCAGTGATTCTATAAAATTTTTCTGAACGATCTTGCTTGCCCTTCTGATCGGTTCTAAAACCATACTTTCGTATGCTTCAAGAGCGGTCTTTTCAAGTTTACTGTCCCCTGTTTTTCTGGCAAGCCGGAGCATGGCGATAGAGTTATGAAAAACCGCCTTGAAAAGGTTTTTGCGAGCTTTATCAAGATCAAGGTCCTCAAGGTTCTTCTGTGCTTCGAGCGTTGCATTAAATCCCACTCCGCAGAAAAGGGTAATGAACTTTTTTGCCTCTTTTTCCGACATACCTTCCATTAAATAGACAAGCGGGGCTTCCACCACGGATTCAAGTTCGTTCTTGCTGCCGGACAGGATCTGTGCCAACTGTTTGATCTTGCCGTCGTCCGAATCGGACAGTATATCTCCAAGTGCGTTCTGCACGTGCATGAGTGCGAAACTGTCCTTTATCTCGTTAAGGCCAAGACCTTCCGACCTCAGTGCCTTTACCTGAACCAGTTTTTCGATCGTTCTTTCAGGATAGTACTCTGTGACGTCTTTTGTACCGGTCTTTGCCTTTTTTATTTTAGGCCTGGGAATCAGTTCAAGCTTTGCATAATTACGTATTATGCGTTCTGGGCTTTTTCCAAGGTCGATCTTTCTCTCTCTGGACCTCTCTATGAGTTCTTCTATTGTAAGATATTTCACGCGGAAAATGTTACGCTCAAAAAGGGGATATTGCAACCCCTTACCCGTATATCTCTTATAATGCGTGGTCTTAACGCCTGTATTTTTTGGGAATTATATATTTAACCAAACAGAAATAAAATATGGACCTTGTATCTTTATAGCTGTTAACCTGTTATGAGATATTATTCATCCACTTGACATTCGTTCAGGGTACAAAGTAAAATAACAAAGCTATGAACATCTCATTTAGAATAATACCCCCCCCATATAAGTCATTAATATCCTTTCTCCTTCTTCTGTGCCTTGTGTCCATTGAGGCATATGGACAGATCAATAACTGTGACACCAGTACTACCGGTTTCAATGATCCCTTATACGGCTGTCAGTGGCATCTGAAAAACACGGGACAGCTTGGGGCTGTAACTGCCTCTGGAGAAGATATAAACGTAGAAGGGGTCTGGGACGATAACAGGTTCGGTGCCGGAATTAACGTGGCGGTGGTGGATGACGGTATGCAGACGGGTCATGAGGACCTTTCTGATAATGTAAATAACAGCCTTAACCATGATTATTCAGGAGGCAGTGACGTATACGACCCTTCAAAAGCTCGCGGAACGCGTGTATCGGGAGTTATAGCAGCAGCGGGAGATAACGGTATTGGAGCAAGAGGAGCGGCACCACGGGCAGGCATCTACAGTTATAACCTGGCCGGTAATTTAAACAGCGCTAACGCAAAGGACGCCATGACCCGTAACAGAGATACAACGGCTGTATCCGTCAACAACTGGGGACCGAATGACCTGCCTCTTCTCAGGGAGGCTTCATCAGAGTGGGAAGAGGGAGTGGAGACGGGTATAAGTGAAGGGTTTGGTGGTAAGGGGGTATTTTATGTATGGGCGGCCGGGGACGGAGATAAAAGGGCAGATCAGGCTAATTTTGATGAGTATTCCAACTACTACGCAGTAACCACCGTATGTTCGGTGGATGGAGAAGGAAACAAGAGCTCTTTTTCAGAGGAGGGAGTAAATCTGTGGGTATGTGCTCCAGGTGAAGATATTACAACTACTGACAATAACGATGGATATATTTTTGATGCGAGTGGAACGGCATATTCAGCAGCGCAGGTTGCAGGTGTGGCGGCACTGATGAGAGAGGTAAACGGAGACCTTGGCTGGAGGGACATAAAGCTTATACTTGCAGCTTCAGCCCGTAAGAACGACGGTTCCGACACGAACTGGGAGACGGGAGCACGGAAATACGGTTCTGATACAGAGAGTTATAATTACAATCCTAGGTACGGTTTCGGCGTGGCAGATGCCGACGCGGCAGTAAAGCTTGCTGAAAGCTGGACTAACGTTCCAGGGATGAGAACTCAGACCGTTTCCTCGGGAACTGTTGATATGGAAATCCCCATCCACAGCAATGGAGCAGACGGAGAAGTTACTGCCAGACTGACCATACCGGATAATGAGTTTTTTACAGAATTTGTAGAGATAGAACTTGATTCCACTTACGGTTACTTTCCAAGTTTAGCTATACAGATAGCGTCCCCTGACGGTACTGTGTCTGAACTTACCGAGGAGTATTATGCAGGAGCTTTCTCAATTATAAATACCACTCCACTCACTGCAAGCGACTTTATTTACACCGACAGAACTCATCGTTTTGGTTCAGCCAGACACCTTGGAGAAGACCCTGCCGGAGAATGGACCTTGAAGATAACTAACACTGATCTGTTTTCTTCAGGCACAGCAACTTTACACTCGTGGAGCATTAAAGTCTATGGTCACAGTAAGGAAGATACAGTTAGTGATACGTTTGGAGGAGGATGTGTGCTCTCAGATCAGAACGAAGCTGTTTCTGATCTGCTCACAGCAGTGGCATCTCTGATGCTTATACCCTTATCAGCAGCGATCAGAAAGAAGGTAAGGTCTCATATAAACACCTGGTAATTCACTTCTTTCCAGGACACTTAATTAACTGAGATCTTTCCCGTCAGATATAACGTTGTTAAGAACATCGTCTTTGTTCATTCAGCATGGCCGTCTGTATAATTTCTTTTGGGAACTATAATAGGAAAGTTGACAAAAATGAGGGTTACCCTGAACGGTTGACAGGCTGTATTTTACCTTTATTATTATCAGTGGGAACTGAATACCGTCAATTACAGTGAACGGGATAAAAAAGAGAATGATCCCCTGCGTCCTGAATATCATTGTCATTGCAGGAAAGGAAAGAGAAAGAAATTATACTTGACATTCGTTCATAATACGAAGTAAAATATCAGTGTTATGAAAAATTTCATGAAAAATTCAAACATAAAAACAAAAACACGTAGTTCCATTACCCCCCCCCGTGTATACCTGACCTTTCAGCCTGGTATAAGTGTTTTTTAAGAACAATGTTTAAGATAATACCCCCCCCATCTAAGTCATTACTAACTTTAGTCTTTATTCTTCTGTGTATAATGGTAATAGCTGCAAAAGGGCAGAGCAGCCTGGAAGAAACATTATCTGAATGCAGAGGTAACAGTGCAGACGTGGAAGATCCGTTATACGGATGTCAGTGGCATCTGAAGAACACGGGGCAGTTTATTTATTCAGGAAAGAGAATAACATCAGGAGAAGATATAAACGTAGAGGGAGTGTGGAACGAAGACGTATACGGTTCTGGAATTAACGTAGCAATAGTAAGTGACGGTATCGACCTTTCACATGAGGACCTTTCTGCAAACGTCCGTTCCGGACTGAACTATGATCTGTCTGACAGTTCATCTTTTAGTGGGACACGAGCGGCAGGAGTTATTGCAGCAACTGGATATAACGGACTGGGAGTAAGAGGAACAGCACCGGGTGCGAGTATATACAGTTACAGGTTATCCGGTGATCTCAGTGAAGCGGACGCGGTGGTCCGTAATAAGGAAATAACCGCAGTATCGGTTAACGGCCGGGGATCTGAGGACGGAGCTTTTTTTCAGGAGGCTTCATCTTCCTGGGAAGAAGGAGTGGAACTTGGAATAAGTAAAGGGTTTTATGGAAAAGGTGTGTTTTACGTCCGGGGAGCAGGGGACGGGCATGAAAGCGGAGATCAGGCTAATTTTAATGAATATTCCAGCTATTACGGAGTAACAGCCGTTTGTTCAACTGACGGTTATGGAAAAAAGAGTATTTTTTCAGAAGAGGGAGTAAATCTATGGGTATGTGCACCTGGTTCTGATATTGTAACCACAGATAACAACAACGATTACGTTGTAACTTCCGGAACATTTCTATCAGCTTCACAGGTCGGAGGAGTGGCAGCACTGCTGAGAGAGATAAACGGAGATCTGAGCTGGAGGGATATAAAGCTTATACTTGCGGGTTCAGCACGGCAGAACGATATTTTTGACCTTAGCTGGGAGACTGGAGCGGTAAAATACGGTTCTGACGTGGAAAGATATAATTATAATCCTAAGTATGGTTTTGGCGTGGTAGACGCAGAAGCAGCTGCAGAACTTGCAGGAAGCTGGAAAGGCGTTGGAGAAATGAGGACCGTTACCGCCTTTTCAGATAATGAGATAACAATTCCTTATGGAGAAGGAAATGGAGAAGGAGAGGCAGACGGGGTACTTGTCTCCAGACTTATGATCCCGGACGTGGAGGAAATATTTACGGAATTCGTTGAAGTTGAACTTGTTCTCTCGTGTGACTGCTTACAGGACCTCAATATAAAGCTAACCTCTCCTTCCGGGACAGTGTCTGAACTTGTAAGGGAGTTTTCAGGGGAGGAAGAAGACGCTGATATCAGTTACCTGAGAAGAACACATCGTTTCGGGTCGGCAAGACACCTCGGAGAAGACCCTGCCGGAGAATGGAACCTTAAAATATCCGATACTGCTTCCGGAGATGAAGAAGATACAGAAAACACTGTTACCTTACACTCATGGAGCATTAAGGTATACGGGCATGTTTTTTTACAGGATTTTGGCAAGGAGATCATTACCAAGGCTTTCAGCTTGGGAAGTATCTCTAATAAAACTTACAGAGAAGGAGTTCAGATAACACCATTAGTGCTGCCTGAGGCAACTGGAACTAATCTGTCAATTACTTACAGTTTAAGTCCTGCCCCACCTGCCGGATTGACCTTTGACAAAACCACCCGAACGATAAGCGGAACACCAACTGCTGTAGGCAGGACAAGGCATAATTATAGGGCAAGCATTCCTGGCCAACAACTCAATAGAAACTTTCATATCACGGTAGAAAATAACCCACCCACCTTCGGCAGTGAGACTATCCCAAAGAAGAGATATATTCAAGGGACAAATGTAGGTCTTCCAGTAACGCTGCCTGCTGCTACCGGAGGAAATGGAACTTTAAATTACAGTTTAACCCCTTCATTACCAACTGGATTGGAATTTAATCCTGCTACCCGAGTGATAAGTGGAACTCCAACTGATATTATACAAACTCCTGGTCGACTTTATACATATAAGGTAACGGACAGTGATGGAGATATAGATAGTTTGAGTTTCCGTATTGAAATATTCAGGGACCAAACGCCAACTTTTAGTGGTGTGATGGTAGATGATCAGGTGTATACAGCAGGGGTTCAGATAACACCATTAGAGCTGCCTAGGTCAATATTAGGGAATAGCCCATCACACAGTATTACTCCTGAATTACCTGATGGATTGATTATTGAGACAGAGACGGGCGGTGACGGTGGAATGAGAAGAATAATCATCATACGCGGAACACCAACTACAGCAATGCCTGAGACTGAGTATACATGGAGAGTAAGAGACACAGATGGAGATACGGACGAGTTAACGTTCAGTATTACTGTATTAGCAGAACCAAACACAGAACCAACCTTCGGCAGTGAAACTATAGATAACAAGGTGTATATAAACGGAGAGGCAGTAATGGAAACACTGCCTGAAGCAACGTCAGGGAATGCACCATTAACTTACAGTTTAACTAATATTGGTTCAACTGCTTTGACTTTAGCCGTGGACTTTGATAAGAACACCAGAGTGTTAAGTGGAACACCCAATGTTAATGTACACCTACTTCCTATAACTCGTGCATATACATATAAAGTAACAGACAATGATGGAGATACAGCAGAGATAACGTTCAGTATAACAATAGAAGAAGACAGCGAGCCGGACTTCAGCGTGACGACGATAGAAGATCAGGTGTACATGGGGAGATCAATAAGGTTGCCGGTAGCAACGGGAGGGAATGCACCGTTAGTATACAGTATAACGCCTCCCTTACCTCCTGGGTTGAGATTGGACAGAGACACAGGGGTAATAAGCGGGACGCCCGCGAGTGCGTCGTCTGAGAGGACCTACACGTACACGGTAATGGACAGGGACGGAGACATTAAAGAGTTGACCTTCAGGTTCAGTGCAGAGGTTCCTTCTACTCCAGGACCAGGACCAACAAGAACGTCAGGTAGTGATCCAGGCGGAGGTGGAGGAGGATGTGCCGTCTCGGATCAGAGCAGCGCCGTTTCTGATATTCCTGGAGTAATGGCATGTCTGATACTTATACCCGTGTCGGTATTGATCAGAAGGAAGGGAAGAGCTCGGATAAGGACCTGGCAATGAGTTCCTTTCAGGGACGTTCATGAGAGAGGACCGCGTAATGGTCCTCCCATGTACCCGTCCGCTTAAGGTAAAGGCAGCGTTACCGCGCACTGGACCGTCCCTGTATTCTGATGAGACGACGGGAGAAGCAGAGGAAGGCATCAGCACGGGTGATCTTCCGGACGTTCCGTTTACTGAGGTATACCGTTCCCCGTTATAATCCCGTTGTCAGCGTTCCCGGCAGGATACCTTTACAGGGAAAGGGAGCAGGTAGATATAAAGGCAGGTACACGTCCGGGGATTAGTCCTGAAGGTCTGAAAAGGTTCCGTATCGTGTAATTTCAGCCACGGGGAGGCGTTCACGGTTCCTGGAACGGGAGGACTTCAACGTCATGGACACGCGGACTTGCCGCTTCGGGGAAAGCGGGGACCCTGACCGAAGAAGGCAGGGAAGTGATCAGGGTTATACTGACCATGCCGACCGGTCTGAGACAGATAAGGATAAGGTCAGTAAAGGAAAAATAAAAGGTAAACCTCGGGTGAAACCTGCCGCCGCTGATCATAAAGGAAAAACAACGGGCAATGGATAGATCATCAAGGATGTTTTTAAAAACGGGATAAATCCCGCATAAACGACCTGAAAAAAACAACTAAATAAGAACTGAACAAAAGGTTTAAATTGGCAGCAGGTCCTAAAGGAGATCATTTTATAAAAGAAGTTAATGATCAAAGAAAATTATGGGACCTGTCAACTTTCCTTTATAGTTCCCTTTCTTTTTTGATTTTTCTTTATGGTGTGTTCATAATTATCCGATATGGCTATGTCCACGCTTATCGTTTATGAACCTCTGGATAGTTTTGGAGAGCAAAGTGAGTACTGGCTTGAATATTCCAGGTTTTACGAGACGTACTGGTGCGGTCCGACCTCTCCTTTCGGGGTATGGTTCGGCAATGAGTATAAGAATTTCAGAGAATCCCTGTCCAGGCACATGAACCTTGATGATGCTGATATAAAGGACTGCTTCTTTCTGAAGAAGGGAGAGAAAGGTAAAAAGGAGTATTTTATTGCTCCGCTTAATAACTCTGAAAACGTTTTTTCATCTGATAATTCGATCCCGCATGAATGGTTTGCAATGTTTGATAAATGTCAGAGAAAGAACTTTTATACCCACTGGGGGTTCAATACGATCCACTATGAAGGGTCTCTCCATGATGCCAGGGAAAAGCTCAGGGAAAAAAGAGAAATTATCAAGGATGTATCCTCCTCAGGGATGGATATTCCGTTCGCCGGATACCTGGATTATTTAAGTGGAGGGATCGATAATATAATAAGCTGGCTTGACGGGTTTAAAATGGGCGGTTTTGTCATTTTGAACTACGGAGAGATATGCACGCATATTCATATTTCCACTTTGCACAATGAGAACAGCGTTGAAGAGATATCCAGCTTTTTGAAACTGCTGAAGGAGAGAAAGGTAGAGGAAGCGGATTCGGTCTTAAGATTATTTTTTAAGAAGTGGGAAGACATAACGCTTAAGTGTAAAGGTGGAGCGGACAGCGGCCTGTTGCAGTAGGTGCCGAAACGGAACTGCGGTGTTCTGATCCCGTGCTGTGCCTGGTCCTGTATGAGGACTTCGTTACCGGCTGTTCCCTGAACGACCCCAGCCTGTAGAGCGGCTTTTTAAAATTACGGTCTTTTGCAGCAGTCTGGTATTTATACGGTTCTTTCAGGACCATCTTTTATAATACTTTATGAGATCACAGAAGTTTGACGACGGAAGTATTGATAAGGTTTTAAGTATTCTGAACAAAGAGGTCAGAAAATGGGACGTTCCCGTTATCAATCTTGTAGCTGCTTCCACGGGAGACCCTTTTAAAGTACTGATATCCACGCTTCTCAGCTTAAGAACGAAAGATGAAACGACTGCCGCGGCTTCAAGAAAACTCTTTAAACGGGCGTCTACTCCGGAAGAGATATTAAAGCTGGGGGAAGAGAAATTAGCCAGGCTTATTTATCCGGTCGGTTTTTACAACGTGAAGGCAAGAAGGATAATGGATATTTCCAGGAAACTGATAGAAGAATACGGTTCGGTCGTGCCAGACGACCTTGATGAACTTTTGAAATTTAACGGGGTTGGAAGAAAGACCGCCAATCTTGTTATTACCTCTGGATTTAACAAGCCCGGGGTCTGTGTTGATATACACGTTCACAGAATATCGAACAGACTTGGATATATAAAGACCAAAAACCCCGAGCAGACCGAATCGGAACTCAGAAAAAAGCTGCCCAGGGAGCACTGGATCGATTATAACTATTTGCTTGTTTCCTTCGGACAGCATCTGTGCAGACCGGTATCACCTTTCTGCAGCACATGTCCGGTAGAGCGTTACTGTATGCGAGTGGGCGTTAAGAGGAGCAGATAGCAATTATTTGACTATACTCACACAATAAATATAATCACATTACTGATGTAAGGTCAGCAGCGTCGCAGCGGTCTTGGTGAAACGGTACATAGCTTGTTGATACAAATGTCGCGGAGTGAATTTTGGCAGAAGGTTTATTCTTTTATATATTTGCAGCACTGACGGTAATAGGGTCCGTAGTGGTTGTAATGCATAAAAATCCGGTCGCCAGTGCGATCGCCATGGTGTTGACATTTTTCTTTACCGCAGCTCTTTTTATTCTTTTAAGGGCCCAGTTCATAGCCGTAATTCAGGTGCTTGTATACGCCGGCGCAATAATAGTTCTTTTCCTGTTCACCGTGATGTTCCTGAACATTAAAGAGAAATCCCTTCAGTTTGACGCTGGCGGTATTGCGAAAAAGATCACGTTTTTGAGCTTAATAATGGTCGTTGTGGGATATTTCGCGTCCAGGCTCATTACTGACACGGTTACGGTATCAGAAGCTTCAGAGGGTTTCGGGACCGCAGAAAGTGTTGGAAATATACTGTTTACGGATTACCTGCTTCCATTTGAACTGACCTCACTGCTGATAATAGCTGCCATTATAGGGGTCGTATCAATTGCCAGGAGCAGTAAAGATCTATAATGGAAGTGACGCTTACTCATTATATTGTTCTTAGTGCCGTTCTGTTCGTGATAGGTGCGTACGGCGTAGTTACAAGGAGAAATCTTATCATTGTACTGATGTCCCTGGAACTGATGCTCAATGCCTGTAATATCTCTTTTATATCCTTCTCTTACTATTTTACCGATCTGACGGGTCATGTTTTTATGATCATGGCAATAACGGTCGCAGCGGCAGAAGTTGCCCTAGGACTTGCTTTTGTTGTTCTTATTTATAAGCACAAAGCCAGCCTGGACATTGACGTCTTAAAACTTTTAAAAGGATAGAAAATATAGAATATGCTGTTGACCGTTGTTATTCTTCCGTTAATAGGTGCTGCGCTGAACGGTTTGCTTTTCGCTACTCCACTGAAGGACGTTCTGTTTAAGAACGAGGATGAAAAGTGGAGAAAAGGCGTCGTTGGAACGATCGGATGTACGGTCGTGTTTCTCTCTGCAGTGTTGTCCACCGTTCTGTTCTTCGATCTTCTTGATATGGAGCCGGAACAAAGGCAGATCATAAATGACGTCTTTGTCTGGATCTCATCCGGAGAGCTCAACGTCAGATTTTCGCTGCTTTTTGATCCTTTGGCATCGGTCATGGTACTTGTGGTTACCTGGGTGGGTTTTCTGATACACCTTTATTCAGTTGGCTATATGCAGCATGATGATTCCTTTGCAAGGTACTTCTGTCTTCTCAATCTGTTTATCTTTTTTATGCTCATGCTCGTGCTTGGAGATAATTTTCCCGTTATGTTCGTTGGATGGGAAGGTGTAGGGCTTACTTCATATCTGCTGATAGGGTTTTGGTTTGAGGACCATAACAAGGCTTACGCTGGCAGAAAGGCCTTTATAGTGAACAGGATAGGGGACTTTGGTTTCATTCTGGGAATATTTTTGATCTTTGTGACCTTCGGTTCCGTAAACTATCAGGAGGTGTTTGCAAAGCTTGCCGACCCGCAGCTAAGCGGGGCAATATCTGAGGCAACGATCACCGTGATCGCTCTCCTGCTGTTCGTGGGTGCCGTGGGAAAATCAGCACAGCTTCCGCTTTACGTGTGGCTTCCTGATGCCATGGCTGGACCCACTGCCGTAAGTGCCTTGATACATGCCGCTACCATGGTGACCGCCGGAGTGTACCTGATAGCTCGTTGCAATATTATCTTTTCCCTTGCACCAACTGCACAGTACGTTGTACTGGTTATCGCGACGCTTACTGCGTTTCTGGCCGCTGTGATCGCGATCACTCAGAACGATATTAAAAAAGTGCTGGCTTATTCTACCGTAAGTCAGCTTGGTTATATGTTTATGGCGATAGGCGTGGGTGCCTATGCCATAGCGATATTTCACGTTGTTACGCATGCGTTCTTCAAAGCACTTCTGTTCCTGGGTTCCGGCAGCGTGATCCACTCTATGTCGGGCGAGCAGGATATAAGGAACATGGGAGGACTCAGAAAGCATATCCCGACCACGGGACTGACCTTTCTTATTGGAACTTTAGCGATAGCCGGTATTCCCCTGTTGTCCGGTTTTTACAGCAAGGACGGCATACTTGCTTCTGTATATGATGAAGGTTTTGCCGTGTTCTGGATCGTTGGACTTGTTACTGCCGGGTTTACGGCCTTTTATATGATGAGGCTCTATCTTCTGACCTTTGAAGGAGTATCCAGGATATCAGAGAAAGTAAGTCGCCACGTTCATGAATCTCCCGGCACTATGACGTTACCTTTGATAATCCTGGCTTTTCTTTCTGTTATAGGCGGGTATCTGGGTTTTCCTGAGTTCATGGCAAAGACCTTTGGAATAGAGTTCAGTAATTTTATTGAAAGATTTCTTAGCTCTTCCATATATGAACACAAGGGGGACCTGCTTTCCCATGGTCATCATGGGCACCTTGATCACTGGACACTTGCAGCACTGTCCGTTGCCGCTGCTGTATCAGGTCTTTTGATCGCCTTGTATATATATCTGATAAGACCTTCCTCGCAGAAATGGTTCAGTAAAGGTTTCAGTGTAAATCTGCACAGATGGTCAAATGCCAGGTTCTACGTTGATGAACTGTATCAGACTTTATTTGTAGGACCATTTAATCATTTTTCTCAGCGTTTTGCCGAGTTTGACAGGACGGTCGTTGATGGGATGGTGAATGGAACAAGCGACCTTGTGAGAGCTATGGGAAACCTGACCATATCTGCCCAGAAGGGAATGTTGAGGTATTATGCCGCCGCAATGGTAGCTGGCAGCGTGATGATCATGCTGTTCCTGTTTATCTGAAGACCGGGAAAGGAATACCCGTGGAAGTTTCCCGTTAGCTGGACCCGCTTATTATCACAGGGTATAGATTCGCAGGGTATAAAAAAAATACTCTCTACATCCTGAAGATCTTTATCACTGCAAGGAAAGGAAAGAAAAAACTTTATACTTGACATTACACTAAAGCAGAAGTAAGATATCATCATTATGAAAGATTTCATAAGAGGATCAAATGTAAAAACACGTAGTTCCATACCTCCCCCCCCCCCCGTGTATACCTTGCCTTTCAGTAGGGTACGGGTACACTGTAACGACAATGCTTAGGTTCATATCCCCCCCCCCCATATAAGTTAGTTCTTTCCCTGGTCTTTTTTCTTCTGTGCGTAATACCCGCAGCCGCGATGGTCCGTAACGGGGAAACGGCGTCGGTGTCCGTTGACGACCGGGGACAGGAGGACGGACCTTTTCTTCAGGAGGCTTCGGCTTCGTGGGAAGAAGGAGTGGAAGCAGGAATAAGAGAAGGGTTTTATGGAAAAGGAACGTTTTACGTCCGGGGAGCAGGGGACGGACATGAAAAAGGAGATCAGGCTAATTTTTCTGAATATTCCAATTACTACGGAGTAACTGCCGTTTGTTCAACGGACGGTTTTGGAAAAAAGAGTTTCTTTTCAGAAGAGGGAGTAAACCTGTGGGTGTGTGCACCTGGTTCTGATATCGTGACCACAGATAACAACAACGGTTACGTTGTAACTTCCGGAACGTTCCTGTCAGCTTCACAGGTTGCAGGAGTGGCAGCACTGCTGAGAGAGGTTAACGGAGAACTGAGCTGGAGGGATATAAAGCTTATACTTGCGGGTTCAGCACGGCAGAACGATTTTTTTGACCCTGGCTGGGAGACTGGAGCTGTTAAATACGGTTCTGACGTGGAAAGATATAATTATAGTCCCAGGTATGGTTTTGGCGTGGTGGACGCAGAAGCAGCCGCAGAACTTGCAAAAAGCTGGAAAGGCGTAGGAGAAATGAGGACCATTACAGCTTCTTCAGATAATGAACTGACGATCCCTGATGGAGAAGAAAATGGAGATGGAGAAGCGGACGGGGTCCTTGTCTCCGGACTTGTGATACCGGACGTGGAGGAAATATTTACGGAATTCGTTGAAGTTGAACTTGTTTTTTCTCATGACCGCTTGCAGGACCTTGATATACAGATAACCTCTCCTTCCGGGACAGTATCGGAACTTGTAAGGGAGTTTTCAGGGGAAGAAGACACCAGCGTCAGTTACCTGAGAAGAACACATCGTTTCGGGTCGGCAAGACACCTTGGGGAAGCCCCTTCCGGAGAATGGATTTTAAAAATATCTGATACTGCTTCCGGAGATGGAGAAGATAGAGAAAATACGGGGACCTTGCACTCCTGGAACATTAAGGTATACGGGCACGGGAAGGGGGATCTTTTAACGGACCCAGTCAGTGAGACGGGTCCTAAACATCATTATCTAAGTTTTGGTGGTCTGACAGAAGAAGATCATGTATTTACAGTAGGAGTTATGATAAGTCCATTTCGTCCACCTCAGGTAGTTGATTCAGGGGCTGGAGCAGTAAGATACAGTTTAACTCCTGCTTTACCTGCCGGATTGATGTTTAATGTTGTTACCCTACAGGTAACAGGAACGCCAACTACTCCGATGTCTGATACTGAGTACACATATACTGCTATGGACAGAGGTGGGGATAGTGATAGTATAACGTTCAATATCAGGGTAAAGGGTATAGCTGGTGCTCCGAGTTTTGGGAATGAGTCAATCCCTGGTCAGATATACATTCAAGGGACAACGGCAAACCTTCCGGTAACACTGCCTTCTGCAACATCAGGGGATACTCCGTTAACTTACAGTATAGCACCTGAGTTACCAGCTGGATTGGACTTTGCTTCTGATACCCGAGTAATAAGTGGCACACCTTCTACTGCAACGTCTGAGGCTGATTACACATATACGGTTACTGATATAGATGGAGACACTGTTGAGTTAATGTTCGGGATCACTATATTAGCAGACGTAATGCCAACCTTTAGCGGTGAGACAATAGATGATAAGGAGTACATAGCAGGGAGTCTAATAACACCAGTAACGCTGCCTGCAGCAACTGGAGGTAATACTCCATTAACTTACAGTTTAACTCCTGCTTTACCAACTGGATTGAACTTTAACACAGCTACCCGAGTAATAAGTGGAACACCCACTACTGCAATGAGCAGGAATACTTATACATATACGGTAACAGACATAAATGGAGATACTGTTAAGTTAATGTTCGGGATCACTATATTAGCTGACAGCATGCCAGACTTCGGCGGTGAGACAATAGATGATAAGGAGTACATAGCAGGGAGTCTAATAACACCAGTAACGCTGCCTGCAGCAACTGGAGGTAATGCTCCATTAACTTACAGTTTAACTCCTGCTTTACCAACTGGATTGAACTTTAATCCTGATACCCGAGTGATAAGTGGCACACCTTCTACTGCAACGTCTGAGGCTGATTACACATATACGGTTACTGATATAGATGGAGACACGGATGAGAGAACGTTCAGTATAATAATAGAGGTTTCTTCTGCTCCGCCACCACAAGGACCAAGAACGTCAGGTACTGATTCAGGTGGAGGAGGATGTGCCGTCTCCGGTCAGAGCGGCGTTGTTCCTGATCTGCTCGGAGCAGTGGCGTGTCTGATACTTATACCCGTGTCTGTAATTATCAGAAGGAATAGAATAGCTCAGATAAAGACTTAGCAATGAGATCCTTTCCAGGGCGTTGAACTAACTAATATATTTTCCATCAGAATATCTGCTAAAGCTATCTTTTTTCCTTTGATCTTCAACATTTTAATACCACAGGTATCTGACTGCAAGGTTTTCCACCCGATACGAATATGATTCTGTTAAAAACGTCTTTTATTTATTTGGCGTGGTTATCTGTGTAATTCCCATAAAAAAAGGCAAGTTCCCGCTCAAGTAGGGGTAACCTGCCTCTTTTTTATTTTTCGATTTTACCTTTATACGTCGAAATAGAGCATGAATTCATAGGGAACGGGTCTTAATTTGATCGGGTTGATCTCTTCGTCCGTTTTATACTCTATCCACGTCTGAACGACGTCCTCGGTGAATACGTCTCCCTTAAGCAGGAAGTCATGGTCGTTTTCAAGGGATTTAACTGCTTTTTCCAGTGAATCCGGGACGCTTGGAACGTCTGCCAGTTCCTCTGGTCCAAGTGCGTAAATGTCCTTGTCCAGTGGTTCACCTGGGTTGATCTTGTTCTCTATACCGTCCAGTCCCGCCATCAGCATTGCGGAAAATGTCAGATAACCGTTACAGGAAGGGTCAGGAAATCTCGTTTCGATCCTTTTTGCTTTGGGGCTTGGAGAATACATCGGTATTCTCACGGCGGCACTTCTGTTTCTGGCCGAGTAAGCAAGATTAACGGGTGCTTCAAAGCCGGGTACCAGTCTTCTGTAAGAATTGGTCGTCGGGTTGCTGAAAGCACAGATAGCTCCCGCGTGTTTTAAAATTCCGCCTATATAGTGCATAGCCATATCGCTCATGCCGGCGTATCCCTTTCCTGCGAACAGGGGTTTGTTCTTTTTCCACAGCGACTGGTGAACGTGCATGCCGGACCCATTGTCTTCAAAAAGTGGTTTTGGCATGAAAGTTGCCGTCTTGCCGTTCAGACGAGCAACGTTTTTAACGACGTACTTGTACCACATCATGTTATCACCCATTTCAAGCATTGGAGCAAACCGCATATCTATTTCTGCCTGTCCACCCGTGGCAACTTCATGGTGATGTGCTTCAACGGCAATACCCAGACTTTCCAGCCTGCTTACCATCTCCGACCTTATGTCGTGCATACTGTCGGCAGGCGGGGTTGGGAAATATCCTTCTTTGTGTCTGATCTTATAGCCAAGATTCGGGAACTCTTCCCTGCCGGAGTTCCATCTGCCTTCAGCAGAATCCACGAAGTAATATCCTGAATTAGAGTTCTGATCATATCTTATGTCGTCTAAAATAAAGAATTCCAGTTCAGGTCCAAAGAACGCCTGATCTGCAATTCCGGTGCTTTGCATATAGGCTAATGCTTTTCTGGCGGTGTTCCTTGGGTCCCTTGAATAGGGTTCCCTTGTGATCGGGTCTTCAATATTGCATATGATCACGATCGTCGGAGCACTCATAAATGGGTCGATCTTTGCGGTGGTTGAGTCCGGAAGGACCAGCATGTCACTTGCATGGATCGACTGCCACCCTCTTATACTGGAACCGTCAAAACCCAGACCCGAATCAAAAGTTGACTTATCTACTTCATTAGAGGGAACTGTAAAGTGCTGCCACATTCCCATGAAATCTAAGAACCTGAAGTCAACGAACTCTATATCGTTACTTTTAATTATTTTAAGAATATCTGCACCACTGCGAGGAACGGCAAATTTTTTGCTTGTTCCTTTTCCTTTACTCTGTGTGGGCATGGATTTAATCCTCCTTTTGTAATTAGTAAACTTAACAGCTATCTAAACATAGCTTAAAGTTCAGGAAATTCAACATGCGGTCTTATCTGAACTTAAATTGCTATTTCACCTCTTTCTCCAGTACGGATCCTGATCACGTCCTCCATGGGATAGATAAAGATCTTACCGTCCCCGATCTTACCGGTCTTGGCACTCTCGGTAATTGCCTCAAGGACCTTAACTAACTGATCTTCCGGGACAACGATCTCAAGCTTGATCTTGGGCAGGAAATCTATGACATATTCTGCACCTCTGTAAAGCTCGGTATGTCCTTTTTGTCTGCCAAATCCCTTGACCTCTGTAACCGTTATACCCTGGACGCCGATATCCTTTAAGGCCTCCTTAACGTCCTCTAGTTTGAAGGGTTTTATAATCGCTTCAATCTTTTTCATCTCAAGTTTCTCCTCCTGTGAAATATAACCAAATCTTACAACATTAAGGTATTGGTTGTTATATTGTCAAATTAGACGCAAAAATCATACCAGATTTATTAAATTACCGCTTTAAGGTAACTGTATTATACCGGGTATTACCCGACAAAATCAATATATTTTAGTTATAATATACTTAATTTATTGAAATTATTTAAGTTTCAGGATCGTCATACGTCCAGGTTGCTCTGATCTGAAGTAAAATTAAAAGAATTTTTATAACTTTTATTTATGCCTACTATTTAGGCATATCAATCCCGTATTTTAGTCATACTGCGGATCGAGCTGTCTGAGATCCTCAGCGGTTTCTGTTACGGTTGATTTTGAAAATGGTCTGTGATAGTTTTTCTTTTCGATGATCGAAGACAAGATCAACTATAAGTTCAAGAGTAAAGATCTGCTCAGAACGGCCCTTACCCACGGTTCATATGCCAATGAACGCCTGGTGGAAAGTAATGAAAGATTGGAATTTCTTGGTGACGCTATACTTGGGTTCATGGTCGCAAAGGAACTTTATTCAACGTTCCCTGACAGAAGCGAGGGAAAGCTGTCGAAGTTAAGGGGTGCGATCGTGAGCAGGACCAATTTTTCACGTTACGCGAGGATGCTTAAGATCGACGAGCAGGTCCTGCTGGGTAAAGGAGAAGAGAACACGGGCGGCAGGAAAAAGGATTCGAACTTAGCGGGAGCCTTTGAAGCCGTAATAGCTGCAGTATACCTTGATGGCGGCGGCGACAAGGTCCATGAACTGATCTCCAGACTTGTGAAGGAGTACGTTGGGAACGGTGTGGTATTTTCGGATTATAAAGGACAGCTTCAGGAGGTATCCCAGAAAAAGTTCCGTCAGATGCCGAAGTATTCGGTTATAAGCGAAGAGGGCCCCGTTCACAAAAGGAGATTTCATATAAAGGTAAAGGTTGCCTCGAAATTCGAGGGAGAAGGGGTAGGCAGGAATAAAAAAGAGGCTGAGCAGGCAGCTGCCAAAAAGGCGTTATCGGACATTATACGGGACTAGCTTAATGGTCCAGACCGGATTCAGACAGCTTCTTGCTAAGGGTGTTTCTGTTTATTCCGAGCATAATGGCGGCTTTTTTCTTGTTACCTTTGGTTTTCTCAAGGATTATTTTAAACAG
The DNA here is from genome assembly GCA_965215275.1 of Thermodesulfobacteriota bacterium. Classification (GTDB taxonomy): domain Bacteria; phylum Desulfobacterota_D; class UBA1144; order Nemesobacterales; family JAJCZQ01; genus CAZUNK01. Next base: position 1,511,264 of record OZ244044.1, read on the forward strand.
CTCGTTCTCAGTTCTGTTGATAACTTCCTGATAGACGTTATTTAAAGAACTGTCATGTTCGGAGATAAAAAGGTTCAGGGCTTCGCTGATCGCTTCGTCCATGGCCTCGTCTGACTCTTTCTTTTTTGATATTATGTGCCTGGTCTCATCGTTTATATGTTCCAGGTTGATGACGTTATCGGGTATCAGTAAAAGTATTCTCTTTATGGTGTTTTCTAATTCCCTGACGTTGCCGGGCCATGGATATTCAATAAATTTCTGAACTGCTTCATCAGATATTTCCTTGTGTTCCAGTTTAAAGTCCTCGGAATATTTTTTTATGAAATATTCTATCAGTATGGGAATATCGTCCTTTCTTTTCCTTAAAGGGGGCAGGTTGATCGTTATTGCATTCAGTCTGTAGTAAAGGTCCTCCCTGAACTTTCCGTTCCGGACCTCGTGTTTCAGGTCTCTGTTCGTACAGGCCACTATCCTGACGTCGATCTCTACCGGTTTTTCGCTTCCCAGCCTGTACAGCTTGTTCTCCTCCAGCACCCTTAGCAGTTTTGACTGCAGATCAGGTGACATTTCGCCGATCTCATCGATCTGCAGGGTACCGTGGTTGGCTTCCTCAAATCTGCCCGTCTTTGCCGAGTCGGCTCCCGTGAACGCCCCTTTTTCATAACCGAACAGTTCACTTTCAATTAATTCCTTGGGTATCGCGGAGATATTTACAGATACCAGTTTGTTTTTCCTTCTGTAACTGTTTGAGTGTATCGTCTGGGTTATAAGCTCTTTTCCCGTTCCGCTCTCTCCCGTCAGAAGAACGGTAACGTCCTTGTCTGCGATCCTGCCCACGGTCTTGTATATCTTCAGCATCTCTCTGGATTTACCGACGATTATGCCGAGGTTTATTTCATCCTTATGGTCCAGACCTGTTTTTTCTTTCCGTTTGCCTTTACTGGACCGCTTTGCATTCTTAATGGCTTTGCCGACCAGGTCGTTTACTTCATCAAGATCGAACGGCTTTGCCACGTAATCGTAAGCTCCTTGCCTTATCCCCGTTATAGCGTTGCTTACCGTGTTTTGTGCGGTTATGAGCACTATGGGGGTCTCTACTTTCCTTGATTTCAGTTCATCAAGCACTTTAAGACCGCTGATATCGGGCATGTTTATATCAAGCAGTATAAGGGCGTAGCTTGTGTTAAGAGCTTTGTGTAATCCTTCACTGCCATTTTTGCCCAGGTCCACTTTGTATCCTTTCTTTTCAAGGGAAGTGGTCAGCACCCATCTTATACTTTCTTCATCATCTACAACTAATATCTTGTCGCTCATATAAGGTTTTAGATTATACTTATATTCAGGATTGGCAAATCAGGCAGGCAGGAATATCCTGAATTCAGAACCATTTCCGGGAACACTGTCAACGAACATCATTCCCCCGTGCTTGGCAACTATGCGGTTGGATATGAAAAGTCCCAGTCCGGTACCACTGGGTTTTGTAGTAAAGAACGGTGTGAAGATCTTATCTATTTTATCTTTTGCTATACCTTCTCCCGTGTCCTCCACGGAAGTCAGCACTGCTGACCTGGATTGTATCTTGTAGTCGTTTATCCACTGTGTCGATATAGTGATACTGCCTTTGCCGGTTATAGACTGGACCGCATTACGTATAATATTTACAAAGACCTGCTTGATCGCGTTTTCATCTCCCTGTATTGCAGGGATCGTGATATCCAGGTCTTTTTTAAAGTCTATCCTGTTCCCTGCTGCCTTGGATTCCAGATACAGTATGTCGAATATGATCTCGTTCACGTTCACCGAGCTGAACTGCTTCTCGGAAAACTTATCGTTCTCTCTGATCTTGTCTATAAACTCGATTAACCTGTCTGCTTCCTTGGTAATTATATGAGAACACTTGCTCAGTTCTTTTTTAGACAGATCATTTGTAAGGAGCTGGGCAGCACCCTTTATGCCGCTAAGTGGATTTTTTAACTCATGTGCCAGTCCCAGCATCAGGTTTTCAAAGTTCGAGTTGAAGGACTGTTGATCCTTGAAGATGCTTAGCAGTTTTGTTCCTTCGATGTGCTTTAAGTATATGATCAGTCCCTCTGCTCTGTTCTCACTTGAAAAATGAGGCATTAAGGTCACCTGAAGGAATACTTGATTTTTCAGGGGACCACCACCAAGTTCGGTTTCATACTTGGTTATAGCTCTCTCATCGTTGATGGATTTAACTGCCAGACGCGTTATTTCGGTCGGAAAGATCGCAGAAAGGTCTTTATTCAGGGTTCTTTTTCTGGAACTGTTTATGAGCTGCTGTGCAGAGTGGTTAATATCGCGAATTACAAGGTCCTTGTCCGTGATAATGATCCCGTCACTGAAGGAGTCGAATATTTTTTTATAGAATTTATCATCACTTGTAAGATGATCCGCCATGGTCTTAGGTAGAAACTGATCAGATATCTTCTATTCTTATAAACAAGGTCTCTGCTTTTGTTAAGTTTTCCTGCTTTTCTATTCTTTTCAGTGCACCGATGAGATTTTTTTCTTTTGTTTCCTGTGTCATTAGTATTACTGGTACGGACCTGTTCTTTTTCTTTCGTTGTATTACGGATTCTATACTGATATTGAACTTTCCAAGTATGCTGGTTATCAGTCCCATGGTGCCGGGTTTGTCCGTTACTTCGAAACGAAGGTAGTATTTTTTAGTTGTTTCCTTAACGTCGATGAGCTTTATTTTTTCTTTTTGGGAGTAGAGATTTGGCACTAAATGGTCGTTTGAGAAATGATGATCGTTGGCTATCTCTATAAGGTCACCTACGACCGCACTTGCCGTTGGCATCATTCCAGCACCCATTCCGTAAAGCATTGTGGGACCCACGGGGTCGCCAATGACGTATATAGCGTTAAATGCTTCCTTAACGTCGGCAAGCTGGGTCGTTTTTCTGACCAAAGCAGGATAGACCCCAGCTTCAATCCCTCCCTTGAGTTTTTTGGCTATCCCGAGCAGTTTGATCTTGTAACCAAGTTCGTCTGCGAACGATATATCAACAGGGTGTATTTTTTTAATACCTTCAACGTAGTACTTGTCAAAGTTAAAGAACTTACCCCAGCAAAGCATTATAAGTATCGATAGTTTGTGAGCGGCGTCTATTCCATCAATATCGAACGTCGGGTCTTTTTCTGCGTAACCTTCTGCCTGAGCCTGTTTCAGGACCGTCCGGAACTGGCTTCCCTCTTCGGTCATTTTATCAAGAATATAGTTAGACGTTCCGTTCATTATTCCGTGTATGGAAAGAACGTTGTTTGCCGCGTAGCACTCCATTGCGGATTTAATTATAGGTATTCCTCCTCCTACGCTTGCTTCAAAACCTACTGCCAGTCCTTTTTGTGACGCCAGATAAAAGATCTCTTTTCCATGATGTGCAAGGAGCGCCTTGTTCGCAGTAACGACGTGTTTGCCAGCTTTTAAAGAATCGATCACGAAGTTCTTTGCGACCGTGGTTCCGCCAACGAGTTCTATTACTACGTTGATAGCTGGATCGTTTATAATTTCGTAGGCATCTTTTGTGAACAGGTTCTCCGGTATTTTTACGGCTCTTTTCCGTTTAGGGTCAATGTCTGCGACCTTGACCAGTTTTAAATTAAAAGGTCTTCTTTTTTTTATAAGTCCCAGATTATTTTTAAGCACTTTATACACGCCAGTGCCTACAGTACCAGCCCCTATCAGTCCCACGTTTATCGGATCCATCAGTAACTCCTTAAATTTTCTATGAATTTGATATTATACATAAGTTCCCAAGGTTTTGTCAGAACCGTGAAAGTCCTTTGATCTTTAAGAGTAAACGGTACCTTTACGTTTGACATCGATCTTATTAGTTCTTAACCTTAATATTTCTGTACGGGGCTGTAGCTCAGTTGGGAGAGCGCATGAATGGCATTCATGAGGTCGAGGGTTCGAATCCCTTCAGCTCCACAAAAAAGGCAACTGACAAATCCCTGAAGACTTCGATTTCAAGGTTTTTTCTAAAAAATTGTATTCTTCTTGTCTTTTGTGAAGTTGATATTGGAATCCAAAACCATTTCATACACTAAATATAGACTTCTTAACGGCCGACAATGATTTTTCGCAAAGTGTTTTTTTTAAACCTTTGCAGACGGGAAGACTGGATTAGGAACTTACGATAAAAGCAGAGTGGAACAAGTTAGATAAAGCGGTAATATCATTCCTTAATACAAGGTACAGTTTCATAAAAAACCGCCTAAACTAATAAGAGAACAGTTGGATCAGCGGTTTAACCTGACTGTAAATTCAAAGGGTAAGCCATCTGTTAAAAAAGCTAAATACTAAAGAAAGCTAAAGTATTTTGTCAACTTTCCTAAATAATTTCCCCTTTTTAATATTCAAATTTATAGACATACCATTTTTTACGCTTTGGATTACCTCCACCATGATGAGACTTACACCTATATTTTTGAGCCAGTTTATCTTCTTTATTTTGAGCTAAGGACTTTGAACCATAGGGTATGGATATTTTCCAATTCCGTAAATTAGGATACTTTCTTTCCCATTCTCGTCTTCTTCTTTTTGGTTCTGTGGTTATTCCTACTCTGCAAGCCATATTAAAACTCCTTTCCTTAAAATAAAGATCAGTCTTGTCCCCTTCAGTTGTGTCGTAAATTCATAAATAGAAGAGTGCATTCTCTATTTCTTTAAAGATAATGAAAAATCCCCGTTTGTTAAGTTATTTTTATAATTCCTAAAAACTTTAGGGGACTATCTACTTAAGTATCCCAAATTAAAAAAATAGTTATTTATTTTTTTGGAACTCCTGTCTGAAATCCTCGTATATTTTCCTGAATATCCGATGTGTCATCTTTCCTTTGTTTTCTTATCTTTTTAACAGGTTTAACAGGAGAGACAACAGCTTTTACTATATCATCAAAAGAACCTGGTATATGTGGAATTATCTTTTGCTTTCTACCCATTGGATTATTTTTTCTATTCGTTATTTTAGTTCTAGAAACCTACTTATAGCTCTGTCAAAAACATTTTTTATATCTCTATATGTCCATACAGTTACCATATCAGCATGTTCTGCTGTAGTAGTCCATTTTCTATGTGTTGGATTTTCACGTGTCGGAACAGGAGTAAGAGTCTTGCCTCTGCGTGGATTATCTATATAATCCTTTATATCTTTTTTTGTCTTTAGTGATAATTGAATAGTAGTAGGTGTAATTCCTAAAAAGATTATAAAAGCATAATTATAATTTACTGGTATCCAATTAAATTGATATTTTCGTTTACTATCTAATGAAGCAAGTTTAACTTCTACCCTCTCTGGTGAAGTATTATCTTTAAGAGTAACAAGTAAATCTGTATTATTACCGCCTCTTTGTCTTTGTCTACCTACAAATTTATTAACATAACCAAATTTAGACAGCCAATCACTTACGATCTTCTCTCCAAAATCTCCTTTTTTAGGATTAGTAATCCGTTGTATATCACCATATGTTCGGTTTTCCCAAACTTGAACTATGCTATCAGATTCCGCTACTTCTTTTAAAATTTTTATAACATCATTTTGTATTTCTTTATCAAGAAATAACATGTGAGTATTTAATCCATAAATCCAACTTTAATCAACTCATCATAAATAATATCTTTTCTTAAACTTCTACTGTTATTTGTAGATGTATGAACTACACTTGCCCAATCATGATTTTTGATAAACTTAAAAACACTTTTCTTTTTTCTTTTTATTACAATACCATAACCGTCATTGTAAGGTATATCGTAAAAATCCGTTGTGGCTACAGCGGTTTCTCTAGCCCAGAAAGTTCTGGGTAAATATATATCACACTTACCTATCATATTCATACGAGATGGAAAACGAGAAGGTTTGTATGGAATACAGATGTTATAAATATCTACATAAGTCCTACAAGACTTTTCATTTACAGGTTTATATGAAGAAGGAGTAGATTTTGCCCAAACTTGAAATACGGTTTTAACATTAATTTCTTCTCCATTAGGAAAAATAAAAGGATTATCGTTAAGTGTTTCTGTATGTAATAATATATATCCCATTTTTATCAATCTGTTTTTGCACGAACCTTTGCCAGTACTATCAAATATTGGAGGAAGTATAAAAGCTACATAGTCAGCAAATTCAAAAGATTTGACTACAAAATCCAAAGCGATCTTACCGTTTCTGCCAAAAGGAGGATTACCTATAACCACATATTTACCAGCAGGAGGTTGCCAAGTTAAAAAATCAGCTTGGATAATACCATCAATTAACTTATCAGTAAGTGGGGACTTTTTAGGTTGTATTTCAATCCCTAACCGATTATTTTCGGGTAATAGAGAATAAAAATGACCACAACCTGCACTAGGCTCTACAAATGTATAATCTGAAATATCTATATTATATTTATCTAATGTTTTGTAAAATCTATTTATACAACTTTTAGCTACATCTGGCATTGTGTAGTATTGGTCAGCTTGTTTAATTCCAAGATTATACTCTCCATTTAAATTCAATATCCTTAATAGATCGTTTCTATAAAAATCAGGAACTTGTTTTATTCTATCCCATCTGTCCACTGTTCCTTTATGAACAAGTAATAAATCGGCAATTTCTCTATTGCTTTTACTTTTTTGTAAATGAGCAAAAAGAGATAGTTCATCCATATTACTTGTTTGATATTCATCAAATATACTATCTGGAGTTGTATAAAATATTTCTTCTAAAGGTAACATTTTAACCTATTAACTCCTTATATTTTAATCTTTTACCTTCCAATCTTTTACCTTCCAATCTTTTACCTTCCAATCTTTTAATAACCTTTTTAATCTGATCCATAGTAGGTAAAGGTCTGTTATTATGCCTTCCAGCATATTCATCTACATAGCGTTGTAGATGTTTCCTGCTCATGAAGTGGTATATCCCAGTATACCCTCTTTTAAGCATAGACCAGAAACTTTCCATCCCGTTGGTATGTGCCTGTTCCCTGATATATTCACCTACTCCATGATTAACTGTCTTGTGTTTATACCCTTTCTTGTTCAGTCCACTATACCCTCTGTTCTCGTCTGTATAAATAGTTGATTCAGCATCTACAGTTTTATCTATCAAACCTTCTAATGTTTTACTATCTACAACTTCAGTTACCTTTGCTTTTACCTTCTTATCTATCCTTGATTTAATACCTACTACTGCAGATTTAGTTTTAGTGCTTCTGCCTTGAGTCCCTTTAGTTCTATTGGATTGGTGCTTGTTCCTTTCAAGTCCACCAACATAGGTCTCATCAACTTCTACAGGAGATAACAACGGATTATCTGACTGCTCATCAAACGATTCTCGTATCCTGTGACCCAAGAACCATGCTGTCTTCTGCGTTACCTCTACATCACTTGAAAGTTTTAAACTTGAAATTCCTTTAAGATTGGTATTCAGCAAGTAAATAGCCATTAGCCATTTATGAAGTGATATCTTGCTTTTGGCTAATACTGTGTTTGTTCTCACGCTGAAATACTTACGGCAATCTCTGCATCTGTAAGGCATCGTAGGATGTTTTATTTCTATTGTATTAAAACTTCCACAGTGAGAGCAGTATCTATCCTTACCATCTTTACCCCACTTCTGCTCCTCAAAACACTTTCTTGCTAATCCCTCATCTGGAAACATTTTAAAAAACTCATACAAACTAACTTTATCTTGTTTCGTTCTTTTTCTCATCATGGATATTATACTACCATATATTATTAGTTTTTACAAGTAACTAATTTGAAAGTTTGGATACTTAAGTATATAGTCCCCAAACTTTATAGATAGCTGAGAATGAATTAATGTTTTTTTCAATGAGTTTTAAACAGCTTCTGATTTGTCAAAATGACTTATACCACTTGTTAGTTTTTACTAAACTAATATCGCTCTTGCGGTTTGTTGCTTAACAGGGAAAACGATCTCTTTTTTTTCATTCTGCCACTGAGTGAGCAACATTTTATGTCCGACCTGTAAGCCGGATACTGGCTCAATTTCAAAATTACCATAAAAGGTGCAGAACCTGGAATTAGTTACCTTGTACATCAAAACTTCTTCATCAACTGTACCTGTCTCCATAATGAAATTTTCCAGTATTATCCCGATATTGAATGACTGTGCCGAAACATAATCGGGGGTCTCGTGGAATTTTTTCCTGTATAGATCAGTAAACTGTCTTGACGTTAACCCGAAGTCGATTTTATGCTCAACTACTGGTTCCCACTGTGTGACAGAAAAAAATCCTTCAGTTTCTTTTTGCAAGCGATTTTTAAATTCTTCAATTCCTGCTGCTACAAGGCATGAGCAAAACCCTTTAAGATGCTTTGAAAAGACCAAGTCGTCCTCAAAACGTCCCACTCCCAATACATATTTTATATTTTGCTCTCTAATCCGTTTTACAATATCAATGAAGTCTTCCTTTCCACTTCTGTATTTAAAGGTTTGATAATTTATTCCAAGTAGCTTACAAACGTTAACAGCACCTTTTGCGACCTTGGTTGAAAAGCCACTGTCTTGTGCAAAAACGATTGCTACTGTTTTTATATTTTTATCCCGTTGGTTAATGAAATTAAGGAACGGTTCGAAATAACGACTTGCCAGAGTTATTGCCGAGATGACTTTTTTGAACCCGCGACTTGCTATCTCGTCAGATGAACCACCGTAGTTCCAAAGCACCCTATTGTAAAGGTCAGACATTTCAGCAGCGGCAATGGTCAAGGTGCTTGAGTATGGTCCGAGAAGTATATCAACCTTATCTTCAAGAATTAGTTTTTTGGTAATGTATCTGGTATTGTCAGGGCTGCTTTCGTCATCGTAGTATATAAGCTGAATTGGAATTTTTTTTGTGTGACTTTCCAACAATATACCACCTGAGCGATTTGTGTTTTCCACCCACAGGTCCAGACCGTTGAACGATCTTTTACCCTGTATGGCGTATTTGCCAGATAAGGTTACGGGTAAACCCACCCGAATTTTATTCATTTTATGAAAGCAGGCTGACCGCTTCTTCTATTCTGTCCATGCCTTCTTCAATGTTTTTAAGTGAAGTGGCATAGGATATTCTCAGGAAGTTTTCCTTGCCGAACGCTATACCGGGAACCACGGCAACTCTGGCGGCTTCCAGTAAGAACTCCGTGAAATCTATTGAGTTGTTTATTGTCATTTCCTTGTATCGTCTGCCGATAAAACCCTCTATGCTTGGAAAGACATAAAAAGCACCAAGTGGATCAAAACATTGAAAACCCTCTATATTATTAAGCCTCGTGACGATATAGTTTTTTCGGCGCTGGAACTCCTTTGTTCTGTCCTCTACGACCTTTTGCGACCCGTTAAGCGCTTCTACTGCTGCCATCTGTGCGATCGACGTGGGATTGGAGGTTGATTGACCCTGAAGTTTGGACATTGCCGATATTACGTCTTTATCTCCTGCCGCGTAACCTATGCGCCACCCGGTCATGGCGTAGGATTTCGATACGCCGTTTACAAGTATCGTGGATTTTTTCGCTTCTTCGCTGATAGTGGCGATCGGTGTGTGTTTTATATCGTTGTAAACTATTTTTTCATAGATCTCATCGGAAATTATCGTAAGGTTATTTTCAAGGCATATATCGGATATTACCTCTATCTCGTCCTTGTTGTAAGTGGAACCGGTGGGGTTGTTGGGATAGTTCAGGATGATCGCTTTTGTTTTTTTACTGATCTTCTTTTTCAGGTCTTCCGGCCTGATCTTGAATTTATTGTCCACGGAGGTTTCCAGAATTACCGGATTGGCTCCGGCAAGGAGTATCTGATCGGGATAGGAGACCCAGTAGGGTGATGGAACTATTACCTCATCTCCCCCTTCAAACAGTGCCAGTGAAAGGTTGTACAGTACGTGTTTTGCTCCGCACGATACCGTAATTTCCTCTTTTTTATACACAAGACCGTGTTCATTCTTTAAGCGGTTGATAACTGCTTCCTTTAACTCGTCGATCCCTCCAACGGCCGTGTATTTTGTAAAACCGTTCTGAATTGCCCTGATAGCTTCTTCCTTTACATTGTGAGGCGTATCAAAATCCGGTTCACCGGCGCCAAATCCTATAACGTCTATTCCTTCCGATCTCATTTGTTTGACTTTTGTCGTTGTGGAAAGCGTTGCCGATGGTTTAAGTTCCATAACTCTTTTTGAAAGTTTCATTGTTTATATCCTTTTTATTGAAGTTTTTCTTTCAACTTTGCCTCTACTATATCAGGTACAAGGTGTTTAGCGGAACCTCCAAGCGTAATGATCTCTCTGATAAGTGATGAACTTATGTGTGAGAACTTGCTGTCGGTTACCATGAATACGGTTTCGATCGCGGAGCTCAAGGTCTTGTTCGCGTTTGCCATCTGCATTTCATATTCAAAGTCGGACACTGATCTCATACCTCTCAGAACGATCCTGGTTCCCGCTCTTTCCACGTATTCAACCAGCAGGCCCTCGAAACTGTCCACCTGGACGTTTTCCTGACCTTTGAATATCTCCTTGATTATTGCAACTCTTTCATCAGTGGTGAAAGTTGTTTTCTTGGACACGTTACGAGCAACTGCAATTAGTGTCTTGTCAAAGATCCTGGATGCTCTTTCTATGATGTTCAGATGTCCTAAGGTGAACGGGTCAAAAGACCCGGGATATATTACGGTTTTTCCCATTAATTTACGCTCCAGAAAAAACTGATATTTGTACCACCGTAGTTTTTTGTATCAAGGATGAATTTCGGGTCTGAGTATTCAAACGACTGATCGTGTTCTACTACTACCGTTCCATGTTCGTTCAGCAGACGATCGATGTTCGATACAAGGTCAGGAACGTTTAAATTCCTGTACAGGTTATAGGGCGGGTCTATAAATATCAGGTCAAATTTCCTGTTTTCTCTGATAAGTTTTTTAACGGCTTTATTGAAGTCGTCAACGACCGTCTTGCTCAGCTTCTCAAATCCGCAGCTTTTGATGTTATCCCTCAGCGTTCTTGCCGTTGTTCTTTGCTTTTCAACGAAGGTTGCTTCAGATGCGTTCCTGCTCAGAGCTTCGATCCCGAGACTGCCTGATCCTGAGAACAGATCCAGCACAGAAAGACCTTCCAGGTTGCCAAGCCTGTCAAATATGGATTTCTTGACCCTGCTGGTGGTTGGTCTTATGCTTCCGTTCTTTGGTATTTTCAACTTTCTGCCTTTTGCCGTTCCCGTCTGAACTCTCATCTCAACTTATATATCATAGCATATTTGTTTGGCAAAATGAGGCGATTATAAAAAGATGTTTTATGATTAACTTTTAGCTGTCTTGGGCATATTAGCTATGTAATAATATACTTATGCTAACTCTTGGTTTCAAAGGAAAATCAATCATTTATTCACACCACTTGACTGTTACTTCAAGAACAAATCGCTGAAAATACCTTACGCCGAAAGGCAATAATCCATCGCTTGACGATAATCTTCATGCTATCAGAGCTTTGCTACTGTGTTACACGGGGAAGATGAGTTGTATACATTAATATTCGTACAACACCTGCAACGAGGACTGGGTCTATAACGACAATGTGAACAGCTAAGTTGCTGGATTAAAGATGATTACTGCGCAGAGAGAACGGACCATTATAGTCAGTTCGATGATGTTTTCAAATGTCTGTTAAAAGATTGTAAAATAATAATAAAAGCCACAAATGGCCAAGGAGAATTATTATGATGGGAACCGAAGCAATACAGCGATCTTTCAAAGAATCTGTTGCCAAGTCAGTGGAACTCTTTCCGGAGGGAGAAGATCGCTATAAGGTATTTACCCCTTTTCATTTTGATGATGGTGATCACTTTGTAGTTGTTTTGAAGCAAGAACCACCCGGAAACTGGATTATAACGGATGAAGGACATACATATATGCACATGAGTTACGATGAGAGTCTGTCTTCTTTCAACAGCGGAAACCGGAACCAAATTATCGAAAACGCTCTGGAAAAACATGGCGTAAAAGAGACTGAAGGGAAACTTTTTGCTCCAATTAATGAGATGACCGGTGCTGGCAACGTTCTCTACGACTTTATTCAGTGCCTTATCCAAATAACCGATGTTTCCTATCTCAGCCGTGAAAGAGTAATATCCACGTTTAAAGAAGATTTCAAACGTTTTATGGAAGAATCCGTTCCGGGAGAGAGATTACAATTTGATTATATAGAAGAAAGAAACGACCCCGATGGGAAATATAAAGTGGACTGCCGGATCAACGGCATGGATCGTTCCTTACACGTATACGCAATAACGGGTAACGAGAAATGCATCTATACAACGATCAACATTCTTCAACATCAAAGCTGGAATTTGTCTTTTCTAAGTCTGGGGATCTTTGAAGATCAAGAGCAGATCAGCCGCAAAGCCTTGTCTCGTTTTACAGATGTTTGCGACCGGCAATTTTCCAGTTTGGCGATTAATAAAGAAAAGATCAAGGAATTCCTTGAAGAACAAATGAAGTAAATTTAGCTCAAGGACTGTCAATAAAATACAATTGAACAGCTGAAAGAGCTAGAGAAAAGAGATGCTCATCCCTGATCAACTGGGGCTGATACCGTTCACATATATTTGTTGTGACGGATATATACAAACAGTTGAAATACCGATCATAAGCAAATAAACTATATCAGTTTACTTATCCCATATTAAAAGATTCGGAGGCCTGATATTCAATGTCAACAGACCCGCAGATAGTACCTGTAAATATTGAAGATGAAATGAAGGAGTCTTACCTCAGCTACTCGATGAGCGTCATTGTTGGCAGGGCGTTGCCGGACGTAAGGGACGGTTTGAAACCGGTGCATCGGAGGATCTTATACGGTATGCACGAAGTCGGGAACGCCTGGAACAAGCCTTATAAGAAATCGGCCAGGATAGTCGGGGACGTTATGGGTAAGTACCACCCACACGGTGACTCTGCCATCTACGACACACTTGTCCGAATGGCACAGGAATTCTCAATGCGGACGACCCTGGTTGATGGTCAGGGGAACTTCGGTTCAATAGACGGCGATTCTGCTGCTGCCATGAGATACACCGAGGTTCGGCTGGCTAAAATAACCGGTCAGATGATCGAGGACCTTGACAAGGAAACGGTGGATTTTGTTCCAAACTATGATGAAAGTGAATCCGAACCTCTCGTCCTTCCGACGAAAGTGCCTAACCTTTTACTTAACGGTGCCTCTGGAATTGCAGTGGGAATGTCCACTAATATTCCTCCTCATAACCTTGGTGAACTGGTGAATGCCGTTGTTGCACAGATAAAGAACCCGGCAATTACGACCGCTGAACTGATGGAGCATCTTCCCGGTCCTGATTTTCCTACGGGAGGTTTTATCCTTGGCAGAGATGACATAAAGTCGGCTTATGAGACCGGCAGAGGTATTTTACACGTCAGGGCAAAGGCGCGTATAGAAAAGCAGAAGAAGGGAGACAGGGAGATAATAATAGTTTCCGAACTTCCATATCAGGTCAATAAGGCAAAACTCGCACAGAGGATAGCCGAGCTTGCCAAGGATGAAAAAATAAAGGGAATATCCGATATAAGGGACGAATCTGACAGGGACGGTATCAGGCTCGTTATAGAAGTAAAACGGGGAGAGCATTCGGAAGTCGTTTTGAATCAGCTTTACAAATACACCCCGATGCATACTACCTTTGGGGTAATAATGATCGCCCTGGTCAGAAATCAGCCAAAGGTGCTGTCGCTGAAAGAGTCCATCACACAGTTCATAGATCACAGGAAAGAGGTGATAACCCGCAGAACGCAGTTCAACCTTGCAAAAGCGGAAGCAAGACTGCATATACTGGAGGGATTAAAAGTAGCTCTTGATAACCTTGACGAGGTTATCAGCCTCATAAGGAAGTCAGAAAATCCCAAGGTCGCAAAAGACGGACTTATGTCAAAGCTTTCACTGTCCGACCTGCAGGCACAGGCGATCCTCGATATGAGGCTGCAAAGGCTGACCGCTCTTGAAGTTGATAAGATAATTGAAGAGAGAAAAGAGGTGATCGCGTTCGTAAAGGAACTGAAGGAGATACTTGGAAGTGAAAAGCTGATACTTAACATCGCAAGGGACGAACTGAAGGATATCAAGGAACAGTTTGCAGACGAACGTCGTACTGAGATCATAGAGAGCGAAGGAGAAATGTCCATTGAAGATCTGATAGCGGATGAGGACGTCGTTGTTACCATAACCCGTGAAGGGTACATCAAAACGACCCCACTCAGCGTTTACAGAAGTCAGAGGAGAGGGGGAAAGGGCAGAACCGGTATTACCACGAAGGATTCGGACTTTGTTGAAAATCTCTTTACGGCCTCAAGACATAATTATGTCCTGTTCTTTTCTAACAAGGGCAGGTGTTACTGGTTAAAGGTGCACGAGATACCGGAGTCGGGACCGGCAACAAGGGGTAAGGCGATGGTAAACCTGCTTAATCTGGCAGGCGGCGAGAAGGTAGCGGCAGTGCTGCCGGTGATCAAGTTTGAGGAAGAAAAATTCATTATAATGGCAACGAAGAAAGGAATAATCAAAAAGACGAAGTTCATGGCTTATTCACGTCCCAGGACAGGTGGGATAATTGCCATAAACATAAGGGACCATGATGAACTCATAGGAGTGAAAATAACCAGTGGAGACAACGACGTTCTGCTGACCTCTAAAAATGGACAAGCCGTGAGGTTTAACGAGCACGGCGTAAGGGAAGTAGGCAGAACGGCCACGGGGGTTATAGGTATAAGGCTGGATGACAGCGACGAAGTGGTAAGTCTTGAGATAATAGAGGACACGAACGCTCAGATACTGACGGTGACCGATATGGGATACGGTAAGAGGACCATCGCGGGCAACTACAGGATCACCAAACGAGGCGGAAAAGGTGTTATGACCATTAAAACCACGGACAAGAACGGTAAGGTGGTGTGTGCTTTTCAGGTTACAAAAGATATGGAAGTGATGATAATCACAACTAACGCCGGGAAGGTTATAAGGATGAAGGTATCTGAGATAAGTACCTATGGCAGGGTCTCACAGGGACTTAAACTGATCGACCTGGAAAGCGAGGAAAAGGTCGCGGCGGTTGCAAAGGTTATAGAAAGAGATTAGATGATCAGGGAGATTGAAAACTCTTTTATTGATTTTCCCGGCAATAACTGTTTTGCCTGCCATCCGGGTAATTCACACGGTCTGAAGTTGAAATTTTTTGCAGATGATGAAAAAGACAAGGTGTTCACAAAGATAAAACCGGAACTTCATTTTAACGGGTTTCCCGGCATCCTGCACGGCGGGATACAATGTGCGGTCGTTGATGAAACTGCCTACTGGGCAATGTTCGACAAGGTAAAAAAGATCGGTCTTACTGCGAAGATAGACCTTAAATATCTGTCTCCCGTGCCTATGAACGTTGAACTTGAAGTCAGTGCGAAGGTCAAGGAAATTAACAATAGAAGGGTAATGGTGGATACCGTGATCACGGGTGAAGGCTCAGAGGTCCTTACACAGGCGGACGTGCTTTATTTCCTGCCGAATAAAAAAGTCCTGTTCAAGGTCTTCAGCGAGGACAGTTTTAAAAAAGACAAGTTCCGCAGCTATATCATGGAGTAGAGAAAAACAGTTTAACTGCGTATTTTATATGAGGCTGAAGATGAAACTGTATGACCACCCGCTTTCGGGAAATTGCTATAAAGTCAGATTACTGCTGTCGCATTTAAACGTTGACTATGAAAAGGTAACGGTTGATATATTTAAGGGTGAGCACAAAAGTGCCGGTTTTGCAAAACTGAACCCCAATCAGAAGATACCTGTCCTGATCGATGGAGACCAAGCTATATGGGAATCCAACGCTGTTTTGCTGTATCTGGCAAAGAAGTATTATCCAAATGACTATTTTTCAGAAGACCCGTTGAACTTCGGTTTAATATCGCAGTGGCTTATTTTTGGAAAGACCTCGATCGATCCGTATCTTGCCGTTTCAAGATACTTTCTGAAGTTCCTCGGAGAGGGAAACTATGATAAGCAGCACCTGAAGACCTTACACGGTCAAGGGAACCAGTCTCTCAAGATCATAAGTGAACACCTGTCAGGTAATGATTTTCTTGCCGGTAATTATTCCATTGCTGATATCGCCTGCTATCCCTACGTGATGCTCTCGGGCGAGGGAGGTTTTGATCTTTCCAAGTACCCGGCGGTTAAAAACTGGTGCAGAAGAATAGAAAACCAGCCGGGCTTTATAAGTTTTGAAAGTGAATAAGGCTGGTATCCTGTCCGCTATATCAGTGCGAACTGGTATCTGAAAGTATCTTTCTGAAGATTAGATCGCAGGTTGAGTTTACTTAAATGAGCAGTAACGTTTCCTGACACGGCTTCCATCACCGTCAGTAAAGGTCCAAAGCAGTTTTAATGCTGTTATTTATCGGAGACTTGTTTAAAACCGTGCGGTATTGAATCTGGTCTGCTTGACTGTATGGTTATATTTAAGTGACAATAGATGTTTTGCTTGAGCAATGGTCAGGAAACTTAAAAAGAATATGAAAAGCAAGGCAGGGGTGGTACTGTATAAAAAAAGCGGTAACGGAGATATAGGGGTTTTGCTGATAAGTGCAAGAAGGTATAAAAATTCCTGGGTATTTCCCGTTGGAACGGTTGAAGAGCATGAAACCCTTCAGGTGGCAGCTGCCAGAGAATGTAAGGAAGAAAGCGGTTATGTAGTTGAAATAGAGGATGAGGTCGGTACGGTCAAGACCTTGAACAAAGATGGGGAAAATTATTATACGTTTTATAAAGCTGGAGTTTTGCATAAAACGGACGAGTATGAAAAAGACAGAACGATCAAGTGGGTAAAGCTGGACGAACTTCCGGGTACCGTTGCTGAGGTTTTTCGCCCAATTGCAGATGCTTTTATCAAAGGACTGAAGCAGGTTCAGTGAAGCAGGATTATAGTAAGTTGTATCGGAGATTTTTATGAAAGATCTATATTCTTCAATTGCGCATATTTTCAGAGATCTAAGGGTGACCGATTCTGAACCGGTTCTCTATATGAAGGACAGGTTGGAAGACCTTGACACGATAAACGCGGCTGACGTAGGTGCAGGTGCAGGAAGGTATGCAAAACTGTTGTTTGAGCATATAGGAAACGAAAGGTTGTTCCTAAGCTGTTTTGACACGAACGAGTACATGCTGAAAAGCCTTGAACTTTATTTAAAAGATAACGACATATCTAATTTTGCTGCAAGGATCGCAGCTGCCGAGGAGATGCCCCTGAGAGATAAGGAGCTTGATTGTATATTTTCATTTAACTCCATTCATCATTTTAATTTTTATAAGTTCTTTGACGAGGTAAACAGGGTACTGAAAGAAAGAGGGCTGATATTCATTTACTCCAGAACGAGGACAGAAAATAAACAAAGTATATGGGGACGCTATTTTCCTCTTTTTGTAAAAAAGGAGTCCAGACTCTATGAACCAGACGAGTTTGCTTTTAAGCTCGAGAGAGTTGCTGGTCTTAAGCTGCTGGAGATAAAAACCTTCAGTTTCAAGAGAAAAGATACCATAGAAGGTCTTGTTGACAGGGCGTCAAGCAGGCACTACTCTGCATTTTTTCTGTATGAGCAGAGAGAGTTTGATGAGGCATTGAGAGTTTTTGAATCAAAACTCAGGGAAAACTACCCTGACCCCAATAATATTGAATGGGTGGATGAAAAGGTCCTGTTCACGGTCAGAAAATCATAATGAATATCTGTTTTGCCGGACCCGTCAGAGAAAGTCTGGATGACACGGGGCTGTTGAAAGACGCGGCAGGGTTTTTAGCTGATCGAATAAAACCAGTTTTATTATGGCCGGGATAAGCACGCCAGTTGCGAAGCTGGTAGTTTAGAAAGGGCGATGGGGGATTCGAACCCCCGACCTCTGGCTCCGGAGGCCAGCGCTCTATCCACTGAGCTAATCACCCGAAATTTTCAGATTCAGTTCTTTCATTACCAGTTTTATATCTTCCCATACGGGTTTTCTGAAATTAGGGTTGCGCAAGATCGCTGCAGGATGATAAGTGATCATCAGTTTGGAATTTCCGTATTCATGGAACTGTCCCCTTAGGTCCCCCATGCGAGGATTTTTTAATTGAAGCAATAAACTTGTTGCCACGCTTCCAAGACAGACTATAACCTCGGGGTCGATTGCTCTTATCTGCTTCAGCAGAAATGGTCTGCATGCCGCTACTTCATCGGCTTCAGGATTTCTGTTTTCAGGTGGTCTGCATTTTACAACGTTACATATATATACGTCCTGTCTGTCTAATCCCATTGCTGCAATGATCTTTGTCAGCAGCTTTCCTGCACGTCCGACAAATGGCTTGCCCTGAATGTCTTCGTCCCTGCCAGGCCCCTCTCCCACAAAAACAAGTTTTGCATTTGGATTACCATCTCCAAATACAATATTAGTTCTGCCCTCGTGAAGTTTGCACCTTGTGCATTCACCAAGTTCGTTCCTTATTTCCTCAAGCGTCTGTTTTGTACCTGATTCAAAAATATCCGGCTGATTGGCAGTTCTTATGATCGTTTTTCTTTCCATTCTTTCCGTTTTACTGGCTGGTTCGGCAAGTGTTTTTACGCTCTTTTTTGTGGTAATGGTTCTGTCAGTTGTTCCGTCCGGCTTTTTAATTGGAGGATCGATCGATATCCTTTCAACACCTATCTGTCTTTGATATTTCAGATACTCCCTGAAATGATCTAAAATGTTGAGAATATTTTGCTTATCGTTCATAGCTTTATATACAGGGGTCTGCTTGCAACTGGACTGACTTCATTTAGAATAGTATGCCTGATCCAGTACATATCCAACCTTAGGTCTCTGTACAGGAATAATGATACATGAAGAAGGAATATAAACCACAGAATATAGAATCAAAGTGGCAGGATGAATGGGAAAAGCGGAAGGTGTATAAAGTGGACGAGGTCCCTGATAAAGAAAAATATTACGTTCTTGAAATGTTTCCCTATCCTTCCGGCAGAATTCACATGGGACACGTAAGGAATTACACTATAGGGGACGTTGTTGCACGTTATAAAAGGGCACAGGGGTATAACGTTCTTCATCCGATAGGATGGGACGCTTTTGGTCTGCCTGCCGAGAATGCAGCTATACAGAACGGGGTACATCCTGCCAAATGGACCTATGAAAATATTTCTCAGATGGGCAGACAGCTTAAAAGGCTCGGATTTAGCTACGACTGGTCAAGAGAAATTGCAACCTGTGACCCCGATTATTACAGGTGGGAGCAGTGGCTTTTCACAAAACTTTATGAGAAAGACCTGGTTTATAAGAAAACCTCTTATGTGAACTGGGACCCAGTTGATCAGACGGTACTTGCTAATGAGCAGGTCATTGATGGCAAAGGCTGGAGGTCAGGAGCCGTCGTTGAGAGAAAAGAAATCCCGCAGTGGTTTTTAAAGATCACTGACTATGCCGAGGAGTTACTGACCGATATAGAGAAGTTGCCGGGATGGCCGGACGCCGTTAAAACAATGCAGTCTAACTGGATAGGCAGATCAGTGGGGATCGAGGCATTGTTCAGAATTGAGGAACTGGATTATGACCTGATGATATTTACCACTCGTCCTGACACGATAATGGGGGTTACCTATCTTGCCGTTGCCCCGGAGCATCCTCTTGCGAAAAAGGTCGCGGAAAAAAATAGTGAAGTATCTGAGTTTATCGATGAGTGCACCAGGTCTGCTTTTTCTGAATCTGATATGGATGCCGTGGAGAAAAAAGGACTGAATCTTGACGTTGAGGCGGTTCATCCGGTAAGCGGGGACAGCATCCCTGTGTACGTTGCTAATTTTGTGTTAATGAACTACGGTACCGGTGCCGTTATGTCGGTTCCCGGTCATGATCAGAGAGATTGGGAATTTGCAAGGAAGTATGGACTTCCCGTAAAGCAGGTCGTTTATCCAAAGAACGGCACTGAGTTCAGTATCGAAGAAGGAGCGTTCATTGAAAAAGGGATATTGCAAAACTCCGGCCAGTTCGATGGACAGACTTCCGAAGAGGCTTTTGAATCAATAGCGGAGTATCTGGAAAAAGAAGGAAAAGGAAGGAAAAAGTTAAACTATCGTCTCAGGGACTGGGGGATCTCAAGGCAGAGATACTGGGGAGCACCGATACCTGTTGTTTATTGTGATAAATGCGGTGAGATCCCGGTTCCGGATGATCAGTTACCCGTTAAGCTGCCAATGGATATCGACGTACAGGGAAGTCAGATCCCCTCTCTGTCAAAGATAGAGGATTTTAAAAAGACCGAATGTCCAAAATGTAAAGGCAAGGCTCAAAGAGAGACCGACACCATGGATACGTTCGTTGAGTCTTCGTGGTATTTTTTCCGTTATGTCTCCCCTGAATATAGAAAGGGGATGTTTGACGGGAAAAAGGTTGATCACTGGCTTCCCGTTGACCAGTACATTGGAGGTATAGAGCATGCGATACTTCATCTGCTTTACTCCAGGTTTTTCACAAAGGTTATCAGGGACCTTGGATTGATCGACCTGGATGAACCTTTTAAAGATCTTTTAACTCAGGGAATGGTAATAAAAGATGGTGCAAAAATGTCCAAGTCGCTGGGCAACGTTGTTGATCCGGACGATATGATAGAAAAGTACGGGGCCGATACTATAAGGGTCTTTATGCTTTTTGCCTCTCCTGTTAACAGGGACCTTGAGTGGAGCGACGAAGGGATCGAAGGAAGTTTCAGGTTCCTGGGAAGGGTCTGGAGATTGATCCAGAATGCTACAGGGCAAATTCCCCCGGCTACCTGTGAGCCTTCCGACCTTGATCAGTTATCCAAGGAGGCAGGCCTTCTTTTGACCAAGACCCACAGAACAGTAAAAAAGGTAACTCAGGACTTTGATAGATTTCAGTTCAACACCGCTATTGCGGCAATGATGGAACTGGTAAACGAACTTTACAAGATGGAATTAAAAAATGACATCGACAGGGCGGTTTTCAGATTTTCGGTTAAATCGCTGATAAGGATGCTGTATCCCATAGCACCTCACATTGCCGAGGAACTGTGGCAGATAATGGAAAATGAGAACGACCTTGTTGATACCGAATGGCTCAGATGGGAGGAATCGCTGACCCAGTCCGATGAAATAAGCGTAGTTATTCAAGTCAATGGCAAGGTAAGGAACCATATAAGTATATCCTCGGATTGCGACAGGGAGGAGATGGAGCAGGCGGCACTGAACGATGACAAGGTACAGAGATATATAAAAGGTAAACAGGTCCGCAGAGTAGTGGTAGTGCCTAAAAAACTCGTTAATGTCGTTGTTTAGGAGCTGAGAGTTGCAAAGGCGCAGTTGCTGATTACTAAGAAGATGAAGTATGATGGGCAGTATACGTAAAGATTGGAAATTATATACAATAGTAAACAAGGTATCAACGGGAACAGTATAACGTGTAGAGATAGTCAAGGTCTTCACTTGATAAACCGGCAGTTTGATTTATGGAGATGTTCGCTGGTGAGAGATCAGTGGGAAAACGGTTTGAAAGGCCGTTGTGTAGAGACGGGAGATATTGGCGTCATTGCGTCAGTGTCCGAAGTGGCAGTATAACAGCAACGGGCAATATATCGTTCAGGAAAAGGTTATTGGCAATATACCTGATAACTGCAGACTTAAAGGTATTATCCGGTCGTAAAACGGGAAGGTATACGGGAACTGTGCAAAGACAACTTGGTTTTGCTGCACGGGACAAGAAAGGCGTTTGAAGAGTAGTCAGATAATCCCTTACTGTCTCCAACAGAGGCAGGTGAAGTTCTATGTTGGCGGGGGTGGAAAAGAACGAACATGCCAGTAAAGCAAAGGAGGGAATACAAGGGAGAAGCACAAAGGAAAAGTCATCATCAGCAGGTATAAGATTAGGAGCAGACAGGAGGGTCAGGGTAAAGGCAACTGAAGCCATAAAAAGTGAGGCATCATAAGGTATGACGGACGGAAGTGCAGGTCTATATCAAAAGGGCAGAAAGTTTCCGGTCCGCGTTGCAAGAGATTTTGCAGGCGTGTATCACAAGATGTCAGGGAAACGTTTACAAAGATGTACAGATGAGCATGCAGGAAGGCGTAACAACGGAGCATTACCGACCGTGGATCAGATCAAAGACGTGATCAGGGGATCGTGTGGCAAGAGAGATCAGATACTGCTGATGAATGGTCCGTGTATCCTGAATATCTTTATCATTGAAAAACAGAGAAAGAAGTTATACTTGACATTACATCAGAACGGAAGTAAAATATAAAAATGTATGAAAAACATGATGGACTCTATCCCCCCCCCCCCCGTCAATATAGTAGTTTAACGGGCAGTTCCCGCCGGAACGGCAGGAACCTTGTACTTTCCCTTGTCCTTTTTCTTCTGTGCATAATGATCACTGTTGCAGAGGGACAGGACAGCGTAAATGATCCGTTCTCCGAATGCAGGGTTATCAGTGCAGACGCGGAAGATCCGCTGTACGGATGTCAGTGGCATCTGAAGAACACGGGGCAGCTTGGTTTTTCCGGAAAAGCAGTAACAGCAGGAGAAGATATAAACGTAGAGGGAGTGTGGAACGAAGACGTATATGGTTCTGGAATTAACGTAGCAATAGTAAGTGACGGTATTGACCTTTCACATGAGGACCTTTCTGCTAAGGTCCGTTCCGGACTGAACTGGAGTTATTTTGAAAGAAATAATTCTGAAGAGAACAGTTCTGAAAAATATAATTCAGAAAGAGATGATCATTCAGACGGTTCATCCTTTACCGGAACACGAGCGGCAGGAGTAATTGCAGCAACTGGATATAACGGACTGGGAGTAAGAGGAACAGCACCTGGTGCGAGTATATACAGTTACAGGTTATCCGGTGATCTCAGTGAAGCTGACGCAATGGTCCGTAATAAAGAAATAACCGCTGTATCGGTTAACGGCCGGGTATCTGAGGACGGAGCTTTTTTTCAGGAGGCTTCATCTGTCTGGGAAGAAGGATTGGATACGGGAATAAGGGAAGGGTTTTATGGGAAAGGTGTGTTTTACGTCTGGGGAGCAGGGGACGGTCACGAGAATAACGATCAGGCTAATTTTAATGAATATTCCAGCTATTACGGAGTAACAGCCGTTTGTTCAACGGACGGCTTTGGAAAGAAGAGTATATTTTCAGAAGAGGGAGTAAATCTCTGGGTATGTGCACCTGGTTCTGATATTGTGACCACAGATAACAACAACGATTACGTTGTAACATCCGGAACTGTCCTTTCAGCTTCACAGGTTGGAGGAGTGGCTGCACTGCTGAGAGAGGTTAATGGAAATCTGAGCTGGAGGGATATAAAGCTTATACTTGCGGGTTCAGCAAGGCAGAACGACGTTTCTGACATGAGCTGGGAGACTGGAGCGGTTAAATACGGTTCTGACGTGGAAAGATATAATTATAATCCTAAGTATGGTTTTGGCGTGGTAGACGCAGAAGCAGCCGCAGAGCTTGCCGGAAGCTGGAAAGGCATCGGAGAGATGAGGACCATTACAGCTTCTTCCGATAATGAACTGACAATTCCTGATGGAGAAGGAGAAGCAGATGGAATACTTACCTCCACACTTGTGATACCGGACGTGGAGGAAATATTTACGGAATTCGTTGAGGTAGAACTTGTTTTTTCTCATGACCGCTTGCAGGACCTTGATATAAAAATAACCTCTCCTTCCGGGACAGTTTCTGAACTTGTCCGGGAATTTTCAGGTGAGGAAGAAGACGCTGAGATCAGTTATGTAAGAAGAACACATCGTTTCGGGTCGGCTAAACACCTCGGAGAAGACCCTTCCGGTGAATGGACCCTTGATATATCCGATACTGCTTCCGGAGATGAAGCAGATGAAGAAAATACTTTTACCTTACACTCCTGGAGCATTAAGGTATACGGGAATTTTTATCAAGGACCTGGCAGGGAGATAACTACTAAAGCTTTAAATTGGGGCGGACAGACAGTTCAGGATCAGGTGTACAGAGTAGGAACTCAGATAGCACCGTTACAGCTGCCTGAGGCGACCGGGGCAGAAGGAATAACGTACAGTATGACACCTGATTTACCTGCTGGGCTGGAGTTTAACGATACCACCCGGGTTATAAGCGGAACCCCAACTAAATCGCAGTCTAATGAACGTTATCAAATTGTTGCCAGAGACGAAAATGGAAACGTGAAGGGTTTAGCGTTCCATATAAGGGTAAGGTTCCGTAACTCCACAATACCGAGTTTCAGCGATACCATCCCGGATCAGAACTACGTAACGGGGAGAGAAATAACGCCACTGGTGTTCCCTAGTGCAACGGGAGGGGATGGTCAGTTAAGGTACACTTTTAACGGCACTTTAACTAACTTACCAAATGGATTGAGACTTACCAGTGATCCGTTCAGGATAAGAGGAACACCAGGTAGTGGTAGTGCGGGGACAAGTACCTGGCAATATACCGCTACTGACTCAGACGGGGATACTGCTACACTTGAGTTCAGGATAAGGATAAAAGCTGCAGCTGACGTTCCGAGCTTCGGCGGTCAGATGATAGATGATAAGTTTTATACGGCAATGGTTCAAATATCACCATTCACGCTACCTCTTGCAACGCAAGGAACTGGAATTACACTCAGGTTAACCCCTAATTTACCTGATGGATTGAATTTTAACTTTGTCACCCAAGTGATAAGCGGAACACCAACTGCTGCGATGCCTAAGACTGATTATACATGGAGAGCAACGGACAGAGACGGATATACGGCTGAATTGACGTTCAGTATAACGATAACGGCCCTGTCCTTTGACGGGCAGGTACCTTCTTCTCCTGTTTTGTACTTGGCGGAGAGACCAGTAACACCGTTAACACTGCCTGCTGCAACGGGAGGTACTGCTCCGTATACTTACGTTCTGACCCCTGAATTACCTGATGGACTGGACTTTAACGATACCACCAGAGTTATAAGCGGGACACCGACTGCTGCAACGCCCGTGAATACCTATACGTATACCGTTACAGACGCAGACGGAACTGAGACGGAGGTGACGTTCGATATTGCCGTAGCAGCACACTTTTCAGGCGTTGAGATAGAAAGCAGGTTTTACACGGTCGGTACGGCGGTAACGGAAACGCTGCCCGAGGCAATCGGACATAACGGAACGGTAACGTACAGTTTAACTCCTGCCCCTCCTGCTGAATTGACCTTTACCCCTGCCACCCGGGTTATAAGCGGAACACCGACTGCTATACAGAAGAATGCGAGGCTTTATACGTATAGTGCTGCTACCGGTGCAGGTGTACCTGCTCGAACGTTGGTGTTCCATATCACGGTAAGAGATGAACCGGACACAAGGCCGAGTTTCGGCGGTGAGACGGTAGAAGATAAGGAATACATAATATCGGGAAGTCCGATAACCCCGTTCGTGCTGCCTGAGGCAACGGGAGGGAATGGAACGGTAACATACAGTCTGACTCCTCGTTTACCAGACGGATTGATCTTTACGCCTGTTGATCGAGAGACAAGCGGGACACTGACTGCTGCGATGTCTGAGACCGATTATACGTGGAGTGCCACGGACGAGGATAACGACAGGGCTGGGTTAACGTTCAGTATAACGGTGGAAGAGGACAGCGAACCGGCATTCAGCGTGACGACGATAGAAGATCAGGTGTACACGGGGGAAAGAATAAGGCTGCCGGTAGCAACGGGAGGGAACCCGCCGTTAAGATACAGTATAGATCCTCGTTTACCGACGGGAATGAGATTGAACGAAGACACAGGGGTCATAAGCGGGACGCCCGCGAGTGCGTCACCTGCAACTTCTTACACGTACACGGTAACGGACAGGAATGGAGACATGAAAGGGTTGACTTTCAGGCTCAGTGCAGAGGTTTCTTCTACTCCAGGACCAACAACAGGAAGACCAGGAACGTCAGGTAGTGATTCAGGCGGAGGTGGAGGAGGATGTGCCGTCTCAGATCAGAGCAGCACTGCTTCTGATATTCCCGGAGTAATTGCATGTCTGATACTTATTCCTGTATCAGTAGTGATAAAAAGGAAGAGAAGATCTCAGATAAAGACTTAGCAGTGCGGTCCTTTCAAAGGCATTTCTGAGAAAGAATTACAGCCCGGTTTTCTTTTATATCAGTTATCAGTTCGTTGAAGAGAATGAATGTATTGCCGTGTGTTGAACCGTCTTGATATTCTGAACGGGTTGAAAGAACGGGACGAACGATCTCTGAACTGAGAAATTCATTACTACGGAAAAATAAGGGGATTATATAGTTAAGTGCCGAAACCACTATTTCTTTACTTTCGTGGTATTCCCTTTTGATTTTTTACTGTTTTGTTTTTTTATCTTCCGAACTTTATCATAATTAGGTTGTAATAATGTCTTTACTACTTCGTCCACTGTAGCTGGTATGTGTGAAATAAAGCTGTTTTTATAAGTTTTATCTTTTTCTGTCATTTTATCTATCCTATCTCGGATAAATTATAGTTCCCTTAGATTTAGCCCATCTTTCAGTAAACCCTACATGTGATATATCATTACTACTTCTATCCAGTTGTCTTTCTGTTTCTTTAACTACTATTTCTGGTTCTAATTCATATATTACTTTTACTCTTGTCTGATCATATTCATAAAAAATAGCTAAATATATTTTACTATTTCTCCTTATACGATTTAGAGATTCCTGTCTTTTATCAGGAGGAGATTTAAACATCCTGTCTAACTGACCCGTGCCACCTTCCTTACAAGACAAATATTCATAAACTATATTATGATCTTTAAAATCTCTGGCATCTGCATCTCTTTTACTGTGTATAAGTTCATGTCCCAATAAATCAGCTATTATCATCTCTTTAACTAATCCAGGTTGTAGTAAATTATATATACCCATTGATTTGGCAAGATCAGCTGCTTTTAACACTAAATCTATTATCCTGCGATAGATGTTAGATGCCATTCTATCTCCTCTTTATATTCTGAATTTATTCTGGATCTAGATAAATCAATATATCTATCATTAATTTCAAAAGCTATAAAATCCCTTTTGTAATTTTCACATACTACAGCTGTAGTTCCTACACCTGAAAATGGATCAAGCACAACATCACCTTCATTAGAACTTGCAAGAACTAATCTTTCTATTAACTTCTCTGGCTTTTGTATGGTATTAAGAAGTTCTCTTGATATTAACTCTTTTGATTTATAGGTTAATTGTTTAACATCTCCCCATACATCACCTGGATTCTTGCCTTTAGTATTAAACTTAGTTTTATTAAATTTTCCATTAGTTACAGAGGGAACATTTTCACATCTTTGTCTATGTGTTAGTTCTACTAACTGTGGAACTCTGATATCATCTAAATTAAAACATTTTGCTTGTTTACCTTTAACAAAGTAATAGATAATATCGTAATTGTTTGTGTATTTTAGTTTACCTTGAGATAACCTGCTTGGCTGGTACCATATTATTTTAGATTTACAGTTTAAATATTTTCTATAATCTACAAAATCCAAACAATCAGGTTTACCGAACAAATATAAAGTTCCGCCTGTTTTTAATTTAGGTTCAAATTTCTTTAACAGATTAAGATTAAACTTTTGAATACTTGGAATACGGTCCCAATCATTATCAGTAACTCCGTAAGGACCATCACATATAATTAAGTCAATAGATTTATCGTCTACTTTCTTGATTAAATCTAACGCATCCCCACAGTAAAATTCGTTTAATTTCATTTCTAACTGATCAATTCTTTGTATTTAAGATGCTTACCTGACAAACCTTTAATAACTTTTTCGATCTGATTCATAGTATGTAAAGGACGGATGTTATGCCTGCCCGCATACTCATCTACATAGCGTTGTAGATGTTTCCTGCTCATGTAGTGGTATATCCCAGTATGTCCTCTTTTCAGCATAGACCAGAAACTTTCCATCCCGTTGGTATGTGCCTGTTCCTTGATATATTCACCTACTCCGTGATTAACTGTCTTGTGTTTATACCCTTTTTTATTCAGTCCACTATATCCTAAATTCTCATCTG
The DNA here is from genome assembly GCA_965215275.1 of Thermodesulfobacteriota bacterium. GTDB lineage: Bacteria > Desulfobacterota_D > UBA1144 > Nemesobacterales > JAJCZQ01 > CAZUNK01. The sequence goes on from OZ244044.1 coordinate 1,539,396, forward strand.
TATAGATCGTTGATCCGTCTTGAACTGTTTCCTTAATCATATTTTGCAGTTCATCCTTCTTAACGGTTTCTGTTACTTTTGCTTTAACCTTCTTATCTACTCTTGACTTAATACCTACTACGGCAGATTTAGTTTTAGTACTTCTGCCCTGTGTTCCCTTCACTTTTTTACTGGCATGCTTGTTTCTCTCAAGTCCGCCAACATAAGTCTCATCCATCTCTATTGGTGACATTAAAGGATTATCTGATTGCTCGTCAAATACCTTCCTTATTCGGTGTCCTAAATACCAGGCTGTCGTTTGAGTAACTCCTATATCTCTTGCCAACTTATGACTGGATACTCCCTTTAAGTTGGTAGTCATCAAATATATAGCTAATAACCATTGATGCAAAGATAAATTACTACCTTCAAATACAGTGCCTGTTCTGACACTAAATCGTTTATCACAATCTTTACACCTATAAGGCATGGTAGCATGTTTAGCTTTAGAAGTTCTTACACTTCCACAACGAGGGCAACATTTATACTCATTATCTTCACCCCAGAGCATCTTCTCAATATGTTTTCTTGCTGATTCCTCGTCTGGAAACATTTTATTAAAATCATATAAACTAACTTTTTTTCTATGTGCCATTTACTTCTCCTTCGTTTATCTTATGGTAAAATCTTACCATTTTTAACTTGATAAATCAAGTCATTTTCGGCACTAAACTATATTGTTCCCTAAGTTATATATGTGATCTTCTGAATATCCCGTTTGCTAAAGTATATTACTCCCTAAAGATTTAACAGGAATATCCCTGCTCCGTTTCTTTTACTGTACGGGGTTTACCGTATATGTGCAGGAGACCTGTTCATTGAGCCTGTAGTTCCTGCAACCCCAGAACGTTCCGTAAGGACCTTTTCTTTCTACCATATCTGCACCACAAAGCTGACAAATGGGGACCTTCATATCGCACTGCGGATCCGTACAGACCCTAATTTCCTCCAGCCGCTTCATAGGGTTACCACACTTTACACAGCCACTTTCGAACTCTTCCATTTCAATGGGATAATTTTCCCTTATCAGCTCTACTACGAAATCAGATGCTATATTCCTGTTGTAATTACAGATCAGATAGACGCGATACCGGGCTCTTGTGAGTGCCACGTAAAATAAACGACGTTCTTCGGCGTATAGGAAGGATTCTGACTTTGGCAGAAAGGACTCGAGCAGTGGATGCGTGCTCTTTTGTGATGGAAATCCATATTCTCCAGATTGCAAGTTCAGCACAACGACAAAATCAGCTTCCTTACCTTTGGAACCGTGTATCGTCATAGCAGAAACAGATAGATCGGGATGGTCTTTATCCAGCTTTTTTAACGTTTGATCACTTGGGAGGTCAAACCGAAATCTGCTCAGAAAGTATACCGTGCTGCTTTTTTCCACGTGAGAAGAGATCTTATTGAGGACTTCTTGCAATATGGGGTCTAATTCAGAACTATCTTCAGTGGTTGCATAGTTTGTTCTCAGAATGGAAATTGCTGGTTGTTCAGCTACGGTGTGCGTTGATAACGTTTTTTGGATCTGAGCCGGATTTTTCAGAATAAATTTAGACGTAACATCACAGATACTGTTATTGAATCTGAACGTTTTGTCTAACCTCGTTATCTTGGTTGCACCAAATTCGTCAGCAAATTGAGTAATAAATGCAATGTCACTGCCGGTAAATCGATAAATAGACTGCCAGTCATCTCCGACGCAGAAAAGGGAGCAGTCATCTGCGGAATCTCTCAATGCCTTGATCAGTCTTGCCCGGGGATCTGATATATCCTGAAATTCATCAACAAGTATATATCGCCATCTTGAATTAAATCGTCCTTCATTGACGTAGGTGATGGCACGGCCGATCATATCATCAAAATCGATCTGGTCTTCATCGGATAATTTTTTCTTGTAAGATCCAATTATAGGTTTAAGCAGATTTAATGCTTCTGATGCCTGACTTGGATCACTTGACCCCCTTATTACATCTGCAATTTGCTCCTCCTCAAAGTGACAGGCATTGTACAACTGCAGGAACTGCGTTAGTAATTTGGCGAATTCACTTATTGCACCAAAATCCTTGAGATCTTTCAGAACGTTCTCAGAAGACCGGGGATTAAATGTGACGCCTGCCCTTTTAAGTTTGGTTTTGAGTGAACTTAAAAGCGAGTCTTCGGTTTGCTCATAATAATAGGTTTCTATTAGATGAGTGCCGTATTTCTTATGTATTTCACGTTTCCAGTTCATATCTCGATGGTATTTTCCCCGATTGACGTACGGTGGGGTGTTGCCATTTTTGTCTATACCAAAATGCTCAATATAGATCTCATACTCAGGTAAATAGAAATCTGGTTGGTACTGACGATGATCCCGTGAACGAGTGGAGTATTTATATTTTGCTTCATACCTGTATTCTATTCCAAGCTTGAAAAGACAGTTGGCGATCAGACATTCACCAAGGCTTTTTACCTTTTCGCCTTTAAGGGTCCTGATACCGTTAGCCTGGATATAGTTAAAGTATTCACTTTCGGATTTAAAGTCGAACGGATTTACCTGGGGATAAAGATAATGGTCAAAATACTCGATTACTTTTTGCCTGTACGCAGTTTCCTGCATTTGTTCTTCAAACCACCTGTTCACGTGATTTGTCAGTTTTATATCATCTTCTGCCAGAGGTGAAATTGAAGGCTGGACACCTTCTACGTCGGCAATTATATCCTTTCCCAGTTTGTGGAACGTGCTGGCAACGACCCCTGTTTTACCGAACTTTTCATTCAGGCGTTCCTGCATTTCATCGGCGGCTTTTCTGGCAAAAGCGAGCATTAAGATCTGTTCTGGTCTTGCCTGTCCGCTTTTTATTAAAAAACCAGCCCTGCTGACCATAGTGCTTGTCTTACCGGTTCCGGCACCGGCAAGAACCAGATTGTTATCTTCGTCGGTAATACAGGCGTCTCTTTGTCTCTCGGTCAGTGGGTTTTCTTCAATGGTGTCAAAGTAATTGACGAACTCCACTTTCTTATCTTTTAAATATTTTTTGCGGCGTACCTCAAGTTCCTTTTTTCCCCAGGACGCTAATTCATTTAACAATTTGAAATCGTCCATGTGCTGTTTTTCAACCGTGTCTTGAGGAGGTACTTCCTTGAAAATCTCACGCTGCCTGATCGCGATAGTACGGATGCGTTGAAATTTTGAACTGCGTAGATAGCTGTCCTGCTCTAAGACCGACCGCACTTCGGCAGATGCTTTACTGACTTCGGGTAATATCTTTCTGTAAAAAAGCTGCCTTAACCATTTGTAAGTATCTCTTGTGGCTTCCTTAGGCAGATATTCGAAGGACTGGGTTCCTTCACTGGTGTTAAAAGTAAGTTTTGCAAAAAACGGTCCTTCTTTGTATAGATTGGAGTTGTTGAGTTTCTCTATATCTATCTCTAGTGTTCTGCTTTCGTTTACGTGTAGATACACTTTATCATTAAGATGTGAAAAACCTATCTTCTGAGCTCCGAGGATGCGGGAGGTCCATGACGGTGAAATGACCTTCTCTGTTCTTAACTTTTTTGGGGTTGTTGAATTTGGCAACATTCGTACAACGACTGGCCTCCACGGTGTTGATCCGTGTCTGCATTACAATAAGGTTAAAAACTTACAGTAATCTGTCGTTCTATACAATTTTAAGGACCAGTAAAAAAACCGCTAAGCTCCCTCGCGGCCATTTCCGTGTCTTCAGGACCAAAGACACCGGTTATGACGGCAATACCGTCCACGCCAGTGTTGATTATAGCTTGTGCATTGGACTTGTTAATGCCTCCAATGGCAAAGACCGGTACGTTCCTGAATTTCCTTCTGGCTTCATAAAGGGTTTCAATTGGAGTTGATCTTCTTCCCGGTTTTGTGGGGGTCTTGTAAGGGGTTCCGAAAACTATGTAATCTGCTCCGTCCCTGAGTGCCTTTATGCCGTTCTCAATACGGTTGTAACATGAAGCACCTATGATCTTATTGTTCCCTAATATCTTTCTTGCCGTTTTAACGTCCGGGTCGTCTTTTCCAAGGTGCACTCCGTCTGCTTCGATTTCACGGGCGATCTCGGGCGAGTCGTTAATGATCAGCGGAACGTTGTGTTTATTAGTTATTTTCAGCAAATCCTTTCCCAGTGATATCGTTTCATCCGCTTTTGTATTTTTTTCTCTCAGCTGAACTATTCCTGCTCCACCTTTTATGGCGGATTCCACTGTGCTGCAGAAATTCTCACGTTCTATAAGATCTTTATCCGTGATAACGTATAGTCCGTGTAAGTGAAATTTCATATGTTAAAGATAACTGGCTTGATAAACGGGCAAGTTGCGTAACTGGTAATGATAGGTCCATTGTGCCGGGTCGTATGGAGTAGTATACCGGTTCACGGGCAGTGTCGCATCTTATACCGGGTTTTTTATCGGTTTTTAAGCCAAGCTGCTTCCTCCAGTAAAAACGTTGCTGCTGCCAATCGTTACAACTTTGCTTATCAGTTAAACAGGTTTCTGTTTATGGCGTCAACAACCGTGTTGTATTCATTTGGAAGTTCAATAGGTTGATTGGGATAGTTTGGAGTGACACCCTCAAGGTCTTTTTTGTGATAGCCGATCTTGAATTCGACGAATTTTAGTCCGTGTGCCGTTGAAATTATTACGACCTTGTCTTTTGGATCGAAGAGCTTTTTCCCATGCAGTTTAAGGAATACGGCAAGTGCCACCCCGGTGTGAGGACAGTTAAAGGTGCCCGTTTTGTCTACCAGTGCGGCTGCGTCCGCAAGTTCCTGTTCAGATGCCTGTTCCACTATACCGTCAAACTCTTTCAGCATTCTGATGGCCTTGTTTATACTTACCGGATTTCCGATCTGAATGGCGTTGGCAAGGGTTTTTTTAGCCTTTATGGGTTTGAACTCTTTAAAACCCTTTAAATAACTTAGATAAAGTGGATTTGCATTTTGTGACTGAGCACAGACTATTTTAGGGAACTTCTTTATCAGTCCCAGGTCGTACATTATTTTAAAACCTTTACCCAGTGCCGAGATATTCCCTAGATTGCCTCCAGGTATTATGATCCAGTCAGGAACCTCCCAGTCGAACTGTTGACAGAGTTCAATACTGATAGTTTTTTGTCCTTCGATCCTCAGGGAGTTTATGGAATTGGCAAGGTATATGTTCTGCTCCTCGGTCACCCTTTGGACCATATCCATACAGCCGTCGAAGTCGGTGTCAAGAGACAGGACTATCGCTCCGTTGGAAATAGGTTGTACAAGCTGAGCTATCGATACTTTATTTTTTGGTAAAAACACTATTGCAGGAATGTCCGCAAACGCACAGTAAGCAGCCAGAGCGGCCGAAGTGTCGCCCGTGGAAGCACAGGCCACAGCAGGTATATCCCTGTTATTTTTTCGCATCTGGTTCACTACTGAGACCAGGACGGTCATGCCGAGGTCCTTGAAGGAACCCGTGTGGCTGTTGCCGCACATCTTTATCCATACGTCGTTCATTCCGATCTGTCTTCCGAATCTTTCGGCCCAGAACAGATTTGTGGCACCTTCGTACATTGAGACGATGTTCTTGTCTTCCACTATAGGGCATACCCATTCCTTCTTGCCCCAGACGGAACTTCCATAGGGCCAAAGTTGTTTTCTGTAACGGTTGTCAAACAGGGATTTCCACTCTTTGCTGGATACTTCGCTCAAGGGCCTGACGTCGTGAACGACCTCAAGAAGGTTTCCACATTTTCTGCATCGATAAATTATTTCTTCCAGGGGGTAAACTTCGTTGCAATCTTCATCTATACAGTTGAACCAGGCTTTGAATTCGCTCATAGCTTAAAAATACATTTTTCAAATATGGTGTCAATTTTAAAAGACGGTCCCGTTAATTACTGGGGATTATATACTTTGAGTACCGAAGTACCGAAAGTTCTCTTTGACAGCTTACAGATGCATCTTCCTGTCCCAAAATCCTGTTCCCCAAGGTCTTTAACTTTTCTAAACCTTGTTTTAATATGTTAAACGAAGCGTTTACACAATAAACACGTTCAATACACTTGAATCTGGATTGTGATTTTCTGTTACTTTCTCGTTCTTTTTTTAGACTTTGGCTCGGAAGTTTTATCCATGCTTTCTTCAATTTTTTCTAACTTTGTCAGCAGTCGTTTGATCTGTCCTTCAACAACGTAAAGAGACTCGTTCGCAGTTTCGATCCTTTTGTGCAGATAGTGACCAATGATCAGGATTGGAATTACAATAAATATTATTTCAAAGATATACCCGGGCGTATTATCTCTTCCGGCGCAGCTGGTCAGGATAGGGATGAGCAGGATGATCATTAAAACATTTGAGAATTTCATATTGAATACTCCTTCGGATACTTTGTTAAGGTAATTATAGATCTAATTCACTTTTTTAAAAGTCAGGTAATAGATCCTTTTTTTCTCTTTAATAAACTGTTTTTCGTATTTTGTAACGGGCCGGTCGTTCATTTTTATATTGGAAGTTTTATTAACCGAGATATTTTTGAAGTTTGAATTCAGGTTACACTGCTCAATGATATGACTTACGTAGTCAGCATGGTCGCTGGCAAACTCTATGATGCCGTCTTTTTTCATTATTAATCTTAGACGGTGCAGAAACGTCCTGTTTATAACCCGGTGTTTTTTATGTCTGTCCTTTGGCCATGGATCGGGGAAGTTAATGTACACACTATCGAAAGTCCCACTCCTGAAAACCTGCTCAACTGCTATATTTGCGTCACAGTGAAGAAGTTTTAAGTTATCTATGTTCTCCTTACGGGAGAAATGGACGGCTCTTTTAAATCTGTAACTTTTGATCTCGATCCCTAAAAAGTTCCAGTCCCTGTTCCTTGTGGCAAGTTCGATTATAAATTCTCCTTTCCCGAACCCGATCTCCAGTGCGGTCTTGTTAAAGTTCCCGAAAATATCATGGGAGTTTATTGGAAGGTCGCAGGTTGATATGTCCAGTATAACGTCAGTCAAGGATTTCTGTGGTTGTGGCCAGGGAACTTTTAATTACCGCACCGTCAATTCTTATAGAGTATTCCTCGTTTTTTCTGGACATTTTTCCGATCGCCGAGGGCAGTGCCATCTGAATGTGTCCACCACGAGATTTTTTATCGATCTTCATATTTTCTATCAGTTCACCCGTCCGGACGCTGAAGGGTATTTTTGTCGGCAGTCCGGCACGCCTTAGCAGGAGCTCCAGTCTTGTCAGGTCGTTTTTATTCCATAGTTCCAGCTTCACTGCTATTGTACCTTCAAGGACCATGCCAATGGATATTGCATTGCCGTGACTTAGCTTATAATCTGAAAGTTTTTCTATTGAATGTCCGATGGTGTGTCCAAAGTTCAGTATTTTTCTCAAATTGGTTTCTTTTTCATCTTCCTCTATAACTCTGGCTTTGATCCTGCAGCACCTCATAATGATTTCTGATAAAAATCCCTCGTTAAATTCAAACAGTTTATTAATATCCTTCTCAAGAACGCTGAAAAGACGTTCATCTGCTATAACTGCATATTTTATTATTTCAGCAGCTCCCTCTCTGATCTCTTTCGGTTCCAGGGTCTTTAATGTGTCAATGTCTATGTAGACCCGTTTAGGCTGATAGAACGTCCCGACAAGGTTTTTACCGTGCTTTGTATCAACTGCGGTCTTTCCGCCGATCGAACTGTCAACGCATGCCACGAGCGTGGTCGGTACCTGTATATACGGGATGCCTCTGGTATAGGTTGAGGCAACAAACCCGGCAATGTCTCCCACCACGCCACCACCAAGGGCGATTATGGCGGAATCTCGTCCAAACCCGGCTTCGAACATGCTGTCTTCTATCCTTGCTTTAATATCTCTGTTCTTTTGCTTTTCTCCCATAGGGAAATCTATCAGCAGTACGTTGGATATACGCTTCAGGAGAAGCTCTTTTAACCTGCTTCCATACAGTTTTTTAACTTTGGAGTCAGTTATGATCGCATAGGAAAATCCAAGCGGGTCCCGTACGAGGTCGCTGGCAAGCTGATCTAATATCCCTGCTTTGATCAGTACTTTATAGGAGTTGTCGGTGATGCTTTTCAGTTTGACGTCTACGTGTATCATTCTGCTTAATCGCCGTATTGCAAAACTGACCAGATGTTTGGAGAGTCCAGTCTTTCAGCACCTTTTAACTTCGTCAGTTCTATCAGGAAAAGATAACCGACTAGGTCGCCTTTTAACTGTGTTATAAGATTACCCGCGGCTTCGGCGGTACCTCCCGTTGCGAGCAGGTCATCCACTATAACTACTTTTTTTCCTTCCGTTATTGCGTCTTCATGTATTTCAAGTGAATCCTGACCGTACTCCAGGTCATATGACGCGTTTATGGTCGCACTCGGCAGTTTTCCGGGTTTTCTGATTACTACAAGTCCGGTTGACAGCATCATGGAGAGTGCGGAAGCAAAGATAAAACCCCTTGATTCGATCCCGACGAGATAGTCTATTTCCCTGTCTTTGATAAAATGTGCCATCTGTTTCATTGCCCGCTCGAACGACTCTGCGTTCTGCAGCAGTGGGGTAATATCTCTGAAGGTTATTCCCTCTTTTGGAAAGTTCTCAATGTTTCTGATCAGCTTTGATATTGTCTTCATTTATCTTACTCCTTCCGTATTGTTCCATTGCTTAAATACTCAGCGGCCAGTCTGACCGCTTCTGCTGCACTCGAAGTGGAGTGAATAAGTGGTGATACGTCCCACGTGTTTATACCGATCACGGTCTTCTTGAACCTTAGGGCGAGTGAGATCTCGGATAATGTACCAAATCCGCTCCCTATTGCAATTATAACGTCTCCAGTAAGTGCAACGGTAAGGTTCCTGGCCTGTCCTATACCTGTGATTACAGGTACGTCCAGATACTTATTTGCACCGTGTTTTGTTTCCCCGGGCAGTATCCCTATGGTTAAACCGTTTGCTGATCTTGCTCCCCTGCATACCGATTCCATAATTCCGCCCATTCCTCCGCATACCACCGCAAAGCCTCTTCGTGCGATCTCTTTTCCCACTTGTTCGGCTATGTCTTTGATCTCAGGGTCGGCGTTTGAAGGACCTATTACGCTTATCAGTTTCATAGTAATTTTCTTCTGGTAGTTACATAGATGAACTGGTAAGATGTATTGCTCGTCAGTTTTATCAGGTTTTCTGATCCCATTTTTTATAACGGGCACTTACAGGTGATATTACTCCAGGTTCTGCCCAGGTTCCTTCTCCGCTTATAATTATAACAAAAGGTTTGTGAAAATATATTAAGATCAGGGGGACTGTATACATCTTTAACCAAACGGGCGATGTATGATAAGATCCTGTCCTACTTAAACAACCTGTATGATCAGCTAAAAATGATGACCCCCTTTAGCGCAGGTAAGGATACACTTGATTTATATCGTTAATTTGCTAACTTTTAACTCTATGAACCTGAACAAATTAAGAATATTGACTTGTGCCTTTTTATTATTACCGTCTTTTTTAATTTTAAATTTTAAGGCTTTCTCAGACAGCAGCCTGCATCCCTTACTGGAACTTGAGTTTGGCATGTCCAGTAAAAATGCAAAAAAGCTCATAACTGGTAACGACCGTGAGATACTGAAAGATGAGGTTGATTCAAAAGAGGTCAGAACTGTTTCCTTCAATGGAGGTATTGTTGAGTATCCATCCATTAGTGACGTTGAAGAAGCTAATAAAAGGACAAAGTTGGAATTTTATGACGATAAGCTCATGTCCACCTCTCTTGTTGTCGGAAAACTGGACAGGGTACGGCTTGCCAAGGTCAGAAATGAGTTCTTGCAGAGCATAGAAGCTGATTTTGGTGGTTCTGCATCTAAAGACAGCATTGGCTTTTATGATATATGGACATGGAAAAAACAGAGCTTGAAGATCATTCTGAGTACAAACAGGAACAAAGGAGAGATAAAACTGAAATCCATTTATACTCCGATCGCTGATTATAAAGTGGAAAGGGAACTGAACGTTAAAAGAAAAGGGGAAATTAGGCATCCGGCAGATCAAATGTTTAAAGATGGGAACTACTCACAGCAGAGCGGACCTCAGACGGGAAGAAGTAACTTTGTACCCTAATGTCCAGGATGTTTTAACTCGTCCGTTTTTTCTGCTGGCAGATTTACCAGTTATCAGTAAGGAAATTACAGTTATACCACGGATAAGATCATCAGCGCAGGGATCGGCAACCCCTGTTGAGAGAGTATACCGATATGACCGAAGTCACTGACACATTATTGCCGGGCAGACCTGTTTACACAAATTGATACCTGCTGTTCTGGTTGTCGTTTTGCTGGTCCTTTTGATCGTGAAGGGAGGGCAGTGAAGAAGGAAATAAGAACGTTGATGGAAATCATCATGTAGTCTTTCAGTTAACGCCAGCAATACTGCCGTTTTATTACCGCTCAGAAAATATTAGTATGTTCTGTCATATACTCACTGAATCCTTTGTCTGAAAACATATGAAAAGGTCATTGATACCCAGCATCTTGTTTTTATTCAGTTTAGCAGCTGTTTTTTGTTTCACGTCGGAGTCGGCTGGTCAGGATAGGAACAGGGTCAAAGATAAGGTAATTACCCAGTTTAAGATTACGGGGAACAAAGCCATTGATATGGGTCTGATAAAGGACAGCATTCAAACCCAGTTCCCGTCCATAAAACCCTGGATAACAAGACCGAAGTTCGACAGGGACGTTCTTGAGGACGACATAAGAACGATCATGGAACTGCACGCTGATCATGGATATTACGACGCTGACGTTTCTTCTGATATCGATGATCACAGTAAAAAAGGCGAAGTAAAAATAAAAATACGAATTGATCAGGGAGACCCGGTAATACTAAGGAGTCTCAATATCGTTATAAAAGATGGTTTTTTCAAGCAGGATGCTCGGGACCCGGATCTGAAAGAAGAGATAATAAGAAGAATCTCACTTCGTCCCGGCACGGTCTTTTCAAAAATTAAATTAATAAACTCCAAGGATGAGATGAACAAGGTCCTGCTGGACGGAGGTTATCCGAAGTTCAATTTAACCCCTCAAGTACTGGTCAACAGGCAGAGAAAGTGGGCAGAGGCTAATTTTGAGATCAGTACCGGTCCTAAATATAAGTTTGGTAACGTTACGATTTCGGGAAATAACACCGTAGCTGATTATCTGATAAAAAGAGAACTCCTATATGCTGCAGGTGATGATTATTCACTTGAAAAGATCACCGACAGTCGGTCGAATATATTTAGCCTGGGTTACTTTAAGTTCATAGATATTAAACAGGTATACAATGAACAGGAACTGACGGTAGACACTTTGATCTCGGTAGAAGAGAGGAAGTTCGGAAGTATAAGGGTTGGTGCCGGTTTTGGTTCGGAAGACAGACTGAGAGGACAGCTGAGCGTAACACAGGGGAATTTTATGGGTGGCGGCAGAAATGTTGACTTTCTTGCTAAAGCTTCTTTTATAACACAGTTAGTTCAGGCAAGTATGAGCCAGCCTTATATTGCTGGCAGAGATTCAGAGTTGATAGGGTTTTTGAGCTTTGAAAGGAACGACTTTCCCAGTTACGAAGGTTCTTTTACAACTTCTTCCCTGTCTCTTGAAAAAAGATTTATCAAAGACCTGAGAATGCGAGGGTCTTTTGACGTTATTTACTCAAAGATCACCTCTCAGTCAACGCTCACTCCAATTGAGCAAAGCCGTCAGAACGTATTTCTGACCACGCTTTCCGGGGTAATTAACTTCAATACGACCGACGACATATTTAATCCTGCCAGAGGAGTAAACGCCGATGCAAAGGTGGAAATGTCTTTTAAGGGTCTGGGTTCTGAAGTGAACTATGTATTGTCGTTCGTGGATATTATGATGTACAAAAGTGTATCAGAATTCGTTTTTGCCAAAAGGTTGGCGGTGGGTTCACTTTATTCGTTTGGTTCTACAGAGGACCTTGATATACCGATCTTTAAAAGATTTTTCGCGGGAGGGAGCAACAGCGTCAGAGGCTATGATTTTCAGAAGCTTAGCCCCCTCAACAGCGCAGGAGATCCGATCGGTGGTAACTCTCTCTTTCTGGGTAATCTGGAGATCAGAACTCCCCTGTATTTTGACTGGCTTGGAGGGGTGATCTTCCTGGATTACGGCAACGTCCATTCCGAAAGTTTTGACTATCCTCTGGATGAACTGCAGTACGCGGTCGGGACCGGATTAAGGTACAATACCCTTATAGGACCTTTAAGGCTCGACGTTGGTTATGCTCTGAACCCTGAACCAGAACCGGAATCAGAGTCTGACAAACTTCATGTTTTTTTCAGCGTTGGTCACGTGTTCTGATCTATATATGGAGTTTTTTTATCCCTCGTGCCGCCTGTATTATTCTTTTTTCATTCTCGACCAGTGCGAATCTTACAAAACCCTCTCCATACTGTCCAAATCCAATACCTGGGGACGTTGCGACCTTGGCTCTTTCTATCAGCAGCTTTGAGAACTCCAAAGAACCGAGCTTTTTAAATTCCTCAGGGATTTTTGCCCAGACGAACATCGTGGCCTTGGGAACATCTATTTCCCAGCCAGACCTGTTAAATGATTCTATCAGTTTGTCCCTTCTTGCTCTGTACGTGGCGTTAATTTCCTTAACACATTCCTGCGGTCCATTGAGAGCATGGATCGATGCTATCTGAATTGGCGTGTAGATCCCATAGTCAATATAGCTTTTGATACGCTTCAGTGCATGGACTATTTTTTTGTTCCCGGACATAAATCCCACTCTCCAGCCTGGCATATTGTAACTTTTAGACAGGGAGTAAAACTCCACGGCCACGTCCCGCGACCCTTTTATTTCCAGTATACTGGGTGCTTTGTAACCGTCAAAGCACAGGTCGGCGTAGGCAAGGTCGTGGACCACTATCAATCCGGCTTCTTTCGCCAGGTCCACAATATCTGCAAAGAATTTTTTTTCCACGGTTTTAGTGGTAGGGTTGTTAGGGAAAGAAAGTATAAGCACCTTGGGTCTGGGCCATACTTCGTTCAGTTTTTTCTGTATCAGGTCGATCAGCTCGTTTTCTTCGGCAAGCGGCATGCTCTGAATGTCTCCCCGGGCAATTATTGCGGCATAAATATGGATCGGATACGCGGGATTTGGTACGATAACGTTGTCTCCCGGTGAAAGTATCGACAGCATCAGATGGGAGATACCTTCCTTGGACCCTACTGTTACAACGGTTTCAGTATCGGGGTCCAGATCGACGTCGTAGTTCCTTTTATACCAGCTTGCAATGGCGAGCCTCAGCTTAGGTATTCCTGCAGAAACCGAGTATCTGTGATTTCTGGGATTAGATGAAGCCTCTTTCAGCTTTTCTACTATATGTTCTGGAGTAGGCTGATCGGGGTTACCCATTCCAAGGTCAATTATATCTTCCCCTTTTGCTCTTGCCTCTGTCTTGTATTCATTGACCATGTTGAACACGTAAGAGGGCAGTCTTTTTATAAGGGAGAGATCATCTTCCAAGTTAATCATTGTTCGGCTTCCAGAACTGTAGAACGATGCTTTATATTATAATTACCCATAATTTCAAGGCAAGTATTCAGTAGACGGGTCCGGAGTAACTGGCTTTACAATATGGACCGACTTTCTTATTTATAATAGTGGCAGGTCGTTCAAAGCGTCAGAACTCTCCTGGATATGGGAAGTTTACCGCGGGGGCATGAAATGGTTGAATTTAATACTTTTACAGACATTTTATTTGTCTGACAGCAGCTTTATTGCTTATAATTATATTTCATAATCAGTGGGTGATCTGGATGATACCGAAGGCAACTATGTTTAAAGCCATTTTCACTTTTTTCTTTATATGTTTACTTATAGTAGCAGTAAGCTGTACAGGGGGCCGTTCAGTGGCTCGTGAAAGTTATGATACCACCACGGGTTATAAACACGACCCGAAGAGCGTTGATGGTTACAGCCAGATAGGTATTGCTTCGTGGTACGGTGATAAAGAGCATGGGAACAAGACGGCAACTGGGGAAAAGTTCAACAGATACGCCTACACGGCTGCTCATAAAACCCTGCCTTTCGGTACGGTTGTGCGAGTTACGAACCTGGATAACGGAAGGGACGTAATAGTCGTGATAAACGACAGAGGTCCATTTATCAAGGGCAGGATTATAGATCTTTCCTACTCGTCTGCACGTTCTGTCGGTCTGGTTAAAACGGGAATAGCCAAGGTTAAAGTGGAGGTGATCTCGTCACCTTCATCAAGGAGTGACAGCTATTTCAAACCTATCTACACCTTGCAGGTCGGGTCTTTCAGCAGCCAGGTCAATGCTTCGTCGGTAAAGGGCAACTTGAGTTCCGAACTGAGCGATGATGTAAGAATAGAAAGGGTCAGTGTCAAGGGGGATACCTATTACAGAGTAAGGGTCGGGATGTTTTCCGACAGAGCACAGGCCGAGAGTCTGAAAAAAAAGCTCAGAAATTACGGTTACAGGGGAAGAGTGGTGCTTGAATAACAAGGACCTTCTCTGTGTCAGGTAATGTGTTCAAATGTCAAAGATCAGAATAACTGACCTTCATACAATGAAGAAAAGCGGTGAGAAGATCACAGCGATCACTGCTTATGATACCTGTACGGCCGAGATCGTGGATGAAGCCGGGATAGACGTTGTGCTTGTTGGAGACTCTGTCGGGAACGTGATACAGGGTAAAAAGGATACGCTCTCTGTAACGATGGATGAAATGATCTATCATACGCTGATGGTCTCCAGGGGTCTGAACAGAGCTCATCTGTCCGGTGATATGCCTTTTATGTCCTATCAGGCATCTGAAGCGGATGCCGTGAGGAACGCTGGAAGGTTTCTCAAGGAAGGACGGGCAGAATCGGTGAAATTAGAGGTTAACGAAGAGTACATAGACACCTTGTATGCAATAAAAAAGGCTGGCATACCCGTTATATCTCATATTGGCCTCTGTCCTCAATCCGTTCACGTTATGGGAGGATATAAAGTGCAGGGGCGTTCAAAAAAAGATGAGGAACACATATCAAAGCTGGCACTTCTGTCAGAGGAGGCGGGAGCTTTTATGCTTCTGCTTGAGAGTGTTCCTGCAAAGCTTGCACAAAGTATAACCAGGTCGGTAAATATCCCGACCATAGGTATTGGTGCGGGGGAGTACTGCGACGGTCAGATCCTGGTATTTCACGATATGGTGGGGTTAAGCAAAGGGCCACAGCCCAAATTCGTAAAAAGATTTACCGAAGGCAGAAAACTGTTTAAAGATGCTACCGAGAAATACATAGATCATATAAAGAAGGGAAAATATCCTGCCAAGGGGCAATCTTATGTCTGATCCTAATGGTCCGTTAATCATAACTGAATCATCAAAAATGCAGCTGTTTTCAAATGATCTGAAAAAGAGAGGCAAAAAGATCGCTTTTGTTCCCACTATGGGAGGACTTCATAAGGGACATTTAAGCCTTGTATCAAAGGCGAACGAACTGGGTGACGTCAGCGTGGTGAGCATTTTTGTAAATCCAGCGCAGTTTGATGACAGTGAGGATCTTATATCTTATGCACGAAATATTGAAGGTGATCTTGAAAAGTTATCGGACTACAAGGTCAATGTGGTCTTTTCACCGGATGCCTCTGAGATCTATTCCCCTGGTTTCCAGACTTACGTTGAAGTAACGGAGCTTCAGGACTGCATGTGCGGGTTACATCGACCAGGCCATTTCAGAGGGGTAGCCACGGTGGTGCTGAAGCTGTTTAATATAGTCAAACCGGACTATGCGATTTTTGGACAAAAAGACTATCAGCAGTTAAAGATAATTGAGAGAATGGTCAAGGACCTGGATCTGGAAGTTACGATAGTTCCTATGCCTATAGTGAGAGATAAGGATGGGTTGGCCATGAGTTCCAGGAACAGTAACCTTTCAGCGGAACAAAGACGGCAGGCCGTTATGATCTCAAAAGCCTTGTTCAGTATCAGACAGAGCTTTCTGCAAGGCTGTAAGGACGTTTCCCGCCTTGTTGAAGTTGGAGAGAGGGTACTTGCCGATTCCGATATTGATAACGTAGACTTTTTAGAGATAAGGGATCCGGAAAGCCTTGCTCTGGTGCAGGAGGCTAGATCCGGCGACCTGATTGCTCTTGCTGCAAGAATAGGGAAAACTAGACTTATTGACAATGTAGAATTGTAATTATTTACTTTTAGAGGATATTACATAATGAGAAGGTCACTGCTTAAATCAAAGATCCATCGTGCCAGGGTCACAGAAGCGGACCTGGACTATGAAGGAAGTCTTACGATCGACAGGCACTTAATGGACGCTGCTGATCTGCTTCCCTACGAAAAGGTTCATGTTTTTAATATTACGAACGGTCATAGGTTTGTGACGTACGTTATAGAGGGTGATATGGGTTCCAATACGATCTGCGTGAACGGTGCTGCGGCTCATCTGGCAAAAAAAGGTGACTTTCTTATAATTGCGAGTTTTTCCTCCTATGATGAAGATGAATGCAAGGACCATGTTCCCAGGTTAATATACGTAAATGAGTTTAACGAACTGACCGGGCTTGAACCTGACAGCGTCAGATTAGAACTGACCAAAGGATGATTTATCCGTCTTTATGTCTGAAGGGAAACTGCCGCGTTTATCAGGTGACGACAGATCATTGGCACAAAACAGATGTCCATAGCATTAAAGGTACTGTCTTGTTTTTTATATACTTCACCGTTATACTTACCATGATATATGAAATTTCTCACAGGGCTTTGTTCTTTTGTAGTTGTTTGATATCATTGACTTGTCAAAAAAAGTACACAGTCCTCAAAATATTTAGTTGACAAACTCAGGCTTTAGGTTACAAAATATAGGCTAAAGATATATAAAGACCGAGAAAAGGTAATATACGATCTGCTATTATAAATCGTTCTCAAAATTAAACAGCTTAAGGAAAACTAATAAATGAAAGCAATAATACTTGCTGCCGGCAGAGGCACCAGGCTATATCCATACACTCAGTACGTACCTAAATGTTTACTTGACATTGGCGGGGTAACGATCTTGGAACATCAGCTCAATCATATAAGGGACTGTGGAATAAGTGAAGTAGCGGTCGTCGTTGGTTTTGGTTTTGAAAAAGTAGAGAATTTCCTGAGAAGCTACGATGGACTGGGGATTAAGATCAAAACGCTTTACAATCCTTTTTATCAGACGACGAACAGCTTGATATCTCTGTGTATCGCTCGTGGTGAGATGGATGATGACGTGTTGATAATGAACGGGGATGACGTTTTTGAAATTGAAGTGATCAACAAGGTCCTGAAAGTTTCAAGTGAAAAGTTCTGTATGCCTATCAAGGTCAGAGAAGCGTATGATGAAGAGGATATGAAGATCAGGTTAGATAAGAACAAGATAGTGGATATAAGCAAAGGTATTACAAGCAACATATCTGCAGAATCAGTAGGATTACGGGTGTTCAGGGACACCGGGGTGGAGATACTGAAAAGGGCCATTGAAGAAGAGATGCGTACCGTCTTTTCAGAAAAGAAATGGTACATATCTGCGGTTCAAAGACTGATCAACAGAGGTTATAAGATCCAGTCACTTGATATAGGGGACCTTTTCTGGATGGACGTTGATTATCCAGCTGATCTGCTTAAAGTAAGAGCGAATTCGGACAAGTTCCTGAATTTCGATCATAACCAGCCTTATCTGCGAGTGGTGGAATCTAACCTAGGATAGTGCACGCTTTAGTTATAGTCTCCGGTACTGGTTTAAATGGAGAGTCGCTCCACTCGTTTTCTTTTCTTTCAGTTGCCAATGTCGTCCAGCTGAAAAGGATACTGATCAATGCTGAAAGGGCTGGTATTACTCATTTCACCCTTGTCTGCGACGAGAGCAGTAAATTCCCAGTACTTGAACTGATCAAAGATAAAAGGATCCAGTCACGGATCGATCTGGTAACGGAAAGTTCAAAACCAGGTCCGTACGTTGCAGAAGAATATATCGTTATTCAATCCAATCTTTTAACTTACTCCACCTCTATAAGATCATTTATTGATATATCCAAAGGTAAAACTGCCTCCACCGTGCTTTGCGATGGTAAGGAACGTTACGGTTTGTTAAAAGTAAATAAAGCGGACGCGGAAAAGATCGTTAACGGAAGGGACCTTAGTTACTGGATCGAGCAGCAAAGTGAGAGTTCCATTGAGCACGTCACCGTGGAAGAAGGTTACTATATCAGCCTGAGCAACGACGAAAGATCACTTAAACGGGCAGAGGACCTGATATTTTCCAACGTAGGTAAAACTGCAACCGGCTGGATAGCAAGGAACGTAAACGGCAGGATATCACTGCCTATCAGTCGTCAGCTGGTTAAAACTTCCTTGACGCCTAATATGGTAAGCCTGTTAATAAACGTGTTCGGTGTACTGTGCGGACCTTTTTACGCGATGGGTCATCCCGTTCTTGGAGCGATGTTTATGCAGATCGCCACGATCCTGGACCGATGCGATGGGGAGGTTGCCAGAGTTAAGCTCATGGAAACTAAAAAGGGACAGTGGGTGGACACGATCAGCGATCAGTTCACGGTGCTTTCTTTTTATATAGGACTTCCGATCGGTTTCTATTATTACGGAGTTCAGGATACCTGGGTTCTTGCGATCGGAGCAATGAACATATTACTGTATATATTTTTCCTTATATGGTCTTTTTACTTTCTTGCGAACTATACGAACTCGGGAAGTCTGGTCGCCTATTTTGAAGTCGATAAAATAGTGGATAAAAAAAATACTTCCATTATAAGAAAGTTTGCAGCTTTTTTAAGACCGGCAGGCAGGAGGAACGTTTATTCTCTGGGCTTTTTTATTATGGCGGTCATATCAGGCTACGAACTGGTCTTTCTTTTTGCCACCATAGGCATAATCTTATTTTTTATTCATCAGTTCGAGGATATGATAAGAATGAAAAATCAAAGAAAAGAAACCCTCAAATAGTTTCAGGATAATACTTTCACTGAACCGAATTACCCGGTAAGAAAGCTATAAAGATGTCAATTGAGACTTATGAACTTGAGATATTCAACAATGCTCTTGCTACTATAGCAGAGGAGATGGGGTCAGCTTTGATCAGTTCCGCGTTCTCTCCGAATATAAAAGAGCGAAAGGATATTTCATGTGCGATATTCAGTGCAGCAGGAGATATGATCGCACAGGCCGCTCACATTCCGGTACATCTTGGTTCAATGTCCTTTTCGGTTCAGGCGATCCTGGATGAAGATATATGTGAGGGGGATATTTTTATTCTGAACGATCCTTTTGATGGAGGGACCCATCTTCCGGACATTACCTGTATAACTCCCCTGATATACGAAGGAAGACCTGAATTTTTTCTGGTATCCAGGGCTCATCACGCTGATATTGGTGGTAATACGCCAGGATCAATGCCTCTTTCCAGTTCAATACACGAGGAGGGGTTGATCATTTCTTCATCCAGGCTCTACCATCGTGGAGTGCAGAATAAGAAGCTCATGCAGAAAATACTTCTTGCCACCAGAGACCCTGAGGAACGGGAGGGGGACCTGAACGCTCAGATCGCGTGTCTTGACCTTGGAAGGTCCAGGCTGTTTGAACTTATAGGTAAGTATGGCAGTATCGGTACAATAAAAGAAGCATCGTCCAAGCTTCTGACTTACAGTGAAGATATCATAAAGGCTGTTATCCGTGATATACCGGACGGGACCTACACGTTTGAAGATTCCCTTGATGACGACGGTCAAGGCAGCAGGGATATTGAGATAAGGGTCGAAGTCAGGATCGAAGGAGAGGACGCCATTGTTGATTTTCATGGCAGTTCTCAGAAGGTAAAAGGGTGCCTGAACGTACCTTACAGCGTTACTGTATCAGCGGTCCTTTACGTGTTTCAGTGTCTGGCACCTGAACATATACCGCTTAACTCGGGTCCTCTTAGGGCCATAAAGATCAATGTTGATGAAAACTCGATCTTAAACGCAAAGTATCCCAGTGCAGTCGTTGGTGGTAACGTGGAAACGTCACAGAGGATAGTGGACGTTGTTTTTGGGGCCTTGTCAAAGGCTATGCCCGAGATGATCCCTGCGGCGAGTTGCGGAACTATGAACAATGTTACATTTGGAGGGATAATTCCTGAAAGCAATATGGAATTTGCATATTATGAAACGATCGCGGGCGGTATGGGCGGAAGAAAAGGAATAAACGGAGTTAGTGCGGTTCAAACCCATATGACAAATACACTGAACACACCTGTTGAATCGCTTGAGAAGGACCTGCCTTTACTTATAAATTCTTACTCGATACGTGAAGGTTCTGGTGGTGAGGGGAAGTACAGGGGAGGAGACGGCATCGTGAGGGAGATCAAATTCCTTACTGACGTGAGCATGTCCCTGATAACAGAGAGAAGGCTGAGCTTCCCTTATGGAATAAATGGAGGTCAGGGGGGTAAGCCCGGGAGAAATATATTAGTTGTTAACAGCAGAAGGACTGAACTTCCTCCCAAAACAGCTTTCAATGTTAAAAAAGGGGAGACCGTTCGTATAGAAACTCCTGGCGGTGGCGGCTGGGGATCTAAATAAAAAACGGCTTTTTACAGGCAGCGAATTTTTAATGAAAAAATTTTTTATAGTTGATGCTCACGAGGACATAGCATTTCATCTAAGCTATTTCAATCGGGATTTTAACGACACAGAGGCACGTTGCATGATAACGCTTCCCTGGCTCCAGGAGGCTGAAGTACGGCTGGTATTCAACACCATATTTGTTCATCCGAAGCACAGACCTCGTAAAACGGTGCAGAAGGCAAAGCAGCAGGTCGAAATTTATGAACGGCTCTACGAAAAATACAAAGACGCAGTTATGAAGATCAGCAGCTTAGGTGATCTGGAGGAGCTTGAAAAAAACGACAAGATAGGATTTCTAACCCTTATGGAGGGTGCCGATCCACTTGTTCAGGATATTGATGAACTGAAATTCTATCATGACATGGGGCTTAGGGTATTAGGGCTTTCATGGAACAACTCCAACAGATTTGCATCGGGTATGGAAACCAAAAAAGGACTTACAGAAGATGGCGTGAGACTGATCGAGAAGATGAACGAGTTGGGTATTACCCTGGACCTGTCTCATCTTAATGAAAAATCGTTCTGGCGTGCTGTAGATTCGACCCGGTTAATTCCCGTAGCCACGCATTCCAATGCAAGGTCATTAACCGATCATCCGAGAAATCTCAGGGACGAGCAATTAAAGGCGATTTCCGAAAGAGATGGAGTTGTGGGAATAGTTTTTTATAACTCATTTCTTAAAACTAAAAATTCACCGCCGACTTTAGAGGATATATTTAAACATACTGACTACATTATAGATCTTTGTGGTGAGGATCATGTAGGAATCGGTACAGATTTTGACGGTGGACGTATTTGCGAGTTTCCCAGGGAAATAAATAACATATCTAAACTTTCGTTAGTGACAGACTATTTTTTAGAGCGTGGTTATAGCAGGGAAAGAGTAGAAAAGATTATGGGTAGAAACTTTCTAAGAGTAATGAAAATAAATCTTTCAAAGTGAAATACAGTTTACCTTACATTATCATAAACATGCATAGATATTGTTCATACTTGACATTCGTTCATAATACTTGGTAAAATATCAATGTTATGAAAAATCCAAACATAAAAACACGTAGTTCCATTACCCCCCCCCATGTATACCTGACCTTTCAGCCTGGTATAAGTATTCTGTAAGAAAAATGTTTAAGATAATACCCCCCCCCATCTAAGTCATTACTAACTTTAGTCTTATTTCTTCTGTTTATAATTTCTATGGCTGCAAAAGGACAGAGCAGCTTAGAAGAAACATTATCTGAATGCAGAGGAATGAGTTCAGACACGGAAGATCCGTTATACGGATGTCAGTGGCATCTGAAGAACACGGGGCAGTTAAGTATTTCCGGAAAGAGAATAACAGCAGGAGAAGATATAAACATAGAGGGAGTGTGGAACGAAGACGTATACGGTACCGGAATTAACGTAGCAATAGTAAGTGACGGTATCGACCTTTCTCACGAGGACCTTTCTGATAAGGTCCGTTCCGGACCGAACTATGATCTTTCTGACAGTTCATCCTTTACCGGAACACGAGCGGCAGGTGTAATAGCAGCAACTGGATATAACGGACTGGGAGTAAGAGGAACAGCACCTGGTGCGAGTATATACAGTTACGGGTTAACTGGTGATCTCAGGGAAGCGGACGCAAAAGATGCAATGGTCCGTAATAAGGAAATAACTGCTGTATCGGTTAACGGCCGGGGATCTGAGGAGGGAGCTTTTTTTCAGGAGGCTTCAACTTCCTGGGAAGAAGGAGTGGAACTTGGTATAAGTAAAGGGTTTTATGGTAAAGGTGTGTTTTACGTCCGGGGAGCAGGGGACGGGCATGAGAATAACGATCAGGCTAATTTTTCTGAATATTCTAATTACTACGGCGTAACTGCCGTGTGTTCAACAGACGGCTTTGGAAAGAAGAGTATATTTTCAGAAGAGGGAGTAAATCTATGGGTATGTGCACCTGGTTCTGATATTGTAACTACAGATAACAACAACGATTACGTTGTAACTTCCGGAACATTTCTATCAGCTTCACAGGTTGCAGGAGTGGCAGCACTGCTGAGAGAGATAAACGGGCAGCTGAGCTGGAGGGATGTAAAGCTTATACTTGCGGGTTCAGCACGGCAGAACGATTTTTTTGACATGAGCTGGGAGACAGGAGCTGTTAAATACGGTTCTGATACGGAAAGATATAAATATAATCCTAAGTATGGTTTTGGCGTGGTAGACGCAGAAGCAGCCGCAGAACTTGCCAGAAGCTGGAAAGGCGTAGGTGAAATGAGGACCGTTACAGCTTCTTCAGATAATGAACTGACAATCCCTGATGGAGAAGGAGAAGCAGACGGTGTCCTTGTCTCCAGACTTATGATACCGGACCTGGAAGAAACAACATTTACGGAGTTTGTAGAAGTAGAACTTGTTTTCTCGTGTGACTGCTTACAGGACCTTAATATACAGATAACCTCTCCTTCCGGGACAGTGTCTGAACTTGTGCGGGAGTTTGCCGGGGAGTCTGTAAGTGGATCTTCAAATGAAGAAGAAAACTGCGTCAGTTACCTGAGAAGAACACATCGTTTCGGGTCGGCTAAACACCTCGGAGAAGACCCTTCCGGAGAATGGATCCTTAAGATCTCCGATACTGCTTCCGGAGATGAAGAAGATGGAAAAAACACTGTTACCTTACACTCATGGAGCGTTAAGGTGTATGGGAATTTTTATCAGGGACATGGCAGTGAGACAGGTACTAAACATCATGAAATAACCTTTGGTGGTGCAACGATAGATAATCAAGTATATAAAGTAGGTAAAACAATAACACCATTAGAGCTACCTAACGCAACAAGAACAGGAGGGGGTACTTTCAGTCTTGCATTGTCTCCTCGTTTATTACCTGCTGGATTGAGTCGTAACGGCAGAACTATAAGTGGAACACCAACTGCACCGAAGCAAGAGACTACTTATAGATGGATTGCTTCTATAGGACATGATAATACTGAGATAAGGTTCAACATCACGGTAGAAGCTAACACAGAACCCACCTTCTCAGGAGCAACTGTCCCAGATCAGATATGGACGGAAGGGGTAAGGATACCAACGTTACGTCTTCCTAATGCAACAGGAGGTAACGGAACTTTAACATACTTTTTAAGTCCTTCGCAGCCAGTTGGTATAAACAGACAGGACAACAGGTTATCCGGAACACCTACGGAACCTAAAGGAAGAACTCGTCATACATGGACAGTCAGAGACGAAGATGGTGATGAAGATATTATTGAGTTCTATATTACTGTAAGAGATAAAGATGACGTACCGAGCTTCGGCAGTGAGACTGTAGAAGATCAGGTGTATGTTGTACGCTCAATAGCAGGTCTTCCAGTAACTCTGCCAGAGGCAACGGGAGGGAATGGAGCATTAACTTACATTTTACTTCCTTTTTTACCTCGTGGATTGAATTTTGATCCTGACACCCGAGTAATAAGTGGCACACCCACCCGTGCATCCCCTATTAGGAATATGATACATACAGTATCAGACATAGATGGAAGTAGTGCTCAATTAGAGTTCAGGATAACAGTAGAACCAAACACGGAACCAACCTTCGGCAATGAAACTATAGATAATAAGGTGTACATTAACGGCATTACAGCAGTAATGGAAACACTGCCTGAAGCAACGTCAGGGAATGCACCATTAACTTACAGTTTAACTAGTCTTGGGTTAATTGATCTTAATTTACCTCGTGGATTGAATTTTGATCCTGACACCCGAGTGTTAAGTGGAACACCCAACCTTGACGCACACGCACGAATACTTCCTGTAACTCGTACATATACATATAAAGTAACAGACAATGATGGAGATACAGCAGAGATAACGTTCAGTATAACAGTAGAAGAAGACAGCGAACCGGACTTCAGCGGTGTGACAATACCAGATCGTGTGTACACGGGGAGAACAATAGAGCTGCCAGAGGCAGCGGGAGGGAATGCACCGGTTACTTACAGTATAACACCTGGTCTGCCAGCTGGATTGATATTTAACGAAGTAACGCGGGAAATAAGTGGGACACCCAGGAGTGCATCATCTGCTGCTTCTTACACGTATACGGCAACAGACAGGAATGAAGATACGGATACATTGGATTTCATGCTCAGTGTAGAGGTTACTTCTACTCCAGGACCAACAACAGGAAGACCAGGAACGTCAGGTACTGATTCAGGCGGAGGTGGAGGAGGATGTGCCGTATCAGAGCAGAGCAGCGTTGCTTTTGATATTCTCGGAGTAATGACATGTCTGATACTTATACCTGTATCAGTAGCTATCAGAAGGAAGAGAAGAGCTCAGATAAAGACATAGTAATGAGGTTCTTTCCAGAAGCATTGAACTAACTGAAATTGTTTCCGTCAGATACAATTTAGCATAATTACCTATATGATTTTCTAAATTAGTAGTGGTTCTTGACGAAGAGATGGACCTTGATCCATCGGTTCAACAGATTATTCTGCAATTTCAACTACTGCGTTCATTGATCCGGTACTTCTTTTCAACCTCCAGTCGGGTCCGTAACGTAGGATCTGATCTCTTTTGAATTCCGCCTCTTCTTTATTTGCATTATAGACTATAACTTTACCTGTGAAGTCAACTTCGCAGGCCATTTCGTAGGCAGTTGTTTTACTAATATCAAAAATTTTTTGCAGCATCTCAATAACGTATTCATAGGTATGATTATCGTCATCTATGAGAATTACGTTATAAAGAGAGAATTTTTCGACTTTTACTTCTGGAATTTCGTATAGGTCAACTGCTCTTTGCTCTTTGCAATCAAAGTACATTCTGAGAACTATACTCTATATTTACCCGGTCCGGTAAAGAATAGTCCGATGTAAACTGCAAGTAGTTCCAATGCATGGGAAGCACCTTTCCAGCCTGAAGCAGGGCTTTCTGGTGGCAGGTTTAAATGAAACAGGACAGCGATAAACATAGTGAATGCAAGAAGTACTAAAGCAGGTCTGAACAAGAACCCGATTATAATTAAGAAGGAGCAGAAAAATTCTGCAAAACCTGCCATAAATCCCCAGAACGCGGGAAGAAATTCTATACCGAGCAGGCTCATCTTTTGCCCCGTTCTTGCCCAGCCTTCAGTGTCTTCAATACCGCTTCTGATCTTTGAGTAACCATGAAAGATCATCATGCTGAGCCCTACCATTATTCTGATGATCAGCAAACCGGCATCTTTGTTTAATGGGCTACGAGAAGTCAGGAAATTTATTATCATTTTAGTTTTATCTCAAAAAATAAGCATCAGTTACATAATACTTAACTGACTATAATAAAGTATGTCAAATGTATCGTTTAATTCACTTATCGTCTATGTTCTTTACAATTGCGAGCGTGTAGGCATTTGGGTCAATGAACTTTCTTGCCGTCTTTATAACGTCCTCTTTGGTTACAGAGAGTATTTTTTCCGGATATTTAGTGTATTCATTCCATCCAATTTTGTATATTTCATCAAAAGCTATTCTATCAGCCTGTGCTGAGTTTCGCTGCAGTGCTATCTCAAAGCTTCCAACCAGATAGTTTTTTGCCCGGTTCAGTTCTTCATCCGTGATCCCGTGTTCAAGTAACTTTGCTATCTCATTATTGATCTCATTTATAGCATCTTGTTCCTTGTCGGGAGACGTTCCTATATAGATCCCAAAGGCACCGCTTTCTATGCCGGGATATAAAAAGGATGTAACTGAGTAAGCCATACTTTTTCTGTCCCTTAGTTCAATAAATAACCTTCCTCCTTGTCCAGCGAAGATCGAATTAAGAACCTTAAAGGCATAATAGTCCTTATCATAAAACGTGGGACCCAGGAACCCAAGTATAATGTGGGTTTGCTGTTTGTCTTTTTCGTAAATTATTTCTTCTTTTATGCGGTTTCGTTTTTTTTCATTTTCAAGAGCGATACTGGCAGGCCCCTCTGAGCTTTGCATGTCCCCAAAGTACTTCTCTATCGTCTCTACTGTTTCACGCGTGTTAACGTTTCCCACTACGGATATTACAAGGTTGGACGGGCTTGCCAGATCTTTGTAAAAAGCATTTAGATCTTTACTGCTGAACCTTTTTACGTTTTCCATACTGCCAAGCACGTTAAACCTGTATGGATGCTCTGTATAAAGGGACCTTAGAAAAAGATTGATAGATTTTCTCAGCAGATTATCTTCCTGTCTTTTTATCTTTGATACGATTTCTCTTCTTGCCCTTTCAATTTCCTGTTTCGGAAAAGATGGATTTAAGACAACGTCTGAAAACAGCTCCATTGCCTGGTCGAAGTTCTTGCTCGGCGTTTCCACGGCGACACCGAAACTGTTCCTTCCGGAAAACCCTTCAAGTTCCCCTGCAATGGAATCGATCTCCAGAGCTATCTGTTCTGACGTACGGTTGGCGGTACCTCTTGTTAACATCTCGGATGTAAAGTTCGAAAGTCCGTTTGTAGCTTCGTTCTCATACCTTACACCACCTAAGAACACTGCTCTTGCGGCAAATAAGGGTACGGAGTGATTCTCTTTGATCAGTACTCTTATTCCGTTTTTCAATACTTTTCTGGTAACTGTACCGTTATCGTCACTGGACTTGGACTTTTGTTTATATCTTGACCCAATGAGCCTTGCTTTATCGGTTATCGTGCGCTGTAGCTGGTCTTTGGTAACCGTTTTCTGATCGGAAGGAAGGAGTACTCCGGCTGTGACGTTCGAATCTGTAAAATACCTGCTTGCAACCTGCTTTATTTTCTCCGGCGTGACCTTGTTTATCTTATCTATGTACTGCCCTTCATATTCATAACTGCCCGCGTCGACTTCAAATGCACCAAGTTTTTGTGCCTGTCCCTGCATTGTTTCCATTGAATAGATGAAATCACTTTCAATGTTAACTTTTGCCTTTTTAAGTTCATCATTGCTGACGGTAAAGTATTTTAATCTGTATATCTGTTCTGTTATTTCCTCAACGGCGCTGGTTACCTTATCTGCCTGAAGGTTTCCCCCGACCACGAAAATACCGTTGTGCTTGGGGGTGAAAGCATAAGCATAAATGGAATTTACCAGTCCCTTGTCTTCTTTTATCTTTCTGATCAGCCTTGAACTTTCTCCTTCGCTCAGAATGCTGGCTATAACGTTGAGCGCGGGAGTGTCTTCGTGCTTGATATCGGGAACGTGAAAGGCAATAGAGAAATATGCCTCGTTTACGTCTTCATATAAAACAAAGGTTTTAATTGCTTTTTGTTCTGGTTCAGCTGAGATCTTGCATTCGGAGAATTTTCTTTCTTTAAGTTTGCCGAACGTTCTTTCTATTACCGGCTGGATATTTTTGGTCTTAAAATCCCCTACGATTATCAGTACCATGTTCTGAGGCGTGTACCATTTATTATAAAAGTTCAGCACTTTTTCCCTGTTGAACGAATCAACGCTTTCTTTCGTGCCTATTATCGGGTTTTTATAAGGGTGTTTTTCGTACGCCGTTGAAAACAGTTTCTGGCTGAGCACGCGGCCTGGCGTGTCTTTACCTCTTCTTATCTCTTCCTGAACCACTTCAAGTTCCTTTTCAAGTTCGGCGGGGTCAAAGGTGGAGTTTTGCATTACGTCCGCCAGAATATCCAGCGTGGAAGTCAGGAACCTGCTTGCACTGACGACGTAATAGACCGTTTCATCAAAAGAGGTGTAGGCGTTTATATTTCCTCCTCCCCCTTCAATTATCCTGGCAATTTCTCCAACGGCACGTTTTTCAGTTCCTTTAAAGAGCATGTGTTCGTGTACGTGTGCCAGACCACGTTCTTCTTCGCTCTCGCAGGTGCTGCCGGTCTTAACCCATACGTTTACCGCGGTCACTGGGGAAGAGCTGTTTTCCTGAAGTATTACTGTCAGTCCGTTGTCCAGAACGGATCTGGACACGCTTCTTCCATCTGGGATCTCTAGGCTCATTAAGTCCTCCTTATATAAATTTGAAGATATAAGTACAAAGGTGATCAGGATGATAAACTTTTTCATCAGGGATAAATAAAAACTTCGTGATTTGATCTTGAGGCTATGTTTTTGGCTTGATCAGATTGGTGTATTTTTTCTCCGTCTCCGATTTTTTCCAGGCTCTGCGCTTTTTAATAAGATTGTAAGCGTATATGAACAGTCCAGATAAAAAATAAGAATAAACTATGATTATCACCATTGCGGATGGATTAGAAACGATGGCCGTTATGATTATTGCTGCAATTACCAGTACGTTGAACTGTCCCTTCATCCTTAACGTGTAGATCTTTCTGTAAGGGAGATTACTGACCATTAAGATCCCTACGACCGGAGGTAAGATCAGATAATACCATACGAGCTCCTGAGTTGGTAAGCGATGAAAGTCCGCAAGGAGCATTATCGGTGCGAACATCAGTCCTGCTGCCATCGGGCTCGGCAGCCCCGAGAAGCTGTTTTTTTCTTCGTTATTGACCTGAATGTTAAATCTTGCAAGCCTTAATGCAACACATACTATGTATAAAAGCAGGGCCATAAGGCCCATCTCGCCCATGTTCATAAGACACCAGACGTATACCAGGACCGCTGGAGCAACCCCGAACGAGACCATGTCCGACAAAGAGTCATAAGATACCCCGAACTTACTTTCTGAACCGAGTGCACGTGCGATCTTGCCGTCGAGCATATCAAACACGATCGCCAGTGCAATAAAGCCCGCTGCCCACCAGAACTTATCGTGCAGCTTGTCCAGCGGAAAACCGGGAGTGACCTTTGCGGATAAGATCTGCAGGGACTGCATGATCGATGCCAGCCCCAGGGTCAGGCTGCAGGTCGTTATGATATTAGGCAGTAAAGGGATGAGCTTTTCCCTTTTCAGTCTTTTTTTGCTTAATCTCTTTTTTCTATTAACCATGCTATTACGGTTTCCCCTGCCTTTACCTTATCACCTTCCCGAACCTCCGTTACGGAACCAGCGGGCAGGTATATGTCCATCCTCGAACCAAATTTTATTATTCCAAATCTCTCACCCTGATTATAATAACTGCCTACGCCGGCATGTGACACGATCCTGCGAGCTAAAAAGCCGGCAACCTGTGAAAATACTATTTTAAGACCTTTGTCAAGTTCTACCAGGGTAAGCAGTTGTTCATTTTCACTGGACAGTTCCTTATCATACGCCAGATTGTATTTGCCGTGTTTATATTTTGTAGCCAGGACCTTTCCGGAAACGGGAAAGCGATTTACGTGACAGTCAAGAATGGACAGGAATATGCTTATTTTCCGGCAGTCTTTCTTTAAAAATTCCGGCTCGTCAGAGGTCGATATATCTATTACTTTACCATCGGCGGGTGATACAACGGCATCCGGGTCATTGACCGTGTTCCTTTCAGGGTCTCTGAAAAAGAAGATCAGACAGGCCGTCAGTACCAGGAGAACAAGGGATAATGACGGAAGTTCCAGAAGGGCCAGTATCCAGCCTGAAACTCCCACTCCCAGTATAACGGTCAGACCTTCAGGAGATATTCCTGTAAATTTTTTAGTCATTAATTCTTTGACTTGTCAACGAGCTTGCTTTTAAACAGGGAACTCATCATTCCTCTCAGCTTTGTCCCGATGCTTTCGATCGGATGTTCCTCCCCCTTTTTCATCAGTGCGTTATACACGGGACGACCTGCCTTGTTTTCCAGTATCCATTCCCTGGCAAAAACGCCGGATTGAATGTCATCAATAACTTTCTTCATCTCTTTTTTAACCGATTCGTTAATTACCCTGGGACCTCTTGTGATGTCTCCGTATTTTGCGGTGTCGCTGATGGAATACCTCATGTTCGATATGCCGCCTTCGTAGATCAGATCAACTATAAGTTTTACCTCGTGACAGCATTCAAAGTATGCCATCTCTGGTGGATAACCCGCCTCTATCAGGGTTTCAAATCCTGCCTGTATCAGTGCGGTAAGACCTCCGCAGAGAACGGACTGTTCACCAAAAAGGTCAGTTTCCGTTTCGTCTTTAAATGAAGTTTCAATAACGCCTGCCCTGGCGCAGCCTATGGCACCCGCGTACGCCAAGGCCAGATCTTTCGTTCCACCTGAAGGGTCCTGATGTACGGCAACAAGTCCCGGTACGCCCGCTCCCTGTTCGAACTGTCCCCTGACCGTGTGCCCAGGGGCTTTAGGTGCTACCATGAACACGTTAATGTCAGATGGTGGTACTATCTGTCCGTAGTGTATATTGAAGCCGTGGCTGAACGCGATGGCGTCCCCTGGATCAAGGTTATCGGCTATACCGCTGCTGTATATGTCCGGCTGACTTGTATCGGGGGCAAGTATCATGATCACGTTTCCCCATTTAGAAGCGTCCGACACCGTTTTTACGTCAAAGCCCGCTTCGCCTGCCTTTAACCAGCTGTTGCTGTTTTCCCTTAGACCCACTACAACGTCTATTTTGCTGTCCCTCAGGTTTTG
Source organism: Thermodesulfobacteriota bacterium (assembly GCA_965215275.1). Classification (GTDB taxonomy): domain Bacteria; phylum Desulfobacterota_D; class UBA1144; order Nemesobacterales; family JAJCZQ01; genus CAZUNK01. The sequence goes on from OZ244044.1 coordinate 1,570,549, forward strand.
TGCGTGTGCGTGTCCCTGACTCCCGTAGCCGATAATTGCAACTCTTCTGCCTTTTATGTGATCCGTGTCTATGTCCTTATCATAATAAACTTTCACTTCGTTCTCCTTACTTTGTTTTGGATTGTTTCTTTTCACGGGCCATTGCGACGGTCCCCGTTCGAGCGATCTCTTTTATTCCAAACGGTCTCAGCAGTTCAATGAACGCATCCACTTTATCAATGTCCCCGGTGATCTCCAGCGTGTACGTCTGCTGGCTGATATCCACTACTTTGGCCCTGAAGACGTCCGATATGCGGAGCAGTTCCGCACGATTGTCGGGAATAGCATCGACCTTTATAAGTACCATCTCCCTTTCTACGTGTTTTATCTCCGTCAGATCGGTAACCTTGATCACGTTTACCATGTTGTTAAATCTCTTGATGATCTGCTGAATGATATATTCGTCCCCCGTTGTAACCAGAGTAATACGGGACGTTTCCCTGTCGTGAGTTGGGGCAACGTTCAGGTTTTCAATGTTGAAACCCCGGGCACTGAAAAGTCCGGCAACACGAGAAAGTACGCCTGATTTGTTGTCAACGAGTAATGATATAGTGTGTCTCAATTTTAACCTTCCATCCTTAAGGGGATATGATTAAAGCAAGGATAATACATGCTTTTTTCCAGCTTTCATGCAACGTCGACCGGCTGCATTATCATGTCGTTCATTGCTCCTCCCGGAGTTATCATCGGATAAACCATCTCCGTGGGGTCCACGACTATTTCCATAAGCACGACCCCTTCGGTATTTATCCCTTCCTTCAGCGTGGGTTCCAGTTCTTCCGGTTTTTCGGCTTTTATGCCCTTTGCTCCAAAGGCTTGTGCCAGCTTGACGAAATCCGGCAGCACTTCGAACTTGGAGGAAGAGTAGTTACTTTCAAAGAACATGGTCTGCCACTGCCTTACCATTCCGTGATGCTGATTATTAAATACGATGATCTTCAGGTCCATATCGTTCTCGACCGCCGTTGCAAGTTCCTGAAAGTTCATCTGAAAGCTCCCGTCGCCGCATACTGCAATGACCAGGTCGTCGGGTTTTGCGAATTTAGCTCCCATGGCAGCGGGAAATCCAAATCCCATCGTTCCCAGTCCTCCGGAATTTATCCAGGTCCTGGGTTTTGTAAATTTATAGAACTGAGCAAGCCACATCTGATGCTGACCCACGTCTGACACGATGATCGCGTCCCCCTTTGTAAGTTTAGACAGCAGATCGATCGTATAAGAGGTCGAGATCATATCTCCGTTCTGGTTGGGAAGAAGAGGATGTGTCCTGTCCCACTCGTTTATCTGATCTATCCATGCCTTGTGATCTTTGCCGGTATTTTCCGGCAGTTTTTCCAGAAGCTGTTTCAGTATCTGCTTTGCATCTCCGACTATCGGACAGTGCACCGTTATATTCTTGTCGATCGTTGCAGGGTCTATATCAATATGGATGATCTTTGCCTTGGGGGCGAATTCATCGAATTTTCCGCCAGTTGCCCTGTCGTCGAACCTTGCTCCGATGGATATGACAAGATCGGACTCATGAACCGCCATGTTGGATGCATAAGAACCGTGCATGCCAAGAAAGTTTACGTACATCGGATTGCTTGGTGGCAGAGCACCCAGGCCCATTAAGGTGGAGCAGAGAGGGATCTGCATTCTTTCCACAAGCTGCGTGAGTTCGTCCGTTGCATTTGCACAGATCACTCCGCCTCCGCAGAAGACCACTGGCCTTTCTGATCTCGTTATAAGATCTACCGCTTTTTTGATCTGAGATGGATTGCCTTTTAAATTGGGCTTGTATCCGCGGATGTTTATCTCTTTCGGTATTACAAATTCATCCTCACCGACCAGAACGTCTTTGGGCATATCAACGAGCACGGGACTGGGTCTTCCGGTCGTTGCAATATGAAATGCCTCGAGCATTGTGCCGGGCAGGTCGGCCGTTTTTCTTACAAGGTAGTTGTGTTTGGTGCAGGGCATCGTAATACCTATATGATCGGCTTCCTGGAACGCGTCGCTGCCCAGGTACTGCGTGGGAACCTGTCCCGTAAAGATAACTACGGGAGAGGAGTCCATCTGAGCGGTTGCTATACCCGTCACGGTGTTTGTAGCGGCTGGTCCGGAGGTGCAGAGTACCACGCCGGCCTTTCCTGAAGCCCTAGCGTAACCATCGGCCATATGCGTTGCAGCCTGTTCATGTCTTGCAAGCACGTGTCGTATCCTGTCCGTGTAACCGGTCATTACGTCATAAACTTTGAGCACGTAGCCACCGGGCAGTCCAAAGACAACGTCTACTCCCTGGTGAAGAAGTGTTTCAAAAAACATCTGTGCTCCAAGCATCCTCTTAGCCATTATAAACTCCCTTAGGGTCTGCGGTCTTGATCGTTCAATCCCAGATTAAAATATTTACATTAAAAAAGATATTGTAATATGTATAATTCTATTTTTCAATTTTGTTGGTCTTATATCAGTTCGTACTTGCCGGCCTTTTGATATAGCTGGGAGTTAACGTCATAGGGTCATCTTCAATACCTTCTTTCAACTTACTGTAACCTATAAGTGCACAATGCGACGACCTGGGGTTGTTAAACGATCTTCCGGCTATTATTGCAAGACCTTTCATATGCTCGTTTAAAACGTCTTGATAGATCGGAACTGCATCTCCGACGAATATGGTTTTTTCATTTAAGCCGCTGCACAGGTCCTTGATCGTTTGAACTTTTTCATCCCTGATCTGCCTGATAGTTCCGCTGCGATATTCAAATACCGATGAGTATACTTCATTCCGCTTGGCGTCCGTTAACGTGCATATTTTTCTGTCAGTGCAGGGAACGTTCAACGCCAGGACCTCAAGCGACGATACTCCGATAATCTGCAGTTTAAGTGCGTAGGCAAAGGATTTTGCCGTTACAACCCCGACCCTGAGAGAGGTGAACGAACCAGGACCGATGGACACGGCTATGCCCTGCAGTTCATATCTTTTTATATTCAGGGTTTTAAGCAGCCAGTCGATCGAGGAAGTTATGTTCTCTGAGTGCACGGGACCTAAGTTCAGAAGGCACTCTCCAAGTAACCTGTTATCTTCAGTAACTGATACGCTGCCCAGATGGGATGACGTGTCTATGCCAAGTAGTTTCATATTTATAAGAAGAACGAACGTCCTGACGTTTCAGCTGTGCTGTGAAGTCCCCTGTACATTAACAGCCGTGTATTTTCTGCATGCAGCCTGATCCGTTACACGTTCGGACTTTTTACAGGAAGTGCTCATGAAGTGATCTGCTTCTTAATTTTGAACGTCCTTATTTAAGCGGGACCACTTTTTGACCTTACGTACCTTATCATTTACTTTGCAGAACAGAGCCGGTTTACCTTATAAGCGGCAGACCCGGTGCATCAGGCCGTCCGGCGGGTATTAGTATTAACTGACTTATTAATACTGATCCGGCCGTTCCTGATCACTATCCGTTACTTTGTCCCTGTCTGCCATTCCTGTTCGGTACTCCACTTTCTTCTAATATCTTAAAATATATTTCCTTTCTTATTTCGGGGTTTTCAATTAAGAAGTTTTTGGCATTTTCCTTTCCCTGACCAAGCTTTTCGTCCTTATAGGAGACCCAGGTCCCGCTTCTGTCCAGAACCTTATATTTTATTCCCAGGTCCACCAGTTCGCTTAACTGGGATATCCCTTTTCCGAAGATCAGATCAAGTTCTGCTTCTCTGAACGGCGGAGCCACTTTGTTCTTGGTTACTTTGACCCGGACCCTGTTTGCCAGGATCTTGTCCCCGTCCTTCAGGGATGCGATCTTTTTTACCTCCATTCTTACCGATGCAGAAAATTTAAGTGCCTTTCCTCCTGGCGTGGTCGTGGGGTTGCCATAGATCGGGCGACTCTCGATCCTCATACGGGTCTGGTTGGTAAAGATAACGACCGTTTTGGACTTGTTGATAGTTGCGGTCATTTTTCTGAGTGCCTGAGACATCAGCCTTGCCTGCAGGCCCACGTGCGCGGCTCCCATATCACCTTCGATCTCGGCCCGTGGCGTCAGGGCCGCGACCGAGTCAAGCACTATAGTGTCCACCGCACCGCTTCTTAGCAGGGAATCCACTATCTCAAGTGCTTCTTCACCACTCTCCGGCTGAGATACCAGCAGGTCATCGACCTTTACGCCGAGATTCCTGGCATATACTGCGTCAAGTGCGTGTTCGACGTCTACAAAAGCCGCAATTCCTCCCGCCTTTTGTGCTTCTGCGATCGAATGGAGCGTTATGGTCGTTTTGCCAGTGGATTCCTCTCCATATATCTCAACTATCCTTCCTCTCGGCAGTCCTCCGACCCCAAGTGCAATATCCATTCCCAGCGAACCGGTTGAGATCACGGAGAGACTTAAGGCAGGAGTATCTGCTCCCAGTCTCATTATAGAACCTTTACCAAACTGTTTTTCAATAGAGGAGATCGCAATATCTATGGATTTTTCTCTATCATCTTTTACCTTGCTGTTCTTGGGCATAGTCGTTCCTTTGATTATTTAAGTGTTAGAATCATTATCTACTTTTCTTCTTATAATATCAAGTGCATACTTACTCGATGCCATCTTAATATCTTTTCTTGTTCCGTTAAATCTGTATTTTTGAGAACAGGGGGGTTCTTCTTTATAGGCCATTCCTATGTAAACGGTGCCAACTGGTTTTTCCCTGCTGCCCCCTCCTGGTCCCGCAACGCCGGAGATCGCAACCCCTATATCAGCACCGCTCAGGTCCTTAATTCCCTCGGCCATCGCTTCTACCACCTGAGAACTGACGGCACCGTGTTCAGTGATGAGCTCTTCATCCACTTTCAGCAGTTCAGACTTTGAAGCATTGTTGTAACTTATAACTCCTCTTACAAAATAAGCGGAGCTGCCCGGTACGTCGGTGAGAATGCTCGCGAGCAGTCCACCGGTGCATGATTCAGCGGTTGCCACAGTTAAGTTATTTTCAAAGAGAAGTTTTGAAACTACCTCTTCCATACTTTCGTCTTCAGCCGTGAACACGTGTTTTCCAAGCCTGTCCTTTAACAGGTACGTGTATTTGTCTATGTTCTTGCCTGCCGGTCCTTCATCTTCGTCCTTTGAAGTTAATCTGAGGTGTATTTCAGGGTAGTATATCCTGTAGCTTATCTCCACGTTATCAAACACGATACCGCTTAGCCTCGTTGCTATCTCCGATTCACCAAGGCCAACCGTTTTAATGGTCCTTGTGGTGACCCTTGGACTTATGTTCAGACAGCCGAGTTCGTTAAGTACGTCAGGGAACACAAAGTTTGTAACCATGGATCTGAACTCTCCGGGAATTCCGGGAAGAAAGTAGAAAGAGCGTTTACCCTTAACGAGTTTAAAACCGGAAGAGGTACCGACCTCGTTTTTAATAACGAGGGAATTTTCCGGGAACATTGCCTGTTTTCTGTGTACGGAAAGGACTTTCCTGCCTCTTTCGTGCAGTTTGCTCTCGATCTTTTTAAATTCTTCCTCGTTAAAGACAAGAGGGGCGTTAAAAAAACTGGAAGCTGCCGACGCGGTCAGGTCATCGTCCGTAGGTCCCAGCCCTCCCGTGACTATTACAAAGTCCGACCTTCCTGACGCGTTTTTCAGTGCGGAGAGAATATCGTCCTTATCGTCTCCTGTGGAGCAGTGATGTCTGATCGTCAGGCCATGGTCGGTGAACTTTTTCGCCGTCCATGAAAAATTAGTGTCAACGGTCAGACCTGACATTATCTCATTACCTGTGGATATGAATTCAACGTTTTTCATAGTCTTTGACCGTTATTTCATTACAGTAAAATAGTTTATACAGATAAGTATCAGGTTTGTGTAGACCCCGGCGGCAATATCGTCCATAACGATACCATAACCTCCTTTTAACCTCTCAAGCCAGTTTACCGGAAAGGGTTTTACAATATCGAACGCTCTGAACAGAACAAAGCCTGTTATAATATTTACAGCGGTCGGTTCAATGAGCGCCATCGCCACAAGGTATCCGACGACTTCGTCCAGTACCACTTCTTTCGGGTCGTTGTTTTTATATATTTTTATGGCCTTAAAAGATAAGAATATACAGAGTACGGACAGGACCACTACCAGGAGAAGGTACTGAAGATCTGTCAAGGACCGGGACATGACATAGTAAAGGGGCAAAGCCCCGATAGTACCGCAGGAACCGGGAGCAAAAGGTGAATAACCCAGATAGAAAAAACTTGTAAGAGCGGTTATCAGTCTGTTTGTCAATTTACTTTAGACCTTGTTAAAAAAACAGGGAATGAAAAATGATAGGTTTCCTTTAATGTTTTTTCAATTTCGTTTACAATAATTTTATCTTGTTTAAAAGCAAATTTTATTCCAAAGACCAAAATGGCAAAAACGATATGCGTTGTAAATCAAAAAGGTGGCGTGGGAAAGACGACCACCGCTGTAAATCTCGGAGCATCCCTGGCTGCTGCTGATAAAAAAACCCTGATCGTGGATTTTGATCCCCAGGGGAATGCATCGAGCGGACTTGGTCTGGAAAAGCAGGATATTGAGAAGAACATATACGGTGCCCTGATCGGAGAGATAAACATTAAAGAAGCTATATATCCGGTTCATAAGGACAGCTTGAACGACTTTCTGCACGTTTCTCCTTCTAATACGGAACTGACCGGTGCTGAAGTGGAGCTGCTTCACGTTGATGATAAGGAGTCCATATTAAAGAACATGCTTTTTATGATCAAAGATGATTATGAATACGTTATAATCGACTGTCCTCCTTCGCTTGGTATATTGACGATCAACGCGCTGACCGCTGCAGATTCGGTCCTCGTGCCGATCCAGTGTGAGTACTACGCACTGGAAGGTCTTGGGCAGCTTCAGAGCATTCTTTCCCTGGTACGCCAGAGGCTCAACGCAGACCTTAAGGTCGAAGGATATCTTCTTACTATGTTCGATACCAGAAATAACATCTGCCATTCCGTTGCGAACGAGATCAAAAGCTATTTTAACGAACAGGTGTTCGAGTCTGTAATTACAAGGAACGTTAAGTTGGCCGAGGCTCCGAGTTTTGGTAAACCCTTAATGCTTTACGACGTCAGGTCCACGGGTTCGGAAAACTATCTTTCGCTGGCAAGAGAGATCATTATGCGTGAAAATGGAGGTCCGCCGCTTTGAAAAAATCCGGACTGGGCAGAGGACTGGACGCTTTAATACCGCGGAGGGATACGGAAGATACCCAGACCGGTACCGGTGTAAGAACGCTCCCGATAGAAAGGCTCATACCCAATAAACTGCAGCCTAGAAAGACGTTCGACGGCTCATCTATCGAAGAACTTGCAGAGTCAATAAAGGAACAGGGCATCCTTCAGCCTCTTTTAGTGAGAAAAAAAGGTGACCTGTATGAAATAATAGCAGGAGAAAGGAGATGGAGAGCATCTCAGGTGGCTGGGATCAGGAACGTACCTGTAATGGTCAGTGAGCTGGACGAAACGGAAATGCTTGAGGTCGCACTTGTGGAAAATCTTCAACGTGAGGACCTCAATCCGATCGAAGAAGGGGAAGCGTATCAGCAGTTGATAGATAACCACGGGCTGACCCATGAAGATATATCAAAAAGAATAGGGAAAAACAGATCAACTATATCGAATCAGCTACGCCTTCTGAAGTTGTCCGTTAATGCAAAAGAGGCTTTGATGTCCGGTCTGATCTCCTCCGGTCATGCACGTGCCCTTGTTACTTTGGAAGATCATACTGAAATAGATAAGGTGCTCAATACTGTAATTCAGAAAAAATTATCTGTCAGACAAACTGAAAATCAGGTTAAGTCCTTAAAGAAATTAAAGTCATCCGACCAGAAAAGTGAAGATACCTCATCGGGGAACGATGTATTTATAAACACCTTGATAGAGGAACTTAAAAGAGCACTGGGGACCAAAGTCCGTATAAAGGGTAAAAGAGGCACGGGTAAGATCGAGATCCAGTACTATTCCGAGGATGAGTTTGAAAGATTAATAGAACTTCTCACTAAGTAAACAGTGTCGTTTAGTGACGTCAACGTGGAATTTCAATGAAAAAATTTCTGGCCAGAGTTGAAGTGAGATTGAAGCCGGTCGTTCTGGACCCTCAGGGAAAGACGGTCCTTTCCGCTCTTCACAATCTTGGTTATGAACAGGTTACAGATTTGAGGATTGGAAAACTTATAGAGCTGAAACTTAAAGCCGACTCCTTGAATGAAGCAAATGGTTTGGTGGACGATATGTGTAATAAACTGCTGACGAACACCGTGATCGAGTTCTATACCGTTAATATTGAAGAGGAGCATAGTGGCTAAGTTCGGAGTTGTGGTGTTTCCCGGTTCCAACTGTGACCGGGACTGCTATTACGTACTTAAAGATTTTTTACGTCAGAGTTGTGAATATATCTGGCATCAGGACACCTGTCTGGATGATCTTGACTGTATATTGATCCCAGGTGGTTTTTCCTACGGTGATTATCTCAGAACGGGGGCTATAGCCAGATTTTCTCCGATTATGGGAGCAGTAAAGGAATTTGCTGAAAATGGAAAACCTGTAATTGGAATATGTAATGGATTTCAGATATTAGTTGAATCTGGGATACTTCAGGGAGCATTTGTAAAAAATTATTCATTAAAATTCGTTTGCAGGTGGACAAACCTTCTGGTTGAAAACACCGATACACCTTTTACTTGTAACTTAAAAAAGGGCGACATTATGAGGATCCCTGTTGCACATGGGCAGGGAAATTTCTACGTTTCTGACAAGCAGCTTAAAGCTTTGAAAGAAGGTTCACAAGTGGTGTTCAGGTATTGTGATGAAAAAGGCAATACCGGTGTCAATGATAACCCCAACGGTTCTACTTACAGTATTGCGGGAATTTGTAACCCTGATCTCAATGTAGTTGGGATGATGCCACATCCCGAACGGTCGTGTGAAGATATAATTGGTGGTAGTCAGGGTCGGTTGATCTTTGAATCAGTCCTTTCATGGATAAAGTCTCATTAACTGTCTGCACAAGTACGGGTATAGATCTTCAGGTAATTCTCATAGACGTTACAGGAGATCACACTTGACATCCGTTCATAATACTTGGTAAAATATCAATGTTATGAAAAATCCAAACATAAAAACACATAGTTCCATTACCCCCCCCCCGTGTATACCTGAACTTTCAGCCTGGTATAAGTATTCTGTAAGAGCAATGTTTAAGATAATACCCCCCCCCATCTAAGTCGTTACTAACCTTAGTCTTATTTCTTCTGTTTATACTGGTAATAGCTGCAAAAGGGCAGAGCAGCCTGGAAGAAACATTATCTGAATGCAGAGGTATGAGTTCAGACACGGAAGATCCGTTATACGGATGTCAGTGGCATCTGAAGAACACTGGGCAGTTAAGTATTTCCGGAAAGGAAATAACAGCAGGAGAAGATATAAACATAGAGGGAGTGTGGAACGAAGACGTATATGGTTCTGGAATTAACGTAGCAGTAGTAAGTGACGGCATCGACCTTTCACATGAGGACCTTACTGCAAACGTCCGTTCCGGACTGAACTATGATCTGTCTGACAGTTCATCTTTTAGTGGGACACGAGCGGCAGGAGTAACAGCAGCAACTGGATATAACGGACTGGGAGTAAGAGGAACAGCACCGGGTGCGAGTATATACAGTTACAGGTTATCCGGTGATCTCAGAGAAGCGGACGCGGTGGTCCGTAATAAGGAAATAACTGCAGTATTGGTTAACGGCCGGGGATATGAGGAAGGAGCTTTTTTTCAGGAGGCTTTGGCTGAGTGGGAAGAAGGAGTGGAACTTGGAATAAGAGAAGGGTTTTATGGTAAAGGTGTGTTTTACGTCCGGGGAGCAGGGGACGGTCATGAGAATAACGATCAGGCTAATTTTTCTGAATATTCAAACTATTACGGAGTAACGGCCGTTTGTTCAACTGACGGTTTTGGAAAGAAGAGTATATTTTCAGAAGAGGGAGTAAATCTATGGGTATGTGCACCTGGTTCTGATATTGTAACTACAGATAACAACAACGATTACGTTGTAACATCCGGAACTGTCCTTTCAGCTTCACAGGTTGGAGGAGTGGCAGCACTGCTGAGAGAGATAAATGGACAGCTGAGCTGGAGGGATATAAAGCTTATACTTGCGGGTTCAGCACGGCAGAACGATTTTTTTGATATGAGCTGGGAGACTGGAGCTGTTAAATACGGTTCTGATACGGAAAGATATAAATATAATCCTAAGTATGGTTTTGGCGTGGTAGACGCAGAAGCAGCTGCAGAACTTGCAAAAAGCTGGAAAGGCGTTGGAGAGATGAGGACCATTACAGCTTCTTCAGATAATGAGATAACAATTCCTGATGGAGAAGGAGATGGAGAAGGAGAAGCAGACGGGATCCTTGTTTCCAGACTTATGATACCGGACCTTGAAGAAATATTTACGGAATTCGTTGAAGTAGAACTTGTTTTTTCTCATGACCGCTTACAGGACCTTGATATAAAAATAACTTCTCCTTCTGGGATTGTTTCGGAACTTGTCCGGGAGTTTTCAGGGGAGGAAGAAGATGCTGATATCAGTTACCTGAGAAGAACACATCGTTTCGGGTCGGCAAAGCACCTCGGAGAAGACCCTTCCGGAGAATGGATCCTTCATATAACTGATACTGCTTATGGAGATGAAGAAAATGAAGAAAACACCGTTACCCTGCACTCATGGAGCGTTAAGGTGTATGGGCATGTTTTTTTATCAGACCGTGGCAAGGAGATAACTACTAAAGCTTTAACCTTCGGCAATCAGACGGTAGAAGATCAGGTGTGGGGTAACGGCAGCGCAGTAACGTTAACTCTGCCTGCTGCTACCGGAGGTAACGGAACTTTAAATTACAGTTTAACTCCTAATCCACCTCTTGGATTGACCTTTACCCAAGGCACCAGAACGTTAAGTGGAACGCTCAACGTCAGTGGACAACTACCCGTAACTACTACTTATACTTACAAGGTAACTGACGATGACGGAGATTCGGATACTCGCACCTTCTCTATTACTATAGAAGCTGATACAGAGCCGAGCTTTGGAGGTCAGTCTATCCCAAATCAGCTATATCTTGAAGGGACAACGTTAGGTCTTCCGGTAACGCTGCCTGAGGCAACGGGAGGGAATGGTCAGTTAAATTACAGTTTATCTCCTGCTTTACCAACTGGATTGGAATTTAATCCTGATATCAGAGTTATAAGCGGAACTCCAACTCAACATATAGTTATCCCTGAAACTTATACATATAAGGTAACGGACAATGACGGAGATACAGTTAATCTGAGGTTTCACCTGTCTGTATTATTCAACACCCGGCCAATCTTTGGTAACAGGATGATAACAGATAAGGTGTATTATACGTTTACAGGAGTAACGGAAACGTTACCTGAGGCAGCACAAAATAATAATCCACCTTCAACTTACAGTTTAGTTCCTGCATTACCTGATGGACTGATCTTTACCCCTGCTACCAGAGAGATAACAGGAACACCGACCACTGCAATGTCTGAGACTGATTATACGTATACGGTTGCTGATCTAAATGGAGATACGGATGAGTTAACGTTCAGTATCACTGTATTAGCAGGAGCAGACACGGAACCGACCTTCGGAAGTGAAACTATAGATAACAAGGTGTATATAAACGGAGAAGCAGTAAATGAAACACTGCCTGAAGCAACGTCAGGGAATGCTCCATTAACTTACAGCTTAACTAATACTGGGTTAACTATTTTGACTTTACATCGTGGATTGGATTATACAGACAGAGTTATAAGTGGAACACTCAATATCAATACTCCAAGAATACTTCCTCACACTTGGAGTTATACATATAAAGTAAGAGACAATAATGGAGATACAGCAGAGATAATGTTCAGTATAACAATAGAAGAAGACAGCGAACCGGACTTCAGCGGTGTGACAATACCAGATCGTGTGTACACGGGGAGAACAATAGAGCTGCCAGAGGCAGCGGGAGGGAATTTACCGGTTACATACAGTATAACACCTGATCTGCCAGCTGGATTGAGATTTAACGAAGTAACGCGGGAAATAAGTGGGACACCCAGGAGTGCATCGACAAGGACTTACACGTATACGGCAACGGACAGGAATGGAAATACGGATACATTGGATTTCATGCTCAGTGTAGAGGTTACTTCTACTCCAGGACCAACACCACCACGAGGACCAAGAACGTCAGGTAGTGATTCAGGCGGAGGTGGAGGAGGATGTGCTGTATCAGAGCAAAGCAGCGTTGATGAAGATATTCTCGGAGTAATGGCATGTCTGATACTTATACCCGTGTCAGTAGTGATAAGAAGGAAGAGAAGAGTTCAGATAAAGAACTAGCAAATGCGGTTCTTTCCAGAACATTGAACTAATATCTTTCCCATCAAAATATATACTGGTTGCTTACGGGAGAAGACGCAGTATTTCTCTGTTAAAGTCCTCTTTTCTTTAGCTAATCCATACACAGAAGCAAGTATGAAACCCTACTTAACTTTGATTTAGATACAGACCTGTATAACAAGCGTCTTAAATACCACAACCTTATCAAGGAATAATAGTGAGCAGAAAATCAAAGATAATTTTACTAATAGATGGGGATTTTGATCGCATTGATGCTTGTTTTTTTAATCTCGGGTAACATTGTATATGGTTCCCAGAATTTTCGATCATATGTGATAAACAGTATAGCTGGTTCTACAGGGAGACAACATTTTTATAATAATCCCCTAAAATTATTTACAGCACTAAAAATTACAAATAAACAAATGATTGATTTACATAGCAAATCATCTGTTTTGTTTAACAAGGTAAGACAAGTTTTGGAAGAAACTAAAATACTACTATCTCTTTTGGATATTCCCTTATCAAAATTAACCAAAACAGATATAACTGCATGACCATTGCCACCGGAACCATTCAATACCAATTAGGAACTGTGCCGGTCACCGGATGCGGTTTCTCTTATTCCGTTGCTGAATTGGACACAGCATTGTCCGGTTCCGTAGCAGAAATTTTACATGATGATTCTGGAAAGGCAGATATTAGGGCACTGCTTGCCGGGATTGTTGAAACTGATTTTGAAAAAGGCGAAATTGAACGGATTTTATCCAATACTAAACCGCCGGAAAACTGGCGTGTAGGTGAAGCACTGGCAGAGTCTTATTTAGTTCATCAAAAGAACTGCTTTTTCCCTTGGCCGAGTGGCCGTGACGAACGCAAGAGTGGTTCCAGTCTTTCCGGTGCAGACTTGATCGGTTTTCAATCTAACGGTACCGATGATTTTTTTGCATTCGGCGAGGTAAAAACATCGACTGAAAACAAATATCCTCCCGGAACTATGTATGGTCGCACAGGCTTGAAACAGCAGCTTGAGGATCTAAAATATGATGTACAAATAAAGGACGATATCTTTAGATATCTTGGCTTTCGTGCACAAAGATCAGCATGGAAAGACCGGTTCAAGAGAGCAGCAAAAAATTACATTCAAAGCAAAACCAATATTCGTGTTTTTGGTTTTATGGTCCGCGATGTAGAGCCCAATAAGGACGATATTCATACTCGAGTAACTAAACTCGCCAAGGATCAGCACGCAGATATGGTGATTGAATTGCTTGTGCTTTATTTACCGCAAGACAGCATCGGGCAACTTAGTGATAAAGTTGTCAGTAGTAGACATGGAGGTGTTGTATGAACGTAACAGAAGCATCTTTGGACAAAATTGATCAGCACTGGGCAGTTCAGGCCATTGGTGCCGAACAACTCAAGCAGGCTTTTGAACTGTCTAACCGACTCTTCGTGGAAAAGACCGTGGGCGGTCAGATACATTTCAACTATACATTTTTACAGTCTGATTACGAGTTGCTCGACAGAGTTTCTATGGCTTACGAAATGGCAGCAATTGAAGGGTTAAATGATTTTCTGAACCCGACTTCCATTGAGAAGGAACTAAGAGAACAATGCGCATCAGGTGCTTATCGGGCATTTGAAATTCGAAGGCTCTTTAATTTCCCTGCTACCAATGAACAACGGATTTTTCACGTTTTACACCTCTCGTCATTGGCTTATTGCGGAGATAGGTGGACGGATCTACGCCGCTGGTACAACGAAAACGAAAACAGCATTCAGGTGCCTTCTGTTGCAAATGCCCCTTGGGACGGACGTTTGCTCAATCGTCTGTTTGAATGCTGGATTCGGCTTTTCAGAAAAAAACGCTGGGACGACCTGGACCGTATCCGCGAGATCATTGCCGGGCTTAGAGAAGATCAGAAACAGTATGAGGCTGGAGTTCTGAACGAACCCAGTAATGCTGAAAACCACACTATGGCACTACGGCTCATAAGTCTGTATCACTGGGCCAAAGCTACGGAAATTCTAGCTAAATATATGCTGCAAGGTGAACCGGCCAGTGTTGCCACTTTGTTGAACAAACATTTTGAATCAGCTATCGAATCCTCTGCAGACAGTGCCGACTCACAACTCGAAATATTGTTAAGGTGGTTGCAAATTGCAAGTCGTCAGATGATCACTGATTCCATCTGGTGGGTCGCAAGTCGAATCAATACCCGCGTCACAAAATTTATAAATGAAGTAACCAAGCAGCAGGCTTTGTTCGAATTATTACCGCCGCAGCGAGCTGCTATTCAGGAACATGGGTTGCTTGATCAAGCTGCAACCGCCATCGTTGTTGATATGCCAACCTCGGGTGGTAAAACATTGCTTGCTCAGTTCCGAATATTGCAGACTCTCAATCAGTTTAGTCAAGATGAATTAGATAAAGGATGGGTGGCTTATGTGGCCCCGACAAAAGCTCTTACCGCACAAATAACTCGAAGCCTCAGACGTGATTTTGAACCAATCGGGGTAAAGGTTGAGCAACTCACTGGAGCCATTGAGATTGATACTTTTGAGGAAGACCTTTTAGCACAGACAGAAAAAACTGATGCCTTCGATGTTTTAGTCGCTACGCCGGAGAAACTGCAACTTATCATTCGCAACAAAAAGGTGACTCGCCCTCTGGCTCTTGTTGTCATGGATGAGGCTCATAATATTGAGGATGAAACCCGTGGATTAAGAATTGAATTATTGCTGGCAACGATCAAGGGTGAATGCAGCACGGCCAACTTTTTACTGCTGATGCCTTTTGTTGAGAATCCAGAAATTCTTGCCCGTTGGCTCGCGCAGGATATCAACGCCGGGCGATCAATAAGTTTTGGAACGACACCATGGAAGCCTAATGAAAGAATTGTGGGTATGTTCAAGGCGGAAGCCGATGACTCCGTCAAGGCTGGATGGCGCCTGAAATATGAAACTCTTACCACCACGCCAAAGACTATTCATCTCTCAGGTGAACATACTGTGGGTGGAGTGAAACCTCTAAATTTCTCGAAAAGCAAAGTTCTGAAAAAAAACAAACAAGATAAAATAACTTGGCAGACTGCGGCAATGGCTCGAATTATGTCTGATCGTGGAACAAGTATTGCTGTAGCCAATAATACCGACTGGGTTTGGAACATGGCTCGAAAAATTTGTGAGACCTTGGAACCATTCAATTCGCTTCCTAATGAAATCTTGCTGGTCCAGAATTTTCTTCGAACAGAAATAAGCACTAATTTTGAACTTATCAATATGCTCTCTCATGGTGTAGGGGTTCATCATGCCGGACTGTCCGATGAAGTTAGAACCCTTATGGAGTGGCTTGCTGAAGAAGGAAAGTTGCGGGTGCTTTGTGCAACAACAACTATTGCACAGGGCTTAAACTTTCCGGTTTCATCCGTCTTTTTAGCTTCGAACAAATATCAATATGGGAAAGAAATGTCGCCTCGTGAGTTCTGGAACCTCGCGGGCCGTGCAGGTCGTATGAAAAACGACAGCGTAGGTGTTGTTGGTCTTGCTGCTGGCAATGAACCTGATAAAATAATTGACTATGTATCCCGTGCAACTGGTGCACTTGCCTCCCGTTTGGTGATGATGCTTGATGAACTTGAACAGGCAGGAAAGTTGAATGAGTTGGAGGCTGTTTTTCAAAATGAACAATGGGAAGATTTTCGTTGCTATGTCGCACATCTCTGGAATGAAAAGAAAAACCTTGATGCGGTTCTTTTAGATACAGAGCAACTTCTCAGAAACACCCTTGGATATGGATGGCTC
Source organism: Thermodesulfobacteriota bacterium (assembly GCA_965215275.1). Taxonomy (GTDB): domain Bacteria; phylum Desulfobacterota_D; class UBA1144; order Nemesobacterales; family JAJCZQ01; genus CAZUNK01. The sequence goes on from OZ244044.1 coordinate 1,586,791, forward strand.
GAAAGCCAAACTGATCAGAAGCAGAAAGCCGAAAAACTTCTGGAAGTTACCAAAGAATATGCTAGAACCCTCTCAGAAAATCCTGGACATGCGTCGCTTGCCGATATGACAGGCTTCTCCCCAGAAGGTATCGGCCAAGCGTTAGCTGGAATAAACTCTCTGGAAAATAAACTCACGGTTGATGACTGGAAACCTAACAGTCTATTTGGCGGGCAGTCCGGCATGGCTGATCTCTATGGGGTTATGCTGCGGATTCCGCAGTTGAAAGGCAACCTTGAAGAGATTACCAATCGAGGACTTAAGCACAGCCAAATAGCAGACATTACCAAAGCATGGGTTAACGGTAAAAGCATTGAGGAGATCGCAAGAGATTTTTTCAAGGGTGATGAAGATCAGACAAAGGCTCTAACTTTAGCGTGTAAAGCAATCTACAAAACTCTGGTGAATAACGGGACTTGGGGAATATCAGCATTAAGTCGCTTGTCAGGACTTGATTTTGATCAATTGTCGGAGTCTGAAAAACGCCAGATTAATATCATTCCCGCAATGATTTATTACGGAGTTAAATCAGAAGAAGGCATTTTGTTACGCATGAACTCTGTGCCAAGAAGTATTGCGGAATCTCTTGGTACCGTCATGAAAGATTCAGTATCCAAGGAGAACTGTACTGTTCAGGACGCACGATTGTTTTTGAAAGAATCTGATATGTCTGCGTGGGATAAGGCTATCCCACAAGCATCATCTCTGTCTGGAGAGGAATATAAGCGAATTTGGAAAATACTTTCAGGAAAAGATAGATGAACACTAAACTTACAGAGAAAAAACTAGAACTTGCAATAATCAAACTTCTGAAAGTTGAAGGCTACAAGCACATTCTTATACAAACTATTGCAAGAAAAACCAATAAAGTGCTATCCGCGAAGTGACCACCATTCATGATGTTTATGTCTAGCTGACAACCCAGTACCACCGGGATATTATAGAGTTTTTAAATACAATGCGATTTGTATGATTAGCGACGGAAGCAATAATAAGGCTGGTTCTCCTTACGGGTTTTTTCTATGCATGGGACAAAATCTATGGCACAAATCTTGTTGAAAAATGGAATTGATGACTCTATGTTATGATGGTTAAAGGGATATTCAATTTGCATCTGTAAACTGTTCCAAAATATTGAACGAACTGAGATCTTTCCATCAGAATATCTGCTGGCTGATTACGGGAGAAGAAGCAGTATTATAAAAAGTAAGAAGCAGAAAACATTTTACACTGCAATAGTATAATATATTACTGCGAACAAATATCTCTGATACATTCGTAAATCATGACCATAGCAAACGTATCAAGTTCACAATATCGAAGAAGAGAATCTTCAATATTATTCCTCTCTTCCTCTGAAATATCAGAAAATTGTAAATAATGGTAAGCCATCATAGCTTCTCCACCTTCCGTAATATCCTGAAATTGAGAATTTTCAGAATCAATATAATCTAGAAAAGAAACATTGCTGTTTAAAAGCTTGTATGGGTCTACAATACTATTACCATTTTTTTGAATCCAAATTTTCTCTTTGAAATTCAAACTTTTAATCTCATCTGATCCATAAATAGGATTTGAATATTTGTCCTGTAAAAATTTAGATTCATTTAAAATAGCAGGAAGTACTTTTTTAATAGAGTTCGAACCCTTCGTTAAAGGTGAGTAGTAATATTCCTTTATTATTCCTTTTCCTAAATCTACCATGGCTCTTTGTCCGTTCTTAATAATTGAGCATATAAATCTTATTAAATCTGCTTTATCATTTTCATGGGAGTGCTCAAGCTGTTTTTTTATTTTAGTTAAACAGGTATTTTCATGATCCCAGTATCTAAAAATAGTTCCACAATCTTCCTCAAGTGCTTTTTTTAAAGCTCTTACAAAATCAAAATTAGGAAAAAAGGATGCCTTCGTGTTCAGATATTGATCTTTATGTTCAATTTTCCCACACTCGTCAACAATATGATGAGAGAATTGAAAAGCGATCTCTTCATAGGGTCTTTTGCCTTTTGTAAATGGAATGGCAGGCCTTGATGTTTCAAAATCTATAAAATGTAAAGGAAATTTCCATGTTTTCATTTCATCTCTCAAGCCTTCTAGGTCAATCCAAGATGCCTTGTTTCCGTCACTTTCTTGTTGTATCTGCATTGCTTGTCTTTTTCCTGTAGAAGTTGAAGTGTTTATATCGGACAATGACAGACTCTTAATCTTAAATTTTTTCTTTTGAATAAAAACATCTATATCTTTATCTTTACAATTATGAAGGTCAAGAACTGTCTGATCTTTAAAATCCTCTTTTTTAAAGTTGGCCATCTCTTTCCAGCATTCTTGAAATCCATCTATAAACCCTTGTTTTCTTTGTTCCTCTGTACATCTAAATTCACACTTATTACATTTGTTTCCTAATCTCACCTTGATTTTTTCGTCTCTTTTGTATTTTTCAGAAAAAATTTGAACTTCATCTTTAAAACTTATAGAACGATCCACTAAACCTTTTCCATCTATGACGTTATCAACACACGGGTCTACGCAAACTTTAGTTAAAATATCTACTTCTTTATCTTCATCTGACAAATTAGTGGGTTTAACCACTGTTTTTTTGTTATTTTTATCTTTTATAATTTTAAACTTTCCAAAAAGTCCGTCTACTGAACAAACCTTATCTTTATCAACCAGCATTAAGAAACTTTTAATTTTATATTCAGGAAAAGCCTTTTTTAAAACATATTTCTGAAAGGCTACATCTTCTATGTATTCTTTCCATCCAGCCTTACAAAACTTGCTTTTATCTCTTTTGTATGAGTATGATTTCGACTTAACTTCTATGAGTTCTATTACATCTTCTTTTTTATCCAAAATATCTGCTCGAAGAAAGAAATTATCAAACTTTATTACTGCTTCAAAAATAGTAACAATGTTTTTCTTCAAAAGTTCATTAGTCTGATCTTCTGCTTCAGAATAATCTAAAGCCTTAATATCATGGCCGTTTGGAAAGCGGATCTTAGCTAATTCTCCTACTTGCAGACCACTCTCCATTAGTTCTTTAATAAAATAATCTTCGTCTTTCTGATCAGGGTACTGATCTTTATCAGTGTAAAATAATTTTCTTGGACACTCTACGGCCAGCTTAAACCGGGATTTTGTTAGATATCTTTCCATCTAAATAATCTCTATAATGATTTTTAATTTTTCTAAGAGAAAAACAGTTTAAATAAGACAAACCCAAGATCTAGAAAATATAAGAAAATTAACGAGTAATATAGTTTGTCAACTTAACTATATAATTCCCCTTTTTTAACTTCCTCAACCTTATCTGAATATTCTTTTAACATTTCCTTCTCCTTTTAGTTGGTTGTCTATATATATATTCTGATCAATAAAAACCACCGGCAGTTATTGATGTTGCTAATACCACATCAGACCGTGAATAATCAGTCAACCTTTAAGCATCGTTACCTGTATAATTCCCAAACGGATGCTGCGAACTCTTTCGTTCCGTTGTTATCACTCTGGAAATCTAAAAAAGAGGGGCGTTACTGTATGGTCTCGGTGGAAAATTCAGAGCGTGGAATTGGCATTGGGGAAGAATGATGAAGAACGATGTTCCACTGTTCTTCTTTGCTCTCAAAAATATTGGTGGTTTGTGCCACCGTTATGATCATCCGATTTTTGATTATATAGCTTATCTTTTCCGTACAGTTCAACCATGCCGAACCGTCATCATTAACGTCTATATAAACGTTTGATATCTCAATACTGGCAAATCCACCGGTGTCGAATATTGTCTGCCAGCTTTCACGAATTTGCTCCCATCCCCTTATTATGGGCCATCCCGGGTGAATACACTTTACATCGCTTGTTTTAGCCCACAGATCTTCCATCATTGAAAGGTTCGCAGTGCGGATAGCCTCATAGAACCTTTTGTTGATCTTCTGTATTTTTTCTTTTACCTCGTTCATGTCAGATAAACCACTTTGTTTTATTAACGGTCAGCTGGCCATCTCAAGAATGTTGTTCAGTTCTGTAACGACGCCTTCATCCTGTTCCGTTTCGATCATTGCTTTTAAAGATCCCAGGCACTCTCTTCCCTGTATTTTCCACAATGCCCATACTGCGTGCCTGCGTATAAGAGGGTCGTCATCTTTAATGAAATCCTGCAGTATATCAGTATACTTGGAATCCTGAGTGTTGCCAATGGCTACCAATGTGTTTCTTATCAGACCTTTTCTTTTCGTTCTTTTTACCGGACTGTTCCTGAAGATCTCAGAGAAGGTTTTCTGGTCCAGTCCGAGAAGGTATTCTAACTCTGGCTGATAAAGCTGTTTTCTTGGCAGGAACTGACCGTTTTTAGTGGCAGGTGCTTTAGCGTTCCAGGGACAAACGTCCTGACATATATCGCATCCGAATACGTTGTTTCCAACTGCTTCGCGATATTCGTATGATATTTCATTCTTATTTTCTATCGTAAGATAAGAAATGCAGCGCGAAGAATCAATAACATAAGGTTTTCTGATCGCGTCCGTCGGACATTCGTCAATGCACTTTGTGCAGGTACCGCACCTGTCAGGTACAGGGCTGTCGTATTCGAGTTCCATGCTTGTGATTATCTCTCCGAGAAAGAGCCAGGACCCCAGGTACTGATTGATAGTGCAGGTGTTCTTTCCGGTCCAGCCAACGCCGGAGTATTTGCTGTACATCCTTTCAAGTACTGGTCCTGTGTCAACGTAAGTCAGATAATCGTTGTCCTCAGTATTTTTTTCTATAAAGTCCTTTAATCTGTTGAGTTTGTCCTTCATGACCGCGTGGTAATCATCTCCCCATGCGTACCTTGATATCCATCCCTTTTCAGTGTTTTTTAATGAAGTTGAATAGGGATTATCGGAGTTGTAGTTGATCGCACATGAAATTACCGATCTGGCATCTGGCATAATGTTTCTTACGTTTTCCCTTTTTTCCGGGTTTTTCGACATATAGGACATGGCTGCTTCAAATCCCCTGCTGAGCCATTTTTTGTAAAATTGACTTTCGGGGTAGTCGTCAACGGGGGCTACGCCTATCAGGTCAAAACCTATTCTGTGGCCTTCCTCTTTAATTCTGCCCGTTATCTCTTTTTGCATGGATTATTAAGTTCCCGATCTCTCCAAAGGCTTTTGTACCGCTGAAATTGGAGACGTATTGTGCTTCCATTTTTAGCTCAAGCGGAGCATTTATTGTTGTGGTTGAGAATCTGCAGTGTCTTATCAGATCCAGATCTTCCACTTCATTGCCCATAACGACCATGTCCCTGAACGAGTAACTGCCTTTACAATAGGAAAGGATGTCTATTTTTCTGTTCCCGTTCAGCTTAATAAGCTCCATTCCAAAGGAAGTTCCCTTTCTGACCGATCTTTCAGAAGAGTTAAATCCTAAAACCTCTACTCCAATATCGTTTAGTGAAAGTATCAGGTCCTTGCTTTTCTTTTTCCGGACCTTAAGGTGGCCGGGATCGCCTGAACCGTCACTCAACGCTCCGACGTTAACAATAAAGAGTTTTGTGCTTTTTACCTTTTCTGAAATATCTTTTCTTAGTATCAGCATTGGCTTTAATTGATCTTTTTTACAGTTAAACTCATAAGTTACTTACCATGATTTTAAATTCAATTGATGATTTTGGTAAAAACGATTTAAGAAGGCATATTATCATTTCAGGTGTTGTAATATGGCAGTAAAAAAAGATAACGTTGGAATAATAGTTGCAGGTGGTCCCGCTCCTGGGATCAACGGCGTTATAAGTGCGGCTACGATCGAAGCTCAGAACAGAGGAAAGAAAGTAATAGGGATACTGGATGGTTTTAAATGGATCGCAAAAGGCAAGATAACAAAGGCCATGGAACTGACAATAGACAACACTTCAAGGGTCCATACCCAGGGTGGGTCAATAATAGGTATTTCAAGAGAAAACCCGTTTTCCACTCCTGCCCGAACTGAAAGTACCATTAACTCCTTAAAGAAACTGGGGATCAAGTATCTGCTTACCATTGGAGGTGACGGTACGATGTACCTGGCGGACAAGCTCGAGAGAGAGATGAAAGGGGCCGTACAAGTGGTCCATCTGCCAAAAACGATCGATAATAACCTTCCGCTTCACGTTAACGATTCCACTTTTGGTTATGAGACCGCCAAACATATCGGAACTGAGATCGTCAGCTATGTTATGGAAGATGCCAGGACCACTCGCAGGTGGTTCCTTATCGTTACCATGGGCAGAAAGACCGGTCATCTGGCAATGGGGATCGGTAAATCGTCCGGGGCGACCCTGGTGCTGATCCCTGAAGAGTTCAAAGACGAAAAACTACCCGTGAGGAAAATAGTGAAGATCCTTGAAGGTTCTATAATCAAAAGATTAAAAACGGGAAGAGACTATGGCGTTGCAATAGTTGCCGAAGGGATCGCCGGAAAGATAAACAGCGAGGATATTAAGGGAACAACGGCCGTGAGGTACGACCATCTTGGAAGAATAAGATTTTCTGACTTTCAGCTTGCACCTTTTTTAAAACGTGAACTTGAGGAAAGTTTGAAGAATAAAGGAATAGATATAACCATAGTGGAGAAAAGGATCGGTTACGAACTTCGTTCCGCACCTCCTATTCCGTTCGACCTCTGTTATACAAGGGATCTGGGTTATAGTGCGGTAAAATATCTGCTAAGCGGCGGGACCCGTTCGTTGATCTCGATCAAGAATGGAAAAATGATCCCGCTGGATTTTGATACCTTGAAGGATAAAAGAACGGGAGCAATGAAAATACGGTACGTTGACATAGAAACGGAGTCTTACGAGGTTGCACAGAGATATATGATCAAGTTAAAAAAAGATGATCTGAAAAATAAGGAAGCAGTGAAAAAAATGGCTTCGGTCACGAATATGACACAGAAGGCGTTCGTTGAATATTTTTCGGAGGTTGCCGAATGATGGCAGGACCATCGGATCTTGGCGATCTTGACGATAACGTCGTTTTAAGTTTAAAAAGGTATGGAAAGAAGATAAAAGGGTACGAGTTAGTTCAGATGCTTAAAGCGGATTTTGCCTGTTCAGAACTTGAAATAAAGCAGTCACTTGTGAGGCTTATCGGTTCCAGGACAGTCAGAAAGACGGGCTCAGGAGAGTATCTGCTCGTGGATCATCAGTAGGCGGTCGGTCACCTGTTCAATTTGCCGGACCGCTTCTATTAAGTTAATATAGCAGTTAAGATCATGAGTTGTTTGTTGTTTTGATATGGAGATCTTATGGATATAAAATGGGCAAAAAGGATAGAGGAGTTACCACCTTATCTGTTTGCAGAAATAGATAAAAAGAAAAATATTCTGATCGAAAGAGGGGTTGACGTTATCGACCTTGGCGTGGGTGATCCTGATATTCCCACCCCGGGACACATTATCGACGCTTTAAGTTCAGCTGCAAAAGACCCTGCCAATCACGTTTATCCTTCTTACATAGGTATGATGGCTTTTCGTGAAGCGGTCTCCGATTGGTATAAAAAGAGATTTAACGTGGACGTTGATCCCGCCAGTGAGGTTGTTACGCTGATAGGTTCCAAGGAAGGTATAGCTCATGCTCCGCTGGCTTTTCTCGACCCGGGCGATATTGCACTGGTACCTGATCCGGGTTACCCGGTTTATCCGGTAGCAACGACTTTTGCAGGGGGCATACCTTATAACATGCCGCTGCTTAAGGAAAACGGTTTTCTTCCGGACCTTGATGCGGTTCCCCAGAAAATAGCCGATAAGGCAAGGATCATGTTTTTAAACTACCCGAACAACCCTACGACCGCCGTCGTTGACAAGGGATTTTTAAAAGACGTGATAGGGTTTGCTTCAAAAAACAATATTCTGGTCTTTCATGACGCGGCATACACGGAAATTGCGTTCGATGGTTACGTACCTCCCAGTTTTCTGGAAGTGGAGGGTGCTATGGACGTCTGTCTGGAATTTCACTCGCTTTCAAAAACGTTCAGTATGACGGGTTGGAGGATTGCCTTTGCAGTTGGTAACGGAAAAGCCGTTTCCGGGCTCGGTAAGATAAAGACCAATATTGACTCGGGCGTGTTTCAGGCGGTTCAGGTCGCAGGGATAGAGGCATTGAAAAATTACGAACTGGGTCTTGAGGATAGAAAGAGGGTCTATCAGGAAAGGATCGATCTTTTCTGTAACGGCCTGCGTGATGCCGGTCTGCGTTACGACAAGCCGAAGGCAACGTTTTACGTGTGGTTTGAGGTCCCTGACGGTTTTACTTCATCCGAGTTTGCTTCGAAACTGCTTGAAGACGCCGGTATCGTTGTTACGCCGGGAAATGGATTTGGCGGATCGGGTGAAGGTTATGCAAGGGTTTCGGTAACTTTTGATACCGAAAGGATAGCCAAGGCAGTGGACAGGATCAGAGAGTTTAAATTCTGATAGTTCACCTGAGTTCTTACAATTGGAAATTCTGCTTCTTTTTACCAAAATAACCTTAACTGCCATATATACGGCTTCCCTTTTATTTTTATGCGTTTTTGGACTGCACAGGCTCTATCTGTCCGTTTTGTATAAAAGATACAGCAGCCGGGATACAGGACCTTTATCCAAGGTCATCAGCCGTCCAAGGGTCACCGTGCAGCTTCCGGTTTATAATGAGATGTACGTTGTTGAAAGACTTATAGATGCCGTTTGCAAGATCCGTTATCCAAAGGCCCTGCTTCAGATCCAGGTCCTTGATGATTCCACTGATGAAACGACCAGTATAGTTGAAAGGTCCGTGAGTAAATACAAACGTCTGGGTTTTGATATTGAGTGTATAAAAAGAGATAATCGTCAAGGTTACAAGGCAGGTGCACTGAACGAAGGTTTAAAAAGTGCCACGGGAGAGATCATCGCTGTCTTTGATGCCGATTTTGTACCTCCTGAGGATTTTTTGAAAGACACGATAGACTGCTTTTCAGATCCTGAGGTCGGAATAGTTCAGACAAGGTGGGGTCATCTGAACCCGAACTATTCGATTTTAACAAAGGCCCAGGAAGTCCTTTTAAATGGGCATTTTATAATTGAGCAGACTGCAAGGTTTAAGCACGGGGTGTTCGGTAATTTTAACGGCACTGCCGGACTGCTGAGAAAAAGCTGTATCCAGTCTTCGGGAGGCTGGCAGCACGACACGCTGACCGAGGACCTTGATCTTAGCTACAGGGCACAGATGCAGGGCTGGAAGTTCGTTTACCTGAAGGACGTGGTTTCTGATGCTGAACTTCCGGTTGACGTGAACGCTTTTAAATCGCAGCAGCATAGATGGGCTAAGGGCGGAATTCAGACCGCCAAGAAACTCCTTCCTGAAATACTGAGGTCCAAAAAGCTCTCCGTTAAAATAAAGGCAGAAGCCGTTTTTCACCTGCTGGGTAATATGTCGTACCTGTTTCTGCTTACCCTTTTGACGTTCATGCTGCCTATGAGCTATCTCTGGGGGTCCATTGGGTGGTATGAAATGATAGTTATTAACGTTGTAACGGTATCCACGGGGACAGGTGGTGTTTTCTATTTTTATTATTTAACGATAAAGGAAACGTATGGGGATAAATGGAAAAAATATATTAAATATATCCCTGTGGCAGTGTCGCTTGGCGCCGGACTTGCGGTCAATAATTCAAAAGCCGTTCTTGAAGCGTTAAGAGGTAAACGGTCCGAGTTTAAAAGAACTCCCAAGTACGCCGTCAATAACAAGCGTGACGTCTGGATGAACAGGGATTACGTCAGTTCAAATGACGTTACTGCGTTTTTTGAACTGATGATAGGTTTTTTAATTTTGTTTCAGACATGCTATGCCTTCTACGTGAGCAGTATATTATGGGTGCTGTTCTTTTTAATGATCCAGTTCGGCTTTATATATATAGCCCTGTATTCGTTTATTCACAGCTGGATGCGAAAAAGGACTTAAAGGTTACGAAAGTTTTTTTGTAAATTTATTTTTGAGTATTTCTGAATTAATATCACACTTTGTACCATTGATCAGCCGAAGTGGCGGAACTGGTAGACGCGCAGGATTCAGAATCCTGTTCTCGCTTAGAGAGTGGGGGTTCAACTCCCCCCTTCGGCATTCAGTTGTATATGCCCGGTAATCTGCTGATGAGATTGGGTCATTTTTTAGTTATTATATTCAGTATCTTGAGTTAACAGGAGAGCGAATCTTATGAAAGCTATAATCTATCATGAGCCTGGGGATGTGGAAGTGCTTAGGTACGAAGACACTGATGTTCCGGAAGTTGATAATTACGAGGTCCTTGTAAAGGTCAGGGCATCGTCAATTAACTCTCTTGATCTGAGGTTGAGGTCGGGAAAATCTCCCCGTCCCGTTGATCTGCCCCACGTTGGAGGTATTGATATTTCCGGAGATATCGAGAGCACCGGAAGCGATGTATCAAGTGTAAAGCAAGGGGATAGGGTTGTTGTCGATCCCACGGTAAGACTGGAAAAAGGTTTCAAAGTTATCGGAGTTAATCTCTGGGGTGGCTTTGCCGATTACGTTAAAGTGCCTGAGACGAACGTTGTAAAGATCCCTGATGAACTGTCATATGACCATGCTTCGGCCCTTCCCGTGTGTTACGTGACCGCTGTATACGGGCTTGTAAGCAGGGGAGGATTAAAAGCTGGGGAAACTATCGTCGTTCATGCGGCAGGAAGCGGTACTGGCAGTGCTGCCGTGCAGATCGCAAAGCATCTGGGAGCCAGAGTGATAGCAACGGCCGGAAGTGATGAAAAGCTCGAAAAAGCAAAACAGATCGGTGCTGATGAAACGGTCAACTATAACACCTCCGATTTTGCAGAGGTGATAAAGGGCGGGGTGGACGTTATATTTGATCAGGTCGGTGCGAGTTTCTGGGACGGGAATCTTAAAATACTCAACTCCAGGGGAAGACTTCTGCTCGTTGGAGTGGTTGGCGGTGGAATGGTAGAAAAAGTAAATATCGGACCAATGATAATGAAGGACATATCGGTGCTTGGAGTTACGATGTTCAATGCCCCGCAAACTGTTTTAGAGGAAGTGGTCGGACTTGCCGCTGAAGGAAAGGTCCAACCGGTTATCGATAAAACTTTTCCTCTGTCCCAGGCATCTGAAGCTCAAAAGATGCTTCAGGACCGGCAACAGTTTGGCAAGGTCATCTTAAATCCTTAGACCGGCGCAGTATACAGTTTTTACCTTCCGGTAACCATTTATAAAATTTTTCAAAAATTTTCTTGACAACAGGATCTGAATTGCTGATATTGTAAGTGACTGACTGGTCAGTTTTATTCAGGTGAGGGTAAATGTCCAAAGCAGCAAGGTTGAAAAGCAGTTCGCGAAGAGGCAGTGGATCTTCGGTCAGACTGAGTAAAAAGAACAATATAATAAAAGCCGCCACCAGGCTGTTTTCTGATAGAAGTTTTCATGACGTTACAATGGACGAAATAGCAGAGCGTGCCAAGGTATCAAAAGGTGCGCTTTACCTGTACTTCTCTTCAAAGGACAATTTATACCTTGAGATCCTTGAGCATACTTTTGATTCTATCGAGTCGATCTTAGAAAGAGAGGTTGCAAAAAGTGATTCCGCACCGGAAAAGCTGAAAAAACTTCTTTACATAATAATCAAATTTTACAGAGACAACATTGACATTTTAAGGATTCTCAGCAGAGATGAAACGCATCTTATACGCGAGCATCAGGAGTTAACGGAAAAGTGGAGATCAAGACGGCTTAGCTTATACGAGAAGATAATCAAAAAAGGTGTTGCGGAGGGGTCGTTCAAGACCAGGAACACCGAGCTTGCTGCTTTAATACTGTATGGGTCGATTGGTGTGGTTATGGTTTTTTATGATCTGGGAAAAAGTCCGGAAGTGGTTGCCGAGGAACTCTATTCAGAAATTGCCTCAGGACTTTTTCATTAAGGACGTGCAGATATATTAATTATTGTTCTGAAAATAATGAGTTTTAGCTAATAAATTAATGTTTTAGGAGGTTAAGTTAGATGGTTAATTATCCATTTAGTTCAAGAATTGGACATTTTGTTCCACCAAAGCAGTGGGCAAGCATGAGGGTCGCCAGGGACCTTGAGAAGCGAACCGGGAAAAAGATAATCCACTTTGAAAAAGGTGATTATCAGGGACCTGATTTTGACACTCCGGCACACGTGCTTGAAGCTACCGAAACGGCTTTGAGAGATGGCTATGTCAGATATGACCCAGGCCCGGGTTTACCGGAACTTAGAGAAGCCATTGCATCGCTTATGGCAGAAAGGGGAAGACCTACAAAGCCCGAAGAGGTGATCGTTACGGCGGGGGCCAAACACTCCCTTACGATGAACCTTTTAACTTTCCTTGAGGACGGGGACGAGGTTATCTTTCCCAATCCCGGTTATCCGCCTGACGAAGTCTGGGCAAAGTACACCAAAGCGGTAATTAAACACACGCCTTTGACAAAGCCCGACTGGCAGTTTGATGTGGCAAAACTTGAGGAGCAGATCACTCCCAAGACCAAACTTGTAATTATCAACACACCTCAAAGACCAAATGGTCACCTGGTGGAAAATCCCCAGGAGATAGCGGATATGCTTCAAAGGCATCCACAGGTTATGATAATCTCCGATGAAATATTTTCACAGGTCACTTTTGATAAGCCGCATAGATCAATATCCGCAATTGAGGATATAAGGGACAGGGTGATCGTGATAGATACTTTCTCAAAGACCTGGGCAATGACAGGATGGCGTATTGGCTGGACCGTTGCACCCAAACCGGTCGTTGATAAGCTCTCAATATTTCTTCAGGATTCAATAACCAACGTGGCTGCGTTTATTCAAAAGGCCGCAACAGCAGCGATTACAGGCTCTCAGGACTGGGTCGATAACAAGCTCGGGTTATTGCAGAACAAAAGGGACCGTATGGTAAATGGTCTGAACGGTATTGACGGTATAGAGTGTGACTTGCCTGATGGTGCATTTTATGCTTTTGCCGATATTACGGGAACCGGGCTGACCTCACAGGAATTTACTGACCGGCTTGTTGAGAAAGCAGGAGTTGCAGTTGTTGCAGGAACTGCTTTTGGCAGCGAGGGTGAGGGATATGTAAGAATAACCTATGCCTGTTCTGATGAGGATATTGATGAAGGTGTGGAAAGGATAACAAATACCGATCTTAACGACTGATCTGTTCTTTCAGAGTACAGAGACGTTGCACCATTCTTTTTATCATTATATTTAACTCTTGAATAGCATGAGAGAAGTTGGTGAAAAAGAATTTTTTTGCCAAGGCATAAAACATTTTTTGCCAGGGCATAGAAAACTAGTTCTTTTAGCTCTTTTTTTGAGTCTTTTCATCTCTTCCTGTGCAAAGGTACCGATTACCGGGCGCAGCCAGCTCCTGCTTGTATCACAGGAATATGAGCAAAAGCTGGGACTGGTTGCTTTTCAGGAAGTGGTCCGAAATGAAAAGATATCATACGACCCGGTTTATAATGCCGCGGTTGGTCGCGTGGTCAGCAGGATCGCCGGAGTTTCCAACCGTCCTGATTTTAACTGGGAATATACGGTCTTTGATGATGACAACAATATAAACGCCTTTGCCCTGCCGGGTGGTATAGTAGGGATCTATACCGGTATTTTAAAGATAGCTGAAACCGAAGCAGGACTTGCCACCATTGTAAGCCATGAAGTCGCTCATGCAGTTGCAAGACACGGTGGAGAAAGATTCTCACGAGGACTCATTTTTCAGACACTCGCAGTGGGACTGGATGTCCTGCTTCAAGGTCTGGAAGTTAATTCAAATCTGACTTATGGTATAATGCAGGCGTATGGGATCGGTGTTGGTGTTGGGGTAGTTCTGCCTTTTAACAGGAAGCAGGAATCTGAAGCGGATAGAATAGGGCTGGTATACATGGCACGTGCGGGATATGACCCAAGAGAAGCCATAAATTTCTGGCAAAAAATGGCAGAGTTTGAAGGACACGACAAAGCTCCGGAGTTCTTCTTAACTCATCCTCATGCTGAAACGAGGGTCATTAACCTCCAAAAATATCTTCCTGAAGCACTTGAGATATATGAAAGATCCGATAAAGCTCCCAACTATCGGATTACGAAGTAGCATTCTTTTCAGCAAGTTCCATAGGGCAAGAGGCAAAATTATAAAAGGAGATCCTTTTATAAAAGAGGTTAATGATCAAAGGGAGTTATTGGATTTTTCTCGGCTTTCCTGTATAGTGCCCTTTTTGCGAATAGTATGAGAAAAATTGTTAGAAAAGAGGTTTTCTGCCAAGGCATAAAACCGACTGTTTTAGCTCTTTTTTTGAGTTTTTTCATCTCTTCCTGTGTAAAGGTACCAATATCCGCACCCAGACATGAAGACAATGAAAAAACGATGGAGAAAGATGAGAAACGGCAAACTTCATCAACATCCACACCCGAGCGTGAATACAATAAAAAACCGGCTGAACCCAATGCCGGGCACAGCCAGAACCAGACTGCATCACGGGAAGTTGCTTTTCAGGAAGCAGTTGACCACGTGATCAACAGGGTCGTCAGAGTTTCCAACCGTCCTGATTTTGACTGGAAATATGAGGTCATTGATGATGACCATCAGATAAACGCCTTTGCCTTGCCAAGTGGTACAATAGGGATCTATACAGGTATTTTACATATAGCTGAAACCGAAGCGGAACTTGCCGTCATTTTAGGCCATGAAGTCGCTCATGTGGTTGCAGGACACGGTGAGAAAAGAGTATCATCACGGGAACGCTCTGATTACCTATGTGGAGGAGGGGTACTGGGTGTCATTAGAAGAAGAGGTCTGAGCGTTAGATCAATTGTAGTTTCCGGTATAATGTTAGCAGCGTGTAAGTTCGGAGTTGATGTTGGACTTGTCAAGCCTTTCAGCAGAAAACAGGAAGCTGAAGCAGATAGAATGGGGCTGGCATACATGGCACGTGCGGGATATGACCCAAGAGAAGCCATAAATGTCTGGCAAAAAATGGCAGAGTTTGAAAGACGTGACAAAGCTCCGGAGTTTTTATTAACTCATCCTCATGCTGAAACGAGGATCATGAACCTCCAGAAATATCTTCCTGAAGCACTTGAGATATATGAAAGATCTTATAAAGCTTCTAATTATCGGATCACGAAGTAGCATTCTGTTCAGCAAATTCTGTTATGACACTGGGTAAAGGGTAAAAATTACAGAAGGAAAAATATTATCCTCTTCCTGCCAGAGAATGCACATCGGGAAATGGAAATAAAGAACGGCTCCCCGGCCCTTCAAAGGTCTGTAAAGACGTCATTTATCAGAAGGACCTGGTCGATTTAGGCATATAGGTTTTTATTAACTATAAATTCATTGTTTATTAATGTTATTTTAACAAGTTCCTTTGACAATATATACCTAATTTGTTAAAGGAGGTTTTAAGCGATGAGAATTTTTCTTACGCTCTTGGTATTTTCTTTATTTTTAAGTTTAAACGACGGTTTTGCTCAAACTGTTAAAGTTGATCCTTCATTGCCAACCTATAAGAAAGTAAGTGGTGTTTCTGGTAACATTAACAGTGTAGGGTCGGACACTATGAATAATCTGATGACGCTTTGGTGTGAAGGATTTAACAGGTATTATCCAAACGTAAGGTGTCAGATAGAAGGTAAGGGGTCAAGTACCGCTCCACCTTCTTTAATTGAAGGGACTTCCCAGTTTGGCCCGATGTCAAGGGCGATGAAGGGAAAAGAGACCGATGCTTTTGAAAAGGCCAAAGGTTACAAGCCTACTTCCATACCGACCTCGATCGATACGCTGGCAGTTTACGTCAACAAGGATAATCCGATAAACTGTCTTACCGTTAAGCAGGTGGATGCTATATTCTCCAAAACGAGAAATTGCGGTCGTGCCAGGGATATAAGCGTCTGGGACAAGTTGGTCATTGACTATAACTGGAGGAATAAACCGATCAGTATATATGGCAGGAACTCTGCTTCTGGTACATATGGTTATTTCAAGAAGAAAGCTCTTTGCAAAGGTGACTACAAAGACACTGTAAAAGAGCAACCTGGTTCCGCTTCGGTCGTGCAAGGTATAACAGAAGACCTTGCCGGAATTGGGTATAGTGGTATAGGTTACAAGACTTCTGGTGTAAAAGCGGTTCAACTTGCCAAGAGGGTTGGACGGTGTGCGGCGCCCAGTCTTGAAAACGTTGTCAGTGGCAGGTATCCACTTGGAAGATATCTATATCTTTACGTTAATAAACAGCCAAACAAGAGCCTTGACCCTTTAAGGAAGGAGTTTTTGTTTTACGTGCTGAGCAAGGAAGGTCAGCGGATCGTTGTTAAAGACGGTTATCTGCCTCTTCCAGCCGGCAAGGTGGCTGAACTTAGAGCCAAGATCAACTGATGAGAAATCCCTTGATGGTTTTAGATTTGAATCTATAATTGACTGTATCAGGCACTTCGGAAGCTGTAACTTCCGAAGTGCTTTTTAATATCCGTTATGAAAGAGGTAAAACCAGGCCGGTCCAGTGAATAAGTTAGAAGACAGTTCTCAAAAAGAAAAAGCAATAAACAGGAGAAAGATCTATGACAGATTGTCCTCCCTGGTCGTTACGTCGGGAGGTATTACGATAATCCTGTCTATAATCGCCATGTTGCTGTTTATAGGGATCGAGATAGTTCCGCTTTGGCAAAAACCTCAAACGTCCCTTATAAATAACTTTTCTGTCACGGACCCTTTGTCTGGTGCAGCCGGCAAAGATGAGATCCTGCTGGTTGGAACGGAAGAGTACCGAGAGATCGCTTTTCTGCTTGATAAGAACGGGATTGCAAGTTTCATCCGTCTGGACGATGGGTCTGTAATTAGCGAAGAAGACATTATGACCGGCGAAATCGGCAAGGTGTCTTCCGTATATGTTATGGAGATGAACAGATCCTATGCGGTCGCTACCGATAAAGGATGGATACTGCCTTTTCAGATCAAATACGGCGTTACTTATGATGATGAGAATTTAAGAAAAATAACCCCTCGTATAGTTAAGTTCGATCCGGTCAACGTGGCTGACGGTAAAGTGAAGAAGTTCGCCTTCCAGAAAGAGGATTTTGAAGATCCTGACGGTTCCTATGTGGCTGCTTTTCTCACTGATGCGAACCAGTTCGGAATTCAGAGCGTTGAAGTATCGGAGGATGATTTTTTCGGCCCTTCTGCGCCCGTGGAAAGCACAGCAGATTTATCAGATAGAACAGATACAAGCCGTATAATGGAGATAGAAATTGATTCTTTTTTGCACAATCTGTACGTGGGGACGTCAGATGGACGGATACTGCACTGGAGCATCAAAGATAAATCCTCTCCTGTTCTGATGGAAAAAATAACTGCCACGAGCAGTTCTGATATCGGTGTTTCCTCACTTGGTTTTCTGATCGGGAACAAGTCCGTTGTCGTTGGCAGCACGGACGGCGATCTAAGTGTATGGTTCCCTGTAAAGAACGAAGAAGGTGAAGGGGTACTGACCAGGGTACACGTCTTGCCAGGAATGAATGGAAGCATCTCGGGGTTTTCCAAATCCATAAGGGACAGGGGTTTTATAGTAAGTGACACGACGGGGAACGTGGGAGTTTATCATGCAACCTCAAATACTCTTTATGCCAGTTTGAAAGGTGATAATAAGAACTATGTCTCCATCTCATTTGCACCGAGGGCGGACGGTATAGTCGCCGTGGACGTTGAAGGAAGGGTAAAGCACTGGCTCGTTGATAACCCGCACCCGGAGACCAACCTGAGAACGCTTTTTGGAAAAGTGTGGTACGAGGGCTACTCGGAGCCTGCATACGTCTGGCAGTCTACCGGGGGAACCGATGAATTCGAGACAAAACTGAGCCTTACGCCGTTAATTTACGGAACGTTAAAAGGTGCGTTCTATGCACTTTTATTTGCCATACCGCTTGCCGTTCTCAGTGCGATCTGCGTGTCTCAGTTCATGCATCCGAGCCATAGAAATGTCATCAAACCTATTATAGAGATCATGGCTGCACTTCCAAGCGTGGTACTTGGTTTTTTTGCCGGACTTTGGATGGCTCCAAAGATCGAGAAGATATTTCCTGCTGTTATGGCAATGTTCGTGGTCATTCCGGTCTTTGCGATCATATCCGTTTATTTATGGAACAAACTGCCCGTCAGGTTTACAAAGAGCTTCAGGGTTGGCACGGAACTGTTCCTTCTGATCCCCGTAATAATTGCGGCTGTGCTTTTATGCCTTGAGTTTAATTCAACTCTGGAAAATGCCGTTTTTGCCGGTGATTACAAAGCATGGTTTTACAGTGTTATGGGACTTCAATACGATCAGCGCAACTCTCTTGTGGTCGGGTTTGCCATGGGCTTTGCCGTTATTCCTATCATTTTTACGATTTCGGAGGATGCACTTTCAAGCGTGCCTAAGATCCTGACTTCTGGTTCTCTTGCACTGGGTGCCAGCAGATGGCAGACGGCGACCAGGATCGTGCTGCCTTCTGCAAGTCCCGGGATTTTTTCTGCCGTTATGATAGGGCTTGGAAGAGCCGTTGGTGAGACGATGATCGTACTTATGGCCACGGGTAACACTCCTGTGATGGACTGGAGTTTCTTTAATGGGTTCAGGGCCCTTTCTGCAAATATTGCCGTTGAACTTCCCGAGGCTCCTCATGGAGGCACGCTTTACAGGGTACTTTTTCTTGCTGCAATGCTTTTATTCCTGTTTACGTTCGTTGTGAATACTCTTGCTGAAATTATAAGACAGAGGTTGAGAAAAAAATACGGGCAGTTGTGATCCGGTCGTTAATAATGAAAAAAATGTTTAAAAACGGAGATGTTCTTATATGGATGACCGGTGTGTCACTTATATGCAGCCTTCTTATGATAATCGGGCTGATCTTCCTGATCGCGACAAAGGGACTTGGTTTTTTCTGGCCCCATAACGTGGTAGAGCTCAGAATGAAAGATGATCGTGTGTATCTCGGTCAGCTTGCAGGAGAGGAGGTCATTCCTCAGCGGAGGGACACGGACGTAAAAGAGTACAGGACCAGGCTCAAGATCGGCAATAGGGATATTTACGGACTGGACTTTACATGGGTTAACAACAAAATGGCAGAAAAAAAGTCCCTTCCAAAGGATGCTGTAGTGCTCGAGAGGCGTGAGTGGGGTAATTTCTACGGTTTTTTAAAGGCGATAGAAATAGACGGCAGAACTATAGACGGAGGAGACAGGGAAGCTTTTTCGTCTTTACAGGGATTGATCTCCCGTGCGAGAAAGATCAGCGCGGAGATCACCGAGATCGAGAAAGGTGAGATCGGAGATATAAACTACAATATAGAAAAACTGAGGCTGAAAATAAGGCGCATAGAGCTTTCAGGGGAAGAGGACCTTTCGGCGATCGCCGAATTAAAAAATAAAATAAAAGCGGAAGAAGCGAAATATATAGAGAGAGAAGAGGAACTTGATCAGCTCTATGGTCAGCTGGTAGCGGACAGCGTCGTTGTGAGATCGGTTGAAGGAACGGAAAAGCATCTTCACGCCGGACTGATCGTCAGGGCTTTTAAGCCAAACTCAATGGGATTTTTTGCCAAACTCAGACACTACGTTTCCAAGCTCTGGGAGTTCGTTGCTGATAATCCAAGAGAAGCCAATACAGAGGGGGGAGTGTTCCCGGCGATCTTTGGAACTGTTCTTATGGTGCTTATAATGAGCATAGTCGTAATGCCGCTTGGGGTGCTTGCAGCTTTATACCTTAGAGAGTATGCAAAGCAGGGCTGGATGGTGCGTATAGTAAGAATATGCGTTAATAACCTGGCGGGAGTTCCTTCGATCGTGTTCGGTGTTTTTGGAGTGGGTTTCTTTCTGTATAGCGTCGGAGGAACGATAGATACCTTGTTCTACAGCGAATCACTTCCCAACCCGACGTTCGGAACGGGCGGGATACTGTGGGCTTCGTTAACTCTGGCACTGTTAACCGTACCCGTTGTCATCGTTGCCACTGAGGAAGGACTTGCCGCCGTACCCAGGAACATAAAAGAGGGTTCTCTGGCGCTTGGTGCCACAAAGTTTGAGACCGTCTGTAAGGTTATTATTCCAAGTGCGCTGCCTGCCATATTAACCGGTCTGATACTTGCTATTGCCAGGGCGACGGGTGAAGTTGCACCCCTTATGATCACAGGGGTTGTGAAACTGGCTCCCGATCTTCCAATAGATGGTTATTTTCCGTTTATCCATCTTGAAAGAAAATTTATGCATCTTGGCTTTCATATATATGACGTTGGTTTTCAGTCGCCTAACGTGGAGGCTGCAAAACCAATGGTTTACACGACGGCGTTCTTACTGATACTGATAGTGGTTATTTTAAACCTGACTGCTATAATCATAAGAAACAGATTAAAGAAAAAATATATGTCATCGGCAGTATGATCTAATTCTGTTTTTAAGGAGATCTGTAAATTGCAAACAGCAAATTTTGAGCAGATAAACGAAACCGTGGATAAAGTAAATAAACAAACAGAGCTTCCCAACGAGATAAAAAGCGACCCTTCGGTGATCCGTGAGGTTCATGACCCCGTTGTTGAGGTGCAGAACCTGCACTTAAGCTACGGTTCCCAGGAAGCACTGACCGATATCTGTGTTTCCATACCGAAAAATAAAGCCACGGCCTTTATTGGTCCCTCAGGGTGTGGAAAGTCAACTCTTCTCAGATGTTTTAACAGATTGAACGACCTTATAGATGATTGTCACATCAGAGGTGAGATCAGGATCAACGGAGAGAATATATACACGTCGACCATTGACATTACGGATCTCAGAAAAAGGGTCGGGATGGTCTTTCAGAAATCCAATCCATTCCCGAAGTCGATCTATGAGAACGTTGCGTATGGTGCACGAATAGCAGGTATAACAAAAAATGAAATTATAGATGAAATAGTGGAGAGGAGTCTCAAGGGTGCCGCCCTCTGGGATGAGGTGAAAGACAGATTGAACGATAGTGCTCTCGGAATATCAGGAGGACAGCAACAGAGGCTGTGTATAGCAAGAGCGATTGCGGTTGAACCTGAAGTCCTGCTGATGGATGAACCGTGTTCCGCTCTTGACCCGATCGCAACGGGCAAAATTGAAGATCTTGTAACTAAATTAAAAGAAAAATACACGATCGTTATAGTTACTCACAATATGCAGCAGGCTTCCCGGGTATCCGATTACACGGCTTTTATGTATTTAGGGGAGTTAATAGAGTACGATAAGACCGAGAATATATTTCTTAATCCTTCGGTAAAACAGACGGAAGATTACGTCTCTGGAAAATTTGGCTGATGACTGATGAAGAAGGCAGTTT
Source organism: Thermodesulfobacteriota bacterium (assembly GCA_965215275.1). Classification (GTDB taxonomy): domain Bacteria; phylum Desulfobacterota_D; class UBA1144; order Nemesobacterales; family JAJCZQ01; genus CAZUNK01. The sequence goes on from OZ244044.1 coordinate 1,608,170, forward strand.
TGTTCCTGTGTACTCATAACTCTTCAAGATCACAAATGGCCGAGGGGATTATGAACCATTACCTTGGTGAAAGGTACCAGGCTTTCAGTGCGGGGACCCGGCCGAAAGGGGTGAACAGGTTTGCGGTGGAGGCAATGACGGATATTGGAATAGATATAAGAGGTCATTACTCAAAGGACGTGGATGAGCTTAGAGACAGGGAATTCAGCTGTGTTGTCACCGTTTGTGACGGTGCTCGGGAAGTCTGTCCGGTCTTTGAAGGTACAAGCGTTATTCACAAGGGATTTGCGGACCCGACTTTACCGGCGGGAACGGATGAAGACAAACTGGCCTGTTTCAAAAATATAAGGGATCAGATAAAAGACTGGATATTAAGCAGTTTCAGTTGAATACGCAAAGAATAAAAGCACTATGATCAGATTTGAAGAGGAACTGATAGAACTGAACAAGATGATCTCCGAGATCGGTTCGGAAGTTGAGGACATGATAGCAAGAAGTATAAAGTCCCTGATCGATAAGAACATGATAATGGCACAGGAGGTCATAAACAACGATAAAAAGATCAACACCATGGAGATCGCCATAGATAATCAGGCTATTAAGGTCCTTGGGCTGTATCAGCCTGAGGCCAAGGACCTGAGGATCATTACAATGATCATGAAGATCAACAATGACCTGGAACGAATAGGTGATCATTCCGTGAGCATTGCAAAACTTTCTCTGTATCTTTCGGAACAGCCTGCTATCAAACCTTTGATAGATATACCAAGGATGGCGGATAAATCCATGGAAATGCTAAGAGATGCTCTGAACTGTTTTATAAACAGGGACGCTGAAACTGCAGTTCTTGTGTGTAAGAAAGATGATGAGGTGGATAATCTGGAAACGCAGATAGTGAGAGAACTGATGACCTACATTATGTCCGACCCTAAGATCCTTGATAGAGCGTTCAGGTTGATATTTGTTGCCAGGCATCTGGAAAGAGTAGCGGACCTGGCTACCAATATAGCCGAGGGTGCCTATTACGTTGCAACGGGTAAGGTCCTTAAACATCATCACACCTCGGAGATGAACTGACGGTTGTAGGTCATGCAGCTGGTATAGTTCATATGGTTATGAAAGCAGGACCAACGAACAACGGTCACTCGCCTTCAAAGATCGGTTTTCTTCCTTCTTCAAATGCACTTCTGCCTTCTTTGTAGTCTTTACTGCTTTGTACTTTCTGGAACAGCTTTTTTATTAATTCCTCATCCTCTGGTGCAATGTTCTGATCTTTTTGCCAAACGTTGATCAGTTTCTTCATTGTGCTCAGAGAAAGCGGGGCGTTACGTGATATTCCAACTGCCAGGTCGTTTGTGAACTTCTCGATTTCATTTTTACTTATAACGTGGTTGACCAGTCCTGTTTTCTCGGCCCTTGCCGCGTTTATGGTATTTCCGGTCAGAAAGAGTTCCTTGGTATTAGCGATGCCGATCAGGTTCAGGAATTTTTTTGTTCCGGAATACGAATAAACCAGTCCCAGCTTTGCAGGTGGAATGCCCATTTTTGCCGTGTTAACGCACACCCGTATGTCGCAGGTGACGGCTAATTCAAGCCCGGCACCGAAGGTGTGACCATTCATCATTGCGATCACCGGATACGGAAAGTCCTCTATTGCACCGAGACATTCCTCAAGTGGATGTCCTTTTCTGAATTCCCTCGTCATATCGTCGTCCCGTATCAATGTAATGTCGTAGCCGGAAGAAAAGATATTGTTTCCCATGCCCTTTATGATCGCACATCTTGTACCTTCGATAAGCTCCTTCTGTGTCAGTGCTTCTCTTATCTCGCTTAGCATAACGGGAGACAGGGCATTTCTCTTGTTCGGATTGTTAAGAGCGATGGTAATGACCGCTCCTGCTTTGGTGAAAGCTATTTCCTTGAAATCCATCATACTCTGATACCTGAGGGTGTTAATAAAGAGAAACTGAAGTAACTAGCACAGGGAAATGACCGCGGGTCGTCAGCAGGTCTTCTTTACACGGTATATCTCTGCAGTTCCCGTTTGCCTTTCAATGTTTTCGTAATTTTGTTTCATAATTAAGATTTTGGAAATATATATTTAACTGTGCGAAAATAAAGTATAACCTTTGTATATTTATCAATTGACATCACAGCAGAGCAGAAGTAAAATATCAATGTTATGAAAATACCAAACATAAAAACGTGTAGTTCCATTACCCCCCCCCGTGTATACCTGAACTTTCAGTTATATATAAGTGTTTTGTAAGAACAATGTTTAAGATAATACCCCCCCCCATCTAAGTCATTACTAACTTTAGTCTTTATTCTTCTGATTATTATGGTCATAGCTGCAAAAGGAGAGAGCAGATTAGAAGACCAGTTATCTGAATGCAGAGATATCAGTGCAGACACGGAAGACCCGTTATACGGATGTCAGTGGCATCTGAAGAACACGGGGCAGTTTATTTATTCAGGAAAGGAAATAACGGCAGGAGAAGATATAAACATAGAGGGTGTGTGGAACGAAGACGTATACGGTTCTGGAATTAACGTAGCAGTTGTAAGTGATGGTATCGACCTTTCACATGAGGACCTTTCTGCAAACGTTGATCCTGGACTGAGCTATAACTATTCCGAGAGCGTTGACCTTTCCGACAGTTCATCCTTTACCGGAACACGAGCAGCAGGAGTAATAGCAGCTACTGGATATAACGGACTGGGAGTAAGAGGAGTTGCACCCGGTGCAAGTATATACAGTAATGAGTTAACTGGTGATAACAGGGAAGTTGCCGCAGGGGATGCAATGGTCCGTAATAAGGAAATAACAGCAGTATCTGTTAACGACTGGGGACCGGAAGATAAATATTCTCTTGCTCAGGCATCAACTGTCTGGGAAGAAGGATTGGAACTTGGAATAAGTAAAGGGTTTTATGGTAAAGGTGTGTTTTACGTCCGGGGAGCAGGGGACGGGCATGAAAGAGGAGATCAGGCTAATTTTAATGAATATTCCAGCTATTACGGAGTAACAGCCGTTTGTTCAACGGACGGTTATGGAAAAAAGAGTATTTTTTCAGAAGAGGGAGTAAATCTATGGGTATGTGCACCTGGTTCTGATATTGTAACCACAGATAACAACAACGATTACGTTGTAACTTCCGGAACTGTTCTATCAGCTTCACAGGCTGGAGGAGTGGCAGCACTGCTGAGAGAGATAAATGTAGATCTGAGCTGGAGGGATATAAAGCTTATACTTGCGGGTTCAGCACGGCAGAACGATTTTTCTGACGTGAGCTGGGAGACTGGAGCTGTTAAATACGGTTCTGATACGGAAAGATATAAATATAATCCTAAGTATGGTTTTGGCGTGGTAGACGCAGAAGCAGCCGCAGAACTTGCAAAAAGCTGGAAAGGCGTTGGTGAAATGAGGACCGTTACAGCTTCTTCAGATAATGAACTGACAATCCCTGATAGAGATGGAGAAGCAGATGGGGTCCTTGTCTCCAGACTTATGATACCGGACCTGGAGGTAACATTTACGGAATTCGTTGAGGTAGAACTTGTTTTTTCTCATGACCGCTTACAGGACCTTGATATACAGATAACCTCTCCTTCCGGAACAACGTCTGAGCTTGTAAGGGAGTTTTCAGTTGAGGAAGAAGACGCTGAGATCAGTTATGTAAGAAGAACACATCGTTTCGGGTCGGCTAAGCACCTCGGAGAAGACCCTTCCGGAGAATGGATTCTCAATATAGCCGATACTGCTTCCGGAGATGAAGAAGATGGAGAAGAAGTGGGGACCTTACACTCCTGGAGCATTAAGGTATACGGGAATAAGAAGGGGGATACCGCTGCAGACCTTGCTAAGGAGATAACTCCTAAGGCTTTAACCTTCGGTGGTGCGACAGTTCAGGATCAGGTGTACAGAGCAGGAACTCAGATAACACCATTAGTACTGCCTGAGGCGACCGGGGCAGAAGGAATAACGTACAGTATAAGACCTGCTCCACCTGCTGGACTGAATTATAACGATAATACCAGAACTATAAGCGGAACACCAACTGCTTCGCAGTCTAATATCCGTTATCAACATATTGCCAGAGACAAAGATGGGAAGACGACGAGTGTAGCGTTCCATATCAGGGTAAGGTTCCGTAACTCCACAACGCCGAGTTTCAGAGAGACTATCCCGGATCAGAACTATGTAACGGGGAGATCAATAACGCCACTGGTGTTCCCTCGTGCAACAGGAGGGGATGGTCAGCTAAGTTACAGTTTTGACGGCACTTTAAATAACTTACCAGGTGGATTGAGCCTTACCAGCAATCCGTTTAGGATAATTGGAACACCAAGTAATGCGGGGACAAGTACCTGGCAATGGACCGCTACTGACGCAGACGGGGATACGGCTACACTTGAGTTCAGGATAAGGATAAGAGCTGCAGCTGACGTTCCGGACTTCGGCGATACGCAGGTGAGGGATCAGACGTTTGGTAACGGCAGAACAATAAGTCTGGGAATGCCTGTGGCAGATGGAGGTAATGGAACTTTAAATTACAGTATAACTCCTGCCTTGCCTAATGGATTGACCTATACCAGTAACAACCGACAGATAAATGGAACGATCAACGTCTCTGGACAACTTCCTGTAACTACTACTTATACCTACAAGGTAACTGACTCTGATACAGATACTGATGACGGTGATTCTGATACTCTGACTTTCTCTTTTACGATAGAAGCTAATTCAGTGCCAAACTTCGGCAGTCAGACGGTAGAGGGTCAGGTGTATGCTACTGGGCAACAGGTAACGTTGACTCTGCCTCTTGCAACGGGAGGGAATGGAAATTTAAGTTACAGTATAATCGGTGCTCTACCTTCCGGATTGAGTTTTAACCCAACCACCCGGGAGATAAGTGGAACACCAACTACCGTAAAGTCTGCGAGGACTTATACATATAGAGCAAGGGACGATGATCTGGACACGGATACTATCACCTTCTCTATTACGATAACGGCCCTGTCCTTTGACGGGCAGGTACCTTCTTCTCCTGTTTTGTACTCAGCAGAAAGACGAATAACACCAGTAACGCTGCCTGTGGCAACGGGAGGAGGTACTGCTCCATATACTTACAGTTTAACCCCTCGTTTACCTGATGGATTGAGTTTTAACCCAACCACCCGGGTTATAAGTGGAACACCGACTGCTGCGACGCCTTTGAATACTTATACGTATACCGTTACAGACAGTAACGGAGTTACGGTGGAGATGACGTTCGATATTGCTGTAAGAGCACACTTTTCAGGCCTTACGATACAAAGTAAGGTGTATACAGTCGGGACGGCAGTAATGGAAATGCTGCCTGAGGCAACTGGACATAATGGAACGGTAACATACAGTTTAACTCCTGAATTACCTTCCGGACTGGATTTTACCCCTGCTACACGAGTGATAAGCGGAAGACCGACTGCTACACAGAATACGAGGCTTTATACGTATACTGATACTACCGGTACAGGTGGACCTGCTCGAACTTTGGTGTTCCATATCACGGTAAGAACAGAACCCAACACAATGCCGACCTTCGGCAGTGAAACTATAGATAATAAGGTGTATATAAACGGAGAAGCAGTAAATGAAACACTGCCTGAAGCAACGTCAGGGAATGCACCATTAACTTACAGCTTAAGTACTAATTTAGCAGGAGGTCGGCTAATTAACGGATTAAGTTTTAACAGAAACACCAGAGTATTAAGTGGAACACCTGATCTCAATCCAGTTCCACTTCCTGTAACTGTGAATCATACATATAAAGTAAGAGACAATGATGGAGATACAGCAGAGATAACGTTCAGTATAACAGTAGAAGAAGACAGCGAACCGGACTTCAGCGGTGTGACAATACCAGATCGTGTGTACACGGGTAGAACAATAGAGCTGCCAGAGGCAGCGGGAGGGAATTTACCGGTTACATACAGTATAACGCCTGGTTTACCAGCGGGATTGAGTTTTAACGGTAGTACCAGAAGGATAAGTGGGACACCCAGGAGTGCATCGACAAGAACTTACACGTATACGGCAACGGACAGGAATGGAGATATGGACACATTGGATTTCATGTTCAGTGTAGAGGTTACTTCTTCTCCACCACCACCAAATCCAAGACCAGCACCAGATACTGAAGCTGGTGGAGGAGGATGTGCGGTCTCAGAGCAGAGCAGCGTTGCTTCTGATATTCTCGGAGTAATGACATGTCTGATACTTATACCTGTATCTGTAACGATAAGAAGAAAGAGAAGATCTCATATAAAGACGTAGCAATGAGGTCCTTTCAAAGGCATTGAACTGACTGATATCTTTCCCGTCAGAATACCTGCTGGCTGCTTACGGAAAAAGAAACGGTATCTCTCCGTTAAAGTCCTGTTTTTTTGTCTTCAATGTTCTTATTACCTCAAAGGTCTGACTACAAGGTCTTTCACCCGATATGAATATGCGCCTGTTAAAAACGTCTTTTTTATTCATTTGGAGTAGTTCCTGTATAATTCCCTAATATTTTTAATTAGCTTCTATGGTTTATACAGGAATAGCTGTTATACTATATAAACTTGTAACGGAGAAAACAATGCCTCTTTACGAATATGAATGCGATAGCTGTATGCAGAATTACAATGACGATATAGATGTCCTCGTTCAGAAACTGAACAAGACGAATGCGTCCAGGGTCATAAAGAAAAATCCTAATATTTCCTTTATTGAGGTTAAGGAAGAAGGAAAGAACGGTTTTTCGATCGGTAAGAAAAACACACCGAGCATACGAAGGTTCATACATAAGATAAATAAAAAGATACTGTATATGGAACTTAAAAACTTTCGCTTTAGTGAACTTATAACAGAAAAGGGTGATGAAAAAGATCTTGTGTGTCCGCTGTGCAAGGACGGCAGATCCATCCGAAGGGTCTTTTCAACGTTCAAGGCAATATTTGATGATAAGAACAAAAGAGCTCCCAGACCCGGAGACGATATAAAGTTCCACATGGACTATAAGGTCCAGAAAGATGAAGAGATGAGAAATGACTGGGTGGGACAGGACCATCTGAATCAGTACTTCAACAGATAGGAAAAAAACAATGCCTCTTTACGAGTTTGAATGTATAAAATGCAGGAACAATGTTGAGAGTTCCTTAAAGGTCTTAAAAAAGAAAAGAGATAAGAAAACTGTCGCAGGCCTTATTGATAAACATAAGAACATTAATGCCATTGAGGTCGTGGACCTGAATAAGAACAAGATCATTGCCAGGCACGGCAAAAGAGGTGACGGTTCAGTTTTTATGGATTTTTATCAGGATGAAGGCGAGGTGCTTGTACTCGTTAATATCAGACCTTACAGATTCTCCGAGTTGATCTACGAACCGGAGGATGAGAAAAAAATAAAATGCCGCTGTGGTGAAAAAAAGAAAGTGGAAAAAGTAATATCAGGATTTGCATTTACAAAGGATCTTTCCACTAATATGCCAAAGCCCGACCTGTCCAATCTGCCCGCTTCGGTCAGGGACAGGACGTACATTGGGGATTATATAGAGGAAAAGGACAGACCAAAGAAGAACAGATAGCAGGTCAGTCCTCTAATCCATGGTGTAATCGGTTTTCTTTTTACCAAATCTTCTTTCCAGTTCTGTGTTTATGTCCTGCGGACCCAGTTCCAGCTCAGAAAGCAGTACAAGTGAGTGAAACCATAGATCGGTGACCTCGTATATAAGTTCTTTTTTGCTCCTGTTCTTGCCTGCTATTATTGTCTCTCCTGCTTCTTCTCCGATCTTTTTCAATATTTTATCCATACCGTCACTGAAGAGGCTGCTTACGTAAGATCCCTTGACGGGGTTCTTCTTTCTATCCTCTATGACCTTAAAAACTTTATATATTGCAGGGTCGGTAAACACGGGAGACAGTTCCTTAGTGGAGTCTGTCCGGGTGTGAAAACAGCTTTGTTCTCCTGTGTGACAGGCCACCCTTGTCTGATCGACCATGATCAGCAACGTGTCCTTATCACAATCTATGTAGATCTGTCTGACTTTCTGAACGTTCCCTGACTCTTCACCCTTTTTCCATATTTTTTTTCTGGATCTGCTCCAAAAATGCGTAAAACCCGTTTCAATGGTCAGTTTAACTGTCTCAGCGTTTGCATAAGCGAGCATGAGAACCTGTCCAGTTGTATTATCCTGTATTATTGTGGGGATTAGCCCATCTTTGTTGAATTTCAGTTCGTTAAGGTCCATGCCTTCTCCCTTTATAAAATGAATACTTTTAAGATAGGGAATTATATACTGAATTAGACATGATCAGCATACTGTTCTGCAAGCAGGTTTCCTCTAACCCTGTAACCTTTTGGCACTAACGAGTACTCAGCTTGCATCGGGAGACTTTCGTCCTTATTCCCACCCGATAAAGAGGATAAACCTCTTTTAAGCATGTTCTTCGCAGCATTTGTATCAGCATGTTCCGTATGAGCACAGAAAATACCGACGCATTTAAACAGCTCTCCTTTTCTATTTTCTTTATCTATCCATCCACAACGAGAACAGGTTTGTGACGTGTATTGAGCAGGTATCTTATGCAACTTGCCACCAGTGCTTAAAACCTTGTAATCAAGCTGATTAACAACCTTACCCAATTGCTGTTCTATTAAGGACCTGTTTAATCCTGATTTCTGCTTAATATTCTTACCAGGATCTTCCACAGTTCCTTTTGCAGATTTAGTCATATTCTTTAATTTTAAATCTTCCGCCATAATGAAATTATGCTTCCTTGAAAGTTCAGTAGTTATTTCGTGTATCATGTAATGTTCTCTTTCTGCGACCCTTGCATATTCTTTTGCAAGTATTTGAACTTTCTTCTTTCTGCTGGCAGAACCTTTTACAGCTCTTGAAAGAATCTTTTGCTTTCTTTTAAGTTCTTTTCTATCCGTTTTTATACCTTTATAAAATGATCCATCTGATAAAGCGATCCTGTTATTTACTCCAAGATCTATCCCTATCGGTCTGTCCATACCTCTGTCAACCCCAACTATCGCTTCATAAATAAACTGAATTTCTACTCTTAAAGCCGTTTGCACTATCCTTATATATCTTGTTCCTTCAGGTATCCTTCCCTTGAAGGAAACCCTGCCAATTCCTTTTATATACAACGAAGTCCTTCTTTCCTGCTTTCTGATCTTGCTTAACAGACGAGTTTCAAACGACCTGACCTTTCTGGAACTCTTCTTAAATCTCGGATGTCCACCTCGACTGAAAAACCTGTCATACGCACTATCTAATCTTTTTAAAACGGACAATTGAATCTGACGAAGAACTTTATTAAAAACAGGTTCTTCTTCTCTTATTTCAGTTAATGATTTTGATTGATCCTCATAACTGACCGACTTCTTTTTTAAATCTTCTTCAGGTAACATCTTCCAGTTTAAAGGATCATCACAAGGTTGAATGTCACTTTTAACACTATTCAACGCTTTATAAACAATGTTCAAATTCTTAACGGTATTTCCCTTATTATAAGAAATACCCGACTTCCAGTGTGGATAGAAATAAACCCTTAATCTATCTTCTGACAAACCCCATCTCTTCAGCTTCTTGTATTTTTCATATGCTTCCTTTCTTTCTTCTAAAGCACAGTTATACAAATAAGTTAATTGATCTAAAGTCCTGTCCAGACCTTCATGAGCAGATATATTCAACCCAGCCGCTCTACGGTCTGTTCTCATCTGTTTTATAATTTTAGTTTCACTATCCATCGTCTACAACACAACAACCGATCTATTAACTGCTTTCAAATTCGTCTCCTGTCTAATTAAGTATATAATTCCCTTAAGATATTATAATTGGGAATAATATACTTTAGTAAACAAAAGACAGGCAAATAGCTTTGATAGTGCTGTAAAATTAGGGAATTATATATAGATATGGATAGTGAAGGAAGTGTGATCAGAAAGACGAGAGTAGACCTCAGGGCGGTTAAGTTGGATCCGTCTGCTCATAAGAAACTGGAATCTATGTTAAACCAGCTTACCTATCTTTATAACCGAGCTCGTGAAGAAAGGATAAGATCATATGATAAATATGAGAAACTGATGAAATGGGGTTTATCAGAAAAGAGATTTAAGACGTATTTCTATCCCCACTGGAAGTCTGGACTTTCTTATAATAAAGGTAATACAGTTAAACATATAGACAAGGTATATATAGCTCTTAACAGGGTTAGAAGTGAAGTCCGACCTTGTAACGACCCGTTAAACTGGAGAGAGTTATCAGAAAAAGAAATAGGAAAGAAGTCGATCAGTTACGAAGATCAGGCAAGATCACTGACGGAAATAAGGAACGACCTTTTACTGTCTGATGAGTTTAGTAAGGTTGACGCTCAAGCGCAACAGCGGACGTTACAAAGACTGGATAAGGCTTATAAAGAATATCTAAAAGGGATACGTGGTCGTCCGAGATATAAGAACAGTAGCAGAAAGATAAAAAGTTTTGAAACTTACCAATGGAGTAGAGTTAAGAAACAAGACAGAAGAACTTCCTTGTCCGTAAAAGGAGCAGGCAGGATGAGTTTCAAAGGCAGGATACCGGAAGGAACTAAATACATAAGGATAGTAAGAACTGCTTTAAGAGTAGAGATACAGTTTGTATATGAAACAGTTGCAGGAGTGGACAGAGGGTCAGACAGACCGATAGGGATAGATCTCGGAGTGAAGAACAGAATTACCTTATCGGATGGAACTTTCTATAAAGGAACAGAAATAGACAGGAAGGAACTTAAAAGAAAGCAAAGAGCAATAAGCAGAGCTGAAAAAGGTTCTAACAACAGAAACAAGAAGAAAACAGCTTATGCCAAAGAACGTGCAAGGACCACTGAAAGGGAACATAATAAAATACATGAATTAACTACAGGGATAGTAAAGGGTCATGGTAATCATTTTATAGTAGAAGATCTGAAGTTAAAGAACATGACAAAGTCCGCTAAGGGGACCGTGAAAGATCCTGGCAAGAAAGTAAAGCAGAAATCGGGATTGAACAGGTCTATACAGGAGCAGCAATTGGGAAAGGTCATTAGTCAGCTTACTTACAAGGTTGAGAGCACTGGAGGTAAGATAATAAGAGTTCCATCCCGATACACAAGCCAGACCTGTTCTGCATGCGGATATGCAGCTAAAAAGAACAGAAAAGGAGAGTTATTTAAGTGCATGTCCTGTGGTTATAAAGGCCATGCTGACTTAAACGCAGCTAATAACGTTCTCAAAAGAGGTTTATTCTTTTTGTCGGGTGGGAATAAGGACGAGAGTCTCCCGGTGCAAGCTGGGAACGTTATATCAAAAGAGAACGGGGTCAGAGGGACTCTGCTTGCAGAACAGTATATTTAGTATTTGTTTACTAAATGTATAATTCCCTTATAGTTTGTGTATCATATAAAAGAAATTAAATTATATTTCAGGAGTCGTTATGGCAAGAGTAACCATAGAAGATTGTTTGGAAAAAGTGGAAAACCGCTTTGCACTTTCGGTAGCAGCTATGAAAAGGGCAAAACAGGTGGTTAATGGTGCAATGCCTCTGGCATCGGAAAAAGATAATAAACACGTCGTTATTGCTCTCAGGGAGATAGCAGAAGGGAAAGTCAACGTGATCTATCCTGATGCACCTGGAAAATATTAGAGCTACTTACCTGATCTATATAAGATGTACCTTCTAGGTATCGACACGGGCGGGACCTTTACCGACTTTGTGCTTTATGACGGAAAAGATTATAAGGTCCATAAGATCTCCTCAACGCCTGATGACCCTTCCACGGCTATATGTGACGGGGTTAATTACTTCAATGAAGTTTCGTTTCGGTATCTGACCTTAGTTCATGGGACAACCGTTGCAACGAACACCCTCCTTGAACGAAAAGGTGCCAGGGTACTGCTGTTGACCACTAAGGGTTTTGAAGACGTTATTGAGATCGGCAGACAGAACCGCGGTAAACTATACGATCTTTTCTGGACGAAAAAACCTGCCTTAGTACCGAAACGGGACAGGATAGGTATATCCGAAAGGGTTAATTCCAAAGGTATGGTCTTAAAGGAATTAGACGGTGATGAAGTACGCACGCTTATGCAAAGTTCAAACTTTGAGGAATTTGAAGCGGTTGCCGTCTGCTTTATTAACTCTTACGTTAATCCTGTACATGAGATCAAAGTTCAGAACGTTCTAAGTTCCCTGGATATCCCGGTTTCAATATCGTACGAGGTTATACCTGAATTCAGGGAATATGAACGAACTTCAACCACCGTGGTGAATTCATATCTCATTCCCAAGGTCAGGGGATATATGCATTCCCTGAACAAAAAACTAAAAGGGGCGGGTATTTACGTTATGCAGTCGAACGGAGGCGTTATAACCCCCGAGCAGGCGGCAAATGAACCGGTAAAGGTAATTGCCTCGGGTCCGGCTGGCGGAGTGGTCGGGGCTTACAAGATCGCCCGTCAGACAGGGATCGATAAGGTAATAACTTACGACATGGGGGGAACTTCCACGGACCTTTCCGTGTGTGATGGTGAATTGAAGTTTACAACGGAGACCGTAATTGATGATGTCCCGATAAAGATCCCAATGATGGACATTCTTACCATCGGATCGGGTGGAGGGTCAATTGCGTACGCGGATTCCGGAGGGGTATTGAAAGTAGGGCCTGAAAGTGCAGGTGCAGACCCGGGACCAGCGTGCTATGGAAAGGGAAAATATCCTACGGTAACCGATGCAAACCTTATGCTTGGAAGAATGCAGGCAGAGAATTTTCTGGGTGGCAGGATGAAGGTCGACCCCAAGCTGTCAGAAAGTTCCATCAAGACCTTAAACAACGGTTTTGGAATTGATCCCCTTAAACTGGCCGAGATGATAATAAAAGTTGCAAATTCCAACATGGAACGTGCTGTTAAGGTCATTTCGGTCGAGAAAGGATACGACCCCAGGGAGTTCTCGCTCATCAGTTTCGGTGGGGCAGGGGGATTACATGCCTGCGAATTGGCAAGGAGCATCGGCCTTAAAAGAGTGATATTTCCGGTTAACCCGGGAGTTCTTTCTGCGCTGGGTATGCTGTTTGCCGATTCGTTCAAAGATTACAGTAAAGGGTTTTTTCTGAACTGTAAGGACGCGGACCTCAGCGTACTTGAACTCCAGTATGGTGAACTGGAGCAGAAAGCGGTCAGGGATATTCAAGGCGTGGAACAAAACGCTTCATGTTCAAAGGAAGATACAGAGTTTTTAAGGTCAATGGACGTCCGATATAAAAGACAGTCACATGAGCTGACAATTCCGTACAGCCGTGACTTCATAGATGATTTTCATAAAAAGCATCTCAAAAGGTACGGTTTTAACGGCGTTGATAACGCTGTTGAAATAGTGGCGTTAAGGGTCCGTGCCGTGATCAGCCGTTCCGTGTTCGAGCTGCCTGAGCTGAAAACAAAAAGATCGGAAATTACAGGAACTGGTTCTCTGGTCTATATAAATGGTGAATGGACCGATATAGTTCGTTATGACAGGAGCCGGTTTTATAACGGCTTTGTTTTTAAAGGGCCTTCGATCATTAACGAGGATACGTCAACTATTTTCATACCTGAAGGTTTCAGATGCGTTGTGGACCGGTTTGGAAATATAGTTTCAGAAGGGTGTTGAGGTTTACCATAATGTCCAAAAATATCATTATAGGTGGTGGTGTGACGGGGCTTGCCGCGGGTCTGACCTCAGACGTTAAGATATATGAAGCAAAACAGGTTCCCGGAGGTATCTGCTCGTCGTATTATATCCGTCCCGGTGATAAGCGACCTGAGGCTGCACAACCTGAAGATCAAGAAGCCTACAGGTTCGAGTTAGGTGGTGGACACTGGATCTTTGGTGGAAAGCCCAAAGTATTGGATTTTATAAGATCACTGACCCCGGTAAAAGAATATACAAGAAAGTCCTCGGTTTACTTCCCGGATACGGAGTTGTATGTTCCGTATCCAATTCAGAACAATTTGAGATACTTAGGTAAAGACGTGGCAGACAGGGTGTTAGCGGAGATCAGGAACTCTACTGATATGATACCAGACACTATGGAGCAGTGGCTTGAAAAAAGCTTCGGAAAGACACTTGTAAAGATGTTCTTTGGTCCGTTCCATGAGCTGTATACCGCGGGGCTCTGGACAAGGATCGCACCCCAGGACGCTTATAAATCTCCCGTGAACGTTGAAGCGGTTAAAAAAGGTGCTTATGGAGACAGGACGGACGCTGTGGGTTACAACGTTAAGTATCTGTACCCTTCAGAGGGACTTGATGTCCTTGCAGGTAAAATGGCGGGAAGATGTAATATCTCATACGACAAGAAGGTTGAGGAAATAAATCTGGATAAAAAAGAAGTACTTTTTTCAGATGGGTCAGGAGACAGATACGATAGACTTTTATCAACTCTGCCGCTGAACAAGGCACTGGACTGTTCAGGTCTTACCGTTGATGAATACCGTGATGACTACACCTCCGTCCTGGTCCTTAATATCGGTGCTACAAGAGGTGACAGATGTCCTGATGATCACTGGATATACGTGCCTGACAGCAGGTCCAAGTTCCATAGAGTTGGTTTTTACAGTAACGTTGACAGTTCTTTCCTGCCATTATCGTCCAGAAAGGATATGGACAGGGTCAGTATTTATGTTGAAAGGGCATTTCCAAACGGCAGGAAGCCCTCTGACAGTGAGATAAGTTCTTATTCCGGATCAGTAGTTGATGAGTTAAAGGACTGGAAGTTCATTGATGAAGCTGAGACCGTTCATCCAACCTGGATAGAGGTTGCCTATACCTGGTCAAAGCCGGGTTCAAGCTGGAGAATGAAAGCATTGAACCTTCTTGCGAAGCAGAACGTCGTTCAGGCAGGCAGATACGGCAGGTGGAAGTTTCAGGGGATCGCGGAGTCCCTGGAAGATGGTTTTATGGCCGGTAATGATCATCTCTTGTCATGAAGTACTCAAGGCTGATCAGCAAGCTATTATTTCCATCATTCGTTCAACCCTGTTCTTTAAGCTGTGGTCTTTCTTTATTCTTTTATATGAAGCCATGGCTATCTCTTCTCTTTCTTTTTCGTTCTTTAGGTAGTATTGCACTTTATCTCTCAGTTCTTTTTTATCTTTAAAAGTTATGATCTCTTCTCCTATCCTGAAATAATCCCCTATACTTTTTTTATCGTCCACGATCTGGAACGTTTTTGACGCGGGGATCTCAAAGAGTCGGTAATTCCCCCCGCTGACCTCAAATTCCCGATGGATATTGACCCCTATTTTAGCTGACTTCATCACTTTTATCAGATCGTCACCATATACCACGCCTCTGTAGTTTGATCCAAGGGGCGTTTGATGATCACTGAAGTTCCAGCTCCATATACCCAGTCCCAGGTCGGAGATATGTTCTAAAAAATTTTTTCTCCTTTCATCGTACATTCCCGAGAAACAGATATTGACCTTGTTGTCTTTAATAAAGTCACTGTCAGGATTAATTGAGTCATAGTAGGAAACGCTGCATCCAAGTGGTAATGTCTGCGTGTTTGTGATATTAAGTTCCTCTTCGTAGTATTTAACGTATGATCTGTCATAAATAAAAGTGTGGTCGCAGTTTTTGAGTATTTTGTGTACGCCAGGCGACACTTTTGACGGATGTAATCCGAGCCATGTCACCACTTTTATCCCTTCTTTTTTAAGGTTTTTTATTAAACTTGATAAGTTATAGGTATTTATAAGATATATGAACAGTACGTCGGGGTTGAAGTCCTTTACCTCTTCTGAGATCTGCTGTGACAGATACAGATCATTTGGGTAATCAGCGATGAACCCGAAGTGTTTTCTGAATGTAAGATACTCTTCACTAAAGCTGTTTCTTATCGTCCTGTCTTTTCTTAAATGGTCTAACAGGACTGGCATCTTTGTATCGGTGGTTTGCAGTACCTTTACTTCATGTCCCAGACCTGCTGCCTCCCGGGACAGATGAACCATATATGTACTTATAAAGAACGTTGTATCGTCAAACGTGATGGGAGCCGCGAAAAGAATTTTCATTAATTAACGTTGATCTCTTTCAGCTTTTTTTTTGTAAACAGGAAATACAGTCTTTCAAAAGCAACTAACAGATGGATGGTTATAAAAAAAGAGAGTGATAAGATGAACTTAAAACCATGTATGTATTTATTTTTAGTGCTGCGACCTGAACGGTTCATATCCTTCATTATATGAATAGCAGACAAGATCTTTTATAATATTAGGGAATAATATACTTTAGTAAACAAAAGACAAGCAAATAGCTTTGATAATACTGTAAAATTGGGGAATTATATATAAATATGAGAAACTGATAAAATGGGGTTTGTCAGAAAAAAAGGTTTAAGACGTATTTCTACCCACACTGGAAGTCTGGGATTTCTTACCATATAGCTGTTAAGGTTAAAATTCTCATTGCAATGCTTTGATAATTAAGGGAATTATAAAGGAAAGTTGACAAACTTACCCATACTGTTCTGAGTGCAGAGTTCCTCTATCCCTGTTCTCTTTTGATCTGATACTCTTAGCACTCATCGGGAGTATTTCTACCTTATTCCCACCCGATATGAAGTCTCCTTCATTAAGAGTATTGATATTTTTACCTGCATTTATATCCCTGTTTTCTGAATAACCGCAATATATACAGTTAAATACTCTTTCAGACAGAGGCAGTTTTGGATTTATCTTTCCGCATTCAGAACAGGCTCTTGTTGTATAATGAGCTTTAACTAAAACCAGCTTGCCTCCAGCTATCTCGGCTTTGTAGTCAAGTTGATGTTTGATCTTACCCCATTGCTGTTCTGTTATGGATTTAGCAAGATGATGGTTCTTTACCATTCCTTGTATATTCAAATCCTCTAATTTTATATGATTACACTTCTTTACTATATTGGTAGTCATTCTGTGTATAGCGTTATTTTCACGATCGGTAGTTCGTTCCCATTCCTTTGCTAACAATAAAACTTTCTTCTTTCTGCTGTCAGAACCTTTTACCGCTCTTGAAACAATTCTCTGCTTTCTTTTCAGTTCCTTCCTGTCTATCCTGATACCGGGAACTTTAGTTCCATCTGAAAAAGCTAATCTGTTTGTTATTCCAAGATCTATCCCTATGGAATTATCCAAAGGTCTCTTCTTCTCATTTGTAAACTCACACAGAAACTGGAGCTTAATTCTTAACGAACTCCTGATTATTCTTATTATTGTTTTAGGTTGCTTTAATACAACTCCGTCAGGTATAGAACCTTTGAAGGATAATCTGCCTATTCCCTTAACAGTTAAATATGTTCTTCTGCCTATCTTCTCAATGTTTTTATAATTGTTTGTTTCAAAACTCCTTACAGGTCTGTTTGGACCTTTATATTTAGGTCTGCCAACCTTCCTTACCTTCTTGCCTGCTTTCTTGTTCCTTAAATAGTTCAAATACGGTCTATATGCATTATCCAGTCTTTCCAGAACGCTTCTTTGAGCTGTAACATTAAACTTTTCAAATTCCTTGTCTTGCTCTCGGACCTCAGTTAGTTCGTTAAACTGTTCGTATTTAGAGATAGTTCTTCCATACCAATCCCAGGATTTTAACCTATGGTACAAGGCACTGTTATACAGATCGGTAAGCTGATTTAAGAATTTATCCAGCCTTTTATGAAAACCACTATCTGCCTTTACAGTTCTTGTAATCGTTCTAACCATTTAATAACATTACCTTTTTATATTCTGTTTGTCAATTTATTTTTGTCAACTTTTCTTTATAATTCCCATAATTAACAGTTTCTGGGTTCAAAACCGAGCAGCAGCCTGAAGCTCTCATACACCCGAACGTAATTAAGTAAAACACGAATAATAACAATTTTTAATTTGTTACCGTTTCTTTTGATTTTTGGACTTACATAATTGTGATTTTTTAATGGTTTCCGGATATATGTGACAGGGAGTAAATTCGATAAGGTTAGACGAAACCAGAATAATGATGAATATCCCCTTTTTTTATAATAAAGATATTCTCCCCCGGTAATCCTTAAATTTTTTCTTATTAAGTCCTTTAAAGTATTATGTGCAGGATGCTTTACAATCACGTTTCTTCCATAAATGATCTTGGAGCCTGTGATAATAGCCCTGTCTCCCCATTCTCTGTCGCCGCCGCTTCTGAATGAACCATCAAAAATTCCAACGTCTGATAGCGTGGATTTAGAGGTAAATAAATTTGCTGTTACAGAAAAATTTAACTTGTTAATAAATCTCTCCTGGTTGAACGCAAACAGCATTTCATATTGTTCAACTGCGTTCAGATGGTCCTTGTTTTTATATGTTAATTCGATCCTGCCACCAACAACGCCATAGTAGTTGAGTATTTTTAAATTGTTTACTCCCGTTTCTATCCAGTTCGGGTAGGGTATGCAATCTGAATCAGTGAAGGCAATAATACTTCCTTTTGCTTGTTGTAATCCTTTGTTTCTGGCGGCATAGGAACCGCTTTTTTGTTCTTTAAGCAGGATTATCTTGTATAATGATTTTAACTTGAGCAGTTTTTTCCAGTGAAATTCGCTTGAATCATTATCAACAACTATTACTTCATACAGTCTTTTATCATAACTTTGATCGTTAAGTGACTTTAGGCACAGACCTAATCTGTCAGAGTCGTTCAAATGTGGAATTATTACTGAAACAAATTTCTTCATAATGCGTTTTGAATCCCGGTAAATGTATTGCCATTTCGTCTGTTTCTGAGAGTTTGCTGGGAATTAAATACACAAGTTTAATATCTGATAAAAACCTTTTCATACTTTTGACCGGTCCTGTTATTGCTGTTTGTTACCTTCTGTCTGTTTTATATCACGGCTTGTGTTCAAGTCGTAAAAAGGATACAAACCCTTATCCATAATAGAAATGCTGCATTGCTGATAACCTTATGGGTTTTATGAGCTGATGCTTTGTTGATCTTCCGTTCCTGATTCTTCCACTCTTTCAATACTGCCCTTATTGATATAATAAACGCGGTCGGTCAACTGTATGAGCCTCTCAAGACTGTGACTGACTATAACAAATGTCTTTTTATCGTTTTTCATTATCTGGTCTATCTTTAGCTCGCATTTACTGACAAAATATGCATCACCCACTGCCAATGTTTCATCCAGGAGAAAGATATCTACATCGCTGTGTATGGCAACTGAAAAACCTAACCTTGCGAGCATACCGGAAGAATATTTTTTCACGGGAGTGTCCAGGAATTTATTTTCCAGTTCCGAAAATCCCAGGATCTGTTCTTCAAGGCTTTTTATCTTCTCCACCGACATGCCGAGTATTATACCGTTGATGTAAATGTTCTCTTTTCCTGTCAGGTCGGGATGAAATCCGACGCCTAATGAGATTAACGGTGCCACTCTGCCTTTCACCATGACTTCACCCTTGGTTGGGGAGGTAACGTTGGCAAGGAGTTTTATGATCGTTGTTTTTCCTGAACCGTTTGGCCCGTAGATCCCGATCGATTCTCCCTCTTCAACCCTGATGTTAATATCTTTAAGCGCCCAGAACTCGCTGCTGTCTATCTCCCCTGTTTTCTTGCTGGAGAAAAGAAGTTCGAGTCTCTCTCGTAACGTGTTATGGTAGCCCTTTCCGATCGTAAATTTCTTCCAGACGTTTTTGATCTCTATGATGGTGTTAGATGACATCGGCGAACTTTGTTTCTATCTTGGCAAATAGTCTTTGTGCTAAATAAAACAGTATTATTATAAGGAAAAATACTACGATCAACTGCCACAGTACGACGTTCCTTCCTTCCAGCATGCACCTTCTCATGTTTTCGATTATAAACGTGAGAGGGTTCAGGAAGAGCAACAATTTTAGTTCTATATTTATACTGTCTATCGAGTAAAGAATAGGAGAACCAAAGAACATGAGTTGCAAGATAAACCTGGTGAGAAGGGCAACGTCCTTGTAATAGACGTTCAGACTGGCAAGTATTAATGATACTGACAGGGTGAATATAACAAGCACCAGTATTAACGGGATTAACCACAGGATTGTGAAGGTGATCTGGATCTTGAAATACAGCATCATTACAAAAAACAGAAGGCTGGCAATGATCATATCGATAAACGCCACCGCAATGCCCGACAGAGGAAAGACCTCTCTGGGGAAATATATACTTGTTATAAGTTGCTGGTTTGATGAAAGGCTGTTTATGGAATAGTTGACCGATGAGGAAAAAAAGGTCCAGGGAAGCAGTGCACTGTAATAAAATACGGGTCGCGGATAGTTTCCAATGTCTATAGTTAAGATGAACGTAAAAACGAATGTAAAGACCAGCATCAGGCTCAGCGGTTGAAGCACTGCCCACATGATGCCCAGAAGGCTGTTTTTGTACCTTATGTTGAACTCCCTCCATGCTAACATGTAAATGAGGTCTTTATAGGGCAACAATCTTGATATAGGGTTCACGTTGAGATTTACCTGTAGTCCACTTTTTTGTTTATTACGCCGTAGAAGATCCCTATCAGGAATCCCATGCTGAACCTGAACTGATTCTTATATTTCTCATTAAACTGTAAAACACCAAGAGGTAAATACCTGCAGCCGTTCATAAGTAACAAGATCCATATGGCAAAAGGATATTTATCTTTTAATCCGTAGTAGGAAAGCCCTACGGCTGCTGATTTATTATAGCTTTGCTGGATTAACGGAGGATGATAATAAACTAATTCCGGACTTTTTACCAGTTTTTTATTTCCTATACTGAGCCTTATCGTAAGTTCCACGTCTTCCTGCCCGATTATCTTTGAATTAAATCCTTTTAGTTCGATCAGGGTTTTTCTCGAATACGCCATACATTTATTGGCGGGGAAGAAAAGATCATGAAACTGGTATTTACTCCTGCTGAGACAAAAGCTGGGACGGCCCATTGGAATTACTCCATCTGGCTTTTTTTGTTCAAACGTTTCAAGCAGCAGGGTCAGGAAGTTACTTTGCAGAATTACCGTGTCATCGTCCAAAAAAAGTATGTATTTTCCCCTGGAAGAAAGTATTCCTGCGTTTCTGGAGTAACCCATAATTCCGAAATTTTTCTTTAAAGGCATGTAGGTTATGTTCAGGCAGTCGGAAAATTCCTTTGCCGTCTCACTTCCTTCGGATGTTCCGTTCCTGTCTTCTACCAGCAGGACTTCGAACCTGCTCTTGTTAATATCCTGTTCTTTCAGGCAGGACAGGATGTTCCTCAGGGACCCGGTCCTTCCATAGAAGTTAATTACGCAGGATATATCGCAGGTTACCCGTTCATCGATCGCTGCGTCTCCATGGACGGGTATGGGGAACGGTTTATTGAGAAGAGTTAGAATTTTGGATCTGAATCCCATAAAATTTTTCAGCTTTATGATTTTTTAAATATAATTCAGGTAGTTTCACAATATTGAAAGAAATGGTTTACATCTGCCTTGAATAAAGATCTGCTTTACGACCTGGAGAGGTATTATAGATCCAAAGTTCCCAAAAGGGAAATAGGTAAGAGGGATTATGTCCATGCATCTGTTGCTGTGATTTTAAACAGGGACCTGGATATTCTGTTCATTAAAAGAACTGAAAGATCTGATGACCCTTACTCGGGACACGTGGCTTTCCCGGGCGGCAAAAAGAAAGAAGAGGAGGATATAAAGTTCACTGCCGTCAGGGAGGTTAACGAAGAGGTTGGGATTGATCTTGAACGTGATGCAAGGGTCATTGGTGAAATGGACTCCATACATCCGCTGAACCCGCAAGGTCCCAGATATATCGTCACACCGTTTGTCGCAGTTCTGGAAAGGGCAAAGGACCCTGTTATAAGTGAAGAAGTCGACCGGTGTATATGGATCCCGTTATTTCATTTTTTTAACGCCGATAACATGAGACTCAGGATCAAAGAGAGAAACGGTGTTCGCACAGAGGATTTTGTGTATAGATACGGAGAATTTATTATTTGGGGAATGACGGGGAAGATAGTAAACTTGTTTGTAAACAACGTTTCTGTTATTCTCTAATGCCAGTAAATCAGACTTCCATAACGGAGATTTTGCACGGGAGATAAAAATGTCGGTCAATAAAGCTATCTTAATAGGTCATCTTGGTGATAAGCCGCAAGTGCGTTACACTGGAAGTGGTCAGTCGGTCGCAAACTTCTCTATGGCTACCAATGAAGTTTTTAATGATAAGGAAGGTAACAGGCAGGAGCGTACCACTTGGCATAGAATAGTAGCCTGGGGCAGACTTGCGGATATATGTGATAAATATCTCAATAAAGGTAATATGGTTTATATCGAAGGTACAATTCAGCACAGATCATGGGAAGATAAAGAAGGTAATAAGAGATGGAGCACCGAAATAGTAGCAAGACAAATGCAGATGCTTGGGCAAGCTGGAGAAAGACCGGAGCATGGGCATACGGGGGGTGAGCATGCTTTTTCAGATCAGGGTCCTTCTGAAAAAGAAGGTGAAGATGCTCCTGGTATGAACTTTAACGAAGAATCAGTAAGCACTGATGATGATATTCCCTTCTAATATCGGACGATTTGTGGTCAAAGGGACTTCCTTCATTATGAAGCCAAGGATACGTCGATGTCCCTGGCTGCCTTAGTTCTTGCAGCAGGCAAGGGGAGCAGGATGAAGTCGGACCTGCCGAAGGTCATTCATCCCATTCTCGGCAAGCCTATGATAGGTTACGTTCTGAACGCGGTCAGGTCTGCAGGTCCCGACAGGATATGCGTTGTCTTAGGGTATAAGGGAGACGTAATAAGAAACTATTTAGATGGGTTGTCCTCGGGCGTTGAGTATATTGTTCAAAGCCGTCAGCTTGGAACTGGTCACGCTGTTTCCATGGCAGGATCACACCTCAGATCATATAAAGGAAATATCCTTATAATAAACGGGGACTCTCCTGCGGTTACGGGAGGTACGTTGAAAAAATTGATCAGAGGGCATGTAAAAAGCCGTTCCGTACTTTCCTTTATATCTTCTGAACTGGAGTGTCCAGGTGGGTACGGGCGTGTAGTTCGGGACGAGAATAAAATACTGAAGTATGTCGTTGAGGAAAAAGATGCCTCTGTCAAAGAAAGACGGATCAGAGAGGTCAACGCGGGAATATACTGTGTCAGGGGGGATCTTCTCTGGGATGCGTTAAAGCACCTGAGATCGGACAACAGACAGCGGGAGTACTATCTGCCCGATATAATTGGTTACGCCGTTAAAAAAGGTTTTAAGACCTCAGTTCATAGAGTTACCGACCCGGATGAAATACTTGGAATAAACGACAGGTCGGAACTTGTGAACGTGGAGAGTTATCTGAAGGAAAGAATATTAAAAGATCTTCTTGCAAGAGGCGTGACCATAACGGACCCCGTGTCGACCTTTATTGCTCCCGACGTTAAAATTGGAAAAGATACTGTAATATATCCAGGCACTTATATATACGGAAATACAAAAATTGGCAGGTCGTGCACGATAGGTCCAAACGTGTATATGGAGAATTCAACTTTAGGTAACGATGTCAGTGTAAAATTTTCTTCTCATCTGGAAGGATGTGCCGTAAAAAATAACGTTACGGTCGGTCCGTTCGCACGATTAAGACCGGAAGTACGCATAGGAAGTAACTCAAAGATAGGGAATTTTGTGGAGATAAAGAAATCGGACATTGGTAATGGCAGCAAAGTTCCGCATCTGTCGTACGTGGGGGATGCGACCGTGGGAAAAAAGGTCAATATAGGAGCTGGCACCATTACCTGTAATTATGACGGGGTCAGCAAAAACCAGACCGTTATAGAGGACAACGTTTTTATAGGTAGCGACAGCATGCTCGTTGCTCCTGTTAAAATAGGCAGAGGGTCCGTTACCGCCGCGGGGTCTGCAATAACAAAAGACGTTGAAAAAGATTCTCTTGCTATTGAAAGAAGCCGGCAGAAGACGATAAAAGGGTGGGCCAAGAGAAAAAAAAGAGAATAAGATGTGTGGCATAATGGGTTATATCGGCGATCCTGGAAGTACCGTGGACGTGCTGTACGACGGTCTTAGATCTCTTGAGTACAGGGGCTATGACTCTTCAGGTATCTGCGTTCTGGGCGAAAGTGGCCGGTCTGTCATAAAAAGTGAAGGCAATCTTGATAATTTAAAGGTCAAGCTGAAAGCTGAGACGGTCTCCGGTAAGGTCGGTATAGGTCACACCCGCTGGGCAACTCACGGTAAACCAACGGAGCAGAACGCCCATCCTCACGTATCGGGACGTATAAGTATCGTTCACAATGGCATAATTGAGAACTTTGCAGAGTTGAGGGACGATCTGATATCGAATGGACACGAGTTTTATTCCGATACCGACACTGAAGTAGTTGCTCATTTAGTGGAGTATTTTATTCAGCTTGGTAATTCGTTCGAGGGATCCGTAAGGAAAGCATTCTCAAAAGTTGAAGGTTCTTATGCAGCAGCGGTACTTTTTAATGACGAGCCTGAAAAAATTATTGCCATTAGAAAGTTCTCCCCTCTCTTGATCGCTGAAAATAAAGGTGAGAAATTCCTGGCTTCGGATTTGCAGGCCGTACTGCCTCATTCAAAAAGTATAATATTTCTGGAAGATGGGGATGTTGCCGTTATCACTCCCGGCCTTGTTAAGATTACAGACGCTGAAGGAAAAGAGGTTAAAAGGGTCCCTAAGACCATTAACTGGGACCCGGTATCGGTCGAGAAAGAAGGGTACCGGCACTTTATGCTGAAAGAGATATATGAACAGCCAATGGCGCTGCTGAGCACTATGAGAGAAAGGTTCGGAAGTGAACGGTGCTCGGTGTATTTTAACGAATTAAGCTCTCTTGAGATTGATGAGATCGTAAAAGTACTGATTCTCGGATGTGGCACTTCATACTACGCCGCACTTATTGGGAAATACATTATGGAATCCCTTGCACGTATACCGGTGGAAGTTGACCTGGCCTCTGAATTTCGCTACAGGGATCATATTATTGATAAAAACACGTTAGTTATTGCAGTTTCTCAATCTGGAGAGACCGCGGATACTTCTGAGGCCTTGCTGGCTGCAAGGAAAGAGGGTGCCAGGACCATAGGTCTTACGAACGTTGAGATGAGCAAGATAGCAAGGGATTCCCATTATTCGATCTATACCAAGGCAGGTCCGGAAATAGGCGTGGCCTCTACCAAAGCTTTTACAACTCAGGTGATCAACTTTTATTTACTTTCCATCTTTTTAGGTATTAAAAAAGCCAATATAAAAAATGACAAGGCCGAGCACCTGATCAGGGAGGTTATTTCCATTCCGAAGATCCAGAACTTGGCTTTACAACTGAACGACGAGATAAAAGTTCTGGCGAAGGAGTTTTACAACTATAAAAATTTTATATATCTTGGTCGAGGGGTCAACTATCCAGTGGCACTTGAAGGTGCACTTAAACTGAAGGAAATTTCATACGTTCATGCCGAAGGTTATGCCGCGGGTGAAATGAAACACGGTCCAATAGCATTAATTGATGAAAGTATGCCCGTTGTTGTTATTGCCCCGAAAGATGAAGTCTACTTTCAGAAGATCCTCGGGAACTTGCAGGAAATAAAAGCCAGGGGTGGCAGGATAATAGTTATTACTTCGGAAAAAAAATTGATAGATCTGGTCGATAAGAACGACAGGGTAGTCATCATTCCAAGATGCAGCGAGTTCCTGTCCCCCTTGATCACAGTTGTGCCTTTACAGTTCCTTGCATATCATATTGCCAATACGCTGGGGACGGATATTGACCAGCCGCGAAACCTTGCCAAAGTCGTTACGGTGGAATAAGCCGTTGTTGCCTGTAGGTGCCCTTAAGCCAGCTAAAGACGTGACAGTTATCTTAACTTTTTAAGTTAAGTGGATCATATTAACAGCTGTCTTTCTCTTACGACCTTCATGCTGTTACACAAGACAGTACTATGATGATCAGAACTGCCTGCCGCCCTGATATTTTATAACACAACGAATTTTCAGGTATCCTTGACCGAGTTTTAATTCATGTTTATACGTTTCAATGTGTATCTGAATAACCAGCAGATTCTATGATAAAATATATCCTGTTAAGTTCTGACCTTACCCGGTATTGAAAATAAAATGGAAATAATTTACAACCCTGAAGAACCATTAGCTTTTTCAACATCAGTGGCAATAGGGAACTTTGACGGAGTTCACTTAGGACACAGGTACGTTATTGATTTTTTACGGAAGGTCTCCTCGGCAAGATCTTCAAAGTTGTGCGTCGTTACGTTCGACCCTCATCCGCAAAAAGTTCTATCAAGAAAGGAAGTAGCTCTTATTATGCCGTTTCGGGAAAAGATCAAACTACTTGAAAGCCTGGGCGTTGACGTGACGGTTTGTTTGAGCTTTACACGGAAGTTGTCAGAAATGACCGCTGAGGATTTTGTAAAAAAAATACTGGTCGACTTACTGCGGATCAGAGACATCATCGTTGGTCCGGGTTTTATGTTCGGAAATAAAAGACTGGGAAATACTGGGCTTCTGAGCAGTCTTGGCGAAGTATACGGTTATGATACCACCGTTTTACAGCCAAAGGTTATGAACGATGAAAAAATAAGCAGCAGCCTGCTCCGCAGACACCTGCTGGATGGAAACGTTCAGGTAGCCAACGGGCTTCTGGGATATACGTTCTTTATAGAGGGAGTTGTGGTCGAAGGAGAGAAACGAGGAAGAAAGATCGGCTTTCCAACCACTAATGTCAGGACCGATTGGGAACTGCTCCCAAGGCCGGGAGTATATGCAACTTATGCGGTTATTAAGGGCAGACGTTTTAAAAGTATTACTAATATAGGCTATCGGCCGACTTTCGGTGAAAGTGACCTCCTTGTTGAAACGTACATATTTGATTTCTCGGAGGATGTTTACGGTGCCGTCATCAGGGTTGAGTTCGTTAAAAGATTAAGGGACGAGAAGAAGTTCAACAGCGTGAACGACTTGATTTCCAGGATAGAACTTGACGTAAAAGAAGTTAGGGACATTTTAGAAAAAGACGGCGAGGAACGTTCTTTATAACAGATCATGTCGGATATGAATATAAGTTCCACTACAAGGACCTATGCAATATTTGGACATCCGGTCAAGCACAGTCTGTCGCCCGTGATGCATAATGCAGCATTCAAAGAGCTTGACATGGACGGTGTTTACGTTGCATTTGACGTAGCACCCGAAAACATAGGAATGGCCATAAACGGGATCAGGTCTCTTGGCATATCGGGTGTAAATATAACTATCCCTCACAAGGAAAGCGTAATGAACCACCTTGATGAGATCTCTGATGATGCAAAACTCGTAGGGGCGGTCAACACTATAAGCAACGAAAGGGGCAGACTGATCGGCTACAACACGGACGTGAACGGGCTGCTGAGGGCGATCAGAGACGTTCTGAACTTTACCCCCGACGAAAAAAAGGTCCTTCTGATCGGTGCTGGCGGAGCGGCAAGGGCGGTCATAGCTGGATTGGGGCGGTCTGGCGCTTCGGAAATAGTCATTGTGAACAGAACGTTGCTCAAGGCCGAACGTCTTGCAGATGAGTTCAGTGGCCATTTCTCAAAAGTAGATATAAAGGCAGTAATGCTCGAGGACGATAAGGAGGTCAGACGGCATATACAGGAATGCGACATCCTTATAAATGCCTCTTCTGCCGGTATGAAGGAAAAAAATTTGCTGAAACTTCCTTTGCACCTGCTTTGCAGAACTGCCGTGGTGTATGATCTTGTTTATGACCCGAGAGATACCCAGCTTGTAAAGGACGCGAGAGAGATAGGTATTTCAGCAAGCTCAGGACTGAGCATGCTTCTTTTTCAAGGTGCCGAGGCATTTGAGATATGGAACGGGGTGCCTGCCCCGCTTAAAGCGATGAGAAAGGTCCTGGATGGAGGAAAGGATATATCATGAAAGTCGTAAGTCCTGCCGGAGAATTTGAGATCACGGTAAATGAATCAAGCGTTGAAGATGGCAAGATAGTTATTAAGGGTCAGATGGGCGTTTGGGATTCCAGTATATACATGGAGACCTCTGACGTTATTAAATTCACAAGGATATTCCTGAACCCGAGAGTTATATGGTATCTGCTTAGATCTTTGTTCTGATCTTGGTCTGCGGTATTACATGTCAGGCTACGTGCATTAAGGGAAAAAAGCCCAGAAGTGCAGATCTGGCCTTAGTTCTCAATAAAGTCCAGTGCGGCGGAATTTATACAGTATCTTTTTCCAGTGGGTTTGGGACCATCGTTAAAAACGTGCCCAAGGTGTTCTCCACACCTGCTTGATACGATCTCCCACCTCAGGTATCCAAGTTCACGATCAGGGAGCAGTTTAACTGCATCTTCTGAAATAGGTTGCCAGAAACTGGGCCAGCCCGTTCCGGAGTCGTACTTGTGTTCAGAGTGAAAAACGGGCTGCTTGCATCCCGCGGTTACGTAAATCCCATCTTTCTTGTTGTTAAGCAGGTCGCCGGTGTATGGCCATTCAGTGCCTTTTTCCCATAGGACCTTGTATTCCAGAGGGGTTAGCTTTTCTTTCCACTCTTTCTTGCTTAAACCCATCACACCTTCGGGCAGTTTACTATTGCTGTCGTCGCTCAAAAGGTTCTTCATGGAAAAGGAAGCAAGTACTATAACCAGGATAAAAACGTATTTTTTCATTTTTAACTTATACGACCTGTCCAGTATATTGCTCTTAAATATATTACATAACGGGATCAATTCAAATTCATCTGCTGGTCATATATCTCGATCTTGGGTTTTATTACAGCATTTATGATCGTGTAAATATACAGAGATAAAGGAGAGCAAAATGCCAAAAAAATTAAAAGTTCTGACAGCGTACGACGAGAAGGTCATAAAGGAGCTGCCTTATGATAGTGCAAAGAAAGCAGAAAGAGCTCTTGCTGCCGCGAGAAGTCTTGCGGACGACAGGAGCAGATGGCTGACCGGTGCTGAGAGGATCAAGATACTTGAAAAGGCAAAATCCATAGTCGGGCAAAGGTACGACGAGATCGTAAAGACCTCATCAATGGAAGGGGGCAAACCTCTGATCGACACGAGGGCTGAACTTACAAGAGCAATAAACGGGATACAGGTAGCAATAGAGGAGGTCAGCAGGCTGACCGGCAGGGAGATAGCCATGAACATAAATGCTGCTTCGATGAACCGTATGGCATATACGTTCAGAGAACCGATCGGAGTGGTGTTTGCGATCTGTGCGTTCAATCATCCATTCAATCTCTGCATTCATCAGGTAATAACCGCCGTTGCAACTGGATGTCCTGTTATTATCAAGCCTGCCAGTACAACCCCACTGTCGGCTGTTACACTGGTGGAAATACTGCACGAGAGCGGACTGCCGAAAGAATGGGCACAGGTACTGATCCTGGAGGACCGTATTGCTGAAAAACTGGCAACTGACAGAAGAGTCAACTACTTGACTTTTATCGGTTCTGCAAGGGTCGGATGGTATCTCAGGTCCAGGCTGGCACCTGGTACGAGGTGTGCACTTGAACATGGCGGGTCAGCACCTGTAATCTTTGAAGCCGACGCGGACATCGATAAGGCCTTGCCGCTGCTTGCCAAAGGTGGATTTTATCACGCTGGCCAGGTCTGCGTTTCTGTTCAGAGGATATTTGCTCATCAGGATGTTGCACGCAGAGTTGTCAGGGGTCTGGCAAAGATCGCAAAAAAGCTGAAGGTGGGTGACCCGCTGGATGGCAGGGTTGATGTTGGACCGTTGATATTGCCAAAGGAAGTTAACAGGGTTCACAGATGGGTCGGAGAAGCCGTAAGCAGGGGAGGGGAGCTTATCTGCGGCGGCAGGAAATTAAGCAGGACCTGCTATGAACCGACCGTCATACTTAATCCTCCACAGAACGTTAAGGTCTCGCGTGAGGAAATATTCGGTCCCGTGATCGCCGTCTACAGCTATAAAGACCGCAGAGACGCCATCAAGCTGGCGAACGGTATCCCGTCTTCGTTTCAGGCAGCGATATTTACCAAGGACATTGACGCAGCGCTCGACACGGTTAAAAAGATAAACGCCTCAGCTGTTATGGTAAACGACCACACTGCTTTCAGGGTCGACTGGATGCCTTTCAGAGGTGCAAAGGAGTCCGGTATCGGAACGGGTGGTATACCTTATACCATGCACGAAATGACGGAAGAGAAGCTAATGGTCATCAGGTCAGAGGTATTATAGGGGTCCGGTCCGCTGTTAGCAGCTGCATATGACGTTCTGTCTGCTTCGGACCGTTCAGGAGGAGTAACGTCAGCAGTATTTTGCAGGTCAGAACATACCGAGACTTTCCTTTGCGTCGTCGCTCATCATGCTGGGTTCCCAGGGTGGGTCCCATACTATTTCTATATTTGCCCCGGATACTTCCGGCAGGTCTTCAAGAAGCAGTTTTGCTTCAGTTACTATCTGCGTGGCCGCGGGACAGCCGGGAGACGTCATGGTCATGTTCACGTTGACGACGTCGTTCTGTATTTCCACTCCATAAACCAGACCGAGGTTAACTATATCTACTGGTATCTCGGGGTCGTATATATCACTTAATGTCTCATATACTTTTTTTTCGGTTACAGGTGATTTCACTTTTTCCCTCTTTGCTGTACAATCGCTTAATGATCCGTTCTCATGTCTTGAGTACCGGTTGCTAAAATTATATCAGGGATTTTACAACGTCCAAAACCGCACGGTAATCTGGTTCCTCGGATATCTCCTTTACATATTCGGCGTACCTTACGACGTTGTCTTTATCAACAACGAATATAGCCCTTGCCAGTAAGCGATTTTCCTTGATCAGCACTCCATAGGATTCTCCGAACGAGGCATGCATATAGTCAGAGATATTCCTTAAATTTTTAATCGAAGCACTGTTGCAGTATCTGTTTTGTGCAAAAGGCAGGTCCATGGAAACGGTCAGTATCTCAACGTCGTCCGGCAGGGTTGCGGATTCATCATTGAACCTCCTGGTCTGAACGTCACATACCGGTGTATCGATCGAGATTACCACGTTAAAAACCTTTACCTTGTTTTTAAAAGTGGAAAGTGATACAAAGTTGCCAAGACCTTCCACTGCTTTAAAATCAGGTGCCTTATCCCCTGCCTTGATCTCCTTTCCGATCAAGGTTAACGGATTGTTCTTCAGTGTCACGGCTGATGGTCTTTCTTCCATAATGGTTAAACCTCCTTAACTTATATTTTCTTGTTGGTTTCTTCATTTATCCTGTCGGCATTTTGTTTAGCGTCAACGATCGAGTACACCCATAGTATAGCCCCTGCTATAAAATACCCGACGAACACGATCATTGTAGGGCGACTTACGCTTTGAGCATCCTCTATCACGGCTGCTAATGGCTCCCTTATCAGAAAGTTTATTAACATGTTAAGACCGATGAAAAAGAGTCCCTTTTTTACCTCGGAGTTATATACCTGTCCAAGTCCTGGAAGAAGGGCGGACAGCACGATCGCAACGGTCGGGTTCTTTACCTTTTTATTTCCATTGCCGTCTTTGTTCATCAGTACCTATATCCCCGCTCTTACGTTATGGATAAACTCTCCAAGTCTGTTACCGGGACTTGAAGAGCTCATGAAAGTTTCTCCGATCAGAAAGGTACTTATACCAAGCCTCATCAGATCTCTGACCTGATAGGGATCGTTTATACCGCTTTCGCTTATCACGTGGACGTTATCCGGGACATATTTGATCAGATCCTCTGTTGTACCTGTATTTACCTCAAAAGTTTTCAGATCTCTGTTGTTTATACCGATGATCCGGCTTTCCGCCTTGATGGCTTTCTTGGTAAGTTCTTCTCTGTCGTGCACTTCAACTACTGCACTCATTCCAAGTTGATGGGTAACGTCCAGAAGTTCGGTTATCTGGGACAGCTCAAGTAACGAAGCGATCAGCAGTATTACGTCCGCACCATATAACCGTGCTTCGTAAACATGATAAGGGTCGATGGTAAAATCCTTTCTCAGAAGCGGCAGGTCTGTTCTTTCCCTTATACTTTGCAGATAGTCCAGCCTGCCTCCGAAAAACCTTTCGTCGGTTAATACTGATAGTGCAAAAGCACCATTGCTTTTATAGGACATGGCGATCTTTACAGGATCAAAGTCACGACAGATAGTTCCCTTTGAGGGAGATCTTTTCTTGATCTCTGATATGATCTTCAGATCTTCATCTTCTGACATGAGGCCGTAGAAGTCCCTAGGGGGTGGAAGCTTTTTTATTTCTTTTTCTATCTCTGTCAGGGTATGCAGCTGCACCGAGCGTTTAAGTTCGGACCTCTTATGCTCAATAATGTCGTCAAGGATCATTTGTATTACTGTTTCCAGTCGTTTGTGAATTTCACCAGAGCTTCCAGTTTTTTCATGGCACTGCCGCTGTCGATCGACTCTTTTGCAAGATCGACCGCTTCACTGAACTCTGAAACCGTATCGGATACAAAGACAGCAGCGGCTGCGTTCAGCAGAGCGGCGTCTCTTTTAGCTCCTTTGTCTTTGCCGTTCAGAACGTCCAGGAGTATATCTGCGTTCTCTTTGCTGGTTTTGCCTCCAAGGACCTCTGACAGTTTATGTTTTTTGAAATTGAACTCCCTTGGGTCAAGCAGTTTTGTTTTAACTATACCGTCTTTTAACTCCGCAATCGACGTGGAACCGGTAACGGTGATCTCGTCCATGGAATCGGTTCCATGAACAACGAGTACGTGCCTGGAACCTAAGTTCCTCAGCACTTTGGCAACGGGTTCGATCAGAAATTCATCATACACCCCTATGATCTGATGTTTAACGCTTGCGGGATTTATAATTGGTCCGATCAGGTTAAAGACGGTTCTGATACCTATCTCTTTTCTTACTTTAGCGACGTTTTTCATTGCCGGGTGATAGACAGGGGCGAACAGGAACGTGATCCCCGTTTCCTGAAGACATTTTTCCGCTCCGGCAGGGCTTATATCGATCTTTACACCGAGTTCTTCAAGTACGTCGGCACTGCCTACATAGCTGGAAACGGACCTGTTGCCGTGCTTGGCTACCGGAACCCCGGCACCTGCAGCCACGAACGAAGCTGCGGTTGAAATATTGAACGTTCCCTGGGTATCTCCTCCCGTTCCGCATAGGTCGACGACATTGTCGTATGAATGATCGATCTTGACTGCCTTATCTGTCATGACCTTTGCGATGCCTGTGATCTCCTGTATGGTCTCTCCCTTGATCCTCAGGGCAACGAGGAATGCCGCGATCTGACTATCGGTCAGTTCGCCGTTCATCATCCGTTCAAATATAGGTGAGATCTCAGATTCTTCTATATCCAGCCTGTTCACCAACGCTGATATCGTCTCACTTATCATTTTGCTGTTCTCCTTGTTCAAATGCCAGTTTAACCTTGTCTATAACCCCGTTGATAAACGAGCCCGATTCGCCGGTCCCGTATTTTTTAGCGATATCCACTGCCTCGTTTATTGTAACGGCGTAAGGTATGTTGCTCATCTCGGTCATTTCATAGACGGCGATCCTTAAAACGTTCCGGTCTATCCTGGACATCCTGGATATTTTCCAGTTATCTGAATGCTGTGAAATGATCTTATCAATGCGTTCAATGTTCGCACACACGCCCTTTACCAGAAAGACCATAAATTCTTTTATATCTTTATCAGCAGGGAGGTTATCTATAATAGAAAAGTTTTTTAACTCTCCATCAACGTCTAATTTCTGTTTATTTTTATCACGTGAAAGGATATCTATCTGATAAAGAAATTTCAGTGCTTGTTCTCTGGCAAGCCTTCGTTTTCCCATTGTGGATGGTTATAACGATCTGGCAAGATTTGCCATCTCGATTGCCGATAAAGCGGCGTCACTTCCTCTGTTACCCCCTTTGACTCCTGCTCTGTCGATCGCCTCTTCAACGCTTCCTGTTGTGAGAACACCAAGGGCCACCGGAACCTCGACGTCCAGAGCTACCCTGGCAAGATCGCTTGTAACCTGAGCGGCAAGGACCTCATAATGTATCGTCTGTCCTTTTATAATGGAACCAATGGCGATCACGGCCTCATATTTTTTTGTATTAGCTGCTTTCAGAACGGCAAGTGGCAGCTCGAACGATCCGGGGACCCTTATGAGGTCAATGTCGGATTCCAGAGCACCGTGTCTTAGCAGCGTACTGTTCGCACCCTCTACGAGCTGCTTGGTTATCAGTTCGTTAACTCTGCTTGCCACTATGGCGAACCTGAGTCCTTCTGCGTTTAATGAGCCTTCTTTTATGTTCATACGTTCGTCGTTACCCCTTTTTTATCCAGATAATAACTGAATAAAATATTTATCCGCTTATTTTCTTCAGTTCAATAAAGTTATATTCCCCTTCAGACGTCATAATGGGAACCCTCTCCACTATCTTTATACCGAACCCTTCCAGACCTTTGACCTTCATCGGATTATTTGTCAGAAGTCTGATCTTCTTTACGTTCAGGTCACGCAGGATCTGTGCACCGATCCCGTAGTTCCTCAGTTCGTTCTTAAGTTCGTGATGATTTTTACCATTTAGCGGATCGGGTATCGTTCCGTTCTCTGCATGGTTTTTTACCTTGTTAACAAGACCGTTACTGTAGCTCTCGGACCTTATGTAGAGTATGACTCCCGTGCCTTCGTCTTCCATCATCTTCATGGCACTGGTCAGCTTTGGTTTATCATCAAAGTTCAGGGCGTTAAAAACGTCGCTGATAAGACACTCGGAATGAACTCTGACAAGTATTTCTCTGTCAGGGTCTATATCCCCTTTCACAAGAGCAACGTGATGGGCACGATTGATCTCACTTTCATAAACCATTGATTTGAAGGTCCCGCACTCGGTAAGCAGTTCCGTCTGTGCGACCTTATTGACCAGGGTTTCATTCTCCAGTCTGTAGCTGATTATGTCCGCAATGGTCGCGATCTTTATATCGTGCTTTTTTGCAAATCTTTTAAGGTCTTCAAGTCTTGCCATATTACCGTCATCTTTCATGATCTCACATATGACGGATGCCGGCTTGAGTCCCGCGATCCTTGCCAGGTCCACCGACCCTTCAGTATGTCCGGCTCTGACGAGTACTCCACCTTTTCTTGCTATTAGAGGGAAAACATGGCCGGGTCTTATGAAGTCCTGAGGCTTTGACCCTTCCGAAATAGCAAGCTCAACGGTTAATGCTCTGTCGAAAGCGGAGATGCCCGTTGTAACGCCTCGTACGGCATCTATTGGTACGGTAAACGCCGTATATTCTGATATATTACTGTTCTCTGGCTTGATAAGCTGCAGAGAAAGTCTGTCGGCGTTCTCCTTGGTCATGGTGAGACAGATCAGTCCCCTGCCGTGCGTTGCCATAAAGTTAATGACTTCTGCCGTTGCATATTCTGCTGCAACTACAAGGTCGCCTTCGTTCTCCCGGTCTTCGTCGTCGACCAGTATCACTACCTTGCCATTTTTAATATCTTCGATTGCTTTTTTTATATCCACCATTTTTTCTTGGTTTTTCCACTGTGTTCCCGCGTCTTGCCTGAAGCGGTTTTACACGGTAAAAGATAAATTGTAATACACCTAAATGATATTGTATGCTGAAGTTTTGTCAATTATTTC
The DNA here is from genome assembly GCA_965215275.1 of Thermodesulfobacteriota bacterium. Taxonomy (GTDB): domain Bacteria; phylum Desulfobacterota_D; class UBA1144; order Nemesobacterales; family JAJCZQ01; genus CAZUNK01. The sequence goes on from OZ244044.1 coordinate 1,643,867, forward strand.
TGACTTCTTGCAATAATCAGATCTTTCTTTGCAGAAGCGTTCATTCAGTCGGTGGTTTTACAGATGGGATTTCTCTTGACATCTTTTTCCGTAGATGTATCGTTTGTGTAGTTTTACTTACGGAGCGTGAAAAATGTCAGATGAATTCCATTTTATTCAGTTTGTTCAGGAAGAGGAAACGGATCATGAAGAGGGTTTCTACGAGGACGTTGATGATCTTTTAGGGGAGGAGGGTTTCGAGTATGAAGACTGGGACGAAGGTCCTGAACTCGAAGATGATGCAGTAAAGGAAGAGCAGGAAATACTGCTTCATTAGTCAGAACGTTCTCTCATCGATCACTCTGTTCCCATCCGAAACTCGACCTGTATTTCCGTGTTGAAAGACCTACCTTTGCCCCATTATATAGTTCATTATCGTTCTTACTCCAAAGCCTGTACCTCCTGAAGGATAGACCTCGTTCCCGTCATTTAAATACGCGGGTCCGGCGATATCCATATGTATCCAGTGCTTTTGTGAGACGAAATGTTCTAGAAATAACGCTGCCGTGATTGCCCCGCCCCATCTGCTGCCGACGTGTTTTACATCTGCGATCTTGCTTTTGAGCTCTTTTTTCAATTCATCATCAAGGGGCAGTTGCCACATTTTCTCACCCACGTTTTCCGCTGCTTTTAAAACGTCATCGATGAACGGCTGGTTATTTCCCATAACTCCAGCTGTGTAGCTTCCAAGGCCAACGATACATGCCCCGGTCAACGTTGCCATATCTATTATCTCGTCCGCCTTTAGTTTTTTTACCGCGTAACTCAGAGCGTCGGACAGGATCAATCTGCCCTCTGCGTCCGTGTTTATTACCTCAATTGACTTACCGTTCATAGCATAGATCACGTCGTCCGGCTTATAGGCGTCACCTCCCGTCATGTTCTCCGTTGTGGGAACGAGCCCGTGGACCTTTATCTTTGGCCGCAGTTTAGATACGGCTTTCATTATCCCTATGACCGCTGCCGCTCCCGCCATGTCCATTTTCATCGTAAGCATTGAATCTGCCGGTTTGAGGCACAGACCGCCTGAGTCAAAGGTAATCCCCTTGCCTACAACTGCCAGGGTTTTTGAATATTTCGGTGGTGAGTAGGTCATACTTATGAACTTGGGAGGCTGGGTACTTCCGCGGGACACGGCGTACAGTGCTCCCATTTTCATCTCCAGGATCTCCTCTTTGTTGTATATCTTCACTTCGATATTCCCCTCTTCAGCCAACGATTCTGCAATTTCTGCCAGCCTGGAGGGGGTCAGATATACAGGTGGTTCGTTGACAACGTTCCTTGCCAGGCTTACCGAATCGGACATTTCAGCGGCAAACGCTCTTTCCCTTTCAAAGGTTTTGGGATTGAGGGTCTTTGAATATATATAAGTATTTCTTATGAGGGCCGTTTTATCTGCAGTTTTATATTTACTGAACTTATAGCTTCCCTGAATAAGTCCTTCAATGGCAGATGATAGAACGTTCCTTCTGTTCGGCAGTTCATACACGACTTTAATATCGGTATCTTTTGCCAGCAGTTTTTTTCCAACGGAGGCGAACGACCTGTAACAGGAACTTATGGAGAATTCTTTACTTGATCCCAGACCTGCCACGAGGATGGACCTGGATCTCAGGGTTCCGATGGTATCCAGGGTCAGGATAGTTCCTTTTTCTCCTTTGAACTCGGTGGCTTTGGCTTTTTTTGATATTGCACTTCCAATCCTGTTGTCTGTTTTTTTCAGTTCGCCTGAAAATGGTTTATCGGAAAATTTAGTGAAGATCAGCACGTCGCTGTCATAGTTTAGATATCCCTCTTTTTTTAGAGAAAGGTTCATTTGTGGACCTCCTGAATTTGTTATTTCGCAGATTTTGAACGTTATGGTTTTCCGCGATATTCTGTTCTTCTGCAGCTGCTTTTTATTACTTAAAGTATAACCGTAATGTTGCCTTGATGATATTTATAATCCGCAAAGGAACGATTATAATATTTTCACGAAGGACAGAGATAGGGATAGACAAAGAGCGTATGTACGAACTGCTTACGGTTAACACTGGACGGGTTTTACAGAAGTGCATATATAGTTCTGAAGACGTTAAAACTGAACGCCGCTTATGGTTAAGAGAAAAAGGGCATTAATACTGATAGATCACGGCAGTAAAGTAAGAGAGGCCAACGACCTGCTTGTAAAGGTCAGGGAAAAGCTTCTGAGCAGTCCGGCCTGTAAATTCGATATTGTGGAACACTGTCACATGGAGCTTGCCTCTCCCACTTTGGAAGACGCTTTTTCAGTTTGCGTCAGTTCAGGTGCGGAGGAGATAGTGGTACATCCGTATTTTCTGGCACCGGGCAGGCATTCAAAGACCGATATACCAGAAATGGTAAAAGAAGCTTTGATCAAGTTCCCGGACGTTGAGTGTAAAATAACGGAGCCGCTGGGGTTACATGATAAAATTATAGAAGTTATCATTCAGCGTGCCGACCTTTGCTGATATACGGTTTTATAATGAAAAAGTACTCAGACGTTATATTCGATCTTTTTGACACGCTGATATTGTTTCGGCCTGAACTCCTCCCAAAGATTGAAGTTAACGGCAGGGAGAGTTTTTCAACGGGTAAAGACGTTTACAGGATCTTCACGAGATATTTTAAAAACTACGGATTTAATGAGTTTTACGACCATTTTGTAAGGAGCTATCAAAAGTTTCAGGAACTAAAGAACGCGGACAACAGAGAATATCCTACAAGAAAAAGATTTGAGATCATGCTTGGAGGTATGGACGTTCCTGGTTATGATACTGACGTTCTGCAGGAACTTGTCGTTTCTCATATGAGGTCACTTTCGCGTTCCATGGTATTTCCACAAGGATACAAAGCTGTTCTCTCTGAGCTTGCAAAGAGGGGTTACAGACTTTCCATACTGTCTAATTTCGATTGTTCCAGAACGGCTTATGACTTGCTGAAGCTGTACAAGATGATCCACCACTTTGACCATATATTTATTTCAGAGGATATAGGATGGAGAAAGCCGAGTCCCAGGGCATTTGAGCACGTTACCAGGACCCTGAACGTTCGTGTGGAAGATGCAGTATATATAGGGGATGATTATGAACGCGACATCATTGGTGCCTGCAGGTCTAATATCGACAGCATATTGATCGATCCAGACAACAGAAGGGTATCGTGTTCACCTGCGTTTGCTTCGGTAACCCGGTTCGATCAGATCCTGAACGTGTTGCCCTGATGTCTGAGAGATACCGCCTTAAAGATTTGAAAATTTATTTATGGAAGTATGGATAAATTGTAATATCTTAATGATGATCATAAGATTTTAAAAATGGGCCGGATATTTTTAATCACTATATATGCTTCGTTGATCTTTTTATGTACCGCAGAATATAAAAGCGTTAATACTGCGGCCGCTCCTGCGGAAAAAACGCTGTCAGCGGAACTGCGTGTTTTATTGAACGATTCCCTTGAAAGCAAAAATATAACCTTTGGGGATAAGGTCTATCAGGCGTCTCCGCTGCTGAACAAACTCTATAAGTCCCGGCAGTACAACCTCATCTGGTTTAAGGAGGATATGAGTTCCGGTGAGTACCTGTCTCCAGGCAGGCACCTGTTCTCTTATCTGGAGGTACTGAGGGATTCAAAACTGGAAGGTCTGGATCCGAATTTCTACGATATTGAAAGTATTGAGAAAAATATCAATGAGATGAAAGACCTGGAAGGGGACATCTTAAGATCAAGGGCGGTCCAGGTCGATCTGCTGATCTCTAACTCCAATATTTCCTATTTTATTGACCTTCTGTACGGGAGGTACGAGGTAGCCAGTAATTTTATAGAAAGAGACTACTTTGAATCCTATATAGATATTATTGCACTGATCGACAGGGCAGTATCGGAAAATAATTTTTCTGGTGCCGTAAGGGCACTGTTGCCTGACAGTTATTTCTACCATGCCCTGAAGAGATCTTTGATCAGATATGAAAATATAAAGGAAAATGGCGGATTGCACCCCATACCTTTAGGTGAGAATTTACAACTTGGAGTATATGACGTCAGGGTCGTCTTCTTAAAGCATCGCTTATATACAACTGGAGACATTGATTTCAAATTGAACGAGGAAGGGAAGCGGTATCTTAACGACCCGTTGTTCGATTACCGTTTGATTAAAGCAGTGAAACGCTTTCAAAGACGTCATGGGTTAAAAGCGGACAGCGTGGTTGGTGAAAATACTATTGCGGCAATGAACGTTCCGCTGAGTGAAAAGATAGACTCTATAAAAAGAAATCTGGATATATGGAGAAAACTGCCTCGGAATTTTGGAGATAGATATGTTATGGTCAACATTCCCGTGTTCAGGCTTTTTGCCGTTAAGGACAATACGCCCGTTTTGGAGATGAGTGCCATAGTGGGTACTCCCGACTGGAATACTCCCGTGTTGATCGATGATATAGAGTATGTGGCGATCAACCCTTACTGGAACATTCCAAAAAGCATATTTTCAGAGGAGGTATTACCCATTATCCGTAGTGACCCGAGCTATTTGGCAAAGGCAAATTTAGAAGTTCTTTCACTTGAAACTGACATAGTGCAGAAGGACTATTCGTGGGACTGGTCCGAGGTTGATCCGGAGAATTTTAACTACAGGTTAAGACAGTTGCCGGGAGGTACGAACCCGCTTGGCAAGTTGAAGTTCCTTTTTCCCAATAAATACAATGTGTACCTGCATGACACACCACACAGGCAGTTTTTTGACCAGCTTGATAAGAAACTGAGCCATGGGTGCATCAGGGTCGAAAAACCTGTCCAGCTGGCAGAGTTTATATTTGATTATGACAGCGAGTGGAATGCCGAAGTTATAAGGTCTCAGATCGACTCCGGACAGTCGTGGGAGATTCAGTTAGATCGGTCTGTGCCGGTGTACATAGTGTATTTTACGACCTGGGTGGGAGATGATGGTCTGACCTATTTCAGTGACGATTTCTATAATTTCTTAACCCCTGTCCAGGAAGTCCAAGAAGTCCAGGAAAATTAAAAAAAGGTTTCCTGTCTTTTTATAAACACCTTGGAAGAAACTGCTGTTTAATGAATGGGGATCATCTGCTTGATTACCCAGAAATTTAAATTACTTCTCTGCACTGACCTTGAAGTTTTGACCGGGTCGTTCAGCAAGGAAATTATTCTTGACATTCATTCAGGATACAAAGTAGAATAAAATAGTTATGAACATGTTATTCAGAGCAATACCCCCCCCCCTTATAATTCAGTAATTCCCCTTTTCTTTCTTCTTTGCCTTGTATCCGTTGAGGCATATGGCCAGATTAATAATTGTGACTCCAGTGCAGATATTGAAGCTACGCTGCAACTGGACGGAATGGAAAGTCGCTATACTTTAGCAGATGCCAATGACCTGGATTATTTTCAGATAGAGGTAACAGGTTCTGTTATGGTAGATATAGAGGTAGTCATGGTAGTTGCGGCTTTACCGACAGACTACAGGTTACAGTTGTGTGACAGCAATGATGATCTGATAGCCAGTGATACTGATGATTTAATTCTGAACGTTATGGATCAGCTTGAACCGGGAACGTACTATATCGTTATGGGAAACAGCAGAGGTGTCGCATTATACGATATTGCAGTAATGGGTACCATAATTAATCCACCTGATCCTGACCCTAACATACCAACCTTTGGCAGTGAAACGATAGATGATCAGGATTACATAGCAGGGAATCCAATAACACCAGTAACTCTGCCTGCTGCAACGGGAGGGGATGGAGCATTAACATACAGCCTGACTCCTGCATTACCAACCGGACTGGATTTTAACGCAGGTACTCGAGAGATAAGCGGGACACCCACTACTGTAACGAGCAGGACTACTTATACATATACTGTAACAGACGATGACGGAGATACGGATGATTTGAACTTCAGGATCAGTGTAGAGGTTCCTCCTGCTCCGCCACCGCCAGGACCGACACCAACACCACGAAGACCGACAACATCAGGTACTGATACAGGCGGAGGTGGAGGATGTGCGGTCTCCGATCAGAGCAACGTTGTTCCTGATCTGCTCGGAGCAGTGGCATGTCTGATGCTTATACCCGTGTCAGTAGTGATCAGAAGGAAGATAATGTCTCAGATAAATATGTAGCAACGCGGTCTTTTCCAGGATGTTAAACTAACTAATATTTTTCCCATCAGAATAATGGTCTGACCTATTTCAGTGAAGATTTCTATAATTTCTTAACCCCTGTCCAGGAAGATTAAAACGGTCTCCTGTCGTTTTATGATCACCTTAGGAAGAAGTTGCTGTTTAATGAATGGGAATTATCTGCCTGATTACCTGAAAACTTAGATTACTTCTCTGCACTGACCTTGAAGTTTTGAACGGGTCGTTTAGCAAAGAAATTATTCTTGACATTCGGTCAGGGTACAAAGTAGAATAGAAAAGTTATGAACATATCTTTTAGAGTAATACCCCCCCCTTTCTATCTAAGTTAGTAATTCCCTTTTTCTTTCTTCTGTGCCTTGTATCCATTGAGGCATATGGACAGATCAATAACTGTGACACCAGTACCACCGATCTCAATGATCCCTTATACGGCTGTCAGTGGCATCTGAAAAATACAGGACAGCTTGGGGCTGTAACTACCTCTGGAGAAGATATAAACATAGAAGGGGTATGGGATGATAATGTATTCGGTGCTGGAATTAATGTGGCGGTGGTAGATTATGGTATGCAAACCGGTCACGAGGACCTTGCTGATAATGTAAATACCAGCCTGAATCATGATTATTCAGGAAGCAGTAACATATACGACCCTTCAGAAACTCGTGGTACACGTGTATCGGGAGTTATAGCAGCAGTGGGAGATAACAGCCTTGGGGTAAGAGGCGTGGCACCACAGGCAGGCATCTATAGTTATAATTTAGCTGGCAACTTCAGCGGTGCCAACGCAAAGGATGCCATGGTCCGTAACAGAGATACAACGGCTGTATCCGTCAACAACTGGGGACCGAATGACCTGCCTCTTCTCAGAGAGGCTTCATCAGATTGGGAAGAAGGAGTGGGAACGGGTATAAGTGAAGGGTTTGGTGGTAAAGGGGTATTTTATGTGTGGGCGGCCGGGGACGGAGATAAAAGGGCAGATCAGGCTAATTTTGATGAGTATTCCAGCTACTACGCTGTAACTGCCGTATGTTCGGTAGATGGAGAAGGGAACAAGAGTTCTTTTTCAGAAGAAGGAGTAAATCTTTGGGTATGTGCTCCAGGAGAAAATATTACAACTACTGATAATAACAATGAATATATTTTTGATGCAAGTGGAACAGCATATTCAGCAGCACAGGTTGCAGGTGTGGCGGCACTGATGAGGGAGGTAAACGGTGACCTTAGCTGGAGAGACCTTAAACTGATACTTGCAACTTCAGCTCGTAAGAACGACGCTTCTGACACAAGCTGGGAGACGGGAGCACAGAAGTACGGTTCTGGTTCAGAAAATTATAATTACAATCCTAAGTATGGTTTTGGTGTGGTAGATGCAGAAGCAGCAGCAGGACTTGCTGAAAGCTGGACTAATGTTCCAAGGATGAGAACTCAGACCGTTTCCTCCGGGACTATTGATATGGCAATCATCGACCACGATGACATAACCGGAGTAGACGGAGAAACTATTTCCAGACTGACAATACCGGATACTTCTCTTTCTTTTACAGAGTTTGTAGAGGTTGAGTTTAATTTCTCTCACACGTTCTTGCCAGATCTGGAAATACAGATAACCTCCCCTGACGGTACTGTGTCACAGCTTACTGAGGAATATACAGCAGGAGCGATATTACTCGTACTTAACACTTCACTCACTTCAAGTGACTTTGATTACACGAACAAAACTCATCGTTTTGGTTCAGCCAGGCACCTTGGAGAAGACCTTGCCGGAGAATGGATTTTGAAAATAACTGATCATCATAATGGAGGTTCAGGGATTTTACACTCGTGGAGCATTAAAGTTTATGGTCACGGGAGGGAAGATACAGTTGCACCACCGCCACAAGGTCCAGTGTCAGATAGTGATACAGGTGGAGGAGGATGTGTGGTCTCTGATCAGAACGAAGTTGTTTCGAATCTGCTTGGAGTAATGGCATGTCTGATGCTTATACCTGTATCAGCAGTGATCAGAAGAAAGATAAGGTCTCAGATAAATATGTAGCAACGCGGTCTTTTCCAGGACACTTAACTAACTAATATTTTCCCCATCAGAATATCTGCTGGCTGCGATACCTGTTCTTTAATATCAGGCAACAGAGCATGTAACGCCCGGTTTTTTTAATTAAAGGGCCGTCTGATGGAGCCAACGAGGGGAGTCGAACCCCTGACCTGATCATTACGAGTGAACTGCTCTACCACTGAGCTACGTTGGCTTTGCAAGAAAATTTAAAAGATCCATACGATCTGTAATCGTTACGGTTAAACAGTATACAGTAAAGTGCCTGTTTACTAAATCATGCGGGAGATATTGGTTTAACATTAAACGCACCGGCAAATTTCGCTGTTATGTTTCGGACGACGCACCGGTCAAAATAAGGTCTGCGGCTTTTTGTCCGCTTTTAATGCAATCTGGTATTCCTATACCGTCATACGCGTTACCCGCAACTGCTACGGTTCCCAGACCCGCCGTTATATGATCTATCTTTTTGATCAGGTCTGAATGTCCTAAATTGTATTGAGGTATAGCGTTAAGGTATTTTTTTATTCTGACGAACAGGGGTTTTATATCTGTGTTCAGTATCAGTCTGAACTCGTCGATAAGCAGATCGGTTATTTCATGTTCATTTTTACGGGTCAGGTTCAGATTAAGCGTTCCGCCGGCAAAACATCTGACCGTTTCGTACCCTTCTTTACTCATATACGGGAATTTACGACTTGTGAAAGAGCACGCCAGTATGTTCATTTTTTCTGAAGGAGGAACAACGATACCTATGCCTTCGGGAAAATCCTTCAGGTCTTTTCTTGAAACTGCCATGTTGACGACGACCGAGGACGCACATTCGATCTTTCCCAGCGTACTGGACAGACCAGCGTCTATGCCTTTAGCAAGTTCAGACGCGGTATCAGGGGGAACTGCAAGAACGACCGCGTCAGCAATGTACGTGTTATTTCTCGTGTCCTTTAGTATCCAGCCGTTACCTTCTCTGGAAATTGACGTTACCTCACGTCCATAATGAAAATTAACCCCGCTTATAGCTTTAACAAGGCCGTCGACCAGTCTGCTCATACCTCCCTGAAGAGATAAGAACAGGCCATATCTTGCTCCGCTTTCAGCTTTTGAAGGTGAATACTTTTCCTGCAACCCTTTGATCACGCTACCGAATTTTTTCTCCATTGATATAAATTCGGGTAAGACGGAGGCAGCGCTCAGCTTTTTTGTATCCCCGGTATAGATCCCTCCGAGCAGGGGTTTGGCGGCTTTTTCCAGAAGGGCGTTCCCAAATCTCCTTTTAACGAACTCATCCACGCTCTCTTCCTCTTCGGTCTCTTTTACCGGGACGTGCTGTTCGTATAATATCCTTTCCTTTTCCTCCACGGAGAAAAAATCGCTCATCATAAATGAATTTAAATCTGAAGGGGACATGAGAAAAAAACCATCTGGCAGGGCTTTCAGTTTGCCACCCAGATATACAAAGCATTTTCTGTTGTTCGTGTTGACGGGGATCAGCTCGGGTCCTAATCCTACCTCCCTGCTTATCTCCAGTGCCCAGGGCTTTGAAGTAATAAAGGAATCGGCTCCTTCTTCAACTATAAATCCGTCTTCTTTTAAGGTGGAGATCGTTCCTCCCGGCGTGTTGCTTTTCTCTATTATATCTATCTCCAGAGCCGCTCCGAGTTCTTCGGTAAGTTTACTCAGATGGTATGCACTGCTTAAACCGGAGATGCCGGCACCAATTATTGCGATCTTCATCGGGTAGCTCTATTGACGTGGCATGTGTCTTACGACCTCGTCACGGATAGCTCTGATGAACAGGTCATTGTCGTTGACGGTCTTGGCAACGTGTAAGTTCACTCCGGCTTTTTCCGCGGTTTCGCGGGCCTCTATGCCGATGTCGAAAAGCACTTCAACGTGGTCACACATAAATCCTATTGCCTGTATCACTATGTTCTTTATTCCCTTGTTCCCCAGTTCCTCTATAACGTCGCAGACGTCAGGTTCAAGCCAGGGAGTATCGGGAGAACCACTTCTGCTCTGGTAGGCGGTCATCCAGTTCCTGTGCTGCAGGTTTTCCGCAACTAATCTGGCTGATCTTTCGAACTGTGTAGCATAAGGTGAGGCTTCGGCCATTTTTACGGGGATACTGTGTGCCGTAAATATTAGTTTTGTGTTTTCCAGCTCCGGACCGTTTATTTTCTCAAGACATTTTCTGATCTGAGCGCTGCTGCTCTCTATGAACAGGGGATTATCAAAAAGTGGCTCGGTATAAACGAACTCTATATCAGCCCCTGACCTTGCAACTGCCTCGCTGACGTCCCTTTGATATCTTTGCCAGCTGGCGTCGCACTGGTGCAGAGCCATTATCACGCCTATTGCCCTGCTGACCCCCAGGTCCGCTATCTTTTTTACGCTGTCGTATATAAAAGGATGCCAGTTCCTCATACCGATAAACACCGGGACCTCGTATCCGTCTTCTGATAACATATCCTCTAATTTTTCTGCCTGCTTTCTCGTCAGGTCGTTCAGAGGTGATCTGCCGCCAATGAGCTTATAATGATGTGCCACTTCTTTTAACCTGTCTTCAGGTATTGAAAATCCACTGGCTACGTTTTTAAGAAAGGGGATCACGTCTTCGGGTTTTTCAGGACCTCCGTACCCTATGAGCAGCACCGCTGTATTTTGAGGTTCGTTCTTGAGCCTGGTTGCTGTGTTCTTATTCACTGAGGTCAGTACTATATAAGTTCAAATTGGAATTTACTGCGAGTTATTATACCACCGGTCTCTGCGTCTTGCGTCCCTTACTTGTTTTTGTTCATTTTATACGAATGCTCATGGACGGTGTCAACTAAGGACAGAACGTTGTCCACGGGAGTGTTGGGCAATATGCCGTGACCAAGATTAAAGATATGTCCCGGTCTGCCGCCTGCCTCGTTAAGTATCCTCTTTGCCTCCTCATTGACCCGTGACCGGGTGGAAAGCAGGACTACCGGGTCCATATTACCCTGTATTGCCTTGTTGTAACCTATCTGCTTCCATGCTGTTTTTATACTGACCTTCCAGTCAACGCCCACGACCCCGCAGCCTGTCCTGGCGATCTGCTTCAGGAGCGATGACGTGTCCGTGCCAAAAAGGATCACCGGCACGTTCCTGTCTATCATGCTCACAAGTTTTTTTGTATACGGAAAAACAAACTCCCTGTAGTCTCCGGGAGATAGGCAGCCGACCCAGCTGTCGAATATCTGAACGGCGTCTGCACCTGCTTCGATCTGTCCGTTCAGATAGGCCGCGGTGGCATCGGTAAGTCCGTTCATAAGCAGGTCCCATGATTCGGGGTCCTGAAGCATCAAGGTCTTGGTTTTTGCATAATTTTTGGACCCGCTTCCCTCGATCGCGTAAGACGCAAGTGTGAAAGGAGCTCCGGAAAAACCTATTAATGCTTTCCCGGGGTCTAAGGCCTTTCTGGTCAGCCTGATGGCGTCGTAGACGAACTTCATCGAATCCGGCTCGAACTCGGGAAGTGAACTGATCGACGATGAGGAGCCGAGTTTCTTACTTATCCTCGGTCCGTCGTTTGTTTGATATTCCAGGTCGAGCCCGAACGATTCCAGTATAAGCAGAATATCTGAAAATATTATAGCAGCGTCTACGTTCAGCTTTTCAGCCGCCATGAGAGTGACCTCAGCGGCAAGGTCACGGGTCTTGCACATCTCTGTAAAGGAGACCTTTGATCTGATCTGTCTGTACTCCCTAAGGAAACGTCCAGCCTGTCTCATGATCCAGACGGGTGTATAATCCGTTGTCTCAAGGTTGCAGGCTTTCAGAAAGACCGGATCTCGTTTTGCATTTTTAGGTCGAGGACCCTGAACGTTTTCCCATACCATGTCGGTCCTTTTCCAGTTAACGGTCTTTATTCCAAGACCTCGTGCCTTTCTTTTTTTGGTTAAAAGCCTGTTTGCCGTTCTGGCGAGTTCTCTGACCAGGTTTCCCATCCTGGGATCGTTTGGTTCGTAATCTGCCGAGATCCCGTATTTTTTCAGGGTTTCCGTTGTAGTTGGCCCTATGGAGCCGATCACGACGTTGGATAATCCTTCATATAGATCGTTCTTTGATCCCAGGTCAGAAGCAAGGCTGACGAGATTTACGACCTGTTGTGAACTTGTGAACAGAACAACGTCTTCATCCTTGCTGTGTATCGACCGTATTGCAGTTTTAAGGGGCTGCAGGTCATCAGGGAAACCCCACTTGTACACGGTTATGGTCTTTACCTTTGCTCCTCTGTCCTCAAGGTTTTTTAGAAATTCCCTGTTCTTGGCACCGTATTCCTGGACATAAATGGTTTTATTTTTAATTTCTAACTCCGAGTCCATGGTAGACAGAACGTCTTTCCATGTGTTTGGTGAGGGGATCGTTATATCAGGCTTTATACTTATCTCCCTCAGTGCCGCAACGGGTTTTGGACCTCTTGTGACCACGGTGACGTTCTGCAAAGCCGTAGTGTACTTTTCAAAACCGTCTTTCTTTGTCATAAGGTCAGACAGCATTCGTGTTCCGACCCCGGTGAATAAAACAAGGATATGGACCTTATTGCCGTAAAGGTCCTTGGCAAAACCGGATATGTCCTTTGACTGTACCGGTACTTCCTTCATGGACGGGGACACTCTGGGAACGCCGTTGTGATAGATGATCAGCCTTTCCATTACATTTGAAAGACGGCTTTCAAATGAAGTGACCTTCAGTTTGTTAAAGTGTTCTGTCATGCAGGTAACCTGTTATGAACTGTACGTAACTGCTCACCTAATTTATCCGTTATAATTGATTTTTCTAATTATTGTTGAGATACTTTTAGCAGATTATCTTTTTTTACTGGAATTATTTCATTGTCATTTTCCGTCTACTATAAGAACGATGAGCTTTATATGGAGGGCGTTCCCGTCAGGGAAGTTGCCGAAAGCGTTGGGACCCCGTGTTTTCTTTACAGTCACAGGTCGATAGTGGACAGCTTTAACGGCTACTCGAAGGCCCTTTCAGATATAGATCACGTGATCTGTTTTTCGGTCAAAGCCAATTCCAATATTGCGGTCCTCAGGCTGTTTGCCGATATGGACGCCGGCTTTGATATAGTGTCCGCTGGAGAATTAAGCCGCGTTATCAAAGCAGGTGGCGATATGGCTAAAGTAGTTTTTTCAGGCGTTGGCAAGAAGGAAGCGGAGATAGCGGCTGCCATAGACGCTGGAATACTTTTTTTTAACGTTGAGTCCGTCGAGGAACTTAACTGCATTAACGAGACCGGTATGAAAATGGGAAGGAAAGCCCCGGTCGCCCTGAGGGTCAATCCGGATATAAATCCCAGAACGCACCGTTATATCTCCACGGGTTTTAAAAAGAGTAAATTCGGAATTCAGCTGGACAGGTCCGTTCAGATATATAAAAATGCTTCAAAAATGGAAGGGATAGAGATAGTTGGAATAGATGCACATATCGGATCTCAGATATTCGACCTGTCCTCATTTACCGATTCTGTGGAAAGACTGGTCTTGCTTGCTGACACGTTAAAAGGTGAAGGTATTGATATCAGATATATGGATATAGGGGGTGGGCTGGCCATAAATTATAAAGCGGACGAGACGCCTCCTTCTGTCGTTGAGTACGCCGAGGTCATTAAAAAGGTCATATCTGAAAAAAGCCCTTATACAGTAATAGTTGAACCGGGACGTTCATTAATTGGCAATTCAGGTATAATGGTAACGGAGGTCCTGTATAACAAAGAAGGGACTTCTAAAGATTTTGTTATTGTTGATGCTGCTATGAACGACTTGATAAGGCCTGCTTTTTACGACGCTCACCATGAGATCGTTCCGGTTAATATATCAAATTCCGGAACCTGCAAGGTTGATGTAGTGGGTCCGATCTGCGAGTCTGGGGATTTCCTGGCAACTGATCGAGAACTCCCTGCCGTTTCAAGAGGGGATTACCTGTCGGTGCTAAGTGCCGGAGCCTATGGATTTGTTATGTCCTCTAATTACAACTCAAGAACGAGGGCACCTGAAGTAATGGTAAAAGAAAACGAATTTGAGATAATAAAACAAAGAGAGACGTTTGATGATCTGATCAAAGGAGAAAGGATACCGGGGTTTTTTAAGAGTTAAGGGATCTACGACCTTAATTATCTTTCATGTAATAAAAAACTAATAAAGTAATCAGGAGATACAAATGGACATTGTTAGCTCATTTGCCGAACTGGCACATAAAACGGGTGTATTTATATACCCACTTCTTCTATGTTCCGTAATAGGAGTTGCAGTCTTTCTTGAAAAATACTGGCAGCTGAGAGATAAGAACATCCTTCCGGGTGCTTTTCTTGGCAGATTATACGACCTGCTGGGTAAGGGCAAGATCGAAGATGCCAGGGATTTCTGTAACGGGGATGACTCTGTGATCTCCAGGATAGCCGTCGTCGCGATAGAATCACGTGACTTTACAAAAGATCACAGAATGGAGGAACTGGAAAGAGTTGGACATAACGAAGTGTTTAATTTAGGCAGGCACATAGAGATCCTGGGCGTTATCAGTACCATAAGCACTCTGCTTGGGCTGCTCGGGACGATCTCCGGTATGATAAAGATCTTCAGCGTGATCTCTTCGCAGGACGTTGTAAATCCGCCGGCGTTGGCAGGGGGAATATCAGAGGCACTGTACACGACCGCTGTGGGGCTTTCCATAGCGATCCTTACCTTTCTTGCCTACAAATACATATCGGCAAAGTACGAAGAGTTCGTTATCCTGCTTGAGCAAGAGGGCGTGAGGATCATGGAAGTTATTTTGGAATCCCAGAACGCCCCATCTAAATGATCATGAAATTCAGACGCAGTAAAGCAGAAACGGTTTCATCATTAACCCTTGATATAACTCCACTGGTGGACGTTGTGTTCAATATGCTTATATTCTTTGCACTGACCTTGAACTTTGCGATGTCGGACAGTATTAAGGTCAACCTCCCTGCCTCTTCTGCAAAAGCCAGTAAACCACCAGCGGAAAGTATAAAAATAAGTATAGACAAAGATGGGACCGTATTTTACAACGAAGACACGGCTTCCTTAAAAGAGGTCAGACAGTATCTGAGGTCCACAGGTGACAAGAGATCAGTTGTTATTATAAGGGCGGATACCCAGGTGCTGCACGGAAAAGTGGTACAGATCATGGATATGGCAAAATCTGAAGGATTTTCAAAACTTTCCATAGCGGTTGAAAGAAAGAACTGATTTGCAGTTTAAGGATAAAATGACAGAATTACCAATAATTTTATAGAGTTTCAAGAACTTGGAAGGAGGTTGAGAAAAAATTGAGTAAGACAAGAAGTGATGAACATTTTTATGTAGGTAAAGGAGGAGAACATTTGGTATGTAGTGAACTTTTATTTCACAAATTCGACGCAAGCATAATGAGCGTTGATACGGGAATAGACATTGCTGTTGTTAAAGACAATAGGTTTTTTGGTATTCAGGTTAAAACATCCCAACCTCGTAAAAAAACCAAGTTCTCCACCAATTACAGCTGGACTATTTCAAGAAGTTCTATGGAGAAGCACAATAAAAGTAATATTTTTTACATCTTTGTTTTGATAGATGGTCTAAAGAAAGATTGTTTAATTTTACCGTTAACTGAAATGGAGAAACGCATCGACCAAGGAATAATCAAGGTTGTAAATCAAAACAGTGATAAATATAAATCTTCATATTCAATAGCAGTAAAATTTAAAAATGACAAATATTATCTTGGTCGTGGTACCACTCACGAAAACGAAATGACTTACTTCTTAAATAACTGGGATATTATTAAATAAGGGATTATATATGCCTAATTACTAAAGAAACTTTAACTCAAATATGGTATTGCTCTAACTAAAATATCAACAATGATTTTCTCTTATTTCAAGTTATTTATATGATTTTCGTTTCTTTAGTTCGTTAAAGTTCAATAAGTTTTCATTCGAGCTTGGTCCACTTCTTTTTTACTGATTTGAAATCACCGGTCGTATCCCTGTATCTGATATTGTTACCTTCCTGAATGGTCATGATCTGTACCCGTGACCCGTTCTGCGTACCGGGTTCTTTCGGGATAGTTTTATCCGGATGGTCTGGATGAATCCTTAATTTTGGTTTAAACTAATATAATCGACAATAATAAGGTAAGCAGATAATGAAAAAAACACCCCGAACTAAACCAAAGGACTTAATGCACACGGTCAGCTATAAGAGAGAAAACGGGAAGTTTGACGTTGAGTGGTACCTGAAGGAGGATATGACTGGATGGGTGCTTCCTGAAATACTGAAAAAGCAGGCAAAGGAACTGGGGAAAAAGCCGTTCTTACAGTTTGGATATAACAGGCCTGTAAGCTTTTACCAGACGAACCAGCTTGCCAACAGGATTGCGAACGGATTGATGGAACTGGGCGTTAAAAAGCAGGAAAAGGTCGCGGTATATATGCCAAACTCCGACGACTACGTTATTACATGGTTTGGCATACTTAAGATGTGTGCCGTTATGGTACCGATCAACACGGCGTACGTTATGGACTTTCTTCAGTACATTATTGAAAGCTCTGATGCAAAGGTCCTTTTTATAGACGAGAACTACCTTGACAGACTTCGTCCGATAGCCCGGAAGCTCCCTCAGCTTGAAAGCGTAATAGTATGGAAAAAAGACGGGACACTTAAACCTAAGAAAAGCGGTTTTAAATTTAAGAACATGGTGTCTTATTCGGATTTTATATCCTCTCAGAGTGCAAAAGAACCCAGAGTTGAGATCACCTTTATGGATTATGCAAGGCTGATGTACACTTCGGGAACTACAGGAAGGTCAAAAGGCGTTATGAGACCGTCAGCTGCCGATTACAGCAGTGCAAGGAACTACATCGAGATAATGGACATCGGCCCGGATGACGTCTGTTTTACGTGCCTGCCTTTATTTCATTCAAATGCAATGGTCATGACCGTTTATCCCGCTCTGATAAGAGGTGCGAAGGCTGTCGTGGAAGAAAAATACAGTGCACGCAACTTCTGGAAATGGATAGTTGACCACAAGGTGACGAAGTTTAATCTCGTTGGCACGATATGCTATTTTATCTGGAATACCCCTCCCGTGCCCGAGGAGAAGCAGCATTGTGTGAAGCTGGTTCTGGGTTCGCCTGCACCACACGATATTATAGAAGAATTTATGGAAAGGTTTAACATAAGGTTTATGGAGGGTTATGGATTGACGGAGATCGGTCAGTGCACCTGGATGAGGCCTGGTGAACCTTTTAGGGTCGGGTCTTGCGGAAAAGAAGCTCCGAATTATGAAATAAAGGTCGTTGATCCTGAAACGGACCTGGAAGTTTCAAGGGGTGACATAGGAGAAATAGTGGTAAGACCGAGGATCTCTAATATAATGCTTCACTATTACCATAAAATGCCTGAAAAGACGGTACAGGATTTCAGGAATTTCTGGTTTCACACGGGTGATGCGGGAAGGATGGATAAGGACGGGTATATATATTTTGTTGACCGCGTGAAGGATTACATAAGGAGAAGAGGGGAAAATATAAGTTCATTTGAGGTTGAAAAGATCGTTAATTCATATCCGGATATAGAAGAATCCGCCGTAATAGGCGTTAAGGCGGAAGAAGGCAGGTACGCTGAAAATGAGATCATGATAGTTGTGATCCCGAAAGGGAATAAAACTGTGGACCCCGTGGACCTGATAAAGTTCCTTGAACCAAAGATGCCTGCTTTTATGATTCCCAGGTACGTCAGATCTGTAAAGGACCTTCCCAAAACCGGAACGCAGAGAACGCAGAAGAACAAGATCAGAGAGCAGGGGATTACAAAAGATACCTGGGACAGAGAGAGATCTGGTTACAAATTAAAGAAATAAAAACAGTTTTCAGGGGGATATGGTCATAACGCGTGGGAACGGCAGATCAGATGGGATTTGCTTTGCCTGTTTCACAATGCCGATGTGAACGGTTATTCGTCCTTGAAAACAGTTAAAATGGTTGATAACCTTTAATTAATTTGAGTTGTGTAGTTTAAGGTTCAGGAGGTATCGGATGAGTAAAGTGAAAGTATTTATGGTTGTTACTGCTGTACTGATAGCGGGATTCTACACTTATGGTTGTGTTTCCAAGGTACAAAAGAAATTATCTGACACCCAGGCTGCTTTGATATCAGCGAAAGAAGCGGGGGCAGAAGGTACCTCACTGTATAAGAACGTGGAAGACCTGATCGCAAAAGCGAATGAACTTATGGCCGAAGGGAAACAGGACGAGGCGGTCGATCTTTTGGAGGAAGCGAGAACCAAGGCTATTGTAGCAAAAGGGGAGATAATCGAGACGGATTACATGGAGATGAGATCCGATGCCGAGTTACAAGAGGAAGCCGCCAGACTGAAAGTTCAGAAATTCGAGGCTTCAAGTATGCTTCAGGATGTGTTTTTTGACTTTGACAGTGCTAAAATAACGCCTGCTTCAAGGCAGGTACTTGATAAAAGTATAAAATATCTTATGAAAGATCCGGAAAGTTCGAAGGTCGTTGTTGTAGAGGGTTATTGCGACGTGCGGGGAACGGAAGAATATAACCTTGCACTTGCACAGCGAAGGGCCGACACCGTGAAGTTCTATATGATCGGAAGGGGCGTACCCAGTTCAATGATCAGGGCGGTAGGTAAAGGTGAGACTGACCGATGGGGTGCCGGTACGTCGGATTATCAATACAGTCAGAACAGACGGGCACGTTTTATCGTTGAACGGATCAGTGAGTAAACGGATGAATTTTTTGTTATTTTCAATAATCGTTCCGGTTTTGCTTCTTGTCTCGGCCTGTGTGGCAACGCAGGATGACGTAGGTGGCATCTATGCCAGACAGAACAGGATCGAGGCCAAAGTGAAACAGCTGTCGGACAAGCTGGACTCAATAGACGGCGGGGCAGGTGAACTGAACACGGCCCCGAATATCGCAGATCAGGTTTTTCAGCTTGAGGTAAAGGTCTACGACGTTGAACAGAAACTGTCACTGTTTGAAAAACAACTTAACACGATTATAAAGAACGGGGAAATAGAGTCTTTTCAACTGCCGAGATTTCCTGACCTTCAAAATAAGGATGATACACATGCCCTGCCTGGTTCGCTTCAGGATAATGCGAAAAAACAGGTTAAGGGAAGGGTAAAACAAGTAGTAAGAACAAGATCAGAGCAAAAGGAAAAGTCAGGAACAAAAAGCGAAAAAAATCCCGAAGCCGAGTTAAAAGATGCTTACAGAGATACTAACTTAGGCAAGTATGCAAGTGCCAGGAGAAAGTTCCGGAGTTTTATGAGGGAGTATCCCGGTTCGCAGCGAGGTGCTGACGCGGCTTTTATGATAGCGGATTCCTATTACAAGGAAGGGCTTTATGAAGAGGCCGTGCTTGAGTATCAGGAGTTTATTGATAAGCACCCGAACGACTCTCGTGTACCCCTGGCATATCTGAGACAGCCCTTGAGCTTAATGGAGCTGGGTAAAAAGGAACAGGCAAGGTTGTTTCTGGAGATCCTCATTGACAAGTATCCAAAGTCGCGGGAAGCGAATGAGGCAAAAAAGTTAATACCAAAACTCAGAAGAAGATAGCTGATCTTGTTCAGTAATACCGTGCTGGTCCGGAGCGTCAGTTTTCTATCGGCTGTATTTGAACGGGTATAGGTCCTTCCTCTTCTCCACAGCAAAGTTCAGGAAGTAAGTGTGATGCCTTCTTTTAAAAGATCTGAAAAACTGTTCATTAAGGCCAATAAGTATATGGTAGGTGGGGTTAACAGTCCCGTAAGGTCCTTCAGCGCGGTTGGTGGAACACCTGTATTTATTTCAAAAGCAAAAGGCTCGAGGATATCTGACGTTGATGGGAACGAATACATTGATTATCTTGCATCCTGGGGACCGCTGATACTTGGACACGCGGATAAGGACGTATTAAAGGCCATAAAAACGTCCTGTATGGCTGGTACCAGCTACGGAGCACCATGTGAACAGGAGATATCGCTGTCAAGTATAGTGGCTGACAGTGTTCCTTCAATTGAAAAGGTTCGTATGACAAGTTCAGGCACCGAGGCAACGATGAGTGCTGTAAGGCTGGCGAGGGCATACACAAAAAAAGATCATATAATCAAGTTTGAGGGATGCTACCATGGACACGCGGACCATCTTCTTGTCAAAGCGGGCTCAGGTGTGTCTACTTTCGGTTATCCCAACAGTCCGGGAGTTCCGATATCTTTTACCTCCAAAACCCTGGTCGCCAGATATAACGACTTTGCTTCAGTGGAGAAGCTATACAGAAAATACGGCGAAAAGATAGCAGGTGTCATTATAGAACCGGTAGCAGGTAACATGGGCGTCGTGCTGCCTGATCAGGGTTTTTTAAAAGACCTGAGGTCCATAACGAAAAAACACGACTCGCTTCTGATTTTCGATGAGGTCATTACCGGTTTCAGGCTTGGACCCGGGGGAGCACAGTCCCTTTTTGACGTAATTCCCGATATTACCTGCCTTGGCAAGATCATAGGAGGAGGCCTGCCGGTCGGAGCCTATGGGGCCAGCAGGGAAATAATGGGTCACATCTCTCCAGAGGGTCCCGTTTATCAGGCTGGTACACTTTCCGGTAATCCCATTGCGGTTGCCGCTGGAGTGGCTGGTCTGAAAAAGATCATGAAAAAGGACTTTTTTACCAGGTTAGATCTCAAAACTGAAAAAATGGTAAAAGAGATCAGGACCTTCATAGACAGGCACGGTATCAGTGCGTCTGTAAACCACATTGGCTCTATGTTCACGATCTTTTTCAGCTCCGACAGAGTGGTTGATCATGCAACTGCCTCAAAGTGTGATACGAAAACGTTCGCCAGATTTTTCACGATGCTTTTAAAGGGAGGCGTTATGTTCCCTCCTTCTCAGTTTGAAACTGCCTTTGTATCGTACTCTCATTCAAAAGAAGATATTGAAGAAACCCTGAAGGTGATTAAAAAAGCCTTAAAGGACCTGTAGACAGAATGCCGAAAAGAGATAAGAGATGGGTTTACTTTGTTGTAGTCGGTACCAACTTTGGTTTCTCGGTCGCTGCGGGTTTATTGATCGGGAGCTATCTGGATGACAGGTCCGGTAATGAAACACCTTATTTTACGATCCTGGGACTTATTGCGGGTCTGGTTTCAGGGGTCGTATTCCTTGTGAGGCTGCTGAATCTTAAAAACAAAAATGACGGATAATAAAAGACCGAAGTTTGTAGTTTTTGGCGGGACGGAAAAAACTGCCATAGTGGTTATTCTGCTCCTTGTTCTTGGCAATCTGTTAATTGATCAAAGTCAGATAGCGGTTGGGGTAGGGGTAGGGGGATCGCTGTTTCTTCTTGACTTTATGGGTATAAAATTTATAGTAAATTCAGTATTAAGTAACAGGTATTCAACTGGTTTCAGCCTTTTTGTGTTCATAATTAAACTCACTGTTTTACTTGGGATATTATTCGCGTTACTGGTGTTTGCAAAATTAAATATTTATGGTTTTATTATAGCCCTTACAGCACTGGTACTTGTTATTATCGGAAGAGGCTTAAAGGGAAATCATAATGGAACATTCTAACTGGTTTATATTCTTGCTTGGAAAGCTTGGACTGGAGAATTATCACATACCGGACCACGTACT
Source organism: Thermodesulfobacteriota bacterium (assembly GCA_965215275.1). GTDB lineage: Bacteria > Desulfobacterota_D > UBA1144 > Nemesobacterales > JAJCZQ01 > CAZUNK01. The sequence continues at coordinate 1,665,798 of OZ244044.1, forward strand.
GGGTACCATTTTTGTTCTGGCACTGATCGCCGTTATCGGAGTAAGTTTAAAGAAGCGTCTTTCAAAAGAATCTGCCATAGTTCCGGATTCAAAGATATCACTAAATAATTTCCTTCAGGTCATATGTCTGGATTTTTTATTCAGCATTTTTGAAGATATTTTTCATTCAAGAGAGAAAGCGGAAAAATATTTTCCACTCCTTGGAGGGTCGTTCGTTTTTATTTTATTTTTAAATCTTCTCGGGATCGTTCCCGGTTTTACTCCTCCGACCGGTTCTCTGAGCACGACCCTTGCTTTTGGGGCGATCATTTTCGTTATGTACAACTATTATGGATTTAAGGAACACGGTATATCCTATTTAAAGCATTTTGCCGGTCCGGTCTTGTTTCTTGCTCCTTTGATGATCATCATTGAGGTAATAAGTCATCTTGTAAGACCTGTGTCACTTTCCCTAAGGCTTTTTATGAACATCACGGGCGACCATATGGTACTGAGCGTATTTACGAACCTGACCCATATTTTCTTACCGGCGATCTTTGTCGGGCTGGGTATATTCGTAGCCTTTTTGCAGGCGTTTATTTTCACTGTGCTTTCTGCCATTTACATCGTTCTGGCAGAGTCACATGATCACTGATTATAGAGATAAAATAACAACACTAACATATTTATAAGGAGGTTTTCTTAATGAAAAAGTTATTTTCATTATTCGTTTTGGTTGCGGCGGTGGTTGGAGTTTTTGTTCCAGAGGCTTTTGCGGAAGCAGGTGCGGAGGCGGGCAAGGTAGGTGATCTGGCAAAGCTGGGAATAGGACTTGGCGCAGGGCTGGGTATTGGGGTCGCAGCTGGTATTGCCGGTATGGGACAGGGACGTGCTACTGCAGCGGCACTTGATGGGATTGCAAGAAATCCTGGTGCTGCTTCTGCAATTCAGACCCCGATGATAATTGGTCTTGCACTTATTGAGTCCCTTGTAATATACGCTTTGCTGATCGCTTTCTTATTGCAGGGAAAGATATAAAAGGTACATAGATCTTGATTTAGATATTTAGAGACATGGAGAGCGTTAAAGCTCTCCATGTCTGTTATGAGGGTCTGCAAGAGGTCTAATGTTTTATCGTTAACGGTATTTTTCCTTTGCGGACGTGACGGCGGAAGTAAAAAACCCTGTATGGTCCATTATACAGAAAAATTACCTGCTCCTGGTTCAGATATCTTTAAGGGCTGAAGTTATTTTTAACAAAGTTTAACGCTTCTTCCTTATCTTTTAACTTGCCTTCGAGTTGCTGCTCTTCTATTTTATTTAAAATCCTTGAGAACAGAGGTCCGGGTTTTAATCCACATCCGATCAGGTCGTTGCCATTTATAAGTGGAACGGGTTTTATGTCCTCTTCCTGAAAATTTTCCAGTTTGTGCTTTATAAAATCATAAGCGTCCCTGAGCCCATGGCTTCCCAGACAGTCTGCAAGGTGCATCGTTAAATGGTCGTTAAAATTCGGGATGGAAATGAACCTTTTTAAAGTACTTTCTCTCATTTTCATGACGTCTTTGAACTTTAAATGTTCATTGATCAGCGAGGTGATATGATCGGTCTGTTTTCTGGAGAACCTCAGCCGTTTACATATCTTCCTTGCCATTGCCGCACCAACTCTGTCATGTCCGTTAAAGCGTATCCTGTCAGTGACTTCAAAGGTCGGCGGTTTTCCCACGTCATGGAGCAGTGCACCCATTGCTGTCTCAGGTGAGTATTTCCCTTCTGTAATTTCGTACAGCTTATCCAGAACGATGCAGGTGTGCGTGAATACATCGCCTTCGGGGTGAAATTGTGGCGGCTGCTCAACCCCTGTCATATCGGAGACTTCAGGTAATATATGTTTCAGAAGTCCTGCTTCATCAAGCAGTTTAAGTCCATATCCTGGATTTTTCTGCGTTATTATCTTTAAAAGTTCATCCCTTATTCGCTCTTTGCTTACCTTGTTTATATCACCGCTTAATTTTTTAATGGCGTTAAAGGTCTTTTCCTCTATTTTAAACGACAGTCTTGCTGCAAATCTGGTGGCTCTTATCATCCTGAGCTTATCCTCTCCAAACCTTAGTTCAGGATCGCCGATCGTTCTGATTATTTTTTCCCTCAGGTCTTTTTCTCCCTCAACGTGGTCGTGAAGCTTTTTTTTCATCGGATCATAGAGCATTCCATTGATCGTGAAATCCCTTCTTAGAACGTCCTCTACCTCACTTTTGCTGTACTTTACCTCTGAAGGATGTCTGCCGTCCTTATATTTGTTTTCTTTTCGGAAAGTTGCCACCTCGAACTCTCCATCGGTACCCTGCACCAGTATTACCCCGAATTGCCTGCCGATCGGTACGTTCCTGGGAAATATTTTCTGTATGTCTTCCGGAGGTGCACTGGTAGCAATATCATACTCCTGCAGCTCTTTCTGACCCATCAGTGCATCTCTTAAGCATCCACCGACCAGAAAGGCCTTATGTCCATGGCCGCAAAGCGTCTCCACGATGGATCTTGCTTCATTGTAGCGTCTGCCGTTAAACTCTTCGATAACCTTACTTGTAATCATCTGTTTGGATCTTTTTATCCTTGTATTTACAACCCTTTTATTATACTATTACATTTGTTGCTTGACTATTTTACAGATTTTTTCAGGTATAGATAACTGCCGGTAACGAGAGTAACAGGATGCTCTTCTGAGCGTCTTTTTTAATGTCCTTGGTAATAAATATGACGATAAAAGATGGATTTATCTTAAAGTCTGAGAGATAGTCACAGTGACCTTAAATGGCGACTTCGGAGATCGTGTGAACGAATCAAAATTCTATAATTTTTTTCAGGGCAGAATCAAAAAAAACAGATCAAGGCTTCTTTTTCAAAAGCGCGACGGGTGGAGCTGGAAACAGATAACCTGGCTGGATTTTAATACTGACGTCAACAGCATAGCTGCGTTTTTATTAGATAGTGGTTTTCAAAAAGAGGACAAGGTGCTGATAGTTTCCTCTAATACACTTGAGAGATTGTTCGTTGAATCAGCGATACTTCTGCTGGGAGGCTGTACGGTTTCCATACCCTGCAACGTTCAGGTTGAGGAAGCTGCGAAAGTGCTGAACGGGGAAAGGATCAGGTTTGCCTTTGCAGGCAGTGCCGATATTTTAAGCGCTCTGAAACCGGCTTTACGATCAAGCCAGTTCATTGAAAAGATATTCCTGCTTTCCGATCACAGATTGGACATTAAGGATAATATTGTCAATTACGGTTCTGTTGTGAAGTTCGGATCTATGAAATTAAAGAAACTGAAAGACGACCTGACGAAGTTATCTGTATCCGTAAGTCCGGATACCCCGGCGATCAGCTTTTATGTCTTTGAAGATGGAAAGATGGAGAGTAAGGTCCTTACCCAGGAGTTCGTTCTGAAGCTGCTTCGGCTGTCTTATAAAAAGCTGAGGTTTATAACCCCGGAAGATCAGTCTTTTTCTTATCTGAGTTCATCGGGGTTGTTCTCGGAACTTGCCAACTTTTTACCGTTCTTTATGGAAAACAGGGTAGCAATAGCCGGGAGCAAAGAGGACTTTTATACGGACGTACTGGAAATTATGCCGACGGTGCTGTTCTTGTCAGATGAATATTCAAAGCAGACGTTAAGCAGTTTTAATGAGAACAACGGTTCAGGGTCGTTGAGAAAATTTTTTGGCGGAAGACTTAAATACGTTTTTACCAACAGAGAACCGGAATATTCGGTAAAGAACAGGTTCATTAAGGAAGGCATATCGGTTATTGCCCTGCCTGAACTCGCGTCACTGTAAGGAAAAAGGGAATTTAAGCCAGAATTACCCTTTGCTGCCGCCGAGTACCTTGATATGGTTTCACGGACGATCGGTTAATGACAATAACGGCAGTGGCATAACTAATACGAACTTAATGTTCTTATAAGCGGTCCCGGCCGTTCAGCTTGTAACCTTGTCAACGGTGCAGTCGGCTTTACCGATGTGAAACTGTATAGAGAGCTTATCTCCCGTTTTTATATCTTTTGAACTTTTTATAACATGTTCTTTCTTTCTATCCTGCACGATGCTGTAGCCTCTGCCAAGCACGTTCAGTGGACTTATACTGTTCAGCTTGGTAACCAGGACATTTAGCTGTGACCGACTTGTATCCCGTTTATTTTTAATGCTCCATATAAGTTCGCTTTTGACATGGTCCAGGTCTTTGGTCAGTATCCCTATGCGATTGCTCAGGGAAGAGTTGATCCTTCTGCTGAAGTTCTTTAACTCGTCTAAAAGCTCGTTCCTGTCTTTTACGGCGAGTTCCGCCGCTGCAGATGGTGTTGCCGCTCTTAAGTCGGCGACCAGGTCTGCAATCGTCACATCCGTTTCGTGTCCTACCGCCGATATGGTAGGGAACGGAGATATACTTATTTCCCTTGCAACCAGTTCTTCATTAAATACCCACAGGTCTTCTGACGACCCACCGCCTCGGGCGACTATGATAAGGTCAAGGTCGTTTATTCTGTACAATAATCTCAGCGCCTTTGATATTTCCGAAGGTGCGTTCTTTCCCTGTACCCTTGCTGGAGAAACGATTATCTGCGTGTTAGAAGATCTTCTTTGTGTTACTTTTATTATATCTCTTATCACTGCTCCGGTTGGAGAAGTGATCACTCCGATCTTTCTGCTTAAGAACGGTAGCTGTCGTTTACGACCCGGATCAAAAAGTCCTTCTGATTTTAATTTTTCCTTTAGCTGTTCAAGGGCAAGCCTCTGAGCTCCGATACCTTTTGGTTCGATATAAGTGACGTTTATCTGACAGGTGCCGCTCTTTTCGTAAATGCTGATCTGTCCGCAGCATATTACTTCCTGTCCATCTTTTGGTTTGAATTTGATATGCTGGTTATTTCCTCTGAAACATACTGCAGATATCAGGCTTTTCTCGTCTTTTAATGAAAAGTACCAATGTCCGCTTGAGTAATTTCCTTTGAAGTTAGATATTTCCCCTTCGATCCACAGATATTCCTTTTTGAACTCTTTATCAAGGATCTTTTTGATCCTGGAGTTTAGCTCGGATACCTTCAGGATATTTTCACTGATCAGGTTTTTAAATGAAGGATACTCTGTGGTGTCTGTCATATCAGATCAGGAAAGGACCTTCTTATTTCGTCCAGGTAAGTTGGGTCCATCTTGGTATTCTTGAGGGTTTTAACGTTCGAGAGCTGCTTCAGGGTGAGTTTTCTGACCCCGGATAGGTCTGCTCCATACAGATCGGCTCCATCCAGGTTGGTAAGTTTCATATTGCACCCTCTTAGATTTGCATTTCTGATGTTGGAATTTATCAAATGTGCGCCTTCCATGTTCGCACCTTCCATGTTCGCACCTTCCATGTTAGCGCCTTCCATGTTAGCACCGTAAAGATTTGCATTTATGAATATGGAACTTTTAAGGTTGGAGCTTTTCAGATAGGCCAGCTTGAGATTAACCTCCTGGAAATTTACCGACATCAGGTCAAGACCTATAAGGTTTGCCCAGCTCAGATCGGGAGATCCACCCGTGTTGTCATCTCTCCACCTGTTCCATAAGACCACGCCTTGATTGATCAGTTTTAAGTGATTTGAGTTTGCCATCGTAGCCGTTCAGAAGATCTTTAGAGCCGTGAGAAGTATATAGATCGCAAAGAGTATGAAAGCCACTCTTCTGAAAAAACCCATTATTCTGCTCTTTCCGGCCTTTGTCAGTTTTTCACCGCAGTTGAAGCACGTACTGGTCTTCATGGAAATTTCAAAACCACATTCTTCACACTTTATAACGTTCATTTCTGCCTCTTAACTGTTCAGCCTTGACGAGGTGGCTTCTACGATAACGGGATGATATTTTCGTATTTCTTCCATAAGGTCCTGCATAACGGTCTTTATGTCCCACTGGGCTGCTTCTGACGTTCTTAGGTTTACAAGATGGAAAAGTTCCCACAGATCAAACTTACCGGTCACCCGTCTGTTATGGGCATTTGTTACCACGTAATGAGCGGCCGTGTCGAGTCCCTCGTTCATCAGTTTTTCAAACATATCTTCACTCCGTTCTGTTGCTTTAAGTAACAGCTCCTCGACCCCTGCTTCTTTGATCCTGGGGGGAACAGTTATGCCGTTATAAACGGAAGGTTCACCAAATATCCAGTTTACCTTTCTGTGTCTGAGAAGCTGATGCCAGCAAGCCTCACTTATTACAAGCTCTGCTTCGTAGTCTATGAGTTTAAACGCTTTTACCGGATTGTCATGTTTACCGAGATGTTTGACGGTTTCTTTAAATAACGACGTTAGCTGCTCGGACGTAAGTGATTCTACAAGTCCTGATACTTTACTGTACTTACTGTCGTGACGTTCGAATATTACTGCTTTAATTATCTTTTTTAATGCAATGTCCTGCGGGTTGTCCGAATTATCTCCCGTCCAGCTTATCAGGTTCACCCTTGCTGAGGGTCTGTTGTAAACTGATGTATCGCACATTTTGTCTGACAGCCTTTCAAATATACCGCGGGTTTTTGTTATATACCCCTTTTCGCTTGCGTATTTTATTAAAGTTGGTACAGAAAAACCTACCTCTTGCTTGATCTCGTTCGCCCTTGAACGAACTTCTGGGTATTTACTTGACAGAAGCACCGCAAGGGCATCTTCAACGGCTCTTGCGTTGGCTGTTATACCCAGGTTGGTATAAGTGGACAGATTAAGTGCGTACCTGGCGTCTTCAAATGCTATTTTCTCCAGTACTTTGTCGTCTGACGACGGGTCTTTTTTTTTCAGATAGCTTATCAAAGCATTGTATAAGTCGATATATAGGTCATACGTGTTCAGCGACAGCTTCTGAAACTCTTTGTTTAAGGATCTTTTACTGCTTACCTCCACTGGGGTGTAAAAACCACCCCTGACCGGTTTCTGGTACCTCTGCGAATACTCTGTAAAGGAAAGATATTCATTGGAAAGTTCAAGAAGGGAAGAGAACAGCCTTGATACTTTCTCTACACCTACGTGGACGCAGGCATGTTCGGCAACGGAAGAATGTCCATAGTTCAGGACCCATTTTTCGTGAAATTTACTGGCCCTTTCCTGCCCCATCTGTTCCTCTTTAATTACAGTGCTGATATTTTCCCTGAAGCTCTTCATACTTCTGCTTACGTAGGCGAAAATAACCGCAACGACTTCCTCGGGAATGTTGTTTACCGTGTAGATATCTTTGTCAAGGTTGGAAACGTACTGCTTTATTTTATCGTTTTCTTCTTTATTGTTGCTCATTGTGACCGGTCTCTGCAGTAAGTTGTTTATGAGATTGGGATATGTTTTTTTACCTCTTCGGCTATGTAGGGTACGACCTGATCTGGCTTTCCATACAGGACCGCACTTACGTAATCATCAGCGGCGGTTTCCGTCTCGCTTATTATTACGACCTTATCTCCCTTGTTCATTATCTGAAACGGAAAAGATGCCACTGGTTCGTTTTCCAGATCGGCCCCGACTATAATAAAAAGGTCACAGTTTTGGAGCTTGATCCATGACTCTCTTATATCCCAGTGTGGAAGGGGTTGTCCCGGAAACGATATGGGAGGCTTGATAAGGTCACTGTTACAGACCGTGCAGGTAGGGACCTGCTTGCCTTTTTCAAGCTGACCCAGGGCTTCCGTCATTGGCTGGTCCTTGCCACAGTCCGGACAGGTTGCCCAGTGAACGTTAGCGTAGATCTCAATTACGTTGTTGTTGCCGGCTTTTTGATGAAGTCCGTCTCCGTTCTGAGTTATTATACAACTTACATTTGAAAACATGCTAAGTTCATATATAGCCTCGTGGGCGGGTGTGGGTGTAGCAGAGGAGATCTGTGGATAATGTTCCTTTAGTTTATTCCAGTATTCCTGTCTGGTTTGAACGTCGTTTTTAAATTTTCGTATATCAGGGTTGAAGCTTATATTTGTGACGTTCTGTATGCCGGAATCAAATAAGAGCTCCGGTCCAGTAAGAAATACTATGTTTGCCGATAGACCGATCCAGTTTATAACGGCGGAGAGGGCGGTGTCTTCTTGTTTCATTTGGATTTGATTATACTATCTGAACGCTTATTTATCAATAAAGATGAAAGCTCGCTCTGCCAAAATGAAAGTCCTTAAGAGAGATAGGTAATATTAATGCAATATAAAATAAAAGAACTTACTGAATTCAGTGATAACGCTCTCTATGTTCTTTGGGAAGATGGACATAAAAGTATATATCTGTATACGGACCTGAGGGATATATGTCCGTGCGCGGGTTGCGGCAAGCCAAGAAAGTCGGCCAGGGAAAGCGGCAGACCTCCGTTTAAAAAAAGAATTCAGGTTTCAGCCAAAGAAAGATCAGATATAAGACCCTTGAAAATAGAGAACATCGGCCACTATGCTATAAGATTTTACTGGAGCGATGGACACAGCACCGGTATATACACCTTTGATCTGTTAAGAGATAACTGCTCCTGCGACTTATGTAACGTACAGGGATAGGGTCTGCAACTGACCTGATCGGTCAGTTGACCTTTCATCTCACTTACCGCATAGGCAGCACTTTAATTAAGCTCTAATTCGCCCGTGCACTTACTGCCAGCCAGTTCCTTATAACGAACAGTTTTCCATCCTTGTCTTTCTCGCCATGCAGTAATATGGAGGGAGCTACTGCGTTTTTCATGGCCGTGGAAGCATCATCGGTCGGATAGCCGTGAAGGGCACCGGCGGCGTATTGCTGGAACTCACTTATATGTTCCCAGGCATCCTGGGTGAGACGTGCAGCAAACTCCTGGGCGTTGACCAGTTTGAACCCTGCTTTGCTCACCAGATCTTCATAGTATGACCTTGGATGGAATTTTGCTGCTTCTGCTTTCTTATTGTCCTTCCCCCGCTTAATACCTTTTTCCCTTAACAACAGGACGGCGTTCTTTACCTGTGTTCTGTAAAAAGGGATAGTGTTTGCGGGTCTTGCTTCTTCGTAGAAGGCGGTATTGAAAAAAAGCCAGCCGTTTGGCGTCAGTGTTTCTTTTATCTTTATCAGACTTTCTATTTGTGCTTTCTCGTTCAGATAGTGTATACCGTTCCCCCAGACTGCGACGTCAACGCTCCCTTTCGGCAGGTTAATATCTTCAATTGGCGAATTGATGAACTTAAGCTTTTCTATGTGATTTTCGAGTTTGGACTGGGCTAATTTCAGAGCGTCTGAAGATTGGTCAAGGCACATTACGACCGACTCTCTCCACTTTGAAGGCAGGTGGTTAAAGAAAAGTTGCACCATTGTTCCCGCACCGGTCGCCACGTCCAGTATCTTGTCTATTTTCCCCATACCTTTATCTACCATAAGCTGTACCCAGCTAGCTATTATATCTCCGTTGACCTTTTTATAATCCTCGGTATTAGCAAAAGGTTCATAATTATATGTTTCCTGCTTGTCTGACATCTTGACCGTCTCCCTGAAACTTTATTTTAAAATCGAAATTAACTTTAGTAAAGTATAGAACATTTAAGCAAACATTCAATTATCTAAACTATACTCTCTTTTTTTGATGTCTTTTAAGTGATTACTTTAATGAACTTTGGTTCAGAAAAACCAATTCAGGTTCATATCTGGAAATTTCCGAGTATCATTACCTTGATGATATTTATGATCCGCGAAGGAACAACTATACTAATTTCAGGAAGGACTGGGATATGATAAACAAAGAGCGTATGACCGAACATTTAATGGAACTTATAAGGATAGATAGTCCGTCCAGGCGTGAAAAGAGGGTTGCATTAAAACTTCAAAGGGAAATGGAGGAGCTTGGAGGGAAGTGCATATACGATGAAGCGGGAGATGTAGTAGGGGGAGAAGTAGGCAATCTGTTGGTGAAGATAAAAGGTAATAAGAATGGAGTTCCAGCTTTTTTTCTCTCTTCTCACATGGACACGGTTGGTCCCGGAGAGGGTATAAGACCGGAAATAGAAGATGGAAGGATGAGAAGCGACGGCACGACGATCTTAGGTGCTGATGATAAAAGCGGGGTTTCGATAATAGTGGAAATAATAAGAACGCTCAAGGAGCAAGATTTACCACATGGCGATATTGAGATTGCATTTACGATATGTGAAGAGGTAGGACTTTTAGGAGCAAAGTACTTTGACGTATCAAGTCTGAATTCCCGTTATGGAATAGTTCTGGATAGCAGTACCCCGGACAGGCTTGTTCTTAAATGTCCGTCTTCTGATATTTTAACGATAAGAGTACACGGACTTGAAGCTCACGCGGGTCTTTGTCCAGAGAAAGGGATCAGTGCGATACAGTTAGCCTGTCGTGCAATATCCAATATTACAACTGGCAGGATAGATCATGAAACTACTTCAAATATTGGTATTATAGGAGGAGGGGTTGCTGCCAACATAGTTCCAAACTTCGCTGAGGTTGTCCTGGAAGTCAGGAGCCATGATAATGCAAAACTTGATGAACAGGTCAAGCATATATGTGACAGTTTTCATCAGGAAGTAAAAAGCTGCTCGGTTATTGTAGATGGTCAGGAAAAGAGGCCAGTTGTAGATATTGACGTCGACCACGTTTATCGTAAGATGGACGTTCCTGCGACAGCCAGGGTCACTCAATTAGTGGACAAGGCCGTTTCAGACCTTGGGTATACAATAAAGCACCATACTACTGGAGGAGGTTGTGACGCGAACTATTTTAATAATAAAGGCGTGGAATGTGTAAACCTTGGAACGGGTATGTACGAACTGCATACGGTTAACGAGTATTTAGTACTGGATGAGTTTTACAGAAGTGCAGATATAGTTCTGGAGACGTTAAAACTGAACGCCGCTGATGGTTAAGAGAAAAAGGGGCGTTAATACTGATAGATCATGGCAGTAAAGTAAAAGAGGCTAACGACCTGCTTGTAAAGGTCAGGGAAAAGCTGCAGAGCAGTCCGGACTGTAAATTCGATATTGTGGAACACTGCCACATGGAACTTGCCTCTCCCAGTTTGGAAGACGCGTTTTCCGTTTGCGTCAGTTCAGGTGCGGAGGAGATAGTGGTACATCCGTATTTTCTGGCACCGGGCAGGCATTCAAAGACTGATGTACTTGACATTACAGCAAAGCAGAAGTAAAATATAAATGTTATGAAAAATTTCATGAAAAGTTCAAACATAAAAACACGTAGTTCCATTACCCCCCCCCCCGTGTATACCTGACCTTTCAGTCTGGTATAAGTATTTTGTAAGAACAATGTTTAAGATAATACCCCCCCCCATCTAAGTTAATCCTTTCTTTATTCTTATTTTTTCTGTTTATACTGGTAATAGCTGCAAAAGGGCAGAGCAGCTCAGAAGAAACATTATCTGAATGCAGAGGTATGAGTGCAGACACGGAAGATCCGTTATACGGATGTCAGTGGCATCTGAAGAACACTGGGCAGTTAAGTTTTTCCGGAAAGGAAATAACGGCAGGAGAAGATATAAACATAGAGGGAGTGTGGAACGAAGACGTATACGGTACCGGAATTAACATAGCAATAGTAAGTGACGGTATCGACCTTTCACATGAGGACCTTTCTGCTAACGTCCGTTCCGGACTGCACTATGATCATTCATACGGTTCATCCTTTAGTGGAACACAAGCGGCAGGTGTTATTGCAGCAACTGGATATAACGGACTGGGAGTAAGAGGAACTGCACCTGGTGCGAGTATATACAGTTACAGGTTATCCGGTGATATCAGTGAAGCGGACGCGGTGGTCCGTAATAAGGAAATAACTGCAGTATCGGTTAACGGCCTGGGATCTGAGGACGGATATTATTTTCAGGAGGCTTCATCTTCCTGGGAAGAAGGAGTGGAACTTGGTATAAAGAAAGGGTTTTATGGTAAAGGGGTGTTTTACGTCTGGGGAGCAGGGGATGGGCATGAGAATAACGATCAGGCTAATTTTTCTGAATATTCTAATTACTACGGCGTAACTGCCGTGTGTTCAACAGACGGCTTTGGAAAGAAGAGTATATTTTCAGAAGAGGGAGTAAATCTATGGGTATGTGCACCTGGTTCTGATATTGTAACTACTGATAACAACAACGATTACATTGTAACTTCCGGAACATTTCTTTCAGCTTCACAGGTTGGAGGAGTGGCAGCACTGCTGAGAGAGATAAACGGACAGCTGAGCTGGAGGGATATAAAGCTTATACTTGCGGGTTCAGCACGGCAGAACGATTTTTTTGATATGAGCTGGGAGACTGGAGCTGTTAAATACGGTTCTGATACGGAAAGATATAATTATAATCCTAAGTATGGTTTTGGCGTGGTAGACGCAGAAGCAGCTGCAGAGCTTGCAAAAAGCTGGAAAGGCGTTGGTGAAATGAGGACCGTTACAGCTTCTTCAGATAATGAGATAACAATTCCTGATGGAGAAGGAGATGGAGAAGGAGAAGCAGACGGGATCCTTGTTTCCAGACTTATGATACCGGACCTTGAAGAAATATTTACGGAATTCGTTGAAGTAGAACTTGTTTTTTCGTGTGACTGCTTACAGGACCTTGATATAAAAATAACCTCTCCTTCCGGGACAATATCGGAACTTGTAAGGGAGTCTGTAAGTGGATCTTCGGATGAAGAAAAAAACTGCGTCAGTTACCTGAGAAGAACACATCGTTTCGGGTCGGCTAAACACCTCGGAGAAGACCCTTCCGGAGAATGGATTCTCAATATAGCCGATACTGCTTCCGGAGATGAAGAAAATGGAGAAAATACTTTTACCTTACACTCTTGGAGCATTAAGGTATACGGGAATTTTTATCAGGGACCTGGCAGTGAGACAGGTCCCAAAGATCATAATGTAAGTTTTGGCAATGCAACGATAGCTGAACAATCGTATAAAGTAGGTGAAGCAATAAAACCATTAGTGCTGCCTCTCCCAATAACAGGGGGTGGTTACAGTCTTTCATTGTCTCCTAAATTACCTGATGGATTGAGTCGTAGCTTCCGAACTATAAGTGGAACACCAACTACTGCAACACCTGAGACCCTTTATACATGGACCGCCAGAGATAGTAACAGTGGAGATACGGATGAGTTAACGTTCAATATTACGGTAGAATCTGACATACCAACCTTCGGCAGTGAGACGGTAGAGGATCAGACGTGGTTTAATGGCAGCGCAGTAACGTTAACTCTGCCTCAGGCTACCGGAGGTAACGGAACTTTAAATTACAGTTTAACTCCTGCTGAACCAAGTGGACTTACCTTTACCGAAAGCACCAGAATGTTAAGTGGAACACCCAGCATTTCTGCACATCTACTTCCTTTAACTGTTACTTATACTTACAAGGTAACTGATGATGACGGTGATTCTGACAGTATTACTTTCTCTATTACTATAACAACGGACCTGGCCTTTGACAGTGGGGATGGGTCTTTTACTGATTTTTATACACTAATAGCAAATGCATTATCATCAATACCCACTCTAACGAGTAATTCGTTGCCTGCTGCAACGGGAGGTACTCCTCCATATATATACAGTGTTACTCCTGTATTACCAGACGGATTAGCAGCGTATAACTCTAATGACAGAGTTATACGCGGGACACCAACTACTGCAACGCCCAGGACTACCTATACGTATACCGTTACTGACAATAACGGACATACGGCTGAATTGATGTTCGATATTGCTGTAAGAGCACTCTTCATAAGTGCTGCTGTGATAAATGATAAGGTGTATTTAACCGGTACAGAAGTAACAGAAGTGCTGCCTGCAGCAGATGGACATAATGGAACGTTAACGTACAGTTTAACTCCCAATTTACCTTCCGGACTGGATTTTACCCCTGCCACCCGAGAGATAAGTGGAACTCCAGATACTGCAACTTCCAGAAGCACTTATACTTATACGGTAACTGACACAGATGGATTTAAGAACTCAAAGACGTTCAGTATTACTGTAAGAGCAGAACCGAACACAATGCCGACCTTCGGCAGTGAAACTATAGATAATAAAGTGTATATAAACGGAGAAGCAGTAAATGAAACACTGCCAGAAGCAACGGGAGGGAATGCTCCTTTAACTTACAGTTTAACTAGTCTTGGGTTAATTGATCTTAATTTACCAACTGAATTGGGATTTAATCCTGATACCAGAGTGTTAAGTGGAACACCCAACCTTGATGCACGAATACTTCCTGTAACTCGTACATATACATATACAGTAACGGACGCAGATAATGATACAGATGAACTGGAGTTCAGTATTACAGTGGAAGAAGACAGCGAACCGGACTTCAGCGTGACGACGATAGAAGATCAGGTGTACATGGGGAGATCAATAAGTTTGCCGGTAGCAACGGGAGGGAATGCACCGTTAGTATACAGTATAACGCCTCCCTTACCTCCTGGGTTGAGATTGGACAGAGACACAGGGATAATAAGCGGGACGCCCGCGAGTGCGTCGTCTGAGAGGACCTACACGTACACGGTAACGGACAGGAATGGAGACATTAAAGAGTTGACCTTCAGGTTCAGTGCAGCGGCTCCGCCACCGACAGGTAGTGATTCAGGCGGAGGTGGTGGAGGATGTGCTGTCTCAGATCAGAGCAGCACTGCTTCTGATATTCTCGGAGTAATGGCATGTCTGATACTTATACCTGTATCAGTAGCTATCAGAAGGAAGAGAAGGTCTCAGGTAAAAAAGCAGTAATGCAGTTCTTTCAAAGGCATTTATGAGAGAGCACTACAGCTTGGTTTTCTTTTATATCAGTTATCAGTTCTTTGAGGAGAACGGGTGTAGTATTACCGTGTATTGAACTATAGTATATAATTTCTTTAAATTGTGTTTAGCCTTGTTTATTAACTGTTATTTTCCCTGTGGCTACTAACTCGTTGAGCAATGCAGTCAATTCTGCTTTTTGCTGAGCAAGTTTTTTGTCCATATAAGTTGTCTGAGCAGCAAGTTTTTTGTCCATATAAGTCGTCTGAGCAGCAAATTTATCAGTAAAATATTTTTTAACTTCTTCGATCTTATCTGAATATTCTTTTAACATTTTCTTCTCTTTTATACTTAGCTGATTTTCCAAATATATTTTAATTGTAAAAAACACAGCAGCAATTATCGAAGTTGCTGCAATTACTATTGGAGTTAAATTTTTAAAAGAAACATAGATAAGAGAATTGGGGTCTGGTTTTCTTTTAATCAGTTATCAGTTCGTTGAAAAAATGGGTGTATTACCGTGTATTGAGCTATAGTATATAATTCCTTTAAATTGTGTTTAGCCTTGTTTATTAACTGTTATTTTCCCTGTGGCTACTAACTCATTGAGCAATGCAGTCAATTCTGCTTTTTGCTGAGCAAATTTTTTGTCCATATCAGTCATTTGAGCAGCAAGTTTTGTGTTCATATCAGTCGTCTGAGCAGCAAATTTGTCAGTAAAATCTTTTTTAACTTCCTCAACCTTATCTGAATATTCTTTTAACATTTTCTTCTCCTTTATACTTAGCTGATTTCCCAAATATATTTTAATCGTAAAAAACACAGCAGCAATTATTGAAGTTGCTGCAATTACTATTGGAGTTAAATTTTTAAAAGAAACATGGTTATAAGCCCCTTTATGGAAAAATATACTACCATATATTAAAAAAATTATAAATAATATAATAAATGCAATTTCAAAAATGAGTTTGTAATTAGATAATCTATCGTTCATCGTCTGCCTTTCTTAAATACAAAATCCATAATATATAGTAATAGAAAATGGATAAAAAAACAACAAAAAGAATACAGCCTATTAACGCTTCTATGAATAAAGTAACAGACAAAACATCAGAGGTGTTTTTGAAAATGGTATCAATCCCGCATAAACGAACTGAAAACCTGCCAAATTAGTAATAAATCCTAATGGAAATCTTTTTTAAACACCTCTTTTTTCACCCCATATTATCTTATGTAGCTGCGGTAGCACCCTGATCGAATCCAAATTATCTGCAAGAATTTTTTCCGCCAGCCAGGTAGGGCTTTTGCCGTAGACGGGCTGGAATATTATTGAGGCTCTTATATCATAACGGCTTAATACATTTATAGCGTATGAATAGTCATTTTCATCGTTTATGACGAATTTAATTTGATCTTTTGGTTTCAGATCTTCAAATAAACTGAAGTCCATACGGTTGTCCATGCCGGAACTGGGACATTTACAGTCCATACTGATCAGGCAGGAACTTTTTTCAAATATTTCTGGAGGCTTTTTATGACCGCTGGTCTCAAGTAAGATAAAGTATCCAGTGTCGAGCAGTTTCTCGGTAAGTGGTACCAGTTCCTTTTTTTGTATCAGAGGTTCTCCTCCGGTGATACATACCCTGCCACAGTTGTATTTGGCGATCTCTGCTATAATTTTATCGTTGGATATCTCCGTAAAATCATTTCCTTCAACGGCGTACATGGTATCACACCAACTGCATCTCAGGTCGCAGGCAAAAAGCCTTAAAAACACAGTTGGCTGACCGATTTGAACACCTTCACCTTGTATGGAATAGAAAATTTCACTAACCTTCATAATTTAGTTTTTGTACTGAGTGGGGTCTTTTATTCCGGATTCCAGAAATGCTCTTTTTCTCTCTTCGCAGGCACTGCACTTTCCGCAGTGGACCCTGTTCCCTTCGTAACACGTCCATGTCAACTCGAACGGGACCCCGAGTTCATTTCCCAGTTTTACGATCTCAGATTTATCCAGGTTGACAAAAGGAGCCTCCACTTTTAAGGCCGGATTATCGTTTGCCAGTCTTTCGGCGGTTTCAAAAGCCTCAACGAACTCCTTTCTGCAGTCAGGGTAAACCCCTCTGTCTGAATGATGAGCTCCGAAGCAGACGCTGTTAGCTCCGATGCTCTGGGCATACCCTACTGCCACTGATAAAAAGATCGCATTTCTGTTGGGAACGACAGTTACTTTGAGAGAATCAAAATACTCGGCCTTTTCAGGCACTTTAGGAACGTTCACGTCCGTATCTGTCAATGCTGACCCGGACAGGATATGCTTTAAAGAGGAAAGATCAACCACTTTATGATCGATCCCAAGGGCTTCTGCTATGTTCTTTGCGGAATTGACTTCTTTTATATGTCTTTGCCCGTAAATTATCGTCAGGGAATAAACGTCAAAAAACTCTCTTTTGTACTTATAGCAAAGGGTTGAACTGTCTATTCCGCCTGAAAGTACAATTACGGTCCTTTTGTTCACGACTATATGCTAATTGCTGTCTCAGGAGATTACAAATCCACGTTACAGGACGGGAAAATCAGGTGGATTTTTGAGGACTGGAAACGTTCTGATAAAAATCGCCGAGCTTGTTCTGCAGCTGATCAACGTGGTCTATGACGTCATGTATCTGATGATCGAGTTCTTCTGCCTCAAGGTCAATATCTTCGCATTTTTTCCATTCCAGTATGTGTCCCTTGATATGATCAAAAGAGTCGTACATCGTTTTAAGTTCTTCGGATATGCGAGATACGTTCATTGCTATTTCCTTTCTTTCTTTTTCTCCTGAGACATTTGCGATCCAGAACGAGGCGAATATGAACGCTACTACTATAATGGATTGGGGAATGAGCGTTTCTAACGTTGGATAAATACCCAGGATATCGATCCGTGGAACGTAATCCACAATGGTCGTTCCGATCATACCGGCACTCTGAAGTTCATAAATACCCTTGCCCACGAGTATGAAGCAAAGGAAATACAGCAGCAGGCTCGTTGCAGAAAAGAAGTATCGTATAGGTATACTGATCGCGAGTTTAAATATTAAAAATCCCAGGATACCCGTAACTGCGACCCCTGCTACAAAACCCCATATTACCGGAGAGATATTGTTTTCTGCCTGATATCCCAGTGCCTGATAGAACAGCACGGTTTCAAATGCCTCTCTGTAAACCGCGAAGAACGAGACCGTGACCAGTGCCATGATGCTCTTTTTGTTCAGTGCGGTTTCTATTTTTGTTTTTATGAACTCTTTCCATTTTTCCACTTCTATCTTGGATATAAGCCAGTAGCTTACGTAAAACAGCACGGCAGCGGCAATTAACGAGGTTATTCCTTCGATCAGTTCCCGGTTCAGTCCGGATATAGAGATTATAGTCCTTGCGACGTACCACGTTATCAATCCTGCAACTATGGCGGAGACCCAGCCGACGTGAATGTACCTTATTACCCTTCTCGATCCGGTGTTAACTAAAAATGCGATAATTGCAGCAATTATCAGTATTGCTTCAAGACCTTCTCTTAAAATAATAGAAAAGGAACTCGTGAACAGCACGGCGGAATTAAAAGTGTTCTTATCGTACAGCAGGTCTGATGCCTTGTTCAGGTCTTTGGAAATATCGCTTGTAAGTCGTTCGACCTCGTCTGCGGGAGCACCTTTTTTTACTTCTGATCTGAATCTTGCCATGTTCTGCTCGATCTTCGAAGCCAGCAAGCCGTCTGCCAGAAAGATATCAGCTTCAACCAGCTCGTATCCGTTCAGATAGGCATCAATTGAACTGTCAAGGGCTTTTTCGTGCTCATTGTTCTTATAGTGTTTCAGTGCCGATCGTAGTTCTGCGATGGCAAACTCAATGTACTTGTTCTTATCATTGCTATTGTTCGGGTCGTTATCTGGATCAGAATTCCTTATTGCCATTATGGAGGCGTAGGAACTGTTGTCATCCCGGTTGAGGTTGAGCCTCTCACTGATCTGCTGATTTGTTAATGAAGATAGAGCTTTGTAATCTGAAAGTTCTTCAGGAACCCTGACCTTCGTTGTATCGTTAAGGATATGGTCGGGAAAACCAGCCGACAGGACGTAAAATGCCACGTCCCATTTTTCTTTATCCGTAAGAGTAACGAAAGCCGGCATCGCGGTGTCTTTGATACCGAAGTTCAGCGTATTGTAAACCTTGAGAGGGGACAGGGTTAACGAAACGTCCAGGGATTGAAAATTGGTAGGTTCAGGTATTAAGTTCTCTGCAAGTATACCCCTGCCGTTACCTCTTTCACCATGACACGCCGTGCAGTGCCTGGCAAACAGGACGGAACCGTTACTTAAACTCGGCATTGATGAAGGGTTTCTTGTAATATTAAAGCCGGATATCAGATCCTTTTTTATCTCATTGGTTATATCCTTTACTTCCTGAACGGACGCTCTGGCATTTATCTTGTTACTCAACCTTGTTATTTTCCGTATCAGATCATCACTGGTTATCTCCAGCGTGCTGGATATCGCGACCGCGGACTCGGAAAAATCGAGCATCTCGGTATATTCATTATCGTTTATTATCCTGCCTTTGCTGACCGCGAACTGATAATCTCCACCGATATAGTCGATCAGGGAAAAAAGTCTTTGAGGATCATTGCTGCCAAAGGCATTTGAAGATATGAAAATTATCGGTAAAATAAATATCAGGGAAAGAAAAACTGTTTTCTGTTTCATGTTGATCTGATCTTCTTCTGAACCATCCGGGCTTCTGAATTTTATAAAGACATCAAAGCTACCATTATAGACCCATTTTGTCAAGGATACTTTTTCTTTCCAGCTACCGTTCAGGCGGCACTCTTTTACAGGTCTTAAGAATAAAAAGCAGGTAACGCTCACGAGGGACCGCCTTTATTCATAGCCTCTTAACGTGTATCCTGTTATATCAGAAAGTCAGATTTCAGAAAGGATACAGGCGTGAAAAGAACAGTCGATCTATTTAAAGAGTTTTCCTCTGTAAGTTATGAGGAATGGAACGAGCAGGTCGCAAAAGACGTTGACCGGTCCGGCTACAGAAGACCGCTGGTCTGGAAAACGGACGAGGGTTTTGAGGTAGCTCCGTTCTATACCGCTGAAAACGTTAAAGACCTTTTGCACCTGACGGACACTCTGCCCGGGGAATATCCATTTGTCAGGGGAAACAGCGGCAGAGGAAATGACTGGGATATATGCGTGAAGATCGCCAGAAAGGATATTTCGGACTCCAACGTATCAGCCAGGCAGGCACTGAAAAACGGAGCTGACTCTGTTACCTTTTCCGAGGTCTCCGTTGATTCTGCCGCTGAGATGTCCGGTCTGCTGAAAGGTATATCCCTTTGCGATACAAAACTTAACTTTGAGTCCGTACCAAGCGATCTGAAGGTGCTCGACCTGCTTTTACAGGAGGCAAAGAACAGGGACGTCGACCCTTCAGAGATATCAGGAACTTTATACTTCAGTCCCTTGAACGAACTTCTGTCGGATGGCTTTCTGCCTTTTGACAGCGAAGAATGTTTTTCAAGGGCAAAAGAGCTTATAGTCTTTGCTGATCGTAATGCTCCGAATTACAAAACGTTAGCAGTTAAAGGTGACGGCTTTTCCGAGGCAGGGTCAAGCGTGGTTCAGGAAGTCGCGTTCTCTTTGCTGGCAGGATGCGAATATCTGGTAAAGCTAAGGGAAAAAGGACTGAGCGTAGACGCTGTCTCGGACAGGATGGTCTTTCAGTTCTCTGCCGGTTCAAGCTACTTTATGGAAACTGCGAAGTTAAGAGCTGCCAGGAATTTGTGGGCGAAGATCGTAAGCAGGTTCGAACCTGAACGTTATTCTTCCTGCAAAATGACCATTCACTGTATAACTTCACTGCGAAATAAAACCCTTTACGACCCTTATGTGAACGTTTTAAGAGGCACGGTTGAATCAATGGCCGCGGTCATGGGAGGTTGCAGCTCGCTCTGTGTTCTTCCTTTTGATCACAGAAGCGGGTCCGAAGACGATGACCCCGTCAGGCTGGCACGTAATACGCAGCTGATATTAAAAGAAGAAGCATATTTACACGAAGTTACGGATCCCTGTGCCGGTTCTTACTACGTTGAAAAACTGACCGATCTTATATCTGCCGAGGCCCTCAGGCTTTTTCAAAGTGCTGAAAAGAACGGGGGATTTATACAGTGCGTAAACAGTTCGTACGTTCAGGACCGGATAATGGAGACCGGCAGTTCAAAGATGGATAAAATAAGCCTGGGAAAGCGGTGCATTGTGGGGATAACCCGATCTCCGAACCTTGAAGAAAAGATAATCGACCAGGTGGATACAGCGGACGAGGGCCTTTCCGGTGACGATCAGGATAATGGTAACGGGGATGCAGGTCCCTGGAGGGTCAGGAAACTGGATAAGGTCAACTGGGCAAGTCTGTATGAAGACCTTAGGCTGAGGACGGAAAAGTTTGAAAGGCTAACGGGCAGGTCCGTCAGGGTGTTCTTGCTCAAGACGGGTGATCCCGTCTCCGGAAGTGCCAGAGCCGTGTTCTCTGCAAATTTCTTTGGTTGTGCGGGGTACAGCATAACGGAAGGTGCGGGGTCTGAAAGTATTGACGAGGGGGTAAGCGGTGCGGATATAGTGGTGCTGTGTAGCGGAGACAGGGATTATGCAGAGATCGGCACGGATATTGTGGGACGGATAAGGTCTGCCCACCCGGAAGCCATCGTCGTTGTTGCGGGGTATCCCGTAGATACTATAGATGAACTTATAAAGTCCGGCGTTGATGATTTTGTTCACGTGGGTTCTGAACTGTATGAGACGCTCTCGAAATATCATAAGAAACTCGGAATAATGTGAGACATTCCATGAGACATTCCATGAGACCTGATTTTTCAGATATTAACGTAAAGCCGCGGAACTTCCCGGAGGGTGCTGCTGACCTGTGTCCGACGGGTAATGAATGGCTGACGGCGGAGGGGATCCCCTTAAAGCACGTTTACACAAAGGAGGACGTAAAGGATTTAAGGCACTTGGGCTATGGTGCTGGAGTACCTCCATATTTAAGAGGTCCATATTCCACGATGTACGTAACGAGGCCGTGGACCATCAGACAGTACGCGGGTTTTTCCACCGCTGAAGAGTCAAATGCGTTTTACAGACGCAACCTTGCTTCAGGACAGAAGGGGCTTTCCGTTGCCTTCGACCTTGCAACTCACAGAGGGTACGACTCTGATCACGAAAGGGTTTTCGGCGACGTTGGCAAGGCGGGAGTAGCCGTTGATTCGGTTGAAGATATGAAGATACTCTTTGATCAGATACCCCTTGACGAGATTTCCGTTTCGATGACCATGAACGGTGCCGTTCTTCCAGTTATGGCCTTTTATATCGTTGCTGCGGAAGAGCAGGGCGTGGTCCCTGATAAATTAAATGGAACTATTCAGAATGATATTCTCAAGGAGTTCATGGTCAGAAATACCTATATTTATCCCCCTGAATTCTCAATGAGGATAATAGCGGATATCTTTGAATACACCTCACGGCACGTGCCAAAGTTCAATTCGATCAGCGTCAGCGGATATCACATGCAGGAAGCCGGAGCAACTGCCGACGTTGAACTTGCCTATACGCTTGCAAATGGACTTGAATACGTGCGCACTGGCATTAACGCTGGTCTGAACGTGGATGATTTTGCTCCCAGGATCTCGTTCTTCTGGGGAATTGGGATGAACCATTTCATGGAGGTCGCTAAAATGAGGGCAGGCAGGATGCTCTGGGCAAAGATCGTTCGCAGGTTCGGTCCTGAAAATCCCAGGTCACTGGCACTGCGTGCACATTGCCAGACGTCCGGATGGAGCCTCACCGAACGCGATCCTTTTAATAACGTCGTCAGGACCTGCGTGGAAGCCATGGCCGCCGTTCTTGGAGGTACTCAGTCTCTTCATACCAACGCACTTGATGAAGCTATTGCCCTGCCGACGGATTTTTCAGCCCGGATAGCAAGGAACACGCAGATATATATCCAGGAAGAAACCGACGTGTGCAGATCGGTTGATCCACTGGCAGGTTCCTACTACGTTGAATATCTTACGGACCGGATAGCAAGAAAGGCATGGGAACTGATCGAGGAAGTTGAACAGCTCGGAGGGATCACAAAAGCGATCGAAGCAGGACTTCCGAAAATGAGAATAGAGGAAGCCGCTGCCAGAAGGCAGGCAAGGATCGATTCGGGAAAGGATATAATAGTCGGGGTCAATAAATATGAGACCGGCCGGGACGTTAATATAGATATTTTAGAAGTGGACAACAGCGCGGTCAGGCAGGTTCAGATCGAGCGTATAAAGAGCATAAAGGAAAAGCGCAGTGACAAAGCCGTCAGAAGCTCACTTGACGGGATAACCCGGTGTGCGGGATCGGGTGAGGGAAATCTTCTTACCCTTGCCATTGAAGCCGCCAGGCACAGAGCTACCCTTGGAGAGATATCAGACGCCTGTGAAAAGGTGTGCGGGAGATATAAAGCGGTGATCAGATCGATTTCTGGTGTATATTCTTCTGAAATGGCAGAAGATAATGACTTTAAAAAAGTAAGGATGCTTGCAGATGAGTTTGCAAGGGCTGATGGAAGAAGGCCCAGGATGATCGTTGTAAAGATGGGACAGGACGGCCACGACAGGGGAGCAAAGGTAATTGCGACCAGTTTTGCTGACCTCGGATTTGACGTTGACGTAGGCACTCTTTTTCAGACTCCGGCTGAAGCGGCAAAGCAGGCGGTGGAGAGCGACGTGCATATACTGGGTATCTCCAGTCTTGCGGGTGGACATAAGACGCTTGTTCCGAAACTTATGGATGAACTGAAGAAACTGAAACGTGAGGATATGGTAATTATCGTCGGAGGGGTAGTTCCCAGAAAGGACCACGGGTTTTTATACGAAGCAGGCGTGGACGAGATATTCGGTCCCGGGACCGTTATCCCTCACGCTGCGGAAAAAATACTGAAACTCCTTATAAAGAGATTATCGTAATTGTCGTCACAAGGTCTTGTGGCTTGATCAATGGTGAAGGTCGCTAAAAAAGCAAGGAACTCGTTAAGCGTCGAGCAGTACACGGACGGAATAATGAATTCCGACGTTAAGGTCCTCAGCAAGGCCATAACCGTTGTGGAGAGCACTTTAAGGTCTGATGCTGATACTGCCCGTCAGGTCGTTGAAAAATGCCTTCCCAGGTCCGGGAACTCCATACGCATAGGTATATCAGGAGTTCCCGGGGTTGGAAAGAGCACGTTCATTGACGCGTTTGGCACCTACCTGACCGATCAGGTCGGCAGGAAGGTGGCGGTGCTTACCGTTGATCCCTCAAGTCAGATCACAAAGGGCAGTATACTTGGGGACAAGATCAGGATGACACGGCTTTCAAAGGATCCGAACGCATATATAAGAACCTCGCCGTCTTCGGGATTTCTGGGCGGCGTTGCGGCAAGAACGAGAGAGATCATCGTTTTATGCGAAGCCGCCGGGTTTGATACCGTGATCGTGGAGACCGTTGGAGTGGGACAGTCGGAAACGACCGTTCATCGTATCGTTGATTTTTTTCTGCTGTTACATCTTGCCGGAGCCGGTGATGAGATACAGGGTATAAAAAGAGGGATAATGGAGCTTGCCGACGCGGTCGTTGTAAACAAGTGCGACGGACCGGACGTGCAGAGGTCCAGACTGGCAAGAAAGCAGATCGAAGGTGCCTTGAGCCTCTTCCCGGTTGACGGTTCAGGATGGAAGCCTCGTGCACTGACCTGCTCCTCCCTTGATGGCACGGGTATTGATGAGGTGTGGAGCGTTATAAAAGAGAAGAACTCTCTTGCCATGAGATCAGGATATTTCGAAAGTAACAGACGGGATCAGGCGGTATACTGGATACATGAAACGGTGACGAGGATGCTGAAGGACAGCTTTTATGCCTGTGAAGAAATTCAGCGGTCCATCGATAGGATGAAAAAAGACGTTGCGGACGGAAAGATCAGTCCTTTTCACGCGGCGGAAAAGCTGATGGGATCATACAGGGTGGAGTAAATGGTGCATTCATATGGTGCTGGTGCGGTGGACACTTCAGTAAATTACCGTATAGAAGAGCTGTCGGAGGAAAATATAAGCAGGGTCCTGGAGATCGAGAACGCTTCGTTCAGGTCCCCCTGGCATCGAGCTTTATTTGAAGCGGAACTGAAGAACAGAAGGTCCTACAATATAGCCTGTATAGATGAAAGCGATGAAAATCGTGACCTGATAGGATACTGTCTGTCGTGGCTTATCTACGATGAGATACACATTTTGAAAGTTGCAGTTGATGAAAAATTCAGAAATCAGGGTATCGGCAGTGAGATGATCGTTAAAACCCTGGAGCATTTTATTCCCAGGGGAGCGACCCATGCAGTTCTGGAGGTCAGGCTGGATAACTATGGGGCAAGGAGCCTTTACGAAAAACTGGGATTTGAAGACCTGAGGATAAGAAGGAACTATTACAGTGAGACGGGGGAAGACGCTTTGGTAATGGGGCTTGACCTGAACGGCTACAGAGGTGACCCGTAAAAGGGAACAAAAGGGTCAGAGAGTTCAGTTTCACCCCCTCCCTTTTTTTGTCCGCAAGGGTCTTTATATTTGCATGGGTTAGCGTGTATCATATATTAACGGACGACGGTCTTTACAGGGTGGTATCTCAGATATGTTTGGCGTTGGAACAGGCGAACTTATAGTAATAATCCTTATTGCGATCCTTATACTGGGACCTAAGGAGATACCGAAAGTGGCTCGTACTATCGGCAGGGGAATGAGAGAGATCAGGCGGGTAAAGGATGACCTGACAAAAAATATAGAGTTTGAAGACGATGCTCATTCTGAAAAGAAAGCGGAGAAGGTGAACGGACCGGCCAAGGATACCGACCTTGACGTTTAAAGGCGTTTTTTTGGTCCATTCAGTCCTTGCCTTTGACTTTCAATAAGGTAAACTCACAGCGACTTTTAACAGGAGTACCGACTTTTGCCAAAGATCACGATAGATAATACAGAAATAGAGGTAGAAGGTGGTATAAACGTTATTCAGGCTGCTTCAAAGATAGGCATAGAGATCCCGCATTTCTGCTATCATCCTTCCCTGAGCGTTGTGGCACAGTGCAGACAATGCCTCGTTGAAGTGGAAGGCGTTCCGAAGGTGCTGCCGGCCTGCAACATCATGGTGAGGGACGGGCTTGTCGTCAGAACGAATACCGAAAAGGCCGTTAAAGCGAGAGAGGCGACCCTGGAGTTCACACTGATAAACCACCCTCTTGACTGTCCTATCTGTGACAAAGGGGGTGAGTGTCCGCTGCAGCTTATCACTTTTGACCATGGACCTGGATACAGCCGCGTCAGCGGTCCGGAAGAGAAGAAGGTACGCCAGAAGTATTACCTGAGCGACAGGATACTTTACGACCCCAATCGGTGCATAATGTGCACCAGATGTATAAGGTTCACCGATGAGGTAACACGGACCTCGGAACTTGGGACGAGCGGAAGGGGATTTAGAAAAAAAATAGTTGTTTTTCCGGGAAGGGAACTTAATAACAAACTTGCCAGCAACGTTATAGACATCTGTCCCGTGGGTGCACTTCTGGATAAGGATACTCTTCATGAAGAAAGGGTATGGTACTACAAGTTTACCGACAGCGTGTGCTCGCTCTGCAGTAACGGATGCAGTATTACAGTAGGTGCCGATGAGCGAAAGGGTAAAGTCTCAAGGATACGTCCCAGACCCAACCCGGACGTTAACGATTTCTGGATCTGTGATAAGGGAAGATACGGATTTAAAAAGGTTCAGGAAGACAAAAGATTAAGGGACCCCATTGTCAGAAATGGAAGCGGGTATGAAATAACGAGCTGGAAAACGGCTATAGACGTCATTTATGAGCGGCTTTGCGAGGCTGGAAAGTTCTCACATAAGAACACGGCGTTCATTGCCTCTCCGAAGTTAACGAACGAGGAGCTTTACCTTTTCCGTAAGATCTATGAAAAGGCAGATGCCGACCACATCGTATCCGGCGTCGGATTTGCGTCAGGGGCTAAGGAGTACGGCATAATAAGTTCAGATCCCTATCCTAATTCCTGCGGCGTCAGGCATCTGGGACTGCCCGTGAACCTGAGAGAAACAGTTCAGAAGATCATTGATAAAAAGATAGACGTACTGTTCATAGCAGGGGAGGACCTGCTTGGCCAGGTGGAAGAGCCGAACAGGTCTAAACTGAAAGAAGCACTTGATGATATGGATTTTATCGCGGTCATGGACTATAAGTTGTCCGACACGGCACATTTTGCGGACGTGATAATTCCCGGTGCTACTCCCTACGAGAAAGATGGAACGTTCATCAACGACGAGGGACGAGTGCAGAGGATCCAAAAGGCAATATCGCCCCCCGGGAACGCCAAGGCGGACTGGGAGGCTTTAAGTCTGATAGGTAAGAGATTTGACGGTCTGGCCTTTAATTACGTTCATCCAAAGGACATAATGTCGGAGATCGCCGCCTGTACGCCGCCTTATAATGGCATCAGCTATGAACGAATAGGTGTTTTAGGAGTAAAGACCTGACCCCAGCTGAACTGATAACTTGCAAATGACCGGAATTGAAACAGCTGTAGTATTGATAAAGATCGCCCTGGTTTTCTTTGTTGTCCTTACGGCGGTTGCGTACCTTACTTACGCGGAAAGACGGATAAGTGCAATTATTCAGGACAGGATCGGTCCGAACAGGGTCGGTCCGTTCGGTCTGCTCCAGCCCCTG
Organism: Thermodesulfobacteriota bacterium; assembly: GCA_965215275.1. Taxonomy (GTDB): domain Bacteria; phylum Desulfobacterota_D; class UBA1144; order Nemesobacterales; family JAJCZQ01; genus CAZUNK01. The sequence goes on from OZ244044.1 coordinate 1,693,327, forward strand.
GCCGATGGTATAAAGTTCATATTCAAGGAAGATATAGTCCCCGACAGCTCAAGCAGACTTCTTTACGTGGCCGCTCCGATGTTCGCACTTGTAACCGCTCTTGTTGCACTTGTGGTTATACCCATAGGGGAGGGGTTTGAGACGTCGCTCCTGGGCCTTGTTGACGAGCCCGTCAGGGTTGATCTTCACATCGCCGATATTAATGTGGGTTTGTTGTACGTTCTTGCAATAGGTTCTCTGGGTGTTTACGGCGTGGTTCTTGGGGGCTGGGCGTCGAACAGTAAATACTCCCTGCTCGGAGGTCTTAGAGGGGCTGCACAGATGATCAGCTATGAACTGGCGCTTGGACTGTCAATAATAGGCGTGATCGCGATCGTGGGTTCATTAAGGCTCGGGGACGTGATAGAGGCACAGCAGGCCTACTGGTTTATCTTTCTCCAGCCCATAGGGTTTTTAGTTTTTATAATTGCTGCATTTGCAGAGACCAACAGGCTTCCCTTTGACCTTCCCGAGGCAGAAACGGAGATAGTTGCCGGTTACCACACGGAATACAGCAGTATGAAATTTGCAATGTTCTTTATGGCCGAGTACACGCACATGATCGTTGCTTCCTGCATGATAACGGCGATCTTTCTTGGAGGCTGGTATCCTCTTCCCTTTGTGGGCTGGTTCGGGGTCGATACTGTCCAGCACTGGTACCTGCCGCCGCTCGTGTTCCTGGGCAAAGTCGTTTTTCTGCTCTTTCTTTTTATCTGGATAAGATGGACGTTACCGAGGTTCAGGTACGATCAGATAATGAAACTTGGATGGAAAGTACTGTTCCCTCTTGCGGTTCTCAATCTTGTTATCACAAGTATCCTGATACTCTCGGGGGTTCTGTAAAAACGGTCTGCTAAGGTCCTTCCTGGATGGTTTTGCCTTCTGCCTTTCTGTCAAATGCCTTTTGCATTCGGTCAAGAATATCCTTGGTCGTTCGAACAGGGTCGTCGGATTTGTAGATCGGTCTTCCGATAACCAGGTAGTCGGAACCGTTCTCAACTGCTTCCTCCGGGGTGGTTGTGCGTTTATGATCGTCAGGACTTTCATTTAATCTGATACCGGGAGATACAACTACAAACTCCTCGTCTTTTTTTCCTTCCAGGTCAGTTCCGATAGCTTTTTTTATCAAACCGGCATGTTTTCCTGATGCTACTACGCCGTCCGATCCGTGATCGTACGCTTGCCTTGCTCTGCGGATAACGTGGTCCTTGATGGACCGGGAACCTTCAATGTTGTAAATATCCTTGAGATCTTTTTCATCAAGGCTCGTCAGCAGGGTAACGACGAGTATTCTGGGTTTTCGTCTGCCGTTCTTTCCTCGCAGTGCGGCCTCTATAAGGGAAGAACTCCCGTGTATGGTGCAGAATCGGACGTTCTCTGTTTTGGACAGTGCCCGTATGTAAGATTCAACGGTGTTTCGAATGTCGTAAAACTTAAGATCAAAAAAGACGTCGATGTCCCGTTGTGCTAAAAAGCTTAAAAAATCCCTTACGTTCGGTTCCGTACGGGTTGAGATCTCAAGAAAGTGTAAGTAGTTTATCTTTACCACACGGACCAGATCACCGAGCTTTCTGACCAGCTCCCTGCTTTCTGACACCGGCATGTCAAGTGAAAGGATCAGGCGGTCCTGGGCAAGGGGCCTTATGGCCCGTCCGTCTTTTTGAGCGGTTTTTGTCATTTTCTTTTGCCTGATAGGCAGGGCAGCAGCATGGAACTGAAACTGCCTGCGGTTTGCTGGTCTTGCTTTCAGATTAGCGTAACGAAAGCAAAGAAGTTATATTTCTGTTGTAACCAACCTGCCGTGATCTGCACTGTATTTTAACAGGCAAACAAAATTTAACGGTTTTTTATAATTGTACAAGGGATTTATATACTTTAGTACCCAACAAAGGAGTTAATAGAAAAGTGTGATCGTGTTATAATTACAGAGTAATGGATAGTGAAAAGAGGATAATTAAGCAGACGAGGACGGAACGCAGAGTGACTGGATTGAATCACCCTTCAACTCATAAGGGTTTGGAAAGGACTTTGGACCAGCTTACCTATCTGTATAACAGCGCTCTGGAAGAAAGGAAAGAAGCGTACAAAAAATACAAGAAGCTGAAGAAGTGGGGTTTGTCAGAAGAAAGGTTACAGATGTATTTCTACCCACAATGGGAGTTTGGTATTTCTTACAACAAGAAGAACAGAGTTAAATATCTGGATACAGTTTATGAAGCAGTTAACAGGTTAGTAAGTAATATCAGACCTTGTGATGATCCTGTTAACTGGAGAGAGTTATCAAAAGAAGAGCTAAAGAAGAAGTCAGTAAGTTATGAAGATCAGGCGAAGTCACTGACGGAGATAAGGAATGATGTTTTATTGAAAGGATTCAGCAAGGTAGGTGTTCAGGCACAGCAAAGGACGTTAAAGAGAGTGGATAAGGCTTACAGTGATTATATTAAAGGATTGAGAGGCAGTCCTAGATATAAGAACAGCAGCAGAAAGGTAAGAAGTTTTGAAACATATACATGGGGAAATGTAAAGAAAGGAGAGAGAAGGACATATTTAACGGTAAAGGGAGCAGGCAGGATCTCATTCAGGGGAAGAATACCGGAAGGAACAAAATACATAAGGATATTAAGAACAGCTTTAAGAGTGGAGGTTCAGTTTGTTTACGAGAAGATAGCTGGAGAGGACAGAGGACTGGACAGAGCGATAGGAATGGATCTTGGAGTAAGGAACAGGATTGCTTTATCAGATGGGTCGTTTTACAAGGGAACTGAAGTAAGCAGAAAGAAAGACAAAAGAAAGCAGAGAGCAGTTTCAAGAGCTGAAAAAGGTTCCAACGGCAGAAAGAAGAAGGTAAAGCTGCTTGGGAAGGAACGAGCAAGAACAGCAATAAAGGAACATAACAAAATACACAGGTTAACTACAGAACTGTCAAGAGCGTATAATTTTGTTATATCAGAAGATCTGAGATTAAAGGATATGAGCAGATCGGCAAAGGGGAACGTGGGAGATCCGGGTAAGAAAGTAAAGCAGAAATCAGGATTAAACAGGTCTTTACGGGAACAGCAGTTGGGCAAGGTATTAGATCAGCTTGAATACAAGGTTAAAAGCACTGGTGGCAAGCTGAGCAGGACTCCGGCTCAATATACGTCACAGACCTGTTCTGAGTGCGGATACAGAGATAAAAGGAACAGAAAAGGAGAAGTATTTAAGTGTGTGTTTTGCGGTCATAAAGACCATGCAGACACGAATGCAGCTATAAACATTTGCAATAGTGAAAACACGCTATGTCGGGTGGGACAGCCAGACTTGAGCTCCCGATGCAAGCTGTAAATGTTTTATCAAAAGAGAACGGGGAATTAAGAGGGACTCTGCTTGCAGAACAGTATGTTTAGTACTTGTGTATTAAAGTATATAAGTCCCTAAACTGTTAGGAACAATGAGCCTGCCCGTTAAAGTTTCCGTACCGTTACCGACCGACCGAACTTATCACTATACCGTTCCAGACAGTTTTATGAGGACCGTGGAGATCGGAAAGAGGGTACTGGTACCTTTAAGGAACAGATTGACCATGGGTTTTGTCGTCGGGTTCGGGGACCCTCCCGAGGGTATTGAACTGAAACAGGTCATAGACGTGATAGATGACAAGCCCCTTTTTGATGAGAACAGGTTGAAATTTTTCACATGGATATCCGGTTATTATCTATCCTCTCTGGGCACCGTGCTGAAAGCCGCCTATCCAGGGGGTATGGGAATTTCCCTGAACCGCCGTTTAAAAGTCACTTCAAAAGGCCTGAACAGCCTGGAACAGGGCTCAGGCGGTAAAAAACAAGGTAAAATACTGAACGTCGTTCACATATCTGAAAGCATCACTCCAAAAAAGCTGTTTGAACTTGTGGACGGCGTGAAATTTGCGGACCTGAACCGCCTTGTTAACAAAGGACTTCTGGAATATAACTACCGTCTGAAAAAGCTGAAGCCCAGGTACAGTAAATTTGTAAGTCCGAACGAACGAACTGCCAAGGCACTTGAAGAACTGAAGAAAAAAATGCCTGCTAAAGCGTCGGTCCTTGAGTTCGTTAAAACCCATGGCAGGATGGAAGCCGATGAACTGAAGGTGATCTCCTCCGGTATCACTTCACATATTAAATGGCTTGAGGAAAGGGGCTTTATCGACGTGGAAACGAAAGAGGTCATAAGGGACCCTTTCAGAGGCATGGAGCACACGCCCGAGGCCTTGCCTGATCTGACGATCGAGCAGAAAACCGCTTTAGCCAGTATAGATAAGGCGACCGGTGAGGGTGTACATTCAACGTTCCTGCTTCACGGGGTTACCGGGAGCGGTAAGACGGAAGTATACATGAGGGCGATCGATTCCGTTTTAAAAAAGGGTAAGGAAGCAATAGTCCTGGTTCCTGAAATATCTCTGACACCACAGCTGGTCAAGAGGTTCAGAAGCCGGTTCGGGGACAAGGTTGCAGTTATACACAGCCTTTTGAACGACGCTGAAAGGTCTGACGCGTGGAAGGCGGCAATTAATGGGGACGTTAAGATAATTATCGGTGCAAGGTCAGCCGTCTTTGCTCCATTTAAGCATCTGGGAATTATCGTCGTTGACGAGGAGCACGAGAATACCTACAAACAGGAGGACAGGCTTTGCTACAATGCAAGGGACGTTGCAGTTGTTCTTGGCCGTGATATGGGTTCCGTTGTGATACTCGGGTCTGCAACGCCGTCCGTGGAATCATACTCGAACTGCCAGAGACGTAAGTTCGAGTATCTCACTCTGCCTCTCAGGATGGGATGCGGCAGCCTTCCTGAAGTTGAGGTCGTGGACATGAGAAAGCAGAGCGGTCCTGTCTTTTCCAGTATCCTTAAGAGAGAAATAGCAGAGAACTTTGAAAGAAAAGACCAGACCGTTCTTTTTCTGAACAGAAGGGGTTTTTCCACCTTCCTGATCTATGAGGACAGTGGGGAGATATTTTACTGTCCTAACTGCAGTATCCCTTTTACCTTTCACAGGGCCGACAACAAGATAAAGTGTCATTACTGCGGAACGTCAGAAGATTTCGGTTTTATGCAGAAAACCGCAAAGTCACCGCTCAGGGGATTAGGTATCGGAACGCAGATGATAGAACACGAGCTGAAAAACCTGCTCCCTGACGCCAGGATAGAGAGAATGGACAGTGACTCAACGGGAGGAAAGAACAAGTTCCTGGAACTGTATAAAAGACTGGAAAGAAAGGAAATTGACGTTCTGATCGGTACGCAGATGGTTGCAAAAGGACATGACCTGCCAGGCGTAACGCTCGTGGGAGTGATATCGGCTGATACCTCGCTGAGCATTCCGGACTTCAGATCGGGAGAAAGGACCTTTCAGCTTATAACCCAGGTGGCAGGAAGGGCCGGAAGGGGCAGGTCCCAGGGCAGGGTGATCGTGCAGACGTATAATCCGGATCATCCGAGCATCCGCTTTGCCAGGTCGCATGATAGTAACGCATTTTTACAGAAAGAGATGGACATAAGGCAGGCTGCGGACTATCCACCGTTTTGCAGGCTCGTCGGTTTTAGGTTCAGCGGTACTGATGAGAACGTGCTTATTGAAACGGTGAAAAAGATCGATAAAATAGTAAAAACGGCGATTTCCGGACTTACGCCGGGAGCAGTGGTAATGCTCGGGCCTTCCCAGTGTCCTGTGTACAAGATAAAAAACAGGTTCAGGTGGCAGATGATACTGAAAGCAAAACAAATAAAACTTCTGCATGCTTTTTCCAAAAACCTGTATGATGACCTTTTGGTCCATAAGAACAGGATCAGGATCACGATGGACGTTGATCCCGTGAACTTCAGTTAGGCTGATCATGAGCAAGATACTTTATCCCGACAGGGTGGCGGCTGAATCCAGCGTTGAAAGGTACCTGGAGACCAACGGCAAGATAAGTAGAAAAGGCAGAGAAATACTGTATCTGCTTGCCTCGCACAGCAGATTTCTCGGCAGAGCGGCGATAAACGACCCGGAACTGATCCCATATCTTGTAAATAATGAACATTTAAGATCAGAAAAGCTGCTTCAGGTTTATCAGAACGAGGCACGGAAGATAGCGAGCGAGGCGGACGGCAGGGACGACCTGGCAAAAAACCTGAGGGTCTATAAATACAGAGAACTTGCACTGATAATATACAAAAGCGTTGCAATGTCATCTGATTTTCTTGTTCTGCTCAGAGAGCTTTCAAACCTTTCCGAATCCATTATCGGGTCCGTCTACAGCTATTATGCAAATGAACTGAAAGTCGATAAATATGGAAGTTTTGTCGTGCTTGCAATGGGAAAGCTTGGTGGACGTCTTTTAAATTTAAGCTCGGACGTTGACCTGATATATATATATGAAGAGAAGAAGGACAGTGAGGTATTCTTCAGGCTGGCGGAAAGTATCACAAAGGCAATAAGCGTTGCCACGGACTGGGGCTTTTTATACAGAGTGGACCTGGGATTGAGGCCTGGAGGTAATAAAAGTACGATCGCGATCCCGTATGAAGGTGCCGTGGAGCATTACTACTACTGGGGAGACACATGGGAAAGGGCCGCTCTTATTCAGGCAAGACCGGTTGCCGGGGACCTGAAACTCGGACGGAGGTTCATCAGGGACCTTGACAGGTTCGTTTACAGAAAATACCTGGATTATGAATCGATCGAGGACCTGAAGGACATGAAGCTGAAGATAGATAAGCTTGAGAAGAAGAACGACGTAAAGCTCGGAAGAGGTGGAATAAGGGAGATCGAGTTCTTTGTTCAGGCAAATCAGCTCGTTAACGCGGGGCAGTTCAATGAACTGAAAGGCAGGAACGTTCTGGAAGGACTTGATCTTCTGGCAAAGAAAAATATCGTAAGTAAAGACACCCAGGCGGCTCTGGGGTCCGCGTATATTTTTTTGAGAAAGGTAGAGCATAACATTCAGCTCGTGGACGAGGTTCAGACGCAGAGGATTCCCTCCGGTGGAGAGGACCTTTTAAAGCTGGCCAGGCGCACCGGTTTTGAAACGGCGAAGCCTTTCAGTGAGCAGCTTGCGATGAGCATGGACAATGTGGCGACCGAATATAACCAGCTGTTCTATGAACCTTCAAAAAGGACGGAGGAATACGCGAACGAGTTCTGGCAGCTTGCCGATTTTCTCACCGAGGGCAACGTGAGGGAGGAAGAGGCAATAAACCTTCTGGGTGAACTGGGGTTCAAGCGTCCGGCCGAGGACCTCGACGTTATATACTCCCTTATAAACGCCGAGCGCTCCGGACTGACGCAGAAAGGTCGTCAGCTTGCAAGACGCGTTATTCCGGCCTTCTTGTCCGCGGTGCTTAAATCTTACGACAGTGGCACGGCGTTGAGAAATATGGAAAGGTTTATCTCCTCCACGGGTTGCAAGACCTCCGTTTATGCGGCTTTATCCGAGAACCCTGATATTCTCAATCTTCTTTCCATGCTTTTTTCCACAAGCGGAATGCTGTCAAACTTCCTGATCCGCTATCCGGAGTATCTTAACGTACTTACCATCAAGTCTTCCGAGAGCCAGTATTCCTCGGAGGATCAGATGTTGAAATATCTGCGCTCTCTGGTCGATGCTGAAAAGGACTACGAGGGTAAGCTGAACGCTCTGAGACACTTTAAACACGTTGAGACTCTGAAATTATGTCTCAGGGACCTGAGCCATGAGGTCGACCCGGTATACGTTGGCAGACATCTGTCAATGATAGCGGCCGCGGTCGTAAAAGTCGCAATGGACATTGCGATAAGCGAGGTAAGGAGCAGCGTGAGGTCCAGGGCAGGCCTTAAAAAGATGCTGATACTTGCAATGGGTAAATTCGCATCTGGGGAAATGAGCTATAATTCGGACCTTGACGTGATATTTATATACGAGGGGGACGATCATGAGGCTTTTTCCAGACTTGGGCAGAGGCTGATCTCCATCCTGTCCGTTCCAACGGCTGAGGGGTTCTGCTACAAGATAGATCTTGACCTGAGACCATCGGGCAGGTCAGGGACGCTGGTTACCTCTCTTGATTCATTTGAAAGATATCATGAAAAAAGTGCTCATTTATGGGAACGGCAGTCGTTGATAAAGTCCTTTCCTGTAACGGGAGATAAACTGCTTTCCAGAAAGATCGTAAAGGCCATTACGGAGTTTGTGTATTTAAAGCCCCTTGCACCGGACTTCCACGGTGAGATCAACGGACTGAGACACAGGATGGAAAGCGAACTTGCAAAAGAGACCGTAAATAAGGTAAACGTGAAAACGGGCAGAGGAGGCCTGGTAGATATTGAATTTATAGTCCAGATGCTTCAGCTGCGACACGGAAAGGATAATAAAAAGATCAGACAGGCGAACACGCTCGAGGCAATTGACGCCATGAGGTCAGCGGACATCCTGTCAGAGGAAAGTGCAGCTGTATTGAGCGATGGATATATGTTTTTGAAAAGTATTGAGAACCTTTTAAGATTGCTGAAAGATAAATCCATCAGTGATATTACGGATTACGACTTTGACGTACTGTCTGCCGAGTCGGTTAAATACGGCTCCGGTGCGGAACTGAAGTCGGAATACATGGAGAGAACGGAGCAGATAAGACGGACTTACAAGGACCACTTCGAACTATGACCGAAAAACGATGCCTGTTCCTGCTGGCCGATGGAGCCAGAGCGGATATCTTTGAGCACCTTTTAAACAAGGGTGATCTTCCAAACATATCAAAGTACATCGTTGAAAGAGGTACGTATAAGAACGCGGTTACCGCGTTCCCTTCAACTACTGGTCCTGCGTATATTCCTTACTTGCTCGGTAAGTACCCCGGACGCTGTAATATGCCGGGTATAAGGTGGTTCGACAGGTACGAGTTCAGTAAGAACATGTTCTCTCTGAAGGGATTCAGGAGCTATATCGGACCCGAAGCATATCTTATGAACAAGGATATAAGCGCCAATGGAACCCCTACGATATTTGAGCAGGTACCGAGAAGCGTAAGTATATTGAACGAAGTTACAAAGGGTCTGTCCTTAAAAGGCGATAAGACAAAGCTTTCAAAGATCTTTTACAAGATCAAGAGCCATTTTACGGACAGCTGTGACGAGGTTGACGAGGCAGCGGGCAGAATGCTGCTTAAATGCCTTGATGAAGACCCGCAACTGGTGTTCTGTGTTTTTCTGGGCATTGATACCTACTCACATCAGAATCATCCATTTCATAAGAACGTTATAAGGTCCTACTATCTTCTGGACCGCTACGTTGAACTTGTCGGCAGTCGTCTTGCACGTGAAAACAGACTGGAAGACACGCTTATAATTATTGCGAGCGACCATGGGCTTACTTCCACGCATTCACATTTTGATTCATCGGGTTTTATGGACCGGCTTGGTTATAAGACCCTGTGTCATACGAACGTTTTTAATCACCTTCTTGATGCCAATGCGTCCGTGATGGTCTCGGGGAATTCAATGGCACATATTTACGTTAAGAACAAAGACGGCTGGACAAGGAGCACGTCCGCTGAAGAGATGGACGGCTTAATACAGAAATTACTGGACCGCTCGGAAATAGATATAATAGCGAGCAGGAACTGCAATGGGAACCTGATCGTTCAGAACGCCGTGGGCAAGGCGTCAATATCCGCTGAAGGAAACTCACTTACCTATAAGGTAATAAGCGGGAACGACCCGTTTGGTTACGGGAGGTTTCCCACTACGATGAGCTTTGACGAGTCTTTAAAACTGACCATGGATACGGGTTATCCGGATGCTCTGGTTCAGATCCTACAGCTGTTCGAGTCCGACCGGACGGGGGACCTTGTCATAAGTGCCAAACCGGGCGTTGATCTTCGTGCGTGGAATGAAAATCCTGAACATAATGCTTCGCATGGTTCGCTCGTGCGGGAGCATATGCTGGTACCTCTGTCCATAAGTATCAACTCCGGTAAGAAATACGTCAGAACGACGGACGTTTACCCGACGATCCTTGATTTTTTTGAACTGACGACCCCGTCGGGAATTGACGGGAGTTCTTTAATTAACTGAGGAATCGAGAAGTTTTTCGACCTTGTCAGCAATGACCTCTTCCGTTTCTCCCTTTGCCGTGGCAAGCTCGGTGATCAGAAGTTTAAAAGCGTTGTCCATAAGTTTCTTCTCTCCAAAGGAAAGGGATTTGCTTTTGCGAATACGGTGAATTTTCTGAAACACTTCGGCGATCTCAAAGATATCACCGCTTTTAAGTTTTTCGTTGTACTCCTTGTATCTTTTGTTCCAGCTCTGTTGTCCACCGCCACCGTGAGTGTGATTGTTCTTGCTTTTTTTACCCAGGATCTTTAATATCTTCGGAACTTCTTTCTTGGAAATTATTGGCCTTAATCCAACCTTTGAAGCGTTATCGGTAGGTACCATCAGGGTCATGTTGCTTCCAACGGTCTTTAGAATGTAAAAAGATTCCTTAATACCGTATATCTCTTTCTCTTCTATCTTCTGGACCTCCACCACCCCGTGAGTGGGATATACTACTTTTCCCCCGATTGTCAGTTTATCAGTCATTTTTCTGCTATCGGTTTTAATAATACCACATAACTGGCACAAGGTCAATTTTAAGGGTTGGGAATTGCATAAGGGATGCTTTAAAATAGATCAGATATTTTAAGATTAGCGGTTTTAAAGAAAGATTCTGCACGACGTTGTATTTGAACATCAAGAGGCTTTGCCGATATGGAAAAATATGAGTACCTGATAATTGGAGCGGGTATAACGGGACTTACGATCGCGAGGGAACTGGTAAATAGTGGGGAGAGGCATATATGTATCATTGATAAGGAAAAGCAGCTTGGAGTGCACGCGAGCGGCAGGAACAGCGGCGTCTTGCATTCGGGGATCTACTATCAGCCGGGTTCGCTGAAAGCCAGGTTCTGTGCCGAAGGGAACAGACTTCTGTCCGAGTACTGTGACAGGAATGGGCTGAGCATAAAAAGGTGGGGAAAGGTAATAGTGGCTTCGGACGAGAAGCAGCTTGTGGAACTTTTTAAACTGCAGGAGCGTGCTGAGAAAAACGGGGTTAACTCCAGGATCATCTCTGCGGATGAGTTAAGGGACATAGAACCGTATGCACGGACGTTCAAAAACGCCATATTTTCACCTGATACCTCGGCGTTCGACCCAGAAGAGGTTCTTGACCGTTTGTATAATGAACTGCTGGGTTCAGGCCGTGTTGATATCCTTCTCGGCACGGAGTTTATTGGTCAGCACGGCGGTTCTGCCGTAAGAACGAGCGAGGGGAATATCAGATTTAAAAAGCTGATCAACTGTTCAGGTGTCTTTTCTGATAAAGTCGCACACCAGTTCGGTATCGCCATGGAGTACAAAATACTGCCGTTCATAGGCACGTACTGCAGACTGGCTGATAATTGCTCCAGATACGTAAAAGGAAATATATATCCCGTTCCTGACCCAAGGTCTCCCTTTCTCGGAGTTCATTTCAGCAGGTCCACGGACGGCGACGTATATCTTGGTCCAACGGCAATTCCTGCTGTCGGCAGAGAAAGCTATAATATCACCACCGGAATTTCATTTGAAAGTTTGTCAATTATTTACAGAGATATGATAATGTTCTTCAGAGATCCTGCTTTCAGGGATAATGCAATATCCGAGATCAGGAAGTGTATGAGTTCTTACGTGTTTGAGGAAGCGAAAAAGATGATACCGGACCTTAAAAAAGAAGACGTTTTACGGTCGTCAAGAGCGGGGATCAGGGCTCAGCTTGTTAACTGGGATAAAAAACGTATGGTAATGGACTTTCTGGTGTTAAGACAGGATAATACAGTCCACATTTTAAATGCCGTTTCTCCGGCGTTCACGTCTTCGATGTCATTTGCCAGATACGTTGTCGGTAATTTTACGGCTGGAAACAAATAGTATAAGTGCTGAACTATAGAACGGTTTAATGAATAATAAAAAAACAAGACTTATAGAAATACTTAAGAAAAAGTCAATTTTAAAAGGCAGGTTCAAGCTATCATCGGGGAAGATAACGGATCATTACATAGATGGCAGGCTTACCACGCTTGATGCAGAAGGATTGTCCCTGATAGGAGAGATATTCCTCCAGGAAATTTTAAAGGACCCCGTAATTTCCGCGGTTGGTGGTCCGACAATGGGAGCCGACCCCATAGTCGGTTCGGTGCTGACCCATGGCGTTTTGGCAAATAAAAAACTCAATGGTTTTTTAGTCAGGAAAGAGGAAAAACGTTATGGTACCGGGAAACTGATAGAAGGTAACCTGAGAGAAAGGGACACGGCTGCTATAGTGGAGGACGTAGTAACAACGGGTGGTTCGGTAATCAGGTCCATAAAAGCCGTGGAAAAAACTGGAGCGAAGATATCCAAGGTACTGGTCGTTCTGGACAGGGAAGAGGGTGCTGATAAAAGATTTATGGAGCTTGGATATGAGTTTTATTCAATATTCAAGTTCTCTGACCTGAACAGGTAAATTATGGTAATCATATACCTGTTTACACTGAATAAGATCGTTATTTAGTAGTGAGTTTCAATTTCCGACAGAGATTCTTTGGAGATTTTTCCGATCAACTTTTTTAAGGAGCTTCACCATTTGTGCCTTGCTAAATCGTTGTCTCTTCACCTGATTTTCCTATGTAATAGCTAAATGACACATCTAGGCTGATCAGGCAAGAGAGCGGGAAATTGGGGAAAGTAATTATTGAATACTTTTTTGTTTTTCTTTTCTTGTTTGGATTTATACGAATCTTCAATTTTTTAAAGAACCTAGAAATTCAATTAAAAAGTCTAAGAACTCAATTAAGTCGTTAGTTGCACTTGTAATTACATAAAATAAAATAATAATTACATAAATTCCCGGAATACCAACAGCTTTTCCTGCTGTAGCAAGCCCAAAATTACCAACAAGACTACCAATTCCAAAAACATGAATTAAAACTCCAGCAGTAGAAACAGCAGCAGGCAATAGTAAGGCAACTTGCAATTTTTGCTTAAAAGTTAATTGATCCCAAATTTTTGGAATCTCATCTTTTATAGATTTAATTGCAGACTCTATAATTTTTAAACTAGAAAGAGTCTTTCCCAGTTCTTTAAACCATTTTCCTTTTTCAGATAAGCTTGCGTTATCCTCGGGAACAGTTTCTCTATGTTTTTTTAAGTCTCTTAAGATGTCTTCAAGATTATCAGCATCAGCAAACTTATCCTTCGATCTTATAATCGCATCCTTTAAGATGTTAAGAAGCAAACTTTTGTCTGTATTATTCTTGTCTTCATTAGCTCTTTGGTTTTTTTCAGGCTTTCTGAACAGTTCAGAAAAATCGCTATAATAAATAATTCGTTGACCTGCCGGTATCTCAATAGTTGTTCCTGCCTTTCCCTCTCTGTCGACTAAAACACTTAATCTTACTTCCTTAATCTCACTTGGTAAATCTGGCTTTTTTTTCAGGCGATCTTCAAGGTTTTTAATATTCTTGCTGATCCTATCAAGTACTTCTGACCACTCAGGTGTTCCCTGTGGGCACGAGTTGACAGTATCAATTCGGTAATTGATTAGGTCAATTAGGTCAACGATGTCATTCATTTCTTTTCTCTAAAGAATGCAATTAAAAAGTCTAAGAATTCAATTAATCCGCCAGTTACAAATAATAAGATAAGAATTACAAGAATAGCCGGAACACCAACAGCTGTTCCTAATCCAGCAACCCCAATATTACCAATCAAAATACCAACTCCAACAACAGGCCCTAGTAAGGCAACTTGGATTTTTTGCTTAAAAGTTAAGTGCTTCCAAATTTTTGGAATCTCATCCTTTATAGATTGAATTGCAGGTTCTATAATTTTTAAACTATACAGAGTCTTTGCCAACTCTTTAAACCATTGTACTTTTTCAGATAAACTTGCGTTATCCTCAGGAACAGTTTTTCTATGTTCTTCTAAGTTGCTTAAGATTTCTTCAGAATTGCCAGCATCAGCAAATTTATCCTTCAATCTTATAACTGCATCCTTTAAGATACTAAGGAGCGAACTTTTGTCTGTATTCTTCTTGTTATCATTAGTTCTTTGGCTTTCTTCAGGTTTTCTGAGCAGTTCAGAAAAATCACTATAAGAAATAATTCGTTGACCTGCCGGTATCTCAATGGTTGTTTGTGCCTTTCCTTCTCTGTCGACTGAAACACCTAATCTTACATCATTAGTCTCACTTGGTAAATCTGGATTTTTTTTCAGATGACCTTCAAGGTCTTCAATATCCTTCCTGATTCTATCAAGTGCTTCTGACCACTCAGGTGTTCCCTGTGGATGTGATGAGTTAATAATATTGATTTGGTCATTGATTTGTTTGATTAGGTCGACTATATCATTCATTTCGTTTCTCCAAGTCTATTTTTTGAAAGAACTTGATAATTTAATTAAGCAGTCTAAGAATTCAATTAATCCTTTAGTTACAAATAATAAAATAAGAATTACAAAAATAACCGGAATACCAACAGCTGTTCCTAATAAAGCAACCCCAATATTACCAACAAAAATACCAATTCCAATAACAGGCCCTAGTAAGACAACTTGCAATTTTTGCTTAAAAGTTAATTGATCCCAAGTCTTTGAAATCTCATCTATTATAGCTTTAATTGCAATTGCGGGCTTTATAATTTTTAAAAAACTTGACAGAATCTTTGCCAGTTTAATAAGCCATTTTACTGTTCGGAATAAGCTTGCATTATCCTTGGTAAAAGTGTTTCTATGCTTTTTTAAGTCTCTTAAGACATCTTCAAAATCACCATCATTAACACACTTATCCTTCAATCTTCTACACATATTCTTTAAGATGTTAAGGAGTGAACTTTTGTCCGTATTTTTCATCTTGTCATCATTTTAAACATTGCCAAGAAATTTAGTGTAAATGAGTATACTATTATTTGAATTATTATAGGCAAATAATAGAAAAGACAGATATTCCGAACAGTGATTATTTACAAGGAACGGAAATCTGCCTTCTATAAAAACTTGTAACTCGTTAGGTGTCCCAACAACTAATTTGCGACCCAGCCGCCGTCGACCGACAGCATTGACCCGGTCATAAATCCGACGTTCTCACTGTCGCAGAGAAACTTTACTGAATGTGCAATTTCGTCTGCTTGTCCATAACGTCCCAAGTGAGCGGTGGCAGGTTGTTGTTGCTTTAAGAACTGGTCCACCTCTGGTGACTCTTTCAGGAAAGTTTCTACCATAGGGGTCCAGATCGTTCCCGGACAGATGCAGTTTACCCTTATGCCTTTATCTGCGTATTCAAGTGCCATGCTCCTTGTGAACTGAACTATTGCTCCTTTTGTGGAATTGTAAGCCGACGCACCGGGGATTGCTTTTAGTCCCAATATTGAAGCGTTGTTTACGATAGTTCCGCCTCCTTGTTTGATCATATGGGGGATAACGTACTTTGCCATCATAAAAGAACCTTTTACATTGATATCGAAGGCATAGTCCCAGTCCTCAATAGATGTTTCATGTGTAATACCAAGAGGCAGAACCCCAGCGTTGTTGAATAGTATGTCAATTTTGCCGTGCATATTTATGGTCTGATCCACCAGATCCTTGCAGTCTTCCTCTTTTGACACGTCGCTGACAATGTATTCTATCTTTTCAGAATCCTTGTCCGCTTCATTAATGGCTTCTTTTAGTGGTTCCTCGTTTCTTCCACTTATAACGACTTTCGCTCCCTCTTTGGCAAAAAGATGAGCCGTTGACTTTCCTATGCCAAGGCTTCCACCTGTAATAATTGCTACTTTACCTTTTAAACTCATAACATAAACCTCCTGTATAAAATTGATTAAACCTACTGACAATACTTCCTAATTCTTTCATAAACTTCTGATCCACTTAAACACCTGTTTTAGACAGGCATAGGTAACTGAACCTTTTCTATCATTTAATTAAGAAGGAATAGAGCTAAAATATCATTATTCTTAATATAGTTTCATAGTTACATAATTATATATTTCAAGGTTTATACTTGTCAAAATCAGTATTCAAGAATGGTTGGTTTCTACAGAACATAGTTCTATTACAAAACACATCAATAACATCATAAAGACCAAAGAGTTACAAAAGAGTTCAGTATGTGCAAAATCTGCACATACTGCTGAAAGCGGAAAAACATACAAGGAGTAAATAATAGTGCCAAGACTTGCAACAGAAAAAAAACAGTATAAGGTTTTTTTGAAATATGCTAAAAAAAAACAAGGTGAAACTTCATTTCACAAGAAGAAAACCTTTCTTATAGAGAAGGAGAAGAAGGTAAATTTTTCTATGAACTATTAGAAAAAATCTTATAAAACTCAAAGAGTGTATAAATTTTATTCTTAAGGGTAAGAGTTTTATGGATTTTTCAAAAGATCGGGGGAAATGAAAAACAGTTTGTTTTATAGAAGAAAAGGACTTTTGTTATTATTGGAGGAGTTTGGTCCTCGGATAGGAAGGATTGAATTTCAAAAGTACCTCTTCCTTTGGACAGTTCGTCAAGAAAAACCTATTTATGATTTTGTTCCATATAAATACGGTTGTTTTTCTTTTCAATCTTATCACGATTTAGGTGTTTTAAAAAATCTTGGATATGTTGACGAAAAAAAGAAAAGCTGGATTTTAAAAAAGAAAACTAGTAAAGATAAATTTAAAAAAGAAGACCTAATATCTTTAAAAGATATTAAAAATGAATACAAATCTGTAAAAGGAAATCAGTTATTGAAAGCTGTTTATCTAAAATATCCATACTATGCTATAAACAGTGAGTTAGCTAAAGATATATTAACAAGATCTGAATTAAAAAGTATCTATGCTGAAAAACCAACAAGAAATCAAGAGGTTCTTTTTACGATCGGATATGAAGGTCGGTCTATTGATTCTTTTATGAATTCTTTAATAGAAAATAATGTACATATCCTTTGCGATGTAAGAAAAAACCCACTCAGCCGTAAATATGGTTTTTCTAAAAACCAACTCAAGAATATATGCGAGAAACTTAAGATTGAATACATAAGTATTCCAAAATTGGGGATTAAATCAGAGCTTAGATACAACTTAAGTTCTGTAAATGACTATAAAAACCTCTTTAAGGACTATAAAAAAGATGTTATAAGAAGAGAAAAAAACAGTTTAGAACTTATCATCAGTCTTTTAAAGAATAAAAAGCGCGTTGCCATTACTTGTTTTGAAAAAAAACCAGAAATGTGCCATAGGCATTGCGTAGCTGACGCTGTTTACAAAAAAACAGGTCAAGAGATAAAGAATTTATAGATGCAAGAACAAAAAGAAAAAATTTTAATTACTGTAAAGACTTATCCTAACCTTTCAAAGAAGTACGATGAGCTTGTATGTACAGCAGGATTAAAAGATGACGGAACTTGGATTAGGCTTTACCCTATACCGTTTAGAAGGTTAGATTATGACCAGCAATATAAAAAATATCAATGGATAGAGTTAGATGTCAAGCGAAGAACTGAAGATTTCAGGGTGGAAAGCTATTCTCCCGTCGATATACAATCAATGAAAATTATTGGAGAACCTCTTGATACAAGCAATAACTGGAGAAAAAGAAAAGACATTGTTTTTAAGTCAAAAAAGTATGAGAACTTAGATGAACTCATTTCTAAGGCCAAAAATAAGAAACATCCCATATCTTTAGCCTTATTTAAGCCCAAGGAAATTTTAGATTTTATCATTGAGCCTGCTGATAAGCAATGGGACGAAAGCACATTAAAGGAAATTAAAACTGAAAGGAATCAGTTAAAGCTTTTTAAAGACGACTTAAACGATCTTGTAGAATTAGCTGAGAAACTCCCGTTTAAATTTTCTTACCGATTAAAAGACATAAAGGGAAAAGAAAGCACAATGATGATTGAAGACTGGGAGATTGGGGCTCTTTATCGGAATTGCATTAAACAATCCTCTGAAAAAGAAGCTAAGGAAAAAGTTAGAGATAAATACATGGAACTTGCCGAAAAAGACATTCATCTTTTTTTAGGAACCACTTTTAAATACCATTATATAGCACCTAATCCATTTGTTATTGTTGGTGTGTTTTATCCTCCTATAGCTATAGAGAAACAGCACGGTCTTTTGTAATTTTTGAACATTAAACGGGTTGAGGTTTTTATATCTTTATTCCCCTCAAAAAACCACATTCATTCAAAGACAAACCCAGACTCTTATGCTTTAAACTATTAGACCTGCTCTTTTCTCTGTGTTGGTCGGGGTGACTGGATTTGAACCAGCGACCTCTGCGTCCCGAACGCAGCACTCTAGCCAGGCTGAGCTACACCCCGATCAAAAAACTATCTTAACAATTTACTGTTAATTGGCGTGTAAACCAATTTTTTATGGATTTATGTATATAATAATCTTAAAATGCCCAGATTTCGCGAAACCGGTCATTTACTCACGGAAAAGGTAAATTCCAACACTTTGGATATAGATACCTGTTCACCTTCCGAGATCGTTGAAACTATGATCGCGGAAGACCGTATTATTACCGAGGCGGTGTTTTCCCAAAAAGAGAATATCTCCCGAGCGGTGGAGATGATAACGGACAGCCTGAAGAACGAGGGACGGCTTTTTTTCGTTGGTGCTGGAACAAGTGGACGGCTTGGCGTGCTGGAAGCTGCCGAGTGTCCTCCTACTTTTGGGACCGACCCGGAAATGATACAAGGGATAATTGCAGGGGGCAGTGAAGCTATGATCAGATCGGTTGAAGGTGCTGAAGATACAGATGAAGATGTTGCTGAAAAGTTGAAAGAAGCGGACCTTAACGAGAGGGACGTTGTCGTGGGAATTGCCGCCAGTTTGTCAACTCCGTTTGTTATAGGTGCTTTGAGATACGCTGGTAAGATCGGAAGCAGAACGGTACTGATTACCTGCAATCCGGTAAGCGAGCCGGTATCTGACGTTGGCATTGTTCTTCTTGTGGGACCTGAGGTCATCGTGGGTTCCACAAGGCTGAAATCCGCAACTGCAACAAAAATGGTGCTGAACATGCTTACAACCGCCTCAATGGTCCTTCTGGGTAAAACTTATGGCAATCTCATGGTAGACGTTCAGCCGTCGTCTTCAAAGCTGAAGGACAGGGCAGTTCGAATAGTTATGGAGATCTGCAAGGTGGAGCGTTCAGAGGCGATAAAGCTGCTGGAAAATTCAGGATGGAGCGTGAAGTCTGCGGTCCTGATGTACAAGATGAAAGTGTCTTTTGAAGAGTCTTTAAGGATGTTGAAGAAAAACGGGGGATTTCTTAAAAAGGCACTTATAAATTGAAGGAGTGGGGGCTTTTTCATGAACTGGCTGGATCCCATAATTAACAAAAAAGAAAGGATAGTCGTAGGACTTATGTCCGGAACGTCAATGGATGGGGTTGATGCCGCTCTGGTACGCGTTAATGGTAATGGTATTGATACCAGAGCTGAACTTATGGATTTTCAGACCTGTCCCTACGAGAGTTTTTTGAGGAATAAGCTGGATAACGTGCTGGACGCGTCCGTTGCGGAACTGTCCGACCTGAACTTTGCAGTGGGAGAGGTTTTTGCTGATGCGTGTTTTTCCGTAATGGAAAAAGCAGGATTAAAACCCGAGGAAGCCGATCTGATAGGTACTCATGGACAGACCGTTTTTCATAATCCGCCCTCAAGCGGGTCCAGGATTTCTTCCACGCTTCAGATCGGGGAGCCCGACGTGATAGCGGAAAGGACAGGAATAACTACGGTGTCGGATTTCAGACCGAGGGATATATCTGCAAAGGGAGAAGGGTCTCCGCTTGTTCCATACGTTGATTATATTCTTTTCAGGCAGCCGGAAAAGGTCAGGATATTGCAGAATATAGGGGGTATAGCGAGCTGCACGGTAGTTACCCCGGATATAAATGACGTGATAGCTTTTGATTCAGGTCCCGGGAACCTTTTGCTTGACGGAGTTATAAAAATACATTCCGGTGGTGAGAAGAGCTACGACAAAGACGGCGGGCTGGCTAAAACGGGTACGGTGAACCATGAACTTCTGCAGAAGCTTATGAGCAATGAATATTTTAAAAGACCTCTTCCTAAAACTGCAGGGAGAGAGGTATTTGGAGGGGATAAGGCGGAACAGCTGTACGATCTGGTTAAAAGCGGTTACATCAGAGTTCCTGATCTGCTTGCTACCCTTGTTCAGTTCACAGTTGATACCATATACAACGCTTATGAGAACTACGTTCCTGCCAAATGGAAAATAGACGAAGTTATTTTAAGTGGTGGTGGAGCGGTCAATCCCGTTATAGCTGAGAAACTCCTCTGTAAGTTAAGCCCGGTCACGGTTTGTTTATCAGATAAATACGGTATCCCCTTTGATTCAAAGGAGGCATTGTCGTTTGCCGTGCTGGCGAACGAGACCATCTTTGCCAATCATTCAAACCTTCCCTGCGTTACCGGGGCGACTTGCAGTTCACCGCTTGGCAAGATATCAATTGGAAAAAACGTTAAAGGTGGAGGATCTTGAGTAATTCAAGTCAAAGCATGATCGAAGCCGAACAGCTTGCCGGGCAGGTCGTAATGCCCAGGATTGATTTTAACGACAGTGGGAGCATACAAGATTCCATAGAACTGGTCGAAAAATATAAAGTAGGGGGATTTATTATATTCAATGGGGAACTGGAGAAGGTCAGGCGTCATACAGACCGGCTTCAGGCATCTTCTGATCGCCTGCTGCTTTTTGGGTGCGACGCGGAGAGGGGACTGGGTCAGATCGTAAAAGGAGGCACTGTATTTCCGTTCTTAATGGCACAGGGGGCCGCCGGCAGTGATGAACTGATCGGTAAACAGGCGGAGATTACCGCGGAAGAGATGAAGTACTGCGGAATGAACCTTATTTTTGCTCCCGTGCTTGACATAAATACAAATCCTGACAACCCGATCGTTAATATAAGGTCATTTGGTGATGATCCTGAAACAGTGGCTGAACTGGCCGGAACGTTCATACGTAAGATCAGAGAAAGCAGAGTGCTTTCCTGTGGCAAGCATTTTCCAGGTCATGGGTCCACTGATCTTGATTCTCACGTTATCCTGCCTGAATTAAACAGAAGTCTGAAAGAACTCAGAGAGCTTGAGTTTATACCTTTTATAAAGGCAATAGGGTCTGGCGTTGATCTTATAATGGTTGGACACATTGCAACGCCTGAAGTGAAAAACTCTCAAGGTCCCGCAATAACTTCCAGGGTTTTAATTCAGGATATCCTGAGAACGAAAATGGGTTTTAAAAAGGTCGTCATATCGGATTCGTTCAGAATGGACCCATTAAAAGACCTCGGTTCTGAACTTGAAGTCGCCGTCAGGTCTTTGCAGGCGGGATGTAACGTTATTCTTGACCCTGAAAGACCACGCGAATTGACAGAAGGTATAAGGTCGGAAATTAAAACCAACAAAGCCCTGATGTATGAGGTTAAAAGGTCTTTTAAGTCTGTATTGGAGATAAAAAGGGACTTGGACCATAACGATGTTGAGCGTGTGAAGAAACCAGACCGGCAGCTTACGGATGAACTTATAAAAGAAATATCTGACAGATCCGTCTGCGTGATAAGGGGTGGTGGGATCAGTTCTGAAAAAGTGGATATTAACCTGCTGGACGCCACGGGCAGCAAGGAAGTGGAGGTCATAACCCCTTTTACGGACCGTCTGGAAAGAAATGGAATTGAGGTTAACTCGGTTAACCGTATTTCTGAACGTGGATTTTCGTCCGTTTACAGTTCTTCGTTCAACGTTATAAATCTGATACTTACCTCAGTGGCAGGGTGGTCGAACTATTCTCGTATAAGTTCGGGTTTTAAGCTGTTTCTGAACGAAATGTCCAGTGCCGGAAGCAGGAACATTGCTGTTTCGTTCGGATCTCCATACGTGATAGAACATCTGGACAAGTTCGACACCGTTCTTTGCTCTTTCAGTTTCATGCCGGAGTGCCAGGTCGCAACTGCTGAAAGTTTACTGGGAAAGCTCAGTGCCGAAGGGAAATTACCAGTGAGTATATGATCTACGTAAAGACCCTCTCGGTCTTACGGTCTGCAGGAAAGATCAGAACATTTTTCCACGTTCATACCGTCTTGCCATTTTTATTCTCTGCTCACAGACGTGGATCTTGCTGTGTATGTAGGCTTGCTCAAAGCTGTTTTCTGATATATCTGCCGCTTTCCTGAAGTGGTTTTCTGCCTTTTTGTATTTGTGCAGTTGCAGATTAAGGTCGCCAAGGGTCAGTGAAAGCAAGGCACTCTGTTCGATCTCATCCACGTTACAAATATTATTGATCGATCTCAACCCCTCTTCGGGTCCGCGGAGTTTTGATACCGCAATAGCTCTCTCCAGTTCGATCGGGGTGCTGTGGTTGATCTCAAGATATCTGTCGTATAATGAAATTATCTGTTTCCAGTCGGTCAGTTTATAGTCGGAACAGGTTGAATGTACGGCGGCTACTCCGGCTTTCAGATGGTAGATAGATACCTCTTTTCCGTCTGCCGATGAGTAAAGGTGCTTTATCCCTTTTCTGATCATTTCCGGGTTCCATAACGATCTGTCCTGCTCTTTCAGGCTCAGGATATTTCCGTACCTGTCTTTCATTGCACCTATCCTTGAGGCACACAGTAACATGTATGCAAGCAGTGCCCGGGATTTTGGACGGTTCGTTTTGGGGTGTGATGTAAGGAACTGTAAGAGATTAACTGCAGTATAACAAAGCTGGGGGAGTATCTTTGATCTGTCCTTAGGGTGATTGAAACCCAGTTCGAAGATCGAGAAAAGCGATCCTAATATTCTGTTCAGCCCTTCATCTATCGTGTATTTCCCGGGTATGCTGAATGGAGCATTACTGGATATTATATGCGTTTTAGCCTTGTTGATATCGTTAAGGACGCTGGTTTCGTTCTTTGAAAGTGCTCTTGCTATATCGGATAAAGTATACCCTCCGAGTATTTTCAGTATCAGTGCCATCCTGGTATCTGAATCTGTGCTTTCATGACAGCAGAAAAACATCATTGCTACGTTGTTCGAGACCGCTTCGTCGCTGTCAGGGTAGTTCAGCTTTGATAAATGCCCGCTTTTTATAATTCCGGCAGAACTGCGATATTTGACTTTGGTACAGAAAAGGTCGCTGGAGTTATCAGTGATAAACCGCCAGACCATATCTTTTGCATCATATAGAGCGGTTTTATGGGACCAGCTGGACTTTGCCTGCCTGAAGGACCTTGCAACAAGGTCATCTATTACCATCAGGTTTTCAATACCAAGGCGTCTGGCCAGTGTAGAGGTGATCGTGCCGTAGTACCTTTTTGAAACCTGATCTATTTTTCTGTCTGCTTCAGGGGAGTTATTAATTAGCGTCATCGTTTAAAGCGGGGAATTGTAACACAAAATATCAAATGTCAAAATTTTCAGGATTTTATTTAAACTGGTCGTAACGACTGCGGACCGACCTGCAGGGATATTCAGCCCATTCAGGGTCCGCTTTTTATTTTGCTTCAAAGAAGCAGACGGCAAATCTCTTCATCCCGTCCGTCCAGTAATTCTTTAAAACGTAAAGATCTTCTATCAGCTTTTCAAATTCCTTTATTGAGAACTTATAAGAGTTCTCGGTGTGAATGGTTTCGCCCTTTTCAAATCTGATCGCCGTTCCGTTTACCCTTACGGTCTGGTCTTCAGTACTTCTTAAGTGCATTTCTATACGTCCCTTGTCCTCGTTGTAAAAAGCTTTGTGCCGCCACTTGTTCAGATCGAAATCCGTGTTGAGAACGTCGTTCAGATTGTTCAGTATATTCAGGTTGAACTCGGCGGTCAGTCCTTTTTTATCGTTGTAGGCTCTTTCGATCGTTGCCTTGTCCTTCTTCAGATCGATCCCGATCAGCAGGCCGCTTTTTCTGCCGCAGAGAGAAGCGATGTTCTTTAAAAACTCCACGCATTTTTCCGGAAGGAAGTTTCCGACCGTCGCTCCCGGATAATAACAGATCATATTATCGCAGTTCAGACCGGTCTCGGGAATTGAAAATGGCTTTGTGTAATCGGCAGCTATCGGAACGACCTTCAGACCGTTGAACCTGCTGGACAGCTTTTTTGCTGTTTCGATCAGCAGACAGCTTGAAATATCAACCGGGATATACCCTGCCGGTCTTTTAAGATTTTCGAGTATGATACGGACCTTTTTGCTGCTTCCGCTTCCCGGTTCAAGTATAACGGCGTTTTCACCAATGCACTGAACGATCTTCTCCACGTTGTCGTTAAGGATGGAAGTTTCGGTTCTGGTCAAGTAGTACTCTTCTGACCTTGATATTTCTTCGAACAGCTTAGAACCCTGGTCGTTATAGAACAGTTTGCACGGAAGTTCCTTCTGCTCTTTTGTCAGGGAGTTCAGTACTTCCCTGGATATTTCATCTTTATATCTGTTCTGCGTTTGCTGGGTATCGGGGTTCATACTTAAGTGGTCTGATCTTCCTGAAGGACTATACTGCATCTTTAGCTAACCTTATTCCCGTAAACTGCCATCGGGAATCCGGAGGAAAGAAGTTCCTGTAACAGCTTCTTACGTGAGACCTTGACGTGGCACAGGAACCACCTCTGAGAACCATCTGATTACACATGAATTTACCGTTGTATTCTCCCAGTGCCCCAGGGGGAGTTCTGTAACCGGGGTATGGAGAGTACGGACTTCTTGTCCACTCCCATAAGTCGCCGTACATCTGTCCCGGTTTTCCGTTGCTGCTTATCAGTGGTACGGGATGGAAGTTCTTATCGTCCACGAAATTCCCTTTTATTTTCACACCTTCTGAGGCCACTTCCCATTCAAACTCGCTGGGAAGTCTTGCTCCTGCCCATCTTGAATAAGCCTCGGCTTCGTAAAAGCTTACATGGCACACTGGTTCAGCCGGGTTGACCTCGGTAAATCCATGAAGCGTAAAACTGTACCATTTTCCATCTGCTTTTTCCCAGTAAAGAGGTGCACTCCATCCGTTCGTCTGAACGGCGTTCCATCCATCCGAGAGCCACAGCTCAGGCTTTAGGTACGCCCCGTCGTCCATGAACTCCATATACTCGGCGTTGGTGACCAGTCTGGAGGACAGGGAAAAGGGTTCGATGTAAGTCTTATGTCTTGGGAATTCGTTGTCATAGCCAAAATCCCGTCCGTCGTTGCCGATCTCGTGAACTCCGCCGTCAAAGTCCGTCCAGAACTGCTCGATATCAGCTTTGTTCCCGGTTTTGTTTCTGGGTTTTTTCCTGGACCTTCTGTAAACCGGACGAAGTGGATTTTGTGAGAACACGTGCTTAATGTCGGTGAGGATCAGTTCCTGGTGCTGCTGCTCATGATTTATACCTATATGGATCACAGGTGCTGTCTCCGAGAATTTTTCACTTTTTATATTTTTGAAAAGAGACCTCATTGAGTCATCAACGTACGATCTGTAGCTGTAGACCTCTTCGACCGTGGGTCTTGAGATCAGCCCTCTTTTCGGTCGGCAGTGCCTTTGTCCGGCTTGAACGTAGTACGAGTTGAACAGAAAACTGTACTGCGGATGAAACGGTCTGTACCGCGGATATATCTTTGACAGAACGAATTCCTCAAAGAACCAGCTTGTATGAGCGAGGTGCCATTTGGTAGGACTGACGTCCGGCATGGACTGGACAACGTAGTCTTCAGTTGAAAGCGGTGAAGCCAGTTCACGGGAAAGTTCCCTTACTTTCTTATATGCTTCTGAAAGCTTCTTTCTGACGGTTTTACTTTCTTTTTTTGTCATGATCCTTTCTCGGCAGCAAATTATATATCAGAAGGTTCAGGAGATACGATCCTGTCAAATATGTTCCTGCCTTTACTTACGGACGTGCCGGGTTCCAGCCAGTCTTCCAGAAGTCCCCACTTCTTGGCATCGTTGTAATTTATCAAGCCCGTAAGGTTTTCGTCAAAATTGAATTTATTCCAGATCTCTTTTGAAGTTTCAGGCATGAAAGGCATGATCAGGACGTTGATGATCCTGATGCTTTCTGCCATTACCCAGAGCGTTGTTGCCACGTCCTCTTTTCGTTCCGCTTCCTTTACGAGCACCCAGGGTTTTGCCTCATCAACGTACCTGTTGAGTTCCGCGATAAACTCCCAAACCGCTGTAAGTGCTTTGCTGTATTCAACGTTGTTCATATCGGTTTCTACTTTTTTTGCCGTTTCGGTCGCCAGTTCCGCTGTTTTTTTATCCTGGCCCGTCAGCTTACGGCCCTCCGGTACCTTTCCGTCAAAATACTTCTCGATCATTCCGAACGTTCTGCTCACCAGATTGCCAAGACCATTGGCCAGGTCGCCGTTTATTCTGCCTATCAGTGAGGCCTTTGAGTAATCTCCATCTTCTCCAAAAGGGATCTCTCTTAAAAGAAAATACCTGAATATATCCACGCCGAACTCATCCACTACCTTATAGGGGTCCACCACGTTCCCCAGGGATTTGGACATTTTTTCTCCTTCGACCGTCCACCATCCGTGTGCAAAAATGGACCCTGGAACCGGCAGACCCGCGGACATTAAAAAAGCCGGCCAGTACACGGCGTGAAATCTCAGTATATCCTTTCCTACGATGTGCAGGTCAGCCGGCCATAAGGATTTAAATCTGTTCTGGTCCGCCGAGTAGCCACACGCGGTCAGATAATTCGTCAGGGCGTCAAACCACACGTAAAGCACGTGCTCTTTTTTTTCAGGAACGGGTATTCCCCAGGAGAAGGTCGTGCGGCTTATACTGAGGTCCTTTAAACCACCCTCCACGAAACTGATCACTTCGTTCCTCCTGCTGACAGGTCTGATAAAATCAGGGTTTGACCTGTACAGTTCCAGCAGTGGTTCCTGATACTTTGAAAGTCTGAAGAAATAACTGTCCTCTTTGATCTTATCTATCCTGGGTCTTTTCTCCGGAGGCAGTTTGTTTATCTCGTCAAGCTGGGTCTGCGTGATAAAGGCCTCTTCGCTTACGTTGTACCATCCTTCGTATTTCCCCAGATATATATCTCCCTGTTCCTGTATCTTTTTAAAAAGTTCGTGTACGGCCTTTCTGTGTCTTTTCTCCGTGGTTCTTATAAAATCTGAATTTGTAATGTCCAGAATGTTCCATAAGTTCTGAAAACGCTTTACGACCCTGTTGGCAAGTTCGATCGGCTCTTCACCGTTTGATGCTGCCGCGCTTTCGATCTTCTGTCCGTGCTCGTCAGTTCCGGTCAAAAAGAACACCTCTTTTCCCTGAAGACGCCTGAACCTTGCAACTACGTCGGCTGCAATGGTGGTATAAGCGTGACCGATGTGAGGAACGTCGTTAACGTAGTATATAGGGGTTGTTACGTAGAAGGTATCTTTCATGTCGTTTACAGCCGTAGTGATACTGGACCAGAAAACTACCCAAAACACACAAAATTACAACGACCCGTCGAGCAAGCGGCGGGACGGACCTTCATATAATAACGATCAGCGCAGTTGCCGCCATGCCGAAGTCCTCTATAAGCGTTACGTAGGTCAGAGGCACTTTAAGGAACGTGCCAAGGCATACACACGTGAACGGTTCTTTTTTTAAGACCTTTACAGCAACGCCGATACCACTGAAGGTCATAAGGGCAAACTCTGTCCACAGCAGCCAGTCGGGATGAAAACCGGCAAGCATGATGAACCCGAAAGCCGTTTCAATAAAAGGGTATATGTAGCCATATCCGTGCCACCGCGCGGCAAGCAGGTCATAGTCTGAATACCCGTCAGCAAAACCTTTCAGCTCTAACAGCTTAAAACCTCCGAAGACAAGAAAAAATCCCGTCATGAAACGCAACAGGAACGCTTTATAGTGAGTTCCTTCAAAGCTGTCCCCGGTGCCCGTAACGGCGGCAGCTATGACCAGAAGGACAAGAATAACGAGCAGCGGTATATAGCTTTGCCATCCGGCGTCAGGACCTGTGCCGCCCGTAAAGTGATGTCCGCTTTTATACCGTTCTCCTTCCCTTACCAGTGCCATCCCGCATACGCTGCATTTATCCTCCCTGTCGGACGTGATCTCGGGATGCATGGGGCATACGTATGTCTGGTCAGTGGTCATCTGGACAACTTCAGCAGCAGGTCCTCGTAAGCGATGATTTTATTGGCATTGAGGCGGTAAAGTCCGTACCAGCTGTCTTCAAGCTGGCTTGTCTTTGTCAGCAGGTCTTCGACAGATCTGCCTTTAACGTATTCCGAAAGTTCGGGATAAAGGTCCGAGTTGACTATCTGCTCCCTGTCGTAGTTCAGCTTTACGAGCAGAAGGTCCCTGAGCCATAAGGATATTATATCGAACAGGTCCCTGTGTTTAGTGGTATCAGCGTCTTTTGCACCTACCTTCATATATTCGCACAGCCTGGAGATCTTTGATGGCCTGCGGTAATTTATCTCCATGAGACGTTTTATTATCTCTTTTCTGAAGTCCAGGTAGTCTTTGTCAGTACTTACCGCCTTTCCGATGCTCCCGCCGGCTATCTTTGATGCGATCTTGATGTACTGCTCGTCAAGAACTGCCATCTCCCTGAGCTTGTTTACGACCGTGTCGTAAGGCAGTGGGTGGAAGTTTATTAACTGACATCTTGATCTTATCGTTGGCACGATAAAGTTTAAAGAGCTTGTTATAAGGATAATAATGCAGAATTCAGGAGGTTCCTCCAGTGTTTTTAAAAATGCGTTCTGAGCGCTGCGGTTCATTCTTTCCGCGTTATCGACAATAAAGACCTTGTAACGGGATTCAAATGGATGAAAGTAGATCTTTTTCTCAATGTCCTCCTTTATACTTCCCACCTTGATTTCTTTCTCGTTCTCATATGATAACAGCGTTACATCGGGATGAACGTTCGTGTCGATCTTAAGACACGATTGACACTTGCAGCAGACCTCTTTATCGCCTGGGTCCTGAGATGAGGATGAACGGGCGTCCTTACTTATGCAGTTCACCAGCTTTGAGAACTCCAGAGCGAACAGCTTTTTACCGATACGGTCAATACCTGAAAAGATGTAGGCATGACCGATCCTGTTCTTTCTCACGGCGTTCAGTAAAAATTTCTTCTGAGGTTCGTTACCCAGCAATTTTTCAAAGTACATGGCCTGTTATATCAAAAGGACGGATTTTCAACTGCCGACGTCTGCACAACTTTATCGATCACGTCCCTTATCTGTTTATGAAGGATTTCCCTGTCAAGCGAGGCATCTAGGACTTTAATCCTTTCAGTATCTGAGCGGGCTTCTGATATATATCCCTGCCGGATAGATTCATGGAACTCGGCCGATTCATCATCGAGCCGGTTCGTTTCACCTTCCCTTACCTGTAATCGCCTGAGCCCTTCTTTTACGGGCAGGTCCATAAGGAAGGTCACGTCCGGTTTAACGTCCAGGGTCGAATCTGACGCGAGTTTCCTTATCGTGTCAAGGTCCAGTTTTCTGCCGTACCCCTGATACGCTATCGTGGAGTCAAAATATCTGTCGCAGATTATATCTTCCTTATTGTCCAGTTTTGGCTTTATGAAGTTCTGCACGTGCTGAACCCTGTCGGCACAGAAAAGGTAAAGCTCCGTGTATGGATTTACCAGAACGTCCTCCTTGTTCAGTGAAGCTATACCGTTGAACTGTTTAAGTTCACCGGGTGAGCGTGTAAGTCCGTCATCTGGTTCAACTATCAGATGTCTGATCAGACTGCCCACCGCGCCCCATCCTGGTTCTCGCGTCAGCGAGACCATGCGGCCTTTTTTCTCCAGGTATTCCTTGATCAGTCTGGCCTGCGTTGATTTGCCGCTTCCTTCAATGCCTTCAAAAGTTATGAACAATTTTTCCCTTTAAACGTTAGTTAATTTTGCCGTCAGAACCGGCAATACCCGTTTTACTCTTCAGCAGTTCAAGTTCATGATGGGTCAGATCTCTCCAGCTTCCACGTGCAAGACCGCCGAGCTTCAGGTTTCCGACCTGCACTCTTTTTAACCTTTCAACTTTCAGTCCGAAGTAACGTAAATAGTTTTTCACCAGGTGCTTTCTTCCTTCGTGGAACGTTATTGTAAGCAGGAGTTTTCCGTTCCTTAGGCGTCTGACCTTCAGGGAATCGGGTTTTATGAACCTTGCGTCCATGAACGCTCCATCCTCGACTTTTTTTATTGTTGTATCCTGTATTAATTCCCTGATGATCACCTGGTATGTCTTTTTAACGCCGTACCTTGGATGATGTATTCTGTTTGCAAGTTCCCCGTCGTTGGTCAGAAAGACAAGACCTTCAGAATCATAGTCCAGTCTGCCTGCCGGATATACTCTTTCCCGTATATCCCTGATCAGGTCGGCTACCGTCGGTTTGCCGTCCTCGTTATTTATCAGCGTCGTGAGATACAGTCTCGGTTTATTCAGTATAATATATCTTTTCTTCTCCTGCCTTGCTTTCCTGTTGTTAACCAGTATCAGGTCCATGCCCGGATCTATGGACCTGCCCGGTTTTTTTACGATGTCGTCATTAACCCTGATCTTTCCACTGATTATAAGCTGATCGGCTTTTCTTCGGGAAGCTATCCCGCATTGCGATAAGTATTTATTTAACCTGACTTTCATAATTTATTAAATCCTTAAAGCAAAAAATTCAAGAATACTGTACAATTCTATATGGGAACTATATACTTAAGTATCCAGTGGATACTAAAAGTTCTCTTTGACGAGTCATAGACCAGTTCCTGTCCCCAACCCCTCTGCAGTCTCCCCGTCCAATCACCCCTTTCCCTGAGGCTATAATTTGTTTTATTCCAGTTTCCAACTGGTTAAATGCAGCATTTAAGTCAGCATTAACTTCATAACCGCAAGATATACACTTAAATCTGGATTGCGATATTCTGTTGTCAGGAGATCTGTGTCCGCATTCAGAACAGGTTTGACTGGTATATGGAGCTGGAACTTCTTCAGTAGCATTACATTTATAATCCAGCATCCTTTTCATATCAAACCAGCCAGTAGCACGAATGTTCCTGTTCATCTTGCGAAAGTTCTTCCATTTCTTTCTGGCTGTCATCCCTTGTGTATTAAGTCTCTCAAGTATAGGAACATCATAAAGATCGGAGAT
Source organism: Thermodesulfobacteriota bacterium (assembly GCA_965215275.1). Classification (GTDB taxonomy): domain Bacteria; phylum Desulfobacterota_D; class UBA1144; order Nemesobacterales; family JAJCZQ01; genus CAZUNK01. The sequence continues at coordinate 1,724,484 of OZ244044.1, forward strand.
CTTTCTTGTAACCTGATGTCTCCAGTCCTTCTGTCTGTTTGCCAGCTTCCTGTGAAGTTTCTGCAACCTTTCCTTAGTAATTCTCCACCTGTTACTTCCCTCTTCCTGACGTGCAAGTTTCTTTTGGTATCTGCGTATCTTTGCTTCTGTAAGTTCATCATCAGATAACTTAAAAACCTGTCCGTCAGACAGCGTAACCTGTCTTGAATTCCTGTCCATTGCTACAACTCTTACTTCTTTCTTTTCCTCTTTAGTTTCATCTATCTCATAGTTAAGGTACGCATACCACTTACCGCATTCCTTCTTGATCCTGCCAGAAAGGAACTTTCCATCAGGATAAGGATTCTTACCTGCCAACCTGAACCATCCAACCTGAACCATCCAACCTTTAAAATACGGACCCAGTTATTGTCTGACAGTTTAGCTGACTGATAATTTACCGGAAACGAAGGAGTAGTTTTTAATTTACTCTTGAATTTAGGTTGTCCCGATTTTCCATTCCTGTATCTCTTACAGGCATTTGTAAGGTCCAGTAAATAATGCTGAAGTATGTAAGCAGATGCTTCTTTCAGAAAGTAGTTCTTTTCTTCTTTCTTAAACTCTCTTAAAAAATTCCCTAAACTCTCATGACTATAACCATCATTAAAATCGTTATCCCTTAAAATCCCTGTAAAGTGATTCCATACAAACCTGCAACAGCCAGCAGTAGAGGAAAGTTTATGAAACTTCTCCCTGTTGTTTGATCTCAACCTCTGCCTTACCGTTCTTATTGTCTTACCTTCTTTCATATTTGTAATTTTATCTTATTCCCTTGCTTTTTTTAAGTAGTTTGGATACTTAAGTATATAGTTCCCTTCTATATTATATCACTCTGACTTGACAACCAGCGTTGAAATATGACAAGATAGTTTGAAAAAGTCAGGTTCTGTATTCTTACGGTCTGGCTGTGATAAGTTACGGATAAGGTGCTTGGTATTTACAATGCAGGGTAATTTTAACGAATGGATCAATGCTTTCGACGGTTCAAGGACCCACAGGTTCTTCAGTGCCTTGGAGATGGGTAAAAGTGCTGTTTTCAACCCACCGTCAAAACTGTCCGCGATCCTGGAAAGGGTTCTCGGTGGCAGAACGATAAACAGGGACGAGTCCCTTTATCTGACCGAACTTGAACCAAAGGACGTTCCGTATCTTTTATACGCGGCATCCGAGGTAAGGGATGAGGGAAAAGGGAACGAACTTTCCTACACAAAGAATATATTCGTCCCTCTGACGCGGGTCTGCAGGGACCGCTGCGGATACTGCACGTTCAGGATAGAACCTGGTGAAGCTGAACTGTTCGTTACCATGGAAGAGGTCCTTGCAATGGCCGACAAGGGAGCCGCTCTTGGGTGTAAGGAACTGCTGTTCGTTCTGGGTGATAAACCTGAGCTTAAGTACGAAGAATACAGAAAGGCACTGAACGGCATCGGCTACCGGACCACTGCGGAGTATTTAATAGACGTCTGTAATGCAAGTCTGGAAAGAAATATTTATCCTCACTCCAATCTCGGACTGTCAGACCCGCAGGAACTGTCGGCATTAAGGCGGTCCAATCCGAGTATGGGGCTTATGCTTGAAAATATCAGCGAACGATTACTGAAGAAAGGACAGGCACATCATGGATGTGCCGATAAGGTACCGAAACTGAGAATGCAGACGATGAGACACGCGGGTGAGTTGAGAATTCCCTGGACGTCTGGAATACTTGTCGGAATAGGGGAGACTTGGGAAGAAAGAGTGGATTCGCTCTTCGCTCTGAAGCAGCTTAACGATGAGTATGGGCATATTCAGGAGATCATCGTTCAGAATTTCAGTCCCAAGAGCGGAATAAGAATGGAAAAGTTCCCTCCTCCTTCTTTTAACGATATGTTGAAGACGGTGGCAATATCGCGGCTGATCTTCGGAAAGGATATGAACGTCCAGATACCTCCTAATCTGAACGGAGAGAGCTATGCCCTTTATCTGCTTGCAGGAATAAACGACCTTGGGGGCGTTTCACCTCTTACGATCGATTATGTAAATCCCGAGTGTCTGTGGCCTCAGGTCGATGAGATGACGGAAGAGGTCGAGGCAATGGGATTTGAGCTGAGGGAGAGACTGCCCGTTTATCCTGAGTTCATAAGTGAAGAATTTATTGACCCCGATGTACTTCAGAGGATCAGAGGTGAGACCGACGGATCAGGATTTATCCACAAGGAGACCTAGTCAATGGAAGATATAAAGGATCTAATGCCTGTTATGGAAGAAAACCGTGCTGCCGGGCTTGATAGTGCCTTATCGAAAGTCAACGGTATGACGGGCGCCATAATTGATAAGGCCCTGTGTGGCGGTGAAATAACCGTCAAGGAAGGAGAGCACCTGTTCTATATCGATGATCCGAGGGAGATCTCCACTCTGGCACTTGCCGCTGACCGTATAAGGAAGGACGACGTCGGGGACGTGGTTACTTACGTTGTGAACAGAAATATCAACTTTACTAATATCTGCAACGTTTACTGTGGTTTTTGTAACTTTATGGCACCGGAGGGGGACGAAAGAGCGTACTTTCTCTCCATGGACGAAGTTGCTGAAAGGACCAGGGAGGCCTGGGAGATCGGAGCAACAGAGGTCTGCATGCAGGGGGGAATGCATCCCGAGATCGATGGTAACTACTACGTTGATCTGATCAGAACCGTAAAGAAAGCCGTACCGGAGATGCATACTCATTCCTTCTCACCCTACGAGGTATGGTATGGAGCGGATACCCTTAACGTTCCGGAAGAGGATTTCATTGAGATGCTCAAAGACGTTGGTCACAATACTTTTCCCGGCACGGCAGCAGAAGTCTTGGTTGAAGACGTAAGAAAACTGATAGCACCGCGGAAGATCCCGACCCACGTCTGGATAAGGGTGGTGAAAAAGGCACACATGGCAGGGGTAAGAACTACTTCCACTATAATGTACGGTCATCTTGACGAACCTCATCACTGGGCTGTACATCTTGGTATACTCAGGGACATCCAGAAGGAAACAGGTGGATTTACAGAGTTTGTACCGCTTAGGTTCATACCCTGGAACACGAGACTTTATACCCATTCAAAGGGTAAGGTCCAGAAGGGGCCTACGGATGTAGATCAGCTCAAGATGTACGCGGTTTCCAGACTTATGCTCAGGGGCTGGATAAATAATATTCAAGTCTCCTGGGTCAAGCAGGGTCCGGAATTTGCTCAGTTTTCCCTGACAGCGGGAGCTAACGACTTTGGAGGCACGCTAATGGAGGAGCAGATATCAAGATTTGCCGGTGCAAGCTACGGTCAGTATTTTCCACCGGAGGAATTTAGAAAGCTCACTCGTGAGATCGGAAGAGTTCCGGTGGAGAGGAGTACTACTTACGGTATTCTCAAGACTTTTGATGATAATGACAACGTTATTTCTGCAGTTTCCTGATCGACACACGGTTTTATTAGAGAATAATTCCTCCATCCCGAATATCATTGTCATTGCAGGAAAGGAAAGAAAAAGAAATTACACTTGACATTCGTTCATAATACGAAGTAAAATATCAGTGTTATGAAAAATTTCATGAAAAGTTCAAACATAAAAACACGTAGTTCCATTACCCCCCCCCGTGTATACCTGACCTTTCAGCCTGGTATAAGTGTTTTTTAAGAACAATGTTTAAGATAATCCCCCCCCCCATCTAAGTTAATCCTTTCTTTATTCTTATTTTTTCTGTGCATCATTACTATAGCTGCAAAAGGGCAGAGCAGCTTAGAAGAAACATTATCTGAATGCAGAGATATCAGTGCAGACACGGAAGATCCGTTATACGGATGTCAGTGGCATCTGAAGAACACGGGGCAGCTTATTTATTCAGGAAAGAGAATAACATCAGGAGAAGATATAAACGTAGAGGGAGTGTGGAACGAAGACGTATACGGTACCGGAATTAACATAGCAATAGTAAGTGACGGTATCGACCTTTCACATGAGGACCTTTCTGCTAAGGTCCGTTCCGGACCGAACTATGATCTTTCTGAAAGAAATAATTCTGAAGAGAACAGTTCAGAAAAAGATAATTCAGAAAGAGATGATCTTTCATACGGTTCATCCTTTAGTGGAACACGAGCGGCAGGTGTAATAGCAGCAACTGGATATAACGGACTGGGAGTAAGAGGAACAGCACCTGGTGCGAGTATATACAGTTACGGGTTAACTGGTGATCTCAGGGAAGCGGACGCGGTGGTCCGTAATAAGGAAATAACGGCAGTATCGGTTAACGGCCGGGGATCTGAGGACGGAGCTTTTTTTCAGGAGGCTTCATCTTCCTGGGAAGAAGGATTGGAACTTGGAATAAGTAAAGGGTTTTATGGTAAAGGAGTGTTTTACGTCCGGGGAGCAGGGGACGGGCATGAGAGCGGAGATCAGGCTAATTTTAATGAATATTCCAGCTATTACGGAGTAACGGCCGTTTGTTCAACTGACGGTTTTGGAAAAAAGAGTATTTTTTCAGAAGAGGGAGTAAATCTATGGGTATGTGCACCTGGTTCTGATATCGTGACCACGGATAACGGTGGTGGCTACACCGTAACTTCCGGAACGTTCCTGTCAGCTTCACAGGTTGCAGGAGTGGCAGCACTGCTGAGAGAGATAAACGGGCAGCTGAGCTGGAGGGATATAAAGCTTATACTTGCGGGTTCAGCACGGCAGAACGATTTTTTTGACATGAGCTGGGAGACCGGAGCTGTTAAATACGGTTCTGACGTGGAAAGATATAAATATAGTCCCAGGTATGGTTTTGGCGTGGTAGACGCGGAAGCAGCCGCAGAACTTGCCAGAAACTGGAAAGGCGTTGGAGAGATGAGGACCGTTACAGCTTCTTCAGATAATGAACTGACGATCCCTGATGGAGAAGAAAATGGAGATGGAGAAGCGGACGGGGTACTTACCTCCGGACTTGTGATACCGGACCTGGAGGAAATATTTACGGAATTCGTTGAGGTAGAACTTGTTTTTTCTCATGACCGCTTACAGGACCTCAATATACAGATAACCTCTCCTTCCGGGACAGTATCGGAACTTGTAAGGGAGTTTTCAGGGGAGGAAGAAGGCGCTGAGATCAGTTACCTGAGAAGAACACATCGTTTCGGGTCGGCTAAACACCTCGGAGAAGACCCTTCCGGAGAATGGACCCTTAAAATATCCGATACTGCTTCCGGAGATGGAGAAGCAGAAAATTCAGAAAATACCGGGACCTTACACTCATGGAGCATCAGGGTCTACGGGCATGTTTTTTTATCAGACCGTGGCAAGGAGATAACTACTAAAATAATAACCTTGCCACTTATTAGTGACAAGGTCTACGAACAAGGTAGACTAGTAAGTGAAGTGATGCCTGAAGCAACGGGAGGGACCGCTCCATATAATTATAGATTTGCTTTTACTTACCCTCTACCTAATGGATTGGAATTTGATCGTGACACCAGAGTGTTAAGTGGGGTACCAACTACTGTGGGTGTGACCAGTGTTGTATATGTGGCAACAGATTCAAGTCCCCAGGGTTTTTCCCGCACCCGTCAATTCCATATAACGATAACTGCTAACCCCGTGCCAACCTTCGGCAGTGAGACGGTAGAGGATCAGACGTGGGTTAATGGCAGCGCAGTAACGTTAACTCTGCCTCAGGCAACTGGAGGGAATGGAACTTTAACTTACAGTATAGAACGAACTGGTAGCGGTGAAGAAGGTTTACCTGCTGGATTGGACTTTACCGCAAGCACCAGAGAGATAAGTGGAACGCTAAACGTTCGTGGACAATTACCTGTAACTGCTACTTATACCTACAAGGTAACTGATGATGACGGAGACACGGATACTCGCACCTTCTCTATTACTATAGAAGCTGATACAGAGCCGAGCTTTGGAGGTCAGTCAATTCCTGATCAGATATATATTCAAGGGACAACGGCAAACCTTCCAGTAACACTGCCTGCTGCAACGGGAGGGAATGGGACTTTAACTTACAGTTTAGTTCCTAAACTGCCGGATGGACTGATATTTACCCCTGCTACCAGAGAGATAACAGGAACACCGACCACTGCAACGTCTGAGACTGATTACACGTATACGGTTGCTGATCTAGATGGAGATACGGATGAAATAGAGTTCAATATCACGGTAAGAACAGAACCGAACACAATGCCGACCTTCGGCAGTGAGAGTATAGATAATAAGGTGTACATTAACGGCATTACAGCAGTAATGGAAACACTTCCTGAAGCAACGTCAGGGAATGCACCATTAACTTACAGTTTAACTCCTGCCTTACCTGCCGGATTGGATTTTACCCCTGCTACACAAGTTATAAGCGGAACACCGACTACTGCAACGTCTGAGACTGATTACACGTATACAGTAACGGACGCAGATAATGATACAGATAAACTGGAGTTCAGCATAACAGTGGAAGAAGACAGCGAACCGGACTTCAGCGTGACGACGATAGAAGATCAGGTGTACATGGGGAGATCAATAAGGTTGCCGGTAGCAACGGGAGGGAATGCACCGTTAGTATACAGTATAACGCCTCCCTTACCTCCTGGGTTGAGATTGGACAGAAACACCGGGGTAATAAGCGGGACGCCCGCGAGTGCGTCGTCTGAGAGGACCTACACGTACACGGTAACGGACAGGAATGGAGACATGAAAGAGTTGACCTTCAGGTTCAGTGCAGCGGCTCCGCCACCGACAGGTAGTGATCCAGGCGGAGGTGGAGGAGGATGTGCCGTATCAGATCAGAGCAGTGTTGCTTATGATATTCTCGGAGTAATGACATGTCTGATGCTTATACCCGTGTCGGTATTGATCAGAAGGAAAAGAAGATCTCAGATTAAGGACACATGTCACGATGGAGTAAGTGCTTGTGGGTGGCCTTTTGATATACTCTGCCGCCTTTAACTAATTTTGTGAAGTCTTGATGTAGAGCCTTATCGTCTGAAACCAGTATGTTTACTCCGGTTACTTGTGCCAATGCGATAATATGTTCGTCGTTGGATTTAATAGTTTCCCTTAACCTGTCAGTTTTATCTTGAACTTTGTTACTATTCTTTTCTATTTTGAGTTTTCCTGCTCGACTCCATTCTAGTTGTTGTTTTGTATTTATCCTTCCCCATTCTTGTTTGAATTTATCCGTATTGGCAATAACAATTTTGCTGTTTTTTTTATCAAGCCATTTTCTGACGGGTGCCATATCCTCGTTATTAGGATTTGTTAATTTACCTAAACAATTGATGTCAAGAATAATGCACATAGCTCAATCTTCGCTATTCCACAGTAACCTGTCCGTTTCTTTTAAGAAAAATTCTCTGTAAGATCCGGGAACTTCTGTTAAGTTACCCTTTTTGTCAAATTTGATGTTATGCACTTTAACATGTGCTCCTTTTGGTTCTAAATAGATTAGCGAGACGTTTTCGGGAGGGATATTGCCTCTTTGTATTTCAATACGGGCACGGTCAATTATATAGTCGCTGTGTGTTTCTATTATAAAAGAATGTTTTTTTGTATTGACCGTATTAACAAATAAGGACATGAGTTCTGCTTGCCCTCTGGGATGTAAATGCACTTCTGGTTGTTGTAGAAGAAAGAATAAAGGATATTTACTGCTAAATATTCTGACAAGAATTGGCAGTATCTGACTTACACCATAGCCAACGTCCATAATGTTTGATCTTGGTCCCCTTACTTTGACTTGTATTTGAAAAGGGTCACTCATTGATTTACCATGCTTTTTTACTTCTATCTTATCAAATAACCCCGAATCTTCACCGAATGCGACTAGTTGCTGTTGTAGTCTTTGCCATTCAATATTTTTAGAAGACTTCATCCGCATTAATAACATTGGAATATCACTGCCTTCAGGATCTTCAAGTTCTTTTATCGGATCATAGGTGCGCTTAGGACGAGAGCGAACAGGAGCAAAACTAAATGGTCTTGAGAAATTTAACTTTCTAATGGTACTATCTTTTTCTGAAAGGAAACTATGTAGTGCTTTTCCCTCTGAGGATGATTTTATTTTTAACTGCCTGTCAAGGGTAAAAGAAATATAATTGAGTACAAACATGGGGTTTATCGAAAAACCCATATTGCAACGGATATGGAATATCTTTTTGTTAATATTCGTTTTTTTAGTATCTACTACAAAAAATTCTTTTCTATATGCCTGTTGTGACCTGTCTTGAGTAAGGTGGATCTCACCATCATGAAATTTCAGGTTCATACATTCAAGTATTGGTTCGGCACTCTTTTCTTTTTCAACAATACTGATTGTGAAATCAACTTTTTCGTTGCTCTCAACCTCAAAACGGAAACCTAACTTGAATTTTTCACCTACGGGCCTTGTTCTTGTTACAATGTCCTTGAAACTCCCCATGGAATATGGTTCAACATTAAAATCCAAATTTAGGTTCCTACTTAAGGCAATGGGATCTGTTAAGGCAATGGAATCTGCCAAAACCTGAAAACATCCCATCGCAGTGCTTTTTCCCGTGCTGTTTTCTCCTACAAGGAAAGTGATAGGTCTGATATTAAATTCCTGCTGTCCGGCAAAACAACGGACATCTTCCATTACAAACTTTGTTATGTCTGGTTTTTTCACTTAACTACCACCACACCATATCATTACCAAAGGGAATTATATACTTTTTACTTGTTTTTGTTTACTAAATTATATAATCCCCAATATTTATTCCTATTTATATTAAAATTTCCGTAGTGAGAGCAATATCTATTATCACCATTTTACCCTACTTCTGCTCCTCAAAAGCTTTCTTGCTGATTCCTCATCTGGAAACATTTTAAAGAATTTATAAAATCCGATTTTATAGTGTTGTGTTCTTTTATTCTCGTCAAATGATCCATTTGAAATCTTGGATAGTAAAGTATATAATTCCCTTTGTTTATGTATATAACTCCCATAAATAACTGGTAAATTGCCTGCATAAAATAAGGTATAAAATGGATAAAAACCAAACTATACTTATGGTGATGGGGAGCAATAAGACAGTTGCCTGATTGGGACTTTGGTGGAGCGGAAAAAGAGCGTCTTATACACAGGATACACAGCTACCCTGCTAAATTCCCCAGCTTTATAACCACAGAAGCTCTGAAATATGCAAAGAAAAAAGGTATAAACGTAAAGACTGTTGCAGATGTATTCTGTGGTTGCGGTACTACCGCAGTTGAAGCGAAAAGGAATGGCATAAGATTTTGGGGGTGCGATATAAATCCAGTTGCCGTAATGATCTCTCAAGTCAAAACCAGGCGATATAAAGAAGATATGTTGAAAAAATACTTCTTTAATATTGTGGAGAGATTTGATTCAATAAAAATAAGTGAGCAAGACACTGAAAATATAAACGACAGAATAAAATATTGGTTTAATGCAAAAACTATAAAAGACCTGTTAAAGTTAAAGAAGGCAATAGAAGAGGAGGTATCTAATCGCAGTAAGTATAAAAATTTCTTTCTTTGTGCTTTTTCCAATATTCTGAAACCCACATCCAATTGGTTGACAAAGTCAATAAAACCACAGATAGACCCTGATAAGTTACCAAGTAATGTAATAGAAGAGTTTGAGAAGCAGTTCAAGTTCATGGAAAAAGCCAGCGAAGAAAACATTTTTTCTAAGCAGGACACTCCTCAAATCCAAATAATACGGAGAAACTTCCTCTCAATAAATACCCGTAAATATAAAGCTGACCTGATCATTACAAGTCCACCATACGTTACATCTTATGATTACGCGGATATACATCAATTATCAATTTTATGGCTTGGCTTTTATTCCAAATACCAAGACTTGAGAAAAAACATGGTGGGTAATATTTATGGTGTAGCAAAGCCCTCAAATGAAAAATTACAGTCTTTACCTTCTGTCGGAGAGCAGATATACAAAAAACTTCGTGAAAAACATAAGGCTAAAGCAAATTCCACGGCAAGATATTTCATAGATATTAGGGAGGCAACTGAAAATTGCTATAAAATCTTAAACAAGAATGGAATGACAGTATTTGTGATAGGTAACACGAATTATAAGGGCGTGGAAGTGGACAATGCACAGTTTTTGGGAGACTGTATGGAAAGTGCCGGATTTAAGAAGATTGAAAAAATTCCTCGTAAAATATCATCTAAGACATTAACGCCTTACAGAGATGCCAAAGGACGTTTTACCAGAGATAAAAACCACAGAAAAGTATACAGTGAAGAATTTATTTTTATAGGCAGGAGGATGTGATGGACAAAATATCCTTTCGTCCCTACGCACGGCTCCTGACAATGTTGGGAGATCAGCTCATCAAAAATGAACGGATCGCCCTCGTGGAAATTATCAAAAACTCCTACGATGCAGATGCCGACTGCGTTAAGGTGAGTTTTGAAAATTTCAATGATGATATGTCGACAAATGCAAACTCAAAAATCATCGTTGAAGACAACGGCAGAGGTATGTCCCAAGAAGAAATATGCAATGCTTGGATGAATCCAGCCACCCCGCAAAAATACAACAGAAAAAAAGAAGGCAAGAGAACAACACCTGAGAAGAAGCGTGTCATACAAGGCGAAAAAGGGATCGGACGCTTTGCAGTTCTTAAACTGGGAAAGAAGATAACAGTAGCAACCAAGACTAATGGTTCAAACTTTGAATCAGTGCTTGACTATGATTTTACAAGATTTGATGACGAATTCACTGAAGAATCAGGGACGGCAAAAGATATTTTTCTAGATGAAATTAAAATAAATTACTCAGAATCCGACCCTCCCAAGTTAGTAAAAGAACCTCATGGAACTCTGATAGAAATATGTGGACTGAAAGGTTCTTGGAGCGACAAGAGCATTAAAAAACTTTGTGGAGATATATACAACTTGACAGACCCTATTTCAAAAATTACAGGGAGGAAAAATGACAATTTTGACATACACATCACATGCAACGGTGAGATTAAGCCAATAGAATATGAAAATGCAGAAGATATTAAAGCACTGATAGAGGACAAGTCTGTACTAAAAATACAAGGAGAATTTAATTCTGACAAGAATGCTTTTATCTTTACCGATGATGAAAATGAAAGTCATGAAACGGAAATACAACTGAGCGATACAAAATTAACAGGTTTGTGGATATATAGAGATAGGTATAAAGAAGAACAAAACATGGAAGAGGACAAAAAGTATAATTGTGGTAGTTTCAAATTTCACTTTTACATTTTTGACTTTTCACTAGGCATATCCGGGAAATATGAACTTAACCGGGAGCAGAGAAAGATGCTTAAAGACCATAGAATTTATCTTTACAGGGATGGCGTGCGAGTTTATCCCTACGGTGACCCTAATGATGATTGGTTAAACATAGACATAGCTAGAGGAACGGGAAGAGCGGGAGATTTTTTCAGCAACGATCAGATGATTGGCTGGATAGATATTACCCAGGAATATAACCCAAATTTAAGAGACAAGACCAATCGAGAAGGTCTTATTGAGAAAGAAAATGCCGTAGAACACTTCATTTTTCTTATATCAGTTTTTTTATCTTACATAAGGCAATATCCATATTCACGCTACCAGCAAAAAAAGAAAGATAAAAGTGCGGTTGAATTGGCACAGAAGCGATTGATTTTCAAGAATCTGTCTGATTTGAAAAAAAGTCTTTCCGAACAAGGGCTTAGGTCGGAAGTTGACAAAGTCGGAAAGATAGAAAAAAAGTACAAGAAAGAAAGGGATTACTTGGTTCAACGTGCTGAAACCGTGGAAGATTTAGCCGGCGTCGGTCTTTCAGTGGAAATGACATCACACGACATAATGCTCATGATGGGTAGGGCTCAAGACACTTCAAAAGTGATAGCAAAACTTGCAAGAGACCATTGTAATGAGCAAATTCAAGAGAAAGCCAATATGCTGGTGGGAATTTTGTCTCAGGTAAGCGATGGAATGCAAGACATTCAAGGTCTATTCAAATCGGCAAAAAGGCGCAGGAAAAACCTTAAAATTGAACCTATACTGGACAAGATTTTTGACCTCTACAAGGGGTTGCTCGAAAAGAGGAAAATTCATTACGAGAAAGAAGTTTTATCTGGTTCTCCTCTGATAGCCGACACGACGGATGCTGTTATAATGCAAGTCTTAATAAATCTTTTTGACAACTCTTCATACTGGCTTGATACCGAGACTGAGACCAAGAGCGAAAAACGAAGAAAAATAAAAGTATTGCTAAACGGTAATCAAGGAGAGCTAATCTTTGCCGACAATGGTCCGGGCATAGACAAAGAGGATATTCCTTATATCTTTGAAGCTTTTTACTCTGGAAAAGGTCAAAAAGGGAGAGGTCTGGGATTGTATATAGCTAGACAATTGCTTGAGAGGCATGATTACTCTATTTCTATAGTTGAGCGAGAAAAGAACAAACTGCTGTCTGGAGCTAACTTTATCGTTAGTTTCTTCAAGGAGGGTGACAATGGACATTAAAGAACTTCTATCAGGGATTGCTGTTGTGATTGACGATGCCCTGAAAAAGGAAAAAGATGAAGGAAATGGTGATCGCATCTTTGATATAATAGATAAAATAAAAGAACAGGATATACCTCTGTACATGGAAAGCGAAATTCCATCTGATAAAACTTGTGATAGTTTGTTAAGGTCTGCAAGTTTTGTGCTGTTGGATTGGAAACTGTGGGAAGCAGTAGGAGATACATTAGAGAAAAAGAAAATTGAAGAAAATATAGAGTTTCTTGATAGAGCAAAGAGACATTTTACTCCTGTCTTTATATTAACAAACGAGAATATTGACGACATAGAACAGCATCTTGATTGTTGTAAATTTTATGATAAAAAAGACTCAAGAAAGAATTTTATTTTTATTGAAGACAAGCATAGGATGAATATAGACAATGTTTTTAATCCTATTAAAGAATGGATGAGTACAAATGCTTCAGTCTATACATTGAAAGCTTGGGAGCAAGCATTCTATAAAGCAAAGGAGGATTTTTTTTGCTCTATGTATGAAAAAAGTCCTAGTTGGCCTATAGTATTTTGGTCATCTTACAAAGAGGATGGTGTGGAGCCAAGTTCACTCATTGCCAATCTTATAAATAACAATGTATTAGCACGTATGAATAACAGTATTTTTAAGGAAAGTGTTTTAAATAGAGAACAAGGCGAAACAGATAGAGAACAAAACAACATAGACCCCCAAGATGTTAAGTCTGTTTTAGCAGGATCAATTTTTATACCAGAAGAGAACCTATCCAAAGATGAAATAAGGGCTGGGGATATATTTAAAAAGAAAAGAAACAAATATTTAATTAACATTCGTGCAGACTGCGATTGTATACCTAGAGATGAAACTTCCTTAGATGATATTGCTCTATTATGCATTGAAGGCAGTTCTGTCAATCCTAAAAAAGTCTATGATTTAGAAAGGGTCTGGCAATCTATTGTGTTCGGGATAGATAAAAAAACTGTCCAGTTTGATTTTAGGAAATTTATAAGTATAAAATATGGAAATGTGTGTTGTAAACGTGTTGGACGTCTAAATCATCCCTATATAACAAGAGTCCAGCAACGCTTTGCGTTTTACCTACAACGTCAAGGACTTCCCAGAATACCAGAAGAAGTGATAAATTAAGAGGACTATATACTTAATTACCCAAAAAGATCTAACTACTTGTTATCATTAACTTTTAATTTTTGATTGTCTTTTAGTTTATTTTTAACTTTTCTTGCCTTGATAATAGCCTTTTGTTTAGAAAATATAGCATCCACTACCTCTTCCATAGTAGCTTTTACAGGCTGTATTAATTTTGGTTTTCTTCCCATTTATCCTCTCTCTTTATATATCCGTTTATCTGATTAATTCCGCATATTTAAGACGCTTACCTGAAAATCCTTTTATGACCTTTCCAATATGATCCATAGTAGCTAATGCTCTGTTATTGTGTCTGCCCGCATACTCATCAACGTAGCGTTGCAAGTGTTTCTTGCTCATATAGTGATATGTTCCAACATATCCCCTCTTGAACATAGACCAGAAATTCTCTATCCCGTTGGTATGTGCTTGACCCCTCTGTAACTGTCCCTTCTATCATATTCTGTAGTTCTTCCTTCTTAACAGTTTCAGTTACCTTTGCTTTGATATTCTTATCTACCCTTGACTTTATCCCTACTACTGATGATTTAGTCTTAATGCTTCTACCTTGTGTCCCTTTTATCTTCTTACTTGCGTGTTTGTTTTTTGATAATCCACCTACATAGGTCTCATCAACCTCTATTGGAGACAGTAAAGCATTATCCGACTGCTCTTCAAACGCTTTTCTTATCCTGTGCGCTAAAAACCAGGCTGTCTTCTGCGTTACTTCTAAATCCCTTGATAGTTTCAAACTTGAAACTCCTTTCAGATTCGTGGTTAACAAGTAAACAGACATAAGCCAAATCTGGAGCGGTAATTTGCTTTGCTCTAATATCGTCCCCTGTCTTATACTAAACCTCTTTCTGCAATCCTTACATCTGTATGGCATTGCATGTTTAGATCTTACAGTCCTCACACTTCCACAGGGGCCTCTTCTCAGCCATATTTCAGGATCTTCAATCCGTGGATACAGCAGAGGAAGTTCGACCCTGATACGATCTATATAAAAAAGTGGCTGCCGGAGCTAAATAAACTGATCCCAAAGGAAATACACGGTATGCATCTCCGCAGAGCTGGTCCAATCATCCGGCAGTATCCTTCTCCGATCGTGGACCATGAGATCGAAGCCAGAAGGTCAAAGGAGGTCTATGCAGAGTTGGCAAAGTCGTAAATTTGGGAGCGGCGACGTGGACCACTGGCAAGAATAAAGTAATATGTTGTTCTTTGCGTGACAGACCCGTGTATCATGCACGTATGGTCTGGCGATTTTTGTTATTTGGTCAGATGGGGTCTTTAGTCTTAATTTCGTTGAATTTCTCTTTTCTTGTGGTTATACTATAAAACTGCCGATCAAGCGGCTGCTTAAAGTATCAGGAGGGAATAATGTCAGATTATACACATCCGGAAGTATTGGTCAGTACCCAGTGGGTGGCTGACAATTTAGACAGTCCAGACGTTGTAATGGTTGAGTCGAATGAAGATATTCTGCTCTATGAAACGGGACATATACCAGGTGCCGTGAAAGTCGACTGGCAGAATGAACTTCAGGATCAGCTTATCAGGGATTATGTCGGAAGGGAAGAATTTGAAAAACTGATGTCCGAGAAAGGAATTTCCAATGACCACACGGTCGTTTTTTATGGAGATAAAAGCAACTGGTGGGCGTGCTATGCTTTCTGGACCTTTAAAGTGTTGGGACATGAAAAGTGCCTTATAATGAATGGAGGAAGGCAGAAGTGGGTAGAAGAGGCCAGACCTTTGACGAAAGACGTTCCGAGCAGAGACCGCACTGATTACAAAGTTCACGCGGTTGACGAATCCATCAGGGCCTTCAGAGATGACGTGGAAAAGCACGTAAGTTCCAGCAATCCGTTAATTGACGTAAGATCTCCCAAGGAGTTTACGGGCGAACTTACGCACATGGAGAATTATCCACAGGAGGGGTGTCTGAGAGGAGGTCACATTCCGGGAGCGAACAACGTTCCATGGGCCAGAGCTGCCAATGATGACGGAACGTTCAAGTCCGCTGATGAACTTGCCGATATCTATAAGTCCGAGGTGGGCATAAAAGAGGATGACGACGTGATCGCGTACTGCAGGATAGGTGAGAGGTCTTCACATACCTGGTTCGTTCTGACCTATCTGATGGGATTTAAGAACGTTCGCAACTATGACGGTTCCTGGACCGAGTGGGGTAACCTCGTAAAGGCTCCCATAGAAAAACCCTGACTTTTTGAAATATCTTTTTCCTGTCGGCACCGGTGAGGTGTGAAGTGGTGACACTGTTTATTTTTTGTAAATGGGTCGTTACTATCTTGGTGTGATGAACAAGCTTGGAGAAATTATAAGCCAGTTCCAGGATGCGGATTATCAGGAAACATTGGAACTTCTGCTGGATTATTCTGAGAGTTTACCTCCCGTTCCGGAGAGGTTCAGTGGTGAACTGGACAAGGAATCCAAACGTGTGCCAGAATGTGAAACGCCCGTTTACGTCTGGGTCGACGTTAAGGACAGCACAGTGAAGATCTACGCGGACGTTGCTCCTGAATCCCCGACGGTAAGGGGACTTGTCTCAATACTCGTTACAGCGTTTGATGGCAGTACACCGGAAGCGGTCGAACTGGCCCCTGCGGACCTGCTCTATCAGCTTAGGCTTGGACAGAAACTCGGAACACGAAGAATGTATGGACTGGGTGCCGTTTACCACAAGATTAAGGCCGAGGTAAAAAAACAGGCTTTGCTTCAGTGAGGTTCTGATGCTACATGAAGAGTTGATGGACGTTATCATGGATCACTATGAGAACCCCAGAAATTACGGGCAATTGGATAATCCGGATGTTCAGCAGACGGAAAGCAATCTCGGTTGTGGTGATCATATAACGGTTTATTTAAATATACAGAGCGGTATAGTGGAGGATATTAAATTCGAGATCAAAGGCTGTATCATAAGTCATGCAGGCACTTCACTTATATCGGAATTCGTTAAGGGTAGAACAACGGGGGAAATAAAGAATACCGGTCTTGACAAGATGAAGGATTTTTTAAGTAAGGATATTGTAATAAGAAGACCTCAATGCGTTGGTTTGGGGATAGATACGATAAAAAAGGCGATCATAAAGTATGAAAAGCAAAGAGGTCTTGTGAAAGTTTGATCTGAACTCTTTTACTCTTTTTTATCCTGGTCTGTAAACTGTATCGGTTCTTCGTAATTTTCCGTACGAAAGGGTTTATTGCTGTAAATGTAAATTTAACTGTTCAAATTATCTGAATTTTTTGTTATCCTAATAGACCGAAAGTCAAAGATGGAGGAATTAAGTAATGGCGAGAAATGGAAGATCAAAGAATGGAACGGAAGATTTTAACAGCGACAGAATTCAGAAAGCATTAGAGTACCCGTTGTTCGATTCAATATTTAACAGAAGGTCCAGACGTTTTGGACTCGGCATGGAACTTGCCGACAGCACTCTTGAGTTTAAATCAAAATATGATCCGGTGGCGCTTAGTGAACTGGAAGAGGCACTGCTCGTGTGGTCTGGTACGGGACTTACGGGACTTTGTCTTGCCGACCTCCCACCTGAAAATGGCATAGACCTTCTTTGCCAGTGGACGGGAAGGACCTGGCCATCTGCTTGCAATAACCACGGAACGGAACTTTTCTTTACGAACGATGATGGACTGTATCACGTAAACGTCAAGGAGATGCTCCCAAAAAACCATGAACTGGATGTTTTCTTCAACATGTCTCGTGATGATAAGATCGAAAGACTGCTTGAACTTTACCGTGAAAGTCTAAGTAAACTGGAAGACGGGAGAGCAGAACTTCCTGATAAAATGCCCGGATTATTTGAATTTAATCAGTGGAACACGAACAAGCCTGGAACCACCGTCTTTATTCCGGTTACGGATATAACGGAAGAGTATCTGAACCTTCTGACCCTTTACTGCAGTAACAGCTATGGGTTTAGTATAATTGACGATCTTACCGGGAAACCAGCCGGGGTGGAAAAATGGATTAAAAAAGGCAGGTTAAAGGGAGAAGTCAAACTGTCTCTCTTTGATCTTGAGGTCCGAATACTGACAGGGCTTAATGTTGAGCAGGCTTTTATATGTCAGAACATGGCACTTGCTCTCCAGCCCCTGGGACTTGCCGGCTGGACTTTCAGTGGTTTTATACCAAGGTTTGCAATGGGAGCGGCTCCGAATTTGTTCAAAGGGCTTGGTTTTAGATTTATTCAGCCGAAAAAAGGGAGTATTGATCCCCCGACCACGGTTCCCGTGGGCAGAGACGGAGTGTTTGAATCGTACAGTCCTCCATATTATAAAAATATGGACGATGCAATAGATCATTTCCTGGAGCATAAATGGGCTGCGTGGGAAGAAGACAAACCTTTCCCGTACACTGAACCTGATAAACATCTTATGAAAGCTCCAAGACCGACCGATACAACTATTGAGATAGTAAGGGCGGTTGCAAATTATATTTACGATAATTACGGTAGATTTCCCGCCTTTGTGGACCCTATGTATATGAGGCTTGTTTTTCAGGCAATGCACATTGACCTTGATTTTTACGATAAGTACTATCCAAAAGGGTCATATTCGGACAGGCACATTGATACCTTCCTTTCGCTTCATCCCAAGGAAGGGGGAAGATTTAATAATAATAAATAGATATTAGTGTTACATTAGAGAATTATTAAGAAGAGTTGACAGAAAGGACTTGACAAACACCATTATACAACAAGAACCTGTTCTGAATGTGTAAAGGTAAATGCAAAACTGCCACTGTCTCAGAGAGTATTTAACTGTATGTATTGCGGTTATTCAGAAGACAGAGATATAAACGCAGGTAAAAATATCAATACTCTTAATGAAGGAGACTTCATATCGGGTGGAAATAAGGTAGAAATACTCCCGATGAGTGCTAAGAGTATTAAATCAAAGAAGATCGGGGATAGAGGAGTTCTGCCATCAGAACAGTATAGGTAGTTTTTAACTTTCCTTTATAAATCCCTTACATTATTGGAGCGAAGATTTAATAGGGAATTATGTGTATATAAAGTAAGAATGATCTGTATATCCTGATAGATCTTTGTCAATTAAAAACAGAGAAAGAAGTTAATACCTGATATTTACAGTAGAACAGAAGTAAAACATGGGGGGGGGGGATTATCTACTTAAAAGCAATTATGTTTAAAAAGTTAAACATAAAAAATTTTAAAGTTTTAAAAGATTTTACCTGTGATGATTTAAAACCTGTTAATACCTTTTCTGGTAAGAATAATTGTGGAAAGTCAACTTTATTAGAGGGGATTTTCTTATTATCAGCTTGTTCAAATGCTGCTGTATTAGTTGATAGAATATTTCCGTTTAGGCAAATGACTATCAACCAATCAAGAGACCTGTCTTTCTTCTTTTCTCAGTTAGACTTCAGTGAAAAAATTAGCTTTAACGGTACTTTTGAAACTGATAAGATTTATGTGGGCTACTCTCCAGTATTAGAAGATAATAAAAAGATCAATGGTTTAGATATTGAATACAAATACAACAATCAATCATCTGGCAAGAGCCAGATCAGATATGCTCCTCAAAAAACACAACTATCCGTTCCAGGACTAACTATAGAGCAACAATCCCCTTTTGTTGTAAATATAGAAGATAATAAATCTTCCAAGATTATTTCGGCAAAAATTCTCAATTCTGGATCATTTACTGAAAGTCTTAAGGAAGTTATAGAAGTTATAAGAATGGGAAATAAGGGCACATTCCTGAAAGTGTTAAATGATGTGTTTGATGAAGAAATAATAGATGTTTTCCAAGCAGAAAATGTGATTGAAGTTTTTCTTAAAGGGATTAAAGAGTCAATTCCTTTGAATTTGTTAGGAGGTGGAATGAATAGAGTAGTTCCTTTGTTGTCATCATCAATCTCACCGGATTACGAAGTATTACTGGTTGACGAAATAGAAAATGGACTTCATCACTCTGTTATGAAACCCATTTTAGAAGTTCTGTTTCAAGAAATCATCCGCAGAAAAAAACAAATATTCATAACTACACATAGTGAAGATATATTGAAAGCCATTGCGGAAGTTATACAGGAGAATGAAGATTTTTCAGATAATTATAGACATCATTCATTAGTTATAAAAAATGATACTGTTCGTTGTTTTTCTTATAATTCAGAACAATTCTTGACGGCTAGAGAAACTAATTTTGACGTGAGAAACTGATGCTAACTTTTTTGGAAATTATTCCTACATCCTGAATATCATTATCATTGCAAGAAAGAGAAAGAAACTCATACTTGACATTTATTCATAATACGAAGTAAAATATTAATGTTATGAAAAGTTCAAATGTAAAAACAAAAACGCATAGTTCCATTACCCCCCCCCGTGTATACCTGAACTTTCAGCCTGGTATAAGTATTTTGTAAGAACAATGTTTAAGATAATCCCCCCCCCCATCTAAGTCATTACTAACTTTAGTCTTTATTCTTCTGTTTATACTGGTAATAGCTGCAAAAGGGCAGAGCAGCCTGGAAGAAACATTATCTGAATGCAGAGGCATCAGTGCAGACACGGAAGATCCGTTATACGGATGTCAGTGGCATCTGAAGAACACGGGGCAGTTAAGTTTTTCCGGAAATAGAATAACTGCAGGAGAAGATATAAACATAGAGGGGGTGTGGAACGAAGACGTATACGGTACCGGAATTAACGTAGCAATAGTAAGTGACGGTATCGACCTTTCACATGAGGACCTTTCTGCAAACGTCCGTTCCGGACCGAACTATGATCTTTCTGACAGTTCATCCTTTAGTGGGACAAGAGCGGCAGGAGTAACAGCAGCAACTGGATATAACGGACTGGGAGTAAGAGGAACAGCACCTGGTGCGAGTATATACAGTTACAGGTTATCCGGTGATATCAGTGAAGCGGACGCGGTGGTCCGTAATAAGGAAATAACAGCAGTATCGGTTAACGGCCGGGGATCTGAGGACGGAGCTTTTTTTCAGGAGGCTTCATCTTCCTGGGAAGAAGGAGTGGAACTTGGTATAAAGCAAGGGTTTTACGGTAAAGGGGTGTTTTACGTCCGGGGAGTAGGGGACGGGCATGAAAGAGGAGATCAGGCTAATTTTAATGAATATTCCAGCTATTACGGAGTAACAGCCGTCTGTTCAACGGACGGCTTTGGAAAGAAGAGTATTTTTTCAGAAGAGGGAGTAAATCTGTGGGTATGTGCACCTGGTTCTGATATTGTAACTACTGATAACAAAAACGATTACGTTGTAACTTCCGGAACATTTCTATCAGCTTCACAGGTTGGAGGAGTGGCAGCACTGCTGAGAGAGATAAACGGGAATCTGAGCTGGAGGGATATAAAGCTTATACTTGCGGGTTCAGCACGGCAGAACGATTTTTTTGATATGAGCTGGGAGACTGGAGCTGTTAAATACGGTTCTGATACGGAAAGATATAATTCTAATCCTAAGTATGGTTTTGGCGTGGTAGACGCAGAAGCAGCTGCAGAACTTGCAAAAAGCTGGAAAGGCGTTGGAGAGATGAGGACCATTACAGCTTCTTCAGATAATGAACTGACAATTCCTGATGGAGAAGGAGAAGCAGACGGGGTCCTTGTTTCCAGACTTATGATCCCGGACCTGGAGGAAATATTTACGGAATTCGTTGAGGTAGAACTTGTTTTCTCTCATGACCGCTTACAGGACCTTGATATAAAAATAACCTCTCCTTCCGGGACAGTTTCGGAACTTGTGCGGGAGGTTGCCGGGGAGTCTGTAAGGGGATCTTCGGATGAAGAAAAAAACTGCGTCAGTTACCAGAGAAGAACACATCGTTTCGGGTCGGCTAAACACCTCGGAGAAGACCCTTCCGGAGAATGGGTCCTTAAGATCTCCGATACTGCTTCCGGAGATGAAGAAGATGAAAAAAACACTTTTACCTTACACTCCTGGAGCATTAAGGTATACGGGCATTTTTATCAGGGACCTGGCAGTGAGATAAGTGCTAAACATCATGATTTCAGTTTTGGTGGTGCGACAATTCAAGATCAGGAGTATCAAATAGGAGTTCAGATAACACCATTAGAACTGCCTAGAGGAACTGGTGGGGGTGGTGGAAGTAGATACAGGTTAGAACCTAATCTGCCTTCTGGATTGAGGCGTATCATCGACACAATAAGTGGCACACCAAATACTCTGATGTCTGAGACTACTTATACATGGACTGGTACAGGTCTTAATGGAGATAGTGAAAGTATAACGTTCACCATTACGGTGGTAACAGAACTTAACTCAGAACCAACCTTCTCAGGAGCAACTGTCCCAGAGCAGATATGGACGGAAGGGGTAAGGATACCAACGTTACGTTTTCCTAATGCAACTGGAGGTAACGGAACTTTAACATACTTTTTAAGTCCTGCGCAGCCAGTTGGTATCAGCAGACAGGACAACAGGTTATTCGGAACACCTACGGAACCTCAAAGAAGATCTCTTTATACATGGACAGTCAGAGACAAAGATAATGATGAAGATATTATTGAGTTCTATATTACTGTAAGAGAGAACGTCCCTACCTTCGGAGGTCAGACCATACCTCAGCAGAATTATATAGTAGGCAGAACAATACAAAGATTAGTATTTCCTCGTGCAACGGGAGGGAATGGAACTTTAAATTACAGTTTAACTAATAGTATAGGTGATCCAATTAAAATTAATGGATTGGATTATAACGAAAACACCAGAACGTTAAGTGGAACGCTCAACGTTTCTCCAAGTGGATTACCTATAACTCAAACTTATACTTACAAGGTAACTGACTCTGACTCAGATGATGACGGTGATTCTGACAGTATTACTTTCTCTATTACTATAACGGCGGTCCTGGCCTTTACCCGGCCTGTATTTAGTCTTTATACGTTTGTAGCGGGTAATTTCCACTCCACAACTCTGCCAGAGGCAACGGGAGGGAAAACTCCCTTAACTTACAGTTTAACACCTGCATTATTTGATGGATTGGAATTTAATCCTGCTACCAGAGTGTTAAGCGGAACACCAACTGATGCAACAAAGCCTAGGAAGACTTATACATATACCGTTACTGACACAGATGGAATTACGAAAGAGCAGACGTTTGATGCTCAGGTAAGAGCAAATATTACTAACATAACGGTAGTAGATAAGGTATATAAGGTCGGTACAGCAGTAACGGACACACTGCCTATTGCAGCGGGAGATGGTGGTGGAATATTAACTTACAGTTTAACTCCTTCTTTACCTTCTGGACTGAGTTTTAACAATAACACCCGAGAGATAACTGGAACGCCAGATACTGCAACTTCCAGAATAACTTACACTTATAGAGTAACTGACACAGTGGGAGATACTGCTCCTTTAACCTTCAATATCACGGTAGTAAGAGCAGAACCAGACACGGAACCAACCTTCGGGAGTGAAACTATAGATAATAAGGTGTATATAAACGGAGAAGCAGTAAATGAAACACTGCCTGAAGCAATGGGAGGGAATGCTCCATTAACTTACAGTTTAACTAATAGTGTAGGTAATCCAATTAACATTCGTGGATTAAGTTTTAACAGAAACACCAGAACGTTAAGTGGAACATCCACCGTCAGTGTACATCTACTTCCTACAACTAAGACATATACATATAAAGTAACAGACAATGATGGAGATACAGCAGAGATAACGTTCAGGATAACAATAGAAGAAGACAGCGAACCGGACTTCAGCGGTACAACAATACCTGATCGGGTGTACACGGGGAGAACAATAACGCTGCCGGAGGCAACGGGAGGAAATTTACCAGTTACTTACAGTATAACACCTGATCTGCCAGCTGGATTGAGATTTAACGAAGTAACGCGGGAAATAAGTGGGACACCCAGGAGTGCATCATCTGCTGCTTCTTACACGTATACGGCAACGGACAGGAATGGAAATACGGATGAGGTGAGTTTCATGCTCAGTGTAGAGGTTCCTTCTACTCCACCAACACCACCACGAGGACCAAGAACATCAGGTACTGATTCAGGCGGAGGTGGAGGAGGATGTGCTGTATCAGAGCAGAGCAGCGTTGCTTCTGATATTCTCGGAGTAATGGCATGTCTGATGCTTATACCTGTATCTATAGTGATCAGAAGGAAGGGAAGGTCTCAGATAAAGATGTAGCAATGAGGTCCCTTTCAAAGGCGTTGAACTGACTGAAATCTTTCCCATCAGAATATCTGCTGGCTGCTTACGGGAGAAAAAGCGGTATCTTTCTGTTAAAATCCTCTTTTCTTTTGATGTTAAATGTCCTTATTACATAAGGGTCTAACTACAAGGTTTTTCACTCGGTACGAATATAATCTTGTTAAAAATGTCTTTTTTATTCATTTAGCATAGTTACACATATTATTCCCCATCCTTTTGCGTCTGATCTTCAATTTTCATCTTATGAAGTCAGCAGCGTCTTGATTTCTGCCGGCAGTGTAACATTAAATCTTTTCTCGAATTCAGTTACGCTTTTGTACTCATCGTGAAAAAAGTAGGCAATATTAGACCATTTTCTACTAATGGTCAGGTCTGCTTTAGCACTTTCCCATTTACTCATGCATAGTTTCATAATTGCCCGTTCATAGTAGTTGCGATCTTCATCTGGATCAATTTCTATTGCCTTGTCAAATTCCTTAATTGCTTCCTTGTATTGTCCAAGGCTGCCTTTGGCACGTCCTCTGTTATAACAAATGCAGGGATAGATACGTTCTGTAAATCCCGGATCAAGTTTTATTGCTTTATTAAGGTCCTCAACTGCTTCCTCGTGTTGCCCAAGACTGCTTTTGGCAAGTCCTCTGTTGTAATAAACATGGTCATAGAGTGTATCGCCCAATTGGGGATTGATCTCTATTGCTTTGTCATAGTCCTTGATCGCTTCCTTGTATTGTTCTTTTGCCTTAGCAATATCTTGTTCTAAATCTCTCAGTTGTTCTCCTAGTCCGAATCTGCTATCTCCTCTGTTATAGTAGAATTTTGCATCTTGCGGGTCTATCTTTATTGCTTCGTTAAAATCCTTAATGGCTTCCTCGTATTTTTCAGATTGTAACTTGGCATTTCCTCTGCTGTAGTAAATTTCCGCATCTTGCGGACCTGTCTCTATCACTTTGTCAAAGTCCTTGATCGCTTCTTCGTAGTATCCAATCTCGTATTTGATAATTCCACTGCTGTAGCAGACTTCTGCATCTTGCGGGTCTATCCCTGCCGCTTTATCAAGATCTTCAATAGCTTCTTCTCCTGTCTTTTCTATAGTTTCGTCTAATTTTTCGTCCCGGCTCCCAATACGTGGTTCATACATAACTTTGGTAAGTTCTTTAGCAAACAAAGCTCTGGAAAGTCCTCTATTATAGTAGGCTACTCCGTCTCGCGGGTTCATATCTATTGCTTTGCCAAAGTCCTTGACCGCTTCCTCGTATTGACCAAGCAGGATCCTGATATACCCTCTGTTACAAAAAGATTCTGCGTCTTGAGGATCGATCTTTATTAATTCGTCAAAGTCCTCGATCACCTCTCCGTGTAACTCAAGCAGTTTTTTGGCAACCTTTCTGCCAGCGTGGGTAAACAGATGCTTCGGATAGACCTCTATAATTTTGTCAAAATCCTTGATCGCTTCTTTGAGTTTTCCAAGATTTCCTTTGGCATGTCCTCTTTCATAATAACAGTGAAAATACGCAAATTGTGGGTCGATCTTCATAACTTTATCAAAGTCCTCGACCGCTTCCTTGTATTGTCCAAGTTCGTTTTTGGCAAACCCTCTGTTATAGTAAATATCTGCATCTTGCAGACCTGTCTCTACTGCTTTGTCAAAGTCCTCGATCGCTTCTCTGTATCGTTTAATATAGGTTTTGGTAAGCCCTCTTTTATAATAAACCTCTGTATCTTGCGGACCTATCTCTATTGCGTTACCAAAGTCCCTAATTGCTTCTTTGTATTGCCAAAGTCGGGTTTTAGCAAATCCTCTGTCAGTGTAGGATTTTGCATCCTGTGGGTTCATCTCTATTGCTTTATTAAAATATTCAATTGCTTTGTCGTACTGCTCAAGTTTGACCGCGGCAAGCCCTCTGCCAGCATATGCTCTTGCAAATTGAGAATCAAGATGGATCGCCTCATCTAGATCATCAATAGCTTTTATGAACTCTCCTTTGTTCAAAAACGCGTTTCCGCGTTCAAAGTATCCTTTTGCATCTTTTGGTTCTGGCAATGTATTTGATTTGTCCACGTTTATTCTCCGGAAGTCGCATTCTTTACTGACTATTATACAGTAAAATTTGCAGAAGGTTTATATAGTCTGACAAAAATTGAACTCTTTTACCATAACTAAAAGGTCGGGATTTAATACTCCAATCAGCCAGTTACCTATGCTACGGAGTGTATAAAGCATTTTCTTTATACACTAAACAAACTTCTTAAAAATCTCTTTTTCAGCGATCTGCTGGCACGCTCTAAACCTGCAATGGCTTTATTAGATTGATTAATCTTGATTTTGGCATGTCCACTACTATAAATGTAGGTCTGCAGCCCTGAATTTGTTTATCAAATAGATTTAGCAGAGCGTATTATGCGTGAAGAGACCATGATATTTTCAAAAACTGGCTGATTAGTGGCTGAACCACAGACTGGATTGTAGAAAATAGTGTTTATTGAACTTTTTTGCAACCTGGTCCTGCAAGAGAACTGCGACCGCCGGAGACAGGTGTTATGGTTATCTGTGTGCTTATTCTTCCCTTCAGTGCAGATACGTGGGAAATGATTCCAATAAGTTTATCCTCCTGCTGGAGTTCGGATAAAGTTTCCAGAGCAGTCTCCAGAGATTCTTCATCCAAGGTACCGAAACCTTCATCAAGAAACAAGGAATCCACTCGAACTTTACGGCTAGCCATCTTGGAAAGCCCTAGTGCCAGTGCAAGACTTACGATGAAACTTTCCCCACCGGATAAATTCTTGGTCGATCTGATTTCGCCGGCTTGGTAATTGTCAATGACGTTCAATTCCAAGGGACGTTCGTCATCAAGAATAAGCAGGTAACGGTCTTTCATCGTTTCCAGCTGACGGTTTGTATGTGAAACCATCAACTTAAAAGTTAGTCCTTGGGCAAAGTTACGGTATTTTTTGCCATCAGCAGAACCAATTAAACTATGCAGATTATTCCACCTGTTACACTCTTTTTCCTGAGCATCTACGGCTGTCTGCTTTTCTTTCTCTCGCTCTTTAGCGGCTTTATTCTCACTCAATTTATACTTGAGACCGGCAATGACATCTTGCAGTTGTTGCAAAGATTCTTCATTCTCTTCTAATTGCGGTTCCAGTTCCTCAAGAGGTTTATCCGTAACCTTCTTGTTCATTTCCGAGTCTAAAAGCCTTTCACGGTCTTCTTGCATGACCTTGATATCTCTTTGTCTGTCATTCAGTTCTTTTGCTCTGGCAGACAGTACCTCCTGCTGCTCTGCTGTTAGTCTGGCTTCAAAAAACTCTTTTTCATCTGAAAAACCAACCTGTGCAAGAGTTGTAGCAAATTTGGATTCTGCATCTTCCAGTTTTGGACATCTTTGGTTTATTTGTTTTTTCAGTAATTCCACACGAGTATTTGCAGTGTTCAATTTCTGCTGCGACTCATCGCGTAATTTTCTTGTCTTTTTTTCTATTTCTTCAGCATTGTCAATAGCCTCTTTCAAGCGAATCTGCTCACTGTCAGGATCTTTATCACCATACTTTTCTTCCCGCCTATTACTTTCAGCAGTATATTCCTTTTTTAAGGTCTCAAGGGTTTTCCTTTCCTCGTTCAATTGGTTGTTTTGGGTTTCTATAATTGCTTCAAGACTCTTAATCTCGCTGTCAAATTCTGCAATTCGGTTTTTAATTTCAGTCTTTTTACTATACTGACGTTGCCACTTGTCAAGGCGTTTCTTGAGTAGCTCAAGCAGTGATGAAACATCATCAGGAACTTCTGAAATGCCAAGCATCTGAAGTTTATTAGATACATTCTGTTTTAATTCAGTAAAATCATCACGAACTTTTTCTAAGCTATCTATAGTCTCGGAAAGAACTTTCTCGGCAACCTTTTTATCATTAGCTGCTACTGCTTCCAGCTTTTCACTATCCGTCAGATTTTTGCGGGTAGCAACTTCAGTTTCCTCAAGTTTTTTAATAGAAGCCTCCTGATCTACAGATTTGGTGATCAGTTTAGCAAGTTCTTTGATTTCTTTTTCGGTTTCATCGGGTATTGAAATGTTCCCTTTCACAAAGAGGTGTTCTTTCGCACCACAGAACGGATAAAGATCGCCGTCCCCTGGTTTATCCCGATAATTTCCAAGTTTCTCAAACTTTGACAGAAAAGTCATTCCACAAAGCAAGCTTTTTTTCTTGGTGTGGTATTTTTGCAGCAGTTGGTTACTCAGCAATTTACTCTTGCTCAGTAACTTGCTCAAAGTATTCTTTTCTTGCTGAATGTATTTTGATATGTTCTCTTGTTTTTGTTTGCAGTTTCTGCATTGCTCCGTGCACTCTTTGAGTTTCTTTATCGCCTGATCAAGAACCGTGTTAGCCTCTCTGTGGTCAACTTCTTTGTTGTTAATCTCCGTTTGTCTGGAGCACAGGCTGCCTAGCTGCTCTTCGACACCGGCAAGACCGCTTATCAGCCATTCGTCCTGTACATATTTCTTGAGATAACTGTCAACTGGTTTCAAGCTTTTTTCTGCCTCAGTACGCTTTTTCTTCTCTTTAAGTATTTCTTGTTTATTAGCCTCAATTTTTGCCTCATATTTTTCACAGCTACATTCACTTTCATTAATAATCTTTTCCTGTTTAGCAAGATGAGCATCAAGTGAGCGAATTTCCTGAATGAGTGGTTCAGCAGCGTCCAGTTCCTCTTTGACTTTAATTATTTGCTGTTCGGCTAATTTAAGTGATTCAGCATGTTCTTTAGCGAAAGATTCCAGTTCAGGAAGAAGCACTTCTTCAGATTCCAAGTCCTCCTGATCGTCTGACTGCTGCTCTCGGGTTGTCGTAAGTTCTGCATACAAACCATCCAGTAAAGAAGCCTTTTTTGATCGTTCAAGTTTTTCACGCTCTGGTTTGAAATCATCTATATCACTCTGCAACTCAACTTCTTCTTCAGAAAGTCTGTTAATTTCTTTCTTTAACTTATCAACAGTGTTGAGCCATGTAATAGCTTCTTTCGTTTTGGTTAATTTATCATTAAGTTCTGTTTCTTCTTTTTTCTTTACATTGAGTTCCCGTTCAATCTTTTTTTCCTGTTCCGGTTCCAGAACAGTAATGCCTGATTTTTCGGCCTGAAGCAGATTTAACTTCTCTTCCTCTTCACGCCGTCGTTTGTGGACACGCTGTGAAATTTCCGAATAAATCTCTGTGTCGGTGATCTGCTCAAGAATCCTTGACTTTTGTTCAGTATCCGCCTTTAGGAAAGCATCAAAGTTACCTTGAGCCAGCAGCATGGAACGGATAAAACGATTAAAGTCCATTCCTGTTTTTTCTTCAATTACTTTGGGCACTAACCTCTTTTGGGTTTCAATAAGTTCGCGGGTATCACCATCTGCAATCCAGTGCTCTTGACTCTGTAGATCACCTTCAGCACGTCTCCGTGCACGACGCTGCTCCCAGTGACAAAGGAAACGGCCAGTCTGGGATTCAAACACCACCTCGGCATAGCATTCTCCGGTCTGACGCGACATAATCCCGTTCTCACTCTTGGTTATTTTTCCAAGGCGAGGCGTTGAACCATACAAGGCAAGGCAGATGGCATCAAGAACAGTTGACTTGCCAGCACCTGTAGGTCCGGTAAGAGCAAAAATCCCATTGGATACATATTCTGGGTCTGTAAAGTCAATGAACCATTCACCGTAGAGGGAGTTGAGGTTTTTAAATCTGAGTTCAAGTATCTTCATAATCAGCCTCTTTATTCCTCGTTTACATCTTCTTCTATAAGAGAGTTTATTATTTCTTTATAGGATGCCATCAACTCATCCCGTTGCTCCTCATTCGATATATTGGAAGTGTCCATATAAAGAGAAAAAACATCAAATTCATCCAGATCATCAAGAGTTTCATTCTCAGTAAGACTATTAATGGTTCGTTCAATAACTTGTTTGTTTTTGATCCGCCGGATTTCCATGTTGGAACCGGCCAGAGTTTCATATATTCTGTCTCGAAGGTTACTGATGATTTCATTGCCCGTATATTCAATCTCAAGCCAAGCACTACTTTTTGTTTTCTTAAGTTCTTCCAGCTTTGCATATATATCATCCATTTCCCCCGCGATGCGGATCAATGGCTGAAAACACGGCACTTTGATTTCTTTAATGTTTGGAGTAGTACTGTCGAACTCAATCAGAACAACCTTCTTTTCTTGAGTTGCCTCACCGTAACCCATCGGAATAGGTGACCCGCAATAGCGAATATGTTTTTTCTTGCCAACAGTTTGAGGAATATGTAAATGTCCCAGTGCAAGATAGTCGATTGATGAAGGAAATGCTTCCTCACCTACATATGCTAATGAACCTACATAAAGTTCCCGGACACCATCTCCATCAACTGTCTTACCACCTTTGGTATATAGGTGTCCCATAGCAATGATAGGAATATCAGCATGTACATCTTGTGAAAATTCAGACCTTTTCTGCTCTGCTACGGAACAGATGTCCGCATAGTGTTTTTTCTGTCCCTCAATGAGTTTTGCACCTTTATTGTCAATAGTGTCTCCAGGCTCAACTGTACAAATATCCTTATCACGCAGATACGGCACCGCACACACAATTACCTCCGGTTGTTCATCCTTGTAAAGAACGATCACTTCATCTGCCAAGTTTTCTGTCATGGAACCTACAACATATACATTCAGTGCTCGCAGCAATTCCTTAGGAGCATTCAGAAATGACGGTGAGTCATGATTTCCAGCAATTACAACAACATGTCGGCAACAGGAAGTAGAAACCTCGAAGAGAAAACGATAGTAAAGTTCCTGTGCCCGATTACTGGGTGTACTGGTATGAAAAATATCACCAGCCACAAGAAGGATATCGACCTCCTTTTCTTCAACCGTTTTGGCCAGCCATTCTAGAAATTTGGCAAACTCATCATAGCGTTTTCTGCCATAAAGAGAATGACCTAAATGCCAGTCCGATGTGTGAAGGACTCTCATATAAACTCCTAGGTTTCTTCTTTAAGAGGATCTTCTTTTACGCCAATGCTTTGAAGTAAATCCCGATACTGATCTGAGTCATTTTCCCTCAAATACACAGTTTTAACCATAAATAAATTTGTCTATATACTTCTCCTTAAAATGTGATAAAACTTCATATTCTCCGATTACTCCTTTAAAGTAAGCATTGCGGTAAATTTCCTTTTCCGGTGGAGAGTAAATAGGTCTGGGAGATCTTCCTTTGTTTTGTCTTCCCATTGTTTCTTTGATTTTTTCTAATTGTTTTTTCTCTTCAATAGCTTTATATTCGTCTTTTAATTTTCGTTTGAATGACGAGTATTTGTCCCATGAAATAGTTTCTTGAGTAAACAAACGTGTGAAAATTGCCAAACGGCTTATATGGTATTTTTGTGAATAAGTTTTAATTTGCTGGTTATCGTAATTTGGGTCTTGTTTGAATATATCTTGCAATTCTTCTTCAAAATCTGCTGACAGAAAAGTAAAGGCAAAATCATTACACCATTTTTCTACATCATTTAATGATCCATGGTTTGTTTTTATATCGAATGGCTGTTCGTCTAATTCTTCTTTTGTTAATAAATAATGCCCCAACTCATGTATCAGGGTAAATATCTCTCTCTTGAATGATCTCTGTTGTCTTTTAATAACTATGTTATTAGGTGTAAGAAAAAAACCGTCTATATTAGCTCTATCCTTTTGATTCGGATACTCTATAAATTCCAAGACCAGGATATTGTGTTCTGCAAAGTTATTAATTAGGGTTTTTAAAAAATCCCTATCTTTTGGGATATTGCGTTCTATAGGATAGATCTTCTTTCTTATTTGAATGGCAACTTCCTGAGGGGGATCTGTTAGGCTGGATTTATCAAGTTTCTTACTTAGTTTATAGTTAGAGAGTTTAGATAATGCAGATAAGGAACGAATACGTGTTTCCATTTTGCTAACGACCTTCCTGTCTTCTAAACTTATAGTAGAATTAAAATTTGTTTTTCTGAAAAATATGCTCGCTTTATTTTCTTCTTTTGGTTCGTTAGGATCGGTATAAAAAGAAAGTCCTTTATCAAAGATTCTATCTATTTTTTTGAGATGACTTTCTTTTATGTTGTCGTTAAATATTTCTTGTTCTTTGATGGGATTTTTTAGTTTCTCACTTATCTTTTTCAATAGTTCTTCTTTGGAAAGTCCAAAGAGTTTCATCTGATATTTAATTCTTCGAGGATTTATTGTTATATGTTCAGTCATAGTACAACTCCTCTAATCTTCTTGATGTTTGTCTGTACAGAGGAAGTTTAAATATTAGCACATTCCGTCAAAAAACTCTCAAATATCCGCTTTGACTGCTTGGTGTCTTCCAGTTCCGGGTGCCACTGGATCCCTAAAACGAACTGAGTTTTGTGCTCTATGCCTTCTATGACCCCATCGGGTGAAATGGCATTGATGATAAGCTTGTTCCCTAGTCTGTTCACTGCCTGATGATGGTAGCTTTTGACGTTAAACTCTTTGTCCTTCACTATGCCGTGCAGTCTTGACCCTTCCTGTATTTTAACAGGGTGTTCCGAACCTTTTTCATGGGTAAGGGAAGTTTCAATTAATGACTTTATATCCTGATACAGAGAACCTTGGAAGAAAACGTTTATAAGCTGCATACCACCGCATATACCCAGAACGGGCTTTTTATTTTCCATAGCGATTTTCAGAGCAGCAAATTCGGTCTCTGTTCTTTCTTTGTTCATAGGATTTATCTTTGGATGAGGTTCCTGCTGGTAGTATTGAGGGTCCATGTCCCTTGAACCAGGTAAGAACAAACCGTCAGTTTTCTTAATTGTATCGGTAAGGTAAGAATACTGCCGTTCAACGGTCGGTATAAGAACGGGTAATCCGCCGTATCTGACTATAGCCCTGGAATAATATTCTTCAATAGAATTGTGATCGTCCTTAAGGTCGGTTGTGATTCCGATAAGAGGCTTTGCCCTTTTCATAAGGTCAGGGGTCTATAGAGATCAGGACATTCCCATGGATAAGTCTTCCAGCTTGCTGATCCTTTCTTCCGTTGGTGGGTGTGTGCTGAACAACCTGGCAAAACCTTTACCGACCAAGGGGTTTACGATCATCATGTGGGCGGTGCTGTCTGCCGTCTGCTCACTTACACTGGTAGGAGCTTTTCCCGATGCCCGCTCCAGTTTTCTCAGTGCTTCAGAAAGGTAAAGTGGGTTACCACAGATCTCCGCACCGCTTTTATCCGCCACGAACTCCCTTGTTCTTGATATGGCCATTCTTATAAGGCTTGCAGCCAGGGGTGCAAGTATCATCATTGCAATAAGTGCAATCGGATTACCTCGTCCTCTGTCGCTTCCTCCTCCAAAGAACATTGCAAAATATGCAAGGTAAGTAATTGCAGTGGAAATCGTAGCAGCGATACAGCCAATAAGAATATCCCTGTTTTTAATATGAGCTAGTTCATGGGCAATTACACCTTTGAGTTCGTTTCTGTTTAGCAGTCCCATTATTCCCTCAGTGAAGGCAACTGCTGAATGGTCTGTATCTCTGCCAGTTGCAAAAGCGTTGGGTGTCTGCTCTGGTATTATATAGACTTTTGGCATTGGAAGTCCTGCTTTTTGAGCAAGCTCCTGAACATCTCTATAAAGTTCAGGTTGTTCTGTATAGGTAACTTTTTGTGCACCGTACATTTTCAAGACGATCTTATCACTCCACCAGTAGCTTGCGAAGTTCATCATCAAGGCAAATCCAAGTGCTATAATGGCTCCGTTCGGTCCGCCGATATACCCGCCCATCCATATCAGGAGAGCAGATAAGGACGTGAGAAGTATTATGCTTTTTAATGTGTTCATTGATTTCCCCTTTTGGTCATTAAATTAACAAACTCTATACTCACATAATAATAACTACTTGGCGGAGGTCAATACAAATTTCTTGATATTGATAGTTCGTTGACCCGGCGGAAGTTTTTTATTAGTGTAGTAAGCGGATAAAGTATAAGGATCTGATTCGTTAACCAACACCCACTGTAAATCAGATCGGGAAGGTTGTTATAGAAGGAAATTAATATGCCTAAAGGGTTAAGGAAACTTGTAGAGAGTTATGTAAATAAACAAAAACACAAAGTTGTAGAGTTTTATCAGGATCATGTCGTTTATAGTATAAACAACAAAAGATCAATGAATTGCTATAGAGGGGAAGAGGAATTTGTCAGGGCTTATCTTATCGCTAAACTTGTTAATGAATTAGATTACGACCCTGAGAAGATTGAGATAGAAGTTCAATATCAAATAGGAAGACCCAGTAGGTCGGCAGCAGAAGTTGATATTATAGCAAGAGATACTAAAGGTAATGCTTTTTTATTTATTGAAGTAAAAGCTCCATATACATACAAGAATGAAAGAGAAAAAGCAATAAAAGGACAGTTGTTTGATGTCGCATGGCACGAGTATAGAAATAATAAGGTTAAGTATTTAGTCTATTACACTCTGGACTTTAGTAGTGGTTCACTTAAAGACGAATGTACAGTTATAGATTTTGAGAAGTTCAAAGACTACGATACATGGAATAAAAAAGGACAAGACTTTAGTAATGAAATACCAAAGATAGGTGGCAAGTCTAAAAAGAGACTTTATACAATATGTTTTCTTGTTATGATAATTCTAATCATATGATTATGGGTAGATGTCCTGTGCTTGGGTTAGATGTTTCAGATGCCAATATTGGTGGTAAAAAGATGTTGATCTTGTAGTTGATGAACTAAAAGAAGTTATAGATTGGTTTATTTCTGATGTTAAAGAATGTGGTGGAGTGTCTTATAGTCCGTTTTTAGATAAAGATATTAGAGCTTAATTGGATATAAACATATGAAAAAACAAAAAGATAACAAACAGAAAAAAGAAGACTTAGATATGAAGTGGCAAGTAATAAGTAAATAGATAAATAATTGTTTTATATATTTTAGTATATAATTCCCTAATCTCTTATCCAAAGGAACATTAGATAATTTCAAGATGAGCATATCATACTCAAAAACCCATCAGATAATTGTGATTGGAGGCGGTCACGCGGGCTGTGAGGCGGCTTTGTCGGCGGCAAGGGTCGGATGCAGGACCTTAATGCTTACTGCAAATATAGATACTATAGGACTGATGTCCTGTAATCCCTCTATTGGAGGTATTGGAAAGGGACATCTGGTTAAGGAGATAGATGCTCTTGGTGGGGAGATGGGAAAAGCCGCGGACCACAGTGCGATCCAGTTCAGACGGCTTAATACACGAAAGGGTGCCGCCGTCCAGGCAACGCGTATCCAGGCGGACCGGCAGGCTTACAGAAGCTATATGAAGAAAGTCCTTGAACTGGAGAAGAACATTGATATCAAACAAAGAATGGTAGATGAATTTATTACACAGGGAAGTTCGGTAATTGGCATAAAAACCAGTCTGGGTGAGGAATTCTTCGCCGATGCGGTAGTAGTGACCCCAGGAACGTTCCCAAATGGCCTGATCCACTTTGGTTTAAACCAGGTATCCTCGGGAAGAGCGGGTGAAGTTGCCGCAAAGAAGATCTCAGGTTCATTTAAAAGACTTGGTTTTAAGGTCGGACGTCTGAAAACGGGCACACCGCCAAGATTTGATGGCAGAACCATAAGGTGGGAAGCTACTGAGGTTCAAAAAGGTGACGAACGACCCGTTCCATTCTCTTTCTCGAACGACACGATCAACAGAGAACAGCATTGCTGTTATATAACGTACACTAATAACGGAACGCATGAGGTCATAAGGGATAATCTGGATAAATCTCCTTTGTTCTCAGGACAGATAAGCGGCATTGGTCCAAGATATTGCCCGTCAATTGAAGACAAGGTCGTAAAGTTCCCTGATAAGGACCGTCATCAGATATTCCTTGAACCTGATGGTGCGGATACTTACGAGATATATCCAAACGGAATATCCACCAGTTTGCCTCTGGAAGTTCAGTATGGATTTGCAAGAACCATAGAAGGGCTGGAAAAAGTGGAGATCATGAGGCCCGGATACGCGGTTGAATATGATTATATAGAACCCACGCAGCTAAAGCCGACCCTTGAGTCAAAGTTCCTCGACGGTCTTTATTTTGCAGGGCAGGTTAACGGTACAACGGGCTATGAAGAGGCTGCAAGTCAGGGGCTTGTTGCAGGCGTGAACGCCGCGCTGAAAATAAAAGGTGAAGACCCGTTTATACTGGACCGCTCCCAGGCCTATATTGGGATTTTAATTGATGACCTGATCACAAAAGGAGTGGACGAACCGTACAGGATGTTTACCTCCAGGGCTGAATACAGATTGATGCTTCGTGAGGATAACGCGGATCTGAGGCTCCGTGAGACCGGTTACAATATCGGCCTTGTATCTCATGAGGATTATGAAAAATGCAGAACGAGAGAAGGGAGGATAAAAGAGGAGCTTGACAGGCTTGAACGTACAAAGGTTGTACCGTCCGTAAAAGTTAACGATATCCTGAATGGTCTATCCAGTGCCTCTATTAAAAAACCTCAGACTCTCAAGGAACTGCTGAGAAGACCTGACCTTTCGTATGAAAAATTAGCGTTCCTTGATCCGGATTCGTCAAAAAGCGCAGGCACGTCCGTTGGTTTTCAAGTGGAGCTGGAAGTGAAATATGAAGGATATATAAAAAGAGAGCTTGGTCAGATCGAAAAATTTCAGAAACTTGAGAACGTAAAGATCGCTGAAGGTTTTGACTACAGCAACGTTCCGGGTTTATCAAAAGAGATCGTTCAGAAGTTAAGTTCACTCAATCCGAGTTCCCTTGGTCAGGCAACAAGGGTGTCCGGTGTAACTCCAGCTGCAATATCCGTTCTGATGGTCTATTTAAAAAAGGATGAAGAGGCTAGAAACTCGGCTTATTCAGGTTCTTCCATCAAGTTCAGTTCTTCGTAATCGGTTTCTTCGAGATCTTCCAGTTCTTTATCGTAAAGATCCATTTCGTCTATTTCTTCGCCTACGTACTTGGCGTCATCTGGATATTCCAGCATCTCAAACAGATCTTTTATTTCCTGATTCCTTCTCTGTTGCATAATATGTCTCCGCTGTTTTAAACATTTCTGCTTGGTTTTTCACTTACTTTATATTTAAAAAATTTTTTTGGCAATACCCGAAAAAATTATTATTAAAGGTGCAATTTACTTCATAAATGTATCTGGATTTAGCAGGCAGTATTGGCGGTCATCCTTGATAGCCTAATTAAGGTTGTACATTGCCAC
This sequence comes from Thermodesulfobacteriota bacterium, assembly GCA_965215275.1. Taxonomy (GTDB): domain Bacteria; phylum Desulfobacterota_D; class UBA1144; order Nemesobacterales; family JAJCZQ01; genus CAZUNK01. The sequence continues at coordinate 1,761,682 of OZ244044.1, forward strand.
GGAGTTACCGGAAGGCACTGCACCGTCGTATATTTGTTTTTGACGAACCAGGAGCCTTTCCCCGCCTGTGGGTGTGAAATAAAACCCAAATTATCCCTGTCCCAGAACAGGTCTATCATCTTATCCGTAAGTTCAATGTCCTAGCTTAAATATTTCAATTCAAAAGTGATTTCATATAGCTCTATCAATTCCCACATCAGAAAGACATAGACGTCAATTTTACTGGAATTGTTTTAAACCCACTTAAGGATACAACAACAAATTCTCTTAACATGTATGAATTTTTACCTTTAAAATAGGTAGTAAGAAGATCAACAAGAATTGAGATTATATTTTGCTTTGACGTACTAATCAGCAAATCGTTCAATCTTCTATGAACTAAATATCTTATCAGTTATTTTGTGGAGTCAAGTATATAAGTCCCTAAAAAATAAGGAGGTTGTAAACATGGCAACACTAAATTGTAGTGATTTTAAAGAAAAAGTAAAAGAAATTATTTATATGAGAAGAGTAGATTGTGAATTGTCTCATTCAGATAAAGGACACAATGATGGTGACATTGTAATAGAAGACATTAAAAACAGAATTAAAGTTACAATAACTTATGCTCTGTCAAATTATCTTTATTATATGATTTTTGAGTTAAAAGATGGTAGTGAAAAGTTTTTTAGAAGTAATGGAGAAGATTGGGAGGAATGTAATAGTGAGAAAGAATGTTATGAATATGTTCCAGAAGAATTTAAAAGTAAGAAACATAAATTAAAACATTTATATTATAAAAGATATGTTAATAAAGAAAATATTCATAATCTTGTATTTTTAAGTTTCATTATGTCGTCATTAGGTTTATTGTATCATGTGTTTTTTAATTAAAATGTATAGAACAGATAGGACTTACATAATTTGTGGAGTTAAGTATATAATCCCATTTTTTATTAGCCTTGTTTCTTAACTACTATTTCCTCGTTTACTCTATTAGTAAAATCGTTGAGAACTCTAGTTAATTTATCTATAGTTTCCAACTGGGAAGCAAATTTTTTATTCATATCTTCCAAATGAGAATCTAATTTTCTGTCTATATCTCTCAGCTGAGAGGTAATTTTTTTGTCTTGAAAAGCAAATTTTTCAGCAAAATCCTTTTTAACTTCCTCAATCTTGTCTGAATATTCTTTCAACATTTCCTTCTCCTTTATACTTAACTGGTTGTCTATATATATTCTGATAAATAAAAATTCAGCAGCGACTATTGACGTTGCTAATAATACAAACGCAACTAAATTTTTTCTAATTCCTCATAATAATTATAATAAGTCGCTATACCAACAACACATATACCAACAACACATATACCAACAACACATATACCAACAACACATATACCAAGCACAAGGTATATAAATATCAAAACAGTTAACAAACTGTTTTACTCGTTTTTTTGCAGCATCTGTTTTCCGCTCAGTACTATCGTCTTTATTGCCTGATAGATTCAAGCATAGTATGCGGGTCGTTAGTGGGCACGTTACACGTAAAGTCTTTACAGATGTAAGCGGTAGCCTTATCGTTAACTGGAGTTTGTAATTTAGTAAACGGTGCGATCTTTTCTATATCGGTGGAATCTTGCTCTCGGAGAAGCACGACCTTATTGGGGAAATAATCCTCACGGAGTTTTCTGATCATGGCTTTTGTATCCTCTGCTTCTCTGTTGCCTGAAATTACGATCTCATACGACGTTCCTACTACGAACTCCAGTGCCACCATAAGCATGGTATGGGACATAGGCAAGTTGTTCAAAGTGGAGGAAAAAGCAGACGAGAGTTGTCTTGAGAGTTTTTCATAGGCAGTATTGGCGGTCATCCTTGACAGCTTAATAAGGTTGTACATTGCCACGGAGTTGCCGGAAGGCACGGCACCGTCGTATATTTGTTTTTGACGGACCAGGAGCCTTTCCCCGTCAGTGGGTGTGAAATAAAAACCAAAATCGTCCCTGTCCCAGAACAGGTCTATCATCTTATCCGTAAGTTCAATGGCCTGGCTTAGATATTTCAGATCAAAAGTGGTTTCATACAGCTCTATCAATCCCCACGTCAGAAAGGCGTAGTCGTCAATATTTGCCATAATGCCTGATTCTCCATCTCTGTATCTGTGCAGGAGACGAGAATTGTGATATAAGTTCTCATTGATAAAATCTACGGAATTTTTTGCAGCTTCGGTATATGATCCATTTTCAAAGACCCTTCCCCCTTTTGCCAGTGCGGCTATCATAAGACCGTTCCAGTCAGTAATTACCTTATCATCTTTATATGGATGAATTCGCTTTTCACGAATTTCAAACAGTTTTTTTCTTGCCTCTTCCAGTCTTTCATTAAGCTCATCTTCAGAAACGTTCAGGTCCTTTGCAACCACATCAAGGTTTTTACTGAGGTGAAGTATATTCGTGCCCGTTTTCCTGCCAGTTGCTTCATCAGAGAAGTTCCCTTCTGTTCTTATGTTGTAAACTTTTAGTATTAAATCTCCATCGTCCTTGCCGAGAGCATTGAGTATTTCTTCTTCGGTCCACAGGTAGAATTTTCCCTCTTCTCCTTCGCTGTCGGCGTCTTCCGCGGAATAAAATCCACCCCGTGAGGAGGTCATGCCCGTCATCACGTAGTTGAAAATACGTTCAGTAATTAGTTTGAAATTCTCTTTTTTGGTCATCTGGTATGCTTCCGTATATGCCATTGCCATCAGAGCCTGATCATAAAGCATTTTTTCATAATGGGGGACAAGCCATTTCGGGTCGGTCGAGTATCTGTGAAAGCCAAATCCCACGTGATCAAAGATCCCTCCTTGTCCCATTTTGGTAAGGGTATTTGTTACCATGTCCAGAGCATGTGAAGTTCCGGTTCGTTGTGCATATCTCATAAGGAACAGAAGGTAATGTGGAGTAGGGAACTTTGGTTTATTGCCAAACCCTCCACAACTGGTGTCATATCTGTGCGTGAGTTGTTCATAGCAGCGTCTCAAGGTCGTTCCGTCAGGAGGTTCTTCGTCTGACCGGACCTTTGTGGGGTCTACGGCGATTGCGAGTGTTTCGGTAATGCTGTCTGCTGATCTTAGAAGTTTTTCACGGTCGTCCGTCCAAAGCTTTTTAACTCTTGGGATCAGGTCCATAATACCGATCTTTTGGTATATGCTGTTCTTAGGCAGGTAAGTGGCGGCGTAAAAAGGTTTTTTATCATAAGTCATTAAGATGTTCAGAGGCCACCCGCAGTTACCTTGTGACAGGACTTGACAGGCGGTCATGTAAAGATTGTCAATGTCCGGTCTTTCCTCTCTGTCAACTTTGATCGCGATAAAGGCATCGTTCATTAGTTCTGCCACTTCCCTGTCTTCAAAGGATTCGTGTTCCATTACGTGACACCAGTGACACGTTGAATAGCCAATGGAGAGGAATATCGGTTTATCTTCCTTTTCTGCCTTGTCAAATGCCTCCTTGCTCCATGGATACCAGTCAACGGGATTCTCTGCGTGCTGAAGCAGGTAGGGACTTTTTTCATTCTTAAGTCTGTTCATTTTTTATCGTTGTTATTGTTAATCAGGGTTATCAGTTAAGATAACCTGTAAAGATCATCCGTAAACTTTGAGCAGGTGGTTGTTGTGCTTATCATATAGTATTCTGGTTTTCTTCCGTGTGTCAGTATATCTTATTTTGAATTAAGTTTTATATTATTCTCAAAAAGGACGACAAGGCGGGATAAGATTTTTATCTCAGAGGAAAATGACAGGTTTTTAACAGTAAGTTCAGAATAACGGAGGTTCAGTTACATTGACATTAAATATATCAGTGTGATAGTAATATCTGTTTTGTGTACACGATTTTTGTTTGGGTTTAGGAGATTATGAAATGATTGTAGTAATGAAAAATACTGCGACCAATGAAGAGATTGAAAAGGTCAAAGCAGTTATTGAAGATCTGGGCTATAAACCTCATCCAATAGAGGGAATTTTAAGAACTGTAATAGGCGTCGTTGGTGATGACAGAGGTAAACCCCATCACGCGGATAATATAAAACAGTTAAAAGGCGTGGAGAAGGTTCTTCCTATTGTCCAGCCTTACAAACTTGCGAGCAAAGAGGTTGTAAACGAGACGTCCAGGATAGATATTAACGGCGTTAAAGTAGGAAGTGAAAATATATCCGTTATAGCTGGACCATGCTCGGTTGAAAGTAAAGAGCAGTTACTGACGATTGCCAAAAGGGTTAAAGAGTCAGGAGCAACAATGCTGCGGGGTGGGGCGTTTAAACCCAGAACCTCTCCATATTCCTTTCAAGGTCTGGGTGAGGACGGGCTGAAGATACTTGCAGAGGCAAGGGAAATAACCGGATTACCAGTCGTTACGGAATTGATGGACCCGAACGATCTGGATCTGCTTGAGGACTACGCGGATGTTTTTCAGATAGGGGCCAGGAATTCTCAGAACTATTCACTGCTGAAATTAGTTGGAAGATCAAAAAAACCAGTTCTTTTAAAAAGAGGAATGTCAACAACGATCAACGAGTTTTTAATGTGTGCCGAGTATATTCTATCCGAAGGGAATCCCAACGTAATGTTGTGTGAAAGAGGGATAAGAACCTTTGAAACTGCCACAAGGAACACTTTTGATCTCAATGCCATACCTGTACTGAAGGAGAAGACCCACTTACCGGTGTTTGCTGATCCGAGCCACGGAACGGGTTACTGGCAATACGTGGCTCCGGTAACCCTTGCAGCCATTGCTGCTGGTGCCGACGGACTTGCCATTGAGGTACATGATAATCCTGAAATCGCAGTAAGCGACGGCGGACAATCCTTAAAACCTAATAACTTTGATGCTCTTATGAAAAAAGCTGCTTCCGTTGCAAAAGCAGTGGGCCGGTCCATATAGAGAATTAAATTGGTCAGAAACAGAAGCGAGTAGTGTAATGTTCGTAACTATAGCAAATTAAATTTCGAAGTCTGATGTTTTAAAATTCAGCACTTTGTTCTTGATATTAGGATTTAGTTTTCTCTGCTTGAGCCAACGTTTTTTCCAATAACTGACAATCTCTTCTTTAGAATATTGATTGTATTTCAGACGTTTATGTTTTCCTTGAAGGAATTGAATACTATTTTGCGCCAATGGGACAAAGTAAATTGTTCTTTTAAAAGAGTGTTGTAAGAGGAAATTAGAATCAAAGTTCAACAGATCTCCAACTGTTCTAATTATACGCATTCTCCAGCTGGGACCATCTCCGAATTTATGCCCTATGTATATGCCTTTCCTGGCAAGGTATTTACGCATTAAATTTATTGTCCGTTCTGTTAAGTGCAATGTGCCATATCCCTTGGTTTCGCCTATGGGTTTGTAGAGGAGTTCTCCTTGATATTTCAGACGGTTATACTGTGAACTTTTCCCGTATAAACCTGTAGTGAATAAGCAGGCTAAATCATATGCTTTACGTTTGTTTATAATGGTGATCTGGTTTTTGTATTTGTTTTTGTAGACAGTTCTAATTTCTTTTGATGTTAATATATAAGAAATGAGTTTGCCTCCAAGAAGATAGTTATAAGGCGGAAGAGCTCCTATTACATACGCATCCATTGCATAAATAAGATTGTTTGTTCTTGTTTTTTTATCCCATCCAATATAATCATCTCTTTCGGGTATATGTATAATCGGGCTACCTAAAGCAGCAATTCCAATAATGGGTTTTTTCGGTAGAGCTGCATCGCGGATCAGCAGTCTGATTCTCCTTCCTACATATTCACTATAAGGAGATGACCAGTAATAGCGCAGCATACGAAATAGGCGATGTTGTTTCTCTGTTTTACAAACTTCAATAACAGGTCGGATTTCAGATTGGAAAGCAGAGATGCCATCAGCAAGATTTTGACGGGCAAAGTCAATGTTTTTGTCAATCCATGATCGGTTATTAAGAATAACTTCACTCCGTTTTACCCCCATGGATTTTCTTATGATTTCTTTGTCATAGTATTGAGGAGGTAATATTTCAACTTTCCCTCTTTTGAATTCAGCTACCCAGCCTAATTCAAGCAAATCTGAAACTATTGAGTCTGTGACTTGTTTTTCAAGAAACTTATTGTCACGGTCTGACCTGATAGCTTCTTTTTTTTTAAGGTCAGTGTGTAATTTTAATGCAGCTGTCCGATCTCTGTTTATTCCAATTTTGCTTTCCATTTCTCAGTAAGGATCCAATAATAATTCTGCTTTCCTTTGCTTGGATGTTCACCTTCTCGACGCTGTACTTCATGGCCAAATATTTGTGAAAGTAAAGGGGTGTAAAGCTGATCTTCTGATCTAGCTTCATCTTGAAACTTTGGCGATTCTTTAATCTGTTTAACAAAGTAGTATAGTTGACCTTGATATATTCCGGTCAGATTTTCATTTGGCGATTCCAATACACTAAGTTGCTTTTTTTCTTTCTTTAACAATGACAATAATTCATTAGCCATTTTATTTTCTCTTTCCTCTAATTTCTCTTTTATTTCTACGTCAGCGGATTTCTTGAATGGGTCAGCATTTTCGTCAGTTACGATGTGTTCTTTGTATAAATTCTCAAAATTGCGGACTCTTACGGATAGAACGAATGGTTGTTTTGGGGCACTCCACATATAACAATTTCCGGGAATTGGTTCTCCTATTATATGGGCAAGTACATCATGTGAAAAATGGGAATTATATTTCCCAAGAGTTGAAGTATCTCCTTCTGATAATAAATGAAAACTGAACCAATTGTCTGATTGGCTCATAATCTCAGGAGCCATTGATCCCGGTTGCTGTGTTATCAGAATCGCACCCAAGTCATATTTTCTGCCTTCTTTAACCCATTCTACAAATGGGCTCGATTCTTCAAGTCTTCGTCCCAGAACGCTCTGTGCTTCTTCTATTATTACATTTACCGGTAATGAACTTTTTCCTGTGAAGTGCTCTTGATTAAAATTGAAAATTTTACGCATAAGAAGTCCGGCAATATGGTTCCCAGCAGTTGAACTGAGCATACTGATGTCAACTATGACAATCAGCCCCTCCCGCAATTTATCAATTGTTCCATTAATTAACTGACTCTCCGGATCATGAAGGAGGTTCACCACATTGAACATATTGCTTTTTGCAGCAGCAATTTCCGCAGAGTTGGAACTGGCATCACTATCTTTATAACCTAATAGCTTGGCTATATCTTTTTCATCTGCCTGTAAACCATTATCAGAAATTAATTCAACCATTTCACGCCAATTTGTACTGTTTAAACTTTTCAACTTCGCAATGTTTTGCTGATTTTGTCTGTCAGAAGAAACAGCTATTCCAATCACATCTCTTGGTAACAGACCTCTAATGTCTAATTTTACAATGCCGGCTTTCCAGCTTCCGTAGTAAGGGCTGGGATCAGGTCTGTTCGTAAAGACGGTAATTTGTTCTTTCAAGTCTGGTACATCGCAGAGCCCTGGACGGCCTTTATTGTCTGGCCAGAAATACTCGCCGTCAGCATCAAATATGAGAGTACCAACCTTTTTCTCATTGTCGGTTATTGCATCCTTGCCGTTGTCTTTATAGAGTTCAGAAATTAAATATTTGATGAGATTGGATTTTCCGTATCCTGCTCTTGCAAATACGACAGAACGTTTGGCAACTAGGTTGTTGATGTTAAAGGTCACTTTTAGTTGCGGGCTGATCTGCCTGAACATTTCGGTTGATTCGGTTGTGTTACCTGAATACACGAATTCTCCAAGTACATAATTACCCAAATCAGTACTACCGCCACTTAAAGAGCAGAGTTCTTTAAGGACGTCATCGCTCGGTAAAGCGACTTTCGACCCTAAGTGAGGTAGACGTCTTTGAGATGGAACGAAGACGATATTCTCCTCCCCGTTTTTTGTACCTACTTTTACAGCTCCTAATAATTTGATTTCAACACGGTATTTTAGTTTGTCTTTTTTTAAGTCCTCAGGAATTTCTTGTTCTCTTCTTTGCATTGTGCTCAGATAATCTTCCCCTTCGCCTGTTGCAAGTAAGCCTGTGGGGAAAAACTTGGTTATTCGTCCTAACGAAGCTTCTGTAGGGTCTCCAAGTTCTATTAACAGGAATTGGCCTAGTTGAGGTTTTTCGAGCATAGAGGCGTCGTAAGGAGTTACAATTTCTGCGGCAAATTCATAACCTCTTTCCGTAAATCCTTTGAATACACCCATAAGCTTTGATTTTGCGAATAATTCAGGCACTTTTATACCTTCTGTTTATTAGATTTTGGCCGAGGTACCTCATTCTAAATATCCGTTCTTTCTCTTGCGATGATAAATTCTGAGTTATTCCATCAAATAGTATGTCTTGCAGTATAGACACTTCAATTCCGCTAATTGATGCAAAATCATGTGCTTTTTGAATACTTTGAGGAAAATCAGGAATAGGGAACCCTGGTTGTGCATCATTCAATAGTTGTCCGATAATTCTGTCTGCATCGCCTTTATCCCACTCTGCCAGATCTATCGGCCACACAGGAGCAAATGGGCTTTCTCCAAATTTTGCTAAATACAGTTTACCCATTGATTGGTATGAATAATTGCCATCTTCGTTCGGTTCACTTGTTTCTAAAGTGTCCAGCCAAGTACGGTCAAAATTGTAACATTCTTTTTCTATCGCAGGAGGTACTTCTGCATAGCATGGAAAAGGCTTGTGGAATGTTGCTTCCAGTTCCAAGGCTGTTGCCAGTCTGTTTAATACAGCGTTTTGCTTAGCAACGCCAACTATTGAAACATTTACACGTTTCTCTCTGTGTTTCTGACATATGCTCCTAATTTTTTTGTCAATTAATGGAAATATATCCCTTCTAAAAGATTTGGTTCGGAGCATCCCTTCTCTGAGAATAATAGTGTCCGTTCCCCATTCTTTATGTAAAAGTTCATATAACACAGCCCACTCTACTATATCTCTGTATATACGGACAGCACTTGTGCTTTTTCCTCCTTCACCCAAGCCTTTTAATAAGTATGATAACCCAGTAACATCTCTGTTAAGGTCCTGACAAAACTTTTGTAGTGGAGCTACTGTCAAGGGACCGTTAGGACTTCCTCTGTCATTGAGACTGTCGCACTTGTCGTTTCCCGCGATAGCATCAAGAGCACATTGATTTCCTCTTGAATCCACTACTCTGACAAGTTCTATGACCGCAGGATTGAAATACAACCTGTTGTCTCCACCATCTGCAGATACAAAAGATACTGAATTGACGGGATAAGGTCTTATTTGTTTGATATTGTTTTTAAGTTGTTTTGCAAACCCTCTGAGTTTGTCTATTACAGGTTGTTCGACTTTATAAGCCGATCGAATCCTATTTCTTATTTGCTTAAGATCATCGTCTGCTAGAGCCATGATCGTTCCTTAATCTTTAGGCGGCAGATTCCAAAGATATTATTTTTAATCTCGCGAAAATAATTTAATTCATTTAGGAATTATATACTACTTGCCCTAGAAGTAGAAACCATATAACAGTAGCTGTATTAAACTTGGGAAAATATGTATTTAACTATCGCATTTGACTCTTTTTCAATCTGTATAAAAACCAGCTTTCTTTACTTACTTCACTGTCAGATAGTTTTGTAAGTTATTTTTAAGAAAGTTCCTTCAGTTAATTTTACGAAAAGGAACGTGCCAGATCAAAAAGAAGTTGAACTATAGTGATCCTTACCAGGTGTATAAGAACCAATACAACTATTGGTGATATATCCACGGTGCCGCCGATAGGTGGGATTATTTTTCGTGCGTACCTCATTACCGGCTCGGTAGCCGTGTGTAGGAAATTAACGATCGGGTTATAAGGGTCGGGATTTACCCATGAAATGATAGCCCTTCCTATTATAAGAAAGGAGTAAACGTTGAGCAGCATATCAATAACAGTTGCCAGAGCTTGTATTAAGGCCGTCACTATATTCCCTCCTCTTTTAGTTTCTTTGCCAATTCAAGCATCATTATATCCTTTTGCAAACACTTTATATCTTTAGATACCTCATCAAAGTATTTTGATAATGCCGCAAATATAATACTATCGTGTGTATGTGTAGACATTTTAAGGTCTATGGAACGTAACATATCCTCCTTCTTACTTAATTCCTTTTCTAATTTCTCGACTTTCGGAAGGTTGCTCATTCCCTTTTACCTGTCCATCCCGCAATTGCTATTGTTTTAAAAACATTTTTACCCATTTTTCAACAGCTTTATCTTTTATCAAGTAAAGTCCGTTAACATAACCTAACCAAAAAACACTTAGTTCTCCTCTTGTTCTGATAGTTCTTTGGACCTGTTAGTGCCGGCTTCAACGGCTGAGATCACGGCGTTCCTAATTCCGAGTTTTTCTAATTCGTGTATTCCTGCAATGGTGGTTCCGCCGGGTGACGATACCATATCTTTCAGTTTTGCGGGATGAACTCCCGTTTCAAGCAGCAGTTTTGCGGTACCGAGGATCGTTTGGAAAGAAAGTTTTGAGGATGCTTCCCTGCTCAAACCCATCTTTACACCTGCGTCCGCAAGTGCTTCTGCGAAAACAGCAACATAGGCTGGTCCGCTTCCGCTGAGCCCGGTTACGGCATCGATCAGATTTTCGTCATCCACGGTAATGATCTCTCCGATAGGGCTAAATATGTTCTCTACCACTCTTTTATCTTTGTTGCCGATGTGCTTGTTAAAATATATACCATAGGCACCTTCCTGGACTATGGCCGCTTTATTTGGCATAACTCGTGCGATCTTAAGGTCTTTCTTCAGGTTGTTTTCTATAAAGGACGTCTTTATGCCCGCGGCGATCGATATATAAAGCTTTTTTCTGCTAACCTGGTTTTTAATTTCCCGCAGCATATGTTGAACGTCTGCAGGCTTGACGGCAAATATTATAGTTTCCGAACGTTCGGACAGCTCCTTGTTACACCTTGTTGTGCTGACGCCGTGGTCGTCTTTTAACTGGCGCAGCCTGTCGTTGTCCAGGTCGCTTAAAATGATCTCATTCTTACCGTAGGTTCCGGACGTCAGTATGCCCCTTACCAATGCACCTGCCATTTTACCGGCACCTATTATTCCCAGTTTATACACTTTAGCTGTTCCTGTTCCCAAATATTGCCGAACCTATTCTAACGATCGTTGCACCTTCTTCAACTGCGACCTCGAAGTCCCCGCTCATCCCCATTGAGACCTCATTTGCCCCGGGATGGTCTTTTTTCACTTCGTTGCTGAACAGCCTGAGCTTCCTGAAATGAGGGCGGGACAGCTCTGGGTCGTTATTATATGGTGCCATTGTCATAAGTCCCTTAAAAACGATATTTTTCAGGGCGTTTATCCTGTTTATCAGCTTTGCAGCGTCTGTGAACGACATACCCGTTTTTGTTCTTTCACCGCTTGAGTTTATCTCGATCAGAATACTGGTGTTTACTCCCAGTTTTTCCGAGCGTCCGTTGATCTCTTCCGCCAGACCGAGACTGTTTACTGAGTGTATTATAGCTGTTTTTCCAACTATGTATTTTATTTTGTTCCTCTGAAGATGTCCGATGAAGTGCCACTTTATATCACTGAATCGCTGGTTTAAATGGGCGTATTTATCTCTGAATTCCTGTGCGTAGTTTTCACCAAAGTGTAAAAGTCCCGCGTTATATGCCTCTGTTATCAGCTCTTTTGTTATCTGTTTGCTTACACCGAGCAGAGTGATGTCGTCAGGGTCCCTTCTGACCTTTAAAGCGGAAGAGGCTACCTTTGCACGGATAAGGTCAATGTTTTTTTCAATTCTCATCAGTGGTAAAACTCTTGTTACGTTATCGTTCAAAATTTTTCAACCACTTTTAAATAAGATGCTTAACGGATACACTCTATCAGTTCTTTCTGGCTTTTTAAGTTCTTGCCATGCAGCTAAAAAACATATATATTAAAGGTAAAACCCTGTTACATCAAGCTGGCGTCTCCGAACCGGCTATTGAGGCTGCATCCCTGCTGTGCAGTGCAGTTGGACTGAACAAGATGTCAATTTTTTCCAACCCGCAAATGCAACTTAATGAGGATTCTGTATCAAAATTTAACGAATTTATAAACAGAAGGATAAAAGGAGAACCCAACTCTTATATAACCGGAGTGAAAGAGTTTTACTCAAGGGAGTTCATCGTCAGCAGGGACGTTCTCATACCAAGGGCTGAAACTGAACTCGTTGTGGACGAAGCACTGAAAGTGATTACCGGATCCGGTGAGTATTTCGTTGCAGATATATGTGCGGGTTCCGGCTGTATAGGGATCGCACTGGCCTCAATGAAAAAGAACGTCAGTTTAATATCCACCGATATATCTTTTTCAGCCGTTCAGGTAGCAAATAAGAACGCAAAACTGAACCGCGTGGCTTCCCGGTCGGTATTTTTAAACGCTAATTTTACCGACTGTATAGAGGATGGTTCGGTCGACCTGGTGGTCTGTAATCCTCCATACGTTGCCACAGGGGACCTTATGGGGTTACAGGACGAGATCAGAGACCATGAACCTGAACGTGCCCTTGCTGGTGGTGAGGATGGGCTTTTTCATATCAGGGAAGTTGTAAGAAGGTCAAAGAAAAAGCTGAAGAACGGCGGGTGGCTGATAATGGAAATAGGTATAGGACAATGCCGGAGCGTCATGGAACTTTTAAAGCTGGAGGGATACGACCGGCTGGATGTAACTTTGGATATGTGTAACATTGAGAGAGTGATCAAAGCACAATGGAAAAGATTTTAATAGAAGGTGGAAAAAGCCTGAAGGGAACCGTGAAAATAAGCGGTGCAAAAAATTCCGTGCTGCCGCTGATGGCCGCGTGCATTTTAAATTCTGGCGTAAACAGCTTTACCAACGTTCCTGACCTTGCCGATGTACGAACAATGGCAAGACTGCTTGTAATGCTTGGAGCCAGGATCGAGTTTGAAAAAGGAAACCTGATGGTCGATTCCTCCAGTATCAATAAGTGGGAGTCTCCTTACGATCTGGTCAGAACGATGCGTGCTTCCGTGCTGGTACTGGGACCATTGACCGCTCGTTTTGACAGGGCCAGGGTATCTTTTCCCGGAGGTTGTGCCATTGGCGAACGGCCGATCGATCAGCATATTAAAGGGATCAAGTTACTGGGTGCGAAGATAAACCTGGATCAGGGATACGTTGAAACAAGGGTGAGAAAGCTCAGAGGAAAAACCGTACCTTTTGACGTCTCCACGGTCACGGGTACTGAGAACATAATGCTGTCTGCCGTTCTGGCAAAGGGAGAGACGGTCCTTTTCAACGCTGCATGTGAACCGGAGGTCGTGGAACTGCAGGACTGTCTGAACAGGATGGGTGCCAGGGTATCAGGCGCGGGAACCGACATTATAACGATCCAGGGCGTTGATAAGCTTAACCCCGTAACTGATTATGAAATTATGCCTGACAGGATCGAAGCGGGTACTTTTATGGTAGCGGCAGTTTTTAATGAAGGCGACTTGAAGATCTTGAACTGCAGGCTTGAGCATATGGGAGCACTTGCTGGTAAACTGATGCAGACCGGGGCTGAAATAAAAAAGATCAAGAACGGCGTGAGGATCAGGGGAGTTGACAGACCGGACAGCGTTGATATTTCCACTTTGCCCTTTCCTGGATTTCCTACGGATATGCAGGCACAGATGATGGCGCTTATGTGTATTTCAAAAGGGAAGAGCATTATCACTGAAACGATATTTCCGCAAAGGTTTATGCATGCGGCGGAACTTCGCAGAATGGGGGGCGATATTAAAATGGCAGGCAGCAGCGCGGTTGTCAGAGGGGTGCCGAAATTATCAGGTGCAAAAATAATGACCAGCGATCTCAGGGCAAGTGCATCTCTGGTACTCGCAGGGGTTGCAGCAGACGGAATAACGGAAGTTTCCAGAATATATCATCTTGACCGGGGTTATGAAGGTCTGGACAAAAAGCTGGAGAATGTGGGTGCTAAAATTTGGAGGGAAAAAGATTGATCACAATTGCAATATCAAGGGGAAGATTACTGTCCGAGGCGGTCGAGTTATTTAAAAGGGCAGGGATAGATATTTCCAGGGTGTATGAAGATCCGAGGAAACTGATCTGTGAATTTGAGGAACAGGGGCTCAGAATATTAATTATCAGACCGACCGACGTGCCTTCTTATGTTGAATACGGAGCTGCGGATTGTGGCATTGTTGGCAAGGACACATTGTATGAAGCCCGGGCAAATCTTTACGAACCTCTGGACCTCAAGATAGGAAAATGCCGTCTTGTCGTGGCAGCTCCGGATAATTTTACTCTCAAGGACATCAGATCGTCCGTCAAAGTTGCAACGAAGTATCCCAGGACGGCAAGTGATTACTTTGTTAAGAAAGGGGTCAGCGTGGAGATAGTAAAGTTGTACGGTTCGGTCGAACTGGCACCGAACGCCGGACTGTCAGACGTGATCGTGGACCTTTCTGCTACCGGGCGGACCTTAGAGACGAACAATCTTAAAGAGATCGAGACTATCACGGACGTGACGGCAAGATTTGTTGTTAACAAGGTCGGATTTAAAATAAAGTCAGAGAAAATATTGGGACTTTTAGCAAAGCTCAGGGAAGCCAGGGACCTTATGTGAGTAAATTTATATGCCTTGCTCTGCTGATGGGTCGTTTTCCTTTACAAAGCTCATTGCAATAATTCCAGCTACGAAAAATACCACGAGGGACAGGACGCCCACCCGGCTGTTACCCGTTATCTGGCTGATGGAAGCAAAGACAAGAGGACCTACTATTCCGGCAAATTTCGAACTCATACTGTAAAATCCAAAAAATTCCGCCGTTTTGTCCTTTGGTGTCAGTGAGCAGAAAAACGACCTGCTCAGCGCCTGTGTACCTCCCTGAACGGTGCCGACGGCAACGGCGAGTATCCAGAAGTGAGTGGCGCTACTGATAAAGTACGCTGAAAATGAAATTAAAGCGTAGACGGCCAGTCCGAAGCATATGGAGTTTTTAACTCCTATTGAACTTGACAGTCTGCTGAACAGTAAGGTGCAGGGAATACCGACGAACTGCGTGACGATCAGCGCTCCTATTAAAGACATGGAATTTATTCCGAGTTCCGTTCCGTAGATAATGGCCAGTTTGATTATGGTCCCTATGCCGTCGCTGTATATCCAGAAAGCAATAAGAAAGAGAAAAAGGTTTTTATAGACCCTGATATTTTTAAAGGTCGAAGCCAGTCTGGAAAAACCGACCTTTATGTAGCTGTCCTTATAAGCTTTGCTGCGTGTTAACGGTTCATTGACGTTCATGATAAGCGGGACCGTGAAGGCAGCCCACCAGACCGCGGCTGACACAAAGGAAAGCCTGGCAGCTAATGAGGTATCGTCAAGGAACCTGAACATCAGCATGTTCATTACCAGCAAGATCCCGCCGCCCAGGTATCCGAGTGCGTATCCGAAAGTGGAAACCTCGTCTGTTCTTTCCGGCTTGCATATAAATTTCAGAAGAGAGTTATAAAATATTTCCGAAAGCGTAAAACCAACGTTTGCGACTATAAAGAACAGAGACGCGGTCAGCCAGTCCCCTGACCTGATCAGGTAAAGAAGTATCGTAAACACAACACCTACGGAAACGAACAGCTTGATAAAGGATTTTTTCCTGCTTGAGTGATCGGATATTGCCCCAATAACCGGAGAAGCGACTGCGCTAATAACAAGAGCAATGGTTATCGTGTAACTCCAGTAGATCGTTGCAGTACCTGCCGTGAGCGTTGAGGCGGCTACTTTGCTGTAGTAGATCGGCAGAATGGCAGCCATTACCGTTGTGGCGAAAGCCGAGTTTGCCCAGTCGTACATTGCCCAGCTGATTATCTGTTTTCTGTTGTTCCCGAACATAGTATCAAACATTTCAGTATGATAGTTTAGGGAATTACATGCATAAATAAAAATTTGGATGGATCATATACTTTGTTCACCAACAGTTGACCCGGCAGGTAAATAACGATCAGTTGTATTTATGTCAGGTTATCAATATGATCCTCTGATAAAAAGGTGACAGGACCCCTGATCCTAAATACGGCTGAAGAGTTCCTGCTGTTTGTCATAGGGGTTCTTGAAGTGTTCTGCCGAGAGACCTGTTTTACTTCTGTTCATACCGTTCTTTCGGCACGATATGTTGAACAGGTCTTTAACATGTTTTGCAAAGACCCCCTTTCCGACCATACGGTCTCCAAATTCAGAACTGCTTAACTTTCCCTTTCTTACGGATATAATGCGGTTTAAGATCTTGTTCTTTCTATCTGGGAAGTGATTTTCTATCCATTCAGTAAAGAGATCGGAGACCGTGTGGGGCAGCCTTAACATAATATAGGCAGCTCTGCTTGCACCTGCACTGGAGGCGTTTTCAATGATCTTGGGTATTTCATGGTCGGTCAGCCCGGGAATGACCGGTGCTACCAGTACCATTGTCGGGATTCCTGCTTCTGACAGTTTTTCAGGGCTTTCAGTCTGAGGTAGGGTCGTGATGTACGTGGTTCCATTTTGCCTGCAAGCCCGGGGTCCAGCGTTGTAATGGACAGTATCGCGACCGTGGCATTTATTTCAGACAGACCCTTCAGTATATCAACGTCGCGTGTTATCAGATGGTTTTTCGTGATTATTCCAACGGGATTTTTAAATTCCAGGAATACTTCAAGGCATTTTCGCGTTAGCCTGAACTGTTTTTCTGCCGGCTGGTAGCAGTCCGTATTGCCACTGATCGCAACTGTCTGAGGCTTCCATTTGCGGGAGCTCAGTTCTTTCTTCAATAATTCAGGGGCGTTCTCTTTGACGAAAATACGTGTTTCAAAGTCCAGCCCGGAAGACAGTCCGTAAAACTCATGCGTTGGTCTTGCGTAGCAGTAAATACAGCCATGCTCGCATCCCCTGTACGGGTTGATCCCAACTGAAAATCCGGTGTCAGGACTGTCGTTGTACGTCAGAATGGTCTTTGTGGTGTCTTTGTAAAATTCGGTCTTTGGCTTTTTAAGGTCGTCAGTTCCCGTGTCGTCAGCTATGTATTTTATCTTTTCGAATCTGCTTGTTAGATTAGAACCTGCCCCTCTGCCTTTGAAAGGTTTATAGGTTTTTCTCATCTTGTTCTGCTTCGACCTTTATAGTGTTTACTATGGCGCGGGTAAGACGAGAGTGAGGAATAAAAACGTTACAGGTACCATATGAAACTCAGTGAAAGCTTGGCTTCATCACTGTCTATTTCCGCAGGGATCCTGATCCTTTCTTCACTGGCAAGGGTTAACCAGTCCTCTTTTTCGTAGAGGGTATAAAGTATCTCGCCCCGAATTGCCACTTTCCCTCCGACCGATTTTTCCATACCTATGCCTCCCGTCCATGCGATAAGGTCCTGATCCTGATTCAATGTTCCCGGTGTAAAATCATCAGCCGTGGTGCAGGTAGTTACTCGTTGGCAGCCTGTATAATCAGCGTTAAATTCCGTTTGTACAAGGCGAACTCCGGCAATGGCGTAGATGTTTGATTCGTATAATGGTATGAGATCCTGGCTTATACCTAACCTGATCGTCAGGCCATAGCTTTGATTTTTCTGAAAATTATAGTTCTCAGGCCAGTTCTCCCCTAACTGGTTCCGTCCTTCGGAATCCCCTGCCCCGTTTAACCGTCCTTCCACTCTGCCGTCGTGAAGTACCGCGTCGATCTCACCGCTTATGAAAACACCGCTATACCAGATCGGAATACGGTAACCTGCTGATATACCAAGGCCATATACCCATCCGTCCGTGGAATCTTTATCACGGTAGATACGGCCTCGTCGTTCGGGCGGCAGGTCGTTGCTCGGATCAGTGTTGTCAACGGTTTTATCGTAAGATGTGTCAAGCCATTCTGCAGTTGTGGTTATCCCCAAGTAAAACTGACCACTTCGAGCAAACGAACTGTCCGTTAAGCCCAGTAGTGAAAGTATCGTTAAGATCAGAGTGGTTGAGAAGATTAGTTTGTAGTTTTGCCGTGTTGTCTGCATTTTCTGCCCTCTTAAAACTCGAATTTTATCACTTGTCAGTATATCAACTGTAACTGATCTTTGTAAAATATGTTTTGATTTATGACAATTATCATACAACATATATACTGAATAAAAATAAGGAGAAACATAAAATGTCTGAAAAGAAAACTTTAACCACGGTTCATGGAAATCCAGTTGCAGATAATCAGAATTCGCTGACGGTCGGTCCCAGGGGTCCGCTGTTGATGCAGGATTACCAGCTGCTTGAAAAAATGGCGACCTTCAACCGGGAGAGAGTTCCTGAAAGGGTTGTTCATGCAAAGGGTTCAGGAGCGTTCGGGACCTTAACGATCACCCATGATATCACTCGGTACTCCAGGGCGAAGGTGTTTTCCGAAGTTGGCAAGAAAACGGACGCACTGCTCAGGTTTTCAACCGTTGCGGGGGAGCGAGGTGCTGCCGACGCCGAAAGGGACGTAAGGGGATTTGCCGTTAAATTTTACACCGAAGAAGGTAATTGGGACATGGTGGGTAATAATACACCGGTATTCTTTGTCCGGGACCCGTATAAGTTCGGGGATTTTATCCATACGCAAAAAAGAGACCCTAAAACGAACATGAGATCCCCCGTTGCAATGTGGGATTTCTGGTCGTTAAGTCCTGAAAGTCTGCATCAGGTAACGATCCTGTTCAGTGACAGGGGACTGCCCGTTGGCTACCGTCACGTTAACGGTTACGGAAGTCACACTTACAGCTTTATCAATGATAAAGATGAAAGGTTCTGGGTTAAGTTCCATTTTAAGACCATGCAGGGAATAGAGTTCTATACCAACAGAAAGGCAGAGCAGGTCGTTGCAAAGGACAGGGAGAGTTCGCAGAAAGACCTGTTCGAAGCGATTGAAAAAGGTGATTTTCCAAAGTGGAGGTTCTGCGTTCAGGTAATGCCGGAGGAAGAAGCAGGAAGCTATCATATAAATCCATTTGATCTGACCAAAGTGTGGCCTCATGGGGATTATCCCCTTACAGAGGTTGGAATTCTTGAACTTAACCGTAATTCGGAAAACTATTTTGAGGATATAGAACAGGCTGCCTTTGAACCCTCGAACGTGGTACCGGGTATAAGCTGGTCGCCGGACAAAATGCTTCAGGCAAGGATAATGTCTTATGCGGATGCTCATCGTTACAGAATAGGGGTTAATTATTCATCGCTTCCCGTTAATAAGCCGAAGTGTCCCTACAGCACCTATCACAGGGATGGTAATATGAGATCGGACGGGAACGGTGGAGCTTCGGTCAATTATGAACCTAACAGCTTTTTGGGACCCATTCAGGACCCGAGTTACTCGGAACCTCCCTTGGAGACGGATGGACACGTTGGAAGATATGATCACAGAGAAGGTAATGATGATTATACACAGCCGGGCAACCTGTTCAGGCTGATGAACAAGGAAGAGCGGTCCAGGCTCGTTTCCAATCTTACCGAGGCAATGCAGGGTGTGCCTGAAAGGATCCAGGCCAGGCAGGTTACACATTTTTATAAAGCCGACCACAGTTATGGCGAAATGGTCGCAGAGGCATTAGACCTTGACATCAGCAAAGTTCACAGACTTGCGGAGATGTCGCTAAGCGACCTTATTGTGGCGACCCGGGAAGGTGAATACAGATAGGCCTTGTACGTTCCGACGTGCGGAAACCCTGTGTTTATCCGAAATTCACAGTTTACCTGTAGACCGCTGGCAGGGATCAGAATATGACGTCCAGTAGCGAAGATATAATTGATATTTCCGAGAAAGGCAGACTTAAGGACGGCACTGCAATTTCAAGTGACAAGAGGCTGTTCATGCAGTTTCTGGCATTTGAAGGCTGCAGTGGTTCACAGGATCTTATCTCAAGCCTGAAAAGCTTTGGTCTGCAGGGTGTGTTGTACTCGGATTTAAATGACCCGTACAGCGTTGGGCTTCTTGTCATGTCGGAAAGTCCGGACTATTTCGTGGAGGATCTGAGAGAATATCTGTTGAACTATGGTCCTTTTAAGGACCTCAGGATCAAACCGGAATACACGATGTTCGGAAGAACATATTCGTTCGGACATGAGAGCGACCTTGAAGAGGCCTTGATATCAGGTCCAAGGAACAAGGTCCTCAACAGCGACCTTGTATGGGCAGTATGGTATCCGCTGAGAAGGTCAAAGGGTTTTGAAACCCTGTCAAAGGAAGATCAGCGGTCCATTCTTGGTGAGCATGGTAAGGTCGGTTTTAAGTTCGGAAAAGCCGGCTATGCAACGGATATCAGGCTTGCCTGCCACGGACTTGATAAAAAAGATAACGATTTTGTTATAGCCGTTCTGGGTAAAGAGCTTTATCCTATATCTGCAGTTGTACAGGCGATGAGAAAAACAAGGCAGACCTCAATGTATATCGAGAGTATGGGGCCATTTTTTATCGGTAAGGCCTTGTGGAAGTCAGAACCTGGACCTTAACAGGCAAATGAACTTTAAAGCATTTTGATAAGGGGGCATATATTACTCGTTCATGAATGATGTTCTCAGCTTAATTAACACCTATCCATCTCCATATTCAGATCTGGCTGTAGTTTTTGTTCTGTTCGTCTTTTTTTATCTGGTTGCCTTTGCCATTTCCAGATTTGCAGAAGCTGAAAAGACCGGACCGGAGATCGCTCCGACCCAGGACATGGACCTGAAAGAGGATGATACCGCGGAAACCTTGAAAAGTGACCTGCAAGGCATGGAAGAACCACCGACCCTGGAAGAGGTCCCGGCAGCAGAAAAAACTCCTCCAGAGCAGGTGCAGCCGGTTCCCGATCTGCAGGTTTTCAGAGCTCCTCAGACACTGTCCGATCAGAGAGTTGAGGTGGATGAAGCGGACACTGCAACGGAGGACCGGTCGCAGTACACAGTTCGAACGTACAGGAAGCCGGCAGATGAAGCAGACGTTACAACAGAGGACCGGTCTGAGAAGCCTCAGGAAAAAAAGCTGCCTTCCCAGGGTGCTTTCTCGAAACTGGTGCAGGGTCTGTCCAGGACAAATACGGGATTTTTAAGTAAACTTGAAAATATACTATCAGGAAAAGAGGTCGCAGCGGACCTCTGGGACGAACTTGAAGAACTGCTTATATTGTCTGACATCGGCATGACAACTACTATGAACCTCAGAGACAGGATCGAAGCCTCGGTCTCTAAAAGATCCCTGTCCGACCCAGGTGAAATAAGGTCTGCCTTACAGAATGAGATCCTGCATATATTACAGAACGCCGAGGGAACCGTCGAGGTCGATCATAAGCCAATGGTCATGATCGTGGTGGGTGTCAACGGAGTTGGTAAAACAACGACGATCGGTAAGCTGGCGGATAAATTCGTCAATAAGGGGTATAAGGTTATGGTTGCGGCGTGTGATACTTTCAGAGCAGCTGCCACGGAGCAACTGCAGATCTGGTCAACAAGAGTGGGCAGTGAACTGATCAAAGGGAGTTCAGGGGCCGATCCGTCAGCCGTTGCATTTGATGCCCTGAGTGCTTCCAGAGCCAGGGGGGTGGATATTTTAATAATAGACACGGCTGGAAGGCTTCATACCAAGACAAATCTGATGGATGAGTTAAAAAAGATAAAGCGTGTGGTCGGAAGGGAAATGCAGGGAGCACCTCATGAAGTACTCATGGTGCTTGATGCCACGACCGGCCAGAACGCCTTACAGCAGGCAAAGATGTTCAATGAAGCTGTCGGAGTTACAGGGGTAGCTCTTACAAAGCTCGATGGCACGGCCAAAGGCGGGGTTATAGTTGCCATTGCGGATGATCTGAAAATACCGGTTAAGTACATAGGGATAGGGGAGAGCCTTGACGACCTCAGGGAGTTTAACGCAAAGGAATTTACAGAAGCACTGTTCTTCAGTAGTGATGAGACTATCCATTGAAAGAAATCTCAACCTGCCGCTTAAAATCGGCCTTTATTGTAAGTGCCGTGATTATGGAACTTTATGAGAAAAATAAAGGATAAAAGTACCGAGTTTATGGAACTTGCCCTGAAGCTTGCAAAAAAAGCGGAAGGTATGACAAGTCCAAATCCGCTCGTGGGAGCTGTGCTCGTTAAAAAAGGTGAGATAATAGGGCAGGGCTATCATAAAAGGTCAGGGTCCGCCCATGCTGAAATAGAAGCCATAGACCATGCAAAGAAGAAAGGGCGAGCGGTAAAAGGTGCCACTCTTTACGTGAACTTGGAACCCTGCTGTCATGATAAAAAAAGAACGCCGCCGTGTACCGGTGCAATAATTAAAAGTGGTATATCCAGAGTGTTTGTTGCCACTTACGATCAGAACCCAAAAGTATCTGGAAATGGCGTTTCTGTCCTTCGTGAAGCAGGTATTGAAGTTGATGTTGGACTGCTTGAACAGAAAGCAAAAGAGATCAATAAGATGTTCTTTAAATATATAACAGAGAAAATGCCCTATGTAGTGTTAAAACTTGCAGCGACCTTTGATGGAAAGATAGCCACTAACAGTGGAGACTCAAAATGGATCGGCAGCAAAAGACAGAGGGAAATCGCACATCAGTTGAGAAATAAAATGGACTGTGTATTAGTGGGAATAAATACGGTAATAAAGGATAACCCAAGCCTGAACGTGCGAATAAAGAAAAGGAACGTATCGCAACCTGTACCGGTCGTTCTTGATGGTCATCTTAGGATCTCACCAGATTCTAACTTACTGAAAGTCCATAAAAGATGTATAGTTGTTACTTCTCCGGGATCAAGTGAGAAAAGAAAAAGAGCACTTGAACGAGCCGGTGCAAAGATCTTATGTTCAGAGGTGGATGATTTCGGGAAGTTGAACCTCAAAAGCACGATGAAACAGTTAGCGGACATGGAGTTTACAAGCGTGCTTATAGAAGGAGGAAGTAAAGTTGCCTCTTCTGCAATACATGAAGGCGTGGTGGATCAGGTCGTTTTGTTTTACTCACCGGTCCTTTTTGGAGGGGACGGGGTCAGTATGATATCGGACCTTGCAGTAAGGGACGTGAACAAAGCTTTCAGATTAAGGGACGTTAGAATAAAAAGGTATGGAGATGAACTAATGATCGAGGGGAGCTTATAATCTGTTATGAAGAGGGTCGGTTTGTTTGGTGGCAGTTTTAATCCGGTTCATACAGGGCATTTGAGAGCTGCGGAAGAGATCAAGGAGAGGCTTTTGCTTGATAAGGTCGTCTTTATTCCTGCTTCTGTTCATCCGTTCAAAAAAAAAGGTGATATTACAGATAAGAAAAAGCGTTGTCAGATGCTCAGACTTGCCACAAGGAGTAATCCGGATTTTGAGATTTCTGAGATCGAACTGCAGAGAGAAGGGGTTTCATACACAATAGATACCCTTAAACACTTTGCAGACAGCGACCCAGGTGCTCAGTTTTATTTTATTGTAGGAAATGAAAATTTAGCTCAGATCGAGAAATGGAATCAGTATCAGGATCTTTTCTTTTACGCGAACTTTGCCGTTATAGAAAGACCAGGCAGCGATACTGTAGAAGAATATCAGCTTATTCCATCGGGGTTAAGACAGGCGTTTAAACTGAAGCGGACTGCAGAGGGTACAACTGTATATGAGCATAAAAGCTTGAAGGAACTGGTCTTTTTAAAGATCTCAGGCATAAATATATCCTCATCCGAGATCAGAAGATTGATAATGGAGAAAAGGTCCGCCAGATACTTTGTGCCGGACGAGGTTAATTCCTATATACTGAAAAACAACTTATACATCGGAGAATGAAATAGAAGCATTAGATAAGGCCATTCTTATAGCAAAGTCAGCTTTGGATAAAAAGGCGGAAGATCCTGTGATCCTTCAGGTGATCGGGCAGAACGATTTTGCAGACTACTTTGTAATCTGCAGTGCCAGTTCGAAAAGAGGTGTGGAGGCTATTGCTGATAATGTTGAAAGGACGCTCAAGAAGAACAACATAAAAATTATCGGTATGGAAGGCAGGATCAAAAAGAGTTGGGTATTGATAGATGCTTCAGATGTAATAGTTCATATTTTTTATCTTCCTCTGAGAGAGTTTTATGATATAGAAGGACTTTATGTTAACTCTCCTAAAATAAGTATAGATTTATCAAAAGCCAATCAGAAGTGAATGCCAATACCTGTGAGTTTCAGAAATTTATATATAAACGGGTCTTTACTGTGTTATATAAATCCTGACTATAAAAGAGGTCAGTAAAATAAGGAAGATAATCCACGAGGTTAAATATGTTTACTGTTATATACCCAATGATGTTATAAATGAACAAAATACCAGATAGAGATGTATAGCGAGTAACGGAGTAGAGACTTTCAATTTAATGTTTTATGAAGATGGAACAGGCAGATTTACTTATGTACAAGAAGGTTGCAGTTATAAGTTGGTAACTGATTCTAATTTAAAAGAAGTGTTTATATATGACATAGAACTGTTTTATAACGATCAAATATCTGTTTTGACTTTCGGAGAATAATCTGATGAATCTCCTGTTTTTGAAGGTGATAAGGTTTGTCAGTTATTAGAAGTTGATAGTAATGAAGTAACGACTACTTGCGAAAGAGAAAGTTTATAAAAATTTAAGGAATTATATACTTACATTACCTGACAATTTAGACTAATTATCTGTACTGACTTTAAAGTTTAGAACAGGTCTTGTCAGTATGAGATATAATTTATCCACTTGACATCCGTTCATAATACTTGGTAAAATATCAATGTTATGAAAAATCCAAACATAAAAACACGTAGTTCCATTACCCCCCCCCGTGTATACCTGACCTTTCAGTCTGGTATAAGTATTTTTTAAGAACAATGTTTAAGATAATCCCCCCCCCCATCTAAGTCATTACTTACGTTAGTTTTATTTATTCTGTTTATAATGGTAATAGCTGCAAAAGGGCAGAGCAGCCTGGAAGAAAAATTATCTGAATGCAGAGTTAACAGTTCAGACACGGAAGATCCGTTATACGGATGTCAGTGGCATCTGAAGAACACGGGGCAGTTAAGTTATTCCGGAAAAGCAGTAACAGCAGGAGAAGATATAAACATAGAGGAGGTGTGGAACGAAGACGTATACGGTTCTGGAATTAATGTAGCAATAGTAAGTGACGGTATCGACCTTTCACATGAGGACCTTTCTGCAAACGTCCGTTCCGGACTGAACTATGATCTGTCTGACAGTTCATCCTTTACCGGAACACGAGCGGCAGGAGTAACAGCAGCGGCTGGATATAACGGACTGGGAGTAAGAGGAACTGCACCTGGTGCGAGTATATACAGTTACAGGTTATCCGGTGATCTCAGTGAAGCGGACGCGGTGGTCCGTAATAAGGAAATAACCGCTGTATCGGTTAACGGCCGGGGATCTGAGGACGGAGCTTTTTTTCAGGAGGCTTCAACTTCCTGGGAAGAAGGAGTGGAACTTGGTATAAGTAAAGGGTTTTATGGTAAAGGAGTGTTTTACGTCCGGGGAGCAGGGGACGGGCATGAGAATAACGATCAGGCTAATTTTTCTGAATATTCTAATTACTACGGCGTAACTGCCGTGTGTTCAACAGACGGTTATGGAAAAAAGAGTATTTTTTCAGAAGAGGGAGTAAATCTATGGGTATGTGCACCTGGTTCTGATATTGTAACCACAGATAACAACGACGATTACGTTGTAACTTCCGGAACATTTCTATCAGCTTCACAGGTTGGAGGAGTGGCAGCACTGCTGAGAGAGATAAACGGGAATCTGAGCTGGAGGGATATAAAGCTTATACTTGCGGGTTCAGCACGTCAGAACGATTTTTTTGATATTAGCTGGGAGACTGGAGCTGTTAAATACGGCTCTGACACGGAAAGATATAAATATAATCCTAAGTATGGTTTTGGCGTGGTAGACGCAGAAGCAGCTGCAGAGCTTGCAAAAAGCTGGAAAGGAGTTGGTGAAATGAGGACCGTTACAGCTTCTTCAGATAATGAGATAACAATTCCTGATGGAGAAGGAGAAGCAGACGGGGTCCTTGTTTCCAGACTTATGATCCCGGACCTGGAGGAAATATTTACGGAATTCGTTGAGGTAGAACTTGTTTTCTCTCATGACCGCTTACAGGACCTTAATATAAATATAACCTCTCCTTCCGGGACAGTTTCGGAACTTGTGCGGGAGGTTGCCGGGGAGTCTGTAAGGGGATTTTCGGATGAAGAAAAAAACTGCGTCAGTTACCTGAGAAGAACACATCGTTTCGGGTCGGCTAAGCACCTCGGGGAAGACCCTTCCGGAGAATGGGTCCTTAAGATATCCGATACTGCTTCCGGAGATGAAGAAAATGAAAAAAACACTGTTACCTTACACTCCTGGAGCATTAAGGTATACGGGCATGTTTCTTTTCAGGATTTTGGCAAGGGAATAACTACTAAAGCAATACAATTTATTGATAGTCAGATTCCTGATGATCAGGTGTATAAACAAGGGGTTCAGATAACAACATTAAGGCTGCCTAGGCCAATTGGGTCCACTGGAACAGTAAATTACACCTTAACTCCTGCTTTACCTGCTGGATTGAGTTTTAGAACTGATGGTCATCGAGAGATACGCGGGACACCCACTACTGAAATGAGTAAGACTGCTTACACTTTTTCGGCAACAGACTCAAGTGGAACTGCTTCGGTTACTTTCCATATTACTGTAAGAGATAAAGATGACGTACCAAGCTTCGGCAGTGAGACGGTAGAAGATCAGAGTTATGTTAATGGTTCAGCAGTAACGTTAACTCTGCCTGCTGCAACAGGAAAGGATACTCCATTAACTTACAGTTTAGTTAATTCAGGTTCATCTCAGCTTAGTTTATTTCGTGGATTGGAATTTAACGCAAACACCAGAAAGATAACAGGGACACTTGACGAAGATTTAGCTGGATTTTTATTCAGGAGGCATACTTACACATATACAGTAACGGACAGTGAAGGAGATACTGATACACTTGAGTTCAGAATAACTGTAACAAGGAAATCCCCGCTTAGCTTTGGAGGTCAGACAATACCAGATCATACGTATGTAAGACTTCAGACAATAAGAAATCCGTTAACTTTTCCTGAAGCAACGGGAGGTGCTGCTCCCTTGACTTACAGTATAAATCCTATGGTACAGACTGGACTTGCTTTCAGCAGTTCCACTCGGAGGATAACCGGGTCACCTGGGACTGTAAGGAGCAGAACTGAGCATACGTATACGGTAACGGACAATCAGGGAGATACAGCTGAGATAACGTTCGGTATAACCGTAGAAGGAAATGACAGGAGGACGCGTTTCAGAGCAGGTGAGAATATCTCTGATAAGTTTTATTTTACAGGTGTTCCGATAACGCCGGTAACGCTGCCCAGGGCAACTAACGGGAACAGTCCGATAAGATACAGTTTAAATCCTTCTTTACCAACTGGATTGAGCTTTAACGCAAATACCCGGGAGATAAGCGGGACACCGACTGCTGCAAGCAGTAACACAGAGTATACATACAGAGCATCAGACCTTGATGGAGACAGTCGTGATCTGAAGTTCAGTATAACGGTAACGAATGAAGCAGACACTGACCCAAGCTTCGGGAGTGAGACCATAGATAACAAGGTGTATATAAACGGAGAAGCAGTAAATGAAACACTGCCTGAAGCAACGTCAGGGAATGCTCCATTAACTTACAGTTTAAGTGCTGGTTTACCTAGTGGAGTGATCTTTACCGCAAACACCAGAGAGTTAAGTGGAACAATTAAAATGTCTCATACATCCTTACTTCCTCTACTTTTCCTTTTACATATAAAGTAACAGACAATGATGGAGATACAGCAGAGATAACGTTCAGTATCACTGTAAGACCAGCAGAACCTGACACAATGCCGACCTTCGGGAGTGAGACCATAGATAACAAGGTGTATATAAACGGAGAAGCAGTAAATGAAACACTGCCTGAAGCAACGTCAGGGAATGCTCCATTAACTTACAGTTTAAGTGCTGGTTTACCTAGTGGAGTGATCTTTACCGCAAACACCAGAGAGTTAAGTGGAACAATTAAAATGTCTCATACATCCTTACTTCCTCTAACTTTTCCTTTTACATATAAAGTAACAGACAATGATGGAGATACAGCAGAGATAACGTTCAGTATAACAGTAGAAGAAGACAGCGAACCGGACTTCAGCGGTGTGAGAATACCAGATCGTGTGTACACGGGGAGAACAATAGAGCTGCCAGAGGCAGCGGGAGGGAATTTACCGGTTACATACAGTATAACACCTGATCTGCCAGCTGGATTGAGATTTAACGAAGTTACCAGAGTAATAAGTGGGACACCCAGGAGTGCATCATCTGCTGCTTCTTACACGTATACGGCAACGGACAGGAATGGAAATACGGATACATTGGATTTCATGTTAAGTGTAGAGGTTCCTTCTACTCCAGGACCAACACCACCACGAGGACCAAGAACGTCAGGTAGTGATTCAGGCGGAGGTGGAGGAGGATGTGCTGTTTCAGATCAGAGCAGCGTTGATGAAGATATTCTCGGAGTAATGACATGTCTGATACTTATACCTGTGTCAGTAGTTATCAGAAGGAAGAGAAGATATCAGATAAAGACGTAGTAATAAAAGAGGTCTATTCTCTTTGTCGGGTGGGAATAAGGACGAGAGTCTCCCGATACAAGTTGGGAACATTTTATCAAAATAGAACGGAGTTGGAGGGACTCTGCTTGCAGAACAGTATAAATTAGTATTTTTCTATAGTTTACTTTTTTTTCTTATAAATGCAGGAATTTCAAATTCATCTTCCTCAAAAGCATCGGAAGGTATATCGGTAACTATATTTATGTTCCTTTCTTCGGTTTTACCTTTAATTCCAGTAGCTATTACAGTAATTTTTACTGAATCTTTTGCTTCTTCATCAAATACAAGACCGAATATAAGATTTACGTCGTTATGAGCTTTTTCCCTTACGTGTTCACAGGCACGGTTAAGTTCCTCTATTCCAAAGTCGGGTGAGGCGGTTACATTAAGAAGAATTCCCTTGGCACCGTCAATTGAGATATCTTCAAGTAACGGGCTTGTAATTGCCGATTCGGCTGCTTTCACTCCTCTGTCTGGACCATCACCATACCCTGTTCCCATTAGTGCTTTTCCACCATTTTCACTCATTATGCTCTTGACGTCGGCAAAATCAACGTTAATGAAACCCGTACCGATAATGATATCTGATATTCCCCTTACTGCCTGGTAAAGAACTTCGTCAGCTTTCTGAAAAGCTTCTATAATGGTTGTTTTCTCCTGACTCGTGGACAGTCTGTTATTTGGGATAATGATCAAGGTGTCAACTTCTTTTTCAAGGTTATTGATCCCATCCAAAGCTTGCTTGCTGCGTCTGGGTCCCTCAAAACTAAAGGGTTTTGTTACAACACCTACCGTTAATGCTCCTAACTCTTTAGATGCTCTTGCAATTATTGGAGAAGACCCTGTTCCTGTACCTCCGCCCATGCCAGCCGTTATAAATACCATATCTGCACCGTCCAGGGATTCAGATATCTTTTCGACATCCTCCTCTGCAGCTGCAGCACCTATTAAAGGGTCGCTTCCAGAACCTAAACCTTTTGTTTTCTTTTTACCTATCTGGATTTTGTTTGGAGCATTGGATTTTTTCAAGTCCTGGGTATCTGTGTTTACAGTTATAAACTCAACGCCACTGAGCTCTTTGGCGATCATGGTGTTTACTGCATTGCCCCCAGCTCCTCCAGTGCCGATCACCTTGATCTTTGCCTTCTTGTCTTTGTCTGATGCAGGAAACTCGATCTCAAAATTTGCCATTTTTTACCCCTTTTCTTAAGTTTACATTACAGGAACTCTTTAAACCAGTTTTTCATTATTTCAAATACCTGCTTGAACGTGTTCTCGTCCCTGATCCTGATCTTTTTATTGTCAGTATTTTTTGCACTGTACTGGACCAGACCTACTCCGGTAGAGTATATAGGACTGCTGATGATCTCCTGTAACCCTCCTATCTGTCTGGGAATACCTAGTCTCACTGGCATAGCAAGTATTTTTTCTGCAAGTTCCACCGTACCTTCCATACTTACCGAGCCTCCTGTTATGACCGCCCCTGCCGCTAAAAAGTCTATATCGCTGTTGTTTTCTATTTCTCTTTTAACAAGGTTAAATATCTCTTCCATTCTTGGTTCTATTATCATTGCCAGGTCGCTTTTTAAAATGTAACGCTCTCTTTTTCCAACTCCATCTATTTTTATCTGTTCATCGTTATCGATTAATTCCTGCATGGCGATCCCATGTTTTTCTTTCAGTTTTCTTGCTTCTGATAATGATACGGAAAGTCCCAGTGCTATATCTTTGTCCAGGTGGTCACCACCCAGGGTCAGGTTCTCTGTATATTTTATACTTCCTCCTGAAAAAACACCAAGATCGGTCGTTCCTCCTCCACAATCTATCATAATAACTCCGATCTCTTTTTCATCTTCTGTCAGCACTGCCTCGCTTGATGCGATCTGTTCCAGTATAACGTCAGATACGTCCATTCCAGCCAGATGTACGCATTTTATAAGGTTTTGGGCTGCAGTTACCTGTCCCGTGACTATGTGGACCACGGTTTCCAGTTTTATACCGCACATACCTATTGGTTCTTTTATTTTTGGTTCGCCATCCACGATGTATTCCCTGGGTATTACGTGAATGATCTCCCGATCGGCTGGTATAATAAGAGCATTGGCGGATTCTATTACTCTTTCCACGTCCCGTTCCGTAACCTCTCTGCTTCGCAGCGTTATCATTCCATGTCCCGTGATCCCCTTGATATGACCGCCTGCAATGCCAACGTTAACATTTTGAATTTCACACCCGGACATTCTCTCCGCAAGCTCAACGGCGAGTTTTATTGACTCCACCGTTCTTTCAATATTTACCACTACTCCTCTTTTTAGTCCGTGCGAAGGCTTAGAACCTAATCCAATTATCTCTACTTTACCGTTAACCACTTCACCAACGATGGCACATATCTTGGTTGTGCCAAGGTCGAGCCCCACTATTATGTCTTTTTTTTCTTTTGTGGCCATGATCTATTAAGCGTTAAAATCGATAATCCCTAATTCCTCCGAGCTTATGTTTATGTATTTTTCCATGAGGTTTTTACTTCTTGCCTTACTTATGATCTTTTCCACTCTGTACCATTTAATTGTAAGATTATCTGTTCCAAAGTCTATATATCTTCTGTCATTTGTTATCATTCTGATGCCCAGGCTGTTTGAGAGCCTTATTTCCGATATTTCTTTCCAGTTCAATACATTACTCTGTTTAGACAGCTTTAAAAGTGCAATAGCGTCAAGTATAAGTGCATCATTGTGTTTTCCGTCCATGCTGATGACAGGAAAATCCATACTTTCTATTCTGCTGGTCTTTCCAAATATCTTTCCATCGTCGCTTATATAGGAATATTCAGTCTGATCTTTTGCAAAGATACAGAACGGCTTACGTTCCTGTACCTTTATTACGACCCTTTTGGGGTACTCCTTGGAGATCGAGACATTTTTTATCCACGGGTTTTTTAATATTTCATTTTTAACACGTTCGCTGTAGAAAAATATGTTACTTATTCCTTTCATAATACCTGACCTTTTAATTATTTCATTGTCAGACACTCGAACGTTTCCGTTTACAGTCACCTTTTCGACCATGAAATACTCGTATTTGAATATCAGTATGTAAAAGGCGACAGATACTACTGCTATACTGGTAAGAATAAAGGTCCTTGCGGCTAAGGGTTTGTTCATCTTTTACCTGTCTCCTAATATTTTTACTTCCGCCTCTAAGGTAATACCTTCTTCTTCATAGGCTTTTTCCTTCGCAAGTTTAATTAAACTTATCACGTCGTCTGCACTTGCCTTGTTGTGATTGACGATAAAGTTCGCATGAAGTTCGGAAAACTTTGCTCCTCCGATCTGATATCCCTTGAATCCGAGTTTTTCCAGAAGTTTTCCGGCGGCAATCGTATCCGGGTTTTTAAATATTGACCCGGTGTTTGGAAAGTTCACCGGCTGTGTCTGATTTCTGTAAGTGAGATATTCCTTGACGTTCTGCAGGCTTTTCTGTCTGTTTTCTCTTGTCAGTTTAAACAGTGCCTTTGTGATCACGCATCCTGGCGGGAGGTCCGTTCTTCTGTATTCAAAGTTTATTTCATCTCGTTTGAGCTGTGTTTCTTTACCGTTGTTCCAGATCCATACTTTATCAACGATGTCCTTGATCTCTTTACCGTTCGCCCCGGCGTTCATATATACTCCACCACCGACCGTTCCTGGAATACCAGCTGCAAATTCAAAACCACCAAGTCCCATATTAAAGGTTTTGTTCATAATGGCCGACAGCATTGCTCCGCATTCGGCCAGAACGCGGTTATCCCTGGTTATGCTGAACTTTTTTAATTTTTTAGTGCTGATGACCATTCCTTCGATCCCGCTGTCTTTTATAATGGTGTTTGACCCGGCACCGAGAACTGTGGTTTTAACGGATAACCTGTAAGTAACGTTAAGTATTTTTACGAGTTTTTCCACACTGTCGGGATAGACTATCAGATCAGCGTTACCGCCGACCTTCAGAGTGACGTATCTGCTCATTGGAAATCCCAGGTGAGTTTCGGGGTTATATTCCTTTATCTGACCCAGTAGTTCGCTCATTGAAGTATTTTTAATAGTTCTTCTCCGTACATCCAGACGTTCCCTGCCCCGGCCGTTAAAATTATATCTCCAGGACTTACGCTGTTCTTTATTTTCTCAAACAGCTCTTCCCTGTCCCTTACGTAGCAGGCACCGCTGTTCCCTGCTCTTACTATTTCTTCCACTAATTTTTTAGAGGTAACGCCGTTCAGCGGGTTCTCTCCCGCTGGATATATATCGAGCACGTAAAGTTTTTCCACCTTTCCCAGGACTTTGACGAACTCCTGAAAGAGCATGTCCGTTCGCGTGAAGCGGTGAGGTTGAAATATCAGCATGGGTTTTCTGGAAAAGGAATCTTCAATTGATTCAAGTGTAGCCTGGATCTCTGTGGGGTGGTGTCCGTAGTCATCAATGACCAGTACGTCGTTTGCCTTTCCCTTTAGCTGTAACCTTCTGTCTATTCCCGTGAAGCTGTTCAATCCTTCTGCAATGTCATTGAAGTTCATTTCAAATTCAAGACCAATGGCAATTGCGCTCAGTGCGTTAAGTGCGTTATGCTTACCCGGGATCGAAAGTTCTATCGTTCCAAGTTTATCACCTTTGTAAAAAGCATTGAACTTGGTATTAAAGCCATCGATTTTTACGTCTTCCGGATAAAAATCCGTTTTTTTATCAAATCCGTATGTAACGAACCTTTTCTTACATTCAGAAGCGATATAGCTGACCCTGGGGCAGTCCGTACAGAGTACCGCCAGTCCGTAAAAGGGTATTTTATCTATAAAACCTGCAAATGAGTCGACCAGGTTTTCTATATCTCCGTAGTGATCAAGATGTTCCTTGTCAACGTTGGTAAGAACCGTAATGATCGGAGATAACCTCTGAAATGATCCATCGCTTTCGTCAGCTTCAACCACCATAAGGTTATTTTTCCCCAGATGGGCATTTGATCCAAGGTTTTTTATTTTACCCCCGACTACAATGGTCGGGTCGAAATTACCATACCTCAGGACCGTCGATATGAGAGAGGTCGAGGTCGTTTTCCCGTGGCTGCCTGTTATGGCTATCCCGTATTTTAATCTCATGGTCTCGGCAAGCATTTCTGCTCTCTGTACTACGGGAATATTGTTCTTTTTAGCCTCCATGATCTCCGGATTGTCCATTCCTACCGCTGAAGATATCACCACGGCGTCACTTCCTGAGATATTATCAGGGCAGTGACCTATACTTACCTTTATCCCCAGGCTTTCCAGTCTCTGCGTGGTGCCTGAACTCTTTATATCCGATCCGGATATCTCATAGTTCATGTTGTTAAGCACTTCGGCTATACCGCTCATTCCAATTCCACCGATCCCAACAAAATGCAGTTTTTTTATCTTTCCATACATTATCGTTCACTCGTTAGAGAGCAGAGCTGTTCAACGATCAGGTCCGCAGCGTCGGGTTTTGCAAGTTTTAAGGAGATCTCTGACATTTGATCAAGTTTTTGAGTGTTAAGTATACAGTTTATCCTGTTTGATAGACCGATTTCATCAAGAACGTTTTCTTCAATAACGAAAGAAGCTCCTGCCTTTTCCATGAATCTGGCGTTGAGCAGTTGATGGTCATGTGCGGCATGAGGCAGAGGGATAAGAATGGAAGCCTTGCCCGTTGCAGTGATCTCCGATATGGTACCCGCGCCGGCCCTTGATATTATCAGGTCGCTTTTTCTGTAAAGTTCTGCAATGTCGTTCCTGAAGCTGAACACGTTCGAGTTTAGTTTAAGTTCATTATAGGTACTTCTGACCATGTCTTCGTTCTTTTTTCCCGTCTGGTGGAATATCTCTAATTTTCCGACTGTCACCTTTGCTAAAGCTCTGGGTACGACCCTGTTGAGAGCGGCGGCACCCTGGCTGCCACCTATAACAAGTATGGTTTTCTGTCCGTCCGTTTCAGGTTTATGTTCATTGCTTTTCTGTCTGAACTCAGGTCGCAGCGGATTTCCCGTAAGAACGCTTTTTTTTTGAGAGAAATATTTTGCACTGCCGGCAAAAGTTAAAAATATTTTATCTGAAAATCTGGATAAAAGGCGATTCGTCAGTCCTGGTACCATATTCTGCTCACAGATGGCAGTTGGAATGGACCTTAAACGCGCGCAAAGCACCGTGGGACCAGACGCGTATCCCCCGACCCCAAGAACGACTTCCGGGTTAAAGGACCTGATGATCCTGGATGCTGTAAAAATGCCGTCCAGCGCGGATATAACGGCCCTGATTTTCTCGCCGGTTCCTTTACCGACAAATCCCCTTGAGTTTATAAACTCAATATCAAAACCCATTTTTGGTATTATATCTTTTTCCAGTCCGTTTTGTGTTCCTACGAAAAGTATCCTGTTATCTTCAGACCTGTTTTTGATCTCTTTGGCTATTGCCAGAGCTGAAAATATATGTCCACCTGTTCCTCCACCGGCAATTATTATTTTCATCTTTTTTTTGCCTTTGATACATTAAGTATTATTCCCATTGCCGTCAGGCTGCATATAAGTGAACTTCCACCATAGCTTATAAAAGGCAGTGTGATCCCCTTTGTCGGGATCAGTCCGACTGCCACTGCCATATTTGTCACTGCCTGGATCGCAATGAGAAATGCAAAGCCGCACACGAGGTAGCGTCCAAAAGGGTCCGGAGCTTTCATGGCGATCTTTATACTTCTGTAAAAAATAAACAAAAAAACCATAATTACGCAAGCTACGGCTATAAAGCCCAGTTCTTCCCCTATTATTGAAAATATAAAGTCCGTGTAGGCATGGGGTAAAAAGAACAGTTTCTGGGTACTGTTCCCCAGTCCTGTGCCGGAGATCCCTCCTACTCCAAAGGCAATAAAGGACTGTACCGTCTGGTACCCGGTCCCGAGCGGGTCTTTCCATGGATCTAAGAACGACAGCAATCTCTCCATCCTGTAGGTCTTTGTCATTATTGCAAAGGTGGAAAAGATCGCCACGATAAAAGGCATGGTAAGGATATACTGTATTCTCACGTTACCTATGAACATCATTATAATACAGATTATAAGTATGATCGCTGAAGTGCCAAAGTCCGGCTGCAGGAATATAAGGGTTATGAATATCCCGGCCATGACAACGTGGGAGAGGAATCCAACGGAGAAACTCTTTATTTTATCCTTTTTTTTGTCAAGCGAGTGGGCGAGGTAAAGCAGAACCACGAATTTAGCCAGCTCGGCGGGCTGAAAGGTGAACGTTCCCAGTTCCAGCCATCTTTGAGCGCCGCCAACTTTCTTTCCCATGCCCGGTATTAACACGGCTATGAGAAGGATCAGGCAGATCATGTAAGCAGGATAAACAAGATTTCTCAACAGCCTGTAATCCAGGTGCATGAAAACTATCATTGAAGACAGACCCAGCAGAAGATAGAGTGAATGCAGTTTGAGAAACCTTAAAGGGTCGTCGTAAACTTCAAGTGCGTAAACCGAACTTGTGCTGTAAACCATCAGTGCACCAAAGCATGATATGAAGACCACTAATATGAACAGAGGAAAATCGTAGTTATTTTTTAAGGAGTTATATGCTTTTGACAATTTCTTTAAATATCCCTCCTCTTTGTTCATAGGATTCGAACATATCAAAACTTGAACAGGCCGGAGAAAAAAGCAGAGTGACATTGCGGCATGGAACTGAAAAAGCGGTTTTGACCGCCTCGTTCAGATCGCTTACCATCGTTGTGCGGACATGGTCTCCTACCTGCTGTTTTATTCTCGTTTTTGCTTCCCCAAAAAGTATCAGATGTTTTACCTTACTTCCTAAAGCGGACTTTAAAACGGAGTAATCCATCCCTTTGTCCTTACCTCCCGCAAGAAGTATGATGGGGGATGGAACGCTCTCAATGGCTTTAAGCGTGGCATCCGGGTTCGTGGATTTGGAATCATTGTATATATCAAGGCCCAGATGGTTCCCTATGTATTCGATCCTGTGAGGAAGCGGCCTGAAGCCCTTTATGGCGTCTTCGATCGCTTTGTTTTTACAGCCGAGCAGTTTTGCAGCGGTTATTGCACACATTGCATTTTGTAAATTATGAGCACCTCTTAGCATCAGGCCGTTCAGATCGAATTTATCATCTCTGAAAGAGATGAGATTATTTCCAGTAATTGCCAGTTCATTATTTTTTCCCTTTCCAAAAGGAACGACCGTGGACCTGATGTCTGGCAGGTGATCTCTGACCCGTTCGTGATCCGTGTTTACGATCGCCCAGTCGTCTTCGGTCTGATTTTTAAAAATATTCATCTTTGAGCTGAAATACTCGTTAAAATCCCTGTGATGGTCCAGATGGTTGGAAGATATATTAAGAAAGATGGCAATATGGGGCCTGAACCTGTCGATCGTCTGCAGTTGAAAGCTGCTCGTTTCCAGCAGGATAAGATCGTAGTCCGATGAACGATGGGCGATCGATATTGCGGGTGTTCCTATGTTCCCACCGACAAAGACCCTGTATCCGGAACTGGAGAGTATTTCACCTGTTAAGCTGGTCGTGGTCGTTTTTCCGTTTGTCCCGGTGACCGCAATAATGGGTTTTTCTATAAACTGATAGGCGAGTTCTATCTCACTGATCGTTTTTTTGCCCAGGTCCAGGGCTTTCCGTATAAATGGAGTATTGGGACTGACCCCAGGGCTGATCACTATCTCGTCACACCACTTTAAGTAACTTTCCGAGTGTCTGCCGAACTCGATCTGCACTCCTGAACTGCACAGCCCGTTTATTTCAGCTGGCAGGTTATCGGCAGAGGACAGGTCAGAACCCCTTACTTCTATATTTTTACCCTTTAAAAACCTTATAGTTTCAATTCCGGTCTTTTTCAGTCCTATGACCAGATATTTTTTTGCGTTCCCGCTCATTTTACCTTAGTTTCAGGGTGGCCAGTGCCATAAGGGCAAACACTATTGATATTATCCAGAACCGTATTACGACTTTGGACTCTGACCATCCGCTTAGTTCAAAATGATGGTGCAGGGGGGCCATTTTCAAGATCCTTTTTCCCGTTAATTTAAATGACGTCATCTGCAGGATCACTGAAAGTGCCTCTATAACGAAAAGTCCACCTACGATCACCAGAAGCAGTTCCTGCTTGATTACTATTGCTGAAAACCCTATGACTGCTCCCAGCGTCATAGAACCTACGTCTCCCATAAAGACCTGGGCCGGATGAGAGTTGTACCAGAGGAACCCTAGACACGCCCCGCCTATTGCAGATAGAAAAACTGCCAGTTCTCCGCCCACGGGTATATAGGGTATCTGCAGGTAGCTTGAAAATTCAGAGTTCCCGGCAATGTAGGCCAGGATAATGTAGGTCGATATCGCAACTGCGATTGAACCTATGGCCAGTCCATCGAGTCCGTCGGTGAAATTGACGGCGTTCGATGTACCGATTATGACAAGGAGTGCAAATGGGATATAAAAGATCCCCAGTTTTATAACGGCTTTTTTAAAAAATGGAAAGACCACTGACGTATGTTCATAGAAGGTATTCTCGTTAACTCCATAGGACATGGTGAACACCCCTTCCTGCACGGAAAGTAAAAGAACTATGAACATGGAACCGACTATCATCTGGAGCAGGAGCTTGACCCTTGCTCTCATGCCGTTGTTACTGGTGAGCTTGAACCAGTCGTCCAGAAATCCGATAAGCGAGAAGCCGATCATGGAAACAAGCATCACGATCATTATCATGTTGCTTATATTTACCCATAAGAGAGTTGAAATTATAATTGCAAGGACGATGAAGGTACCTCCCATCGTGGGGGTTCCTGATTTGGCTTTGTGGGAAGATGGTCCGTCTTCTCTGATACTTTCCCTGACCTGCCTTGCCTGCAGGAAATTTATGAACTTCTGTCCGAGGAATATGCAGATAAGGAACGCGGTAACCCCTGCTCCGAACGAACGAAAAGTGATGTATTTGAACACGTTGAATAAAATAAAATGTTCTTTCAGATAAAATAAAAAATAGAGCATTGTATCAGTTCAGAAACTTTATCGTGTTTTCCATTTTCATACCGCGGGACCCCTTAAGCAGTATAAAATCATTATTTTCTGCGTTTGCAACAAGAATTCTTGCAGCTTCCTCGTGCGTTTCAACGTGCAGGTTGTCCACTTCACCTTCAAGTTCTTCATTTATAAGCTTTGATAGTTCTCCATAGGTTATCACCATATCTATGTTCAGGTTTTTTATATGCCTGCCAATTTCCTTGTGCTCGCTGCCGCTGCCGGGTCCGAGTTCAAGCATATCTCCCAGTACGGCGATCACCTTGTTGTCGTTTTTTAACCTGGAAAGTTCAGTAAGGGCACTGGACATGGACGTGGGATTGGCATTATAGGAGTCGTTGATGATCCTGAATCCATGATCGGTCTGTATTATTTCAAGTCTCATGCTTACGGGTTCGTACGTTTTTATGCCTTCAACTATCTCCTCCAGCGAATACCCTAATGAGCATGCTATTGCTGACGCACAGAGAGCGTTCATAACGTTATGTGTACCAAAGCCCTTTATTCTCGCTTCCTCGGACCTGCCGTTTATGATCAGGTCGAAGGTTATGGCTTCAGTTCCCCTGCTCCTTATATTATCAGCACGTATATCAGCGCTCTTGCTGCTTAGACCGTAGGTGATCTTACGGCAGTTCAGTCCGGAGGCCATTATACTTATGTACGGGTCGTCCACGTTTACAATAAAGTCATTGTCCCTGCCGAACTTTTCGATCATCTCTCCCTTTGCTTTTGCCACGCCTTCAAGGGTTTTCATCTTTTTCAGGTGTCCTCTGCCGATGTTCGTTATAGCTCCTATGTCCGGTTGGGCCATACTGGTGAGCTGTCTGATCTCGCCAAAGTCGTTCATCCCGATCTCAGCCACGCATATATCGTGGCTGTCGTTCAGTTTAAGCAGCGTCAGCGGGAGTCCGAGATGGTTGTTTAGATTGCCCTGATTTTTCAATACCTTCTTTTTTACTGACAGGATGCCGGCGGTTATTTCTTTTGTTGTTGTTTTACCGTTCGTGCCGGTGATACACGCGACTTTAAGCTTTTTATAACGATTTCTCCATGTGTTTGCCATCTGTCCGAGCGCTTCAGCAGTGGAACGCACTTTCATTATCGTTTTATTATCTTTCATTTTCAGATTTTCAGGTACACGTTCAAGTATCACGCCGGCTGCCCCTTTTTCAAATGCCTCGTTAATAAAGTCATGACCATCGAACCTGTCTCCCCTTATGGCGATGAAGAGATCTCCTGAAACTATCTTTCTGCTGTCAATTGATATATCGCTGAAGTACCTTGCTGCGGACCTGTCCGACACTACTTCACAACCTGATGACCTTATTATGAATTCTCGTTCGAACATCTATCCTTCTGAACCGTCCAGAAATTTTTTTACGACCTCTCTGTCGTCAAAATCGATCTTCTTATCTCCGATGATCTGATAGTTCTCATGACCCTTACCCGCTATCAGGATAATGTCGTCTTTTCCGGCAAGTTCGATCGATCTTTTTATGGCCTTCTCTCTGCTGACGATCTTCGTATAGTTGTTACGAATTGAAGGTACGGACCTGATCCCTACCTCAATGTCGTTAATGATCTTTTCAGGGTCTTCCGATCTTGGATTATCTGAAGTTATTATCACGTGATCAGAGAACTGACCGGCGATTTTACCCATCATGGCCCTTTTGTCTTCATCCCTGTCTCCTCCGCATCCAAACACCGTGATAATACTGCTTTTTTTGAATGGTCGAAGGGCCTTTAAGATGTTCTGGAGTGCGTCGGGTGTATGTGCGTAGTCTATAAAAACTTCAAATCCCGCACGGCTTGTAATTTTTTCCAGCCTGCCGGGAACCGTTATATTTTCGGATATTGCGGACCCGATACAGGATAAAGGAACTCCAAGTTCAGACGTGATCGTTACTGCCGCCAGGATATTATATAGATTATGTGCTCCTATGAAACTTGATCTTATCCTTAATTTTTCTCCTTTTACCATCAGTTCTGCCTCTATGCCTGAGCGGGACATCCTGTGACTTATGGAATGTACGTCCGCGTCGTCTGACAGCAGGGAGTAGGAGGCCGTTCTGTCGTCCGTTCCCGCGGCTATTTCCCTGCCGTAATGGTCATCGGCGTTAACCACTGCGACCTTGTTCTTTTTAGAACTGTTCTTTAAGACCCTGGTAAAGAGTTTTTTTTTAGAGTCGAAGTACGAATCCATTGAGCTGTGATAATCCAGATGGTCTCTGGAAAGGTTAGTAAACGCGGCACAGTCAAAATTACAGCCGTCAACCCTGTTCAGGTCCAGAGCGTGGGACGATACTTCCATGCACACGTTACTCACCTTGTTCTGCCTCATTTCGTACAGAAGTCTGGCAAGTTCTATCGAATCGGGAGTTGTCATGGAGGAGGCTGATGCTTTTCCAGCGAACCTGTTCTCAATGGTCCCTATGGTCCCGGTTATCCTGTTCTCTTTTTTCCAGATGGCATCAACTATGTTCGATACGGTGGTTTTACCGTTTGTTCCCGTGACCCCCACTAACGTCAGATCGTCTGACGGATCAAGGTAATAGCTTGAAGCGGTAAAGGGTGTGCATTCCCTTGTGTTGCTTACTCTTACGTACGTGATGTCCTCCCGCGTGTTTTCCGGCATGTCCTCCAGAAGTATAGAGGATGCTCCTTTTTCGGCCGCAGAACCAATGAAGTCGTGTCCATCAAAGTTGCTGCCCCTTATCGCACAGAACATGTATCCCTTTTTTACTTCTTTCGAGTTTGAAGTTATGCCCGTCACTTTACTTTGAAGACTGCCGGTCACGTTTAAGTAGCTAACATTTTTAAGAACGTCGATTACCTTCATATATCCTGACTCAAAGTGAATGAGCATATGGTATCACTTTTTATTTTTTGTCCCGTTTCCGGAGACTGGGAAACTGCAAAACCGGCTCCGTCGAACTTTACCTCCACCCCCGTCTGACTTGCCCACTTTAATATGTCTCTTTTGCTTTTTCCGGCCAGATCGGGCATCAGCTTTTCTCCCGAGAAGTCACTATCCGCCGGTACCCCTAAATGGAACAGGGTCTTTTCCGTAATGGACCTGAAAATAGGAGCTGCCACGGACCCTCCATATATGGATTTTTTCGGATTGTGCACAACGACCGCAAGGGTGATCTCAGGTTCATATGCGGGAGCAAATCCTACAAAGGACGCTATGTACCTGTCTTTGTGGTAACCTCCCGTTTCCAGGTCCGGTATCTGGGCCGTTCCGGTTTTTCCGGCAACCTTATATCCGTTGATCTTCGCATTTTTTCCAGACCCGTTCTCCACGACGCCCTGTAAGATGGAGGTGGCCTGCATAGCCGTTTCGTAGGAGATCACTTTTTTCAGTGCCTCCGGACTTTTTTGTTTAACCGTTATACCGTCCGGTGAGTTTATCTGCTTAACGATGTGAGGTTTCATAAGGTATCCACCGTTGGCAATGGCCGACATGGCAGTTGCCAGTTGAAGGGACGTAATGGAGACCCCTTGTCCGAATGAAATGGTCGCCAGTTCCAGCGGTCCCCATTTTCTGCTGTTCGAAAGCATCCCAGGGGATTCTCCCGGCAGATCAACTCCCAGGACCTTGCCAAATCCAAAGTCTCTCAGATAACTGTAGAGGTTTGCTTTTCCCACGTTCTCTCCGATCTTGGACGCACATATGTTACTTGATACCTGTATGGTTTCAGAAACCGTTAAGATCTCGTGAGGGTAGGCGTCTTTTATAACCTTTGAACCGATCTTCCTTTTTCCGTTTTCACAATCGTAAGTTGAACTGGATTCCACCACTCCTTCTTCCAGAGCGGCTGCCACAAGGAACACTTTCAACGTTGAACCTGGTTCGAACATCTGCCAT
This sequence comes from Thermodesulfobacteriota bacterium, assembly GCA_965215275.1. GTDB lineage: Bacteria > Desulfobacterota_D > UBA1144 > Nemesobacterales > JAJCZQ01 > CAZUNK01. The sequence continues at coordinate 1,804,266 of OZ244044.1, forward strand.
ATAGAGAAATTCCTTCTGTATTGCTCGGGGAATTCTGCAAATCTGTTAGGGTTAAAGAACGGATAGGAGGCCATGGCAAGTATCTCTCCCGTGTTCGGGTTCATTGCGACCGCCATTCCACTTTCCGCCTCGGTTTTTATAATGCCGGTTTTGAGTTCCTTTTCCACTATATGCTGTATAGTGGAATCGATCGTCAGTTGTACTTCATGTCCTCTGGCGGGACTTTCAAGATCAGCCGGGGTCCTGAGTATCTGTCTTCCCTTGGCGTCTTTTCTGAATCTGATCTTTTGAGGGGTTCCCGACAGTACTTTGTCCATGCCGTACTCTATTCCCTCGATACCCTTTGAGTCTATATCGGTAAAACCAAGTACCTGTCCGAGCAGATATTCGTTAGGGTAGACCCTCTTGGGTTCCTTTAAAAAACCGATGCCCTCGATGTTCAGACCCTTTAATTTTTTTACCAGCTTCTCGTCAGCTAACCTTTTTAACCATACGAATGATTTATTTGACGAGACAAGGGCAAGGACCTTCCTGTATTCAAAGTGGGTGTTCGCGGATATTTCCTTAGCGAATTTTTTAGGGTCCCTGATCTGTTTTGGATTTATATAAATGGAGTCGGTATCAACGTTCGTGGCAAGATACCTGTTGTTCCTGTCAAGGATGTTGCCCCTTCTGGGCAGGAGACCGAACGAACCGAAATGCTGTTTTTCTGCTATCTTGAGTGATTTGTTACGGTCTGCTACCTGTAACGTGAATGCCTTATAGGCTATGGTCGTAAACGATAGAAAAACGATAAAAGCCGAAATGTAAATTTTCCATTTACCTGTTCTGGAACCGTCTTTATAATGGTAAGACCGGTTCCTGTTCCGCTTTTTTATAGTTTTCATTTTCTATTACTGATAATAGTCGCTCTTTCCATGTAAAAGATATCGTTCTGGGTCGGAAATCTGAACCCCAGATTACTGGCTATGATCTCCAGTTTGTACGGTGACTGAAGATTTGACAGCCTGGCCCTTAATTTCTGCCTTTCCTGTACCAGTGATTTTTCTCTTTCAGTGTTTTCTGATATTGCGTATCCCGTGTCTATCTGATCCACCTTTATCTTCACAAAGGCCATTGAGAACCCCAGGGTTAAAACTATTGTCAACAGTGCTATAGATCTTTTGTTCATTGTTTTATATCCTCTCTCCAATTCTCATTTTGGCACTTCTGCATCTTGGATTTTCCATACGCTCCTCTTCGCTGGGTCTTATGGGGGACTTGGTCAGTATTTTCAAGGTGCTTTTTTTCTGGCAACCGCACACGGGCAGGTCTGGTGGACAGATACAGTTTGAACTGAATTCCTTGAAGTAGTTCTTAACGACCCGGTCCTCAAGGGAATGAAAGGATATTATTATCAGCCGCCCTCCGGACTTTAACAGATCGACCGCTTTTTTTATAAATACCCTTAGATTATCTATTTCGTTGTTCACTGCTATTCGGAGAGCCTGGAACGTCTTTGTTGCAGGGTGTCTGCTTTTTGAATGAAATCTTTTCGGGATCGAACTGGAAACTATCTCTGCCAGTTCTGCAGCGGTCTTCAGCGGGCCGGATTTTCGTGCCTTGACGATAGACTCGGAGATCCTTTTTGAAAAATTTTCCTCTCCGTAATTTTTTATCAGACCTTCGATCTCTTCCGCGGTCATCTCGTTCAGCAGATCGAACGCGGTAAACTGAAGTTTTATGTCCATTCTCATGTCGAGGGGGCCGTTACCTGAGAAGCTGAATCCCCTGTTGTCGTTTTCAAGCTGAAAGGATGACATGCCGAGGTCTGCGATTATCCCGTCTACTTTTTCCACGCCGAGGTCCCTGACCACGCTGTCAATGTCGACAAAATTCTTATTTACGAGGGTCACCTGACTTTTAAACGGTTTCAGGTACTGCTCGGAATACATCAGAGCTCCCTCGTCTACGTCCAGACCGATTATCTTTGACCTGCAACCCGACATTTCAAGAAGCTGCATGGAGTGTCCTCCTAATCCCACCGTTGCATCTACGTATACGCCATCTTCCACCGGGTTAAGATAGTCAACGGCTTCTCTCAACAGGACCGTTTTATGTACAGGCTGATTAACTTTTGTAGCGACTTTATTCATTTTCATAGTCCGTATTCTGCAAGGATCTCCCTGTTTTTGTTGAACTGCAGATGAGAGCCCTTAAACACCTCCTCATACCAGATATTTTTATCCCATATCTCGATTTTCTTCAGCATACCCACCATCACTACCTCTTGTGTGATGTTTGCGTGCTTTCTCAGCAGCTGGGGTATTAAGACCCTGCCCTGTCCGTCAACGGGGCAGTCTGAAGCCCCTCCCATTAAATATCTAATAGAAGCCAGCAGGTTCTCGTTAAACTGGGGCAGGGCGGACATACTGTTCTCGATCTTGCTCCATTCCTGTAGAGGATAAGCCACCAGACACCTGTCAAAGTTAGTTATGATGAAGAACTCCTCGTCGTATTTTTCACGACAGATCTCCCTGAACTTGGAAGGAATACTGACCCTTCCGGTGCTTGTTACCTTGTGTTCATATTGTCCGCGGAACATGATTAACCAAACTGTACCATTTTATGCCATAATATATACTTTATATGCCATTTGATTACGATATAAGAAATAAGTTAAAATGTCAAGCGTTATGAGGATAAGTAAAAAAATTATATGTTTTAAGCGGTTTTGAACTGGATGATCAATGCCGGATATTTTCATAAGACTTCATAAGAAAAGTCAGAATGTATTGCTGCAGTCCGTTCTGGGCAGCTATTCACATTTGATGTGGGTGAGAACCGAGGACCGGAAAAGTGCACTTGTCAGGGTTGCCACGACCGATGACCTCTATCAGGAAACTGTCGGTGTACTCAAAAGTATAAGGTCATACATTGGCTATGATATTGTAAAAGCTGATAAATGAGCATGGACAGCGGTACTGTCAGGAACTGGGGATTGGTCGGGCTGTTTACCTTTGTAAGCAGGCTGATCGGCTATGTCAGGGACGTTATAATCGTTTATTTTTTCGGTGCTTCATATCAGACCGATGCATTTTACGTTGCGTTCAGGATACCTAACCTTCTAAGGCGTCTGTTTGCGGAAGGGTCGATCACGGTAGCGTTCGTACCGATATTTACCAGATATCTGAACAAGGGGAAGAGTTCGGCCAGGGACGCTCTCAATTCAGTATTTACGGTCCTTTTCCTTGTAGTTTTTGCCGTATCGGTACTGGGAGTGATATTTTCTCCTTTGATAGTAAAGATATTCGCCTACGGATTTGATGAAAGGACCATGAACCTGGCGGTTGAGTTAAACCGTATCGTGTTCCCCTATATTCTGTTTATATCCCTTGCTTCGCTCGCAATGGGCATTTTGAACTCCTTAAAGCACTTTTTTGCCCCGGCTTTTTCCCCGGTCCTTTTCAATCTGGCAATAATAGGGAGCATTGCTCTTTTTTACGGATTTTTTGAAAAACCGATAACTGCACTTGCGGTGGGCGTCTGTACAGGCGGATTACTTCAACTGGCGATCAACGTACCTTTTCTGATCAGAAAAAGGTACATGTTCAGGTTCACTGCCAAGCTGAATCATCCTGCGGTAAAAAGCATGGCGCTGCTGATGGTCCCGCAGCTTTTTGGAATAGCCGTTTACAATCTGAACATCATTGTAAATACGCAGTACGCCTCGTTTATGCCCAGCGGAACGGTCACGTTCCTGTATCTTTCGGAAAGGCTGATCGAGTTCCCTCTTGGGATCATAGCCGTTTCTATTGCCACCGTGATGTTACCGAGACTGTCCCAGGACATTGCAGGTGGTAACATGGATGCCTTCAGAAAAGGTTATGCCTATTCACTGAGGTTAATGATGTTCATTATCGTTCCCTGCCTCTTCGGACTGATTGCCCTCAGGGTACCGATCTGTTCAGTGCTTTTTGAAAGAGGGGAGTTTACAAGGGACGAGGTAATATGGACGGCACACGCTCTTTTGGGATATTCGGTGGGGTTATGGGCAGTTGGCGGGCTCAGGATCACGGTGCCGGCGTTCTATGCACTGAGGGATACTAGAACGCCCGTTACGGTGGCGTTCATTGCATTTGTTACAAATGCGGTCCTGGGCTATTTTCTGGGACTTTACCTGTCTCTTTATCAGTTTGGTCTGGCCCTGGCGAGTTCCATTTCCGCCACTGTAAATTTTCTTTTACTTATATATCTTCTTAACAGGCGTACGAAAAACCTTCTTTCCCGTGGGTCCGCAGGTTTTGCCGTGAAGACGGTCGCCTTTTCAGTGATAATGGGCCTTGCGGCATGGAAGGCCTCTCAGTACGTAAACTGGACCGGTAACGAAACGTACTTGAACGTTTTGTTCCTGGTGCTGATCATTTTATTATCGCTTGCTGTCTACTGTGGTTTGTCAAAAATGTTTAACGTCAGGGAACTGAACGACCTGAGGGAGATGATACCCAGGAAGTAATGGGGTGGTGCTTGGTGCTGAATTAAGTACTGGTTTTTCGGATCATGAAAAATACCGTTTTTTTAAGTCCCGTACGTCTGGACGAATTAGAGGTCAAATATGCAGAGATGCTTGAAGATGATCCTGCCTCAGACTGTTTTGTCCCGCTTTCGCAGCTGTTGATAACGAGAAGAAAAACGGATGAGGCCCTAAAAGTACTCAGCAGAGGAGTTCGGCACGATAAGGAGAACGTTACGGCAAGGTATTTACTGGGAAAGATATATTTTGAGCGGTGGATGGTAGATAAAGCCAGAAAAGAGCTTGAGATGGCAGTGAAACTGGACCCTGGCAACATTGATGCTTCAAAAGTGCTGCTGCAGATATATTCAAGCAGGGGAGATCTTGAAACTGCCCTGGACCTTGCAAGGAACCTGTGTTTCTGCCATCCTAATAACAAAGAGATCAGAGACCTTTTTGATCAGGTCAAAGGGATCGGTCCTGCCGGCAAGGACGGGAGACGGAACTTCCGTTCGGCTGTTTATCTGAAGGAGAACGAAAGCTGCCAAGGTAACGACCTTGCAACTGAAACGCTTGCGGATTTATATTCTGATCAGGGACATTATGATAAGGCGGTTAAAATATTAGATATACTTCTGAAGCAGGATCCATTTAATATGAAACTGTTACAAAAAAGGCAGAAGACAGAAAGCCTTAAATAAGTACAGATCGTGCAAGGGAGGAACATATTGAAAATATTAATTATAAACGGTCCGAATCTTAACATGCTCGGAAAAAGAGAGACGGATATCTATGGCAGCGTCAAGTTGGAGGATATAGACAGGTTACTGACGGACGAGTCCAAGAGCATTGATGAGAACCTGGTCCTGGAATTCTTTCAGTCGAATTCAGAAGGTGAAATAGTAGGTCATATTCAGCTTGCTCTTGACAGCTGTGACGGGATACTGATCAATCCCGCTGCTTACACCCACACGAGCGTGGCAATTCGTGATGCGTTACTGTCCACCGGACTTCCGGTGGTCGAGGTACATATTTCCAATATTTTTAAGCGAGAGGAGTTCAGGCACAGGTCCTTTGTGTCAGAGGTCTGCGTTGGAGTGATCTCCGGGTTCGGAGTGGATAGTTATTTACTGGGGCTCAGGGGGCTGTATAATTTTATCCGTTATTCTGGCGACAGGGCCGAAAGTGACCCGGTACGGGATTAAAAAAGTGAAAGCACCTGAAAACCTTTCAGTTTTATCTGCAGGTCCGTTATCACCGGGCATAATGGACGGCTTTTTGTTTGAGGTACCAAGGGTATAAGGGCATTATGAAAAATAACTGGCTTCTTGCTAAAGAGAACTCAAAGCTCAGAGGGAAAATTACCCAGCGGACCGATATTTTGCCGGTTACGGCACAACTGCTGATAAACAGAGGGATCAAAGACGATCTGGAGGCTTCTGATTTTTTAAACCCCAGGTTGTTCGATCTCCCCTCACCGTTTCTGATGAAGGACATGGACGTTGCGGTCAGAAGACTTTACAAAGCACTGATAAACGGCGAGAAGGTTGCCATATACGGCGATTATGACGTTGACGGAGTAACGTCCACTTCGCTGTTTTACGGTTTTGCACACCAGCTTGGTATGAACGTCGTGGCCTACAATCCAGACAGAATAAGTGAAGGATATGGAATTAATACTGAAGCAGTTAAGCAGCTTGCCGAGCAGGGAGTGACTTTGATCGTTTCCGCTGATTGTGGTATAACGGCACACCATGAGGTTGAATTTGCCAGGGAACGCGGAGCTGATTTTATCATTACCGATCATCACCAGCCACCTGACAAGGTTCCAGGCTCCGTGGCAGTATTGAATCCTCAGCAGAAGGACTGTAACTATCCCACCGGAGAAATAACGGGCGTGGGCGTTGTTTTTAACCTTGTACTGGCCTTCAGACGTTTTTTAAGGGATAAAGGGTTCTTTAAGGATGGAGAGCCGAGAGAGCCGAACCTCGCTGACTGTCTGGACCTTGTTGCACTTGGAACGGTCGCTGACTGTGCACCGCTTCTCAACGTCAACAGGATCATGGTCAAGGAAGGGATTAAAAGGATAGCTAATTCCAGAAGACCGGGAATAAGGGCTTTGAAAGACGTCAGTGGTTTAAGGGACCGGGTGAGTTCCTATGATCTGGGTTTTAAACTTGCTCCCAGGATAAACGCCGTGGGAAGGCTTAAAAGTTCACGGGCAGCCATTGACCTTTTAACCACGGACGACCCTGAGGTGGCAAAAAGCCTTGCCGTGGGCCTGGATAAGGAAAATACAGACAGAAAGATCATTGAGAAAAGCGTACTGGACGAAGCGATCAGAATGTACGAGACGAACGATAGCTTTAAAAAGAGCGGTTCGATCGTTCTGTCCTCGGACAGATGGCACCAGGGGGTCATCGGTATAGTGGCTTCAAGGCTGAGTGAGCTGTACAGAAAGCCGACTTTCCTGATCGCCCTTGATGACAGCGGATCAGGCAAAGGTTCGGGCAGGAGCATAGAAGGAATAAATATTTATAGTATACTCTCGGAGATCGGGGAGGTGTTTGAAAGTTACGGCGGGCATGAACAGGCAGCCGGCATAACTATAAAAAAAGACAGAATAGAGGATTTCAGAAAGCTTTTTTCAAAGGCCGTTTCAAAGATCAGGGTGGCTCGGGACAGGGTAATAAATATAGATATGGAACTTGAACTGGACAGGATCGATCTGCCGCTGCTGAAAGAGATCCAGCGCCTTGCTCCTTTCGGCGTTGGTAATCCGGAGCCTGTCTTTATGGTCAGCGAAGTAAATATAGAGAATCAGAGACTGATCAAAGGGCAGCATTTTAATGCACTGATAAGCAACGGAAGGTCCTCTCTTGATGCGGTGTGGTTCTACGCTGATAATAAAACTGAACTGCCAGAGGTTGCCGATGTTATCTTTACTCCTAAAATAGACACGTGGAACGGTGACGAGAGGATAAAACTTCATATTAAAGACGTTCACCGGAGAGATGAAGGCGGATAAACGTGCCTTTATAATGCTTGGTTTATATGATACTGTCTTCTGCGTTCATAACTGATAATGTTATTTAAGAGGTTCTCCATTGTATCCTAATCTCATTGAATTCAGTTCCTTTCATATCTCATCCTTTTACGTAATGGTGCTGGCAGCCTCTCTTGTTGCTTACTACGTATGTGAGAAAGACCTGGTCAGAAGAGGGAAAGATAAAAGTACTGCTGATATAGTGCTGATCGCCAGCTTTATAGGCGGGATGGTGGGTGCAAAGCTGCTTTTTTTGTATCAGAATGTGGCGTTTTCAGAGGTGGTCCAGGACCCGCTCCGCTATTTTTCGTCGGGCTATACGTTCTTTGGCGGGTTTATCGGGGCTTTACTTATGCTCTATCTGGTGTCTGTATATAAAAAGGTGAGTTTCTGGTACCTGACCGATATTTCTTCAGCTCCGGTCATTATTGCTTATGGAGTAGGCAGGATCGGGTGCTTACTCGCTGGAGATGATTACGGGGTACCAACGGATGTGCCTTGGGCAATGTCGTTCCCGAACGGTTCTCCTCCTACTCTGGAAAATGTCCATCCAACCCAGATCTATGATTCGATCAGTATGCTTATCGTGTTTTACTTCCTGTGGAACCTGAAGAGCAGAGGTCGTGCGACCGGTTTCCTTACTTCACTGACCTTTATTGTACTTGGTACACAGAGGTTCTTGATGGAGTTTATAAGGAACACCACACCGAGTTCCGTTTATGGATTATCCCAGGCGCAGCTGATAGCCCTGTCTTTGGTATGTGCAGGTATAATAAAAATGGGAATTATATACTTAACTATGCAAGATAAATGACATTAGCATTGTAAATTATACACGAATGGTTTTTTTCAATTCTCCGTTATACCACTCCCCGCCCATTTCCTTTTTGATATAATTTATTTTAAAATCAATATTATCTTTTAAATCATCTATCATAAGATCTTTATTATTTTTATATACATCTATATCGTTTTGTCCTACGATCTCACCCATGTCTGGACACAACACGCAAAATTCACCATTTCTATTAGAATCAGAAAAAGAATATATTCTGTATTTACCTTTATATGTTTCAATCTGTTTTAAATCCTTCATATAATAATCTGGATTATATTTTTCATTTATCATGTAATCACTCCTCCTTTTACTTTCATATTTACGGGTAACTCCTTCTTTTTTATCAAGTTCTTTTATTCTATCTAATTGTAATTCAAATTGATTTATCTGATAATCCTTCGCATCGTCCCTTTCTCTGCCAGACACAGTAAGTACTCCAACCTTTTTACCATATTCTGCATGCTTAAATTTCCTATGACCTCCAGTTCCTTTTATCTTCACATAACCAGCTTTTTTTATTCGCTTAATTAACTCCCGAACAGATATAACTGTTTTTCCTTCATAAATATGCTCAACCAATGTTGGTTTACGCTCATAAATCTGTTGAATTCTTGTTAGTTTATTATCTTCTTCCATATTTTTTCCTTTTATCAATTTTCTATATTATTCAATAACCTTTATCCTTATATGTAATAGAACAAATTAAAATCAATTATATTTTATTTACAATAACCAAGTCTTTTGTTTTCTTTTATAAGTCCTGATAATGTGAATTTGTTGCTCTTCAATTTATTACAGGGTCCACAAAGTAAAATTCTGTTCGATATATGGTTTAGTCCACCATCAGAACGTGGAGTGTTATGATCTAATTCAAGATATCTCGGGTCATCAAATTGACGGTTGCAACCCTGACATTTGCTCTCCTCTTGATCTAACAGATATTTAAGCATTTCTGCTCGAGTCATTTTATGACCTTTAGGTTCATCTATCTTTAATTTGGTTTTGAGAAAAGGAACTGCCTCTTCACCTTTATCTGTTCTAACTGGTAAATCTGAAGTCCAAGTTATATTTTTTCTAAAAAGCTGATGCTGTGTTCCAGAGTATCCTTTTTTCCTACCTTTTACTATTAAGCCTTGCTTTTCAAACAAACCAAGAATTACATCCTTAGCCTTATCCCATATATCAATTCCTACCCACTGCCTGTTTAGTTTTTCAGAAGCTACTAATGTAGTTCCACATCCACAAAAAGGGTCTAATACTATATCTCCTTCATTAGAAGATGCTTTTATTATACGTTCATATAATGCTGGAGGTTTTTGTGTAGGATAACCTATTCGTTCTTTTGCTACAGCATTTAAACTATCAATTATCCAAGTGTCATGACATATTCTTCCTCTATCTAAATAATACTTATACTCTTTGCTGTCTATTTTTCTTATACGATATGCTCTACCATCTTTATCTACTTTATCAAAATGGTTGGATTTTTCCTCTCGGTATGGTTCATATTGTGGATTAAATATCTTATTTTTGGTTTTACTATAAAACAGTATTATATCATGTTTTTTACTGAACGACTTCTTACTTGCCCCGCCAGTATTGTATTTCCACACTATTTCATTAACAAAGTTTTTATATCCAAAAATAGCGTCCATAATGGCTTTTATATAATGACTTGCTGTTGGATCACAGTGCAGATAAATACTTCCATCTTTTCGTAGTATCCTTTTCATCTCTAATAAACGAACAGCCATGAAACAGACAAACGCACCCATTCCGTCCGAATGAGCATTTCTTGCACTTTCTATAGCTTCCATGAGTTCTGGAAAATCATCAGTTATTTTATCAACCCACTCTTGATGAACATCCCTGTCCCAAGACCATCTGTCCTGAAAAGAAGCACCAGAAGATAAACTATCAGGTGTAGCATGAAAATCTCTATTTTTGTTAAAAGGAGGGTCAGTTGCAATTAAATGAACAGATTCGCTGTTCATTGCTCGGAGAAAATCTAAATTGTCTCCGTGAAATAAAGTGCGATTCTGCCAATTTGATGGGGGGGGGTGGAGGCTTTCATAGTCGTTTGTTCTTAGCGTTTACGCTTTTTGTCTGATCTATTTTTATTCAATAACCGAACTTTATCGTTTTCTTTCTTTACTTGATCAGATTGCTTTCTTGGAGTAAATAAAGCACGAGCTATTTGCTCTGGTGAAACATCAACAGGCGGTAGTAGATAAGCATGCCTCTTGGTCATTGCATCCTCCTTAACAACATTATTACATACTAAATAACCATTAAGCAATTAAATCTTCATACTTCAAACGTTTTCCGATCATTGAAGCGTATATCTCTTGCATCATTTTTTCAGTATCGTATTTCCGCAAGTTGTGCCGATTGGCAAATTCATTAACGTATCTATGTAGATGTTTAGGACTAATATGGTGAAAGGTCCCGTAATACCCTCTTTTTAGTAAAGCCCAGAAAGATTCTACACCGTTAATATGAGCTTGTTTGTTTACAAATTCTCCAACGCTGTGTTTTACCGTCTTATGATTAAAACTCATACCTTCATAGCTCTTATAATCGTCTGTATAAACCGTTGAATTACCATCTACATGTTTACCGATAAATTCTTGCAAACTTGATTTGTCGGTATTATTAACAACAGATGCACTTATATTGTTTGTGTTTCTATCTTTTACACCAACTACAGCCGTCTTGCCAACGACCCCACGACCTGCTTTTAGCTTTTTGCTTGAATGTTTATTTTGTTCAAGACCACCAAAATATGCTTCATCCACTTCTACGGGACCTGACATCTTACCACCCATATTCATCCAAGCCTCACGTAACCTTTGAGCCATGAAATAAGCAGATTTCTGTGTTATTTTTAAATCTCTGTAAAGTTTCATGCTGGATACACCTTTTAATGAAGTGGACCATAAGAAAATAGCAATAACCCACTTTTGATAACTGATCTTCGATCTTTCCATTAAACTACCAATACGAACACTGAAATTGCGTCTGCAATCACCACACCAATATGGCATAGGTTTTCCAGAAGGAACTTTACTCACTTTTACACTACCGCATCTAGGACAATGTAAATGCTTGTTATCTTTTCCCCAACGTTGCTCTTCAAACCACTGTTCTGCAACTTCATTATTAGGGAATTTCTTAAATAACTCTATAAGTGATATTCCTTTACGATAATGTTTTCCAGGTGCTTTATATGACATACTATTTATCCTCTTGATTATTGATTTTATAGTATTATACTATCATACAAACCTTGCATAGTCAAGTATATAATTCCCATAAAAATAGTACTGATATCATCAGGAAAGAAAGAGGAAAGGGCAGGTTGATCATTTGAGAATAATAATAGTAGGTGCCGGACAGGTGGGGCTTTTTTTAGCAGGTGAGCTGTGTAACGATCATGACGTGGTGGTTATCGAGAACGACAAGGAAAGGTCACTGCATATAAAAGACAGCCTTGACGTGCTGTCCATTCACGGCGAGGGGGACGACCCAAAGGTCCTGGCAGAGGCCGGACTGGAAGAAGCTGACGTATTTCTTGCCGTAAGTGGTGACGACAGGGCCAATATACTGTCTTCACTGCTTGCTGACTTGATGAATTTAAAAAGCGTGGTTTGCAGAATAAGGAACAAGGACTATGTGGAACATACCAGCCTTCTGAAAAGTAACAGGATACACGTTGTTAACCCCAGCGAGATAATCTCGTCCAAGTTCGCTGACCTTGTAAGTCATCCTTTTGCATTGAGGACCGAACTGTTTGGAGAGAACAACGAAGTTGAACTGTTCAAACTCAGGGTGGAAGAAGGTGCGGAAGTTGCAAATAAAATGCTCAGAGACCTTGAACCTGCCAGTTCCTGGATATTTGTGGGCGTGTCACAGAATGGGAAAATGAAAGTCCCTAAGGGCGACACGGTACTGTATTCTGGAGATTATGTCTTTGCACTTGGCGATCCCGGCGTCATACAAAGATTAAAAAAGCTCTTTGATCTGGGGGAGGACAGTATAGGTTCTGCAATAATAGTCGGGGGAGGAAGACTTGGAAGAACGGTTGCGGCCACCTTGTTAAAAAATAAAATAAAGGTCAAGATAATAGAGAGTGATCCCACCAGGGCGGACCTGGTCGCGGAGGACCTCCTTGGAGCTGCGGTGTTCAAAGGCGATGCAACGAACGCTGAGTGCTTAAAGGAAGCCGGCGTTGAATCAACTGATTATCTGGCCGCTCTGACCGGAGATGACGAAAAGAACGTTTTAAGCGCCCTTCTTGCAAAAAACCTTGGTGTAAAGCAAACGACCGTGCTCTATACGAAGCCGGATTACATAGGCGTGCTTGAGGCAATTGGCGTTAACAGGGCGGTAAGTGTAAGACATGCGATCGCGAACGAGGTCCTGAGCCTGCTGCATATCAGAGGAGTGGAACATATTACGCTTCTGGAAGAGGGAAAAGGCGAGGTGCTGGAATTTAAAATCCATGAAGGGTCAGAAGTTATAGGGAAAAAGTTAAAAAATATTGATCTTCCAGAAGATGCCATAGTAGGTATCTGTATCAGAGAGGGTAAGATACAGATACCCAGAGGAGAGTTCTTCCTGCGACGCGACGATCGTTTAATTGTCTTCACGCTTCCCAATGCTGTAAAAAAGGTGGAACAGATACTTGGATAGTGGACCGAACGGGGTCGTGTTTAAAAAATTCTAATTTAAAGGATAATGTGACTGATGAGAGTTCTGGTTATAGGTAGTGGCGGCAGGGAGCATGCTTTATGCTGGAAGATCAGACAGAGCCCTCTGGTCAGGGAACTGTTCTGTGCACCTGGGAACGCGGGGATCAGCAAGGACGCCAGGTGTGTGGACATTCCAGCAACGGAGATTGACGGGCTTTTACAGTTTGCGAAAAGAAACGACGTTGACCTGACGGTCGTAGGGCCGGAACTGCCTCTGACGCTGGGGCTTGCTGATGTTTTTGAAAAAGAGGGTTTAAAGGTCTTTGGACCCTCAAAAGCCGCTGCTGAGCTTGAGGGAAGCAAGGTCTTTTCCAAAAGTTTTATGAAGAGACACGGGATCCCGACCGCGGAGTACAGTACTTTTACTGATCACGATGAGGCCCGAAAGTTCATCAGAACGGTAAAGCCCCCGTTCGTCGTAAAGGCGGACGGTCTTGCAGCTGGTAAAGGGGTGATCTTATGCGGCAGTACTGCAGAAGGTGAGAAGGCACTGAACTCGCTAATGCTGGACAGGGTGTTCGGGGAGGCAGGTGCCAGTATTATAATAGAGGAGTTCTTAGAAGGGCAGGAAGCATCTGTATTCGTGATAACTGACGGAAAGAAGTATCTGATGCTTGAACCTTCCCAGGACCATAAGGCAGTATATAATGATGATAAAGGTCCAAATACCGGTGGTATGGGAGCATACTGCCCGGCTCCGATAGTTACAGAGAACTTGCTTGGGACCATAGCATCTGAGATCGTTGAACCGACCCTGCACGGTATGGCATCTGAGGCAAGAAGGTACAAAGGGGTCCTTTATATAGGTCTGATGATCGATGGGAACGATATAAAAGTACTTGAGTATAACTGCAGGTTCGGGGATCCGGAAGCTCAGCCCGTTCTTTTCAAAATGAGAACTGACATCGTTCCGATCATGGTTGAGGTGGCAGAAGGTAAACTTACCTGTCAGGAGATCGGGTATAAGGCAGGTGCCGCTGTCTGCGTTGTGATGGCTTCAAAAGGTTATCCTGGAAAATATGAAAAAGGGATACATCTGAGCAAGATAGACCTGTTGAAGGAAAGTGAATACGTTGCCGTCTTTCACGCGGGAACCAGGCTCGATAATGGCAGTATAGTTACAGATGGGGGCAGGGTACTTGGTGTGACCTGCACAGGTAACACGGTAGAAGATGCCGTTGCAAGGGTTTATAAAGAGGTCAGCGTTATAGATGACGGGAATTTGCACTACAGGACGGATATAGGAAGTAAGGCGTTCCGGGCCAGTTCTTAAGTGAATTTAAATATTTGACAAAAATGTTGACATTGTTTGAATTATCGGAATAAAATAGCAGTTTAAATTTTTAAGGGAGACAGAAGTATAAATGCCCACGATCAGTCAGTTAGTAAAATATGGCAGAAAGGACATAAAGAAAAAAAGCAAGTCCCCTGCGCTTCAGAACTGCCCTCAGAAAAGAGGCGTGTGCGTCAGGGTGTACACGACCACTCCTAAAAAGCCGAACTCCGCTCTGAGAAAGGTGGCCAGGATCCGGTTGACGAACGGTATTGAGGTCACAGGCTATATACCTGGTGAGGGACATTCGCTTCAGGAGCACTCCGTGGTATTGATAAGAGGTGGCAGGGTTAAGGACCTGCCTGGGGTCAGATATCATATAGTAAGAGGTACCCTTGACTCTACAGGGGTCGACGACAGGCGTAAAAGCCGTTCCAAATACGGTACTAAAAAACCTAAATAACCCAAGAGGATCAGTTATGCCCCGGAAAGGACATGTATTAAAAAGGAAAGTGGAATTAGACTCCAGGTATGGAGACGTGGTTGTTTCCAAATTTCTCAATTCGCTCATGCGGGACGGCAAGAAGAGCAAAGCGGAGAAGATATTGTATGGAGCACTGGATATAATCGGCAAAAAGACCGGTAAAGATTCACTGGAGGTGTTTCACAAAGCCCTGAGGAACATAAAGCCGGCGGTCGAGGTCAGGTCCAGAAGAGTAGGGGGAGCCACCTATCAGATCCCCATGGACGTAAGCCCGTTCAGAAAGCAGTCTCTTGCGATCAGATGGCTTCTGGATGCCACCCGGAAGAGGAACGAGAGATCAATGGAAGAGAAGCTGAGTTCCGAGTTAATGGACGCCGCTGAAAATAAAGGTGGAGCGATAAAAAAGAAAGAAGATACCCATAGAATGGCAGACGCCAACAGGGCCTTTGCACACTACAGATGGTAAAAGCACAGCTGACGGACAGCTGGCAGCTTTTGGAGGATTATTGAAGTTCAATGTCGGAAAAGACCATACCAATAGATAAAGTCAGAAATATCGGGATCGTTGCCCATATTGATGCAGGAAAGACCACGACTACGGAGAGGATTCTCTACTACACCGGTCTTACGTACAAGATAGGTGAAGTCCATGAAGGGACTGCGACCATGGACTGGATGGAGCAGGAGAGAGAGCGAGGCATCACCATTACCTCGGCAACCACGACCTGCTTCTGGAGAGATCACAGGATAAACATCATTGACACTCCGGGACACGTTGATTTTACAATTGAGGTCGAGAGGTCTTTAAAGGTCCTGGATGGGGCCGTGGTCGTTTTTGACTGCGTTGGAGGGGTTGAGCCTCAGACCGAAACCGTCTGGAGGCAGGCGGACAGGTACAAAGTGCCAAGAATGTGTTTTATAAACAAGATGGACCGCGTTGGAGCTAATTTTTACAAAGTCGTGGGTCAGATCAAGGACAGACTGGATGCCAACCCGATCTGCCTGCAGATCCCCTGGTTCGAGAACGGTGAATTCAAGGGGATAGTTGACCTTATTAAGATGAAAATGGCCATATGGGACAGTGAATCTCTGGGAGCTAAATATAAATTTATCGATATTCCAGGTGATATTAAGGACCAGGCAGATGTTTACAGAGAGAAAATGGTCGAAGGTCTTGCTGATTACTGTGAAGAAATAATGGAGTTATACCTGGGTGGTGAAGAGGTCCCTGAAGAAAAGATCGTGAGCGCTGTAAGGAGGAACACGACAGATCTGAAGATAATTCCCGTGCTGTGCGGTTCGGCTTTTAAGAACAAAGGCGTTCAGCTGCTCCTGGATGCCATTATCGAACTTATGCCCGCACCATCGGACCTTCCTCCCGTTAAGGGATTGATACCAGGCTCCGATAAGGAGGACGTAAGGCTGCCTTCCGAGGATGAACCGTTTTCCGCCCTAGTCTTTAAGATAATGACCGACCCGTTCGTTGGACAGCTGACGTATTTAAGGATCTATTCCGGCAAGCTTGTTTCAGGTACTACCGTTTATAACACGTCAAGGCAGAAAAAAGAAAAGATCGGAAGACTTTTGAGGATGCATGCAGACAAGAGAGAAGATATAAAGGAGAACGTTGCCGGGGGGATCGTAGCGGCGGTCGGTTTGAAAAATACGATTACCGGAGATACGTTATGTGAAGAGTCCAGGCCCATAGTCCTTGAAAGCCTTCATATTGCAGACCCTGTAATATCTATTGCAATAGAGCCAAGGTCCAAAGCCGATCAGGAAAAACTGGGACTGGCCTTGAACAAGCTGGCACTGGAAGACCCGTCGTTCAGGATCAAGTTTGACGAGGAGACCAGTCAGACACTGATCTCGGGAATGGGAGAGTTACACCTGGAAATTATCGTGGACAGACTGGACAGGGACTTTAACGTTAATGCCAGCGTAGGCAAACCGCAGGTAGCTTACAGAGAATCCATTACGCAGGATGCGGACGTTGAAAATAAATTTATAAGACAGACGGGTGGCAGAGGTCAGTATGGCCACGTTAAGATCAGGGTTGAGCCGCTGGAAAGGGGAGCGGGATTTAAATTTATAGATGAAATTAAAGGTGGAGTGATCCCGAAGGAGTATATCCCTGCCGTTGAGAAAGGTATCCTGGAAGTAATGAGGACCGGCGTCGTGTCTGGATATCCCGTCGTGGACGTGTCCGTGACTTTATATGATGGTTCTTTTCATGAAGTGGATTCGTCGGAGATAGCGTTTAAAGTCGCTGCTTCTCAGGCGTTCAAAGACGCGATCTTAAGATCAAATCCAGTTATACTGGAACCGGTGATGAACCTTGAGGTAGTAGTGCCGGAGGATTTTATGGGAACGGTAATAGGCAACCTGAACTCTCGCAGGGGGCGTATAAACAACACTGAAGCCCGAGGCAACATGCAGGTGATCGAGGGACGGTCGCCGCTGGGTGAGATGTTCGGATATGCCACAAATCTGAGATCAATGACCGAGGGACGTGGAACTTTTACAATGGAGTTTTCACATTATGAACCGCTGCCGGAAAGCATTTCTGAAAAGCTAAGGGTGGATGCCCAGGCCGCTACGTCTTGACAGATGCCTTACGGAGCATTTTCAGTTTCGCCTTAAATGCCTGTACGATATATACCATAATCGGATTTACGGAAAAGGCGCGCTGACGGAGTAAAAGATAAACGTCTGACCGGTTTTATCCCTCCAGCAGTACCACTGCGACCGAGTAGTTTTTTTCATGGGAGATAGAGGTGTGTATTTTGCTGACACCTTTCCGTCTGGCAAAGGATCTGGTCGTACCAAGAAGTTCAGTCCAGGGCTTTCCTGATTCGTTATGCCTGACCTGTATACCATGAAAGTTTATACCACTTCTGAATCCCGTGCCCAGGGCCTTAACAAGGGCTTCTTTAACCGCGTAGTTTGCAGCGTATCTCTGTACGTTCTGACCTCGCTTACTGATGAAATCGATCTCCATGCCGGTAAAGACTTTAGCGAGGAACCTTTCTCCCCATTTATTTATTATTTTTCTTATTCTGTCGTTCTGTACTATATCTATGCCCATTCCTAATATCACTGTCCTTACTCCTCCTTTACCGGTCTATAAGTCTGATCATATCTCTGACCGCTGTTTCCATGCCCACGAGCACGGATCTTGATATGATGCTGTGTCCTATGTTAAGTTCTTCTATACCGGCTATCCGGGCAATTTGTCTTACATTGTGGTAGTTCAGCCCATGTCCGGCGGAGACTCTCAGGCCAAGTGTCAGAGCGTGCTCTGCGGCACGTTCGACCTTCGTCAGTTCTCTGTTCCGTGATCTCTCGTTCTTTGCGTTTGCGTACAGTCCCGTGTGGATCTCAACCATATCTGAGCCTGCCTCCTGCGACATATCTATCTGCTTCCTGTCGGGGTCAACGAACAGGCTTACGGATATATTATATTTTTTTAATCTGGTAACGACTGCTTTGACGTCTGTGAAATTCGTAGCGACGTCCAGTCCGCCTTCGGTGGTCAGTTCCTTTCTTTTTTCAGGAACGATAGTTGCCATATCAGGACCGGTCTTTGTGGCGATCTTGACCATCTCACTGGTGGCTGCCATTTCCAGGTTGAGTTTGGTCTGAACGCATTTTCTCAGTATTTCTAGGTCCCGTTCCTGCACGTGTCGTCTGTCTTCTCGCAGGTGCACCACTATACCGCCTGCTCCTGACAGCTCTGATATCAAGGCGGCGGACACCGGGTCGGGCTCCGTTCCGCCCCTTGACTGTCTTAACGTGGCAACGTGGTCAACGTTTACGTTTAATCTTGGCATTCTTTTAACCCTATTTCCTTTTCAATATGATCATAAATATCGCGGACAATGCCGTTTATATCAGACAGGTCTTCACCTTCAGCCATTATCCTTACAACTGGTTCGGTACCTGAATATCTGATATTGATCCTTCCCCTGTCCCCAAGTCTGCCTTTATAATGCTCGACCATTTTTTCCAGTCCGGGAACCTGATCAAGCGGAGGCTTTGCGGATATTTTTACGTTCTTTATGACCTGAGGGAACATCCTGATCCTTTCCGCAAAGCAGGATAATGGTTTTTGCAGTCTTTTCATAATTGCCAGAACCTGAAGTGACGCCAGAATTCCATCACCGGTCGTGGTATGATCAAGAAATATAATGTGTCCTGACTGTTCTCCTCCGAGGTTTATCCCTTTTTCTCTCATGAGTTCTGCCACGTATCTGTCTCCCACGTCAGTACGGTGAAGCCTGATCCCCTTCTGCCTCAGAAAAAGCTCAAGGCCCATGTTGCTCATTAAAGTTGCAACTATCTCGTTCTTCTTCAGTTTTTTTCCGTTTATCATTTCTTCAGTACAGATCGCAAGAATAATGTCCCCATTGGCAACCGTTCCTTTTTCGTCGCATATTATAACCCTGTCGGCGTCTCCGTCCAGGGCGATCCCGATATCTGCTTTGTTCTTCAGAACCGTTTCTGTCAGCAGCTGCGGATTAAGGCTGCCGCAGTTGGTGTTGATGTTCTTCCCGTCAGGTCTGACCCCCAGAGCTGTCACTTCTGCTCCTAATTCGCTGTATACTGCCGGAGCTGCCTTGTAAGCCGCTCCATTGGCACAGTCCAGTACGATCTTCGTTCTTTTCAGATCGAGCTCTTCAGGAAAGGTACTTTTGACGAAAGAAGTGTATCTTCCGACGGGATTTTTTATTACTGCCTTTCCGATATTGTTATCTGAACCTGTCAGTTTTTCTTCAGGGTCGGACATCAACCTTTCGATTTCCAGTTCTTTCTCGTCTGCGAGTTTAAAGCCGTGTCTGTCAAATATCTTTATTCCGTTGTCCGTGTAGGGATTGTGCGAGGCTGATATTACCAGTCCGGCATCTGCCTTAATGTCCCTGGTTAAAAAGGCGATCGCGGGAGTTGGTAAAGGTCCTGCCAGATAAACGTTAACTCCCATTGACAGCAGACCGGACGATACTGCATGTTCAAAGATATCACAGGATTCCCTTGTATCCTTGCCAATGATCACCTTAGGAACGGATGACCTGCGGGAGCTTGTAATAATACATGCAAGTGCTTTTCCCAGAATGAGTGCTACCTCTGGGGTCATAGGGTATTTATTTGCAACGCCTCGTATGCCGTCAGTACCGAACAGGTTTTTTGAACCGGACAATTTATATTCCAACTCAGTTGATGTTTATTTCAACTGTTTCAGGTGAGATACTGCTTAAATGTAAACTATCGGAGTTTGGATAGTCAACTTTTACGGGCAGTTCATATTTGCCGGGCTCGGTGTTTTTCAGGTCGTCAGCGTCAACGTAAACGGATATATCATCGCTGTTAAGCTTGTTAACGTGGCTGTATGGTCCGTCAAATGCGAGAGTTATTACGGTCGGGCCTGAAGCTGTATACCTGATCTCTTCAAAGTTATTAAAAGAGATGTTCAGGTTGTTGAACTCTTTTATAAGGTTTTCTTCCTTGATGTTCACGTTTATTTTCACAAGGCTTGTACCCTCTAAACTGAACAGTTCGTTCGGGGACTCCAAAGGGAGTTCAATGGAGAAACTTGATCTTTCTCCCTCCAGGCTTATAAAGCGCGTGTCGATAGTTGTATATTTCCTTATAAGTTTCCTAGGTCCTTTTACCTTTACTTTAGCAGGTGAGACCTTCGGACTGCCTTCGATCAGGAACCCCCTGTTGGGTTTGCCAAGTACTGGGTTGATCTTCATCGTTTTGGTTACGAGCCTGTCGATCTCTATTGAGATCTCAGAAGGGCTTGTGCTTATGGCCTTGACTTTTTTCGGAAGATTTATATTAGCGGTCTGAACCTGAACGTTTGACACGCCTGTGCTGAAACTGGACAGGTCGTAAGATATTGGCGGGATCGGATTGTTGAAGGAAAAGATATCATACCTTGGACCTCTGACGGTAAGGTTAACCCTGTCGGGCGGGTTATTTACTATGATCAGATTTACCGGCAGGTTCGTGTACCTCACGGGAACGGAGAAATTCTTTTCTATATCGAATTCCAGGTTCGTTGCAAACCAGAGCAGCGTGGCTATTGTGAACGCAATTATTATCTTACCGTAATTATTAAAAAGTGGATTTACGATATTCAGTCCTTTAAGACGGCTGTGATCGGATTTCAGATGCATTGCTGTTCTAATTTGTTGATTCTGACAAAGACTGTTTCTCTTTACGTTCTGATGGCTTTATATTAAGCAGGCTTGCCAGGTTATTATAAAGTGCTGATGGTTCAAGTTTCTGCTTTATCTCTCCCTGTACTGCAAGAGATACGTTCCCCGTTTCTTCTGATACGACGATCACGACGGCGTCAGTTTCAGAAGTTAATCCGACCGATGCTCTGTGGCGCGTTCCAAAGCTCTTCTCCAGGGCCGGATCGGTATCTAACGGGAAAAAGGACCCGGCGGAGGCGATCTTATTGTTGGAAATAACGATCCCTCCATCATGTAACGGGGATACAGGATTGAATATGCTTATTATCAGTCCCATCGAGATGTCGGCTTCAAGGCTCGTGCCGAGTTCTATATAGTCCGCCAGGCTGGTATTTCTTTCGATCGCTATGATCGCCCCGATCTTTTTGTCTGCCATGTAAGTGGAAGCTTTTACCAGTTCATCAACGGTTCTTTCTTCTGACAGTACTTTGCTGAACCTGAGTAAGAACGGCTTCTTTCCTATATTGGTCAGGGCCTTTCTTATATCGTTTTGAAAAAGTATCACTATAATAAGGATAATAGAACCGAAGAAATGGTTCAGTATCCAGTGCAGTGTAAAAAGTCCCGTACTTTTGGACAGGAAAAACAAAACGATCAAAGCCATCAGTCCAGACAGCATCTGAGCTGCTTTTGTTCCCTCTATGATCTTCAGGATATAGTAGATCACCAGGGCAACGAGCAGTATGTCCAGAGGGTCCAGTATGTATCTGAAGTTCGATGCAAGTTCCAATTTTTAATTCCTTTGTTAATTCCTGTTGTAGATCGCGTTGGTCATCATAGCGATTAATTTCATATGACGGACGTCATGAACCCTTATGATCGAAGCTCCGTTTATGATCGAGATTACCACGCTTGCCGCGGTTCCTTCTAACCTGTCCTGAGGGGGCAGGTCTCCCAGCAGCTTACCAATGAACGATTTTCTTGAAGTTCCTGTCATTACCGGCCTTCCCAGCTCAGAAAAGCGGGAGAGGTTTCTGATTATCTCAATATTCTGTTCAACCGTTTTTCCAAATCCAATACCTGGATCAACTACAATACTTTCAAATTCAACTCCAAGGGACAGTGCCTTCTGTATCGAGGAATCAAGGGATGAGATAATGTCTTCGATCAGAGAAGCGTAGCTTACTCTCTGCTGCATATATGCGGGGCGGCCAGACGTGTGCATCAGAACTATCCCGGCTTTGTGCCGAGCCACCTCTTCCGCTGATCTTTCATCAAAATTAAGTCCGCTTATATCGTTTATTATAGAGACCCCTAATTTGAGCGCCTCTCGGGCAACTGCAGATTTTGTTGTATCAACTGAAAATATACAGTTAAATCTTTCACTGGCCTTTTCAAGGACCGGCATTATTCTGTCCAGTTCTTCCTGTTCCGTAACGTGACGTGAACCGGGACGCGTTGATTCAGCGCCAATGTCGATTATGTCCGCGCCTTCTGAAAGCATTTTATCTATCCTGAATAAACAGTCATCTACCGTTTTGTAAAGACCGCCGTCATAGAACGAGTCAGGGGTCACGTTCAGAATACCCATTACGAAAGTCCTCTGACCCAGGTTTATGGTCTTATTCCTTAATTTCAGCAAGTCAGAATTTCTTTTTTCAATTTGCCTGTTAATAGTGGCTCAACCTGCAACTAAGCTGTCAAATGCCATATATCAATTATATGACATATATCAGCAAAATAAAAATAAGCTGTAAGCGTGCGGAACTGATCTGATCTTAAGTGGCGGCAAGATCCGGGTTATATTTCAGCACCAGACCGTTCAGTTCCTTGCTGTCGACCACTTCTTTTTCTAACAGAACGTTGGCAAGTGCATGCAGGATCTCCAGATTATCTTCCAGCAGTTTTTTGGATCTTTTCCAGCACCCGTTCACGATATTTTTAATTTCTCTGTCAATAAGCACGGCGGTTTCATCGCTGTACTCGGTGTGTCTGGACATCTCCTTGCCAAGGAATACCTGCTCGTCAGCCTTGCCAAAGGTCACGGGTCCCAGTGCTTCGCTCATTCCCCATTCGCATACCATCTTTCTTGCGATCTCCGTTACCCTTTCAAGGTCGTTACCAGCTCCGCTCGTTCTTTCATTGAACACTATTTCCTCTGCAGCTCGTCCGCCCAGAAGTACCATGATAGTGCTGTGAAGATACGTTCTGGAGTGGGTGTATTTATCTTCTATCGGCAGCTGCTGGGTAACTCCAAGAGCCATGCCCCTTGGAATGATGGTAACCTTGTGTATCGGGTCTGCTTCCGGCGTGAATTTAGCCACAAGTGCGTGTCCGGCCTCATGATACGCGGTAATACGCTTTTCCTTTTCGCTTATCATCATGCTTTTTCGTTCAACGCCCATCATCACTTTGTCCTTTGCGTATTCAAAGTCGTCCATTGCTATCTTGTCCCTGCCACGTTTTGCCGCGTGAAGTGCTGATTCATTTACCAGGTTCTGAAGGTCGGCCCCTGAAAATCCGGGAGTGGACCTTGCAATAAGTGAAAGATCAACGTCGCTGTTAATGGGCGTGTTTTTGGAATGGACCTTTAATATCTCTTCTCTTCCTCTGACGTCCGGTCTGGGAACCACGACCTGCCTGTCAAATCTTCCAGGTCTTAATAATGCCGGGTCCAGAACGTCTGGTCTGTTCGTGGCCGCCATTACTATTACTCCTTCATTACCTTCAAATCCGTCCATTTCCACGAGCATCTGATTCAGGGTCTGTTCCCTCTCGTCGTGTCCTCCACCAAGACCAGCCCCCCTGTGCCTTCCAACGGCGTCAAGTTCGTCAACGAATATTATGCAGGGAGAGTTTCGCTTGGCCTGTACGAACAGTTCTCTCACCCGGGAGGCTCCCACGCCCACGAACATCTCTACAAAATCACTTCCGCTTATTATAAAGAAAGGAACCCCTGCTTCGCCGGCGATAGCTTTGGCAATAAGGGTTTTACCCGTGCCGGGAGGTCCAACGAGCAGAACTCCCTTAGGGATCTTTCCACCCAGTTTAGTGAATTTCTTCGGGTCCTTGAGGAACTCCACTATCTCGCTGACTTCCTCTTTTGCTTCGTCAACGCCTGCAACGTCCTTGAACGTGACCTTGTTCTGACCTTCGGTCAGCATTCTGGATTTATTTTTACCAAACGACATCGCCTTGGTCCCGCCTGTCTGGATCTGTCTCATGAACAGCACCATCAGTAAAATAAGTATGATCAACGGAGCCCAGTTAAACAGTATCTGCGTCAGCGACCCTTCTTTCTTTTTGGAAAAACTGAAGTTTATATTTTTATCCGTAAGGCGGTTGATCAGCTTTTCAGTTGATGGTCCAACGGTTTTGAACCTTGTGACGTTCTCTCCTGCTTCCGTGTACCTGAGGTTCCCCTTTATGCTGTTTTCGCTGAACACGATATCACTGACGTCGCTTTGTTCCACCAGAGTTAAAAATCTGCTGTAGCTTATATCTTTATGTATTGTCCTTGGTGTGTTTACGAGCTGGTACAGCGCAATGATTACAACGAAGATCAAAACCCAGATAGCTAAATTTTTTAATATTGGACTGTTCATCTGCTTATCCTGTTACATGTCTTTATGAAAAATAAGATAATCACTTATTATAAACGTTCAATAATAAAAGTTATCACACTATCTGTTTTCTTTCAATGTTCGAAATGCTGAAGGGTCCGGCATGACCATGGAACGGAGACCGTTATATACGTATCCAGCACAGGTTTTCCTTCAGGAGAAGATCCTTTTTACCGTCTTCATGGCAAGGCCACAGATACCATTGTTGCGGCCGTTCACTTCAGTTCGAACGCTTTATCATTTATCTGTTTTACGTTCGTCAGTACCCACGTGCGGGAGGGTTTTACGAATACGCTGCCACGGTATTTCCCATAACCTCCACGTTGCTCTGCTTACCGACCGGAGCAGGTGCGATTATCGCAAGTTCCATTCCGGTATTAAAATAGTTCTGAAGTTTTTCCCTGCATTTGGAAGCTGGGCCCGCCAGTGCAACTGCCTCAACTAGTTCATCAGAAAATACTTCCGCGGGGTTTGCACCACCCTGTATCTGCTCTACTATATCGCCAAACCCGATATTTTTTATCAGTCTTTGATAGAAGGGGAACCTTGCGTAACCGGAAAGACCTTTTTTAGCGGATTCGATCGCCTTGCCTTCATCTTCTGATACGAAAGAGGGAATTCCATTTGTTATCGTGATGTCGGAAATGCTCCTGCCTGCTTTTTCCGCCCCTGTTTTAACGTTCCTGATCAGTTCGGTCATATATTCCGGCGGGCACATATACGGCATTAACCCGTCGGCTACCTCACCTGCCAGTTCTGCTGCTGACTTTGTCAGGCCTGCTATGTAAACGGGAAGATGTGGCAGCTTTCTCTTCAGTGTCAGTCTTTCGGAACTTCCATCCGCCAAGGCCCTGACCTCCGTTACATAATTTCTCATATCCTCTACCGGATCACCCATCTCAATTCCGTATCTGCTGTTGACGGGCTTGTGACTTACTCCCAAGCCAAGTATCATCCTTCCTCCTGTGATCTCCTGAACGGTAAGTGCCGTTGCCGTGGCTACAACGGGCTGACGCATGTATATATTTGCTATCCACGTTCCGACTTTAATCTTTTCTGTGGTTTCTGCAAACACCTGTGCATTTGATAAGGCACTGTAAGGAGGAACTTCGGGGGAAAATATGGCATCTAATCCACCCTCCTCACAGATGCGTGCAAGCGACCTGAGATCTTCCAAGCTGCATCCCCAGACTGGTGAAATCGTGGCGATTTTACTCATTATCGTTCTCCTTTGGTATTTAGTTTATACATCATTAAGTTGGTTTTTTGTTTCAACGATATAATTATAACACGTTCTTACTGTCATTGACAGAGCAGAAAAGTAAAATAGTTCATCTACTGGACTTTAACGGTACTCTGCCACGGCTCACCCAGCAGTATCCCATTAATTTACCTTTACAACTCGTTGTTCGTTGTGTACAATTCAATAAATGTTTGACTTAGAACCACATGAGAAAGAGGGTGCGGTTTACATAGCGGGTGTATTTGTTTTAATTGCCTCGATTATGCTGATAGCGTCACTTACGCACGTTATACTTTCACCTTAACTGATCCCCCATTTTAACACCTGCAAAACTGCATCTTGCGGATCTATCACCTTGTTGGTATTGTCGTAAAATGTAATTTCGTCCTTGACCTTCTCATATCTCAGGCTTAACAGCTGTACTGTTCTGTGCATGCTCTGTTTTACCTGCGTGCCGTCTCTGGAGGCAAGTCCGTATATAAATATGCTGCTTCTGCTCTGGATGACGAAACTGAACTTCTTTTCCGTCCTGATCACAAAACCACTGCAGCGGTCCTGAAAACTGAAAAGGAGCGGGACCAGATCTTCGTGCAGTCTGTGCAGTCTGATGGGACAGGCACTGTTCCCGCTGAAATTATCAACTCCTGACCTTGCAATATTGAAAAGTATGTTCAGTGCTTCACTGTCTTGTGCCTCGAAGGTCTTGCCTTTTTCAGAAGCCGCTGTCTTTTGTGACATGGCTTTGATCTCTTTTATAAAATCATCCATTTAAAAAGCCGTTCCTTTTATTTGCTGCTTCTGGGTTATATAATAGTACCTGATGGTTGCTGCATACATCAGCGAGGTTGTAAAATATAGAGAATATATACGGTAAAACTTCCGGATTAACGAGATCCCAGCTCAAGACCGTCTCAAGGCTTTACAGACGCCGGGTTCAGCCAGCCAGTCTTATAAGCAGCGAGCTTGTAAGGACCCTTACTCAGACCTCTTACGAAATCGGCAGAAAAATATCCCTGTTGATCAACAGAAGGGGCAAGGTCCATTCAGTGTTCCTGGGCGATGCGTATGAGATCGATTATGAAAAGCTCTTAGGAAGGTTCAGGGAAGCTAAATTCAGATTAAGGGGATTCAAGGTGATCCATTCCCATTTTAACGATTTCAGTTTATCCAGGGACGATCTTGCCACTCTTATAAAAGAGCGGCTGGATATGATGGGCGTGGTAGAGGTAAAGGAGAACGGACACGCCGGGAGATTGCAGTTTGCACATATATCCCTGTCAAACGGTAACCCGGATGAAAAGTGGAAGATCTATTCGTTTGACGACGTAGGCAGGGTAGATATTGAATGGAACTATCTTCTGGACGATATCCAGCGAAAGCTGGAGAGATCATACAGGCAGTCAGGGGGGAATACCAGTAACGAAGGGGCTTTACTGGTTGCTTTCAGCACTCAGGGCAGAGAAGCGGCCGAACGGTCGGTTGAAGAACTTAAATCACTTTCTGAATCAAGTGAGAGGAGGGTGCTTGGTTCTGTGTTTCAGATAAGAAAAAGGGTTGACCCGAGGTATCTTATAGGTAAAGGAAAATTAAGGGAGGTCGTTCTTCAGGCTGAACACATTGGTGCGGGCACCATAATTTTCGACGTGGAACTGACCCCTGCCCAGATCAATCTGATATCGGCGCAGACCACACTGAACGTTATTGACAGAACTCAGCTTATACTGGAGATCTTTCAAAGGCATGCAACCTCAAGCGAGGGAAAGATCCAGGTCAGACTTGCCGGTCTTAAATATAATTTACCAAGATTAAGAGGCAGGGGAGTTGAACTTTCTCAGCTCGGTGCAGGTATTGGAACAAGAGGTCCCGGAGAGACCAGACTGGAATATCAGCGCAGGACCATAAGAAAGCAGATCGAAAAACTTGAGAAGCAGATAGATAAGATCAGTTTCAGAAGGAAAAGCACTCGTGAAAGAAGGACGTCGACCGGTATCAGGTCAGTTTCACTCGTTGGATACACGAACGCCGGTAAGTCCACGCTTTTTAATACGCTTACCAATGACAGGGTCAAGGTACAGGACAGGCTCTTTTCAACGCTTGGTCCTACCACCAGAAAGATCAGACTTCCTTCAAGGACGGACGTGCTGATAATAGATACCGTGGGGTTTATAAGCAATTTACCGGAAGATCTGATAAATGCTTTCAGAGCAACACTTGAGGAAATAGGCGAAGCTGATCTTCTTCTTCACGTTATTGACGCAAGTGACCCGATGATCGAGGAAAGGATAGGATCTGTGGAAAGTATACTGAACTCCATGGGTTTTGGAGATATTCCCGGGTTAATGGTCTTTAATAAAAGAGATAAGACAGACGAGCAGACTGTACGATTCCTTGAAAGGGCATATGATACAACTGTGGTCTCTGCTTTGAGTAAGATAAATATAAAGGGCCTGCTGGAATTGATCGATCGGAATATACAGCAGGTTTATCACGGTTAGGGTGTGTTTTGGTCACCGGTATTATTCCTGCAGGAGCGTGATTGTCGTGCAGCAAGGTCTCCGTCCGTCGAGGACATATCTCTGATCGACAGCCACATATCTGTTAAGGCACACAGCAGATTTCAAACTTAAATCCCTGTGATGGTCTGATAATAAAAAGGGTACGAAAATCGTACCCTTTTTACCTATGATTTTATCTGCTAAAAGTTACCAGGGCTTGGATGCGTCGTCCTGACCTTTCAGGTTTTTGATCCATTTGCTATCATCATATATCGATACACCGTAAATAATTGCCAGGTTGGCAATTATAAGACCTATATCGGTGTTATTTGTCTGTTCCGCCCTTTTTTTTATCTTATCATGAATAGGGTCGGGAATGTTTATAGTAATCTCAGCCATTTTTAACCTCCTGCTAATTGACGTTTAATCGTTAGCGCCAATACCTTTTTCTTTTCTGTAAGTGTCAAGGACCTCTCTTTTAACCGTTGGATGGAGAGTGAAATCATTTGGCGGTGCGCCCTCTGCAGATGCTTTTACCTCTTCAGGTGAGAGATAGCTGAACTTTGTATCTCCAGCTACTTCGCCCAGTTGTGAAGGTTCAAGTTTCCAGTCCGTTAAAGCTTCATCGCCAAGACCAAATCTCTTTGTGAGTTTGTTGATCTCTTCAAGTCTGCCTGGCAGCGGACCTTGAGGCTGGATCAGTCTCAGATCTTCAAGGAGTTTCACCGCTTCCGGGTCCCTGCTGAAGGGATTACCAACTCTTTTCTCAAAGAACATGGTCTCAAAAGGCGGGCGACATCTCTGACCACCGGCTTCCATGCTTTCTGCTGGATACCCTACGGTCATGAGCCAGCTGAACACATAGGTATCGGGCAGGTTGAACTTTGACTTGGTATTTCTTCTTGCTCCGCCGCTGGCACCATTAAGGCAGGTTCCCAGTCCCAGTGCCGTAGCTACCAGTGATGCGTTCTGAATGGCATTCCCCAGATCAATTCCCGCAAGCCTGTGCATAATTGCGTCAGGCAGCAGACCCGGCAGGGGGAACAGATTTGATACCCTGTCATACTCCCAGCCATGTGCCTTGTCCAGTGCTCCGGTCCTCATAAGATCATGGATGGATTGTCCCTGTGTGTCATAATTAGCCATATCGTAGCACCAGAAAATAAGCACAGGTGCCATCTGAGTGGTTATCTGACTCCAGTCCGAGATAAACTCCCATATTTCAGGGTCTTCATCTCTGTATACTACAATTGCTCTCTGACCATTGAAGTTACCTGCTGATGGTGCAAGCCTGGAAGCTTCCAGCATTGCCTGGATCTTCCATTTCTCAACCTGTTTATTAGGTTCATACCATCTGATGGACCTTCTGGTGCCAATTGCACTGAAAGTATCCATTACACTAACTTCGCCGGATGAAGGTAAGTTACTCATTCCATGTTTCCTCCTTAATATTTACGAATTTAATTATAAATCTGTTTAAGTATAATGATATTGTTTTATGGTTCATTTGTCAAGATGTAAGTAAATTAGGGAATTATAAAGGAAAGTTGACAAGTTTACCTTAACTGTTCCGAGTGCAGAGTTCCTCTATCCCCGATCTCTTTTGATCTGATACTCTTAGCACTCATCGGGAGTATTTCTACCTTATTCCCACCCGATATGAAGTCTCCTTCATCAAGAGTATTGATATTTTTACCTGCATTTATGTCCCTGTCTTCTGAATAACCGCAATACATACAGTTAAAAGTCCTGACTGACAGAGGCTGTTTGGGATTTACCTTTCCGCATTCAGAACAGGTCCTTGTTGTATAATGAGCTTTAACCAAAACCAGCTTGCCTCCAGCTATCCCGGCTTTGTAAGCAAACTGACGTTTGATCTTGCCCCATTGCTGTTCCGTTATGGATTTAGCAAGATGATGGTTCTTTACCATTCCTTGTATATTCAAATCCTCTAATTTTATATGATTACTCTTCTTTACGGTCTCTGTTGTTAATCTGTGTATAGCATTATTTTCACGATCGGTAGTTCGTTCCCATTCCTTCGCTAACGATAAAACTTTCTTCTTTCTGCTGTCAGAACCTTTTACCGCTCTTGAAACAATTCTTTGCTTTCTTTTCAGTTCCTTCCTGTCTATCCTGATACCGGGAATTTTAGTTCCATCTGAAAAAGCTAATCTGTTTGTTATTCCAAGATCTATTCCTATGGATTTATCCAAAGGTCTCTTCTTCTCATTTGTAAACTCACACAGAAACTGTATCTTTATTCTTAACGAACTCCTGATTATTCTTATTACAGTTTTAGGTTGCTTTAAAACAACTCCGTCAGGCATACTACCTTTGAAAGATAACCTCCCAGTCCCTTTATCGTTAAATAAGTCCTTCTGCCGATCTTTTCAATGTTTTTATAATTGTTTGTTTCAAAACTTCTGACGGGTCTGTTCGGACCTTTATATTTTGGTCTGCCTACCTTTTTTGCTTTCCTGCCAGCTTTTTTATTCCTTAAATAATTCAGATAGGGACCGTAAGCATTATCCAGCCTTTCCAGAACGCTTCTTTGAGCTACCACGTTAAACTTTTCAAATTCCCTGTCCTGCTCCCGGACCTCGGTCAGTTCGTTAAACTGCTCGTATTTGGATACGGTTTTTTCATACCAGTCATAAGACCTTAATCTGTGATACAGGGCACCGTTGTAAAGATCGGTAAGCTGTTGCAGAAATTCATCCAGCCTTTTATGAAATCCACTATCTGCCTTTACAGTTCTTGTAATCGTTCTAACCATATAATAACATTACCTTTTTCTATTCTGTTTGTCAATTTTTTCTTGTTAACTTATTTTTGTCAACTTTTCTTTATAATTCCCGTAAATTACATTTACAAAATATATCAGTTAGTTTAAAATTAAACATAATTTCATCAAGGAGAGACTAGATCATGAGCGACCTGAAAGATGTTTATATCATAGGGGTAGGAAACACGGCCTGCGGAAGATTTCCAGACAAACCGGCACATATCCTTGCAAGGGAAGCGGCCTGGGCAGCGATCAAGGATGCCGATATTCATCCCCGGAAAATAGAGATTGCTTTTTGTGGTCATGTTTATCAGGGTATGGGAGTGGGACAGAGAGCACTTAAGGAGATCGGTCTTGTAGGGCAGCCCACTATTAACGTTGAAGGGGCGTGCGGAAGCGGAACGCTGTCGTTCTGGGAGGCATGGAGGACGGTGGCATATGGCCAGTACGACATAGCACTTGCTCTGGGCGTTGAGAACCTGAGCAGGGTACTGTCTGGCGGGCCGTTACCGCTTGAAGAGGACGATCTTGAGGTTTCATTAGGTATGGGCATGCCGGGACTTTACGCGATAAGAGCAAAAAAATATATGGATGAATACGGGGTTACGATGGAGCAGCTCGCCAAGGTGGTCGTTAAGAGCAGGTACCATGCTTCACTGAACCCGAATGCACAGTACAGAAAGACCACAACGGTCGAAGAAGTACTTGGAGCTCCGATGATCGCGGACCCGCTCACGCGTAACATGTGCTGTCCCGTTGGTGATGCAGCGGCAGCGGCAGTGCTCGTTTCGGAAGATCTTCTGGAAGACTATGCCAAAAAACTGCCGATCAAGGTACTGGGCTGTATTGCTCAGTCAGGTAAGTACAGCAGTGCGACCGGTCTTACGTGTGACCCGTCGGAGAACGTTGTCAGAACGTCGAAACTGGCGTATGAAATGGCGGGATTAGGTCCTGAGGATATGGACCTGGCCGAGATACATGATGCGTTCTCCATTGCCGAGATGATGGTCGTGGAAGCACTTGGGTTTTGTGAAAAAGGAGAAGGTGCAACGCTGATCGACGAGGAAAGTACCTGGCTGGGAGGAGATAAGGTTGCCGTTAATCCAAGTGGTGGCCTGTTGTCTCGTGGGCATCCCGTTGGTGCGACCGGACTGCTGCAGACCGCCGAACTGGTGTATCATCTGAGAGGAGATGCCGGTGAACGTCAGGTTCCGGACGCCAAGGTCGGTATTATAGAAACAATGGGTGGAGCTCAGCCGGCAATGGATGGTATAACGTGCGTTGTCAGCATACTGGGTAAATAAATCAGTTCCCTTAGTTCGTTATTTAACAGAGCCGTGCTGCCAGGAACGTGGTAACACGGCTTTTCGTTTTCAGCTGTTATGCCGGTTTTGACAGCATTTTTCTGCAGGGACGTATTATCAGGGTAATTTATATAGTTTCAAAGTGAATAACTCTGCTGGATTTTATTGTATAATTGTAAAAAACCACTGATTTCAACTGTAAACTATAGAAGTCCTGTATTAATAAATCATATGATCCTCTGATCGTTCGTTATGGCGAAGAATAAAAAACCTATACATAAAGATGGCAGATCCACTTTGGTCAGTGAGATACTTTCGGCGATTTTATTTACGACCGGGCTTTTTTCGTACCTGAGCCTGATATTTTACAGTTCAGAATCCGTGTATGACCTTAAGAACACCATGGGTGCGGTAGGTGTTTTTATTTCCGGGACGTTGGGACACTCGTTCGGAGTTGTTTCCTTTTTGATCCCGTTCGCTATGTTCTGTTCCGCTTACGTTGTGTTTACGAATAAGCTGCAGGTGATACAGCTTGTAAAGGCGTTGTTCGCCATTATTTTTGTTCTGTCCTTAACGACTTTTGTCGGACTGACCTTTCAGGGGGACCTCCTTGGATACGAACCGGCCGGTGGTTCGGTCGGGAATTTTCTGGCCTTGAGCATAAAGGATTCATTTGCAGGAACTCTGGGGTCTTACATCATAGTAACGGTTTTTCTCCTGTTGAGCCTGATGTTAGTGACCGAGTATAAATTATCCCGTCTTTTTGTTTTATTAAAAGCCCTTACTGTCAGCCTTACCAGGACTGCTGTTAATTTAACCGTAAAGATCCCTGAACTTCTGTCCTTTGGAAAAAGCGTTAATGGTAAAACCAGAAGATCAAAGAGCAAAGAGGAACAGCCGGCGATTTATTTCAAACGCAGGGACAAGACCGATAAAGCCGTCCTGAGTGATGACGGTGAAGTGGCCTCGTCACCTGAGATCGTGTTGGAACTGGATAACGACACCTCAGATCAGAACGGTTCGGGTCAGGTGGACCTGCCACTGAAAAAGGATTTTGAACTTCCTTCTTACAAGCTGCTTGATATGGGTGACGATATCGAGATAAAGGTTGACGAGGAATTTATCTATAAAGAGGCAAAGCTCATTGAGGACAAGCTGAAGGATTTTAACGTTTCGGGCGAAGTGACACAGGTAAAACCAGGTCCCGCGATCACGATGTTCGAGTACAAACCCGCTCCAGGGGTTAAGATCAGCAAGATCTCTTCTCTGACGAACGACCTTGCAATGGGACTGAGTGCGTTAAGCGTGAGGATAATTGCACCAATACCCGGCAAGGACGTAATTGGTATTGAAGTTCCAAATCAGAAACGAGATGCAGTTATGATAAGGGACCTGATCGAATCCTCTAAATTTATGGAAAAGAGCTCAGCCCTTACTCTTGCACTTGGAAAGGATATTGCAGGCAAGCCATTCTATACCGATCTGAGAAGTGCCCCTCATTTAATGATCGCCGGGACCACAGGGTCTGGTAAGAGCGTTTTGCTGAACGCAATTCTCGCCAGCCTCGTTTATAAATTAACTCCAAGGGAACTTAAGTTCATTATGATAGATCCCAAGATGCTTGAACTGTCGATCTACGACGGCATACCTCATTTGCTGCATCCCGTCGTTACAGAACCGGCCAAAGCGGCGGCGGCACTTAAATGGGCCGTGAACGAGATGGAAAACAGGTACAGGCTGCTTTCCGAGGAAACGGTCAGGGACCTGGAAACCTATAATCAGAAGATCGAAGCCGAAGACCCTGAAAACAAGTGGGACAGATGGCTTCCCTATATAGTTATTATAATTGACGAACTCGCGGACCTTATGATGGTTGCCCCAAGTGAGATCAAGGAGTCCATTATCAGACTTTCCCAGAAGGCACGAGCGGCGGGGATCCATCTGATAGTTGCCACTCAGAGACCTTCTGCAGATATTGTGGCCGGGCTCCTGAAAGCGAACTTTCCTTCCAAGATCTCATTTCACGTGTCATCTAACACCGATTCAAGGATAATACTGGGTAAGGGTGGGGCGGAAAGCCTTCTTGGAAAAGGTGACATGCTGTATCTGAAACCAGGGGTTGGTTCACTTATCAGGATCCAGGGAGCTTTAATATCGGACCGGGAGAGAGAAAGGATCACGGAGCATTTAAAGGTGCAGGGACAACCTGAATATAACAAAAGTATTACGCACATTGAGGATCCCGAGGACGATCAGGATCTCGATGAAGAAAAGGATGAGCTGTATAATGATGCTCTGAGAGTTGTCGTGGAAACAAAACAGGCTTCTGCGTCCATGCTTCAGAGAAGGCTCAGGATAGGTTATAACAGAGCTGCAAATATAATAGAGATGATGGAGCGAAAAGGTATCGTGGGTCCGCAGGAATCCGCGGGAAAACCAAGGGAAGTCTATATGGACGCAGATCAGACAGAGAGGCTGTGAAACTGATGACAGGGGTTTATTATCTGATCATGATCTTTGCATTACTTTTCTCCAGCCAGCCTGTTTTATCGGGCGAGAAGGGTAGACTGGATGAAATTGTTGACAGGGTACAGAAAAAATATAATGGGATAAGTGATTACCGTGCTGATTTTTTGCAGGAGGCTGAAGTGCGTGCACTTGGCAGGACGCAGAAAGCCTCGGGAGAGGTCTGGCTTAAAAGACCTGACAAGATGAAATGGGTCTTTCAGGGTCCCACGAAAGAAGTTTACATTTCAGATGGGAATAAAGTGCTTTACTACAATGAACGGGATAATCAGCTGCTGGAGACGACGTTTGCCGGAATTAACGGCAATACTGATCCTATGATGCTTCTTTCAGGTTTAGGAGAGATCAGGAAACTGTATAAGATAAGATTCGCCGATGATAAAGGTTTACGTGTGAAGAATACCGATCTGCTTGAGCTTATTCCAGATGGAGCGAGCGATAACAAGAGCAGGATCTTTATAAATGTAAACAGGTCGAGCTCGCTTGTGGATACGATCCACCTTTTTGATCCGTTCGGTAATCAGACCAGGATCTCACTGTCAGAAGTCCGGACGAATACGGATATCCCGGACGGCGTTTTTGCTTTTAAATCTCCGAAAGGCACGGAAGTGATAAAGCTGCCCATAAAAAGATGACCTAGGGATACTGAAGTATATAAACCCCGAAAAAAGCGGGAAGCTGAACAGAAGTAACTGTTTACAGTGCCTGTTTTACCTTTTGCAGGTTGATATAATGCAGCAGTCGATATATAATTTCACTTCAGGTTCATCTGTTTTTATGGTTATGATCACAAAGGTTGTTTTATGGTGAGGTGAGTTGATATATCAGGTACAATTAATTAAAGGGAATTAAAGGTTATGGGACGTGAACGTGCATTTGGCGTTTTTCTTTTCGTTTATAAAGGTATGAACACCTGCACTCATAAGCTGAACGCATTGTACTTTGAGGTATGAGATATGGATAATGAGGTTTTAAATAAGATCGATGAAAGGTTACCCGGACCGGTCCTGAAAGAACTGAACGGTTTTAAGGAAGATATAGAGAGATACAGAACCGGACAGATCGGCGAGGTGAAATTTCAGAAGATAAGGCTTCAGCTCGGAACTTACGCTCAGAGACAGTCGGGAGTTCAGATGCAGAGGATCAAGATCCCCTACGGCAGGGTGACCTCTGACCAGATGAGAAGACTGTCCGAAGTTTCAGATAAGTACTCCACGGGGTCTATGCACCTGACAACGCGTCAGGACGTACAGCTTTATTATCTGGACCTGCAAAGCGTTCCGGACATGATGAAGGAACTGGCCGATGCGGGAATAACCACCCGTGAGGCATGTGGAAATACCGTCAGGAACGTAACAGCTTCTCCTTTCACCGGTGCTTCTCCTAACGACACGTTCGACGTGACACCCTACGCCGAGGCATTTAAAGAATTTATGCTCCGAAACCCTATATGCCAGAATATGGGAAGAAAGTTCAAAGTGTGCTTTGAGAGTGACCCGGATGTGGATAATGCCGGGATAATGATCCATGATCTGGGATTCAGGGCAGTGATCAAGGAAGCTGACGGCAGACGACAAAAGGGGTTTCAGTTGTACGTCGGAGGTGGTCTGGGAGCTTCACCTTCGCTGGGTCATCTGTGGAGCAGCTTCGTTCCGGTCGAGGAGATGATCCCCCTGTCAACCTCCATAATAAGGGTGTTTGACAGATATGGTGAAAGAAAGGTAAGAATGAAAGCCAGGATGAAGTTCCTGATCCGGAAACTGGGACTTGACAGGTTCAGAGAACTCGTTGAGGAAGAAAGAGCTAATTTGGAAGTGGATGCTTCATGGAACGACTATTTAAGATATATTTCAGATAACGAGGTCCCGCCGGATAAAGAGTATGACCTTGAACCTGTCTCGGGTTCCATTAAGGATGATCCCGATTTTCTGGACTGGAAAGCGGCAAATGTCTCTCCTGCCGGGACCGAAGGATACTCAGTTGTAACCATCAAGATAAAGCTCGGGGACGTTTCCTCTGATTCAGGCAGATTTCTGGCCGATACAGCCGACAGGTACGCAGATGGGAACTTGAGGATAACGATACAGCAGAACCTTCTTATAAGGTGGGTTCCGAATGAAGCAGTACCTTCTCTTTACACTGCTTTGAAAAGTAATGACCTTGCTGACCCGGGTGCGGATTCGTTCAGGGATATAACCGCCTGTCCAGGTGCCGATACGTGCCGTCTGGGAATTACGTCCGCTAAAGGTCTTGCAACCGAGCTTGCCGGTCTTATGAATAACGGTCTTGGGAAATATAAACAGACGTGCAAGGACCTGAAGATAAAGATCTCAGGATGTCCTAATTCCTGTGCACAGCACGTTGCGGCAAGTATAGGTTTCCAGGGAGCTTCCATTACCAAGGACGGAAGATCGGTGCCTGCCGTGATGCTGTTTCTGGGAGGAGGGCTTTACGGGGACGATACACGGCTTGCGATGCCGATAGGTAAAGTTCCGACAAGAAATGCACCTGAGGTAGTGAACAGGTTGCTTGAGATGTATGAAAATGATAAGGAGAACGGGGAGCATTTTGATCTTTACGTCAGGAGACTGGGCAGCAAAGCCATTAAAACTGTCCTGAAAGAGTACAGTGATATTCCTTCTTATGAGGATGATCCTGATTTTTACAGGGATTGGGGGTATGAAGAGGAAAAATTTGAATTACAGCAGGGAGTTAAAGGAGAATGTGCCGGAGTAACGGTTGAAGAAAAAACTCCCACTTTTGCTGACTCCGAGAAGAGGTTTGAGCAGGCTCAGGCGTTCTTTATTCACGGAGAGTATGAAGACTGCATTAATGAACTCTATCTTGCGTGTTCTGACAGTGCTCATGTACCGCTTTATGCAAAACTTGTTGATCCGTTTACCCCTGAGCAGACGATCTGGGAGTTTGAGAACATTCTTGTAAGAACCGGTGATGCAGATAAAAGATGGATGAACGTTTCAAAGACCTTCACTGATTACAGAACGGGCAGCTACGGTCCTGAAGATGCAGTTAAGTTCCTTGAACTGGCAAAAGATTTTAATACCGAATGCAGAAGAGTTCATTCTGAACTGACCAAAGGGTGATCTTATCGGTATTGATCTATCTGAACAGACTTCTGAAAAACCTGTATATTATACCAAAAAAAGTCGGTTCCTCGGTGTTCTGCAGAGGTACGAAACCCTCTACCGATTGTGCCAGGATATCCTTGGCTTCATTATAATGATTTTCTGGCACGAAAATTGGTTTGTTATTCAATCCTCCAATAATTGGTCCAACGTACAGGGAGCCAAAATGCTCATTCCTTATGTAGTATGGAATATCAGCGGAATCCAGCAGGCTTCTTATAACGGCGAGTTCTGATTCACTGTTAGGCACATATAGCTTTTTCATTCTTTAACGTATATAGGCGAACCTGTTCTGCACTTTCAGGCAATATTGATCATATAAGAGGGTTTTAATACAAATATCTTTGGGCTTTTACTCTTCAGAGACGGTAGCCGCCTTTTATATATTTTTCCAGTTCTCTGATCTGGAACTTCTGATGTTTGATAATATGCGTAAGAACGTCCCCTATTGATACAAGTCCTTCAAGCTTTCCATCTTCTATGACGGGCAGGTGCCTTATATGGTTCTCGGACATAAGGGCCATACACTTATCAATAGGGTCAACGGGAGTTACAGAGATCACGTTTTTTGTCATAAGGTCACCGACTTCTGTATTGATGGATGACCTGTCCTTTAAGATGATCTTTCTTGCATAGTCCCTTTCTGAGAATATACCCACTATCTTTCCTTTCTCGGTAACCACTAATGCACCGATATCTTTTTCCTCCAGTATTTTCAGGGCATTGAAAACGGTGGTTTCCGGTGAAATGGAAAAGACCTCTTTACCTTTGACCTTTAATATATCTATTACATTGTTCATTTTCTGATTTTTCCCAATACAACTTCTTATTACTATTATACTTTAAAAATACTCTGTCAGACAAGGATATTTCAAAATATACTGTGGATACCCGAACTGTACCATTATTCGGCAGTACTGCTTCCGGAGAAAAATTCGGAATGGATG
Source organism: Thermodesulfobacteriota bacterium (assembly GCA_965215275.1). GTDB lineage: Bacteria > Desulfobacterota_D > UBA1144 > Nemesobacterales > JAJCZQ01 > CAZUNK01. Next base: position 1,843,425 of record OZ244044.1, read on the forward strand.
GTCTTGAGATAACGATGTTCATTAGTGAATGGGCAGACAAGGTCAGTTTATTAACTGACCGCTTATATAAGTTTCATTTTTAAGAACCGGCATTACTGCGTTGATCTTATCAATAAAGTTGTGTGTATGGAGATGTTTTCTGATGAGAAAGGCAGGTTTGCAGGTTTTATACATGGCAGAACGGTGATAGTTCGGGTTGAACCGGAGTTAGCGGTAAAGAAAAACAGTGTAAATACAAGGGGCGTAGTCCCAATGTCGTTGTTGTATTTTGGATTTAATTCAAGGAAAGTCTGGAAAAGGGACTGCCAGATCTTGTGATAGAAAGTCTTACTTGATATGTTACTTTCGTGCTAAAAAGATCCGTTCTCCCATCATTGCTCCAAATTTTATGATCTCTTTATCCGAAAGGAATGTCTCTGGTGTAACAGTTTCCACGTGAAATCCAGCATCGCGTATTCTGTCTATGTAATCTTTTCCGCATAATCGGACATGAAGACATTCACCAAAGGTTTTGAGGCGTTCTTCAGGGTCAGTTATTGATGGGTCCTCAAATGTTTTTTGAGTTAAGATCGGGACTAGTATTACAGCCATGCCGTCATCCTTTAATACTCTGTACAGTTCACTTATAGCTTTTTTATCATCCTGAATATGTTCCAGTACATGACTGCAGATGATCAGATCGAAAGACCGGTCTGGATATCTGATGTTCGTTATATCCATTTCTACCATCACGTCCCGGTCACTTAGACCAGCGGATAAGTATCCTTTACCAAAATATTCCTTTAACTTTTGTGCAAGGCACACGGCTGGTGCGATATCAAGCACTTTGATAGATGGAATGGGGGGGGGGATATGTCTTTAAAAGGAAAAGGTATATCAAGCGATGTCTTTCATAGGAACCGCATGTCGGGCATTTAGCATTTTTACGACTGTTAATGCGATTATTAATGGGAAGAAACTCTCTGGACGATCTTTTGCATACTGGGCAATACATTTCTTTTCCACAATGATAATATATTGCTTTTAGAACACTAATGAAATATGTACGAATAAGGTGAAGCATAGCCGTTCATTCAAAGTGATAATACATGGTGAAAAGGTAACTAAAATACCGATTTAATACAGATAATGGACCATCTGATCAATGATGAGAAAAAAGGATACTATAGCTCAGTTCTGAATTTTTGCAATCAGGTCATTGCTGATAACGCCGTATGCTACCTCTTCCACAGGTTTTTATAGACCAGTCTTCTTTTAAAGGTATAGATCTGGTCTAGCATTTCCAGATTACGCCAAAGCTGAATACCTTACGAAGCTGGAAGAGTGCCAGAAGTCCAGTAAATACAATGGTAAGGACCGTAGTTCCAATGTCGTTGTTGTATTTTGGATTTAATTCAAGGAAAATTTGGAAAAGGGACTGCCAGATCTTATGATGGAAAGTCTCACTTGATATGTTACTTTCGTGCTAAAAAGATCCGTGTTCCCTTAAATATTCCAAATTTTATGATTTTTTATCCGAAAGGAATATATCTGGTATAATAGTTTCTATGTGAAATCTAGCATCGCATATCCTGTCTATATAATTTTCCCCGCATATCCGAAATTATTTCTTATGATAACAGTAGTAATCTGCACCTATAACAGAAGAAGTTATTTAAAGAAGGCAATAGATAGCATTATCAACCAAACCTTTGACCCTGACCTGTATGAACTGATCATAGTTGATAACAACTCTACCGATGGAACAAAAGATTTTGTTTTAAACAATTACAGTCACTCCAGAGTAAAGGTAAGGTATTTGCATGAACCAAACCAGGGACTTTCACATTGTCGGAATACGGGTCTTCGGAACGCAAGTTTTGAATATATAGCATATATTGACGATGATGGGATTGCTTATCCTGACTGGCTTGAAAATATGGCAAAAGGGATAAAGAATCAGAATGAGAAATTTGCTGGAATAACAGGTGCGATATTTCCTATATGGGAAATTCCACGACCAAGATGGCTTTTAGATTTAGATAGGTTGACTATGTTTTACTCAATATATTACCCTGACAAAAGGACTGTTATTGGTTACGGTTATGTTTTTGGCGGAAACATGGTGTGGAAAAAAAGTCTTTTAATAGAATGTGGTGGATTTAATACAAAATTAGGAAGAGTAAAAAACAATCTGATATCAGGAGAAGAAAGTCTTACTGCTGAGAAAATAGAAAAAAAAGGATATGAATTCATATACGACCCAAAGATGAGAATAAAGCACCATATTCACAAATCCAGAATAAGTATAATGTGGTTAATTAAAAGATCTTTCTGGGGAGGTTATTCACGTATCGCAATGGAAAATATAAAAACAAAAAAAAGCATTTTAGCAAAGTTCATACAATCGTTTAAGGAGATTAAAAAAGCACTTTATAACCTTGGGTCAGTTCCTAAATCCATTATATTTGAACCGAGGTATTATTTTTTGATTAAAATAGTTGACGCTGTAGATTCATTAGGAAGACTCTATGCTTTAGTAATAATAAAGTAACCTTGCGTTTTTTCCAGTCAGTAAAAATATATCTATAGGCTTTGGTTTTATTACCTAATTCATTAAGAATAAAGTTGTTAACTTATACAAAAAACTAATTAAATACTTCAGTATTTACGCCCACTCAAAGTGTTTTTCAATATGGTTTTAACCAATAATGCAATAAAAATACCCTCTCCCTCAATCCATTATCAGTCTGATTTCTGTTCCTTCATGTTGTAAAGGACTTCCAGTAATATTGTTTATATCATCGGTAATTAAAACTCAATAAATTGTCCTTTAGTTGTTAAGAGAGTATAAAAAATTTTTGACCTGTTATCCATTAAGACTATCCCTGAAAATATATTGAACTTCCAGAAAAAGGGTATTACGATATGTTTTACCAAGGATAAGGATATTGGTCCTTACACAAAAATTATTTCAACCTTAACACTTTATCCCAGTGCTATAATCATCCCTGATCACATTATCTGCTCAAGATACAGAAATATGGTAAAAGAGAGTGAAAACTAACTTATACCGTATAACCATTAGACACTTAACTATTGGCTCGAAAACTGCAAATCAAAAATACATGAAATTAATTTGTTCTTTAATTCCGGGTTCGGAACTTTATTTTCACCCCAAAGCCTGCCAACTGTAACTGTAGATGAAAAGATCTTTACAGAATTAAAGTCCCTATGCGGATGATGTCTGGTTAAACGCCATGAGACTATTGAATAACGTCAAAGTTAGTTACATAAAGACACCGCAGTATATCTATTTATACGGACATAAAAATAATAGTAAAGCACCTGACACTCTACATAGTATAAACATGAACAGAAAGCAAGTGTTTAACAAATATAATCTATACGAACGGATAAATTAGTCTGTTATAGAGTGATTGTTATCGATAGCCAAATAATGATCTGTATATTAACTTCTGCAGACCTTCAGGGAGAAATCTCTTGAACACATTAAACCATACCCAAGACATGATTCTGAATAACAGAAAACTTTGTAATCTTCTATGCTGGACTTCTAAATTATTATATTGGGTTTTCAAATCTCTATTTTCAACCCACCATCTTCTATTTTGGACTGTAGTACTATTAGTTTTCAGATGTTTTGCGGTCATAACCTTCACCCAATGTTTTTCATATAACTTTCTGTGTTTATTTATAATATAAGCATAATAGATATCTGATTTACTGATATTACTCAAATACAATGAATTTTTATGTACTCTATAGTTAAATAAATATTCAGGTATTACTTTTATTTTCCATCCATCTTTAGCTATGTTTATCCAGTGCTCCCAGTCTTCATGATTCTTCAAATTTTCATCATACATCCCCACTTTAACGGATGCTTCTCGTCTGAAACAGGACGATGGTATTATATAACACCATGTTAATATCCTAACTAAACTCGTATTGCCTTTGCTATAACTACGCTTGTCAACAATATCTCCAAACATATTAAAAAAAGGAGCTACTATCCCAACATCTTTATAGTTTTCAAACACATTCCTTGCTTTCTCTAAATAGGTCGGTTCCAAATAATCATCCCCATCAAGACAACATATATATTCAGAGTCTGCCTTCTTTATACCTTCATTACGAGCTGCTGAAACTCCTCTGTTTTTATCCAGTTTTATTAAGTGAACATTGTTTGAAATCTCATTCAGAACCTTGATCGTCTCAGGGTCGTCCGAGCGATCATCAACTACTATCAATTGCACGTCCTGCAATGTTTGACCAAGTACCGAGTTAATTGCCTTCTTCAGCAATTTCCCTTTATTGTAAGAGGTAATTACTACCGTGAACTCGTATACAGATAAACTTCTTGAATTATAACTGTTTCGTCCCATGAGATTTTATAAAAAAATTTTTAACCTTCCTGTGTACCCAGTAAGTTATTAATCTGTCTAAAAATAGGTTAAACTTTACTAAATATCCTTTATTTATTGGATTACTGTTCATTGTATAACTAAAACTAACTATAGATGGGTACTTCAGAGTTAATATATAAGATAAATGTCTATTCCTCTGTTTCTTTGATAATATATGTTTTAAATTATTATAGTAATTATGAAATAAAACTAATTCCGGATCATAAAGAAAAGAATCCTTGTCATATCCATAGAACTCAACCATTCTAAAACACAAAAATGTACCCTCGTGTCCCACCATACCATCCTCAAAACCTCCCACCTCAATAAAATCCTTCCTCTTGAACATTGAGACACATTCAGCATTTATACAGCAAGGAATAACTTCATCTCCTAAATCATAATGACACGGTTCAATTCTAATCAAACCGGTATGGATCTGTTTTACCTTACCTCTAATTGCCACTAATTTAGCGTCATTCATCAGAACTTGAACCTTATCAAACGCTATGTCCACGTCTTCAAGATAACCATCGGCATCAACAAAAAAAATAACGGGTGCATTGCAGTATAAACTCCCTATGTTCCTTCCCGTTCCACATCCCACGTTTTTATTCATAACAATATGCTTTAGGGAATAGGACCGTAACTTCTCTTTAGCTGGTTCGGATAGACCATTATCAACAACTACTATTTCATACGACCCTGATTTGGCACATGTTATAGAACTCAACGCTCTGAATAATAACTCATCTTCATTATAAACAACCAGCAAAAAACTTATCCAGGGCTCTTGGATATCTTGCAAATTATATGAATTAACCTCTTCTATACTATCACTATACTTTTCTATTGAGAGCGGTGGCTTTTTATGCTCTAATTTTAAATCGAGATAATCCTTGAGGTTGTTTTTCATTTTAACAAAGTCGGTGTATTGTTCTGCCTAACTGTAAATAGTGATAGTAATATCTGTATCCCAGAACAGTATGCATAATTATATATAAATCCTGAAAAGTACATTATGACGGTACAATTTCTACTTTTCATTTCAATCCCGTGGCAAACATGGTGTTTTTAGCTGAGAGAACAAAACTTTGTTTCATGGAGACAATTTAGATTTTGTACGAGCAATGAATAGTAATAGTGTAGATATAGTAAAAACAGACACACCTTTCAATAAAAGCAAAGACTTTTCTGCTGACAGAGCAGTATGGTTTCTGAAGCAAAGGTTTCAGTATAGATGGTCTTGGGATGACTCTGTTCATGAAAGGTGGTAAGACAAGACCGCTGATAACTTTTCTATTATGTAAAGTTGCGTATATAGTTCCCTAATTTACTTCTTATGATAACAGTAATAATTTGCACCTATAACAGAAGAAGTTATTTAAAGAAGGCAATAGATAGTATTATCAACCAAACCTTTGACCCTGACCTGTATGAACTGATCATAGTTGATAACAACTCTACCGATGGAACAAAAGATTTTGTTTTAAACAATTACAGTCACTCCAGAGTAAAGGTAAGGTATTTGCATGAACCAAACCAAGGGCTTTCACATTGTAGGAATACGGGACTTCGGAACGCAAGTTTTGAATATATAGCATATATTGACGATGATGGGATTGCTTACTCTGACTGGCTTGAAAATATGGCAAAAGGAATAAAAGACCAGAATGAGAAATTTGCTGGAATAACAGGTGCGATATTTCCTATATGGGAAATTCCACGTCCAAGGTGGCTTTTAGATAAGTGGCAGATTGCTATATATTACTCAATATATAAACACCGTGACAAAAGAATTGTTATTAGTCGAGGTGTCAAGATAGGTGTTTTTGGCGGAAACATGGTGTGGAAAAAAAGTCTTTTAATAGAATGTGGTGGATTTAATACAAAATTAGGAAGAGTAAAAAACAATCTGATATCAGGAGAAGAAAATTTTACTGCTGAGAGAATAAAAAATAAAGGATATGAATTCATATACGACCCGAAAATGAGAATAAAGCACCATATTCACAAATCCAGAATAAATATAAAATGGTTAATTAAAAGAGCTTTCTGGGGAGGTTATTCACATATAGCAGCAGAAAATATAAAACAAAGCGTTTTAACAAAGTTCATACGATCGTTCAAGGAGATCATAAGAGCACTTTTTCACATTGGGTCAGTTCCTGCTATCATTATATTTAAACCAAGATATCATTTCCTGATTAACATAATTAACGCTGTAAATTCATCAGGAAGGATCTATGGTTTGTTGAGAATTAAGTAATCTTGGTTTTAACCTATGTTCATGGAGAATAAAGTTGCTAACTTATTTAAAAGACTAATTAAACACTTTAGTACCTATGTCCACTTAAAGTTTTTAAATATGTTTTCAACCAATAAGGCAGTAGCCAATATACCTTCTTCAATCCCACCCATTATTATCAGCCTGACCTCTATCCCTTCACGTTTTAAAGAACTTCCAATAGTGCTTGAAAGTTTATGCCATCAGTCAGTAAAACCCGATAAAATTATCCTCTGGCTGTCAAAAGAGTATAAAAATAAAAAGTTTGGTCATTTGTCCATGAAAACTATCCCTGAAAATATACTGAACTTTCAGAAAAGGGGTATTACAATACGTTTTACGCAGGACATCGGGCCTTACACAAAAATCATTCCAACCCTGAAACTTTATCCCAATGCCGTTATCATAACCGTCGATGACGACCTTATGTATAAACCAGACCTGGTAAAGTATTTATATGAAAAACACCGGCAATTACCTGATCATATTATCTGCTCAAGATACAGAAATATGGTCAAAAAGAATGAAAACGAACTTATACCTTATAACAATTGGGAACTCAACTGCTGGCTTGAAAACTGCAAATCAAAAATACATGAAACTAATTCGTTCTTTAATTCCGGATTCGGAACTTTATTTCCACCTCAGAGTCTGCCAACTGTAACTGCAGATGAAAAGATCTTTACAGAATTAAGTCCCTATGCGGATGATGTTTGGTTAAACGCCATGAGATTACTGAACAACGTCAAGGTCAGTTGCATAAAAAAGCCGCAGTATATCTATTTATACGGACATAAAAATAATAGCAAAGCACCCGACACTCTACGTAGTATAAACATGAACAGAAAGCAAAACGATATTCAGTTAAAGCAAGTATTTGACAGATATGATCTATACGAACGGATAAATTAGTCCGTTATGGAGTGATTGTCATCTATAGCTAAATAATAATCTGTATATTAACTTCTGCAGACCTTCAGGGAGAAATTTCTTGAACACGTTAAGCCATACCCAAGACATGGTCCGGAATAACAGGAAACTTTGTAATCTTCTATGCTGGACTATCAAGTTACTAGTTCGCCGATGTTTTGCGGTTACGACCTCAACCAAATGTTCTTCATATAACTTTCTGTGTTTATTTATAATATAAGCATAATAGATATCTGCCTTACCAATATTACTCAAATGTAATGAATGTCCGTGCACTCTGATATTCACTAAATATTGCGGTATTACTTTTATCTTCCACCCATCTTTAGCTATGTTTATCCAGTGCTCCCAATCTTCATGATCCCTCAAATTCTCATCATACATACCTACTTTAACGGATGCCTCTCGTCTGAAGCAGGATGGCGATATTATATAAAACCATGTTAATATCCTAACTAAACTCGTATCACCCATGCTATGACTACGTTTGCCAGTAATATCTCCAAACACATTATAAAAAGAAGCTACTATTCCGACATCTTTATCATTTTCAAATACGTTCCTTGCTTTCTCTAAATAGGTCGGTTCCAAATAATCATCCCCGTCAAGACAACATATATATTCAGAATCCGCGTTCCTTATACCTTCATTACGAGCTGCTGAAACTCCTCTGTTCTTATCCAGTCTTATTACGTGAACATCTTTTGAGATCTGGTTCAGAACCTTGATCGTTTCAGGGTCGTCCGAGCGATCATCAACTACTATAAGTTGCACGTCATGCAACGTTTGACCAAGGACCGAGTTAATTGCCTGCTTCAGCCATCTCCCTTTGTTGTAAGAGGTAATTACTACGGTGAACTTAAACCCGTAAGATAGTTTATTTGAATTTGAACCGTTATATTCTTTGACAGCCTTCATAAGGGATCACCAATCCTCAGAGTCATACACTTAAACTGTTCTGTAACAAAATTTCCCATCTGAAGATAGGAGAATTACATAGTTGATTTGACAAATTGTATTGCTCATCAGCTTTTCCAGACCTTGGTTTGTCGTTTTTACTGCCTGAAAAAATATGAATACACAATCAAATCCTATCCAGTTCATCTCAGGCAAACAGTTTCTGATTATTAATATCTGATCTGTCATAGTGTGAAATAAAACGTTCAGTCAATTGGTTTTATGATCATCAATATTTAGTGTAATGTACAAATTTGTATTGGCAAAAGTCAAATATGTAATGGCACCTGAAGCACTCAAAGGAAATTATATGCAGTAGTGGGAACGTCTGTGTTGTGAGTTCTTACGCCGTTTTATTTTATGAGAAGTTTTACATTTAAGACAGACAGTTTTACCACACCATCTTATTTATTCAGACCAACCGCCTTGCGTTCAACAGTTTTAACTCGTCTTTTTACTGTCTTTATAATACCTGTAATACAGCTAAAAATATAATTATATCAAGCAGTTATGACAGATTTATTTAAAATTATTTTAAAGTTTTATGTATTTTTGTATATAGGTTCCCAATTTAACATACGGTTTTTATCAACTATAATATGGGTTAATGTACCCAAATATTGAAAGGCTTAATTCAACTGGATTATTCGACATCAGGCCCGGTCTCAACAGAATTAACACGGTCCTTAATTATCTTGGAAACCCTCATAACAATATCAGATACGTTCTTATAGCAGGCACAAATGGCAAAGGTTCCGTGGCCTCAATATTATCTAATATACTGATCCATAACGGACATAAAACGGGTTTATATACCTCACCTCACTTAACCTCCGTCACCGAAAGAATAAAAATCAACAGTAAGAACATTGATAAAAAGGAGCTGAACAAAGTACTGGGAAACGTTTTTGAAGCATGTACTGAAACTGATGTAAAACTCAGCTATTTTGAACTGGTCACCGCTGCTGCTTTTTTATACTTTGAGAAGCAGAAAATCGATACAGGCGTTTTAGAGGTCGGAATGGGTGGCAGGTGGGACGCAACAAACGTCATCATCCCACTTGTATCAATAATTACCAGTATATCAATCGACCATACAGACCATCTTGGGTCCACTACTGAACTTATTGCAGGAGAGAAAGCTGAAATTATAAAAAAAACCGTACCCGTGGTATCGGGTGTCATGGGAAAAGCCCATAGGATAATAATTGATAAAGCAAAAAAGACCAGTTCCGACGTGTTCGTAATACAAAAGGACTTTAACTATGAAAAAGCTGAGGACGGAAAGTTCAGTTACAGTGGAATTTTCAACAGTATAAACAATTTGACTTCCAGTCTTGCAGGAGAGCATCAGATGACCAACTCAGCCATTGCACTGGCGGCAGCGGAACTGCTTGACTCAAGATATAAAATAAAGATAGATCTTGAAAGTGTCAGAAAGCCCTTGAGTTCGGTACAGCTGCAGGGCAGATTTGAAATAATAAGTACCCAGCCTGCCGTAATACTGGACTCCGCTCACAACGTTGGTTCTGCAAATGCACTGATCAATACACTTGATGAGTTCCTGCCGAGCGAAAAATGGGTCTTTCTTCTCGGGATGTCAAAAGACAAGGATCATAACGGGTTCACCTCGACGATCTCACGCAAGGCCGCCAAAGTGGTTGTAACTACCATCCCGGGAGAAAAAGGTACAGACGCCCGGACGCTTTTCAAAACGTCAAGGACCCATGTTGAAGATACAGAGATAGTCAGTGACTATAAAAAAGCATTTATATATGTTAAAGGTTTAAACATGCCGGTATGTATTACCGGGTCCATTTATCTTATAGGACTTATCAAACGGTTCCTGAAAAGTAAAACCTGCAACGTTCAGGAATAAGCTGATCGCACAAGACAGAAAATAATGAAGATGAAACGAGTGGGGATCGTAAAAGATGAGCTGTTCTTAAGGCACGTAAACGGCTTTCAGCATCCTGAATGCCCCGAGCGGCTTGAGTCTATCTACAATATGCTGAAAGAAACGGACATCATATCAAAGCTAAAGATCATGGACCCGGCTGACGCGGCCGATGAGCAGATACTGAAGGTCCACTCCGAACCTTATTACGAAACGGTAAAAAAGACAAAAGGAACCAGGACGTACAGGTTCGATCAGGATACTTCGTCCAATCCCTACACGTACGAGGCCGCGTTAAGGGGCTCCGGAGGCTTTATATCGGGATTAAATAAGGTATTAGATAACGAGCTGGACATTGTCTTTGCCCTGCTTCGTCCACCGGGACATCACGCCGAGTCGGACAAGGCCATGGGTTTCTGCTTCTTTAATCACGTGGCGATCGCAGCAGCACATCTGCTTTCACGAGGAGTAAAAAAGGTCCTGATATTTGACTGGGACGTACATCACGGGAACGGCACGCAGCATATATTCTATAAAGATCCCAACGTCCTGTTCGCGTCCATACATCAGTTCCCGTTTTACCCCGGCACGGGGAGTTTAAACGAGACCGGCAGCGAATACGGCCTGGGATTTACGGTGAATATTCCCGTGCCTCCGATGCTGAACGACAACGATTACAACCACCTGCTTGACGTTATAATGTCTCCTGTAATTGAACAGTTCAAACCTGACTTTATTCTTGTCTCTGCCGGGTTTGACGCTTATTACGTTGATCCGCTGGGTGGAATGCATATAACCGAAAAAGGTTTTGCACAGCTTACAAGATTTGTGATAAACGCCGCTGAAAAGCATTCAAAAGGAAGACTTGGACTGGTGCTTGAAGGAGGTTATAACGTTCAGGGACTTGCAGATATAAGCAGGCTTGTTTTTGAAGAACTTCTTGATATGAACAAAACCGAGATCGTTATTCCCGATACTTCACCAAATACCGAGTTCGTAATCGAAGGAGTTTTAAGCAGCTACTCCTCGTACTGGAAGTTCAAATAAAAAAAACAGACCTCGACTGCGAACGGCGATCAAGGGACCGCCCTATATCCTTACCCGCTGATCAGCTAAACGACCTTCGATAATCCGTCCCGTCAATATACATAAAGTCACACATCTCATGAAGTCTGGATAATATGCGCTTTCCTATTCTTTCCTCCAAGAGCTCGGAGTTTGAAGGATCGTTCCCTGCGTGCTCCCTTGACAGAAAATTGGTCGTGATCAAGGTTTTCTTGGACGTGTTGTACCTATCAGAGATCAACTGATCTAAAATGCCCTGCTCCCACTCAGTATTCTTGCCCTTACCCATTTCATCTATTACAAGCACCTCCACCTTCAGCAGGGGCTGAAGTATGTCTGTTTCATATAAGCCTTGTGAATAAGCCTGCTTGAGTTCGGATAAAAGCAGAAAAAAATCCTTAAATAAACAATCGATCCCTTTCTCTATCGTAAGTTCTGATATGGTGCCGATCACAAGGTGCGTTTTACCTACTCCCGGAGGTCCCATTAAAACGTAACCTTTTTTATTCTCTGAATACTGGTTTATAAATTTGTCCTTTATGTGCTTCAAGGCGTTCTGCTGACTTGTGGACTCGGGTTTATAGGTGTCTACCATCAATACTGATGAGAATTTCACGGGTATTTCCGCACGATTGTACTTCTTTATATTGCTTCTCAAATAGCCACAGGCCGGACAGGGAAGATACACTTCATAGTTATTTTTATTTTTATCGATTACAGACCCTATACCATTACATAACTGACACTCGTCCACACACCTGCATGCTTTAAGGTGAGAGAATTTCTTATGTTTACGAGCAACGTAACCCTGATGACGACAGTCAAGACAGCCTATTTGTTTTTTGCGCTCGATGATCACCGTTTATCAACTTCAAATGGATTAAAAGATATGTACTTTTCTATTATGAGGTTTTTCAAATAAGTATGCAATAATTTTTCTTTCGACCGCTCATTGACGTAATCATCACGACTGGCTAAAAACCTTTCCACATCATCTTCGAAAGTCTCACTGTGCACTTCATACAGACACCTGTATATCCTGTCAAAATACTCCGCCTCCATTTCATTGACCTTTTCAAACACGTTCTTTTCAGAGACGTCCAGCCCTAAAAGCCCTGCCTTGAACTCACTGTGCAGCTTACGAAGATCAGAGGATCTTTCTGCTTTTATCAATCTGTTGAAGTTATCTGACAGGTCTTTTATATAAAGCCTGACTTCCAGGGAACCAGCCGCGACGGACCTGCGTTCGTTCAGTTCCGACCCGCTGCTTTCAACCTGCTCCTTACAGTCGCAGATACTTCTGATGTTCTTTCCTGTTTTCTGCTCAAAAGCATCCGTTATACCCTTGATGACCCGCTCTTTTGATAATCCCATATCCTGCCACTTACTGATGAGGTAATAATCACTGGAAGAGACCATAACCCCTTTTCCGCAGAGCGTTAAAAAGTAGTTCTCAATATCTTTGACAAACGTATCGGACTGGCTCATTCGTACACCGACAGATACAACCCCGCGACCCGGGATCATCAGTTTATTAATCTTTTCATCTCCGCGATCGTTTCGGAGTAGCTTTGCGTGGAGAATATACCCGACCCTGAAACTATGACCTCCGCCCCGGCATCGGCAACCTTTCTGACATTGTCCAGTTTAATACCGCCATCCACCTCAATTACAGGTTTTTCAGTTGAATCCATACCGTCAATGATCTCTCTTAATCTTGCTATCTTACCGGTCGTGGACTCTATGAACTTCTGCCCTGCAAATCCCGGCTCAACGGACATTATCAAGATCAGGTCCACTATCGGCAGGACCTGGTCCAGAACGCTCAGCGAAGTGGCAGGATTGACAGCTACACCTGCCATGACACCACAGGATCTGATCTTCGAGACCGTACTGTACAAAAGGTCGCTGGCTTCGGCCTGTACAGTAAGTATCCTGCAGTGAGGAGCGGCAGCTTCTATAAACAACTCCGCAAGCTGATCCGGATTGTCTATCATCAGATGAATGTCCATAGGAGGTGGAGCAATCCGTGCGAGCGACCTGACCGTGGGAACTCCCATACTTATATTGGGTACAAAATGCCCGTCCATTACGTCAACGTGTATTAAGTCCGCACCGGCTTTTTTCACGGCACTTACTTCTTCCGCAAGTCTGGAGATGTCTGCTGCCAAAATCGAAGGTGCGATCAGTTTCTTCATTATAAGGGTCCACTTGATTAACTTTCAGGGACTTAAGATAATACACGAGAAAAAGAAAAAATCTTGTTTTATGAGAATTAATCATATATATATTTCAGGTTTTAATATAACACTCCTGAATTACATATTTTTTTAAATTCAGCTAAAATTCAAATCGAAAGGAAATCATATGTCTTTAAAAAATTTTATATTCACTTCAGAGTCGGTTACAGAGGGACACCCGGACAAGGTCTGCGATCAGATATCGGATGCGTTCCTGGACGAACTTATCAGCCAGGACCCAAATTCAAGAGTAGCTGTTGAAACAATGGTGACCACAAATTTCGTTACAGTAGCAGGAGAGGTCACGTCCAAAGCAAAATTTGATAAAGCAGATCAGGAACTACTCGTAAGAAAGGTCATCAGAGAGATAGGTTATGACGATCCAAAACTTAAATTCGACGATAGGTCGTGCGAGGTTGAACTAAGACTTGATTCTCAAAGCCCGGACATCAGTCAGGGCGTGACACCCACCGCAGATAGGGAGCAAGGTGCCGGAGATCAGGGATTGATGTTCGGATACGCCACAAGTGAAACGGCAGAACTTATGCCATCTCCCATTCTTTACGCTCACAGACTGACGAAGAAGCTTTCCGATAAGCGAAAAGATGGCACGTTAAGTTTCTTAAAGCCCGATGGAAAGTCCCAGGTCACGTTCAGGTACGAAAATAAGCAGCCCGTGGAAATAGACGCGGTCGTTGTTTCATCACAGCATTCAGAAGATATAAATAACGACACTATCTATGAAGGGATCTATGAAGAAGTTATAAAAGACACTATTGAAAGCAGTCTGATAACGGACAACACCAAGATACTTATAAATCCCACGGGAAGGTTTGTGGTCGGCGGACCCGCGGGAGACGCCGGACTGACCGGCAGAAAGATCATAATAGATACTTACGGAGGATGGGCGCGGCACGGTGGAGGGGCGTTCTCAGGAAAGGACCCGTCAAAAGTAGACCGCAGTGCGGCCTACATGGCAAGGTACGTTGCAAAGAACGTCGTGGCAAGCGGACTGGCCAAGGAATGCGAGGTGCAGCTTGCCTATGCCATTGGGGTAGCTGACCCGGTATCGGTCATGGTGGATACATTTGGAACGGGCAAGGAACCCGAAGAAAGAATATCAGAGGCAATAACGGAGGTCTTTAACCTGAAACCTGAAGGTATTATAGAAGTTCTCGACCTGTTAAAGCCTATCTATGAACATACCGCCTCTTATGGTCACTTTGGAAAAGAGAACGAGAACTACACCTGGGAAAGAACGGATAAAGTAGAACAGTTAAAAAGAGCAATTTAGTCTGGAGGAACACGATGGATCACCACATTAAGGATATACAGCTTGCAGGACAAGGACAGCTGCGCAGCGAATGGGCGGCACAGGAAATGCCGGTGCTTAAACAGATACAGGAAAGGTTCAAAAAGCAAAAACCATTAAAAGGAATAAAGGTGGCAGCATGTCTTCACGTTACAACGGAAACAGGAAATCTTATGATAGCCTTGAAGGAAGGCGGTGCGGACGTCTCCCTGTGTGCGTCAAATCCGTTAAGTACCCAGGATGACGTTGCAGCATTTCTGGTCAAGCGTCACAAGATCGCCGTTTATGCAATTAAAGGTGAGAACACCAGAACGTACTACAGACACATAAATAAAGTGCTGAGCAATAAACCCCATATCACGATGGATGACGGTGCAGACCTTGTATCCACTCTTCACAAAGACAAAAAAGACCTTCTTTCCACTATCATCGGAGGTACTGAAGAAACCACCACAGGGGTTATCAGACTGCAGAGCATGGCTGACAAGGGAGTGCTGAAATATCCTATAATCGCAGTTAATGACGCAAATACAAAACATTTCTTCGATAACAGGTACGGGACAGGACAAAGCACGATGGACGGTATAATAAGGGCAACGAACAGGCTCGTATCCGGAACGAACTTCGTCGTCGCGGGATACGGCTGGTGCGGAAAAGGACTTGCAATGCGCGCAAGGGGTCTTGGTGCCAACGTAATCGTGACAGAAATCGATTCGCTGAAAGGACTTGAGGCAGTAATGGACGGCTTCAGGGTAATGCCTATGGAGCAAGCTGCAAAAGTTGGAGATTTCTTCTGTACGGTAACCGGTAACATCAACGTTATCAGAAAGGAACATTTCGTTAAGATGAAGGACGGTGCCATAGTGGCTAACTCCGGACACTTTAACGTTGAACTGGATCTTACAGGACTTGAGACCGTTACGAAGAAAAAAAGAAGGATCAGAGAGTACGTGGAAGAATATACATTGGAAAACGGTATAAAGGTCAACGTTCTTGGCGGCGGCAGACTGATCAATCTGGCAGCGGCCGAAGGACATCCGTCAAGTGTAATGGACATGAGCTTTGCAAACCAGGCACTCTGCTCGGAATACATCGTTAAGAACAGTCATAAGCTGAAAAACACCGTTCATAAAGTTCCCACCAGGATAGATGAATCCATTTCAGAACTAAAACTGAACTCAATTGGCGTTAAGATCGACAGCTTGACCGCAGAACAGAAGAAGTACCTGAGTTCATGGGAAATAGGGACCTGAAGATCTATGGCGGACAACACCTATGAGAATATGTTGGAGGCTTATCTGACGTATCTTATAGTTATAAGGGGTTTATCTAAAAATACCGTAAACTCTTATAAAACGGACGTTAAAAAGTTATTTGAATTCCTGAAAGCAGCCAACATCAACTCAATGTATGATATACAGCCCGATCATCTGGCTAGATTTATAGCCGATTTGAACGTTAAGGGATTAGGTATCAGGTCGATAAACAGGTGTACAGTTTCCGTAAAGCAGTTCTTCAGATACTTAATGCTTGAAAATGTCCTTGAAAGTGACCCTGCGAGAAATTTAACAACTCCCAGAATGAAAAGAGCTCTGCCGGAAGTGCTGTCGGTGGAAGATATTAAAAAGATCCTTGACTCTCCCGACCGGTCAACGTTCGAAGGATTAAGGGACTCCGCGATGCTTGAAGTATTGTACGCCTCCGGGATCAGGGTATCTGAACTGGTTAATTTAACCCTTACCAGCTTAAATCAGGACCATGGATACCTTGCAGTGTTCGGCAAGGGAAACAAGGAGAGGCTGACGCCAATTGGACAACACGCTTTAAAAAAGGTCAGGGATTACTTATCCTTATCCAGACCGCATTTAATAAAGGACAGGATATCAGACTACGTCTTTATAACAAGACATGGTTCGAAGTTTACAAGACAGGGATTCTGGAAAATAGTAAAAGGCCATGCAGCAAAAGCAGGAATACAGCAGAATATCAGCCCTCACACCATCAGGCACTCATTTGCTACCCATCTTCTCGAAAATGGTGCCGACCTGAGGTCGATCCAGATGCTGCTCGGACATTCAGATATTTCGACAACACAGATATACACTCACGTTGAGAGTAAAAGATTAAAAGAAATTCACAGAAAGTTTCATCCGAGGTCATAAGATGCCCGATCTGAACTACAGATTTCTTCTCGTTATTGTACCCGTAATACTTTTTTCTCTGACCATACATGAGTATGCCCATGCATACGTCGCCCATAAGCTCGGTGACGACACGGCAAAAAGACTTGGCAGGCTCACGCTCAACCCGTTAAAGCATCTGGACGTTATAGGGACCATACTTCTGCTGTTGGTGCATTTTGGATGGGCAAAACCCGTGCCGGTCGACCCGTCGAACTTTAAAGATCCAAAAAAAGACATGCTTTACGTGGCAATTGCCGGTCCGGTCTCAAATCTCATCACTGCCGTCGTCGCTGCGGCGTTTTTAAAGCTTATCGTGTTCAATACCTCAATGGGAAGTATCTTCCCGGTCACCGAACCGGTTACTCATATACTTGTATGGTTGATATTCATCAGCGTGGTACTTGCGGTGTTCAATATGCTGCCCTTCCCTCCACTTGATGGGTCCAGGGTACTTTACGGACTGCTCCCCGATGAAATGAGCCGCCATATAATGAAGGTCGAAACGTACGGGATATTTATACTGTTTGCAATCATACTGTTCGGAGGGAAATTTTTCTCCTTCATTATCACTTATCCATTCCTTATATTTATAAAACTCTGTGAATTCACCAACTATGAGAACTACATAATATTTAACGTGATCTTTAACAGATAATCACCCTGCTGACATGGAACAATTACAACTTCCATACCTTGTTAAACTTCAGATATATGAAGGCCCTCTTGACCTTCTTATTCAGCTTATAAGGAAAAATGAAGTTGACATTTATGACATTCCAATTGCAAAGATCACGGAACAGTACCTTGAGTATCTGGAAATACTGAAAAAATATGATCTGGCAACCGTTGGAGACTATCTGGCACTTGCAGCACAGCTAAGCCTGATAAAATCCCGTATGATGCTTCCCAGCCCTCCATCCGAAGAGGATGAAGAAGATCTACGAGATGAACTCGTAAGGCGATTGCTGGAATATGAAAGATACAAGGAAGCAGCGGAAGAGTTAAATAAAAACGATATTTTAGGTAAGGACGTATTTACAAGAGGATCAAATTACTATGACGAATTCGGACAGCCTACGGAAGAGACCGAAATAGTAAAAACGGATATATGGTCCCTGGTAGAAGCGTTCATAGAAATAAGAAGAAGAAAAGATTTCAGCCATACAGAGGATATAGTTTATAAGATCGAGGATTACCCAATTGAGAAAAAAACAGATGAATTGCTAATATTTATAAAGTTCAGAGGTAAGACCAGATTTAAGGACCTGTTTGTGAAACTTACCTCCAAGATGGAATTCATAGTAACCTTCCTGGCCGTCTTGCAGATGGTCAAGAACGATATACTGAACATGGTTCAGGAAGACCACAACGGCGAAATATCGCTGATATGTTCACAGGATGACAACGTTGCAGAACGATGAGATAAAACGGGTCATAGAGGCGATCATATTCGTTTCACCCGCCCCAGTTACCTTAAAGGAGTTAAAGCACTACTTTAAGAACTGTGAAACAAAGAACCTGAAGAAACTGCTTGAGGAACTCGTCCTGGAGTTTAACGACTTAGACAGGGGTTTTGAACTGGTGGAGATATCAAACGGATACCAGTTCAGATCAAAGCCCGAGTTCGCGGAAGAAATAATAGCTTTTAACAAGGAAATCAAAAAGTTCCGCATCAGTAAAGCATCACTTGAAGTACTGTCGATCGTTGCCTACAGACAGCCGGTCACCAGAGTGGAGATAGAACAGATAAGAGGCGTGGACTGCTCCGGCGTGATAAACGCCCTTCTTAATAAAAAACTTATGGACATAAGGGGAAGAAAGGACGTTCCTGGCAAACCGTTCATCTATGGAACGACCGATGAGTTCCTGGCAACTTTCAATCTTGAAAGTTTAAATGATCTTCCCACTTTGAAGGAAATCGAGAAGATCGAAACCAGTTTAGAATCGCAGATATAGATCGCACGGTCCATCAAGCAGTTCCTTTTCCTTCTCTCTCATTATTCTCCTTTCATTGTGCTTCTTATGATCATAGCCCAGCAGGTGAAGCATCCCGTGGATCAATAATCTTTCAACTTCCTTCTCCACCGTGGTCTTATAGATAACGGCGTGCCTCTTTGCCGTCTCAAGGGAAATAACTATATCTCCGAGCAGGTCTCCATCCTGACGGAAAGACAGAACATCGGTAGTTCTGTCAGTACCTTTATATTTCTTATTCAGTTCTCTCATAGCCTTATCACTTATAAAAGACACGCATACTTCGGTCTTGTTGGACAATTTCAGGTACTTAAATACTTTCTCTATGCCTCTTTTTAAATTGAAAATATTCTTTCTACCAATTACATTGTCGTGGTCAACTATATCTATCTGCATACTGAATTATCTTATCAGATTAAGCATATTTATCACGATATGAAGGTTGTACGACTATGAACCATAAAAAACACCGTAAACCACTGGTCGCTATAGTAGGCAGTCCCAACGTCGGTAAATCGACCCTGTTCAACCGGCTTATTGAGCAGCGAAAAGCAATAGTTGAAGATATACCCGGCGTTACAAGGGACAGAATATACGGCGAGGTCAACTGGAAAGGCAGATACTTCTCCGTCGTTGACACGGGTGGCCTGGTGATCAGTCCAGACGATAACAACGAAAAGCTCATAAAGGAGCAGGTTCAGATCGCCATCGATAGTGCGGACTTAATACTGTTCGTAATGGACGGTAAAAGCGGACTGATGCCTGAAGACGTTGAAATACTCAACTGCCTGAGAAAATCAAAAACCAATATCATCAACGTTGTAAATAAAACAGACCACAGTAAACAGGAACTTAAGGCTTATGAATTCTACAGGCTCGGAATGGAGGACTTTATCCCGATCTCGGCACTTCATAACAGGAACATCTACGAACTGACAGAAAAGATCGTGGAAAATATTCCAGAAAGCAGATCAGAACGGGTTGAAGAAGAAGACGAAAGCATTATAAATATATCAGTTATAGGTAAGCCAAACGTAGGAAAATCCACTCTGGTAAACTCGATCATAGGAGAAGAACGCTTTATAACAAGCCCCGTTCCGGGAACCACTCGAGACTCCGTTGACACGTCTTTCGTGTTTAACGGAAAGAACTATCTGATAGTAGACACGGCAGGTATAAGAAGAAAATCAAAAATATCGGAACTGCTGGAAAAACACAGCGTGTTCAGAGCGGTAAGAGCGATCTCAAGATCGGATATCGTTCTGTTCCTCGTGGATGCGGCAGACGGTCCTACCCATCATGATTCACGACTGGGAAACCTGATAGAAGGAAGAGGAGCTGCATCTGTCATCTTATTGAATAAATGGGACTTGGCACCCGAGGAAGCAAAGAAGGTAAAAGATATAGATACAATTACAAAAGAGAGACTTATATCACTGGGTCATTCTCCCGTGTTAAAGTTATCGGCCCTGACAGGCAAAGGGATCCCCAGACTGTTTAAAATTATCAATAAGGTCTATGAAAACTACGATAGAAAGATCAAGACCAGTGAACTGAACAGGTTCCTTGATGGAATTAAAAATAAATATCCACCCAAGATATACAAGGGCAGTCAACTCAAGCTCTATTACATGTCTCAGCTTCAGTCCAGACCTCCCACGTTCGTTCTGTTTACGAACGCCCGTAAGGAAATACCGGACAACTACAGGAAATTCATAGAAAACCAGCTAAGGATCAGCTTTGATTTTGAAGGTTCTCCTGTAAGATTGATCGTAAGGACCCGGCAGGATGAGAAAAAAGAAGGCGAGAGGAAAAAACTCACTCGACGCTGAGTATAATGTTCTCAATATCCTTAGTCCTGTCAGATGCACTGCACATCCTTGCAACTCTTTTCAGCGAATCCTCTCCCATCTTGAGCCTCAGCTGCTCGTCATCTACAAGAGTGGCAATGTTCTTTGCCATATCATTTATGTCACCTCTGCCGCTGAGATAACCGGTAACGCCTTTTTTCACGGCTTCGGCGATCCCGCCGATCTCAAAACCCACCACTGGAAGTCCGCAGCTCATTGCCTCGATTACCGATCTTGGGAACGGATCAGGGTAGCCGGATGGTATAACAAACAGATCAAAATCATTTAAGTACGGTCTTACGTCATCTTTGTATCCGGTAAATATAAACCGGTCGTCCAGTCCGTTCTCTTCTACTTTCCTTTTCAGATATTTCAAATGGTCGTACTGAAAAAAATGAGGAGTGTCCCCAACTACCACAAATCTATAATCAGTATTTTTAACCCTGTCTTTAACCTGACGTGCGGCTCTGATAAGATTTTCGTAGCCCTTTCTAGGGACCAGCCTGCCCGTGCTTCCAATAACGACCGTTGCAGGACCTATACCGAGTTCTCTTCTTGTCTGCCCACCTTTTTTAACCGTGCTGTAATCATCTGTATTTATGCCGTTGTACACTACGTGAGTTTTCTCTTTAACTTTATCAAACTGTGCCGCGGTCGCATTTGAAACGCAGATTATCTTCTTTACCGTGTCAAACCTTGAAAGAGTGCCGATTATTGTCTTGAGTATAAACGTCTGCTGAATGTTCCTGACGTGCCATACAACCGGCACGTTGTTATACTTGCCGATAAAAACGCCCACTATCTTGGCAACAGTACCGTTGCAATAAACAACGTCAATCTGATTTGGTCCGACGTGCCTCGAGGACGTAAGAACAAGCAGGACAAGTTCAAGGATATTTACTACCGCACAGATAAATTTTTTTATTTTCGTTATAAGGTCAAGGCTGTCACTTCTGCCCGTAAAAGCGTTCAGACCCAGCCTCGGACGGAATATATTTTCCGGGAACCTGCTCTCTATAATAACGTTCTGATATTTACCTTCCCGTTTCAGGTCTTCGGAAAAAATATCATCCTTGGGTATCAGAACGAAAGGATTTATCTTTTCCCTGCTTAAATATTTAAGAATATAAAAAAGACTTCTGCCAGGACCCCCGTCCCTTACGGAATGGTTGATAAACAGTACGTTCAAAGGTCGGTTTTTCATAGATTTACGGGACAAGCAACAGCTATCTAAACCAGATATCAAGAGCGTGGAGTGTCAGTTTTACCGTACGCTGACAAGATATGGTATAATATAAAGGTACTTTATACAAACCAGCGGGAATTCAATACCTTATGAAAAAATACAAAAACCTTATATACCTTGTCCTGACAGCATTCCTGACCATCGGTGGATGTGACGTTGACTTCGGTAATGATGATGAAACGGCAAGCAGTACCTCAACAAGTCGGGTATGGGGAGATATCACAACCGTTTTTGACAGTAACGAGGTCGGTGGGATAAGAGTAGTGATACAGAACTCAAACGACGTCACCGGGTCAGACGGGACTTTTAACGTGGAGGGAAGGATATCGGGGAATAACGAGGAAATACAGTTTCAGGACACCAATGACGAAAACAGTATTATCGGAAGACTGCGACTCAATATCTGGCCAGGTGCTGAGTTAAACCTCGGGAGAATAGAAATCAACGAAAATCAGCCTGTAAATATACTTGATGATATTTCAATTGATTTTTCGGGAGAGGTCACCGAGAACAACTGTGACGGCAATGCAGGCTCCCTCACGGTGCAAATAGACGACGAGATAGATAGTGAGGTCCTTGTGCAGATAGAGTCTTTAACTGACGTTGAACGCAGTAACGAGGATATAGAATGCGACGAGATCAAGGAAGGTCAACAATTAGACGTTGAAGGGACCTGCCGTGGTATTGACTGCAACAATGTCAGTGCTGACGGGATTGAGTTTTAGCATCCCATGTTCGCTCACCTTTTCGGTCACATTCGGTCACATGGCCTGCTTACTTGACATTTTCTCTAAATAATTGCACTATTTCCTTTTCTGTAAAATCTTAACTCAGCTTGGAGAGGCAATGTCGGATCACCCCGAATTAATATGGCTGGATGGTAATTTTGTTCCCTGGGCAGAAGCGAACGTTCACGTACTTACACATACTCTGCATTACGGACTAGGTGTATTTGAAGGACTGAGAGCCTATAAATGTGAGAACGGACGAACGGCTATCTTTTTGCTGGACCAGCACATCGATCGTCTTTATAATTCCTGCCACATTGCCGGAATGAAGATACCCTACACCAAGGAAGAGGTTAAGAGTGCGATCAAGGACCTGCTAAATAATAACAAACTCAATGAGGCATATATAAGACCAATAGTGTTCATAGGTGATGGAAGTTTCGGAGTTCATCCAAAAGATAATCCTATAAGACTTGCGATCGCGGCGTGGTCATGGGGAACATATCTCGGAGAGGACGGTGTAAATAAAGGTATAAGGACCAAAGTCTCTTCCTTCACCAGAATGGGCGTCAACTCCTTTATGACAAAAGCAAAGATCTCCGGAAACTATGTTAATTCAATTTTTGCAAAAGTCGAAGCAATAGGACTGGGGTTTGACGAGGCACTGCTGCTCGACAACGAGGGATATATAGCAGAGGGAAGTGGGGAGAATATCTTTATAATAAGGAACGACGTTATCAAGACCCCGCCCCTGACCTCGATTTTAGAAGGACTTACAAGGAACTGTATTATACAGATAGCAAAAGACGAGAGTTACAGCGTCGTTGAAGAAAGATTTACAAGGGACGAACTTTACATATCTGACGAGGTCTTTCTGACCGGCACCGCGGCAGAGATAACCCCTATCAGAGAGGTCGACTTTCGCGTAATCGGTTCAGGCAAACCCGGAAAAGTCACAAAGAACCTTCAGAATATTTTCTTTGACGTTGTAAAGGGGAGGAGTGAAAAGTACTCGTCCTGGCTTGAGTATTTATAACCCATCCATTCTTCTGTTCTGAATTTCCTGACGTTTTCGAATATTTTACTGTTCTCATATCCCAAAAAGCCAAAAGATATCTGGTGCCCAGGGCCGGACTCGAACCGGCACGGGATCACTCCCGAGGGATTTTAAGTCCCTTGCGTCTACCAATTCCGCCACCCGGGCAACGTTCTATTTTCCAAACACGTTTTCTGGAGGCGACGCCCGGATTCGAACCGGGGTATTACGGTTTTGCAGACCGTTGCCTTACCACTTGGCTACGTCGCCAGTTTTAACAGACACAATAAGGTAGCTTTAAACTATCCTGAAAAAAGTTCATATTTCAAACAAAAAATTCTCCCGCTGCGACAATCTTTGCCTTCCCGCCCAGTACGACGCCGTGTCCGGTAACCTTTACCTTCACTACCCCACCCCTTTTAGATGCCTGATAACCTGCCAGCTCTGATCTTTTCAGCTTTACGCTCCAATACGGACCTAAAGCACAGTGTGCCGAGCCTGTAACCGGATCTTCAGGTATGCCAAATCGGGGAGCAAAAAACCGTGAGACAAAGTCACAGCCTCTGCTTTTGGCAGTGCTTGTGACGATTATACCCCTGCAATCCACTTTTTTTATAATCTCGATATCGGGAACTATATTCCTGACAATATCCTCCGAACCTACCTCAATAAAATAGTCAAAGCTGCTCTTACCGGTGTAGACCGGGATGATCTTAAGTCCATCTATGATCTCTGCAGGACAATCTGCAGTATAAGGCACGTCAGGTGGAAAGTCCATTTCAATACAGCTGTCAACGTTTCTGGCGACCAGCGTTCCGCTTTTAGTGCTGAACCTTGCTGCCTGATCCAGACCCAGCATTCCTTTTTCCCATAATACATGAGCAGAAGCCAACGTTGCATGACCACACAGGTCAACTTCTCTCACCGGTGAGAACCATCTTAAACTGTAAATATCTTTTTCTCTGAATAAATACGCGGTTTCAGAAAGGTTCATCTCTGAAGCTATTTCCTGCAAAATATCGTCTGAAATAAGGTCCTCTAAAATGAATACCGCTGCTGGATTACCCGTAAAAACCCGTTCAGCAAACGCATCTACAATAAAGTATTGCAATTTATAAAACCTTTTGATCATATTAAGATATACTTAAAATAAGTGTAAATAACGCAGTTTTAACTGTACATGGAGGATCATTATGTCAAAAGATAATCAAGCCTTGAAGGAAACTGATAATTTTATGAAAGGTCTTATAATGAGAAATCCCGGAGAAACAGAATTTCATCAGGCAGTGCAGGAAGTCGTCCATGACCTTATACCGTTCATATTGCAAAATCAGAACTACCAACAGAATCAGATACTTGAAAGAATAACGGAACCTGACAGAACAGTGATGTTCAGGGTGAGCTGGGAAGACGACAGCGGAAATATCCAGGTAAACAGAGGGTTCAGAGTGCAGTTCAGTAACTCTATAGGACCATACAAGGGGGGAATGCGATTTCACCCTTCCGTTAACCTAAGCATATTAAAATTCCTGGGATTCGAGCAGATCTTTAAAAACAGTCTGACA
This sequence comes from Thermodesulfobacteriota bacterium, assembly GCA_965215275.1. Lineage (GTDB taxonomy): Bacteria > Desulfobacterota_D > UBA1144 > Nemesobacterales > JAJCZQ01 > CAZUNK01. Next base: position 1,869,104 of record OZ244044.1, read on the forward strand.
GGACTGCCAATGGGTGGTGGCAAAGGAGGTTCGAACTTTAACCCAAAAGGAAAAAGCGACAGGGAGGTCATGCGTTTCTGCCAGTCGTTCATGACGGAGTTCTACAGACACATTGGCCAGGATACCGATATACCCGCGGGAGATATAGGCGTTGGAGGCAGAGAGATCGGTTACCTGTTCGGTCAGTATAAGAGGATTAGGAACGAGTACACCGGAACCCTTACGGGCAAAGGACTGTCATTTGGAGGAAGTCTCGTCAGACAGGAAGCCACTGGCTATGGATGTACTTACTTCTGTGAAGAGATGCTGAATCACAGAGGCGACAGCCTGAAAGGAAAGACCTGCCTTGTGTCAGGGTCAGGTAACGTTGCACTTTACACAGTTGAAAAGGCAACGGATATGGGTGCCAGAGTTGTGACCCTTTCTGATTCTTCGGGATTTATTTACGATAAGAATGGAATAGACGAAGAAAAACTTAACTTTATAAAAGACCTGAAAGAAGTAAAAAGGGGAAGAATTTCAGAATACGCTGACAATTTTAAAGGGGTCAGTTTTCACAAGAACGAAAAACCGTGGAACATTCCTGCGGACGTGGTATTTCCAAGTGCCACGCAGAATGAAATATCACTTGAAGACGCTAAAACCATGTTAAAAAACGGCGTCATTGCGGTCAGCGAAGGAGCAAATATGCCTACCACGTTCGAAGGAGCAAGTGAGTTCAGAAATGCCAGGATCCTGTACGGACCTTCCAAAGCCGCTAATGCCGGAGGTGTTGCAGTATCCGGACTTGAGCAAAGCCAGAACTCCCTTCGTCTTTCATGGTCACGTGAAGAGGTAAACTTAAAACTGCAGGAAATAATGAAAAGCATTCACCGGCAATGTATAGAATATGGTAATGAAGGAGATGGGTACATTGACTACGTCAGAGGTGCAAACGTTGGAGGATTCGTAAAGGTTGCAGATTCCATGATCGCTTACGGGATCGTATAACTGTATTTAACCTAAAGTAAGTGGGGAGAATCTGTATTCAGGACAATTTAAGCAGAACTGAACAACTCGGAGAAGAACATGGCCTTGTTAAAAAAATACAATCCTTTCATAAACGGGAAAGAAGTTAAACCGTCGGGAGGCAAATACTTTGTGAGAGAAAACCCTGCAACGGAAGAAGAACTTGCCAGAATTGCAGAAGGTAATGAAAAAGACATTGACAGGGCTGTAAACGCGGCAAGAAAGGCCTTTAAAGGATGGTCGAATGTCACAGCTTCCGAAAGGTCAGGAATCCTGCTGAGGATCGCGGACGTTCTTGGAAAAAATCAGAAGCGCCTTGCTTTACTGAACACTCTGGAGACAGGAAAGACCATCAGGGAAAGCATCGCCGTTGAACTTGGAGGTTCGATCAGGACTCTTGAGTATTATTCAGGTGCCCATACTCAGCTGAACGGGGAGACCATACCGATAAGCAGGGAACAGTTCTCCATGACCATAAAGGAACCCGTGGGCGTCGTGGCACATATAATCCCATGGAACTTCCCACTGCTGCTGTCCTTCTGGAAGATCGCACCAGCACTTGCTGCAGGATGTACGGTCGTTTTAAAACCCGCGGAACTTACCTCCTGCACTATCATTGAAATAGCCAAGTTATGCTCAAAAGCAGGACTTCCCGATGGGGTACTGAACGTCGTTCCCGGAAAAGGTGAAGTTGCAGGCTCAGTTCTGGTAAGACATCCCGATATAAATAAAGTGGCGTTCACAGGGTCCACATCGGTAGGGAAAAAAGTTATGCAGGATGCTGCCAAGTCGGTCAAAAACGTATCTCTGGAACTTGGAGGGAAAGCTCCTTGCATTATCTTTGAAGATGCCGATCTGCAAAACGCCGTGGAGGCATGCCTGAGAGGAGGTTTCTTCAACCAGGGAGAAAACTGTACCGCGGTCACAAAACTCATGCTCCATAAGAAAATATATAAGAGTTTTTTGGACCTGTACGTTTCAAGGGCAAAGAAAATAATCGTTGGAGACCCCACGGACCGGGATACTGAAATGGGACCAGTAATATCAAAAGAACACCTTGAAGCTGTTTTAAGCTATATTGACAAAGGCATATCAGAGGGAGCAAAAGTAAGAGCAGGAGGAAAAAGCCCCAAGAAATTAAAGAAAGGTTATTATATCAACCCGACCATTTTAGAGAACGTCGACCCAGAGGCCACAGTAGCCTGTGAGGAAATATTCGGTCCTGTGGTAGCGGTAATACCGTTCAGGGAGGAAGATGAAGCCGTAGAGATAGCAAACGGCACAAAATACGGGCTTGCAGGTGGGGTCTGGACAAGGGACATCAATCGTGCAATACGAGTGGCAAAGTCCATAAAGGCCGGGTATTTATGGGTAAACACTTACGGCGGGATCATCCCTCAGACCCCATACGGAGGTTTCAAACAAAGCGGTATTGGAAAAGAACTTGGAAAAGAGGGAATTGAAAACTACCTTGAGACCAAAACGATCAATATCTACACAGGTGATTCAATACCGAAATGGTATAAAGGATAAAGCGGAGACAAACTCCAGGAACTACATACATAAGGGGATTTTATATTTAATCAGCCAGGATCAAAACTGATCTGATCTATAAATATAAAAACTGCGTTTTATTACCTTGATCTTCTTGAATTATACAAAAGCTTAATTTACAATAGTCGTTTTTGCTGTAGTATTTCAGCAGTTTTATCTTATAAAATGGAAAATACAAGAATATTTAGCGGAACGGCGAACCAGCCACTGGCCGAGAACGTCTGTAAATACCTGGACGTGGAACTGGGAAAACTGGAAGTGAGACGTTTCAGCGATGGAGAGGTTTTTGCAGATATTTCGGAAAGCGTAAGGAAGAAAGACACATTCATTATCCAGCCGACCTGCCCTCCGGTCAATGAAAATCTTATGGAACTTCTGATAATCACCGATGCCCTTAAAAGAGCTTCTGCCGGAAGTATATACGCCGTTATACCTTATTATGGCTATGCCAGGCAGGACAGAAAAGTGTTACCAAGAGCACCTATTACCGCAAAGCTGGTCGCCAACATCATAGTTGGAGCAGGTATAAGAAGGGTAATAACGGTAGACCTTCACGCCGGACAGATACAGGGGTTCTTCAACGTTCCAGTGGACCACTTGTACGGATTTCCGGTCTTAATGAAATACTTACGAGAGAAGTATGGCGATGAAAAGCTGGTTATAGTTTCGCCCGACGCCGGAGGCGTGGAAAGAGCAAGAAGGTACGCCAACGGACTGGGAGCCGAACTTGCAATGGCGGATAAAAGAAGAACAGGGCCAAACGTTGCTGAAATATCCTACGTAATAGGGGACGTTAAGGATAAAACGGCAATAATAGTCGATGATATAGTCGATACGGCAAGAACCGCCACATTAGCGGCCAGGATCCTAATGGAAGAAGGGGCAAAAGAAGTGGTTCTGTGCTGCACTCACGGCGTTCTTTCCGGACAGGCAATTGACAGAATAAACGACTCTCACTTTGGTGAAGTAATAATAACTAATTCCATTCCACAGCATGAAAACCAAAAAAAATGTAATAAAATAAAAGTTCTCGGACTTGCTGATCTGCTTGGCGAATCGATCAAAAGGATAGTTTCAGGCGAATCGATCAGTTCACTTTTCAACTAAGGAGCTTTACATGGCAAGAAGCACGTTAAAAGTAAAAAAAAGGTTAAGACTTGGTAAGACAGGCTCAAGACAGGTCAGAAAAGAAGGAAAGATCCCAGCGATCATATACGGTAAGGGAATGGAATCCATTCCTTTAATTATTGATCCGGCCGAATTAAAAGGGTCTCTTGACACAGATACCGGAAAAAACACCTTGCTTGATCTTGAAATTGAGACTGAAGGCGAAAAGATCAGTAAGTTAGGGCTCTTAAAGGACATACAGTTAGACTATATAACGCAAAAACCCATCCATCTTGATTTTCAGGTAATAGATGCTGAGGACAAGGTTACAGTAAACGTTCCATTGAACCTGACCGGACGTGCTCTGGGGATCAAGGAAGGCGGGATACTGGAACAGAACATAAGAGAAATAACCGTTGAATGCCTGCCTGAAAATATACCGCCGGTCATTGAATTTGATATTTCAGATATGCAACTGGGAGATGTTCTGCATATCAGCGATATAAACTTCCCTGAAGGAATTGAAACTTTAATAAGTGCCGACAGTCTGGCAGCAAGCATTCAAACGCCAAGAGGAATGGTTACCGACGTGTCTTCAGAAGATACAGAACAGGAGGAGGAAGGAGAATCAGAAGAAGCCCCAGTTGAAGAAAAGACCGAATAAGGCTTCTGACCGTAACGTAACGATTACAAAATTTGATGGATTTTTTGATAGTTGGTATCGGCAATCCCGGGAAAAAATATGAAGGAACCAGACATAACGTAGGATTTATGGTACTGGACAGTTTCTCGGAAAAAACCGGAATAAATATCTCACGACCAGGGTTCAAAGGATTATACGGAAAGGGAAAATATCTGAACAATACGCTTTATCTCTTAAAACCTCAGACCTTTATGAATAAAAGTGGTGAATCAGTGAAAGAGATGAAAAATTTTTATAAAATACCATCAGAGCAGATGATCGTCGTTCATGATGAACTGGACGTCAGTCTTGGAAACATGAAGATCAAAGCAGGTGGTGGAACTGCCGGACATAACGGTCTTGACTCAATAAAAACACTCACAGGCAGTTTGGATTTTTTAAGAATACGAATTGGAATTGGAAAACCGGACGTTAAAAGCAAAACGGTCGGACACGTGCTTTCTCCCTTCGGCAAAGAAGAGAGGACTTTATTAAACGAGACAGTGAAAAGAGCAACTGATGCGCTTACCGAAATAGTTTCCAGCGGCGCATACAGTGCAATGAACAAATACAATAACACCTTACAATAAAATTACATTAGTTCAAAAGGAGGAACTTTCAGATGGGTGAAACAGGTCAGATACTAGCCAGCTATGCAGCAATTGTGGTAGGAGTCATTGTACTGGCTTATGCTTTTATGGTTTACAGAAGCATACAGATACTGCCGGAAGGCAGTGATAAAATGCGTGAGATCGCAGCTGCAATTTATGAAGGAGCAATGGTGTTTCTCAAAAGAGAATATCAGATCATAGCCGTATTTGTCGTGATAGTTTTTATATTACTCGCAATTTCAATTAACTTTGAAACCGCAATTGCCTACTTGGGAGGTGCAACGTGTTCTATACTGGCTGGGTTTTTCGGTATGAAGGCAGCGACCACAGCAAACGTAAGAACTGCCCATGCCGCTTCCACCAGCGGACAGGGACGAGCTCTTGAAGTCGCATTCAAGGGAGGGAACGTTATGGGGCTCTCGGTAGCAGGTTTGGGACTTCTTGGAATATCAGTGGCTTTTCTTCTTGGAATTACCGTTGCAGAACTGCCCGGGGAGCAAGCCATGCTGAAGGGAGTTTTAACTGATTTTGGAGGGATGATCGGTGGATTTGCCATGGGAGCCAGTACGGTTGCACTGTTTGCAAGGATCGGAGGTGGTATATACACCAAGGGTGCCGACGTCGGTGCCGATCTCGTGGGAAAAGTAGAAGCGGGCATTCCCGAAGACGACCCTAGAAATCCTGCAACGATCGCCGACAACGTGGGGGATAACGTGGGGGACGTGGCAGGAATGGGTGCTGACCTGTTCGAATCTTATGTGGGAGCAGTGATTGCCACTATTGTTATTGCCGCGACCATGGAAAACAATCAGGTCGCACTGATGGCAATTCCAGTGATCCTGATAACTATCGGAAGCCTCTCATCCCTTATCGGAGCAAAATCAGTTGGGTGGTTTAAAAATCTGGACCCTCAGATCGTACTGCGAAGAGCGACCATGTATTCAGGTATTGCCTATCTTGGACTTTCATTACTGGTACTGATCATAATGGCAGGATTAGATGGTATAGACCTTAAACGGATACTGGGAATTTACGGAGCCTCTGTGCTTGGTCTTGCAGCAGGCATACTGATCGGAAGAGTTACGGAATATTACACCTCGGGAACACCTATAAAAAAGATCGCAGACGCTTCTCAGACGGGTGTTGCAACGAACATAATAGAAGGTCTGGCAGTTGGAATGATCAGCACCACGATCCCCGTGCTCACAATTGCCGTCGCGATCGGTATTTCATTTCTGTTTGCCGGCTTATACGGAATTGGGATCGCGGCAGTAAGCATGCTTGCAACCATTGGAATAACAATGTCCATTGACGCGTACGGACCGGTTGCCGATAATGCCGGAGGTATTGCAGAGATGTCCGAACTGGGCGAAGACGTGAGAAAGACCACCGACAAACTGGACTCCTTGGGAAATACAACCGCCGCTATAGGTAAAGGATTCGCAATTGGTTCCGCCGCTCTTGCCGCACTCGCACTTTTCTCAGCTTATGTAAAAGCGGTTGGACTGGATTCTATCAACATTACGAACAGCAACGTCGTTGCGGGAATGCTCGTCGGAGGTACCGTACCTTTCTTACTTGCTGCACTCACGATGGGTGCAGTTGGCAGAACCGCTCAGAAGATGGTTTCAGAAGTCAGAAGACAGTTCAGGGATATAAGCGGCCTGCTCGAAGGTAAGGAAGGAGTAAAAGCAGATTATGCAAGATGTGTGGCAATAAGCACGGACGCCTCACTCAGGGAAATGATAATTCCCGGGGTTATTGCAGTGGTTGCACCTCTGGTCATAGGGTTCGTACTCGGTCCCGAAGCCCTGGGCGGATTTCTGGCTGGAGCAGTTGTTTCAGGTGTAATGCTGGCACTCATGATGGCAAATGCTGGAGGTGCCTGGGATAATGCTAAAAAGTATATAGAAGAAGGAAACATGGGAGGTAAAGGTTCAGACGCACATAAGGCAGCGGTCGTAGGTGATACTATCGGTGACCCTTTTAAGGATACATCCGGACCAGCCATGAACATCCTTATTAAGCTGATGTCAATTGTATCCCTTGTAGTTGCACCACTGCTTTTGACTTAACTGCGTCAGGAAGGGAATTTTATACTGTGTTATTGTTTTACACAGTATATTGAGATTATAATAATGACTTGTCGCTCTGAGTTATTCTCAGGGAAAAAACCAAGACAGGAGGTATTTTTAATGGCAACAAAGCCAAATACTTATGAAACCTTATATCTGGTAAGACCAGATATGGAGACTGACAAATTAACTGCCCTGCAGGAAAGATTAAACAAAACGATCACCGCCAATCAAGGCGAGATAAAAAAGAATGAAAAATGGGAAGAAAGAAACCTTGCTTACCCTATCAATAAATATAACAAAGGGTCTTATTATATATTAATATACAAGGCCCTTCCAACGGTCATCTCCGACCTGGAAAAACTGTTTAATTTAAACAAGTCTGATGTTCTCAGATTTATGACCACCCTGAACGAAGAAGAGCAGTTGCAGGTACAGGAAAAAACGAGCAGAGATTCCACTGAAGATCAGAACATCTCCGTGTTTCAATCCGCTGTCAATGCTCAGAGCGAACCTGTAAAGTCTGAAAACACCAACGAAAATACCGAAACCGTAATGGGAGGTAATAATTAAATGAAACAATCAGAAAGAAGATATAATTTCCGGAAGCGAAAATCCCGCAACCTGGCCAAGGAAGGAAAGAAGATCGATTACAAAGATGTTGATCTGCTGTCGCAATTCATTACTGAGAGAAAAAAGATCATGCCAAGAAGGACTACGGGCCTGAATGCAAAAGAGCAGAGAAAGATAGCACAAGCCATAAAACGTGCCCGGTTCATGGCACTGCTTCCTTATACCGTACTGCATTAAAATCGGAGGAATAAGATGAAAGTGCTTTTTATAGACAACGTTGAGAACGTGGGAAAGAGAGGAGATATAAAAGAGGTCAAGGATGGATTTGCCCGAAATCATCTTCTGCCAAAGAACTTTGCAATAAGAGCTACAAATTCCAACATAAAATCGTGGGAAAAAAGGCTTCATGCATTAAAGCTGCAGGATACGAAAATCCTTGAAGACGCACAGGTAATAGCCAACTCTCTGCAGAACACGACCATTACAATTACAGCCAGAGCGGGTGAGGAAGATAAATTATTTGGTTCGGTAAACTCTCAGAATATAGCGGACTCGTTAAATGCAGAAGGACACAATATCTCCAGAAAAGACATTCAGATCAAGGAACCGATAAAAAAACTCGGAGAATATAGCATTGCCGTGAAAATACATCCCGAGGTAACGGCAAGTATTGCTCTTAAGGTCGTAAAAGAAGATGAAGTCAAGAGCGAAGAGCAGTGAACTCCTTAAGTGAATCTTTACTTTTCGTATCCATTACCAGAAGACGTGGAGTGAACCCCAGGTAAGCATTGAATTAATGTTGAGGTATGATATAGTCTGGGGTTTTTAAGTTATCCGGAGGAATAATATTAATGTCAGATAATCAAGAAAAAACAGCATTCGCTCCCATTGGAGAAAAAGAAGTGACCCGTGCTATTGTTGAAGGGTTCGCGAATGAGTTTAATGAATATATTGAAAGCGACGTCATTGTTGTGGGAGCTGGTCCAAGTGGACTGGTAGCAGCCAAGGATATAGCCAAGAAAAAGTATAAGGTCTTACTTGTGGAAAGAATGAACTATCTAGGTGGAGGTTTCTGGATCGGTGGTTATCTGATGAATAAAGTCACCGTCAGAGCCCCTGGACAGATGGTCCTTGATGAAATTGAAGTGCCATACGAAGAGGTCTCAGATGGACTGTTCGTTTCAGACGGACCTTACGCCTGCTCTAAATTAATTGCCACGACGTGTGAGGCCGGGGCCAAGATCAGGAACATGACCATGTTCGATGACCTCGTATACAGAGAAAACGGAAGAGTTGCAGGTATTGTCATAAACTGGACACCGATCGCAAATATGCCAAAAGAGATCACGTGCCTTGACCCAATAGCAATTGAGTCTAAACTGGTAATTGATGCAACTGGCCACGATGCCTATCTCGTATCCAGACTTTCTCAACAGGGTCTGTATAATAAACTGCCGGGACACGGTTCTATGTGGGTTGAAAAATCCGAAGAGGCATTAGTTGAATACACGGGAGAAGTTCATCCCGGCTTAATAGCCTGTGGAATGTCCGTAAACACCACTTATGGCTTACCGAGAATGGGACCCACGTTCGGTGGAATGCTCCTGTCAGGAAAGAAAGCCGCCGAAGTAGCGGTCAATATCCTTAAAGAAATGGATTAGCGTTCGTTACGAAGCGATCTGCTGCATCTATCGCAGACAACTTTTTTACACTGCAGAGCCAGCACTTCTTCCTGCCAGTGCGAATTATAAAGGCAACAGTTCGTGTTCTCGCAGAAAGGGATTCCGTCGATCCTGTTCTTGATCTGCTGAAGAGCATAGGAGCAAACGATTTCTGTCATCCTGTGATCATCGTAATCAATAAACCTGTCTTTATAGATCTCATCCAGCTTGTCAGTTTTTTTACCCATGCCGAGAAGGTTGGCCTTTACAAAATAGTATTCCCGCGGCCTCGCCGGTGCCTCAACGATACCAGAAGTGGATATTAATGACGGTTCCCCAGTCAGAAGGACCCTTGCATGATATCTTTTATTTTCGTAAGTACCGAACAGCTTGCCGGTTATGGTCAAATGCAAGTGCCTGTCGGAAAGATCCACGAGCGGATTTTTAAACATATATGAAAACAACCTTCTTTGAAGCCAGTAGCCATCTATAAAATCCTCTCTTACGTCCAGATCGGCACCATTATCGATATCTTCTTTACTGATGAGGTCATCCAGAGGCCTTTCCAGATCTCTTATTTTTATGGTTTTTATATAGTCATCAAGATCATGCAGTTCTCTCTTATCTAATCTCAGATAGTTAAAAAAATCACCCCTGTTAATTACCTGAAAATCGAAACCGTTTAAAAGGAAGGCTTTTAACTTATCTACGTTGAAGGACTTTGACGGTCTGTCAGTATAAAGGAATACCTTAATCATTAAGCTCAGCTATTATTTCCACCTCAACCGGGGAATTCATAGGAAGCCCCGGTACGCCCGTTACGGCTCTGGCATGTACGCCCTTTCTGCCAAATACCTCATAATACAAGTCAGAAGCACCATTTATTACACTTGCCTGATCATAAAAACCCTTTGAACATGCAACGTAACCGGTAACCTTGACTATCTGCTCAACCCTGCTTAAATCACCTGTTTCATCTTTTATTATGCTCAAAGAATTGATCGCACATTGCCTTGAAGCTTTTATTGCCTGCTCCAGTGACACATCAGAACCAACTTTGCCTTCAAAAAGCAACTTCCCGTCCTTGATCGGTAGCTGACCTGATATGAAAAGCAGATTACCCGAAACAACAGATGGTCTGTAAGAACCAAGAGGTCTGGGAGAGGCGTCCAGAACAATTCCAAGTGATTTCAGTTTTTTTTCAATGCTCATGACAGATCAACTCTCGTATTTAAGTAAAACATAAATAACACTGCTTTTTCTCTTAAGTAACAAAAGAACGTTTATATTGGATCTTTCAGGAGATGGTCCCAGTATTTATAAACCAGATTGTTCGAGTAAGCCTTCAGCACATAGTCCCTGATATTTGAAAACAACCTGTTGTTCGAATAAACAAGTTTACTCATCATCCTTGATTGATTCTGGACTTTATTAACTCTCGGTCTTCTTCTTAACTCGTATTGCTTAAGTGCATGGGAAATGTACCTGGAATCAGCTCTGCACAGTTCCTCAGCTATTACTGCCGCCGACTCCATTGCCATGGACACTCCAGCTCCCGCGTTAGGAAGAACTGCGTGAGCAGAATCTCCAACCAGAACCACTCTGTTATTGTGCCAGCTGTCCATTTGAAGGTCGTTATAGGAATCAAAATATATATCTTCAGGATCTGAAAGATGTTTAAGCATCTCAGGCACTATACCACCGAAGTCCTTGAAGCATTCCTTAATTCTGTCGATCCTGGTATCTGGATCATCCTCATTATCTTCTACCATCTTGACACTTGTAAATACTGAAAGCCTGCCCTTCGTCGGCCAAACGCCAATGAACTTACCTTTCCCCCAGTATTCCACTATACCGTCAGATTTTGAAATATAGGGGTCCACCCAGAATCCCCATCCTGACATTCCGCTGTACGTCAATGGAACGTCCCCAAAGACCTGGCTTCTTGTTCTGGACCTGATCCCGTCACACCCGATCACCAGATCATATTCTTCAGATACGCCACCATTGAAGTGAACCTCTACAACGTCCCTACCCTGCTCTATTTTCTCAACGGTCGAGTTCATATTAAGGACTTCAGGATCAACTGCCTTTACAAGCGTGTCTATGAGTTCAGGTCTGTATATGCTTATTATCGGACCATATTTTTCAATAACAGGGTCTATGGTGTAAGTCTTTATCATCTCCCCTTTGTAATTTGACACATAATAACTGGTGAACTGGCAACCTTCTTCAAGTAAACGTTCATAGATACCAAGCCCTTTAAGAACTCTGCTTCCCGAAGGCCAGATCACTATTACATAGCCAGCCTTTCCATATTCAGGAGTTCTCTCCACCAACTTGGGAGCAAACCCTCTTCGTTGAAGCAGTCCAGCAAGAGTTAATCCTGCAACCCCACCTCCTATGATGAGTATCTTCATGTCAGGACCATACCTCACTCCCCTATTTGAACCGGTCTTACCTGTGCCGCTGTTCTGCATAACAAAACAATTATACCACATGAGATCGACTTTCCTCTAACCACAACTGACTTTTTCCTTTGTAAATACCGTGATAAAATACTCCATTATGTCTTCTGTACTGGAGATCGTCGAACTTGGAAATCCAATACTCAGAGAAACAGCAAAAGAGGTTAATAATATTGATGCCCCTGAGATCCAAGAGTTGATCGACCATATGATGCTTACAGTTAAAAAAGTTAACGGCGTAGGTCTGGCTGCCCCACAGGTCAATAAAAATTTGAGAATTTTTGTAATGTCACCTGGTCCAAACCCAAGATATCCGGATGCTCCTTACATGGCACCACAGGAAATAATAAATCCTCACATAACGAAAAAGTCAGCAGATACAGAAAGTATTGAATGGGAAGGTTGTCTCAGCATACCCGGCATACGCGGTCTTGTCCCAAGGCACAGGGAAATACAGGTAAGGTATTTAAACAGACACGGAGAGGAAAAATTTGATATTTTCAGTGATTTTATTGCCCGGATCTTTCAACATGAACTCGATCATCTGAATGGTCTGGTTTTTCTGGACAGGATTAGAAGTAACAAGGATATCATTACAGAAAGTGAGTACATTAAACTTATTAAAACAAGAGAACGACAATGAAAGACAAAAACCGACATTATGCACTTCTCAGCAAGTTACTGCCTAAAAAACCTTGCTTCTGATCAAGTATTGCTGGAATTTCAGAAATATAACGTCACTGGTTTACTGAACGAGAATAAAAACTATCTATTTAAGTTGAGAATAATTGATAATCATATAAAATTGAGTTCTATATGAGTGACTACCCTCCCGGATTAGATTCCGCAATCAATCATAATTTTTTTGATGCAGTATTTCAGAGAAGGTCCCGAAGGTTCGGGCTCGGCATGGAGATAGAAAAAGGGCCCCTTAAATATAGATCGAAGCACGAACCTTTTCCTCTCAGTGAACTTGAAGAGGCAATAATCGTCTGGACAGGATTAGGAATTAAGAATATAAACCTCTCTGATTTTCCTCCTCATGTAGGACTTGATCTCGAGATGCAGTTTACAAGTAAAACTATTCCTGCACTTGGAGATGTTCACAGAACTGAACTTTTTTATACCAACGACAACGGCCTGTACATGGTCAAAATGCACGACAAACTTGCTCATGAATTTGAAGGCTTAGAGAAAATGACAAGGTCCCGGAGAATTGACAAAATACTTGAACTATTTAAAGAATCACGAATAAAACTCCAGGATGGAAGAGCTGATCTGCCAACTCAGCCACCGGGAATTGCGGCACACAACCTCTGGAACGTCAATAAGCCTGGTACCACGCTTTTCATGCCAGTAACGGACCTTTCTGCTTGTATTATTAATTTGTACTTTTTCTATATGAGAGCTGACCACAGATTTAACTTTGTGGACGAACTTCATGGATTAAGACATCCGGGAACTTCCGAATGGATAAAAAGAGGCTTAATTGACGAAGGTAAAAGAATGCCGCTCGTTGAAGCGGAACTGCGATTTGCCAATGGATATATAGCCGAGCAGGCATTTATGGGACAGAACATGGTGCTTACCCTGCAAACACTTGGACTTGGAGGATGGCTGTTCAGTGGATTTGCCAGCATGTTCATGCTTGGAGGAACTCCGTTCAATAAAGGACTTGGATTCAGATTTATAACCCCTGATATAAAAGGAAACACAGGAAATCCAAATCCAGTGGCAGTTGGCAGAGACGACCTGTTCCATTCATTCTGCCCACCTTACTACAAGGACATGAATGAAGCCGTTGAAGCTTTCAATGATCTAAAGTGGACTAACTGGGAATCGCATCCAATGCCTTATAAAAATCCCGAAGCAGTTATAAAGGATATTGAAAGACCTTCCAGGGAAGAAATACAGATCGTTAAGGACATCTGCAGCTATATCTACGACACTTATGGCAGATTTCCAGCTTTCTCTGACCCTATGTTTCTACGGTTCATGGTTCAGGCACATCATCTTGATCTCGATTTTTACGATAAATTTTATCCTCCCGGAGCATACACCGAAACGCACAAAGATCATTTCAAACTCTGGCACCCTGAAGTTAAAGACCCCTTTTCGGGTGATAATATAGAACAAAGCAACTAAAGCCCTTGTTCATAATCCTTTACTATCCTGCTCACCGTCGAGTAGTGTAGTGAAAAATGATCAGCCAGCTGTTTAAGTGTGTAATCACCACTCAGATATGCTCTTGCAATTGCGATCTCTTTTGAATCCGATGAACTTACATATTGCTGAATTAAAGCAGACCTCTGTACCTTTGGTATTTCCGTTATATTTTTTTCCTTATCTATATACCTCTGCACATCATTTATAAACTTCTCATCTCCCAGGAAAACCTGTTTTGTTACCTGATTCAAAATATCTTCCTTTGAACCCACTTTGTCTGAAAATTCTGCTCTCACGTCATTAAAAAGTCCATTCACATAATTTTTATCAAACCAGTCTGGACATTCTTCTTTATCAAACATGTACTTACAACTGCTCCATTTAAACTGATGAGGCAACCTTACAAATCCTGATCCCACAGGACAAAATAAAATATATTTAATTAAATCTGCAAGGTACTTATCTTTCTGGATCAGAACTGATTCATACCGGCCTCGAAAAACGTGTCCATCCCTTCCATGCCTTCTGTTAAAGTTCTGTGTATAAATACCGTTTAACTGTCTCATCCCCTTGGACAGAGTGGGCTTTGGCGTTTCAATAACTACCATGTACTTATAGCTCATAAGACAATAGGAATAGCAAATCCAGCCAAATCTGCTGCAAACATTCTTAAAAACTTCTAACCATGCTTTAGCGTCTTCCGACCCCAGGAATATTTCCTGCGAAGCATTACCCTTTGAAGTAATAAAATAAACAGCACCGGGAAACTCTATTCTTAATGGACGTGCCATAGGTCTATATTAACCAATAATGTATTTAACAGAAAGACTTGACCCCTAATATACCACACATTTATAATTATGAACATGATTATAATACTGTTCTGCATTCGACAGATAACACACCATAGTACAGATAAATAAGTGTCTTTTTTTAGAAATTTGAAATATTCAGATTAAATGCAATAAGGTTATCATTAAGAAAATCAAGGTCTTTAGGCAGTATATCCGTGTCAAGCTCCTGAAGGTCTCCCCATCTATTTGCGAACTGAAGTGCCTCCCTTGTATTTCCTCTGCTAAAGATCTCCATCATCTTCTCACATAATTCATCTATATCATCAGACAGACGTTCGAAATCAATAAAATGAACGTTATTTCTTTTAATTTTTATTGCTCCGCTATCCAGAAAGTATTTATAAGCCAGATAAGCTGAACCTCCATCGGTATATTTTAGGAAGTTTCCTCTTCTCATGTACCTGAAAGCCTCGGCAAGAAATACCATAAAAACGATCTCTAGTTCACTCTTATCAAGCAGCTTTTCATAGTTGTTCTTAAGTATATGTAGAGACACGATATCTGATTTCAGTTCATGCAGGACGTAATAAATTCTTCTATTGTCCCGCATATTATCAACAAAATTATCCTCTCCGAAGAAATGACCGAGATCATGCCCTCTGAGCCAGAAAATAAGAATTCTGTTCAACGTTTGCTGACTTATATTCCCCAGATCATAAAAGTTCTCTATAAATTTACTGCCGAGTCTCTCGGATATGATTTTGTATCTTTTATAATAGACGTTAGTAAATAACACCACATGAAACTGCGACAATGATGGCTTTGATCGGTAACCGGAGTAAAAAATTGATATAGGCTTATAGTACTTATTGAACTCTCCTCCAAATGCAATAACATCAATGCAGGTAATTTCAGACTTGTTTTTCAAAAAAAACTCTCTGCTCTTATCTGCAATGAAAGGAAATCTTAAATATGCATTCTCGGCAATTTTATCGTATCTTTGAAGTAACCTGACAGACTCTTCGTTTTTAATTCCAAAAGCCCCTCCAAACCTTTTTCTATAATTGTTCTCAGGAGAAAAAACTTTTCCAAATACGAGACCCAAAGACATTGATGGATAGTTTATTAACTCAATATCAAACGTTCCAGCGGCAATCTTATCAAGCTTGTGACCTAACTTTACTTGGTCACTCTTATCAATTCCTTCTATTCCATCTCTTATTGTCTCAATTATTTTTCCGTAGTAATAATCTTCCCAGTTCAGAGATTGTCTGTCCTGTTTGCCCAGTTCGTTCAGAATATTAAGATAGCCCAATACGCGGTAGAGAGAACTCAAGGTCCTTTGATTGAGGTTATCAAGGTTGTAGTTAAAGGTTACATTGGAGGTCAGTTTGTAACTATTCATCAGATGATTATATGAAAACTGGTTTATAGGAAAAGAAAACTCATCCGCAGAATGTAGCTATATACCAGTTCTTTTCAACAAACTAATAATTAATATAAAAAACCAAGCTATAAACTTTCTAGGCTTGCCATTAATAAGGATATATAGATCTTTTCCATTGAAAACATACACTATTTGACGTCATTCTTCCAGCAATGACCGATAGGCATGTTACTTGAAAAATTAGTTTTTTTTCAACGCCTTTAAAGGAATCACATCACCATGTTTTTATGTGAGACATTACTTCCGTTCATCGTTTGGCATTGGAGTCACAATTGCTGTTATTCGTATCTTGGCCTTCAACATCATTCGTTCGTCAAGTTCAAGACTAGGCAAAAACTGCTTCGACCTTCATGAAAATGTATTGAAGTTCAGATAAAAAAGACCTGTGGAAGAGGTAGCATAAGGCGTTATCGGCAATGACTTGCTTGCAAAAATTCAGAAATGAGCTATAATATTTTTTTCTCATCATTAAACGATTCATATAAAATACTATCTATATTAAACTGATATTTTAGTTATGTTTTTACCATTTATTATCACTTTGAATGAATAACTATGCTTCACCTTATTCGTACGTGTTTCAGTATTGTTCTAAAAGCAATATATTATTGTGTAAAAGGAATGTATTGCCCAGTATGCGAAAGATCATCCAGAGAGTTTATTCCTATTAATAATAGAAAAAATGTTAAATGCCCAATATGCGGTTCCCGTGAAAGGCATCGCTTTTTATATTTTTTCCTTTTAAACATATATCTTACCCCCCCCCTTCCATCCGTAAAAGTGCTTCATATTGCCCCAGAGGTGTGCCTTGCACAAAAGTTAAAGGAAAAGTTTGGTAAAGGGTACTTGTCCGCTGGTCTAAGTGACCGAGACGTGATGGTAGAAATGGATATAACTAACATCAAATATCCAGACCGGTCTTTTGACCTGATCATTTGCAGTCATGTACTGGAACATATTCAGGATGATAAAAAAGCTATAAGCGAACTATACAGAGTACTAAAGGATAACAGCATGGCTATAATACTATTTCCGATCTCAACTCAAAAAACATTTGAGGACCCATCAATAACCGACCCTGAAGAACGCTTCACAACCTTTGGTCAACATAATTATGTTCGGATATGCGGAAAAGATTATATAGACAGAATACGCGATGCTGGATTTCACGTGGAAACTGTTACACAAGATATACTTTTTTCGGATACGGAGATTATAAAATTTGGAATACCTAAGGGAACACGGATTTTTTTAGCACAAAAATAACATGCCAAGTGAGACTTTTCACCATAAGATCTGGCAGTCTCTTTTCCAAATTTTCTTTGAATTAAATCCAAAATACAACAACGACATTGGGACTACGACCCTTACCCTTGTATTTACTAGACTTCTGGCACTCCTCCAGTTTCGTAAGGTCTTCGGTTTCGGCGTAGTCTGGAAATGCTAAATCAGATTTATAACTTTAAGAGAAGACTGGTCTATAGAAATGAAAGGATCTGTGGAAGAGGTAGCATATTTAATTAATCAGTTTGGCAAGTAAATAGCAATTAGTTATATTAAAACTAATGAATATTCTTATATAAAGGAAACTTTATATGGGGTGGGACAGCTAAAATGGGGAATAACGCTCCCGATGGTTGCTAATAATATTTAAAACAGAAGGGAATTGAGGGACTCTGTACTCATAACGATATAGGTAGATTTTTGTCAACTCTCCCATATAATTCCCTTTCTATGGAAGAGGTAATGGATGCTATATTTGTTAAACAAAAGGCTATTATCAAGGCAAGAAAACTTAAAAATAAATTAAAAGTTAATGATAACAAGTAGTTAGAGCTTTTGGGTAATTAAATATAGTCCCCTTATTATTATCACTATTTACGGTTAAGCATAATAATACACCGACTTTGTTAAAATGAAAAACAACCTCAAGGATTATCTCGATTTAAAATTAGAGCATAAAAAGCCACCGCTCTCAATAGAAAAGTATAGTGATAGTATAGAAGAGGTTAATTCATATAATTTGCAAGATATCCAAGAGCCCTGGATAAGTTTTTTGCTGGTTGTTTATAATGAAGATGAGTTATTATTCAGAGCGTTGAGTTCTATAACATGTGCCAAATCAGGGTCGTATGAAATAGTAGTTGTTGATAATGGTCTATCCGAACCAGCTAAAGAGAAGTTACGGTCCTATTCCCTAAAGCATATTGTTATGAATAAAAACGTGGGATGTGGAACGGGAAGGAACATAGGGAGTTTATACTGCAATGCACCCGTTATTTTTTTTGTTGATGCCGATGGTTATCTTGAAGACGTGGACATAGCGTTTGATAAGGTTCAAGTTCTGATGAATGACGCTAAATTAGTGGCAATTAGAGGTAAGGTAAAACAGATCCATACCGGTTTGATTAGAATTGAACCGTGTCATTATGATTTAGGAGATGAAGTTATTCCTTGCTGTATAAATGCTGAATGTGTCTCAATGTTCAAGAGGAAGGATTTTATTGAGGTGGGAGGTTTTGAGGATGGTATGGTGGGACACGAGGGTACATTTTTGTGTTTTAGAATGGTTGAGTTCTATGGATATGACAAGGATTCTTTTCTTTATGATCCGGAATTAGTTTTATTTCATAATTACTATAATAATTTAAAACATATATTATCAAAGAAACAGAGGAATAGACATTTATCTTATATATTAACTCTGAAGTACCCACTTATAAAAAATTTTTGTCATTATTATGTAAATAATAAGGGTAAGCCAATAAATAAGGGGTATTTAGTAAGGTTTAACCTATTTTTAGACAGGTTAATAAATTACTGGATACGCATGAAGGGTGACAAATATTTGATATATATCATGGGACAAAACAATTATAGTTCAAGAAAC
Organism: Thermodesulfobacteriota bacterium; assembly: GCA_965215275.1. Taxonomy (GTDB): domain Bacteria; phylum Desulfobacterota_D; class UBA1144; order Nemesobacterales; family JAJCZQ01; genus CAZUNK01. The sequence continues at coordinate 1,888,140 of OZ244044.1, forward strand.
CTGTCTGTATCCAAGTTCACCGTAGTAATTACCTCTTACAATAAAGGGAAATGGCTGAAGCAGGCAATTAACTCAGTTCTTAGCCAAACGTTGCAGGATGTGCAACTTATAGTAGTTGATGATTGTTCAGACGACCCTGAAACAATTAAGGTTCTGAACCAGATTTCAAAGGATGTTCATGTAATAAGACTGGATAAGAACAGAGGAGTTTCAGCAGCTCGTAATGAAGGAATAAGGAATGCAGATTCTGAATATATATGTTGTCTTGACGGGGATGATTATTTGGAACCGACCTATTTAGAGAAAGCAAGGAACGTGTTTGAAAACTATAAAGATGTTGGAATAGTGGCTTCTTCAATGAAAAGGTTTGGAGATGTTACCTCAATGTGGAAAATACAAGAAGATGAGACAAGTTTATTTAGAATGTTATGTAGTAATTGTATACCTTCAGCGTCTTGCTTCAGACGAGAGGTATCCGTTAAAGTGGGGATGTATGATGAAGGATTGAAGAGCCATGAAGATTGGGAGCACTGGATAAATATAGTTAAAGATGGATGGAAGGTAAAAGTAATACCTGAATATTTAATTAACTATAGAATATATAAAGGTTCAAAGTATGTTAATAACGCCAATAAGGCAAATGTTTATTATTCCTACATCATAAATAAGCACAGAAAGTTATATGAAAAACATTGGGTTGAGGTCTTGTCCATAAAGCATCTGCAAACTAGTGATAGGCTAGTAGAAAATAACAGATTACGAAGTTTCCTGTTATTACGGATTATGTTTTGGATATGGTTTAATGTACTCAAGAGATTTCTCCCTGAAGGTCTGCAGAAGTTAATATACAAATTATTGATGATAATTGCTCTATAAAGGAATCCAGTGCCTGGATTAAGATTAGTCAGCTAAAGACGGGAACGACGCTTCCTATTTTATACATGTCCACGGGACGGAAAAAACGCTGACCTCTACCGTTGTAATCAAACTGTTTCATAAGTTTATTGGTCGTGACGATTTGTTTATTAGATTTAACAAAGATAAAAAACTATGCAATCATCCGTAACAATAACAGTTTTAAGATACATAATAGTGATTTTATCAAGGAAGAAAAAACAGTTATTGCCTTTATTTTCTTTATAACTAAGATAGCTGAGAAGGATAACAAAATCAGTACCATTATTATAATTTAGACGATTCTGTGTCAAGTTTTGATCAAACATTTTTACCAAGGTCATACCTCTTATAAGAGTGATTTGAAATTCTTTCAGAATTGGAGGAATAGAACCTATGAAGATTATATATACAAAATTAAAATCCTTTCCATATATCATTATACTGTTGGTTCTGGAGCTGAGCGTTGCGGCTGCTGATACCTCTACATATCATGTTACCATCCCGGCTGATAGTGGTACTGGTTCGCTACGAGATGCGCTGTCTAAAAAAGGAGTGATTAGAATAGTCCTCCTGCCCGAAGTCCGCACTATCAAGATTAAAAAACCTCTTATCTACGATGGTAAAATGCCACTGATTATCGTTGGTTCCGGTCAGACCATTAGTGGAGAAGGACTCGGGATGAACTTGTTAGAGGTTACAAACGGTGCAGACCTTACCATCTCCGACCTCAGTTTTACTGACGACAGAGGTTATTCAGTCAACAGGCAAGGTGGTGGTAGTGGTATTAAAGTTAAGGTGCCACCGAATCGGACCGGATCTGTTTCCGTAAGTCTCATCCGGGTCAATGTGACCGGTGTAGGTGACCACGGCATCCATGTTCTTGATTGTGACCGTACTGATTGTGGGTCTGGTTCCGATGGCGACGGAAAAGGTTCTCGTGCCTCGATCAGTTTAACCTTGGACGAAGTCTTTATCAGAAATGTAGGCAACGGTCATTTTGATGCCGATGGTATTCGGGTGGACGAACGAGGTGAAGGTAACATAATATTCAATGCTACTAGTTCCAGTTTCATTGGCGTTGGCGCCGATGGTATTAAACTGGATGAGGGTGGAAGCGGCAGCGTGAAAATCACTGCAGATAACTTGGTGATGCGTGATAACGGTAGTTACTGTTCTCCCATTAAGCCTGCAAGACCACCCTATGCGGATGACAGATGCGTTGACAATACTGGAAGACGACCGGTGCTGGATCTGGATGACGGCTTTGACATTGATGAGGCAGGACCCGGTTCCATAACTGGTAGGATTTCCGACAGTAAGTTGCTCTTGAACTTTGATGAAGGTCTGGATTTTGACGAAGAAGATGCCGGAGACGTCGATATCGGACTAATTAACGTCTATGCCTCCCAGAACAAAGATGAAGGCGTGAATATTTCCGAAGAGGATGAGGGTGATATTAAAGTCAAGTTGCGGGCAGTTCAATCAGTTCGTAATTTTGACGATGGCATACAGATAAAAGAGGAGGATGGTGGCAACCTTGGAGTTATTTTCAATGGTGTTATTACCCGGAGCAACAGAAAGTTTGGTGCCAACGTCAAGCAAAGAGGCCCCGGTCGTGGTTACATTGTCGTCAAGCACTCTCAGATAGACAAACTTTACACCAAAGGCGTTAAGGCTAAATAGCACATAAACCGTTGCGTGATTATCAGATGTAATTGTGTATAATTCCCTGTGTTATGCAAGTGGTAAAAGTTACGAAAAGCAATTTACGCAGGATTACAGACAGTATAGAAGAAGGATATCTGCAGTTTAACTCTAAACAGGATAATACAACTGAAAAGATCATCAAGGACGTTTTAAGGAACGGAGATGATGCTCTTTTTAAATACACGAGAAAATTTGATGGATTTGAAGCTAATAAGAAGAACATCGTTGTCACAGATAAAGAAATAAAAGATGCTCTGGACTGTATTCCCAAAGAGATCACAGAAAGTCTGAAAATCGCTGCGGAACGGATAGAAAAATACCAAAACAGATTGCTGCCAAAACCCGGTTCCTTTAAAGATGAGTTCGGAAATGAGCTTGGTTGGGAGATCAGAACGGTCGATAAGGTTGGTATATATGTTCCTGGTGGCAAAGCCTCTTATCCTTCCACTGTGCTTATGGCTGCAATTCCCGCAAAGGTTGCAGGGGTAAATGATATTTCTATTGCCACTCCGTCTCATAATGGGATAATAAATCCTGCAGTTTTGGCAGCTGCTTCGATCTGTGGAGTAAATAGAATATACAAGATGGGGGGAGCACAGGCGATCGCATCCCTTGCCTATGGGACTGGATCGGTCAGTAAGGTTGATAAGATAGTTGGACCCGGAAATGTATATGTAACAATTGCCAAGAAGGACGTTTATGGCACCGTGGGCATTGATACACTTGCTGGACCAAGTGAAGTGTTGATAATTGCCGATGGTTCATGTCCGGCATCTTGGGTTGCAGCTGACCTGCTCGCTCAGGCTGAACACGATGAAATGGCAAATCCTACCCTAATAACAACCTCAAGCAGGTACGCGGATGAGGTCAAAAAAGAACTATGTGAACAGCTAAGCAAGCTCCAGAGAATAAAGATCGCACAAAAGTCGATTAAGAATAACGGCAGGATATATGTTGTTAACGGCCTTGATCGTGCAGCGGATATTTCAAACAAGATAGCACCTGAGCATTTGGAGTTGTGCGTGAAAGCACCAAAGAGACTCCTCAAGAAGATAGTTCACGCTGGAGCGATATTCATAGGGGCGATGTCAACTGAGTCTTTTGGTGATTATATATCTGGACCAAGTCATGTACTTCCCACTGGAGGTGCCGCCAGATTTTCCTCCCCGCTCAGCGTTTATGATTTTATAAAAATGCCCAGCGTGATCTGTATGTCCAGGAAAGGATTTAAGGAATTGTCCAATTCAGTGATAAATTTAGCTTATTCGGAAGGCCTTGAAGCACATGCGTTTTCGGTAAAAGTAAGGCTTTGATTTGTTCTATAAGAAAAAATGTCAGACATTAAAGATAATTACAGGGAAAGGTTGTGCAGAGGTCTGGAGAACATCGAGTCGTATTCAGCACCGGGGGTTATATGTGAGATCAAGCTGGATGGAAATGAAAGTCCTTTTGAGTTAAATTCGGAGATCAGGGATGAAATACTTGAAAAAATTCCATCTCTTAATTTAAATCGTTATCCGAGTTCCGGTGCTGTGTCCTTGAAAAAAGCGGTAAGCAGTCGCTATAACGTTCCGGAAGACAATATATTGTTTGGCAACGGTTCTGACGAGTTGATACAGATACTGATAGAGGTATTTACCGGAAAAAGTTCTACTGTGCTTGCTCCCCAACCTACCTTTTCAATGTACGCACTTTCAAGTTTGGTACTTGGAAAAAAGATAGTTGAAGTTAACCTGGACCATAATTTTGACATAAACCTTGATTTTACGCTGAAATGTATAGAGCAGTATGATCCGGATATTACTTTCTTTTCCACTCCAAACAATCCTACGGGCAATTCTTTCTCAAGAGAGAAAATACTTACGGTCCTGAACTCTACAAGCGGACTTATACTGGTTGATGAAGCCTATTTTGATTATCATGGAGAAACTTTTCTGCCTCTACTGAGTAAATTTGATAATTTAGTTGTTATGAGAACGATGTCGAAAGTGGGTTTTGCATCAATAAGGCTTGGAATGTTATTTGCCAACGCTCATTTAATTCATGAATTGAACAAGGCAAGGCTTCCTTATAACGTAAATTCAATAACGCAGCTGGTTGCTGAAGTTGTTATCGATAAATATGAACTACTCGAATCCAGTTTCTCCGAGATAAAAATAGAGAGGGACCTTCTATATGAAAGTCTGAAAAGGGTTCCCAATATAGAGGTTTTTCCAAGTGATGCCAATTTTTTATTGATTCGGGTTTCTGATGCCGACTTGTATTTCAGCAAGTTGTTGGAAAGAGGTATTTTGGTGAGGAACTTCAATGGGACCCCGTGCCTTGATAACTGTATTAGAGTGACGGTTGGTACCTCTTTGGAGAATGCAAGGTTCCTGGATGCTTTCTCAGCCATATCGTCTTTTTAAATGTTTGTGAAATACAAATAATATGAACAAAGTTAAACATAACCAAGGGAATATATTGCCTACTTTCATATAAATGGTGTCGCTGTAAAGCAGGGCGACATGGTCTGTAAAAATCTCTTTTTTAAATATCTGTGTTTTATTTCTTACTTTTCCAACCGGAGTTACGACTGCACTTACACCGGTGTTTGTGGCTCTTACCAAGTAGCGGCGATTTTCCACGGCCCGTGGTATTGCAACGAGAAGATGTTCATAAGGAGCGAACGACCTTCCAAACCATGCGTCATTTGTCAGATTAATCAAAATATTTGCTCCCTTTAAAGCGAATTTTCTGCTGAACTCCGGGATCAGGTCTTCATAACATATCAGAGTACCGATTTTTATACCTTTATCTCTGATACTTAAGACGTTTAGATCTGTACCAGGTGAGAGAAACCCTTCTGAGACAGCACTCATGTATTTATTCCAGGGAATAAAATTTTCAAACGGTAGATATTCACCAAAGATAAGAAGTTTGTTCTTATCATATCTGTCAAGGACTTTTCCGTTCCAGTTGGTGAGGAAAGCACTGTTGTACTGTTCGGTTTCGGGACCGTGGACAATACTGTCTTCGTTGTATGAGACCCCTCCGATCAGAAAGTACGTGCCTTCGATTTCTGGGATGATTTTTTCAGATCCGGGAAGTTCCAGATACTCAGAATGACGCGGTATTGGTTGCTGCACCGAAGCTTCTGGCCATATTATCAGATCGACGTTACCGATCATCTCCGACATTCTTTTATGCTCTCTTATTATCCATCCCGAGTTATCCAGAATTCTTTCAAAAAAGTCAAAATTAGCTTGTACAACCCCGACGTTGATCTTTTCTGCTTTGGCAACTTTTGAAGTTATCTGATTTATTCTTACCGACCCATATATGATTAAAAAGGCTATAAGGGCTATTGATAAAGATGTTGCAATGATGGGCTTTTTGTTTTCTAGGAAGATAGAACTTATTATCAAAAAAGCTGCAAGATTGACAAACACCATTATAAAACTCAGAAAAGAAACACCCAGCAGATCGGATATCTGTATGATCTTTAAGTTGTATGCTTGAGTATTACCTAATCCGTAGGGAAAAAGGGACGGATAGAAATACTCAAGAACTGTCCATAGAAAACATATAATTAGCAGATTGATAACTTTGGTATTTTGAATTAGCTTGAGTTTGCTTACAAGGCAGGTGAACAACGCATATTGAACCCCGAGGTACAGGCAGTATATAAAGATAAGAACAAAGCTGACCCATATTGAAAATCCCCCGAACCTTGTAAGCGTTCCCACAAGCCAGTAGTGTCCTGCAAAACTGGCGATGGTACCAAAAACAATGCCAATGCTGAAAGCTCTGCTGGGTTTTATCCTCAATGAGTAAAACAAGGGAACAAGCGAGACCCAAGCTATTAGTGAAAAATGTTCTGAGAGAAAGGGAAGAACAAATAAAATTCCGGACAGAACCGATAAAAGGTATTCAAATCTTAATAATTGTTTCATTAAGCATAGACTTCCGAATATCAACGGCGTCTTAGCTGATAGATCTTAATCACTCCTGTAAGTAATATCAAAACAGCTATAATTTGAGCGATAGACAGATTAGGCACGGGGCTCGGCGTGGTATTTCGTATAAATTCTATAAAAAATCTCTCACTGCCGGCCAGTATGAGGTATAGTGAAAAAAGATAACCGGTTTTGAAATCCCGCTTTCTTATCTTCCACAGATATAGGAATACAAGTCCTATAATTATCATTTCATATACCTGAGTTGGATGGACCGTTTCTATTGTCGGAGGAAGTCCTTGCGGAAATGACATAGCCCATGGAAGGTCTGAGGGTATGCCATAGTCGTCTCCGACCAAAAAGCATCCTGTTCTGCCAATGGCATAAGCAATTGCCAAACCAGGGGCAGCTGCATCTCCCATAGCCCAGAAGTTCACTTTATGTCTTCGTCCAACTATCCACGCGAGAAGAACAGCTAAAAGCAGTCCTCCATAAAATGTCAGACCTCCTCGTGATAGAAAATGCTTGAACGGGTCGGCAAGGATTTCCTGCATCGGAACGTTTTCAAAGACATACATCATCTTTGCTCCGATGATTCCACCTGCCATCGCCACTAGAAAAACGTTATTCAGGGCGTCTTCGGACAGTCTTTTTCTTCTGAATTCCTTCAGACACAACATGTATGCTGTTAAAAAACCAGCAGCGACCATTACTCCGAAGGATGAAATGACAAAACCGTTTATTGTTAAAAGTTCTGGATACATTTTGAGAATTATCCTCCGTTGGTCCTTTGATCCAGTTTGTTTTTCAGTTTGTTACTCGAGCGTATGAGTAAAAATATTGATATGAAGGTGACGATACACAGAAAGATTTGAAAGTAGAGATTGGTTATAATGTTCATTAATAGTTTCTTAACGATATTTTAGCTGGAAAAATTAAAATATAACAGTAGAAATAAAATACAACCATGAAAATAAAAACATCCATTTAAATTAGAAGATAATTCTTGCACACTTTTTTTCAATAGGTAGGCTGGTTTTAATATGCTTTCAAGTCCGGTGCTTGTGTTAAACAGATTTTTCATGCCTATTTCAGTTACAAGCCTCAAGAGAGCCTTCATACTTCTTTATGGCGGTGCTGCAAAGGCCGTGTCAGTGGATTATGAAATATTTGATTTCAATTCATGGTCTGAGGTAGCTGCATCTGCCGAGGATGACTGTGTCAGGACGGTTTCTCATATTATCAAAGCCCCTAGGGTTATTATACTTATAAGGTATGAAGGAAATCACAGAAAGCAGCCGAAGTTCAACAGGATAAATATATTCAGAAGGGATGGAGGAAATTGTCAGTATTGTGGCAAGTCTTTTCCCAGACAGGATTTGACCCTTGATCATGTTATTCCTAAATCTCAAAATGGAAGTAGCACTTGGGAGAACATGGTTTGTTGTTGTGCAAAATGTAACAGAAAAAAAGGTGGTAAAACCCCTGCGCAGGCAGGAATGAAACTCCTGAACAAACCTGTAAAGCCGAGGTGGAACCCTTTTTCAAACGTGTTTGTAAGAGCAGTTCAGTATAAAGAGTGGGAACCTTTTCTGAACTTTGTGGACGTATCTTATTGGAACGTGGAACTGCAAGATTAGCGGATATAGGTATTTATATCTGTCCGTAGTGTGATTATAATCTAGTTATACTAACTATGTTTTAAATAGATTTGTGATGAAAAAGCTACTGTTAACTTTATTTTTAATGTTGTTCATTTTTATTGGGTACAATTCCTACTCGCAGATACTCCTGCCCGGAGTGTCGTCCCCTACAATTCAGAAAATATCCGTTGTGATCGCTCCACTTGAGAACCTAGGTATAAAAAGCCCTTACGCGGACAGCTTTGAACAAGTTCTGAAAAACGACCTCGAAAACGCTGCGTTATTTGACGTCAGGTATGAACCGGTTTCTGACTCAGAAGGAGGAAGTATTGATTTTCAATCTCTTTATGAGAAGGGAATAGATGCCGTCATTGCAGGCCAATATAAGATAGTTGATAATAAACTGATCTTGTCGCTTAGGGTCTTTGATGTTTGGTGGGAGCGTCCGTTAGATGGAAAGACATATACTGCCAGTCCTCTAAAGATCAGAGAAGCTGCCCATAGATTTGCAAACGTAGTAATAAAAAGTTTGACGGGAATAGATGGCTTTTTTACCTCCAAGGTGGTTTTTGTTAAAGGGGATAAGAAGAAAAAAGACCTTTTCATAATGGATTATGATGGATTCAACGTTAAAAAGCTGACTTCCCATCAAGCCAACGTTATGTCACCGGACTGTTCCCAAGATGGACGCAAACTCATTTTTAATTCAGATAAGGACTGGGACCACGATGTTTATGTCCTGTATCTGCTTCCGAGAAAGTGGGAACAAAAAGAACAAAACATTTCCAAGGCTTTTATTCTTGAGCAAAGTGCAGAATGGTCTCCTGACGGTTCACATATTGCCTTTAGCTCCAAAGGAGATATATACGTGTCAGATAAAAGGGGCAAAGGTTTAAAAAGGCTGACACGAGGATACAAAATTGACGTTTCACCAACTTGGTCCCCCGATGGAAAATCAATCGCATTTGTGTCAGACAGGTCAGGGAGTCCACAGATATATGTTGTTAGTGCTAAAGGAGGCAAATCACGAAAGATTACCTCCTCAGGAAATTATAATACCAGTCCTTCATGGTCACCAAATCCGAGAGTGAACAAGATAGCTTACGTTAGTGTAAAAGGCTTACATTCCAATGTATTTACCGTGAATCCCGACGGTAGCGACGTTAAGCAACTTACGTTCGGGTCGAAAAAGAACGAAAACCCTTCATGGTCTCCCGACGGATACTTTATTACGTATTCTTCCGATTCAAATGTAAAGGGTAAGGATGGCATTTATATAATGTACTTTACTGGTGAGAATCAGAAAATGCTTACAAAAGATAACGGAAGGCGATTTCCTGTTTGGTGTAAAAGATGAAACTAACATTTTAAGTAAGGATTTCATTAGAGTATTTTTGCGGTTTTGCTACAGTAGGCAGCTAAGAAAAAGATTGCGGGATATATTAGATATCTGAAAAAATGGTAGAGAGGGTCAAGTGGAAAAAAGAGAGAAATATACTTAATACTCAAGTTTATGAGGCTTTTTGAAAGCGATATGATTCCGAACCAAAAAATCTCCTCTTTCTACCTTTTACTATCGACCCGTGTTTTTCAAACAAATCAGGAAGTATATTTTTGGGGATTATACGGAAAACTTGACAAGGTAAATAATTGCCTATTTTTAGATTTTGCAATATGAAATATAGACTTAAACTTGCTGTCACTTGTATTAAAATTCTTCTTATAAAAATTTAGGGAATTATATAGGAAAGTTGACAAAATTCCATAACTCACTTTAATCATTAACTTCTTTTATAAAAGGATTTACTTTAGAATCTACTACTAATTTAAACCTTTTTTCAGTTCTTCTTTAATTGGTTTTTTAGGTTGTTTATGCGGGATCGACCCCATTTGTAAGAACATCTATTGCTTGTTGTTTTTCTTTTTTGCTTTTAATTTTTTCATTATAAAACGAATAACTACTATATATAATTAAGACTCCTCCATACTATGTTATCACTACTTAATTCTTCAAAGGTAATAGTTTTTCTTACCATACTGTAAAAAGAGCATCCGACCGGTCTTGTGTTTCTGTTTTAACAATCATCATGAAAACCTATCTATATACTTCTCAAATTGCTATTTTGTCAATTTTCCTATATAGTTCCCCTTATTGAACGTCTGCAAAGATCCAGTTGAAGTTCTGAGGTATGAATGATGAAAAACGTATTTGAGGTCGATGGTATTTACAAGACCTTTTCAAATAAGAAAAATAAAGTCGAAGTTTTAAAGGGAATAACCCTTAATATACGCGATGGTGAAACGTTCGGTATACAGGGAGTATCAGGGGCCGGCAAGAGCACTTTACTGCATATACTGGGAACTTTAGAGAAACCAACGGAGGGCAGGGTTCTGTTCGATGGGGTAGACGTCTTTAAGCATGATGACAAAGACCTGTCACGTATCAGGAACGAGAAGATAGGGTTCGTATTTTTGTACCCCTATCTTCTTCCGGACCTAAATGCCTTGGAAAATGTTATGTTACACTGTTTGGCGAACGGAATGGAAAATAAAACAGCAAAGGAAAGGGCCTTGGCCATGTTGGAAAGGGTCGGTTTAGCAAATAAATCAAGCCATAAGCCAAGTGAACTGTCAGGTGGTGAACAGCAAAGAGTTGTAATTGCAAGGTCTGTTGTTTTAGGTCAAAAAGTAGTGCTTGCAGATGAACCGGTAGGTAACCTGGACTATAAAACAAAGATGAGTATAGTCGACCTCTTTTTAGGATTGAACGAGGAAAAAGGCATTACGTTCGTGATAATTACCTATAGCTCCAGGATATTTGACAGACTGAGCAGAAGGGCAATACTGTCGGATGGGAAAATAGTCGATGTTAACTAAAATTTATAGTGTTATTAAGTTCTTTCTCGCTTTTGTCACTAAAGCATATAATTCCTTTCGGATCAGGGGAACGACTGAGAGAATTAGAACAATATATTGCTAAAGCAAAAGAACAATACAAGGAAGCGACCCATGACTTTTACGGTTATATGAGGAAGCAATTGCAGACTTCGATAAAGTAGTAGAGATCGACCCGCAAGATATAAACTACTGTTACAGATGGATAGCAAATTCGGACAAGAGAAATAACTGAGAGAGATAGAACAAGATAAAGCCGCTGCAGGTTTAGAGCGTGCCGGCAGATTGCGGAAAAAAAGATATTTCGAAGAAGTTCGCTTAGTGTATACAGAAAATACTTTATGAACTCCTTAGCAGAGGTAACTGGCTGATCGGAGTATTAAATCCCGATCTTTTAGTTATGGTAAAAGAGTTCAAATTTTTTCAGACGATATAAACCTTCTGCAATTTGTACTGTATAATAGTCAGTAAAGGATACAACTTTCAGATAATAAACATGGACAGATCAAATACCTTACCAGAACCAAGAGATGCAAAAGGATACTTTGAACGCGGAAAAGACTTTTTGAACAAAGGAGAGATTCTAAAAGCCATTGATGATCTAGATGAGGCAGTCCACCTTAATCCCCAATTTGCAATAGCTTACTATCATAGAGGGCTTGCCAAAAATGAACTTGGACAATATAAGAAAGCGATCGAGGACTTTGATAAAGCAATAGGGAGCAATTTCCCCCCCCCCTCGAGATACAGAAATCTACTACCGCAGAGGGCTTGCCAAATATAAACTTGGGCAATACAGAGAAGCAATTAAGGAGTTTGACAAACTAATAGAGGTCTATCCGCAATTAATAAGAAGTTACCATCTCAGAGGGATTTTCAAAAAAGCACTTGGTCAACACAATGAAGCACTTAAAGACTTTGGCAAGGTCATAGAGATTAATCCGAAATTCACAAGAGACTACTATCATAAAGGGCTTGTCAAAAATGAACTTGGACAATACAAGGAAGCGGTCAAGTACTTTGACAAAACAATAAAGTTCTCACGATTTCCAAGAACTTGCCATCAAAGAGGGCGTGCCAAATACAAACTTGGTCAATACAATGAAGCACTTAAAGATCTTGACGAAGCAATAGAGATTAATCCACAATTAACAGAAACATACTATGACAGAGGGTGTGCCAAATATAAACTTGGTCAATACAGAGAAGCGACCCATGACTTTTATCGTTATATGAGGAAGCGATTTTGCAAGATACAAAATCTTGCTATTACAAGGGTGATAGCAAATTTGGGGAATTATATAGGAAAGTTGACAAAATCCCATAACTCACTTTAAATAGTTAACTTCTTTTATAAAAGGATTTACTTTAGAGGTTACTACTGATTTAAACCTCTTATTCAGTTCTTCTTTAGGTGGTTTTTTTAAGTCGTTTGTGCGGGATTAGTTCCATTTTTAAAAACATCATTGATGCTTTATCTATTGTTTGTTGTTTTTCTTTTTTTTGCTTTTAATTTTTTCATTATAAAACAAATAACTATTAAATATGATCAAGACTCCTCCATACTGTATTATCATTACTTAATTCTTCAAAGATAATAATTTTTCTTAACATACTGCTAAAAAGAGCATCCAATCGGTCTTGTGTGTCTGTTTTAACAACCATCATTTAACTTGAACGAAAATTCACCTATATACTTCTCAAATTGCTATTTTGTCAACTTTTCTATATAATTCCCATAATTTTACTTATCTGTTAAATCCCTTGAAAGTTTCAAACTTGAAACTCCTTTAAGATTTGTTGTTAACAAGTAAACAGAGATAAGCCAAATCTGGAGTGGTAATTTGCTTTGCTCTAATATCGTCCCCTGTCTGATACTAAATCTTTTTCTGCAATCCTTAATATTACCATAATATCAATTAGTCTTTTTGATTCTTTGGGTAATTAAGTATATATTCCCCTTAAATATCAAGATACTTACTAAGGCATTAAATATATATAAAAGAGATTAATATAGGTAAACCTCTTTCAGCTATTCATCCTGTATTGGGAATAATATGACTCTAGCGGTGACCTGAAACTTCTATTAAATGGTAAAGAATACACCTTTCGGAGAATAAACATGGACAGATCAAATACCTTATCAGAACCAAAGGATGCAAAAGGATACTTTGAACGCGGAAACGCGTTTTTGGACAAAGGAGAAGTCTTAAAAGCTATTGATGATCTGGATGAGGCGATTCATCTCAATCCCCAATTTGCAAGAGCTTACTTTAATAGAGGGCTTGCCAAAAATGAACTTGGACGATACAAGGAATCGATTGAGGATTTTTATAAAGCAATAGGGACCAATCCCCCCCCCTCCCCCATCAAGATGCAGGGTTTTACTATTGTAGAGCTGAATATTGTACAGGGCGAGAGCCTGTCAAAAACGAACCTAGGGAAACGATCAAAGACCTTGACAAAGTAATAGAGGTCTATCCCCAATTTGCAAGAGCTTACCAACGTAGAGGGTTTGCCAATTATAAACTTGGGCAATACAGAGAGGCGATCAAGGACTTTGACAAAGTAATAGAGGTCTATCCCCAATTTGCAAGTGCTTACTATCGTAGAGGACTTGCAAATTATGAACTTAGGCAATACAGAGAGGCGATCAAGGACTTTGGCAAAGCAATAGAGATCTATCCCTATCCGCACCTTATAAGCCTTAACTATCAAAGAGGACTTACCAAAAATGAATTTGGGCAATACGAGAAAGCAACCAAAGACTTTGATGAGTCAAAATCCTACTATGACAGAGGGTGTGCTAAATGCAGGCTTGGGCAATACAAGAAAGCGATCGAATATTTTGACAAATCAATAGAGACCAACCCGAAATTATCAGAAGACTACTTTACGAAAAAGTATGCCAAAAACAGACTTAAATACTACAAGTACATAATTACAGAAAATTACTATAACAGAGGACTTGCTAAAGTCAGGCTTATGCAATATAAAGAAGCGGTCGAAGACTTTGACAAGGCAATAGAGATCAATCCGCAATTAACAATAGCTTATTATAACAGAGGACTTGCTAAAGTCAGGCTTATGCAATATAAAGAAGCGGTCGAAGACTTTGACAAGGCAATAGAAATCAAACCGCAATTGGTAATAGCTTACAATGACAGAGGGTCTGCCAAATACGAACTTGGACAATATAAAGAAGCGGTCGAAGACTTTGACAAAGCAATAGAGATCAATCCGCAATTAACAATAGCTTACAATAACAGAGGACTTGCTAAAGTCAGACTTAGACAATACAAAGAAGCGACCCATGACTTTTACGGTTATATGAGGAAGCGACTGCAGACTTTGATAAAATGGTAGAACCGACCTGCAAGATGCAAAATCCTATACTGACAGAGAATTTGCTAAAACCCGACTTAGGCAATACAAAGAAGCAATTAAGGAATTTGACAAGGCAGTAGAAATTGATCCAGATGAAGATCACAACTGCTATGAACGGGCAATTATGAAACTATGCCTGAGTGAATAGGAAAGTGCCAAAGCAGACCTGATCATTATTATAAAATGGTTTAATATTGCCTGCTTTTTCCACGATGAGCATAAAAGCGTCACTGAATTAGAGAAAAGATTTAATGTTATACTGCAGGCAGAGATCAAGACGCTGCTGACCTGATAAGATGAAGATTGAAGATCAGGCGCAAAAGGATGCTTTGAACGCTGAGATGATAATTAAACAAAACCGGTGATTTTTAACCTCTTGAAAATTCCAAAGACACCTTTACTTATCCCGCAAGTCTTTCACAGCTGAGGAGTTGCTGAAATAACCTTGTACAAGTTGTCAGCACGGATAAATAAAGCAGTCAGTTAAATGCAGCATAAAGACTAAAAGATCTGAAAGTTAAGCATCTGACCTAACTTAGCTGCTGAAGGTATATGGCCTTAATTTATCTGTTAAAAAAGCTCTTTATGGTTTATTATATTGGGGGACTATATACTTAATTATCCAAAGAGATCTAACTACTTGTTATCATTAACTTTTAATTTATTTTTAAGTTTTCTTGCCTTGATAATAGCTTTTTGTTTAGCAAATATAGCATCCACTACCTCTTCCATAGAAACTTTTACAGGCTGTATTAATTTTGGTTTTATTCCCATTTATCCCCCTCTCTCTTAATACTTAATATATCCCCTTTTTTGATTTTATGGGGAATTAAGTATATAGTCCCCTTAATTTTTGCCACTTCTTAAGTTTGTTTATAAGATTTGGGTTGTGAATAAATTCTTACGGGTTCTCAATTCCTCACTGACTATTTTTGTAATTTTTCTACATTCATGTCCATCGTCAAAAAATACTCTGTTGCATCGTTATTTTGCTTAGTTTGTTTTTTATAAACTTGCAGTTCTCTATATGACTCAAAAGTCATTTTCTTGTATACAACAAATTTGCCAATTATAGATTGAGAAGTATCAGAGTCATAACCCCAATTATGATTTTTATAATTTGACAATTTGTTATAGTTTAAGGAAAATTTATCTTCAATACAATTTACTTGGAGATAAAGATGTTAGCTGTAATCAAAACCTGCGGGAAGCAGTATATGGTTAAACCCGGCGATGTAATTAATGTTGATAAGATACAAGGGGAGCATGGGTCCGAAGTACAGTTCAGCGAAGTTCTCATGTTATCAGATGGAGAAGGAAGTGTGAAAGTAGGAACTCCATTTGTTGATGGCGCACTGGTTAATGGTATAATCCTTGGAGAGAAGAAGGGAGAGAAGTTAACCATATTTAAGTTCAGAAGAAGAAAAGGTTATAGAAAAAAAACGGGACACAGACAAAGATATACATCAGTTAAAATAAATAGTATTAACGGCTAAACCGGGAGGTTCTTATGTCTACTAAAAAGGGTGGCGGCAGCACAAGCAACGGAAGAGACTCTGCCGGTAAAAGGTTAGGAGTTAAGAAATTCGGAGGTCAATCCGTTAGAGCCGGTAATATAATTGTGAGGCAGCGCGGTACGAAAGTTCATCCCGGTCCGAACGTCGGACTTGGCAAGGACTACACGCTTTTTGCACTGATCGATGGTTCCGTTAAGTTCGAAAGATTCAAAAAAAATAAAACTAAAGTAAGTGTTTATCCCAATTAAGTTCCCCGTTTTTCACTTATTCCTCTACAAATTTAACCATTAGCGTATTCTTTCATTGTACGTACAATGTATAATATAATTAGTGTCAGGGTTTATCTGATACTAACGTGGGATTTTATGAATACCAGATCGGCTAAAGGTTATATTAAATTTTCGTTTTCATTGTTCATCACATTTTTGACATGTGTGATTATAGCTGTTGGCGTGGCTTTGTTTCACAGCCAGTACTTTGCCAATAAGATCATTGAATATAAGTCCTCCGAAATATCACAGGAGTTCAATAACTCTGACTCCCTTTCTCTTACTGCAAGGAATATGCTTCATAAGAGAGACGATATAAGCTACTTGAATATATTCAACGAAGAGGGTGTGTTACAAGAAAACTTTAGCATCGGCGATGCTGTCGGGACCAAAGAGGTTGTTTTAAAGTTATTTGACGGCCAATTTATAGGTTTGGGGTTAAGAACCGACGTGGTCCCACTCGTGGATTCCTATGCACTGTCTTGGAGTCTTATTATTGGTATAATTTCGGCTATTATTTTGCTCTTTATCATTTCAATCAGGGATTCAAAGGAGACCAAGCCGTTAAAGGAGTTTGAAAAAGCGATGGAAAGCATTTCTCAAGGTGATTACACTGTCAGATTGGGCGGTTCTTTTCTTGGTCAAGATGGTAGTAAAAAAGATTATAACAGCACTTATATGATCTTTAATAAGATGGCGAGACATCTATACGTAAAATACAGAGAGCGGAATATCTCTTATGTCCCGTCTATGGATGTACCACTTGAACTGAAAGAGAATAATGACCTTGATAATGGTGTGTCTGATAGCAGTTCAGAATTAGAATATAAATTAGAAGATGAACCAGAAGACACGAGTGCCGGACTTATTGGCCAGGAGTTTTTATTGGATGAAGGGAATAAGGACGAGGGATCTGAGGTGAAAGTGAAATTGGAGACTTCAGATATATCTACAGAACAAGATAACAATAATAACGGTGAGGTAATGGACCAAGTGGAAAAGACAGAAGACGACCTTGATGGACAAGAAATCCAAGAAGTCCCGAAAGAACCCGAGACTAGCGTGGAAGAAACAGTAAGACGTTCGTTTTTCGTCTCGGCAGTTGCCAAGTCGCATGAAGCACGTTCTGACTTGAGACATGTGAGCGTCCTTGTTGTTATAACAGAAGGTCTTGAGAATCTGCCCTGTGAAGAATATATGCAAAGTTTTTCAGAAATGATCGTAAGTTATGGAGGGAAGATAGACCATTCATTGCAAAGTGTGTTTGTTGCTGTTTTTAATCCTTCCGATGATAACTATCCATGTATGAGACCAATGTGTGCGGCGGTGGAAATATTAACAAAGCTTGCAGATACTGCGATAAGAAGCAAATCTGAAAACATGAAAACCGTGACCGGCAAAGTCGGTATAAGCACAAAATCACTGTCCGATGTTTCAGATTCGCTTGAAGATTTGATAGAAGATGCCAAGCAGATCTGTGAGATTACACAGACTTGGAAGCTTTCAATTTCCTCTGAGTTGTACGAAGAGGTAAAAGATTTTGTTGAAGCAAGGAAGTACACGGTTGATGGCAAGGATATTTATTCAGTTAAAGGTGTTGAGCATGGAGTGGTCCGTCCTGAAGGGAGACCTGAAAAAACCGACATGTGATCCCATCAGTGTGTTTGATCTTAAGCAATGCAAATGCAAGTCCAAAACATTAAAGAGTTATCGCCGAACAAGCTTGAAGAAGCCATTCTGGATATTGGAGAAAAATCCTACCGTGCCGGTCAAATTGGCAGATGGCTTTATCAAAAATACATAAGTAACTATGACGATATGACGGATTTATCCGTCGGGTTGAGAAACAAGCTACGAAATGTTCTTCCCATAAATAGAACCCTGCATCTGGTAAAGGAGCAACTGTCCCGGGATGGAACGATCAAATATCTTTTTATGCTCAACGACGGCAACAGGATTGAATCAGTCTTAATTCCTGATAAAAAAAGATTTACACTGTGTGTTTCTTCACAGGTTGGTTGTGCCCTTGGGTGTAAATTTTGCCTTACTGCAACCGTGAGAAGGATAAGGAATCTGAACACTGCAGAGATCATTGATCAAGTGTTGTACGTGAATTCGGTTAGAAGTAAGCCGATTACAAACATTGTCTTTATGGGAATGGGAGAACCTCTGGATAATCTGGATAACCTTGTTAGCTCAATTCAAATATTAACGGATAAAAGGTGCTTTGGAATATCTCCGAGGAAAATTACCGTGTCCACTTCTGGACTGGTTGATCAGATAGAGGAACTTGGAAAGAGGGTAAGCGTGAACTTATCCATTTCATTAAATGCGTCCAACGATGGAACAAGAAGCGATATAATGCCTGTAAACAAAAAATACCCGATCCGGCAGTTACTTACTGCTGCTGTTAAATATCCTTTGCCAAAGAGAAAACTGCTGACATTTGAGTATGTTTTACTTAAAGGCGTTAATGACTCCGATTTTGATGCGTCGGCACTTGCGGTCCTGTTAAAAGGTTTAAACGTTAAGGTTAACCTTATTCCCTATAACGAATCTCACCCTCTTCCTTACAATAGCCCTGACGCAGACAGAGTATTGAACTTTCAGAAAATACTTATGAATTCCCATATTAATGCAAAGATCAGGAAAAACAGAGGTAGAGATATTCTAGCTGCCTGCGGACAGTTGGCTTCGGGATATTCTCATAACACTGTGTTTGAGAGGAACTGTTATTAATTACTGACGGACGCCATGCAAACAATGACTGGAAGTGAAATAAGAACCCTTTTTTTGGATTATTTTAAAAGCAAGGGACATATGGAAGTAAGTAGTTCTTCTTTAATTCCAAAGGACGACCCAACGCTTCTTTTTGTCAACGCGGGTATGGTGCAATTTAAAAATGTGTTCCTTGGAACGGAGAAAAGAGATTATAAACGTGCAGTTTCATCTCAAAAATGCGTGCGTGCAGGTGGAAAGCATAATGACCTTGACAACGTGGGATACACTTCCCGTCATCACACATTTTTTGAAATGCTGGGCAATTTTTCATTTGGAGATTATTTTAAGAAAGAGGTCATTGAGTTTGGATGGGAACTTATTACAAGTGTATATGGGATAGCGGAAGATAAGCTATGGGTAACTGTATTTAAAGAAGACGATGAAGCATACGACCTTTGGAAGAACCATATAGGCATCAGTGACGGCAGACTGGTAAAGATGGGGGAGAGTGACAATTTCTGGTCAATGGCTGATACCGGACCGTGCGGTCCCTGCTCTGAGATCATTGTTGATCAAGGTGAGAGATTTGGCTGCGGAAAAAAAGATTGTAAAGTCGGATGTGATTGTGACAGATATCTGGAAATATGGAACTTGGTATTTATGCAGTTTTATAGAGATGATGCTGGCAATTTAACCAGACTTCCTAATCCGAGCATTGACACGGGGATGGGACTAGAGAGAATAGCGGCTGTGCTTCAGGCCGTAAAAAGCAATTACGAGACCGATCTTCTTCTTGAGATTATAGAAGATATCTCCGCGTTTTGTGGAACTGAGTACAAAAGAGGAACCAGTGAGAGTGATATTTCTATGAGGGTTATTGCAGATCACTCAAGAGCGGTGAATTTTCTGATTTCCGATGGAGTATTTCCCTCTAACGAGGGTAGAGGATATGTTCTCAGACGAATACTGCGCAGAGCTGTAAGGCATGCAAAAATGCTCGGGGTTGACAAACCGTTTCTTTACAAAACACTACCCAGCGTAAACAGGATATTCGGAGATGTCTATCCTGAACTTATAAAACGAGCGGATTTTGTTTCACGAGTTGTTAGAACTGAAGAAGAGAGATTTCTGGAGACCATTGACCGTGGGCTTGAGCTTCTTGAGACTGAGGTAGCTGAACTTCAGGAAAGCAGTATCTTATCTGGAAAAGTAGCATTCAGGCTATACGACACTTACGGCTTTCCCTATGATCTGACAGAGGATATTACAAAAAGCAAAGGAATAAAAATTGACTCTGCTGAGTTTAACCTGGCAATGAAGAAGCAGCGTGAACAATCAAGACAATCATTGAGGAAGACCGATGAGGGATTTACTGCCGGTTTATACGGAGACTTTGTCGCAGGAGGTTTGAGTGTTGATTTCACGGGCTATGAGCAGTTGGAGGGTCAGGCCCTGATTATGATGATAATAAATAACAATCAAGCTGTCGATAGTGCTTCTGAAGGAGACCTAGTGGAATTGATAACCGACTCAACGCCGTTTTATGGCGAATCCGGAGGACAGATAGGAGATAAAGGCAGGATAGAGTCCGGCAGGTTCAAGGGTGAAGTAGTTGACACGAAAAAACCGTTTACAGATCTTATAGTTCATAAAGTTAAGATAAAGAGAGGCACAGTATGGGTCGGTGATAGGGTGAGTCTTATAGTGGACAAGGATTTCAGATCGGGAGTAAGTGCTCATCACACCTCCACGCATATACTTCACGCCACTCTTAAGGAAATACTTGGTGACCATGTAAACCAGGCAGGGTCGCTCGTAACCCCAGATAGACTGCGTTTTGATTTCAGCCATTATTCAGGGATAGAAAGTAAGGATTTAAGAAAGATAGAAGAGTTGATGAACGAGAGAGTGAGAACAGATGATGCCGTTGAAGTTCGTAGTAATATTCCATACGATGAGGCTATAAAGGATGGAGCCACGGCGATTTTTGAGGAAAAATATGGCGACAAGGTAAGAATTGTATCCATTGGAGATTATAGTAAGGAGCTTTGTGGTGGCACGCATTTATGCAGTTCAGGGGAGTCGGGATTTATAAAGGTGATTAGTGAGGCGGCATCTTCAGCTGGAGTTAGGCGAATTGAAGCTGTAGCATCTGAATCTGCCGTAAAACTTTTCCATTACTACAATAAAATAATTGAGAATGTAAGGTCTGAATTACAAGTTCCACATTCGCAGCTGATAAAGGGACTGAAAATGGTTGTTGATGAGAATGAGAGTCTGGTAAAGAAGTTGAAGAAATTTAAAGACCGTACTTTTTACAACGAGGTGGAAAGTTTTATAAAAAATGTTAAAAAAGTCAATGGTATAAAACTGCTCATCCAGGATATAGAAGGTGCATCCGCGACGGATTTGAGAACCGTCTGGGACAGTGTTAAGCCAAAGATCTGTTCTGGTGTAACGGTCCTTGCGAGCAAAAATTCCGAGAAAGTTTTCCTGCTGGTTGGTGTTACAGAGGACCTTCTGGAAAAATATCACGCTGGTAATATTGTCAGGGAATTATCACGGATCGTTGGGGGGAAAGGAGGTGGAAAACCTGACCTTGCACAAGGTGGGGGAAGTATTACTTGTAAAATGAACGAAGCATTGGCGGCCGCTGGGGAAATAATAGAGGGAACATTTTAGGCAAGATATGGCGGAATGCTCAGTAAGTCCGAACAATCCCTGTTATAGGCTAACGTCTTTTATCCCTTGTTTACTTAAAACATCTTTAACTTTTTTTAAAGCTGCGATTTTAATTTGCCGTACTCGTTCGCGCGATATACCGTATCTCTTACCAATTTCCTCAAGTGTCAATGGATTATCGCTGAGAACATTATGTTTAATCACGTATTTTTCTCTTTTCTTTAGTGGCTTGAGTATTTCGTTGATATTTTCTCTGATAGCTGATTCAATCTGATTTTTGGCAATTAAATCTTCCTGATTATATTTTTCATCTTTCAGATAGTTTATAAAACTGGTTTGCTGGCCGTCTCCTATTTTGGCATCAAGGGAAAGGTCTTTATGGGTCATCCTCTGATCCATTTTTACTACTTCTTCTACCTTTACCCCGAGTTGTTTTGCAATCTTTGAATAATCATCATCATTTATTACATTTGTTTCCTTACCAAGCGTGTTCTTAGTTGATCTTAACTTATAAAATAACTTTCGCTGTGCTTGATTTGTTCCTAATTTGACCAAGCTCCATGATTGTATAAGAAAATTATGTATATATGCTCTGATCCACCATACTGCGTAGGAGATCAGTTTATATCCCTTTGTCGGATCAAATCCTTTTACGGCTTGCATGAGCCCTATGTTCCCTTCTTGTATTATGTCCATAATATTTACGCCGTAGTTCTTGTACTCATGAGCAATTTTTACAACGAACTTGAGGTTGCAAGAGACAAGTTTTCTGGCGGCTTCAAGATCGCCTTCTGTCTTGTATCTCATAGCTAACTCATATTCTTCTTTTCTGCTCAGAATTGGGTTGTTACTTATATCGGCTATGTATCTTTCAAGTGAATTAGTAGTTGTTGGAAGATTTGCTGAATAACTTTTTGTTTCTTCTTTTTCCCTGCTTTTCATCATGATGAATTTTAGATTCTTATCATAATCGTTTGGGAATTATATACAATAGTGACGAAGCCTGGATTATTTCTTGTTTTTTGAACGTTCAGCAATGTGTTTCTTTACACCCTTCTTTTTAACATTGACAGGCTGGAGGATAGCTTTTGCTAACTTTTGCGGAGTTGTATAAATAGCAAACGGATGCTCTTTCTCTTCTTCTGTTGGTTCATAACTGCCTGGTAAGATCTCTGTTGTTTTTTTCTTATTCGTCATTGTAAGTTTATTTTATTTTTTTGGTCTGTTTTTTATCGTATAACATTATTCATCTTACCTTATCAGTTCTTTATAAGGCAAGATTTTTCCATACATTGCCTTTGCTATTGTTCCCATCTGATCTTTCGTATCCAGTCTTCTTATATTATGCCTTCCCGCAAACTCATTTACATAACGATTTAAATGCTTTTTACTCATTCTGTGGAATGTGCAGTTATATCCTCTTTTTAACATTGCCCAGAATGATACCACTCCGTTTACATATGCCTGCTCTTTAACATATTCCCTTACACTATGATTCACGCTTTCATGGTCATAAGGCAGCCCTGTATAGCTTTTATGATCATCGGTATATAT
Source organism: Thermodesulfobacteriota bacterium (assembly GCA_965215275.1). Taxonomy (GTDB): domain Bacteria; phylum Desulfobacterota_D; class UBA1144; order Nemesobacterales; family JAJCZQ01; genus CAZUNK01. Next base: position 1,911,350 of record OZ244044.1, read on the forward strand.
TTTTACTCCCCGACCGACCTTCTTTACTATAAAAACCCTGTATTTCCTCTTTACTCCGTTCACCAACAAGTTGTGCTATCACTCTGTTTGTCTCTCCGTTCTTCATTCCTGTAACAATTGACTTCCCACCAGGCCCTCGTGTATGACTACGCTTGTCCTTATGTTTATTTCTCTCCTTTCCACCTGTAAACACTTTCAGTTCTTCTCTGTTCCATGCCTCTCTGATCCGATGCGATAAATGCCATGCTGTTCTCTGGGTAATATCCAGATCTCAATGCAGTTTCATACTTGATACTCCCTTTAATGACGTGGTAAATAGATATATAGCTACTGCCCAAACCTGATACTTGATATTAGAGGACTGCATAACTGTCCTGATACTTACACTAAACCATTTTGCACATCCTTTTTCCCTGAACCTGTACGACATGGTCTTATGACCTATTCCAGTTTGAACGTTTCTTGTCCCACAATACGGACAAACGGGTTCCTTTCCCCACCTCTGTTCGGAAAACCATTTCTCTGCAACGGCATCGTCAGGAAATTTCTTGAATAAATTAACTAACGATATCCCTTTCCTGTATGATTTCCCATGTGCTTTGTTTGACATATAACTTCCTCCCAATTATTTAACTTTCTTACCTCTAATACTGACAAAACTTTAGCTTTGTCAACTGTTTATTTGGAGACTTCGTCACTATTGCATATAATCCCCATTTTTATATAATTAAAAAGTCGGGCTTTTTAATCCTCTAATCAACCAGCTACTTCTGCTACGGAGTTCGTAAATGTTCTCCGTATACATTAAATAAACTTCTCAGAAATCTCTTTTTTCAGCAATCTGTCGGCACGCTCTAAACCTGCAATGGCTTTACCTTGTTCTAGTTCTCTCAGTCGTTCTCCCAATCCGAATTTTCTATTCCCTCTGTAACAGTAGGTTTCTACATCTACATCTTGCAGGTCGGTCTCTACCCTTTTATCAAAGCCTGCAATCGCTTCCTCATATAACTGTAAAAGTCCTGGGTCGCTTCTTTGTATTGTCTAAGTCTGGCTTTGGCAAGTCCTCTGTTATAATAAGTTTTTGCATCTCGCGGATCTATCTCTATTGCTTTGTCATAGTCCTTAATCGCTTCCGTGTATTGACCAAGTCCGCCTTTGGTATTTCCTCTGTTATTGTAAGTTTCTGCAATCGCTTCCTTGTATTGATTAAAGTTTTTTTCGGCAAAAAATCTGTTGTTAAAGTAATTTCCTGCTAATTGAGGATCAAGTTCTGTGGTTTTGTCAAAGTCTTTAATTGCTTCTCTGTATCGTCTAATGTAGGTTTTGGCAAGTCCTCTGTTATAGTAAAGGTTTGCAATCGCTTTCTTGTATCTACCAAGGTCTTTTTTGGCAAACTTGCTGTTAAAGTAATCTCCTGCGAATTGCAAGTCGGTCTCTATTGCTTTGTCAAAGTCTTCGACCGCTTCCGCATATTGACCAAGTTCATGTTTGGCAAGCCCTCTATTATAGCAAACTCTTATAAACTGTGGATAGACATCTATTGCTTTGTCAAAGTCTTCGACCGCTTCCGCATACTGACCAAGTTCATGTTTGGCAAGCCCTCTATTATAGCAAGGTTTTGCAAATCGCGGGTCGATCTCTATTGCTTTGTCAAAGTCCTTAATTGCTTCCTTGTATTGACCAAGTCTGTTTCTGGCAAGCCCTCTGTTATGGTAATATCTTGCAAATTTCGGATGGACTTCTATTGCTCTGTCAAAGTCCTTAATTGCTTCTCTGAATTGCCCAAGCCTAAAATTACCAAGCCCTCTACTGTAGTAGAGTTCTGTATATTGTGGGGGGAGAGATTTAGTCCCTACTGCTTTGTAAAAGTCCTTAATCGCTTCCTTGTATTGACCAAGTTTGTTTCTAGTAAACCCTCTATTATAGTAAGCTCTTACGAATTGCGGGTCGATCTCTATTGCTTTGTTAAAATCCTTGACCGCTTCCGCATACTGACCAAGCCTGTTTCTGGCAAGCCCTCTGTTATGGTAAGCTCTTGCAAATTGGGGATCAAGATGGATCGCCTCATCTAGATCATAAACAGCTTTTACGACCTCTCCTTTGTTCAAAAAGTCGTTTCCGCGTTCAAAGTATCCTTTTGCATCCTTTGGTTCTAATAATGTATTTGATTTACCCATGTTTATTATCAGAAAGTTGGATTCTTTACCAACTACTATACAGTAACAATTGCAGAAGGTTTATATAGTCTGAAAAAATTTGAACTCTTTTACCATAATTAAAAAATCGGGCTTTTTGATACTTCAATCAGCCAGTTACCTCTGCTACGGAGTTCGTAAACGTTCTCCGTATACATTAAACAAACTTCTTATAAATCTCTTTTTTCAGCAATCTGTCGGCACGCTCTAAACCTGCAATGGTTTTACCTTGTTCTAGTTCTCTCAGTCGTTCTCCCAATCCGAATTTTCTATTCCCTCTGTAACAGTAGGTTTCTACATCTACATCTTGCAGGTCGGTCTCTACCCTTTTATCAAAGCCTGCAATCGCTTCCTCATATAACTGTAAAAGTCCTGGGTCGCTTCTTTGTATTGTCTAAGTCTGGCTTTGGCAAGTCCTCTGTTAAAATAAGTTTTTGCATCTCGCGGATATATCTCTATTGCTTTGTCATAGTCCTTGATCGCTTCTTTATATTGCATAAGCCTGACTTTGGCAAGCCCTCTGTTATTGTAAGTTTCTGCAATCGCTTCCTTGTATTTACCAAGGTCTTTTTTGGCAAACTTGTTGTTAAAGTAATCTCCTGCGAATTGCAGGTTGATCTCTATTGCTTTGGCAAAGTCTTTAATTGCTTCTCTGTATCGCCTAATGTAGGTTTTGGCAAGTCCTCTGTTATAGTAAGCTTCTGCAATCGCTTTCTTGTATTTACCAAGGTCTTTTTTGGCAAACTTGTTGTTAAAGTAATCTCCTGCGAATTGCAGGTTGGTCTCTATTGCTTTGTCAAAATCCCTGATCGCTTCCGCATATTGACCAAGTTCATGTTTGGCAAGCCCTCTATTATAGCAAACTCTTATAAACTGTGGATAGACATCTATTGCTTTGTCAAAATCCTTGATTGCTTCCGCATATTGACCAAGCTTATGTTTGGCAAGCCCTCTGTTATAGTAAGTTTTTGCAAATCGTGGGCTGATCTCTATGTCTTTATCAAAATCCTTGATCGCTTCCGTGTATTGACCAAGGCTGTTTTTAACACGTCCTCTGTTATAGTAAGCTCTCGCAAATTTCGGATAGATATCTACTACTTTGTCAAAGTCCTTGACTGCTTCCTCATACTGACCAAGTTTAACTTTACCAACCCCTCTGCTGTAGTAAAGTTCTGTATATTGGTGGGGGGGGGGGTATTGGTCCTTATTGCTTTGTAAAAATCTTGGGTCGCTTCCTTGTATTGACAAAGTTTGTTTCTAGTAAGCCCTCTGTTATAGTAAGCTCTTACGAATTGCGGGTCGATTTCTATTGCTTTGTTAAAATCCCTGACCGCTTCCGCATACTGCCCAAGCCTTTTTCTGGCAAGCCCTCTGTTATAGTAAGCTCTTACGAATTGCGGGTCGATTTCTATTGCTTTGTTAAAATCCCTGACCGCTTCCCCATACTGCCCAAGCCTAAAATTACCAAGCCCTCTGTTATAGTAATTTTCTACAATTGCTTTCTGGTATTGCCCAAGCCTTTTTCTGGCAAGCCCTCTGTTATAGTAAGCTCTTGCAAATTGCGGGTCGATTTCTATGGTTTTGTCAAAATCCCTGACCGCTTCCGCATATTGACCAATCCTGTTTCTGGCAAGCCCTCTGTTATAATAAGCTCTTACGAATTGCGGAGACATCTCTATAGCTTTGTTAAAATCCTTGACCGCTTGCGCATATTGACCAATCCTGTTTCTGGCAAGCCCTCTGCTGTAGTGGAGTTCTATTTCTTGTGAGAGGTGAAATTTGCTCCCTATTGCTTTGTCAAACTCCTTAATTGCTTCCTTATATTGACCAAATTTGTTTTTGGTAAGTCCTCTTTCATAACAAATCCAATAGATACGTTCTGCAAATCCCGGATTGAGTTTTATTGCTTTATTAAGATCCTCAATTGCTTCCTCATATTGACCAAGGCTGCTTTTGGCAAGCCACCTGTTATAATAAACGCAAGGATAGAATATATCCTCAAATTGGGGATTGATCTGTATTGCTTTGTCAAAATCCTTGATCGCTTCCTTGTATTGTTCTTTTGCCTTAACAGTATCTTGTTCTAATCTTCTCAGTTGTTCCCCTAGTCCTAATTTGCTATCCCCTCTGTCATAGTAGGATTTTGCATCTTGTGGATTGATCCTTATTGCTTCGTCAAAATCTTTAATCGCTTCCTCGTATTGCTCAGATTTTAATTTGGTATTTCCTCTGCTATAGTAACTTTCTGCATTTTGCGGACCGATCTCTATCACTTTATCAAAGTCCTTGATCGCTTGTTGGTAGCATCCAAAGTTGTATTTTGTAATTCCACTGCTGTAGTAGACTTCTGCATTTTGCGGACCGATCTCTGCCACTTTATCAAAGTCTTCAATAGCTTCTTCTAAATTTTCATCCCAGTTCTCAACCTCCTGCTTACATGATCCAAACAAAGCTCTGGCAAGTCCTCTATTATAGTAGGCTTCTTCATCTTGTGGGTTTATCTCTATTGCTTTGCTAAAGTCTTTGATCGCTTCCTCATATTGACCAAATAAAATTCTGACACGCCCTCTGTTACAACGGGATTCCGTGTCTTGAGGAGCCACCGTTATTAATTCGTCAAAATCTTCGATCACTTCTCCGTGTAACTCAAGCAAGTTCTTGGTAACCTTTCTACCAGCGTGGGCAAACAGATATTTCGGGTCGACTTCTATAACTTTGTCAAAATCCTCAATCGCTTCTTTGAGTCTCCCAAGGCTGCCTTTGGCACGTCCTCTTTCATAATAATAGTGAAAATCCACAAATTGTGGTTTGTTTTTTATGACTTTATCAAAGTCCTTGACCGCTTCTTTGTATTGCCCAAGTTCGTTTCTAGCAAGCCCTCTGTTATAGTAAGCGCCTATTAATTGCGGATTGCTCCCTATCGCTTTGTTAAAGTCCTTAACCGCTTCTCTGTATTGTTTAATGTAGGTTTTGGCAAGTCCCCTGCGATTCCAAGACTCTGCATCTTTCGGGTTGATCTCTATGGCTTTGTTAAAATCCTCAATTGCTTCTTTACATTGCAAAAGTTGGGTTTTAGCAAATCCTCTGTCAGTGTAGTTTTTTGCATCTTTCGGGTTGATCTCTATGGCTTTGTTAAAATATTCAATTGCTTTATCGTATTGCTCAAGTTTGACCGTGGCAATCCCTCTGTCAGTATATGCTCTTGCAAATTGGGGATCAAGATGGATCGCCTCATCTAGATCATAAACAGCTTTTACGACCTCTCCTTTGTTCAAAAAGTCGTTTCCGCGTTCAAAGTATCCTTTTGCATCCTCTGGTTCTGATAAGGTATTTGATCTGCCCATGTTCTCCGGAAGTTTGACTCTTTACCACCTAATACAAGTTTCAGGTCACCGTTAGAGTCATATTATCCCAATACAGGATGAATAGCTGAAAGAAACTTACCTAGATTACTCTGTATATACATTTAATGCATTGGGGATTATATACAATAGTGACGAAGTCTCCAAATAAACAGTTGACAAAGCTAAAGTTTTGTCAGTATTAGAGGTAAGAAAGTTAAATAATTGGGAGGAAGTTATATGTCAAACAAAGCACATGGGAAATCATACAGGAAAGGGATATCGTTAGTTAATTTATTCAAGAAATTTCCTGACGATGCCGTTGCAGAGAAATGGTTTTCCGAACAGAGGTGGGGAAAGGAACCCGTTTGTCCGTATTGTGGGACAAGAAACGTTCAAACTGGAATAGGTCATAAGACCATGTCGTACAGGTTCAGGGAAAAAGGATGTGCAAAATGGTTTAGTGTAAGTATCAGGACAGTTATGCAGTCCTCTAATATCAAGTATCAGGTTTGGGCAGTAGCTATATATCTATTTACCACGTCATTAAAGGGAGTATCAAGTATGAAACTGCATTGAGATCTGGATATTACCCAGAGAACAGCATGGCATTTATCGCATCGGATCAGAGAGGCATGGAACAGAGAAGAACTGAAAGTGTTTACAGGTGGAAAGGAGAGAAATAAACATAAGGACAAGCGTAGTCATACACGAGGGCCTGGTGGGAAGTCAATTGTTACAGGAATGAAGAACGGAGAGACAAACAGAGTGATAGCACAACTTGTTGGTGAACGGAGTAAAGAGGAAATACAGGGTTTTTATAGTAAAGAAGGTCGGTCGGGGAGTAAAAATATATACCGATGATCATAAAAGCTATACAGGGCTGCCTTATGACCATGAAAGCGTGAATCATAGTGTAAGGGAATATGTTAAAGAGCAGGCATATGTAAACGGAGTGGTATCATTCTGGGCAATGTTAAAAAGAGGATATAACTGCACATTCCACAGAATGAGTAAAAAGCATTTAAATCGTTATGTAAATGAGTTTGCGGGAAGGCATAATATAAGAAGACTGGATACGAAAGATCAGATGGGAACAATAGCAAAGGCAATGTATGGAAAAATCTTGCCTTATAAAGAACTGATAAGGTAAGATGAATAATGTTATACGATAAAAAACAGACCAAAAAAATAAAATAAACTTACAATGACGAATAAGAAAAAAACAACAGAGATCTTACCAGGCAGTTATGAACCAACAGAAGAAGAGAAAGAGCATCCGTTTGCTATTTATACAACTCCGCAAAAGTTAGCAAAAGCTATCCTCCAGCCTGTCAATGTTAAAAAGAAGGGTGTAAAGAAACACATTGCTGAACGTTCAAAAAACAAGAAATAATCCAGGCTTCGTCACTATTGTATATAATTCCCAAACGATTAATACTTGTCTAGTGTAATCTTTAAAGTATAACACCAGATAATTGTTTATGAAAATTATGTATTTTTGTCCACATAAAAGTTTTATTTGATGAGAAAAACCCATAAACTTGATGGGCATGCTTGTCCTCAAATCAACTATCAAAGTTTCTTGACTGACTACTTTTTAACATTTAAACTAATCCACTTTGACGCAAGTCCGGCGTAGCTCAGTTGGCAGAGCGGATGACTGTTAATCATTAGGTCGCAGGTTCGAACCCTGCCGCCGGAGCCAGTATATTCAATTTTGTAGCAAACATGACTTTTATAGTACTGGTGGCAAGATTGTGATAAGCATTTTAGTGTAAGAACCAACACATTATTATCTGAGAGCAGGATACCCCTTCATAAATGGCTAATGGTTGTATACTTGCTGAATACTGATCTGAAAGGAGTATCCAGTTGTAAACTGGGTAGGGATATAGGAGTAACGCAAACGACCGCCTGGTATTTAGGACATAGAATAAGAAAGGCGTTTGAAGAGCAGTCTGACGATCCATTACTGTCTCCGGTAGAGATGGATGAGACGTATGTAGGAGGACTGGAAAAGAACAAACACGCAAGTAAGAAGACAAAAGGGACACAAGGTAAAAGTACCAAGACCAAGACAGCAGTAGTGGGAATAAAATCAAGAGTAGATAAGAAAGTAAAAGCAAAGGTAACAGAAACTGTAAAAAGAGAAGAACTACAAAGTATGATAAAAGAAACAGTTAGAGATGGATCAACGATCTATACAGATGAGAATTTGGGATATAGGGGACTGAACAAGAAGGGATATAAGCACGAGAGGGTAAATCATAGTTCAGGAGAGTATATAAAAGGTCAAGCCCATACCAATGGGATGGAAAGTTTCTGGTCTATGTTAAAAAGAGGACATAAAGGAGTGTATCACAAGATGTCTAAGAAACACCTGCAGCGTTATGTAGATGAGTATGCAGGCAGGCACAATAACAGAGCATTAGCAACAATGGATCAGATTGAAAAAGTGATAAAAGGATTGTCAGGTAAGCGTCTTCAATACAAAGAGTTGATCAGTTAAAATGGCAAGATCAGCAGGTAGAAAACAAAAGATAATCCCTCATATACCAGGGACTTTAGAAGAAACAACAAGAGCAGTTTTATCTCCTAATTTTCAATTTATTCAGAAACAGAAACAAAAAAATATTAATCAAAAAACAAAAAGTAAAAAATCTAATAAATCTAAATAGTTATATTATCTTCGGTACTTAACTATATAATCCCCTAAATTAGTGTATAAAGTGTTGAAAGAGAATTACAGAGAGACGGGGAAATATACACAAGACACATAAGCGAGTATGATTATAAAAAAACAGAGCAGTTAGGGATTGAATGATATTCCGTTTGTTTACTAAAGTATATAATTCCCATTTAAAAAGACTATTTCCCAGAGCGTATGACTGGCTACTTAGACACAAAAACTATTAATTAGAGATAAAGATGAATTTGATTCTAATAAGTGTTATAGCTTTGGTAGAGAAGTGTCTATAGTTAAAGGATTTTTGAGAAAATATTGATTTCTTGTGTGAATCTTAAACCAAATTTTCAATATTGTGTGGATACGATTCTCTGTTTGATGGTGGATACTACATAAAAACCAATTCCAAGTATCAATGTAAACACTTTATTTGAAGAATTAAACACAGTACATTTATGGAGAGATGTATCTTATTGGTATCTCATCTATATAAGAATGGATAGAATCGTAATCAAGCATTAAATAATCAAAACGGACTAATATATTTTAATACCTTCTTCAACAAACTTTGAGGGATAAAGTTTTCAGAAGTTTTTAATATCCAAGAGGTAATCCGAAATAACGGAAAACTTTTAAACTTTCTGACTTGGATGTGATAATTGCTACATTGAACATTTTTTTCAACAAGGATCTCAACCCAATATTTTTCATACAATTTTTTGTGCTTATTTATAATATAAGAACAATAAACATTTACCTCTTTGATGTTATTCTCATACTTTGAACCTTCATGTAGTCTATAGTTAATTAAATATTCAGGTATTATTTTTATCTTCCATCCATCTTTAACTATGTTTATCCAGTGCTCCCAATCTTCATGGGATTTCAAATTTTCATCATACATCCCCACTTTAACGGATGCCTCTCGTCTGAAGCAAGATAATGAAGGTAGACAATCATTACATAGCATTTTAACTAAATTTGTCTCATCTTCTTTCATTTTCCATGTTGAAGTAAACTTTCCAAAAAATTTTAAAAAAGAAGCCACTATCCCGACATTTTTATAGTTTTCAAACACATTCCTTGCTTTCTCTAAATAGGTCGGTTCCAAATAATCATCCCCATCAAGACAACATATATATTCAGAGTCTGCATTCTTTATTCCTTCATTACGAGCTGCTGAAACTCCTCTGTTCTTATCCAGTCTTATTACATGAACATCTTTTGATATCTCATCCAGAACCTTGATCGTCTCAGGTTCGTCCGAGCGATCATCAACTACTATAAGTTGCACATCCTGCAACGTTTGGATAAGGACCGAGTTAATTGCCTGCTTCAGCCATTTCCCTTTGTTGTACGAGGTAATTACTACAGTGAACTTAAACCCGTAAGATAGTTTATTTGAATTTGAACCGTTATACTCTTTAAAATCTGACATGAAATGTGGAGATTATATATTTTAGTAAACAAGAATATCAATCAAAAATAGATAAACTTTATAAAACAGTATAATATAACTACTATGAGAAAGAATGGAAAGATTGATACATTTGAGTTTATGGAGACGTTTCCTGATAAAGAAATCAGTCAGAAAACACATTGAAAGTTTAGGGAATTATATAGGAAAGATGAAAAATCTTGTGGTCATTACGTTAATATAAGAACTATAAAAAGAGTCTACAAGTTGGTGAAGCAAGTCCACCAACGCTTTCAAAAGCCTTCTTATTAAACAGTGCCTGTTGTTCATTAAATATGAAAGAGTTTAATGGGTAGAAAACCAAAGATATTTCCACTATGTATAAGTCATACCATATGTAGCTAAAAAAGGTCTTGCTCTAATGGCAAAACCAAAGTTTTACATGGATGGATTCAAGATAGGTTGAGAAATATGATTAGTGAATAATACACAATAAGAGGAATAATTAATATATCCAGGACGGAGGAATTAGTACAGGGTATATGTTATCCCAAAAAGTTAATATTGTTATTAAAAGAAATAATTGTGATATTGGAGTTATTAGCTTTAAATTTGTTAATCCTAATTTGTAGTATAGGCGGAAGTGAATAATTACTTTGAACAACAGATAGGAAAACGGCAAATTCCAGTCGGAGTAATGTTAGTTTTTATTCATATAACATACCTTACTAAACCTATACCTTATTACCGCAACGATGAGTATATTAGTAAGAATGACATTAATAGTTATAATGTATATAGTTTCCCTTTATTATATTTCGTTATCTGTATTGTTTTATTTCTTGCGTAGGTTGTTGGCCTGTTTTTGTCAATCCCGTTACGGTACTAATCAGATACTACTATCACTATTTACGGTTAAGCATAATAATACACCGACTTTGTTAAAATGAAAAACAACCTCAAGGATTATCTCGATTTAAAATTAGAGCATAAAAAGCCACCGCTCTCAATAGAAAAGTATAGTGATAGTATAGAAGAGGTTAATTCATATAATTTGCAAGATATCCAAGAGCCCTGGATAAGTTTTTTGCTGGTTGCTCATAATGAAGATGATTTATTGTTCAGAGCATTAAATTCTATCACATGTGCCAAATCAAAGTCGTATGAAATAGTAGTTGTTGATAATGGTCTATCCGAACCAGCTAAAGAGAAGTTACGGTCCTATTCCCTAAAGCATATTGTTATGAATAAAAACGTGGGAGGTGGAACGGGAAGGAACATAGGGAGTTTATACTGCAATGCACCCGTTATTTTTTTTGTTGATGCCGATGGTTATCTTGAAGACGTGGACATAGCGTTTGATAAGGTTCAAGTTTTGATGAATGACGCTAAATTAGTGGCAATTAGAGGTAAGGTAAAACAGATCCATACCGGTTTGATTAGAACTGAACCGTGTCATTATGATTTAGGAGATGAAGTTATTCCTTGCTGTATAAATACTGAAGGTGTCTCGATGTTCAAGAGGAAGGATTTTATTGAGGTAGGAGGTTTTGAGGATGGTCTGTCTACACATGAAGGCTTGTTTCTGTGTTTTAGAATGGTTGAGTTCTATGGATATGACAAGGATTCTTTTCTTTATGATCCGGAATTAGTTTTATTTCACAATTATTATGATGACTTAACACATCTTTCATTAAAGTTAGAGAAAATTGATGATTTATTTCATATATTGAGTCTGAAGTATCCACTTATACAAAGTTTTCGTAAGTATTATAAAGATATTGAATATAAATTAATGTTAAAGTTCACCGTAGTAATTACCTCGTACAACAAAGGGAAATGGCTGAAGCAGGCAATTAACTCGGTTCTTAGCCAAACGTTGCAGGATGTGCAACTTATAGTAGTTGATGATCGCTCGGACGAACCTGAGACGATCAAGGTTCTGGATGAGATATCAAAAGATGTTCATGTAATAAGACTGGATAAGAACAGAGGACTTTCAGCAGCTCGTAATGAAGGAATAAAGAATGCAGATTCTGAATATATATGTTGTCTTGACGGAGATGATTATTTGGAACCGACCTATTTAGAGAAAGCAAGGAATGTGTTTGAAAACTATAAAGATGTCGGGATAGTGGTTCCCTTTTATAATGATTTTGGAGATATTACTGGCAAGCAGAGTCATAGCAAAGGCAATATGAGTTTAGTCAGAATATTAACACAGAATTATATAGGAGTAGGAACATCTTGCTTCAGACAAGAAGCATCCGTTAAAGTGGGGATGTATGATGAAGGATTGGAGAGCCATGAAGATTGGGAGCACTGGATAAACATAGCTAAAGATGGATGGAAGATAAAAGTAATACCGGAATACTTAGTGAATATCAGAAGGCACGGACATTCAAAGTATTTGAGTAATGTCAGTAAGGCAGGTGTCAATTGTACTTATATTACAAATAAGCACAAAAAGTTATATGAAAAACATTGGGTTGAGGTTTTAGCTGCAAAACATCAGCTAGTTAATGACGTCTCAGTTAGACATAGAGAATTACAAAGTTTCCTGTTATTGCGGATTATATCTTGGGTATGGTTTAATGTGTTCAAGAGATTTTTCCCTTCAAGTTTGCAGAAATTAATATACAAATTATTGTTTGGTTATAAATGACTATTGCTCTATAAAGGACTAATTTATCCGTTCGTATAGATTATATTTGTTAAATATATGGTAAGATAAGTTCCTATTTATCCTACTATATATACAAGTTCCTTGTTTTTTATAAGTCCTGATAATTTAAGTTTAGGGTATTACATTTACAGATGTAATACCACCACATATTTTATGCCCAGAGTATTTTTTCAAGTATGATCTGATGTAATGGCAAGATGTGGTAGCTCATCAGTCAAGAAATGGTTGTCTGGAGAGCATAAAATACAATTTTCCAGTGAGGATTAGACAATGGACAGGAGTCTCCTCTGCGTTTTATATATTGGGGATTATATACAATAGTGACGAAGTCTCCAAATAAACAGTTGACAAAGCTAAAGTTTTGTCAGTATTAGAGGTAAGAAAGTTAAATAATTGGGAGGAAGTTATATGTCAAACAAAGCACATGGGAAATCATACAGGAAAGGGATATCGTTAGTTAATTTATTCAAGAAATTTCCTGACGATGCCGTTGCAGAGAAATGGTTTTCCGAACAGAGGTGGGGAAAGGAACCCGTTTGTCCGTATTGTGGGACAAGAAACGTTCAAACTGGAATAGGTCATAAGACCATGTCGTACAGGTTCAGGGAAAAAGGATGTGCAAAATGGTTTAGTGTAAGTATCAGGACAGTTATGCAGTCCTCTAATATCAAGTATCAGGTTTGGGCAGTAGCTATATATCTATTTACCACGTCATTAAAGGGAGTATCAAGTATGAAACTGCATTGAGATCTGGATATTACCCAGAGAACAGCATGGCATTTATCGCATCGGATCAGAGAGGCATGGAACAGAGAAGAACTGAAAGTGTTTACAGGTGGAAAGGAGAGAAATAAACATAAGGACAAGCGTAGTCATACACGAGGGCCTGGTGGGAAGTCAATTGTTACAGGAATGAAGAACGGAGAGACAAACAGAGTGATAGCACAACTTGTTGGTGAACGGAGTAAAGAGGAAATACAGGGTTTTTATAGTAAAGAAGGTCGGTCGGGGAGTAAAAATATATACCGATGATCATAAAAGCTATACAGGGCTGCCTTATGACCATGAAAGCGTGAATCATAGTGTAAGGGAATATGTTAAAGAGCAGGCATATGTAAACGGAGTGGTATCATTCTGGGCAATGTTAAAAAGAGGATATAACTGCACATTCCACAGAATGAGTAAAAAGCATTTAAATCGTTATGTAAATGAGTTTGCGGGAAGGCATAATATAAGAAGACTGGATACGAAAGATCAGATGGGAACAATAGCAAAGGCAATGTATGGAAAAATCTTGCCTTATAAAGAACTGATAAGGTAAGATGAATAATGTTATACGATAAAAAACAGACCAAAAAAATAAAATAAACTTACAATGACGAATAAGAAAAAAACAACAGAGATCTTACCAGGCAGTTATGAACCAACAGAAGAAGAGAAAGAGCATCCGTTTGCTATTTATACAACTCCGCAAAAGTTAGCAAAAGCTATCCTCCAGCCTGTCAATGTTAAAAAGAAGGGTGTAAAGAAACACATTGCTGAACGTTCAAAAAACAAGAAATAATCCAGGCTTCGTCACTATTGTATATAATTCCCCAAAATAGATGACATTAATAGTTATAATGTATATAGTTTCCCTTTATTATATTTCGTTATCTGTATTGTTTTATTTCTTGCGTAGGTTGTTGGCCTGTTTTTGTCAATCCCGTTACGGTACTAATCAGATACTACTATCACTATTTACGGTTAAGCATAATAATACACCGACTTTGTTAAAATGAAAAACAACCTCAAGGATTATCTCGATTTAAAATTAGAGCATAAAAAGCCACCGCTCTCAATAGAAAAGTATAGTGATAGTATAGAAGAGGTTAATTCATATAATTTGCAAGATATCCAAGAGCCCTGGATAAGTTTTTTGCTGGTTGCTCATAATGAAGATGATTTATTGTTCAGAGCATTAAATTCTATCACATGTGCCAAATCAAAGTCGTATGAAATAGTAGTTGTTGATAATGGTCTATCCGAACCAGCTAAAGAGAAGTTACGGTCCTATTCCCTAAAGCATATTGTTATGAATAAAAACGTGGGAGGTGGAACGGGAAGGAACATAGGGAGTTTATACTGTAATGCACCCGTTATTTTTTTTGTTGATGCCGATGGTTATCTTGAAGATGTGAACATAGCTTTTGATAAGGTTCAAGTTCTGATGAATGACGATAAATTGGTGGCAATTAGGGGTAAGGTAAAACAGATCCATACCGGTTTGATTAGAACTGAACCGTGTCATTATGATATAGGAGATGAAGTTATTCCTTGCTGTATAAATACTGAAGGTGTCTCAATGTTCAAGAGGAAGGATTTTATTGAGGTAGGAGGTTTTGAGGATGGTATGGTGGGACACGAGGGTACATTTTTGTGTTTTAGAATGGTTGAGTTCTATGGATATGACAAGGATTCTTTTCTTTATGATCCGGAATTAGTTTTATTTCACAATTATTATGATGACTTAACACATCTTTCATTAAAGTTAGAGAAAATTGATGATTTATTTCATATATTGAGTCTGAAGTATCCACTTATACAAAGTTTTCGTAAGTATTATAAAGATATTGAATATAAATTAATGTTAAAGTTCACCGTAGTAATTACCTCGTACAACAAAGGGAAATGGCTGAAGCAGGCAATTAACTCGGTTCTTAGCCAAACGTTGCAGGATGTGCAACTTATAGTAGTTGATGATCGCTCGGACGAACCTGAGACGATCAAGGTTCTGGATGAGATATCAAAAGATGTTCATGTAATAAGACTGGATAAGAACAGAGGACTTTCAGCAGCTCGTAATGAAGGAATAAAGAATGCAGATTCTGAATATATATGTTGTCTTGACGGAGATGATTATTTGGAACCGACCTATTTAGAGAAAGCAAGGAATGTGTTTGAAAACTATAAAGATGTCGGGATAGTGGTTCCCTTTTATAATGATTTTGGAGATATTACTGGCAAGCAGAGTCATAGCAAAGGCAATATGAGTTTAGTCAGAATATTAACACAGAATTATATAGGAGTAGGAACATCTTGCTTCAGACAAGAAGCATCCGTTAAAGTGGGGATGTATGATGAAGGATTGGAGAGCCATGAAGATTGGGAGCACTGGATAAACATAGCTAAAGATGGATGGAAGATAAAAGTAATACCGGAATACTTAGTGAATATCAGAAGGCACGGACATTCATTACATTTGAGTAGTATTGGTAAGGCAGATACCTATTATGCTTATATTATAAATAAGCACAGAAAGTTATATGAAAAACACTGGGTTGAGGTCTTAGCCGCAAAACATCTGTATATTGAAAATTTGAGAGTCTGGCATAGAAAAGTGAAGGCCCAACATAAAGATTTAGAAGTTAAACATAAAGATTTAGAAGTTAAACATAAAGATTTAGAAGTTAAACATAAAGATTTAGAAGTTAAACATAAAGATTTAGAAGTTAAACATAAAGATTTAGAAGTTAAACATAAAGATTTAGAAGTTAAACATAAAGATTTAGAAGTTAAACATAAAGATTTAGAAGTTAAACATAAAGATTTAGAAGTTAAACATAAAGATTTAGAAGTTAAACATAAAGATTTAGAAGTTAAACATAAAGATTTAGAAGTTAAACATAAAGATTTAGAAGTTAAACATAAAGATTTAGAAGTTAAACATAAAGATTTAGAAGTTAAACATAAAGATTTAGAAGTTAAACATAAAGATTTAGAAGTTAAACATAAAGATTTAGAAGTTAAACATAAAGATTTAGAAGTTAAACATAAAGATTTAGAAGTTAAACATAAAGATTTAGAAGTTAAACATAAAGATTTAGAAGTTAAACATAAAGATTTAGAAGTTAAACATAAAGATTTAGAAGTTAAACATAAAGATTTAGAAGTTAAACATAAAGATTTAGAAGTTAAACATAAAGATTTAGAAGTTAAACATAAAGATTTAGAAGTTAAACATAAAGATTTAGAAGTTAAACATAAAGATTTAGAAGTTAAACATAAAGATTTAGAAGTTAAACATAAAAGATTACAAAGTTTCTTGTTATTACGGATTATGTCTTGGGTATGGTCTAACGTATTCAAAAAATTGCTCCCTAATGGTCTGCAGAAGTTAATATACAAATTATTGTTTGGTTATTGATGACTATTGCCTTATAAAGGACTAATTTATCCGTTTGCTGAAAGGTTATGGGGTAAAGATGAGAAGAACAGGTTTTGTCCTCGCTGGGGAAGTGTGAGAACGGTAAGAGATAAACATGCAATGCCGTATAGATGTAAGGATTGCAGAAAAAGGTTTAGTGTGTCAGACAGGGGACTATATTAGAACAAAGCAAATTATCGCTCCATATTTGGTTTATGTCTGTTTACTTATTAACAACCAATCTTAAAGGAGTTTCAAGTTTGAAATTTTCAAGGGATTTAGAAGTAACGCAAAAGACAGCTTGGTTTTTAGTGCCCAGTATAAGAAAAGCGTTTGAAGAGCAGTCGGATAATCATTTACTGTCTCAAATAGAGATGGATGAGACCTATGTAGGTGGATTATCAAAGAACAAACATGCCAGCAAGAAGACAGAAGGGACACAAGGTAGAAGTACTAAGACTAAGTCTGCAGTAGTAGGAATTAAGTCAAGGGTAGATAAGAAAGTTAAAGCAAAGGTAACAGAAACTGTTGAGAAGTAAGAACTACAGAGTATGATAAAAGAGACAGTTAGAGATGAATCAACGGTTTATACAGATGAGAATTCAGGATATAGCGAACTGAATAAGAGAGGATATGATCACGAGACAGTTGATCATAGCGTGGGAGAGTATATATTAAAGGTTGAGCACATACCAAAGGGATAGAGAGTTTCTGGTCTATGTTCAAAAGGGGATATAATTGCAACATATCACTATATGAATAAGAAACACTTGCAACACTACATTGATGAGTACGCGGGCAGCCACAATAACAGACTATTATCCACTATGGATCAGATCGCAAAGGTCATAAAAGGATTGGTCAGGTAAGCGTCTTAGATACGAGGAATTAATTAGATGAATGTATATCTTAAGTGAGAGAGGGGATAAATGGGAAGAAAACCAAAATTAATACAGCCTATTAAAGTTTCTATGGAAGAGAAGAGAGAGTGGATGCTATATTTGCTAAACAAAAGGCTATTATCAAGGCAAGAAGACTTAAAAACAAATTAAAAGTTAATGATAACAGGTAGTTAGATCTTTTTGGTTAATTAAGTATATAATTCCCTTTTATAATGCTCAATTGCGATTTTGTTTAATTTATGTAAGTCATGGTTTTTCTCTATCTTTTTTCTTGCGTTTCTTGAGAGTTTTTCTCTTAAACAAGGGTTGTCAATTAATTTTTGCAATGCTTCTGATAGTTCGTTAATGCTTTTTTCCTGCACGAGCAGTCCTGTGACGTTGTTTTCTACAAGTTCAGGGATTCCACTGTGGAAAGTTGATAACACGGGCAATCCCGTAGCCATTGCCTCCATTAAAACAACTGGTATTCCTTCCATATCATCATTCTCAGCAGTTACTGAAGGCAGAATAAATATATCTGAGGAATATAAGTGGTCTCTGATTTTATTTTTTGCTACTGCACCGATTAATCTTACTTTGTTATTTAGCTTATTCTCCTGGATTAGATTATTGAGAGCAGTGTACTGATCGTAATTAGTGTGTACAGGACTGCCCCCAATGATTTCATAAACGATATTTTTATCTGGATTTTTATTCAGATAACTTTTAAATGCAAGAATGCTGTAATAAAATCCTTTCTTTTCAACTAATCTTCCAATACTTAGTAATTTTGTGGGTTTTTTATCAGGGTTTTTATATTTGAAATAATTTAAATCTATACCCATCTTATGGACTTTTATTTTTGATTCTGGAAATCCTAAACTGACTAATTTTGATTTCCAATACTTACAGACCGGCAAAAACAGGTCGCCATTATTCATTAAATCCGCATATACCCCCCCCCTATACTTAAGAAATGCGCTAATATCATAGCCGTGAAAAGAGGTTATGATTTTACCGTTGAAAAATTTTAATTGTTTTAATTTAGAAACTAAACGTCCAAGTGTACCGAAGTGGCAGTGAATAATATCTGGACGTTTAGCTAATAGATAGATTAATAGAGAAACTTCCTCGGGCGAAATCTTTATTCTAAAATGTTCAGGATAAAACCTGATTTTATTTATTAGTAAAGAAGCGATTCTATCAGAAATGTGTTTATCAAGATAATCCACTATGTTTATCACATTCTCAAATTCGTCATGTTTTGTGTATACATCTAAATGTTTTAACGATAGGACTCTTATATTAATATTTGAATTTAACAGGGATACAATTTGGTTTAATATGAAACTTTGAGATATCTCTGGAAATCTATCTACCAAGAATAGTATTTTCACTGATGGTTTAAAGGATAATTTAACAATGTTTATGTATAATTAAGATGTGTTTCTATAATTACCTAAATTTAAAAGGTGATAATATATACAAGAAAGTTAACAAAATAGCAATAGCGAAGAATCTAAAAAATGGTTTTGCTTTAATATGTTGTTTATAAGAATACATCTAATGTTTTATGACGAAAACAATAAAGAAGAATAAAATATAGTTTGTCAACTAAATATAGATAATTTTTGTGAATTAAAGGTAATTCCAGTTAATGAAAACAAGATATTTTGTTTCAAGAGCACTGTTGCTTTGTTTGCTTATTGTTCCTGTCATTTTAATCCATGGTCCTTACCGTATTGAACCTTATCCTGCGGTGATTTTGCCAAGAGGAGGTCATCCAGGCAAATATTTGGGTAGTGAGTTTAGAGTTCAGCGTGAGTTTAGACTTTATATATTAAAGAAAAATGCAGAGGTGAAAGTTGATTATATACAGTTTTTTAGACCTATGTCTCGTTATGCAAAGTATATAATGAAAAATAATTTTGGATTAGGTAAGGAGGGGGGGGGTAAATTCCACGGACTCTCGGCAACAACCAGGAGGGAAGGGATAAAATGGATAAAACATCGTTTAAATAAACTAACTGGTTTGGATAAAGAAGTGATTAAAGGATTAAAATACGAGCAGTGCAGATTAGAAATATATTATGACCCGGAACGGCCAAATAAAGAAAGATGTTATATTAAAAGTGTAATACTTTTTTAGTTTATAAGTGAGTTATGTCTATTAAAACTGTATTTAAAGTATTGCTCTATTTGGAAAACAGGCTGCATGATGTTGCCTATATGGACGCGAGATCATTATCCATATTCAGGATTATTTTTGCGTCATTTTGGTTGTTTTTTTTCAAACCGCCAAAATATTCATGGATATCAGAATACCCAGATATATTCTATAATCCACCTGTCTTATCAATAGCTGCTCTGTTCAGCAAATTTCCACCAGATGCTTTTTTTCAAGTAGTGGACTTTTTATTACCTCTGCTTTTTATACTCCTACTTTTTGGTTACAAGACAAGATACGTTTCATTGGTTCTGTCTTTATTAATTATTATCTGCGACTCTTTTCATTACTCGTTTGGCAAAATTGACCACATGCTTCATCTACCGGTAATTATGCTTTTCCTGATGACCTTTTCCGACTGGGGAAGATATTACTCAATTGATTCCTATAACAGGACTAGAAAGAAGTTTAGCAAAAAAAGAAATTACGTATTGTCATTGATAGCTCTATGTATATGCTTTGGTTTTTTTACCGCGGGTGTTCCAAAACATACATGGTTTGATCTTGATCTATCAACTCAAGCTGTACGAAGGTGGTTAAATGACACATATTATATTAAAAAAACAGATAGATATCTCGTTGGCTATTTTGTAGAGTTAACAAACAATTTGTTTTGGGAATTAATTGACAGCCTAGCATTTTTATTTGAAATAATATTTATTACCGCTTGTTTTACAAACAGAAAGATATTTAGAGCCTATCTTTGTCTTGCTGTGTTCTTTCACCTTTCTAACTATTTGATGCTCAATATAGCTTTCTCTCATACCGTTTTGGCATATGGTGCATTTGTTGACTGGAGAAGTATCATCCTTGCAAATAAAGATTGTAAAGGTTCTCATGCCTATTGTGATTTTATAAAGCGGCTTTCTTTAATGTTTCTTGGTATGGTCCTATTACTTGTGATGGCTTTGAGTTTGCTGGGAATTAAATACCAAAGTTTAATATCTGATAAACACCTATTTATACTTTTGACCGGTTCTATTATTGCTGTTTGTTACCTTCTGTCTATTTTTTTATCACGGTTTGTATTCAAGTTGTATAAAAAGGATACAAAACTGATTCATAATAGAAATGCTACACTGCTAATAATCTTATTGTTTTCACTCTTTTAGTACTACCATTATTAAAATAATAATATGGTTTTTGGTGAACCTCTTGACCCTATCAAGATTGTGATTGACTATAACAAATATCTTTTTATCATTTTTCGTTAGCTGGTTTATCTGTAGCGCATTTTTATCACGAAAAGATTGATTATCACTGAAAAACCTAACCTTACGGTCATACCGGAAGAATATTTCTTCACAGATGTGTTCTGAAATTTATTTTCCCTTGGGTGAAAATAATTCTATGTTTCTGGAGCAAGCTACAATTCCAAAATTGTTCTTTAAAGTCAAGTAAGTTATGTTGAGGCAGTTGGAAGACTCCTTTGCATATAGAGATAAGGAGTTGGGATTATCTGATTCAGGGCTATATTCCTAACCTCCACCCAGATTTGACCCTGTGTCCTCTTAAAAAATCCTCCGTCTTTATTTTTCTCCCTCCTTCAATTTGAATCTCTAATAAGTTCAATGATTTTTCTCCAGTACCAATCCTTAAAGTTCCGGGATTAGACCGTAGTATCTCTCCTGGCTTACCGCTGTCGTTGCTTACGGATGCTTTGAATATTTTCAAAATTTTATTATTTAGGGTTGTAAAAGATCCAGGCCAAGGCTGCGTTCCTCTAATTAAATTATTGATCTCTTCGGCTTTTTTCTCCCAGTTGATCTTCCCCACATCCTT
Source organism: Thermodesulfobacteriota bacterium (assembly GCA_965215275.1). Lineage (GTDB taxonomy): Bacteria > Desulfobacterota_D > UBA1144 > Nemesobacterales > JAJCZQ01 > CAZUNK01. The sequence goes on from OZ244044.1 coordinate 1,932,754, forward strand.
TTTAATTATTGGTGCATAGGTAGCGTCGACGTCGTTTTGTCTTATAGGTGTTAGTTCATTTTGTTCTAATTTGTCTATTGTTTCCATCAACAGGGTTGCTCCATATTCTGCTAACTTTTGACTTAACTCTATTGATGTTTCCTCTTCCTTTATTTCAACTTTTGTTTTTGCAAGTATATCTCCTGTGTCCATGCCTTCGTCCATAAGCATTATGGTGACGCCCGTTTTTTTTTCTCCGTTTATTATCGCCCAGTTTATAGGTGCTGCACCTCTGTATTTTGGCAATAGGGACGCGTGTACGTTAATACATCCATATCTGGGGAGTTTCAGTATATCCAGCGGTAGTATTTTCCCGTATGCAGTTACACATATCAGGTCGGGATTAATGTCGCTGATCTGCCTGTAAAATTCATCCGTTTTTATTTTTTCAGGCTGCAGGAGTGGAATTGCCATTTCTTTGGCCAAGGACTTTACCGGCGAAGAGGTTATTTTTCTACCTCTTCCCTTGGGTTTATCAGGTTGACATACAATACCAACAATTTCGTTCCGTGAGTTTATCAGTTTCTTCAAGCACGGTACTGCAAATTCTGGAGTTCCCATGAAAATTATCTTCATAGTTAGTGTAGTCTGAACAAATTAAGTACTATGGTTATGATAAATCGTTGGTCTTGCCTGTCAAATATTACTTTAGTGCTTAATTTATAGGCATTCTTTAGTAAGTTTGTCTTTCTCGGTTTTAGATTTATAAAAATTCTGCTTTCTTTTCAATATGTTACACCCATTTTACTATTTTGTTTATCGATTTGGCATTCAAGTTGCAATTAATAACGGCATAAATTCAAGCAGTGGAGGATTGTAAGAGATGAAAAGTCTTATTTTATCAGTTCCAAAATCACCTTATATGCGCTTATTACTCATTCCAGTTATAACTACTTTTTTCTTATAGGGGTGAAGGTTTATGCGCAAGAGGATGGACCAACGGCAGAGCATGCGTTGTTTGTTGCAAATAACGTGTGGATGCTCGTCGCAACTTTTCTGGTGTTTATTATGCACCTTGGATTTGCAACTTTAGAATCGGGGCTTACAAGATCCAAGAACACAATAAATATCCTGTTTAAAAACACGTTTATTATCTCAATGGGAATTATTATGTACGCAATCTGCGGATTTAACCTTATGTACCCCGGGGATTTCTCAATTGGGCAGTTTTTTGGATTTGCAGGACCTTGGATATCCGCACCACTTGGCGCAGATGGACTTATTGCTTACGCAGACGGTGGATATACTTACTGGACGGACTTTATATTTCAAGCAATGTTTGCCGCAACTGCCGCGACCATAGTATCTGGTGCGGTTGCAGAAAGGGTAAAGCTCAGCAGTTTCCTAATCTTTGCAACGGTCTTTGTGGCCCTCGTTTACCCGATTGCAGGTTCATGGAAGTGGGGTGGGGGTTGGTTGGACCAAATGGGTTTTTATGATTTTGCAGGTTCGACCCTTGTGCATAGCGTAGGTGGATGGGCAGCCTTGGTATGTGCTTACATACTTGGTCCTAGAATAGGTAAATATACTTCATCAGGAATGAAGTTAATACCTGGTCATTCTATGCCGCTTCCGGCAATAGGAGTATTTTTACTATGGGTTGGCTGGTATGGATTTAATGGTGGTTCGGTGCTTTCTGCGGAGCCAGAACTTATATCGTTGGTATTTGTTACCACAACGCTTGCTGCTTGTGCAGGAGTAGTAGGAGCAATGATACTTTCCTGGATGATGAACAAAAAGCCTGACCTGTCCCTTACTTTGAATGGTGCTCTTGCAGGTCTTGTAGGTATTACTGCTGGGGCTGACGTTATGACACCAGGTAGTGCTACTTTAATAGGATTGATAGCTGGATTTATAGTAGTGGTATCCGTAATGTTCTTTGATAAAATTAGAATCGACGACCCAGTCGGAGCAATTTCCGTTCATCTTGTATGTGGAATCTGGGGAACCTTGGCGGTGGGTTTGTTCAGTACCAATCCTGAACATAGCTTTTTTGTGCAGTTTATAGGAGTGGTTGCCTATGGGATCTTCACCATTCTCTGTTCGTTTGTAATATTCATGATAATTAAAGCTGTTATGGGAGTGAGAGTAAGTCGGGAAGAGGAGATCACGGGTTTGGATCTTGCGGAGCATGGTATGGAAGCCTATCCGGACTTTTAGTTTGGTAAAAGGTATTTAGATAATGATTATAGGAAAGATGGAGATAGAAATGAAAAAAATTTTAGAAAAGGAGGGTAAAATGAGAAAAATATTTTTACCTGTTTTATTAGCTGCTTTAATGCTTACCGTAATTCCAAGGCAAGCAGAAGCAGGTCACAGTATGTTAGATGTATTAAAGGAAATTAATGTTGGTTTTTCTGTTGATACAACATATCAGTATATGTTTGATAGAGACATTGGAGAAGGCGATATTAAGGAAAGAGGTCTTTATCCGGAACACAACGATTTTTCCATAGATGCATTTACCGTTTCAATTGAAAAAACTCCAACTATGGAAGGAGAGATTAAAGACCTAGTTGGTTTTCGAGCAGACATACTTTTTGGTGAACAGGCTGAACGCCTTGGTTTTGGCTTCGATACTGACAACGAGGGTGCCGCCGATGGTGCCGTCAGTCCTTATCAAGCTTATATAAATCTACTTGTTCCAACCGAAGCAAGCAGTTTTAACGTTTATGCCGGGCAGTTCACTACCTTGGCCGGTTGGGAACTTATAGAGGCAAAGGATAACACTAATATAACCAGGTCACTGCTCTTTTATAGGATACCTTTTGCACACTCTGGTATTCGTACCACGTTCAGTTCAGGACTAATTGATTTTGCTTTGGGCTTGAGCAATGACTGGGATGCGGTTGACGATGAAAATGATGGAAAAACATTCGAATCTCAAATTGCTATAAATCTTCCTGATGATGGTTGGTTAGGGGTTACAGGATACTTTGGAAATACTGGGGAGGAACCCACTGATGAACTTAGAAGCCTCATTACCGTTGTTGGTAGTATGACCTTTATGGAGAAAATTACCCTCGTTGGGGATTTTGAGTACACATGGGACGACATAAGCGGAGACCGCTGGGGTTTTGCTGGTTACGCGACCTTTGCTCTTTCAGACCCTGTGACTGTTTCTTTAAGAGGTGAATACATTGATGATAGTGAAAGGACCGGAGAAGGGGAAAATGTGGAACTTTATGAATTTACCTCCACTTTCATTTTTAAACTTTTTCCCAGTGATACTGGGAACACTGAGGCAAGACTTGAATACAGATATGATAAGGCAGATGGTGTTGATGGCTATTTTGAAGGAGACGATTCACAGCATGGTGTTGCCATTCAACTTTTGTACTGGATATAAAAAGCCGAAGAGAAAAAGATAAAAACACTTAGTTTCGTAGGATAGTTACTTAACTCTCATCTCTCAATACCTCCGTTTCTAAAGTGTTTATTACGCGGGACCTGTTATTACTTCTTATTTCAGGTCCCGCTTTTTATTTTGGGGATATATAAAGATTATTTGGCAAATAAATTATCTCTACCGTTCTTGGTGCAGTATCACTTTTCACTTCCTTTTGATTTTCAATGTTATTAGTGCTAATGGAACTCATGCTTAGCTGTTCAACCTGATACAAATACAAATTTGTTGAAAAACCATTTTTGTTCACTAAATCCACAATTTTGATAGTTTCCCTATGGATCAGGTTTTGTATCCTTTTTATGATTTGAATACAATCCATGATATAAAATAGACAGAAGGTAACAAACAGCAATAATAGAACCGGTCAAAAGTATAAATAGGGGTTTATTGGATATTAAACTTTTGTATTTAATTCCCAGCAAACCCAAAGTCATCACAAGTAATAGGACCACACCAAGAAACATTAAAGAAAGCCGCTTTCTAAAATCACAAGAGACATGATAATCTTTACAATCTTTATTTGCAGGGATGATATTCCTCCAATCAACAAATGCACCATATACCAAAATGGTATTGTGGAAACCTATGTTGAGCATCAAATAGTTAGAAAGGTGAAAGAAGACAGCAAGACAAAGATAAACTCTAAATATCTTTCTGTTTGTAAAACAAGCAGCAATAAATAGTATTTCAAATAAAAATGCGAAACTGTCAATTAATTCCCAGAATAAATTGCTCGTTAACTCTACAAAATAGCCAGTGAGATATTTATCTGTTTTCTTAATATAATATGCTGTATTTAACCAACCTCGCACGGCTTGGGTTGATAGATCAAGATCAAGCCATTTATATTTTCCAATACCCGCGGCAAAAAAAGCAAAGCATATACATAAAGCCATCAGTGACAACCCGTAATTTCTTTTTTTACTGAACTTCTTTTTAATTCCGTTATACGAATCAATTGAGTAATACTTTCCCCAGTCGGAAAAGGTCATCAGGAAAAGCATAATTACCGGTAGATGACGACCGTGGTCAATCTTGCCGAACGAGTACTGAAAAGAGTCGCATATAATAATAAGCAAAGACAGGGTCAATGAAACGTATCTTGTCTTGTAACCAAAGAGCAGGAGTATAAAAAGCAGAGGTAATAAAAATTCCACTACTTGAAAAAAAGCATCTGGTGGAAACTTGCTGAACAGAGCAGCTATTGATAAGACCGGTGGATTATAGAATATATCTGGGGATTGTGATATCCATGAATATCTTGGCGGTCTGAAAACGAACAACCAAAGTGACGCAAAAATAATCCTGAATATGGATAATGATCTTGTGTCCATATAGGCAACGTCATGCAGCCTTTTTTCCAAATAGGTCAATACTTTGAATACAGGTTTAATAGACATAACTTACTTATAAATTAGAAGAGTATTACACTTTTAGTCTTACATTTTTCTTTATTTGACCGTTTCGCATCATAATATATTTTTAAATAGCACTTCTCGTACCTTAATCCTTTAATTGCTTCTTTGTCCACACCAGTTAGCTTATTCAGACGATCTTTTATCCAGTTTACTCCATCCCTCCTGGTTGTTGCCGAGAGTCCGTGGGACCTACCCCCCCCTCCTTACCTAATCCAAAATTATTTCTCATTACCATCATTCCATAGTAAGGACGAATAGGTTTAAAAAACTTTATGTAATTAACTTTCACCTCTGCATTTTCCTTTAACATATAGAGTCTAAACTCACGCTGAATTCTAAACTCACTACCCAAATGTTTGCCTGGTGAACGACCGCTTCCTGGAAGGATCACCGCGGGATAAGGTTCAAGACGGTAAGGACCATGGAGTAAAATAACAGGAACAACAAGTAAACAAAACAACAGCGCTCTTGAAATAAAATATCTTGTTTTCATTAGAACTTTAACGATAAATAAAAACTTGGATATAGTCAAAATATTCTGTTAATACTAAAAAATTACTCTCTTGAAACAGCGACTTATCTTGATAAAATTAAAATTCTTTTTATTATTTATTATCAATCTGCCCGGATAGCTCAGTCGGTAGAGCAGAGGACTGAAAATCCTCGTGTCGGTGGTTCAATTCCTCCTCCGGGCACCATACCACTCTTTTACTATATAATCATTGTTATTATGACGTGACCTGATATATAATATTATCAGTATAGCAATACGGTGTAGTTTTAAGGCAGTTGTGTAAATATTGATCTGGGAGGTCATATATGAGATTTTCTGAATACCTTAAAGATAAAAGAAAACAGAATAACATTACTCAGGAAAATTTGGCACGCAGTCTCAATGTTTCAAGTGTGTTTATCCATCAACTTGAAACTGGAAAGGTCGATGCACCGTCTTATGAAAGATGTAAGCAGCTTTCTCTTATTTTAAAGGCTGATACCGAAGAGTTATGGAATGTGGCTCAAAGAGAGAGATTTAAAAGGTTTATAGAGAAACAGGGAATAGACGAGACCAACCTTGAGTTATTGAGCAGAGAAGAAAAGTTGATAATTAAACTTCACAGAAATCTTGATAGTGACATGAAAAAAGATTTCAGTGGTATGATCTTTATGCTGCTGCGTCATTCCCAGAGCGAGGAGCTAAAGAAAGTTTTAGATGAATTTATGAAATGCGCATAAAAGGAAAAATTGAGTTAGTTGGGAAGATATTTCTGGTTGAGTTCATCATTTTGATGCTCATAGGTGTAGTGTTTTATTTTCAGTTTTCAAACGCAAGAGAGGAGTTTATAAGTAAGACAAGATCCGTTGCCGAAACTATAGGAGATCAGGCAAGCACCTATTTTTCTGATATAAGCAAACATACCGGTATAGAAAAAAATGCTACAAGTGATGAGTTTTTTCTTTTTCTTGATGAAAGACTTGGAAGGGAGAAATTATTTCATGTATTGGACATTTCCCCTGAATTTTTTAGCGTTGTATTCAAAAAAGATGTGGATAGAGGTTTCGTTAGGGGTTATTTCAACAAGGATTTTTATCCGGACGCAGGATATTCAGTGCAAAAAAAAGAAGGTTTAATTTCCGTTACGGTTCCGTTTATAACGCGTGAGCAATCCGAACCATTTGGTCTTGTAAAGATAAGTTCCGATAATATGACAATTCTAAAGCAGGTTTTTTCGGATAATTTTCTGCTTTATGTTGCAATGTTGATTTTATTCAATAATCAGGCTTACATTTTTTATTTGTTTACACGCAAAAAGAAGGAAGAGGTCCTGGTCGATAAAGGTTATTTGAAAGAGCATTCCATAGGAGCATTGAAAATTATGCACAGGGTCCTTGGAGAGATTATTGAAGATCATTCCGGCAGCAGTGACAAGGTTAGCTCAACACAGCCAAAGGTGGAGGAGTCGGTAAAAAACGTTATTTCAATTTCTAAAGTAGCTTTGAGAAAAGAAAAACAATGAAGACACCAGTCGTATTATTATTATTATTTGCTCTGACAGTGTTGGGCTGTGATGGCAGTGTGGAAAGGTCCGTTATACTGGATGGTCCAATAATGGAAACTGTTACTGAAACTGGTGAACTTGAATATAATGGTGCTTTGATAAATGTTTCTGATAAATCCGTTTCATCTGTTCTTGTAGTTATTATTCTGAAAGATGAAGATGGTGAAGTTATTGAGATAAAATCAATTGGCACTGATGATGAATTTGAATCTACAAACCTGATGCCGGGGGAAAGTGTATTTTTTACACTTAGTTTTGATGTAAATCCTGATATGGTTATTGCTAAAGAAGTAGAGATTTATTATGATGAATAGTAATTTTATAGAGTGATTTGTGGCTTGTTAACTCTACTATTTTCAGTCCTTTGTTTCTCACGAATAATTATGTAATGGTCTCCTTTCAGACTAATTGAAAGAATTCAATTTAGGTTCGATATTATTTAAGGGTCGTGATCTGAAGCAGCAAAGCAGGACTGTCCTGATTGATATTTCTAGGTTTATTTTACTGTATAAAGAGAATTAGAAAAACTGGTAAAATGGGGATGAATTGATACTTTTTAATCCTTTGATGGAATTAAATGAACTATTATAGACACCGTTGCTGCTATCATTGCAACAATCCCCAAGAGTTTGAAATAATTGTTCCAGTCAATTGATATTTGAAGCAGCATACCAATGGATACTAATGAAAAGATAATCAATACTATAAACAGACTGCCGATTATATTTGTTTTTAACATATTAACTCCGAAGTGTTTAATTGTTGAAAAACTATTCTATCTTGATGTTGTATATTATTCAACTATTAAATTTCAGACGCTGTAAGTTTTTCTTAAGCTGATCACACAAAGATTTTTAGGGTGGAATATCTGTCATTTCAGTTTTGGGATTTATTACAATATGGTTGTACGGAATTAAATAAAATCATATGTGATATTAGGATGAAAGAACAAGTGGATCAAAGGTCAGAGGTGCCGTTTTGAAAAAAAAGAGATTAACAAACTCAAAAAAGCCTTTTAAAGGTGCAATAGACAGGGTTATAGGAGAAGTACAAAAAAAACAGGGCAAATATTTTATCTCTTCGAGAGTAGATGAGATCCAAAACATTAGGGTACAAGATATTCAAAAGTTAAATTTGAAAAAACATACTCTTGTTGGTTTAAAGATTAATACTGAAAGTGGTGAGATAAAAATTGACAAGGTCTTTGGGAAATCACAAAAGATCGAAGTAGAGAAAGAGGCAATTGTTTTTAAATACAATATTTCCGATAAGTTTTCCAGAAAAGTAACCAAAGAAGCAGAAAAACTTTCCGGGGAATTAAGTTCAGAAGATATAGTAAGCAGAATTGATCTGAGAAAGAAGTTGTTTTTTACGATAGACGGTGATGATGCGAGGGATTTTGACGACGCCGTGTGTATTAATAAGGTAAGAAACGGGTACAAGCTTTTTGTGTCAATTGCAGATGTGTCCGCTTATGTTCCTCATGGTTCATCTATAGACCGCGAAGCATTGAAAAGAGCCAACAGCGTTTATCTGCCGGGCAAGGTATATCCTATGCTCCCCGAGACTTTGTCCAATAATATATGCAGTTTGGTCCCCAAAGAAGACCGTTTGACCAAGACTGTTGAAATAAATTTTTATTCCGATGGATCGGTTAATAATTACCGAATATATAACAGCGTTATTAACAGCAAGGCGCGGTTAACTTACAGCAGGGTTTCTGATCTATTAAGCGGCAAGGCAGAGTTAAGGTATGAGGAAAAAAATATAGTAAGAGCTTTAAATCTTATGAATGAACTTTATAAGAAACTGAAGAGGAAAAGAATGGATGCTGGTGAGTTGGATTTTGATTTTCCTGAACCGGAACTTGTCAGGGATAGAAATGGAAAAGTCATTAACGTTAAAAAATCTGAACGAAGTACTGCACACGGATTAATAGAGGAGTTTATGATCGCGGCAAACAACGTTGTTGCTGGGTTTATTTTAGATAACAAAGTAGCATCTATATACAGGACTCACGAAGATCCTGATCCGGCTTCCGTGTATGAGTTAAGACAGGATTTGGATGAGATGGGGTATAAAATGAAAGCAGGGAAAAAGATCAGCCCGCAAGACGTCCAGAAAGTTATGCTTGAAACTAATAAAAGACCAGATGGAAATGTAGTGAACATGCTGATACTTAAATCTCTCAAGAAAGCGGAGTACTCTACAAAAGAAATAGGACATTTTGGATTAGCTCTTAGTCGATATACACATTTTACTTCTCCTATAAGACGTTACGCTGATCTGATAGTTCACAGGATAACAGAATCTTTGATTAACAATAATGGCTATAAAATTGATAAATGGCAGTTAGATGAAATAAGTTCGCATTGTAGTAAAACAGAAAGAACATCTGACGAAATAGAAAGGGAATTACTTGACCTAGAAAGAGCAGGCCTTATGGGGGATAAGATCGGTAAGGTGTATGAGGGAAAAATCATCAGTATTATGCCGTTTGGAATGTTCGTTGAACTTAATCCAATATATGTTGAAGGTTTTGTACATAAATCTGATATGAGGATGATCGGTAATAACGGGAAGAGGCGATGGTTTGTCGTTGGGCAGAAAGTAAAAGTGAAGGTGAAAGAAGCAGATATTGCAAGGAGAAGGGTCAGATTTTCTCTTGTTTAGATGACAGTATTTATGTCTGTCAATATTGTGTTATCTGATAATTTGCTGTAAATGGCATTGATCTTATTACCTTAATAAATTCATTTTATATTTATTAAGGTAATAGTATTTTTATCAAGAGAGTTAAAGTGAAAGTACTACAAATTGGCGGAGGGAGTGGGATTCGAACCCACGAGACTCTAAAAGAGCCTACTGGTTTTCGAGACCAGCGCCTTCGTCCTCTCGGCCATCCCTCCTTGGGGTTACTAAAACTAAATTACCAATTTAACCCCCTATAAGCAATTATGGTTATAATTTGAAAGTTAAGTCTTTTACGTGTAGAGGTTTAATTTGTGATAGAGAAGTTGTTTTCACAAGATATTATTGAAGCAATAAGGTCAGAAATTTCAGCATCTCTGGGTAATGAAGTTTTTTTTGTTGGGGACTTTGACAGTAGTGGTTTGTGTTCAGAAATTGAGGTTTTAGCACGAGGAAATGAATTTTCTGTTCCAGCAATCATTGACTCTGCCAGATCCGGGCAAATTGTTTTACATAACCATCCTTCCGGTAACTTAACACCATCTGAACAAGACGTTTATCTTGCTTCTATATTTGGCAACAACGGAGTAGGTTTTGCCATAGTTGACAATGAAGTGAGCGATGTTTACGTGGTAGTTGAACCGTTCAGAGAAAAAAAGAATCTGAAAATAGATTTAAACGAGGCAAAAGGCTACTTAATTCCGGATGGTCCTATATCTGACCTGTTGGGAAATAATTATGAATTCAGAGAGGAACAGATACTTGTTTTAAACCGGGTCTTGTCATCATTTAACAATAACAGCATTGAACTTATAGAAGCCGGTACCGGAACTGGAAAAACTTTTTCATACTTGATTCCATCGATCTTGTGGGCACTGAAAAACAATGAAAGGGTTGTGGTCTCCACAAACACAATTAATCTGCAAGAGCAACTTATTCATAAGGATATTCCTCTTATGGCTAAGGTAATTCCGGAAAAATTCAGATATTCACTGGTTAAAGGTATGAAGAATTATGTATGTTTGCTTAGAGCAGAGACTTTAGCTGATAATCAGATGGATATTTTTGAGGACGGTCACATAACTGAAATTAACGACTTGATAAACTGGTCAAGAACAACGGACCAAGGTTCTTTATCTGACTTGAATTTTACTCCAAACGAAGATGTGTGGGATAAGATCTCTGCTGAAAGCGATAGTTGTATAAGAACGAAATGCCCTTATTATTCACGATGTTTTTTCTTTAAAGATAGAAGAGAAATTGCTGCGTCTCAGCTGGTTGTGGTTAACCATCATATGTTTTTTTCCGATCTTGCAATAAAAATAGCAACCCAGGACAATCAATTTGGGATTCTACCATCTTACCGAAGGGTTATATTTGATGAGGCTCACAATATTGTTGATGTTGCTACTTCTCATTTTAGCTCACGCATCTCAAAATACGGATTGATGCGAGCTATAAGAAGACTTAAAAGCAAAAATAAGAAAGGAGAGGTCAAGGGTCTTATTTATTACTGTACTTCAGTATCAGCAAAACTTTCTCGAAAACAAAAACATGAGGACATTAACTTGTTGAAAATACTTTCCAAAACCGAAGAAGTATTTTCTCCCAGAGTTGATCAAGTTGAAATTCTTGTAGACGAAACGTTCGACCTGCTTGGAGAATTTGCCACTTTTGCCAATGATTCTGCGAGTCAAAGTGTAAATAATTTTAACATCAGAATTACAAAAGATCTGATAAATACGCAGCAGTGGGCGATGGCAAAGTTAAAATTCAATGATTTAAAAAAATATATAAGGGGCTTAATTGATGAAATTAAAAAATTAGTTTCATTATTTGAAAAGGATGAAGATGAGGACTTTGTGTTGAATATTCTTGTGGAGTTTAGAAGTATAGTCTATAAACTGGAGTATTACGCCGAGGTCGTGGATGAATTTTTCTCAGAGAATGATGATTTGAAAGTCAGGTGGATTGAAATTAAAGAAAGAAATAAGAATATCTCTTATTCAATCGGTATCTCGCCAATTGATGTTTCTGATTATTTGCAGGAGAATATGTATAAGAATCTTGACTCAGCAGTCATAACTTCTGCTACTTTGGCTATTGATAAAAACTTTGAGTTTAGTAAAGAGCAGATGGGTTTACAAGAATTAGACGAGGTGAATGAGGTTCTTGTAGAGTCCCCTTTCAACTTTAAAGAGCAGGTGACATTATGTATTCCAATAGACGTTCCCGGACATGAAGACAAAAATTATGCTCAAAAGATGTCACTGTATCTAAAAGAACTTTTTTTACTTACTAATGGTAATGCATTGATTCTCTTTACATCTTATAAGATGCTGAACACAGTCTATTCAGCTATTAAACAAGAGTTCTTGGACGGTATAAATTTATTGGTTCAGGGAATGGAACCGCGAAACCAGTTGATAGGTAGATTTAAGCGAACTAAAAACTCCGTTCTTTTTGCCACGGATAGTTTCTGGGAAGGAATTGATGTGCCTGGTGACTCTCTCAGGCTTTTAGTTATTATGAAATTGCCTTTTAAAGTGCCAACTGATCCAATCTTTGCAGCAAAGAGTGAATACCTTGAATCTCAGAACATTAACCCATTTTTGGAATATTCCGTCCCTCTTGCCGTAATAAAGTTCAAGCAGGGATTTGGAAGATTAATAAGGTCAAAGAAAGAAAAAGGAGTGGCAGTTGTATTGGATAAAAGAGTGGTAACGAAACACTACGGAAAATATTTTATAAATTCTTTACCTGATTGTAACGTTATACGTGGAAAATTTAGAGGTTTGCTGGGGAAAATAGAGGAATTTTTATGATTTTTATATTAATTGTGTAATTATATAAATTATTTTATTGACATTGATTGTTGATTGACTATTATAATCTTTCCCTTATTTATAGGGAATTTACTGATCTTTGAAAATTAAATAGCAGCAAGAAGCGAGTTAAGGGTAAATTCCAATAATTTTTTAAATTATTTTTCAATTTTTGAAGAGTTTGATCCTGGCTCAGAGCGAACGCTGGCGGCAGGCTTAACACATGCAAGTCGAGCGAGAAAATTCCTTCGGGAATGAGTAGAGCGGCGGACGGGTGAGTACAATATGGATAACCTACCTATAGGTCCGGGATAACTTGGGGAAACCGAAGCTAATACCGGGTAAGACCACGACAATTACGGTTGTTGAGGTAAAAGTTTTTCGCCTATGGATGGGTCCATACTCCATCAGGTTGTTGGTGAGGTAATTGCTCACCAAGCCTAAGACGGATAGCTGGCCTTAGCGGGTGATCAGCCACACGGGGACTGAGACACGGCCCCGACTCCTACGGGAGGCAGCAGTGAGGAATATTGGGCAATGGGCGCAAGCCTGACCCAGCCATGCCGCGTGAGGGATGAAGGCTTTCGAGTCGTAAACCTCTGTCAGGAGGGACGATGGGACTTTTGTCTTGACGGTACCTCCAAAGGAAGCCCCGGCTAACTCCGTGCCAGCAGCCGCGGTAATACGGAGGGGGCGAGCGTTGCTCGGATTTACTGGGCGTAAAGGGTCCGCAGGCGGTCGGGCAAGTTAGATGTGAAAGTTCAAGACTCAATCTTGGAATTGCATCTAAAACTGCTTGACTAGAGTCCAAGAGAGGTTGGCGGAATTCCCGGTGTAGCGGTGAAATGCGTAGATATCGGGAAGAACATCAGTGGCGAAGGCGGCCAACTGGCTTGGTACTGACGCTCAGGGACGAAAGCGTGGGTAGCGAACCGGATTAGATACCCGGGTAGTCCACGCTGTAAACGATGGATGCTAGGTGTGGGGATTCTGTCTCCTTGCCATAGCTAACGCATTAAGCATCCCGCCTGGGGAGTACGGTCGCAAGACTAAAACTCAAAGGAATTGGCGGGGACCCGCACAAGCGGTGGAGCACGTGGTTTAATTCGATGATAAGCGAAGAACCTTACCAAGACTTGACATGATAGCTTAAGCCGGTGTGAAAGCATTTGGTGGTTTCAAGTTCGCTTGAGACAGTTATCACAGGTGCTGCATGGCTGTCGTCAGCTCGTGCCGTGAGGTGTCCGGTTAAGTCCGGTAACGAGCGCAACCCCTGTCTTTAGTTGCCAGCACTTCGGGTGAGCACTCTAAAGAGACTGCCGGTGATAAACCGGAGGAAGGTGGGGACGACGTCAAGTCAGCATGGCCCTTACGTCTTGGGCTACACACATGCTACAATGGCTGGTACAATGGGTTGCCAAGTCGCGAGACGGAGCTAATCCCATCAAAGCCAGTCTCAGTTCGGATTGTAGGCTGTAACTTGCCTGCATGAAGTTGGAATCGCTAGTAATCGTGGATCAGCAATGCCACGGTGAATACGTTCCCGGGTCTTGCACACACCGCCCGTCACACCACGAAAGTTGGTTCTACCCGAAGTGACTGAGCTAACCCTCGGGAAGCAAGTTCCTAAGGTAGGGCTGGTAATTGGGGTGAAGTCGTAACAAGGTAGCCGTAGGGGAACCTGCGGCTGGATCACCTCCTTTTTAACGGAGAATTGACCTGAGACTTCCTTCTTTGCTGTTATTTATTTAAATTTGGTGTTCTCAATAGCAAGTTTATCAGGGCCTATAGCTCAGTTGGTTAGAGCGCACCCCTGATAAGGGTGAGGTCGTTGGTTCAAATCCAACTAGGCCCACTGAAGTTTATATGTGAGGGGGTGTAGCTCAGCTGGGAGAGCGCCTGCTTTGCAAGCAGAAGGTCAGCGGTTCGATCCCGCTCACCTCCACCAATTCATTACCAAAGATATTATTTTCCACAAGACCATTTTCAGCCATATTCTGAAACTATGTTTCCATATTGTTCAAAGTAATGGTCGCTCCGGATTTATCTTGTTGGATTTTATCAGTTTTTCTTTTTCAGATATTTGAGTTTATTATATTGACATTGAGTTGTAAGTTGATTATTATAAAAATCCCCTTGGTTTTATAAGGGGTTTTGATCTTTGACAATTGAATACAATGCTGAGTAATTAAACGTGCCATTATGTATTGCAAAAAGGCGAGTTTGAGGATTTTTATACCTCGCAGATAAGATATGAAGGGCAGAAGGTGGATGCCTTGGTGACGGATGGCGATGAAGGACGTAGTAAGTTGCGATAAGCCTCGGGGAGCCGCTAAACTGGCTTTGATCCGGGGATTTCCGAATGGGTAAACCTGACCGAGCAGACCTTGGTCATATTATTGTGAATATATAGCAATAATAGGCGAACGAGGGGAAGTGAAACATCTCAGTACCCTCAGGAAAAGAAATCAACCGAGATTCCCTTAGTAGCGGCGAGCGAAAAGGGAAGAGCCCAAACTGAAAAATTTATTTTTCAGGGTTGTGGGACCTTGATATGGGACTCAGAAAGATAGTGGAATATACTGGAAAGTTTAGCCATAGAGGGTGATAGCCCCGTATGCGAAATCTTGAAGAGCTCTAGAGGTATCCCGAGTACTCCGGAACACGAGAAATTTTGGAGGAATCTGGGTGGACCACCATCCAAGGCTAAATACAAACCGTCAACCGATAGTGAACTAGTACCGTGAGGGAAAGGTGAAAAGAACCCCGATAAGGGGAGTGAAATAGAATCTGAAACCATCTGCCTATAAACAGTGGAAGGACTATATTTTGGTTTTATCCAAAAGATGTCTGACTGCGTGCCTTTTGCCTAATGAGCCGGCGAGTTATCTTTAGTGGCAAGATTAAGCCGTTTAGGTGTAGTCGTAGCGAAAGCGAGTCTTAATAGGGCGTTTAGTCACTAGGGATAGACCCGAAGCGAGTCGATCTATCCATGACCAGGGTGAAGCGGAGAGAAAACCTTTGTGGAAGCCCGAACCAGTCAGGGGTGAAAACCTGTTGGATGAGTTGTGGATCGGAGTGAAAGGCTAATCAAGACTCGTGATAGCTGGTTCTCCCCGAAATATATTTAGGTATAGCCTCATATGATGACCAACGGAGGTAGAGCACTGGTTGGGCTAGGGGGTCGAAAGACCTACTAAACCCAGTCAAACTCCGAATGCCGTTGGGTTGAGTATGGGAGTCAGTCAGTGGAAGATAAGTTCCATTGGCGAGAGGGAAACAGCCCAGATCGTCAGCTAAGGCCCCAAAATCCAGACTAAGTGGTAAAGGATGTAAATTCGCATAAACAGCCAGTAGGTAGGCTTAGAAGCAGCCACCCTTAAAAGAAAGCGTAACAGCTCACTGGTCGACGCGGATTCGCGCCGAAAATGAATCGGGGCTCAAGTCTGGTGCCGAAGCTACGGGTTGTACTTTAGTACAGCGGTAGGGGAGCGTTCCCAACGGGTTGAAGAGTTACCGTAAGGAGGCTTGGACTGTTGGGAAGTGAGCATGCCGGCATGAGTAGCGATAAAAGTGGTGAGAATCCACTTCGCCGTAAACCCAAGGTTTCCTGGGCAAGGCTCGTCCTCCCAGGGTAAGTCGGGACCTAAGGCGAGACCGAAAGGTGTAGTCGATGGAAAACGGGTTAATATTCCCGTACCACTTTACAGGAGCGATAGGGGGACGGAGAAGGGTAGGTCATCCGGGTGATGGATATCCCGGTTTAAGCTTGTAGGAGAAATCTGAGAAGCGAATACGAAAGACATTAGTCTTATAAAGTGATTGATCCCATGCTTCCAAGAAAAGCCCTTAAGTTTTGATTGTAAAGTGCTCGTACCGTAAACGGACACACGTGGGTGAGTTGAAAATACTAAGGCGCGTGAGAGAACTCTGGCTAAGGAACTCGGCAAATTTGCCTCGTAACTTCGGGATAAGAGGTGCCCATATGTATGTGATTGTCCTCGCGGCAGGAGCAGAAATGGGTCACAGTTAATAGGGGGTGGCGACTGTTTACTAAAAACACAGGGCTCTGCAAACACGTAAGTGGAAGTATAGGGCCTGACACCTGCCCGGTGCCGGACGGTTAAAAGGACGTGTTATCTTCGGAGAAGCTCGGAATTGAAGCCCCGGTAAACGGCGGCCGTAACTATAACGGTCCTAAGGTAGCGAAATTCCTTGTCGGGTAAGTTCCGACCTGCATGAAAGGTGTAACGATTGCCCCACTGTCTCGGCCAGAGACTCAGCGAAATTGTGGTTCCGGTGAAGACGCCGGATACCCGCTACGGGACGGAAAGACCCCGTGAACCTTTACTACAGCTTGGCATTGAGTTTTGGGATTGTTTGCGTAGGATAGGTGGGAGCCTGTGAAACTTTGCTTCTGGGCAGAGTGGAGGCATCAGTGAAATACCACCCTAGTAATTCTGGAATTCTAACTTAGGTCCGTTATCCGGATTAAGGACAATGTCTGGTGGGTAGTTTGACTGGGGCGGTCGCCTCCTAAAGAGTAACGGAGGCGCGCAAAGGTTTCCTCAACCTGTTTGGAAATCAGGTATAGAGTGCAAAGGCATAAGGAAGCTTGACTGTGAGACCGACAGGTCGAGCAGGTGCGAAAGCAGGTCTTAGTGACCCGGTGGTTCTGAGTGGAAAGGCCATCGATCAACGGATAAAAGGTACTCCGGGGATAACAGATTAATCTCCCCCAAGAGTCCACATCGACGGGGAGGTTTGATACCTCGATGTCGGCTCATCGCATCCTGGGGCTGGAGAAGGTCCCAAGGGTTGGGCTGTTCGCCCATTAAAGCGGTACGCGAGCTGGGTTTAGAACGTCGTGAGACAGTTCGGTCCCTATCTGTAGCGGGCGTAGGAAAATTGAGGGAACCTGTTCATAGTACGAAAGGACCTGAATGGACGAGCCTCTAGTGTACCAGTTGTGGCGCCAGCCGCAGTGCTGGGTAGTTATGCTCGGAAGGGATAACCGCTGAAAGCATCTAAGCGGGAAGCCCCTCCCAAGATTAATTTTCCCTGAAGCATTAGCTTCCTTAAAGTCCCTTGAAGATTACAAGGTTGATAGGCCAAAGGTGTAAGCATCGTAAGGTGTTAAGCTGATTGGTACTAATTGACTGTGAGTCTTACTGCGGGGTTTAAAAATTCTCAATCTGATGGCCGTTAGTTCTCAGTGTTGTATTCATTATTGTGTTTTTCTAATTCAAAAATCTTTCTTATTGACCTAATTTATTGTCTTTTTACCAATATTATAGTAAAACAATTAATGAATTTTACTTGTGGGAGGAATTATCCTAATGAAAAAACTAAACTCTTTAATCGTATTAGTCCTGATTTTAGTGTGCTTTTCTTTGTTTTACACTGGCTGTGATGACGATAATGAGTGTGGTGATTCTTTCTGCATAGGAATTGTTTTACCTGAAACGGGACCTTCTGCGTCAGGTTTTCCGACTATGAAGGCAGCTATTGATCTTGCAGTGTCAGATATTAATGCAGCCGGAGGGAACATCAAGGTCTTTTTTGGGGATAGTAAGGGTGTCCCTAGTGAAGCTGACAAAATTGCAGAGGAATTTTTAAATATTGGAGTTCATGGAATTGTTGGTGCTTGGTCTTCTGCAGTTTCTCTTGGTATGATCGATCGAGTGACCGGAAACGAAGTAGTTATGATATCGCCTTCAAATACATCCCCCAGTTTAACTGAATATAATGAGGGTTTTTTAGCGAGAAGGGATGTTCAATACCCCTATTACTACAGAACCACTCCTTCGGATGTTTTTCAGGGACCATTAATGGTAAGTACTATAGCTGCTGATGTTCCTGCTGACCCAGTTGACATAGCACTTATCTATCGTAATGACAATTGGGGAGAAAGACTATCGGCAGAGATAGAAAAGTCGATTGAATCTACCACTTCGGCTTTTGGTGCCAGAACTGTTAATTTATCAAAAGTATCTTATGATCCTGATCCTAACAACTTAGATACTGCAACCATAATCTCAGATATTGAGAGTATTGTTGATACCAATACAGACGTCATAATTCTTCTCGTTTTTGATGAGGGCAGTGAAATACTGAGAGAGATGATAAAATCAACTGCAATCCAAGATCCAGGCACTGTCAAATACTATCTGGGAGATGGTTATACGCATACAGATATAGATGATAGAGTGAGTGACGGAGATGCTAACTTAATGGGGAAAACTAGTGGTATTAAGGCCATCCGCGCAACCGCGGATCAGTGTAGATTTCCGGAGTTTCAAACAGCTTTGCAAAGAATTAATCCAGAACTGATAGACTTTGCGTTCACCAGTGAAGTTTATGACGCTTTAGTGCTTCTTGCATTGGCTTCCTTGTCTGCGGGTAGTAATGAACCTACAGAATATGTTTCTGAAATGATTAAAGTTTCCAAAGATGGAATGTCTTGTACTACTTACAGAGAATGTGCTGAACTTCTGACTGATGGTGATAACGCCAATGACGACATTGATTACAATGGGATTTCAGGTATGATAGGGTTTGATGAGAATGGAGATATATCCAGTGCGTTCTATGCTATTTTAGAGTATGACGGCAGCGGCATTGGAAATCGTAGTGTGGTTAATAGAGATGGCACTCCTGTAGGATCTTGTCCTCAAAATTAGATTATATTATAGCTGTTATATATTTTTTGGGAATTATAAATACTCATTTTATTTTGGCTAATATATATATTTTTTTCTGTAATTCTTGAAAAAGCTGAAAATTAGAAAGATAAAGTGTATGACAAGGCAAGGTGATTTATCCAAATATGACAACAAAGTCAATGAATGTAATGTTCTAAATCGTACTACATTTTGTAAAGATAACCTTGAGGTATTAAAAGTTATAATTCCGATTGCGTTTATTTTATTTATCTTAACCCACCTTTTAATAAAAAATGTTTCCTCCATCTATAGATAATAGTGCAGAAGGAGCAATTTTTAAGTTTGCCGTAGTAATTACCTCATACAATAAAGGGAAATGGTTAAAGGAGGCAATTAACTCGGTTCTTAGCCAAACTTTGCAGGACGTGCAACTTATAGTAGTTGATGATTGCTCGGATGACCCTGAAACAATTAAGGTTCTGAACCAGATTTCAAAGGATGTTCATGTAATAAGACTGGATAAGAACAGAGGAGTTTCAGCAGCTCGTAATGAAGGAATAAAGAATGCAGATTCTGAATATATATGTTGTCTTGATGGAGATGATTATTTAGAGCCAACCTATTTAGAGAAAGCAAGGAACATGTTTGAAAACTATAAAGATGTTGGGATAGTGGCTTCTTTTTTTAATGAATTTGGAGATATTACTAACAAGTGTAGTTATAGTGTGGGTGATACAAGTTTAGTTAGGATGTTAACACGGCCTTATATAGTATCGGCATCTTGTTTCAGGCGAAAGGCATCCGTTAAAGTAGGTATGTATGATGAAAATTTGGTGACTCATGACGATTGGGAGCACTGGATAAATATAGCTAAAGATGGATGGAAGATAAAAGTAATACCTGAATATTTAACAAACCGTAGAAGACACGGGCATTCAAAGTCTTTGAATAATGCCAGTAAGGCAGATGTTTGTTATTCCTATATGATAAATAAGCACAGAAAGTCATATGAAAAACATTGGGTTGAGGTCGTAACCGCAAAACATCGGTATACTAGTGGGTGGATGGTAGAACATAAAAGATTAAGGCTCCAACATAAAAGGTTACAAAGTTTTCTGTTATTACGGATTATGTCTTGGGTATGGTTTAAGGTACTCAAGAGATTTCTCCCTAAAGGTCTGCAGAAGTTAATATACAGATTATTGTTTGGTGATTGATGATAACTACTCTATAACAGACTAAATTATCTGTTTGTATTTGTTAGATATTGAGTAAGGTAAGTTTCCTTATTGTTACATGGTCTGCAAAGTAAAATTTGGTTTGATATACGATTCAGTTTACCTGAACCCAAACTTATGGGAACTATATACTTTAGTAACCAAAACACTTAATAGACAAGTTAAAATATGGTATGACTTCATATATCAAAAAGAGCAATTTACAGATATGTATAATTTCTGTTTAGAAGAAAGAATAAGATCTTATAAAGTAAGGTAAGAAGAGTGTCAGTAAAAATTTCCAATATGCTGAAAAACCAGAAGTTAGCAAGACATATTACAGATCAGAGATGGGGAAGAACTAAAATTCAGTTGTGAAATACAAGGTTGAGAGCACTGGTCGTCAGTTTATTGAAGTTCCAGTTCCATATACATCACAAACCTTTTCAGCATGTGATTTTGTTGATAGAAGAAACAGAAAAAGAGTAGTGTTTATGTGTCTGTCTTGTGGTCATACGGACCACGCTGACACTTGCAATAGTGAAAAACTATGTCGGGTGGAAAAACCAAACTTGAGTTCCCAATACAAGTTGTAAATGTTATAAAATCAAAAGAGAACGGGGAATTAAGAGGGACTCTGCTTGCAGAACAGTATGTTTAGTATTTGGTTACTACAGTGTATAGTTTCATAACCCCATTTTTGCTTGAATACTAGTTAGTAAATGTAGCAGGTTCTTATTAGACAACCAGCGTTATCGTATTGACTTAAAATAGTTTTTCTGCTTAAGTACTGTAAAAAGTGGAGTTCAATTAGTGAACAATTTAAAATTCTTAATCTTTTCTATCTTATTTTTAGTGTGTTTTTCGTTATTACATCTTGGTTGTGATGACGATGATGAGTGTGGTAATTCTTTTTGTGTGGGAGCTATTTTCCCCGAAACTGGTGATGCAGCTAACGCGGGACCAATTCTGAAAGCAGGGTTACAACTGGCTATGTCAGATGTGAATGATGCCGGTGGCAACATTAAGATTATCTTTAGGGATAGTGCAGGTGTCCCGGAAACAGCTGATGTCGCGGCTGAGGAACTTTTAGACATGGGGGTTCATGGCATAGTGGGAGCTTATGCCTCAGGGGTTTCTCAAGGGTTTATTCGTAGGGTAACCAGAGATAATAGAGTGGTTATGATATCTCCTTCCAATACTTCGCCTAGTTTTACTGAGTACAATGAAGGTTTTCTGGATGTTTTTCAAGAGGAAGATTTTCCATATTACTACAGGACTGCTTCTTCGGATGTTCATAGGGTAAGGTTAATGATAGACCGAATAAAAACTGAACTGTCATCAGTAGACCCAATCAAAATAGCTATGGTCTACAGAACTGATGATTGGGGAACGCGACTGTCAAAGCTGATAGAGAATACTATTGAAAGGGATGCAAAGTTAAAATTGATTGGTACAGTATCATATTCTCGTGAGCAAGCCATTGCTATAACCAGTGGAGCGAATTCTATTACTGCCGTCGATACTATTATTACTGAGGTTAATGCTATTGAAGATGAAGACAGTAATAGTATTACATCGGCAGATGCCATACTTCTTATTACTTTTGACGAGGGAACTAATATCCTGAAGGGTATGATAGACTCAGGCAGTATTCCAAATCCTGACATGGTTCGTTACTATATGGGACTGTATATATCTCGTTCAATTCTGGCTGAAGGAGTGTGTGGTAGTAGTGGCAGTAATGGCAGTAATACAATGTGTTCTGATATTAACGGTATTGAAGCTTTTACACTAACTTCAAACCCAAGTAAAAGGATGGCATTTGAACAACGACTTAGAGAAAGGAATTCCTCAGATCTGCCAGATGTTTTGAATTTTGCTTCTGAAACTTATGATGCAGTAATTCTTCTTGCATTGGCATCTCTGTCCGCTGATAGTAATGAACCTACAGAATATGTTTCTAAAATGATAGATATTTCTAAAGATGGAAAGATTTGCAGTAATTATAGTGAATGTAGAATGCTTTTAATGAATAATGATAATATTGACTACAATGGGATTTCTGGAGATATAGACTTTGATGGACTTGGAGATATAACTAAGTCATTTTATGATATCGTTACGTATACGTCGACCGATGAAACGCGCAGTACATATTCTCTCACGGTAGACGAAAATGGAGATTCAAGTTTTGCGGTTGTTCCATAAATATCTTGTGTTTAGTTCTGCATTTGGAAATCCACTTTACATATTAAGCGTTCTTCGAATGAATTTTTGCGTAGATTTTAGCAAATTCTGTGATAAATATGAAAAGATGTCAGTGGTGTTTGGGAAATGATATGTACGTGGATTACCATGATGAGGAATGGGGAGTTCCGGTATTTGATGATCGAAAGCAGTTTGAGTTTTTAGTTTTAGAATCTGCCCAGGCAGGGCTGAGCTGGCTTACTATATTGAAAAAAAGAGAAAATTTCAGAAAGGCTTATGATGATTTTAGTGTGGAAAAAGTAGCAGGTTTTAAAGATAAAAAGATTGAAGAGCTATTGCTGAATCCCGGAATTATCAGAAACAGGAAAAAAATAGAAGCATCTGTCAATAATGCAAAAAAGTTTTTAGATATTCAGGAAAGTTTCGGTAGCTTCTGCAACTATATTTGGGATTTTGTAGATGGTGTGCCGTTGGTAAACGAGTGGCAGGACATAGATGATATACCTGCAACAACCAAACTCTCTGATATGATTGCAAAAGATTTAAAGCAAAAGGGTTTTAAATTTTTAGGATCAACTATATTGTATGCTCATCTCCAAGCAGTTGGCGTTGTAAATGATCACGTTGTTGACTGCTTCAGATATGAAGAGGTTCAGCGTTAATCCGGAAAGACCTTACCAGGATTTAAAATATTGTTGGGATCGAAAATTCTTTTTATTTTTTTCATAATGTTAATTTCTTCGGCCGTTCTTGTGTACTTAAGGTAAGGCTTTTTGACCAGACCAACGCCGTGCTCCGCCGATATGCTTCCTCTGTATTTTTTTACCACCTTGAATAATTTTGTGTTAGCCTTTTTACAAATTTCTAAAAATTCCCGTTCGTTATAATCTTTCGGTTTTAAAATATTTATATGTATATTTCCATCTCCTATGTGTCCAAAGAGAACTGTACAAAAATCCGTATATTCTCTTTGTAAAATTTTCTCTATATCCTTTATGAATTTAGGTATATATGATGTTTTTACGGAGACATCATTTTTATACGTTACAAATTCTGATATTGCCTCGGTGATATTTTCGCGTAGGTTCCATAAACTTATACTCTGTGAATCGGTCTGACTTATTATTGCCTGTCCTATTAAATCATTTTCAACGGCATCTTGATAGATTTTATGAATTTTTTCTAGGTCACGATCTGTTGATACTTCTATGTCTATTATCAGGTAGTAGCGATATTCGTTATTTATGGGAAAACCCTTTTTGTTCTTACGATTTATGTGCTGGACTGAATTTGCCGAGAAAAATTCAAACGCGTTAATTTTGACCTTTTGTCTAAATAAACTGAGAATGCTAACTGAATTGCTTATATCATTTATTCCAATCAGCATCACGGAGGACCTGAGAGGTCTCTGGATTAACTGCAAGGTAGCTTCCACTACAAAACCCAATGTACCTTCGCTGCCGACTATAAGGTCTTTTAAATTATATCCCGTGGCATTTTTAGTTAGCCCCTTGTTTAGATTCAGTACTTCTCCTGCTCCAGTTACTATTTTTAATCCTTTTACCCAATTTTTTGTAGAACCGTATCTTATAACATGAATTCCCCCGGCGTTTGTTGCAATGTTTCCTCCTATCTGGCTTGATCCCTTGGACGCAAGGTCAATCGGATAATAAAGCTCTTTTTTTTCAGCGAATTTCTGTACCTCTTGTGTTGTAACTCCGGCCTCCACGTCTACTGTCTGATCAACTTCATTAAATGAGAGAATCGTGTTCATTCTTTCAAGTGAAACGACCAGTTCCTTGTTTAATGCCAAGGCACCAGCACTTAATCCCGTTCTCCCTCCTGAAGGTGTTAAAGGAAGTTTATTCTTGTTAGCAAAGATGACTATTTTTCTTATGTCTTCAACTGTTTGAGGAAATGCTATTGCAAGTGGGTCAGGGGTGGAATTTCTTGTCCAGTCAGTTCCATACAGTTCAAGATATTCCCTCTCGGTTGTGATTTTACAGTTTACTGTTTCCCGTAATCTTGAAATAAGGGATAAGTTATCCATATACTGTTTTTACTTAAGCAGTCTCAAACACTTTTAAGAGGTAACTGCCGCTTTTTCTTGTTATGCTAATAATTTTTTCAATATCATCACCTGATATGTCTTTTTCTATATGTCTGACCGTTTTTTTGATCGCCTGAGAATGTCCTGGGTCTTCCTTTGCATGTACCTCTATGAACTTTGAGGGAAAATCAAGAGGTTTACCCTTGGGAAAAAGAATTCCCGAAACGTTTTCAAAAAGGTAGGAATGTCCAAGTATGCCCAGAGGGTAATTATCGGCATGTTTCTGGAGAAAGTTATCATATTCATCCACAATTTGTTTGTTGTTCAGTTCAAACTCTTTCTCTCCAAGATCGGAGAGGTCCTTTAATGCGATTTCAGCATGTCCAAGTTCTCCCTTTGCGCATAGATGAAATCTTTTGCTCATATATGGATTACAAGAGGCAGTTTTCTGGCTTGCCTTTTTTACGGCTTTATGGCTTAAATGTTCAATAATATAAAATGTTTTGAGGAACTTGCGATAAACGTCTGAT
The DNA here is from genome assembly GCA_965215275.1 of Thermodesulfobacteriota bacterium. Lineage (GTDB taxonomy): Bacteria > Desulfobacterota_D > UBA1144 > Nemesobacterales > JAJCZQ01 > CAZUNK01. Next base: position 1,957,866 of record OZ244044.1, read on the forward strand.
GAAATACTTCCATTCTGTAACTTTTTAACTTCAGGTTTACTCTCAACAGTTTTTAAATAGCTTTCAACTTCTTTATCTAATCTTTGTTCAAGTCTGCTCATTTTAAACCTCACCAACTCTAATGTATAAGATCATACTATTATATTAGTTTGGTTCATCTCTGTAAATGATTTGATAGACCCGGTTTGTAGGAAAGCTGTTTGGATCGAGGATGAAGAGTGGAATAATTTCTTATATCAGTATAATCAGGTATTTTGGAATTGGATTGCCCAATCAGGTAGTCTTTAGATCCAGATTAGCCGTTGCCTGGAATTAGTTTTATGAAAACGAACCACAATATCATAATAGGTGATTCGAGGGAATATAGAACCCATTGAAGATTCATCGGTTCATCTTGATAATTACTTTCCCACCGTATTGGCAACTCAAGGATTATAGAAGTGTTAAAAGAAATTAAAAAAAGTATGGTGGCAAGATTTTTATTTTTTTCAACGAAAAGCAGAAAGCAGGAAATCATACACGATGCTGAAGTGATGGATCATTTAAACAACAAAGTAAAGCGGTTGAAAAATGAATGATACTTTTACTGTCTGTAAATATTCCTGCTGATTCTTTAATGTTCTTTAGTATAATATCATAGATTTTTATGCGGTTTGCGCCCGTAGCTCAACTGGACAGAGCGTGTGACTACGGATCACAAGGTTGGGGGTTCGACTCCCTCCGGGCGTGCTTTACGACTTGAACTAACAGTTGCAACCTCAATATTCCAAAATATCAAGTTTTGGTTTTTTATCTATCAGCCCTTTGCCGTAAGCTCTGCTGAACAAATGTTCTAATGCAGCAACTCCTTTTTCGCCTAATTTTACCGTAAGGTCGTTCACGTACATTAAGACAAACTGTTCCGCAACCTCGTTTGCCATGCCTCTTCCGAATTCAAGAGCGTACTCAAGGGCTTCCTGTTTGTTGTTAAGTGCAAATTCTATACTTTCATAGTGAACCCGGAGAGCTTCTTTCTGAAGTGATTCCTCAATATCTCTGCGAATAACGTTCAGGCCAAGAGGTAAGGGTAGCGATGTATCATCTGCCCAGAGTTCTCCAAGGTCCAATAACTTCTCCAATCCTGAATCTTTGTACGTCAGCTGTCCTTCATGTATCAGCAGTCCCGCGTCCACGTTATTGCTTTTTACTTCATCAATTATTTTATCAAATGGGACTTCTACCGGAACAAATCCTTCAACATAAAGCGTAAGGAGCAGATATGCCGTTGTCAGTTTTCCTGGCACAGCGATCTTCTTACCTTTAAGTTCGTTTGTGTTCTTATTTGCAACAACAATAGGACCATATCCATTGCCCATGCTGGCACCACATGACATAATTCTGTAATGGTCCTGAACTTTCAGATAACCATGTGCCGAAATGGCGGTGGTTTCCAGTTCGCTGTTAAGAGCTCTTTTGTTTAATGACTGGATATCTTCAATTACGTGCTCAAAATCAATTAAATCAGATGTAATTTTTCCCTTTGCCATACCATAGAACATAAAGGCATCGTCTGCATCAGGACTGTGTCCTAGGCGCATTAATATCTTGCTCATCTATTTTTCTCCTTGGAACTAATTTTTGTAAAGATCCAGCTTATTGAAATTTGTCTCAATACCGATCTTGTTCAGACATTGTGCAAATTCTGATATTCCCCTGATTTCCTCTTTATTCAGATCATAGCCTATTCTGTTTTTTATATAGTTGATGCAGAACTCTTTACTAATACCAACCCTCTCGGACTCCTTTTCACATATCTCTTCAATAAAATTGACACCTTCCTTCTTGGATATGATCAAGTTATTCAACTGATCACCCAGTTTTATTCCATCGTTCACTGCTAATAGGGCATAGACGAAAGGCAGTCCGGTAAAGTTAGTCCACATATCACCTAAATCGTAGATCTTATATCTGTTTTTTGTTGTATACAGAAACTTCAATCCTGTATCTCCGATCAACATTCCCGAGTCTACGTCGGCAAAGAAATTTTCATCGTAGCTTCTTGTTGTAAATTCAACATCCATGTTCAGAAAAATTTTGAATAAAACCCTTATCAGACCTGCGGAACTTAGCGAGTATCTATCCAGAGCCACTGATCTTATATCTTTTAACTCTTTATTAGAGACCAATATAACACTGTCAACTTTTCCAAAAGATGAAATTGATACATCGGGTATCACTTTACACCCTCCACGTGTCAGGAGTTCAATGACTGGAACAATCCCCATATCTATCTTTTTTTCCCGGAGCAGTTTGGAAAGAACATTGGGCGGATAGCTGACAATTTCAATAGATGAGTTAATATGACCATTCTTCAATAAATGGAACAAGGGCTTTGAATTTAAGAATGGAACATCACCTAACTTAATCAATATATGCTCCTTTGAACTAGTACTATCAAGGGGTGTTCAGACTTTTAGTTAACTTCCCGTTTGCTTGAAGAAAATATTTGGTTGTGGAGATTGATTGCATAAAAGTCGGTCATACCGGCAATGAAGTCACAAACTTCTCTTTCAAGTTTTTCACCTTCGATCCGATGCTGTCCATAAGTTTTCTGGAAAATCTCTTCATTCTCGCAAAAATAAGAATAAAGTTCTTTTATAATCTTTACTGCTTCATCAAACTCTTGTTTTACCTTAGAGTTTAAATAAACGGACTGAAAGAGATAGCTCTTCAATCCATCTATTGTGTTTTTAAGTTCTTTGCCTATTGTGACCTTTTTTTCATTCAGTCGTATTGTTTCATAAATTATTTCAGAAACCATCTTGTTAACTCTTTCCGAACTTGTTTTCCCCAACACATTTATATATTCACTGGGAACATCGCCTGAGGTAATGACCCCTGACCTTATGGCATCATCAAGATCGTGGTTGGCATACGCGAGCAGATCCGATATTCGGACGACCTGACCTTCCATCGTTTCAGGTACGCAGTTTGGATCGTTTATCGGTCCCTTGCCTTTTGAATGTTTGGCAATTCCATCTATAACTTCATGAGTAAGGTTAAGCCCCTCTCCGTATTTTTCCAACAACTCAACAACTCTGACACTTTGTTCCACATGCTTAAAGCCACCTGGATGTATTTCATTTAAGACTTGTTCCCCTACGTGTCCAAAAGGGGTGTGACCAAGGTCATGTCCGAGGGCTATAGCCTCAGTTAAATCCTCGTTGAGCCTTAAACCCCTTGATATAGTCCTTGCGATCTGCGATACCTCTATAACATGAGTTAATCGTGTTCGGTAATGATCATTGTTTAAATAAGGAAACACCTGGGTTTTATGTTTCATTCTTCTGAAAGACTTGCTGTGGATTATTCTGTCCCTATCGCGCTGAAAAGGTGTCCTTATATCACACTGCTTTTCTTCTATACATCTTCCTTTTGAATCGGAACTTAGACAGGCAAAAGGAGACAGTATCTGTTTTTCTACTTCTTGGTACTGTTCTCTTATTTTCATGGAATTGTTTTAAATCCTCATTAATATACCTTGTGAGTTGAGGGTTCTCTTTACCTCCGAAATAGTGAATTCTCCATAGTGAAATATTGATGCACAAAGGACTGCGTCTGCCTTGCCGTAGTTGATCGCATCTATCATATGTTCAATTTTGCCCGCTCCACCGGATGCAATTAACGGTACGTTCACGGTTTTGGATACCATCCTTGTAAGTTCTATATCATATCCGTCTTTGGTGCCATCTTTATCCATACTTGTCAAAAGTATTTCTCCTGCACCTAGATTTTCTATTTTTTTTGCCCATTCAACTGCATCTATGCCCGTTGGAGTTCTGCCTCCGTGTGTGTAAACCTCCCATGTATCTTTTCCGTTAGAACGGGCGTCAATTGCAGCAACTATGCATTGACTTCCAAATTTATCAGATGCTTCCTTAATGAACTGAGGGTTTTTGACCGCAGCGGTATTTATGGCAACTTTATCTGCACCAGCCAGAAGTAAGTTCCTGACATCATCAATGGTTCTTACTCCTCCACCCACCGTTAATGGAACGAACACCTTGCTGGCAGACTTTTTGACAACTTCTATCATGTTATCTCTGTTTTCATAGGATGCAGTAATATCTAAGAAGGTAATCTCGTCAGCTCCTTCCTCGCTGTATTTTTTTGCAACTTCCACCGGGTCCCCGGCATCGCGGAGATTTAGGAACTGCACTCCTTTGACCACTCTTCCATCTTTAACGTCCAAACAAGGGATAATTCTCTTTGAAATCATCAACCGTACCTTTCAATAGCGGATTTAAGATCAATTGAGCCTGAATAGATGGACCTGCCAAGTATAACACCGTGTAGGCCCGAAGAGTTTAAATCAGACAGTTTTTGCAGGTCGTTCATTGATGCAATGCCTCCGGACGCAATGACCGGGCTTGTGCATATATCAATGAATTTTTTAACTGGTTGCAGATTGATGCCTTCCATTGTCCCGTCTTTATCAACATTTGTATTTATAAACATACATACACCAAAACCTTCCAGTTTATTAACAGTTTCTTCCACGCTGTCGTCAATGACCTCTTTCCAACCTCTTATAGCAATTTTTTCGTTTTTTGTATCAATGCCTACGGCTATCTTTCCCGGATGCCTTTCACATGCCTTTTTAATGAACTGATCATCAGTGAAGGCTTTTGTTCCTATTATAACTCTTTTAACTCCGGCCGATATGTATCTATCGATTGTTTCAATTTCTCTTATTCCACCACCAACCTGTATAGATGAATCTAAATGCTGCAATATATCGCTGATGGTCTCAAAATTTTCAGGTGTTCCTTTAAATGCTCCATTAAGGTCAACCAAATGTATCCACTTTGCCCCGCAGGCTTCCCATTCTCTGGCGGTTTGCACCGGATCTGTGGAAAACACGGTTTCGGTTCCTTCCTCACCTTTGAGTAATCTAACACATTTTCCATCCTTTAAATCAATTGCGGGAATAATTTCCATGAAGGGTTTTTGATAAAATGTCAGAATTTAGAGATGCAAAATAATATACTGGAAAATTTTGTTATAAAAAGTGGATATTAAAGCAGAAAAGAGAAAGTATAATACCACCAAATGTTTTATGCTCAGAGTATTTTCTCAAGAGTGATTTGATGTAACAGTAGGGGTTTGGTAAATCATCAGTCAGAAAATGGTCTGGAGAGCATGGAATACAATTCCCCAGCGAAACTTAAGGGTCGGTGATTTACTGAGTTTTATATATCAAATACGACCAAACTACCGGGTTCAATTTGTCTGGAATTTTTATTATAAGACCAGTTGGGGTATTTTGTTTAACTTTTTATAACCACTATTTTTCCAATCTTAACTACGGGAATTTTTAATAGTTTGTTATATGGTATCATAAGCATTTTTGAACTCCGGTATAACTCCTTCAACCTATTGTTTCTCTTTCTTCATAAACACTTATGATATAAATTTTTCAATGGTCTTAGTTTTGCGTTCTTGATTGTTTTTTATATAAACATATAATAAAATCATCTTCTAACGAAGGAGATATAGAGTTAGATTTTGTGGAGGCGGGAATTACATTAATGACTTTTGAAAAACTTAATAAGTAGTGGGTAGTTATAGATTTGCGGGATAAAAGTGAAGAGCAGTATCTTTTCTCACACTAAATTAAAAGTAGATGAACCTAAAGGTTATAAAATGACTCGGGCAGAAACGCTTGAGTTTTTATTGGGTCAATATAGAAGCAAAATTAGGATTGCAACCGTCAATTTGATGACCCCACATATCTTAAACTATATCATATAAGTTAAGAGTAATCGTTATCAATAACCAAAAAATGGGAATTATATATTAACACAATACACAATTAAAACATTGATAATTATAGTTGACTCATCTGGCTGAAATACCAGGTAAGATTTGCAATATGTGGTGTTAGGCAAATATCAAGCGTTATCTTTACGGTAAGAATTCCAAAACTGGTTGCTAAACAGACCTCCATATGTATATTATTAGTTTTAAAATCTAACATCTGGTCCTTTATGAAAGAGATAGCAAGCAAACAGAAATGGATCAGGGTTGAGAAGTTACATAAACTGACCGAGCGGTGAATTTATCCTTTATTTGAACGTCTGCAAAGATCCAGTTGAAGTCCTGAGGTATGAATGATGAAAAACGTATTTGAGGTTGACAGTATTTATAAGACATTTTCAAATAAGAACAATAAGGTAGAAGCTTTAAAGGGAGTAACCCTTAATATACGCGATGGTGAAACGCTCGGTATAAAGGGAAGATCAGGGTCCGGCAAAAGCACCTTACTGCATATACTGGGGACTTTAGAGAAGCCAACGGAGGGCAGGGTCTTATTCGATGGGGTAGACGTCTTTAAGCATGACGACAAGAGCCTGTCACGTATCAGGAACGAGAAGATAGGGTTCGTATTTCAGTTCCCCTATCTCCTTCCGGACCTAAATGCCTTGGAAAATGTTATGTTACACTGTTTGGCGAACGGAATGGAAAATAAAACAGCAAAGGAAACGGCCTTGGCCGCGCTGGAAAGAGTTGGTTTAGCAAACAAATCAAGCCATAAGCCAGGTGAACTGTCAGGTGGTGAGCAGCAAAGAGTTGCAATTGCAAGGTCTGTTGTTCTAGGTCCGAAGGCAGTGCTTGCAGATGAACCGGCGGGTAAACTGGACCTGAAAACAGGGATGAGCATAGTCGACCTCTTTTTGGGATTGAACGAGGAAAAAGGCATTACATTTGTGATCGCCCACGATTCTAGGATAATTGATAGATTGAGCAGAAAGGCAATACTGTCGGATGGGAAAATAGTCGATGTTAACTAAAATTTATAGTGTTATTGAATTTTTTCTCGCTTTTGTCACTAAAGCATATAATTCCCGATTAAATACCTTACCAGAACCAAAGGATGCAAAAGGATATTTTGAACGCGGAAACGACTTTTTGAACAAAGGAGAAATCCTAAAAGCCATTAATGATCTAGATGAGGCAGTCCATCTCAATCCACAATTTGGAAGAGCTTACTATAACAGAGGACTTGCCAAAAATAAACTTGGGCAATATAAGAAAGCGGTCGAGGACTTTGATAAAGCAATAGGGACCAATCCCCTCCCCCCCCCCATCAAGATACAGAACTTTACTATCATAGAGGGCTTGCCAAAAACGAGCTTGGAAAATACAAGGAAGCAATTAAGGATTTTGACAAAGCAATAGGGATTAGGCCGCAAGAGGCAATATTCTACCATGACAGAGGGTTTGCCAAAAAAGCACTTGGTCAACACAAGGAAGCAATTAAGGAGTTTGACAAAGTAATAGAGGTCTATCCGCAATTAATAGTAAATTATTATGCCAGAGGAATTTCCAAAAAAGCACTTGGTCAACACAAGGAAGCAATTAAGGAGTTTGACAAAGTAATAGAGGTCTATCCGCAATTAATAGTAAATTATTATGCCAGAGGAATTTCCAAAAAAGCACTTGGTCAACACAAGGAAGCAATCAAAGACTTTGGCAAGGTCATAGAGATCAATCCGAAATTCACAATAGACTACTATCATAGAGGGCGTGCCAAATACAAACTTGGTCAATACAAGGAAGCAATTAAAGACTTTGATAAAGCAATAGAGAAAAATCCACAATTCGCAAGATACTACTGTCATAGAGGGCGTGCCAAATATAAACTTGGTCAATACAAGGAAGCAATTAAAGATCTTGACAAAGCAATAGAGAAAAATCCACGATTAACAGAAACATACAATAACAGAGGGCTTGCCAAATATAAACTTGGGCAATACAGAGAAGCGACCCATGACTTTTACCGTTATATGAGGAAGCGATTATCCGACTGCTCGTCAAATGCTTTTTTTATTCTATGACCCAAGAACCAAGCTGTTTTCTGAGTAACTCCTAAATCCCTTCTCAATTTATAACTGGATACTCCTTTAAGATCAGTATTCAGTAAGTAAACAGCCATTAGCCATTTATGAAGGGATATCCTGCTTTCAGCTAATAAAGTGTTGGTTCTTATAATGAAATATATTTATCACAATTTTTATTTACATCTATATGGCATTGCTGGATATTTTGATCTTGAAGTCCTGATGCTTCCACAACGGGGACAGTGTCTGTCCTCTCTTCCTTTACCTCATAATCTTTCTGCAAAATTATCATGAACTGATCCCTCATCTGGAAACTTCTTAAAAAACTCATACAAACTAACTTTATTCTCTTGTACCATATCCTTTTTTCTCCTGATATTTATCTTATGGTACTATTTTACCACTTTTTACTTGATAAATTAACTCATTTTCGGTACTTAAGTATATTATACCCAAATTAAAAGTAGATGAACCTAAAGGTCGTATAATGACTCGTGCGGAAATACTTGAACTTTTATTGGGTCAATATAGGAACAAATGTAAGGTTGCAACCTTACATTTGATGACCCACATATCTTAAATTATATCATATCAGTTAAGAGCAATCGTCATCAATAGCCAAACAATAATTTGTATATTAACTTCTGCAGACCTTTATGTTGAGTTTCTAAATCTTTATGTTGAGTTTCTAAATCTTTATGTTGAGTTTCTAAATCTTTATGTTGAGTTTCTAAATCTTTATGTTGAGTTTCTAAATCTTTATGTTGAGTTTCTAAATCTTTATGTTGAGTTTCTAAATCTTTATGTTGAGTTTCTAAATCTTTATGTTGAGTTTCTAAATCTTTATGTTGAGTTTCTAAATCTTTATGTTGAGTTTCTAAATCTTTATGTTGAGCCTGCCATCTTCTCCTTTGGATTATAGTACTAACAAGTTTCAGGTGTTTTGCAGCTATGACCTTCACCCAATGTTTTTCGTATAACTTTCTGTGCTTATTTATTATATAGGAACAACGAACATCTGCCATATTAACATTACTAGCATACAGTGAATGTTCGTGTCTTCTAATATTAACTAAATATTCATGTATTACTCTTATCTTCCATCCATCTTTAGCTATATTTATCCAGTGTTCCCAATCTTCATGAGACTTCAAATTTTCATCATACATACCCACTTTAACGGATGCTTCTCGTCTGAAACAAGATGTCGCTAATATATAATCATGTGTTAACATTCTAACTAAACTCGTATCACCTATGCTATTACTAGATTTGCCAGTAATATCTCCAAATGTATTAAAAAAAGAAGCCACTATTCCGACATTTTTATAGTTTTCAAACACATTTCTTGCTTTCTCTAGATAGGTCGGTTCTAAATAATCATCTCCATCAAGACAACATATATATTCAGAATCTGCATTCTTTATTCCTTCATTACGAGCTGCTGAAAGTCCTCTGTTTTTATCCAGTCTTATTATGTGAACATTGTTTGAAATCTGGTTCAGAACCTTAATTGTTTCTGGTTCGTCCGAGCAATCATCAACTACTATAAGTTGCACATCTTGCAGCGTTTGACTGAGAACCGAGTTAATTGCCTCCTTCAGCCATCTCCCTTTGTTGTAAGAGGTAATTACTACGGTGAACTTTATATATTCAATATCTTTATAATACTTACGAAAACTTTGTATAAGTGGATACTTCAGAGTCAATATATGAAATAAATACTTATACCTCTCTACTTTTAACGAAAGATGTGTTAAATCATCATAATAATCGTGAAATAAAACTAAATCCGGATCATAAAGAAAAGAATCCTTGTCATATCCATAAAACTCAACCATTCTAAAACACAGAAATATGCCTTCGTGTCCCATCAGACCATCCTCAAAACCTCCCACCTCAATAAAATCCTTCCTCTTGAACATTGAGATACCTTCAGTATTTATATAGCAAGGAATAACCTTATCTCCTAGATCATAATGTTCCGATCCAACTCTAATAAAACCGGTACGGATTTGTTTTACCTTACCCCTAATTGCCACTAATTTATGGTCATTTATCAGAACTTGAACCTTATCAAAAGCTATGTTCACATCTTCAAGGTAACCATCGGCATCAACAAAAAAAATAACGGGTGCATTACAATATAAACTCCCTATGTTCCTTCCCGTTCCACCTCCCACGTTTTTATTCATAACAATATGCTTTAGGGAATAGGACCGTAACCTTTCTTTAGCAGGTTCGGATAGACCATTATCAACAACTACTATTTCATACGACCGTGATTTGGCACATGTGATAGAATTCAATGCTTTGAACAATAACTCATTTTCATTATGAGCAACCAGTAAAAAACTTATCCGGGGATTTTGGATACCTTGCAAATTATATGAATTGACCTCTTCTATACGATCACTATACTTTTCTATTGAAACCGGAGGCTTTTTACTCTCTAACTTTAAATTGAAATAATCCTTGAGGTTATTTTGCATTTTAACAGTGCCGTAACGGTATTGACAAAAACAGGCCAACAACCTACACAAGAAATAAAACAATACAGATAACTAAATATAAATAAAGGGAAACTATATACATTATAACTATTAATGTCATCCTTACTAATATACTAATCGTTACGGTAATAAGATATAGATTCAGTAAGGTATATTACATGGATAAAAACTAACATTACTCCGTCTGGAGTTTGCCGTTTTTCCTATCTGTTGTTCAAAGTAATTATTCACTTCCGCCTATACTATAAATTAGGATTATTTCTTTTAATAACAATATTAACTTTTTGGGATAATATATACCCTGTATTAATTCCTCCGTCCTGAATATCTTACTTAGTCCTCTTATTGTGTATTACTCACTAAGCATATTTCTCAACTCATCTTGAATCCATCCATGTAAAATTTTGATTTTTCCATTAGAGCAAGACCTTTTTTAGCTACATACATATGGTATGACTTATACATAGTGGAAATATCTTTGGTTTTCTACCAATTAAACTCTTTCATATTTAATGAACAACGGACACTGTTCAATAAGGCTTTTGAAAGCATTGGTGGAATTGCTTTACAAACTTGTAGATTCTTTTTATAGTTCTTATACTACAACAATGACCACGAGATTTTTCATCTTTCTATAACAAACTTTCAATGTGTTTTCTGACTGATTTCTTTATCAGGAAACATCTCCATAAACTCAAACATATCAATCTTTCCATTCTTTCTCATAATAGTTATATTATTTGATGAAGTTTATCTATTTTTGATTGATATTCTTATTTACAAAATATATAATCCCCATATTTTATGTTAGATCTTAAAGAATATAACGGTTCAAATTCAAACAAACTATCTTACGGGTTTAAGTTCACCGTAGTAATTACTTCTTACAACCAAGGAAAATGGCTGAAGGAGGCAATTAACTCGGTTCTCAGTCAAACGTTGCAGGATGTGCAATTGATAGTAGTTGATGATTGCTCGGACGATCCTGAGACGATCAAGGTTCTGGATGAGATTTCAAAGGATGTTCATGTAATAAGACAGGATAAGAACAGAGGAGTTTCATCAGCTCGTAATGAAGGAATAAGGAACGCAGATTCTGAATATATATGTTGTCTTGATGGGGATGATTATTTAGAACCGATCTATTTAGAGAAAGCAAGGAACGTGTTTGAAAACTATAAAAATGTCGGAATAGTGGCTTCTTTTTTAAAATTCTTTGGAAAGTTTACTTCAACATGGAAAATGAAAGAAGATGATATGAGTTTAGTTAAAATGCTATGTAGTGATCGTCTACCTTCATTATCTTGCTTCAGACGAGAGGCATCCGTTAAAGTGGGGATGTATGATGACAATTTGAAGTCTCATGAAGATTGGGAGCACTGGATAAACATAACTAAAGATGGATGGAAGATAAAAGTAATACCTGAATATTTAATTAACCATAGACTACATGAAGGTTCAAAGTATGAGAATAACATCAAAGAGGTAAATGTTTATTGTTCTTATATTATAAATAAGCACAAAAAGTTGTATGAAAAACATTGGGTTGAGATCCTTGTTGAAAAAAATGTTCAATGTAGTAATTATCATATTCAAGTCAGAAAGTTTAAAAGTTTTCCGTTATTTCAGACTACCTCTTGGATATTAAAAACTTCTGAAAAATTTATCCCTCAAAGTTTGTCGAAGAAGGTATTAAAATATATTAGTCCGTTTTGATTATTTAATGCTTGATTACGATTCTATCCATTCTTATATGGATGAGATACCAATAAGATACATCTCTCCATAAAAGTACTGTTTAATTCTTCAAATAAAGTGTTTACATTGATACTTGGGATTGGTTTTTATGTAGTATCCACCATAAAATAGAGAATTGGTATCCGCACAATATTGAAAATTTGGTTTAAGATTCACACAAGAAATCAATATTTTTCCAAAAACCCTTTAGCTATAAACACTTCTCTACCAAAGCCATAACACTTATTAGAATCAAATTCACCTTTATCTCTAATTAATAGTTTTTATGTCTAGGTAGCCAGTTATACCCTCTGGGAATTATATACTTTAATAAACAAACGGAATATCATTTCAATCCCTAACTGCTCTGTTTTTTATAATCATACTCAATTATTTCTTTCTTCAATGTTTCTAAATTAAAGCCTATAAATCACTCATCAACCCGCTTATGTGTCTTGTGTATATTTCCCCGTCTCTCTGTAATTCTCTTTCAACACTTTATACACTAATTTATCGGAACATAATAGGTCAAATGCAGATTGAATTCTTCTTTTCTGGGTTTGATGATATACCACCTTAAACCAAGTCTGTAATTTACGATTTTCAGAATTAGCTACTATATAAATGTATTTCTTATCTACATAGGATTTACCTATTGGTGGATCAAGGTAAATCAGGTCTATACATTCAGAGTTTATACCCTGCATTACTTCAAGGTTATCATTACAAAGGGAATTATATACAATAGTGACGAAGCCTGGATTATTTCCTGTTTTTTGAACGTTCAGCAATGTGTTTCTTTACATCCTTCTTTTTAACATTAACAGGCTGGAGGATAGCTTTTGCTAACTTTTGCGGAGTTGTATCAATAGCAAACGGATGCTCTTTCTCTTCTTCTGTTGGTTCATAACTGTCTGGTAAGATCTCTATTGTTTTTTTCTTGTTCGTCATTGTAAGTTTCTTTTATTTCTTTTTGGTCTGTTTTTTTATCCTGTAACATTATTTATCTTACCTTGTAAGTTCTTTATAAGGCAAGGTCTTTCCATACATTGCCCTTGCTATTATTCCCATCTGATCTTCCGTGTCCAGTCTTCTTATATTATGCCTCCCCGAAAACTCATTTACATAACGACTTAAATGCTTTTTACTCATTCTGTGGAACGTCCCGTTATATCCTCTCTTTAACATTGCCCGGAACGATCCTACTCCGTTTACACGTGCCTGCTCTTTAACGTACTCCCTTACACTATGATTCACGCTCTCATGCTCATAAGGCAACCCTGTATAGCTTTTATGATCATCGGTATATGTTTTTACTCCACTACCTGCGTTCTTAACTGTAAAACCCTGTATTTCCTCTTTACTATGTTCTGCTATAAGTTGGGCTATTACCCTGTTTGTCTCTCTGTTCTTCATTCCTACAACAATGGACTTCCCACCACACCCTCGTGTATGACTACGCTTGTCGTTATGCTTATTTCTCTCTTTTCCACCTGTAAACGTCTCATCTGCCTCCACTGAACCTGTAAATACTTTCAGTTCTTCTCTGTTCCATGCCTCTCTGATCCGATGCGATAAATGCCATGCTGACCTCTGCGTAATATCCAGATCTCTATGCAGCTTCATACTTGATACTCCCTTTAATGACGTGGCAAATAGATATATTGCCACTGCCCAAGCCTGATACTTGATATCAGAAGACTGCATAACGGTCCTGCTCCTTACACTGAACCATTTTGAACATCCTTTTTCCCTGCACCTGTACGGCATCGTCTTATGACCAGTCCCTGTCTGAACGTTTCTTGTCCCACAATACGGACATACGGGTTCCTTTCCCCACCTCCGTTTTACAAACCACTCCTCTGCAGCAGCATCGTCAGGGAATTTCCTGAATAACTCAACTAACGATATCCCTTTCCTGTATGATTTCCCAGGTGCTTTCTTTGACATATAACTTCCTCCAATTATTTAACTTTCTTACCTGTAATACTGACAGATCTATAGCTTTGTCAACTGTTTATTTGGAGACTTCGTCACTATTGTATATAATTCTCAAAAGTTATAATTACGATTGCATTGATTTTATTATCTTAAACCACCTTTTAATAAAAAGAAAATGTTGACTCCACCTATATATAGTAGTGCAGAAGGAGCAATTTTTAAGTTCACCGTAGTAATTACCTCCTACAATAAGGGGAAATGGCTAAAAGAGGCAATTAACTCGGTTATTAGTCAAACGTTGCAGGATGTGCAACTTATAGTAGTTGATGATTGCTCGGACGACCCTCATACGATTAAAATTCTGGGTCAGATTTCAAAGGATGTTAACTTAATAAGACTTGATAAAAACAGAGGAGTTTCAGTAGCTCGTAATGAAGGAATAAGGAACGCGGATTCTGAATATATATGTTGTCTTGACGGAGATGATTATTTGGAACAAACCTATCTAGAAAAAGCAAGGAATGTGTTTGAAAACTATAAAAATGTTGGGATAGTGGTTCCTTTTTATAACGATTTTGAATATATTACTGGCAAACAGAGCCATAGCAAAGGCAATACGAGTTTAGTCAGGATATTAACACAGAATTATATAGTAGGAACATCTTGTTTCAGACGAGAAGCATCCGTTAAAGTTGGGATGTATGATGAAAAATTGAATATTAGTGAAGATTGGGAGCACTGGATAAACATAGCTAAAGATGGATGGAGGATAAAAGTAATACCGGAATATTTAGTTAATATTAGAAGACACGAACATTCACTGTATGCTAGTAATGTTAATATGGCAGATGTTCGTTGTTCCTATATAATAAATAAGCACAGAAAGTTATACGAAAAACATTGGGTGAAGGTCATAGCTGCAAAACACCTGAAACTTGTTAGTACTATAATCCAAAGGAGAAGATGGCAGGCTCAACATAAAGATTTAGAAACTCAACATAAAGATTTAGAAACTCAACATAAAGATTTAGAAACTCAACATAAAGATTTAGAAACTCAACATAAAGATTTAGAAACTCAACATAAAGATTTAGAAACTCAACATAAAGATTTAGAAACTCAACATAAAGATTTAGAAACTCAACATAAAGATTTAGAAACTCAACATAAAGATTTA
Source organism: Thermodesulfobacteriota bacterium (assembly GCA_965215275.1). Lineage (GTDB taxonomy): Bacteria > Desulfobacterota_D > UBA1144 > Nemesobacterales > JAJCZQ01 > CAZUNK01. The sequence goes on from OZ244044.1 coordinate 1,973,117, forward strand.
GAAACTCAACATAAAGATTTAGAAACTCAACATAAAGATTTAGAAAACATAAAGATTTAGAAAGTTTTCTGTTATTCAGGATTATGTCTTGGGTATGGTTTAACGTGTTCAAGAGATTTCTCCCTGAAGGTCTTCAGAAGTTAATATACAAATTATTGTTTGGTTATCGATGACTATTACTCCATAACGGACTGATTTATCCGTTCGTACAGGTTATATCTGTCAAATACTTGCTTTAGCTGAATATCGTTTTGCTTTCTGTTCATGTTTATACGGCGCAGAGTGTCGGGTGTTTTACTATTATTTTGGGAATTATATACAATAGTGACGAAGTCTCCAAATAAACAGTTGACAAAGCTATAGATCTGTCAGTATTACAGGTAAGAAAGTTAAATAATTGGAGGAAGTTATATGTCAAAGAAAGCACCTGGGAAATCATACAGGAAAGGGATATCGTTAGTTGAGTTATTCAGGAAATTCCCTGACGATGCTGCTGCAGAGGAGTGGTTTGTAAAACGGAGGTGGGGAAAGGAACCCGTATGTCCGTATTGTGGGACAAGAAACGTTCAGACAGGGACTGGTCATAAGACGATGCCGTACAGGTGCAGGGAAAAAGGATGTTCAAAATGGTTCAGTGTAAGGAGCAGGACCGTTATGCAGTCTTCTGATATCAAGTATCAGGCTTGGGCAGTGGCAATATATCTATTTGCCACGTCATTAAAGGGAGTATCAAGTATGAAACTGCATAGAGATCTGGACATTACGCAGAGATCAGCATGGCATTTATCGCATCGGATCAGAGAGGCATGGAACAGAGAAGAACTGCAAGTGTTTACAGGTTCAGTGGAGGCAGATGAGACGTTTACAGGTGGAAAAGAGAGAAACAAGCATAACGACAGGCGTAGTCATACACGAGGGCCTGGAGGGAAGTCCATTGTTGCAGGAATGAAGAACAGAGAGACAAACAGAGTAATAGCACAACCGGTTTCTGAACGTAGTAAAGAGGAAATACAGGGTTTTATAGTAAAGAACGTAGGTAGTGGAGTAAAAACATATACCGATGATCATAAAAGCTATACAGGGTTGCCTTATGAGCATGAGAGCGTGAATCATAGTGTAAGAGAGTACGTTAAAGAGCAGGCACATGTAAACGGAGCGGGATCATTCTGGGCAATGTTAAAAAGAGGATATACCGGGACGTTCCACAGAATGAGTAAAAAGCATTTAAATCGTTATGTAAATGAGTTTTCGGGCAGGCATAATATAAGAAGACTGGACACGGAAGATCAGATGGGAACAACAGCAAGGGCAATGTATGGAAAGACCTTGCCTTATAAAGGACTGACAAGGTAAGATGAATAACGTTATACGATAAAAAACAGACCAAAAAACAAAGAAACTTGCAATGACGAACAGGAAAAAAACAATAGAGATCTTACCAGGGAGTTATGAACCAACAGAAGAAGAGAAAGAGGATTCGTTTTCTATTGATACAACTCCGCAAAAGTCAGCAAAAGCTATACTCCAACCTGTCAACGTTAAAAAGAAGGATGTAAAGAAACACATTACTGAACGTTCAAAAAACAGGAAATGCTCCAGGCTTCGTCACTATTGTATATAATTCCCATAAATAATAAAAAGGATTTTAATTTTATCAAGATAAGTCGCTGTTTCAAGAGAGTAAATTTTCAACATTAACAGAATATCTTGACTATCATCCAAGTTTTTATTTATATTTGTAATCTTAATGAAAAAAAGATACTTTGTCTCAAGAGCACTGTTGCTTTGTTTGCTTATTGTTCCTTTTATTTTAAAAAAAGGTCCCTTACGTCTTGAACCTTATCCCGCTGTAATCCTTCCAGGAGGAGGTCCTCCAAGCAAGAATTTGATTGGTAGTGATTTTAGAATTCACAGTGAGTTGAGACTTTATATATTAATGGAGAATGCAGAGGTAAAAATTGATTACAAACGGTTTTTTAGACCTATTGGGTTTGCAAAGCATATAATGAAAAATGATTTTGGATTAGGTAATACCCCCCCCCTCAAAGACTCGGCAACTAGGAGGGAAGGAATTAAATGGATAAAAGGTCGTCTTAATAAACTAATGGGTATAGATGAAGAAGAGATTAAGGGATTAAAATACGAGAAGTGCAGATTAACAGTATATTATGATGCAAAACGGTCAAATAAAGAAAAATGTAAGACTGAAAGTGTAATACTTTTTTAGTTTATAAGGGTATTATGTCTGTTAAACCCGTATTCAAAGTATTGACCTATTTGGAAAAAAGGCTGCATGAAGTTGCCTATATGGACGCAAGATCATTATCCATATTCAGGATTATTTTTGCGTCATTTTGGTTGTTTTTTTTTAAACCGCCTGGATATTCACGGATATCGCAATTCCCCGATATATTCTATAATCCACCTATCTTATCAATAGCCGCTCTGTTCAGTAAATTTCCGCCAGATGCTTTTTTTCAAGTAGTGGAATTTTTATTACCTCTGCTTTTCATACTCTTGCTATTTGGTTACAAGACAAGATACGTTTCATTGATCCTGTCTTTGCTTATTATTATCTGCGACTCTTTTCTTTACTCGTTCGGCAGCATCCGTCACACGCGTCATCTAACGGTAATTATGCTTTTTCTGATGACCTTTTCCGACTGGGGAAGGTATTACTCAATTGATTCGTATAACGGTATTAGAAAGAAGTTCAGTAAAAAAAGAAATTACGGATTGTCATTGATAGCTCTATGTATATGCTTTGGTTTTTTTACCGCGGGTTTTGTAAAATATACATGGTTTGATCTTGACCTGTCAACTCAATCTGCGCGAAGGTGGTTAAATAACACATACTATATTCACAAAAGCGACAAATATCTCGTTGGCTATTTTATAGAGTTAAAGAACAGTTTATTCTGGGAATTAATTGACAGCCTCGGATTTCTATTTGAAATAATATTTATTACCGCTTGTTTTACAAACAGAAAGATATTTAGAGTTTATCTTTGTCTTGCTGTTTTCTTTCATCTTTCTAACTATTTGATGCTCAACATAGCTTTCTATAAGACCGTTTTGGTATATGGTGCATTTGTTGATTGGAGGAAAATCATCCCTGCAAATAAAGATTGTAAAGGTTCTCATGCCTCTTGTGTTTTTAGAAAGCGGCTTTTTTTAATGTTTCTTGGTGTGGTCCTGTTACTTGTGATGACTTTGAGTTTGCTGGGAATTAAATACACAAGTTTAATATCTGATAAAAGATTATTTATACTCTTGACCGGTTCTATTATTGCTGTTTGTTACCTTCTGTCTATTTTATATCATGGATTGTATTCAAATCATAAAAAAGGATACAAAACCTGATCCATAGGGAAACTATCAAAATTGCGGATTTAGTGAACAAAAATGGTTTTTCAACAAGTTTGTATTTTATCGGGTGGGACAGCTAAACATGAAGTCCATTAGCACTAATAACATTGAAAATCAAAAGGAAATGGAAGTGAAAAAGGATGCTGTACCAAGAACGGTAAAGATAATTTGTTTACCAAATAATCTTTATAAATCCCAAAAATAAAAAGCGGGACCTGAAATAAGGAGTATAATAACAGGTCCCGCGTAATAAACACTTTAGAAACGGAGGTATTGAGAGATGAGAGTTAAGTAATTATCCTACGAAACCAAGTGTTTTTATCTTTTTCTATTCGTCTTTTTATATCCAGTACAAAAGCTGAATGGCAACACCATGCTGTGAATTATCTCCTCCAAAATAGGTTTCAACACCGTCTGCCTTATCATATCTGTATTCAACTCTTGCCTCAGTGTTCCCAGTATCACTGGGAAAAAGTTTAAAAATGAAAGTGGAGGTAAATTCGTAAAGTTCCACATTTTCTCCTTCTCCGGTCCTTTCACTATCATCAACGTATTCACCTCTTAAAGAAACAGTCACAGGGTCTGAAAGAGCAAAGGTCGCGTAACCAGCAACACCCCAGCGGTCTCCGCTTATGTCGTCCCATGTATACTCAAAATCCCCAACGAGGGTAATTTTCTCCATAAAGGTCATACTACCAACAACGGTAATGAGGCTTCTAAGTTCATCATTGGGTTCCTCCCCAGTGTTTCCAAAGTATCCTGTAACCCCTAACCAACCATCATCAGGAAGATTTATAGCAATTTGAGATTCGAATGTTTTTCCATCATTTTCATCGTCAACCGCATCCCAGTCATTGCTCAAGCCCAAAGCGAAGTCAATTAGTCCTGAACTGAATGTGGTACGAATACCAGAGTGTGCAAAAGGTATCCTATAAAAGAGCAATGACCTGGTTATATTAGTGTTATCCTTTGCCTCTATAAGTTCCCAACCGGCCAAGGTAGTGAACTGCCCGGCATAAACGTTAAAACTACTTGCTTCGGTTGGAACAAGTAGATTTATATAAGCTTGATAAGGACTGACGGCACCATCATTTTCACTACTGAAACCAAAACCAAGGCGTTCAGCCTGCTCACCAAAAAGTATGTCTGCTCGAAAACCAACTAGGTCTTTAATCTCTCCTTCCATAGTTGGAGTTTTTTCAATTGAAACGGTAAACGCATCTATAGAAAAATCGTTGTGTTCCGGATAAAGACCTCTTTCATCAATAGGGCCTTCTACAACATCTCTATCAAACATATACTGATATGTTGTATCAACAGAAAAACCAACATTAATTTCCTTTAACACATCTAACATACTTTGACCTGCTTCTGCTTGCCTTGGAATTACGGTAAGCATTAAAGCAGTTAATAAAATAGGTAAAAATATTTTTCTCATTTTACCCTCCTTCTCTAAAATTTTTTTCATTTCTATCTCCATCTTTCCTATAATCATCATCTAAATATCTTTTACCAAACACAAGTTAAAAGTCCGGATAGGCTTCCATACCATGCTCCGCAAGATCCAAACCCGTGATCTCCTCTTCCCGACTTACTCTCACTCCCATAACAGCTTTAATTATCATGAATATTACAAACGAACAGATAATGGTGAAGATCCCATAGGCAACCACTCCTATAAACTGCACAAAAAAGCTATGTTCAGGATTGGTACTGAATAAACCTACCGCCAAGGTTCCCCAGATTCCACATACAAGATGAACGGAAATTGCTCCGACTGGATCGTCAATTCTAATTTTATCAAAGAACATTACAGATACCACTACTATAAATCCAGCTATCAACCCTATTAAAGTAGCACTACCTGGTGTCATAACGTCAGCCCCAGCAGTAATACCTACAAGACCTGCAAGAGCACCATTCAAAGTAAGGGACAGGTCAGGCTTTTTGTTCATCATCCAGGAAAGTATCATTGCTCCTACTACTCCTGCACAAGCAGCAAGTGTTGTGGTAACAAATACCAACGATATAAGTTCTGGCTCCGCAGAAAGCACCGAACCACCATTAAATCCATACCAGCCAACCCATAGTAAAAATACTCCTATTGCCGGAAGCGGCATAGAATGACCAGGTATTAACTTCATTCCTGATGAAGTATATTTACCTATTCTAGGACCAAGTATGTAAGCACATACCAAGGCTGCCCATCCACCTACGCTATGCACAAGGGTTGAACCTGCAAAATCATAAAAACCCATTTGGTTCAACCAACCCCCACCCCACTTCCATGAACCTGCAATCGGGTAAACGAGGGCCACAAAGACCGTTGCAAAGATTAGAAAACTGCTAAGCTTTACCCTTTCTGCAACCGCACCAGATACTATGGTCGCGGCAGTTGCGGCAAACATTGCTTGAAATATAAAGTCCGTCCAGTAAGTATATCCACCATCTGCATAAGCAATAAGTCCATCCGCGCCAAGTGGTGCGGATATCCAAGGTCCTGCAAATCCAAAAAACTGCCCAATTGAAAAATCCCCGGGGTACATAAGGTTAAATCCGCAGATTGCGTACATAATAATCCCCATTGAGATAATAAACGTGTTTTTAAACAGGATATTTATTGTGTTCTTGGATCTTGTAAGACCTGATTCTAAAGTTGCAAATCCAAGGTGCATAATAAACACCAGAAAAGTTGCGACGAGCATCCACACGTTATTTGCAACAAACAACGCATGTTCTGTTGTTGGTCCATCCTCTTGCGCATAAACCTTCACCCCTATAAGAAAAAAGTAGGTTATAACTGGAATGAGCAATAAGCGCATATAAGGTGATTTTGGAACTGATAAAATAAAACTTTTCATCTCTTATAATCCTCCACTGCTTGAATTTATGCAGTTATTAATTGCAACTTGGATGCCAAATCGATAAACAAAATAGTAAAACAGGTGTAACATATTGAAAATAAAGCAGAATTTTTATAAATCTAAAACCGAGAAAGACAAACTCACCAAAGAATGCCTATAAATTAAGCACTAAAGTAATATTTGACAGGCAAGACCAACGATTTATCATAACCATAATACTTAATTTGTTCAGACTACACTAATTATGAAGATAATTTTCATGGGAACTCCAGAATTTGCAGTACCGTGCTTGAAGAAACTGATAAACTCACGGAACGAAATTGTTGGTATTGTATGTCAACCTGATAAACCTAAGGGAAGAGGTAGAAAAATTACATTTTCGCCGGTAAAGTCCTTGGCCAAAGAAATGGCAATTCCACTCCTGCAGCCTGAAAAAATAAAAACGGATGAATTTTACAGACAGATCAGCAACATTAATCCCGACCTGATATGTGTAACTGCATACGGAAAAATACTACCGCTTGATATACTGAAACTCCCCAGATATGGCTGTATTAATGTACACGCGTCCCTATTGCCAAAATACAGAGGTGCAGCACCTATAAACTGGGCAATAATAAACGGAGAAAAGAAAACGGGCGTCACTATAATACTTATGGACGAAGGTATGGACACAGGAGATATACTTGCAAGAGAAAAAGTTGAAATAAAGGAAGAGGAAACATCAATAGAGTTAAGTCAAAAATTAGCAGAGTATGGAGCAACCCTGTTGATGGAAACAATAGACAGATTAGAACAAAATGAACTAACGCCTACAAGACAAAACGACGCCGACGCTACCTATGCACCAATAATTAAAAAGGATATGGGCAATATCAATTGGGAGAAAAAAGCTGAAGAAATCAATAATTTAATTAGAGGAACGCAGTCTTGGCCTGGATCTTTTACAAATCTAAATAATAAAACTTTGAAAATATTCAAAGCATCCGTAAGCAACGACAGCGGCAAGCCGGGAGAGGTACTACGGTCTAATCCCGGAACTTTAAGGATTGGCACTGGAGAAAAATCATTGAACCTATTAGAGGTTCAAATTGAAGGAGGGAGGAGAATAAGGACGGAGGATTTTTTAAGAGGATACAGAGTTAAACTTAAACCTGGGTGGAAGTTGGGCATATAGTCCTGCAGCAGATAATCCCAACTCCTTATCTCTATATGTATTGGAAATTATATGTTTTTCAGCAGTGTAGCCTTTCTATAAGGGGATTATATAGTTAAGTACCGAAGATAATATAACTATTCAGATTTATTAGATTTTTTACTTTTTGTTTTTTCATTGATATTTTTTTGTTTCTGTTTCTGAATAAATTGAGGATCAAGAGATAAAACTGCTCTTGTTATTTCCTCTAAAGTCCCTGGTATATGAGGAATTATCTTTTGTTTTTTACCTGCTGATCTTGCCATTTTAACTTATCAGTTCTTTGTATTTTAGACGCTTTCCTGACAATCCTTTTATTACTTTTTCAATCTGATCCATTGTTGGTAATGGTCGGATATTATGTCTGCCTGCATATTCATCTACATATCTTTGTAAGTGCTTCTTACTCATCTTGTGATACATTCCCATGAACCCTCTTTTAAGCATAGACCAGAAACTTTCCATCCCGTTGGTATGGGCTTGACCTTTTATATACTCTCCTGCACTATGATTTACCCTCTCGTGCTTATATCCCTTCTTATTCAACCCGCTATATCCCAAATTCTCATCTGTATAGATCGTTGATCCATCTCTAACTGTTTCTTTTATCATACTTTGTAACTCTTCTCTTTTTACAGTTTCTGTTACCTTTGCTTTTACTTTCTTATCTACCCTTGACTTAATACCTACTACCGCAGATTTAGTCTTAGTGCTTCTACCCTGTGTCCCCTTTGCCTTCTTACTTGCATGTTTGTTCCTTTCCAGTCCACCAACACGGGTCTCTTCCATCTCTGCTGGAGACAGTAAAGGATCTTCAGACTGCTCTTCAAACGCCTTTCTTATTCTGTGTCCTAAATACCAGGCTGTCGTTTGCGTTACTCCTATATCCCTCCCCAGTTTACAACTCGATACTCCTTTCAGATCAGTATTCAGCAAGTAAATTGCCATTAGCCATTTATGAAGGGATATCCTGCTCTCGGATAATAGTGTGTTGGTTCTTATACTGAAATGCTTATCACAATCTTTACATCTGTATCGCATTGTCGGATGTTTTGATCTTGATGTCCTTACGCTTCCACAACGGGGACAGTGTCTGTTCTCTCCTCCTTTTCCCCATAATGTCCTTTCAAACCACTCTCTTGCTGATACCTCGTCTGGAAACTTCTTAAAAAATCATACAAACTAACTTTTTTCTCTCGTACCATACTCTTTCCTCTCCTGCATATTTCTTTATCTTATATACTCTTTTAACATCTTTTAATTGATAAATTTACTCATTTCCGGTACTTAACTATATTGTTCCCTTAAATTATCTGAAAGTTTTTGTGTGAGACCCGAGTTGGACTGTTACCTTGCTGCCATATTAAATCATGAGGGATTCATATAGTTTCATCAAGCAATCTTTATAGTTCTTTTATCTGGACATGGCTGGCGGATACTGAAAGACTTGAACACGATAATGTTTAGAAATCATAATTGAATATTTCCAGATCCAGTGCATATTTTTTAGCAACCATTTTGCGCAGTTCGTCATCGTAATAGTTCTGGTAGGGGTCGTGTTTGCTTGCATTTAGTGTTTCTGGCTTAATATCATCAGATAGCGAAATCCGTTCTTTTACATAGGAAAAGTCCTGTTCGAAGTTCTCAAGGCGTCCGATGAAATCCAGCGTCTCCAGGTCCAGCAAACGATGCTGGGGTGAAAAGTGAGGGTCACAATGCTCGTCTGGTATTTGGGTTACGAAGTGTACAAAATCACTGAAAGACATTTTCTTGAAGCCTACCAAATTCCCATATCCTTTTACAAAGTTTCTATCTTCACGGTTAGACAATGCCGGTTTATAAACTTTGTTTATGTAACAGGAAAGCAGTCTGTCATACGGATTTCTAACAAACGTGAAGTGGAAATAATCTTTATATCTAGCGGACCTGTGTTCAGGTCGAAATATTCTGGGCATAATCGTTCTGTGAAGGGAGGGGTTTTGCTTAATTTCATCTAATGTAATCTTAATTTCGTCTATTGTAATAATAAAGGATATGATAGTTGTAGATGCAACTTTAGGGATTGTATAATAGATGAATTTATGTTTGTGAGAAATGAATATGAATGTTGGACGAGAAGCATATTTTGTTATTGTAAAAGACTTTTTCTCACTCTTTTTGGCTTGAGAATACCCCCCCCCTCGTAATATTTTGTACAATGCTTTAATTATTTTCATTCTGTATTTTCAAGTTATCATAAAGTTTGGGAATAACATAACTTTAGTAAACAATATATTATTTATCTTTGTTTTTTAACTCTTGAATTCTGTTATAATCAGGTTGTAAAAGAGCTATTGATAACTCCTCTATGGTTGCTGGTATGTGTTGTATAAAGCTATTTTTATAAATTTTATGGGAATTATATACAATAGTGACGAAGTCTCCAAATAAACAGTTGACAAAGCTATAGATCTGTCAGTATTACAGGTAAGAAAGTTAAATAATTGGAGGAAGTTATATGTCAAAGAAAGCACCTGGGAAATCATACAGGAAAGGGATATCGTTAGTTGAGTTATTCAGGAAATTCCCTGACGATGCTGCTGCAGAGGAGTGGTTTGTAAAACGGAGGTGGGGAAAGGAACCCGTATGTCCGTATTGTGGGACAAGAAACGTTCAGACAGGGACTGGTCATAAGACGATGCCGTACAGGTGCAGGGAAAAAGGATGTTCAAAATGGTTCAGTGTAAGGAGCAGGACCGTTATGCAGTCTTCTGATATCAAGTATCAGGCTTGGGCAGTGGCAATATATCTATTTGCCACGTCATTAAAGGGAGTATCAAGTATGAAACTGCATAGAGATCTGGACATTACGCAGAGATCAGCATGGCATTTATCGCATCGGATCAGAGAGGCATGGAACAGAGAAGAACTGCAAGTGTTTACAGGTTCAGTGGAGGCAGATGAGACGTTTACAGGTGGAAAAGAGAGAAACAAGCATAACGACAGGCGTAGTCATACACGAGGGCCTGGAGGGAAGTCCATTGTTGCAGGAATGAAGAACAGAGAGACAAACAGAGTAATAGCACAACCGGTTTCTGAACGTAGTAAAGAGGAAATACAGGGTTTTATAGTAAAGAACGTAGGTAGTGGAGTAAAAACATATACCGATGATCATAAAAGCTATACAGGGTTGCCTTATGAGCATGAGAGCGTGAATCATAGTGTAAGAGAGTACGTTAAAGAGCAGGCACATGTAAACGGAGCGGGATCATTCTGGGCAATGTTAAAAAGAGGATATACCGGGACGTTCCACAGAATGAGTAAAAAGCATTTAAATCGTTATGTAAATGAGTTTTCGGGCAGGCATAATATAAGAAGACTGGATACGGAAGATCAGATGGGAACAACAGCAAGGGCAATGTATGGAAAGACCTTGCCTTATAAAGGACTGACAAGGTAAGATGAATAACGTTATACGATAAAAAACAGACCAAAAAACAAAGAAACTTGCAATGACGAACAGGAAAAAAACAATAGAGATCTTACCAGGGAGTTATGAACCAACAGAAGAAGAGAAAGAGGATTCGTTTTCTATTGATACAACTCCGCAAAAGTCAGCAAAAGCTATACTCCAACCTGTCAACGTTAAAAAGAAGGATGTAAAGAAACACATTACTGAACGTTCAAAAAACAGGAAATGCTCCAGGCTTCGTCACTATTGTATATAATTTCCCCATAGTTCCCTAATTTACTTCTTATGATAACAGTAGTAATCTGCACCTATAACAGAAGAAGTTATTTAAAGAAGGCAATGGACAGTATTGTCAACCAAGCCTTTGCCCCTGACCTGTATGAACTGATTATAGTTGATAACAACTCTACCGATGGAACAAAAGAGTTTGTTTTAAACAATTACAGTCACTCAAGAGTAAAGGTAAGGTATTTACATGAACCAAACCAGGGGCTTTCACATTGTCGGAATACGGGTCTTCGGAACGCAACATTTGAATATATAGCATATATTGATGATGATGGGATTGCCTACCCTGACTGGCTTGAAAACATGGCAAAAGGGATAAAAGACCAGAATGAGAAATTTGCAGGAATAACAGGTGCGATATTCCCTATATGGGAAATCCCACGACCAAGGTGGCTTTTAGATAGATTTACTATGCCTTACTCAATATATCACCCTGACAAAAGGACTGTTATTGGTTACGGTTATGTTTTTGGCGTAAACATGGTATGGAAAAAAAGTCTTTTAATAGAATGTGGTGGATTTAATACAAAATTAGGAAGAGTAAAAAATAAGCTGATATCAGGAGAAGAAAGTTTTACTGCTGAGAGAATAAAAAATAAAGGATATGAATTCATATACGACCCGAAGATGAGAATAAAACACCATATTCACAAATCTAGAATAAATATAATATGGTTAATCAATAGATATTTTTGGAAAGGTTATTCATTGACCGCAATAGAAAATATAAAAACAAAAAAAAGCATTTCAGTAAAGTTCAGACAATCGTTTAAGGAGATTAAAAAAGCACTTTATAATCTTGGGTCAGTTCCTAAATCCATTATATTTGAACCAAGGTATTATTTTTTGATTAAAATAGTTGACGCTGTAGATTCATTAGGAAAACTCTATGCTTTATTAATAATAAAGTAACCTTTCGTTTTTTCCAGTCAGTAAAAATATATCTACAGGCTTTGGTTTTATTACCTAATTCATTAAGAATAAAGTTGTTAACTTATACAAAAAACTAATTAAATACTTTAGTATCTACGCCCACTCAAAGTGTTTTTTAATATGGTTTTAACCAATAAGGCAATAGAAATACCTTCTCCCTCAATCCATTACCAGCCTGACTTCTGTTCCTTCATGTTGTAAAGGACTTCCAGCAGTGTTGTTTATATCATCGGTCATTAAAACCCGATAAAAATATACTTTGGCTGTCAAGAGAGCATAAAAATAAAAAATTTGGCAGTCATCCATTAAGACTATCCTTGGAAATATATTGAACTTCCAGAAAAGAGGTATTACAATACGTTTTACCAAGTATATTGGTCCTTACACGAAAATTATTCCAATCCTGGAACTTTATCCCAGTGTCATAATCATCCCTGATTACATTATCTGCTCAAGATACAGAAATATGGTCAAAAAGAGTAAAAACTAACTTATACAATATAATTACTGGAAACTTAGTTTAATGACGTACGTTCTCGTACCATCTTTCGGCAATGGCAGGTCTCTGTTTACCGGGCAGAAAGTAGTTAACATAAGCATTACAGGTAGGGTTTTGATTTTTCCCATTTCCCCTTTTACTGTTTTTGAATTATATTAAGTGTTTGAAATGCTTCAGATGCCATTACATACTTGACTTTTACCAATACAAATTCTGTACATTATGTCAAATATTGATGATTATAAGGTCAATTGACCGGACTTTTTATTTAATTATGGCAAATCAGATATTAATAAACAGAACTTTCAGTGAAACAAGGGTTGCTTTAATTGAAGACAAGGTCCTTGCTGAGATACACGTTGAGCAAGGTATTAACCCGCAGACCACAGGCAATGTTTACAAAGGCAAGGTCAAAAAGGTCGTCCATAGTATGAAGTCGGCTTTTATTGATATCGGATGTGGAAGGTCGGGTTTTATTTCCCTTGAGGATATTCCAGTGAAATATTTTGGAGAATACATTAACGAAGATGAGAACTCCAAGATGCAGACTGTAGGTAGTATTGATTATCAGGAACTTACGGAAGGACAGAGCGTTATTGTTCAGGTTATAAAACAGCCCGTCGGTACAAAGGGACCAAAGCTGACTTCATATATTTCAATTCCGGGGAAATTCCTGATATTGATAGTAGCCGTCAACGTTCTTGGGGTTTCCAATAAAATAACCGATGAAAGGGAAAGGGACAGGCTTGTTAAAATTATGCAGGCTCATAAGCAGAAAAACATTGGTTTTGTTATGCGTACATTTTCGGAAGGGGTTTCCGAAGATATAATAGCTAAAGAGATAAAAGATCTCACAAGTATATGGAAGGGAATGCTGAGGTCATACAAAAACAGAAAGAAACCAGCCCTTTTATATAAAACCCCGGACTTGATCATCAGGACCGCAAGGGATTTAGTAAACAGGGACACGAACAGGGTAGTGGTTGACTCGACGGAGACCGAGACCTTGATAAAGACTTACCTTGCCAGTAACCATCATGGGAAGAAAACAAAAGTCGTTTTGCATAAGGGAAATATTCCGCTTTTTGAAAAATACAGGATAGAGAGCGAGATTGAAAACATATACAAAAAGAAGGTCACATTGAAATCAGGAGGTTTTCTGATAATAGAAGAGACCGAAGGACTAACCGTAATTGACGTTAATACAGGTAAGTACACGAGTTGTCCGGACCAGGAAAGAAGCCTTGTTAAGCTGAACACGGAGGCGGCGAAGGAAGCGGCAAGACAGATCAGGCTCAGGAACCTGGTGGGAATTATCGTGATCGATTTCATCAACATGAAAAAGAAAAAGTCGCAAAACGATTTATACGAGGCCTTTAGACTTGCATTGAGCAAAGATAAAGCAAGGTTGGCAGTTCAGTATATGTCCGAGTTTTCAGTTGTTCAGTTAACTCGTCAGAGAACAAGGGAAAGCATACTTAATACCCTTGCCGGTAGCTGCATGAACTGCAATGGTACCGGTAAGGTCAAATCAGTCCAGACAATAAGCTATGAAATTATCAGAAGGATAGAGTCATCCCTGGGTAGATCAAGATTAAGCAGTATTACGATTGAAGCCAGCGAGAATGTGATCAATTATATATTTGGACCGGAAAGGGACAATCTGTCGGATATGGAGAGCAAGGCGAATATTGATATTGATTTTGCCATTAATAACTGTCTGAAAAATGGTTACAATCTGCAAGTTCAAAAATACCAGAATAAAAAGCAGGATAAAGGGTAAAAACAGGGTCAAAGCTACTTAGATCAGAGGAAGTAATGAAAAAATATTTTATATGGCTATCAGTAATGGTTTTTCTTTCTACAGATGTTTTCTGTATTCTGGGAGAAAGATAAGACCTTGATTTAAAAATTGGGAAAAATCCCAAAGTCGAAGAAAATTGTTAACTATAATGGTGTAAACATGAACTCGTATGAAGATGGAAGCCTTTATCATATAGCCATAGCGGTAAGGGACATTGGCCGTGCAGAAAAAGTGTTTAAAGACGCCATTGGTTTAAGAATTACCCATAAAGAAGAGATACCTGAACAAGGTGTTCGTGCCGTAATGCTTCAACCTGCAAGAGGCGATGGCACTGCAATTGAACTCATTGAACCACTGAAAGAAGACTCTCCGATAACTAATTTTTTGAATAAAAGAGGGGAGGGTATCCACCATATATGTTTTTATGTTGATGATCTGGAAGCCAGGCTGGATGAACTGAAGAGCAAGGGCGTAAAACTTATAGACGAGAAACCGAGGGTAGGGGCATACAACGTTAAGGTTGCTTTTATTCATCCATCCTCTATGAATGGTGTGTTGGTAGAGTTAGCTGAAAAACCTAAATAGCCGTGCCTGAATTTATCTTGTTTATTAATTGTCCTAATCGTCAGATTTTTTAGGGGCTGAGAAACCTTCGAGTTTGGTTTCAGTTGTTTTTTCACTGTCTTCACGTTCGGGTGAGGATTCTGTTTCATCGTCCTTCAGTGATCTTCTGAATCCCTTAATACCTTTGCCGAGAGAAGAACCGATCTCACCTAATCTGCTGGGACCAAAGATTAAGAGAAGGATTACTAAAATTATTATTAATTCTACTATGCCAAAAGAACCAAACATTTTTCACCTGCTTAATTAAAAGGTAACAACAAAGATAACCATTGTCAATTATAAGAAGTAAAAGTATGTAGAAGTCAGTCTAAGAGATGGCCGTATCTACAACAGTAGAAATTGTTAGGCCATCTTAGACGTGGGGTATCATGCTTAAAAAAGGTAGCATCTACAACAGTAGAAATTGTTAGGCCATCTTAGACGTTTACGCTTATCTCGTCCAGATTATATCTACAACAGTAGAAATTGTTAGGCCATCTTAGACTTAATAGCTGTATCAGTGCGACCATCATATCTACAACAGTAGAAATTGTTAGGCCATCTTAGACATGAAATTATATATGAATTCAAATGCATATCTACAACAGTAGAAATTGTTAGGCCATCTTAGACATAATTAAGTTACTACATATAATACAGAAATCTACAACAGTAGAAATTGTTAGGCCATCTTAGACAAAGGCTGAAGCAGTTAAGGCAGCTAAAGCATCTACAACAGTAGAAATTGTTAGGCCATCTTAGACTTTATAACTGTATTAAGTGACTATTCTATCTATCTACAACAGTAGAAATTGTTAGGCCATCTTAGACTGCCATAGTTATACCCTGCAATCAACTATCTACAACAGTAGAAATTGTTAGGCCATCTTAGACAAAACAAGCCTATTATGCTGATAAAACAGGATCTACAACAGTAGAAATTGTTAGGCCATCTTAGACTCAAGGAATTATAAAAAGGTCTGCGAGACTATCTACAACAGTAGAAATTGTTAGGCCATCTTAGACTAAAATTAGGACTATCTGCATTATCTAATCTACAACAGTAGAAATTGTTAGGCCATCTTAGACAGATATGAAGTTGTGGGAAATTCATTATTGATCTACAACAGTAGAAATTGTTAGGCCATCTTAGACTCAAAGGCGGAGTATAAGCGAAATACAATCTACAACAGTAGAAATTGTTAGGCCATCTTAGACTCAAGGAATTATAAAAAGGTCTGCGAGACTATCTACAACAGTAGAAATTGTTAGGCCATCTTAGACAGATATGAAGTTGTGGGAAATTCATTATTGATCTACAACAGTAGAAATTGTTAGGCCATCTTAGACTTGTAAAAGAGTACAAAGGCTTTCTTTCATCTACAACAGTAGAAATTGTTAGGCCATCTTAGACCAGATACAGAATCTTAAGCATTTAGTAATCTACAACAGTAGAAATTGTTAGGCCATCTTAGACTTCAAATTATGTATAGAAAAGCGTCCATATCTACAACAGTAGAAATTGTTAGGCCATCTTAGACATTATTGGATATGGATAATAGATAACAAATCTACAACAGTAGAAATTGTTAGGCCATCTTAGACTTCCATCTGTACTTTCAAATACATATTCCAAATCTACAACAGTAGAAATTGTTAGGCCATCTTAGACGGATAAGTCAGAAGGTAAGGATTTAAGAGATCTACAACAGTAGAAATTGTTAGGCCATCTTAGACATAATTGAGGAGGTAGCAAAATGAGTGTAGATCTACAACAGTAGAAATTGTTAGGCCATCTTAGACTGGGATCTGTAAAGAGAGGTAATTTTACAATCTACAACAGTAGAAATTGTTAGGCCATCTTAGACACAGCAAAGCGCCCACTCCAAGCGCAGCTATAT